>JBGSOV010000014.1:0-11947 GCA_041738935.1 Candidatus Altimarinota bacterium | reverse complement strand
AACGGTTCCCGTGAGAGCTGTCTCGGTAGTATTGGTAATCGTGTGGGTCGAAGTATTGACTTGCTTTAAAACCACCCATTTAGTGGCATTACAGATATAAATAAACTTGTTACTCTTGTTATATGCTGTCCAGCCTTCTTTGCTTGCATCGCAAACACCATGAGCTCCAAATCCATCTGAAACATTGGCGTCGTCGACGGGATCTTTCCAGGCGATACTTCCGATTCGTGCCGCGACATATTCAACCGTAGCCGCATCGCCAGCAGCATTTGGTTGACCCAGATTGGTAATTTTTGTGTTGTTCAAATCTATTCCAGCACCCACTTTAAGCTGTCCAGTGTTGCTGACAGTCACAAGCGAAGCGGGATTGTACCACCATTTTTCGCTGCCTGCAGTCCAGTTGATGCTGCTGTCTTCCACACAAACAAAGTTTGCGGTGACCTTAGTAATCAGTTTGCCTTCAATTTTATAATTAATCAGTGGAGCGGCGCTTGTCATATCAAAAAAGACCTTTTCTTCTCCGATGGCACACTGATTGCTGACATCGCCATCGACACTTGTCGAAGTCATTTTGACGCGCTTGCTCGTGCCATAGATGTCAAGTTTTCCTTGAGGTTTGGTCGTGCCGATTCCAAGTCGACCATTGACGATGTCTGGATACAACAGATTGGTGATTTTCCCACCCTCTACTTCATTTCCTGGGGTTACTGGCCAAGCTATCTCCGCAGAGAGATACGAACTATTGTATGTCGATATCAAAATTGCTCCCAAAGCAAGGGAGAAAGCAACTCCTAAAAAGAGCTTTTTGCGAATGTTTTTCATATTTGTGTAAATGAAGGGACTTTATCTGATATATTATATCACAGGATTATACAAAAAGAAATGACATTTTGTTCCCAGCAATAGTTCGCAAAATTGCACGAATTCGGTTTTATTCGAGACAAAAAAGCGTTTTGTCATTCCGACTGGAACGGCTTGTTCTTCGTGACTTTCTTGAAGAAGAAAGCGGAGAAGGAAAAATTCCATGCGCTGCCCCCTTGAGAGGAGCCTGTCCCGAGCAGTCGAGACCGCTCGCAAAGACGCTGCTATTTCTTAATTCCTAAATCTTATATCCTGATTCTTGCTCTCTGCTGATTGTTATTTGCTATCTGTATTTCTGACTCACTTTTTACTCGCAAAAAAATCCTCGACGGTTTGTGCTAATTCGCTCATCAGCACCAATTTTGTCTCGCCTGTTGCGCGAATTTTGACTTCGACAGAGTCTTGCTCGAGCGAACGCTTGGATACGACGACGCGCATTGGAATCCCAAAAAGATCAGAATCAGCAAATTTTTTCCCTGGACTCTCATTCCGTTCATCAAAGAGTACTTCGTAGCCTTCTTGCTCCAAATCAGCGACAATTTTTTCTGCAGTTTCGTCTTCTTTTAGCGACAAGATATGGAGATGAAAAGGGGCGACGGAGTGTGGCCAAATCATGCCGTTTTCGTCGCTACTTGCTTCGACAATTGTTCCGACCAAGCGCGAAACGCCGATTCCGTAACAGCCCATAATGACCGGCTGATTTTTGCCTTCGGCATCGGCAAAGCGAAAATCAAAGGCTTCTGAAAACTTGGTGCCGAGATCAAAAATATTACCGACTTCGATACATTTTGTTTCGTCCAATTTGGCGCTACATTTGGGGCAGTCACTGCCTTTGGTCAATGTGCCGGCGACTTCGGTGTTTTGGGCAAAGCCGCATTTTTCACAAAAAATCATCGTATCTTCACCGCATTTGGCAATCACCGAAAATTCATCCGAAAACTTGTCAGTAAAATCGCCGCCGCCAGCCTGAATCCGATATGCTCGCAGTCCACAGCGCTCGAAAACGCGAAAATAAGCGTGCGCCATTTGTTCGTAATACGCCTCAAAATCTTCTTGATTGGCATGGAACGAATAGGCGTCTTTCATAATAAATTCGCGCCCACGCAAAAGTCCCGATTTGGCGCGTGGTTCGTTACGAAATTTTGCCTGAATATGATAGAGACAGAGCGGCAAATCGCGATAACTGCGCACGAGATCCTTGGCAATCGGCGTGACCATCTCTTCGTGACTCCAGCTCAAAATCGTATTTTCAGTTGGCGTATAACCGATATCAACAGTTGCGCGTCCGGTCTTAACCCAGTTTTCGCGTGGTGTTAGTACAGGCATCAGCCCCTCTTGTGCGCCAACGGCATTCATCTCTTCACGGATAATCTGCTCGATTTTGCGTAACACGCGAAAACCCAGCGGCAAAAACGAATAGACGCCTGCCATTTCTTTTTTGACAAAACCGGCACGCGTCAAAAGTTCGGCATTGACAGATTCGGCATCATGCGGAGCATTTTTGTCGGTGCGAGCGGCAAGGTGGGATTGTTTCATGAGAGGAGCAGAGAAATTATTTTCCGTTCAAAAGGTCAGTCGCGCGTTTGTGCACGTAGTGGAAAAAATCCATTTTGGTATCAAAGCAAATTTTTATAAAATCTTGCACGGGCGATTTGGATTTACTCAATTTTTTACGAAGTTCTGCGCCCGATGTCTGCGCAAAAAGCACGCCGTAAGCGCTACCGATGGCGAGTCCAAGCACAAAAATCGTTTTGCCGCAGCCATGCGAATGGTGACGATGACGGCAGCAGCGCGCCTTCGAGCCGTTTTCGTCTGAAGAAAGGTGATGCATACAATTTTAAAAAGAAAGCATGGTAAATGAAAGGAGCGAACCAAAGACGACACCAGCGCCAACCTCAATCGGCGTATGCCCCAGTCGCTCATCTAGAGTTTTTTCGTTGGTAAGGAGATTGATGGCAGCAGCATGTAGTCCCGCAGCGCGCCGAAACTTGACCGCATCGACAATAACGATGATAGCAAGTGCCGAGGCGAGAGTAAATTCTGCGGATTTGATTCCATATAGTGACCACATGGTAAAAACCAAGGCAGCGACGAACGACGAATGTCCACTGGGTGTTCCGCCGGCGCGCATGATATCCCGAGCAGTTACCTTTTCATGCTTAAATATCACAATAATCAGTTTGGTGACTTCGGCAAGCAGAGCCGCCACAATCGGAATCAAAACCGGAAATTCGCGAAAAATATTCATGCCTGCAGTGTTGCCTTTTTTGCCAAAAATGGAAAGCAAAAATTGGCCATTCGGCGCTTATAGATTTTTGATACAAGCATTATTAATGAAGAACACAGAGAAAAATTAGTTTTTGCCATGAATCCGTGGTTCGCTGGCAAACAGTGGCTCAGCAAGTGTGTTAGCTGCAAGAGGCGTTTGCTGACAAAATTCGGCAAAATCTTCCTTCGCCTGCGTAAGTTGCTCTTTGGTAATGGGAATCAGTCGCGCGTTGGTGTTTTGCGCAAAAGCGTTGGCAACAATGCAGGCTGTTCGCACAGCGGTAAAACGCCCAGAGCCGCAAACAAAGATGATTTTTTCAATGTTATTTGGCAGCAATTTGTTTTCTTCCAAAAACGTCGTGAGTTGGAGCAGCAAATCAAAACGGGGGATTTTGTGCACTGGATCAGAAGCGATATTTTTTTTATATAAGATTTTGCCGTCCGAAGACAAGATTTCAAATCGTAAGCAGTCGTCGATGCTGTCGTAGGCGAGAATCATTTGCTAGATTTTGGAGAGAGTTTGTGCGAAGTATAGCAGAAAACAGATACCAAGTAACAGATAGCAGAAAACAAAAAGCAGTTACCAGAAATCAGTTAGCAAGATTCAAGATTCAGGATTTTTTGGAGAGAAAGGAGATATGAGAGAAGAGATTAAGAATCACACAGTGCAGGATTCAAGAAGAAAATGAAAAATGAAAAATTACAAATGAAAAATTTCAGATTACAAATTTATCTCATGCCAAGAGGAAAGGACGAATAGCATTCAAAAACCCCGTCATTCCCGATACAAGGTGCCTTCCGGAGGGGTGTCGGGAATCTTAAACGCATTGCCCCGATCAATTTTGACTGATACACTCCTTTCTTAGCTTTTGTCCTGTTCATGACCGCAGCGCCCGCGTATTTGTATATGCTTGCAAGTGCCAAACGAGGTGTTATTTATATCGGCGTGACGACAAACCTCATCCAGCGGACATGGGTACACAAGGAAAAATTAAACGAAGGCTTTACCAAAAAATATTTCGTGAATCGTCTCGTTTATTTTGAACCGCACGAAAGCATAGTTGCCGCAATTGCTCGCGAGAAGCAGATGAAAAAATGGAATCGCGCATGGAAAGTCCGTCTGATCGAAAAGGAGAATCCGGAATGGAATGACCTTTGGTCGGACATCGTGGGTGATTAATGCTTCTCTTCTATGGGATTAAGATTCCCGACACCCCTCCGAAACAACACCTGGCATCGGGAATGACGGCGCTGATGGGGGAATGACGGAAGTATGTGGGAATGACGGCACGTGGCGGTGATTTTTTCCATTTCAGAAAGAGAGTTGTTTCAAGTTGCAAAAATAAACCAACAAAATGTGAAATGTTTGGACGCATGTGCTTGTCTTATTTATTTGTTATGGAACAGAAGTGAAGAGATTTCAATGTTTTTTTTCGCTCCTGCTTTGATTTCAAACATCCTGTTTTGTGCCTTACGACCTCCCGTATGGCTGATTGTGGTTATGAAATGTAAGAATTTGGAACACTCTCTACCGAACTCAAGGCGAATTTTTTGCCAACAACGAATTATCGGCAGACGATGCCAGTCGCAAAAACAAAACTTTTCTATTTTCATTTTCCTATGAAAAAGTTCCTTTCTCAGACGAAGAGCGCAGGTAGTCTTTTTGGCGGCTTGACTCTCGCACTTGCCATGCTGGTGCTCGCCGGTGTTTCTCCGGTATTGGCGGCTACCGGCACATTTTCGAGTTCGCTCATAACCGCAAATGTGTCAGAAGTTAAAGCGTCACGCACCTTGTCGGTCAATTCGATCCCTGCGGATGGCGAAACCATTACCATCGGGAGTTGTGTCGTTACTTTCGAGAGCGGCGCTGGCACCGGCAATAATTCCGCGGCAACGGATGATACCAATTGCACCGGTGGAGCCACTATTCATACCTACACCGCCACTAATCCCGGTGTGCTTCGCACAACGACTCAGCTCGCGAATGCGCTCGATGCGCTGACAAATGTGAGCGATGCCGTGCATGGCTCTGTGACGGTCGCGTCTGATAGTGCGACTACTACCAGGTTTACAACAACCGCAACGGAGAATTCTGCCAGCAATCTCACATTTGCCGATGGAACCGGTGGCAATATCACTGCTTCAAGCACTGTTGCGGGAGTCGTTCCTGTTGCTCAGGTAGTGACCTTTACGCCCGGAAATCCAACAAACGGTGAGACATTTCGGGCAACGATCAATGGCAACACATATTCGGTGAATGTCTCCGGCTCGCCATCCGTCCAAACTGTGGTCGAGAGCTTGCAGACGATCATGAATGCCGAAGGCAATACGACTTGTACGGAAGATAATACAAAAATCACCTGCACCGCAGATGTGGCTGGTAATGCCTTTACTTATGCCACGACTGTTCTTAATGGGCAACAAGTCGATACCGTCACGGTGACAATCGTGAAATATGTCGATGGAACCAAGGCGACAAGCGGCGGTCCGTTCCCGATACAAGTAACTTCGACAGCATCAAACCAAAATAGCGGCAATCAAATGGTAACGAGCTCTTCTCTCGCCTCATCTAGCTACAGCTTCACTTCTGCTGCGATGAATCAAGGTGCAGATTACAAGGTGACCGAGCTCGTGAATGGAAGTCAGGTCGGCAACAGTTGTAGCGATGGCAAGCCGTATGCGCTTCGTGGCTATACGGTCGGCAATAGTGTCGCCGATGCCGCAGATAATTCGGTTTCGAGCACAATACCAGACCTCAAAAACCTCCAAACGAACAAATATATCATCGTTTGGAATGAGCGTTGTGACGATGATTCCGATGACAATGACGATTCGGACAATGGTGGTGGTATCTGCCAATCTGCCAAAATCGATCGCATCCAAGCAAAAATCGATGCGCTGGATGATTCCAACACTAATAGTCGCAGCTACCAGATTGCCCTCCACACTTTGGTGGATTCGCTAGAAAAAGCCGAAGAAGAATGTGATAGCGACTATGATTACGGCTATCACCACGATCGCTATGGTATTCCGTACAGCCAGCACGATGATGACAATGCCGACATCTGGGAATCGTACAATAACGGTGGAGAGTATGAAGATTGGGAAGATGATTCGGATGATGATTCCTGGAAAAGCGGACACCGTGGCGGTAAGAGAGAAAGTGGATGGCGTGATAATGATGGTTGGGAAAATCAAAACCACAACAGCTGGGAAAATGATGACTCAGATGACGACGACTCTTGGAAGAGAGGAAACCGTGGTGAATGGCAACAAAGCGATAATTCCGATAATGGTAATCACTGGAACGGAGGTCGCAATCGTCGCTAAGCCTCTTTTTTCCCAAAAAGAACAAGGAATCTTCTAAGCTTCCTCGGCACGTCGGTCAAAAATGAGCGCTCTTATCATGTTGATGAAGAGCGCTCTTTGGTAACAAAAACATGATGAAACAAGTCGCATGAATGGCTGCAATATTACAAATTCTAGGACTCAGGATTTAAGATGTAAGAATTCAAAACACATGGATTGCTTCTCCCGCCACGGCGGGATCGCAATGACAGGCTGCCGCGTCTTTGCGAGCGATTCCGCCACGGCGGGAGAGCGTGGCAATCCAGAACACAAACGTAGAAACTCCCTCAACATTCTTTCCTTGAAACCTTGGGCGGTTTTTCTTGTCGAAATGGATTACTTCGCTCTTCACTAAAGCTACTGACAACAAGCAGTCCCTCAAAATGGCAGCCTTTTACCTACCAAGGGCGAAATAACTAAGCTCCAAATTCTCGCCGCTTGCAGTTTTTATTTTGCTCTGGCAGAATGTGCCGTGATTAATTTTGCGCAAAACTGTGATTGAAATCAAAAATGTTACGAAGACCTTTGGCGCGCGTAGTGCCGTCAAAAATCTTTCGCTTTCGATCGACAAAGGCGAAGTCTTTGGTTTTTTGGGTCCCAATGGCGCCGGAAAAACCACCACCATGAAAATGATTCTTGGACTCATGCGTCCGACCAAAGGTAGTATTACGCTCTTTAATGAAAAGGCCGGCAGCATTGCGGCACGACGCAAGATTGGTTTTTTGCCCGAATTTGCTAATTATTATCAACATTTGACGGGACGCGAGTTTCTCGAATTTGTAGGAGAAATTTTTGGACTCGGACAGAGCGAAATCGACAAACGCAGCAAACGACTTTTAAAACTCGTCAATCTCCCGACCGAAGCGCACGATCGCCAAGTACACACCTATTCTAAAGGAATGCAACAGCGCATTGGCATGGCGCAAGCACTCATGAACAATCCGGATGTGCTTTTCCTCGACGAGCCCATGAGCGGTCTCGACCCCATTGGTCGTCGCGAAATCAAAGATATTATTATCGAACTCAAGCACCAAGGGAAAACAATTTTCTTCAACTCGCATATTTTGTCTGATGCGCAAGAGATTTGTGATCGTATCGGGATTATCCACTTGGGGAGCTTGCTCATTTCTGGCTCAATCAAAGAAGTTGTGCCAACTGGCAAAACACTCGAAGATGTTTTTGTCGAAGCAATCACTGGCGCGAACAAACCTGCAGTTGCAAAAGAAAAAAAACCGCTGCCAACAATTGCTCAAAAAACAGCTGTCAAAACTTTGACCGCTGACAAGCCCAAACCAGTTGCCAAAAAGAAACCATCTGCCAGCACGACTGTGGCGGCAAAAATTACTCCCAAACCCAAACCTGCGACCACCGCCAACAAACCCAAACCCGCTACAAAAAAATCGCCACCTTCTTCGCGAAAAAAATAAACGAAAAAAACTGATTGCTTCCGGACAAGCCGGAATGATTTTTCTTCTTAAAATCCTCAAGCTTACATCTCACCTCTGACTTATGAAAACTCTCTACGCCCTCGTCAAAAATACTTTCCGCGAAACGATTCGTGATCGAATTTTGATTGTGATCGCCTTTTTTGGAGTCATCTTGATTGTTGCAACACAACTACTTTCTGCGATTTCGGCACGTCAAGACGACAAAGTGATTGTTGACTTGGGACTGGGGATGATTGATTTGTTTGGCATGATTATTACGATTTTTGTCGGAACGCAGCTGATTTTCCGTGAAATCGACAAAAAGACAATCTTTGTTTTGCTGAGCAAACCAGTGACGCGGATCGAGTTTCTCCTTTCTAAGTTTTTTGGACTGGGCGCGATTCTTACACTTATTACCGCGATTATGCTTGTGGTATTTATCGGCGTGACCGCGTTTTCAACAGACCTGATTGTGCAAAATGGCATTATCGATGTGCAATTTGTGGGACAAATCTTGCTCATTACACTTTTTTCGCTGTTGTCTTTTTTGTTGCTGCTCGCACTCGTGATTCTCTTTAGCAGTTTTATGAAGCCGATGCTGGCGGCATTTTCGGCATTGACGGTGTTCGTAATCGGGCATATTACCGATGATATGCGTACTTTTGCGATGGATAACACCGTATCGCCGTTTTTCAAACAATTCGCTGATGCTATTTATTTTGTGATGCCGAATTTTGCCGTTCTTAATCTCAAAAACTTTGTTTTGAGCAATGTCTTTTTTACTCCGATCGAATTATTGGCTGCTGCTGCTGGAGCAGTGTTTTGGATTATCATCGCGGTGACACTTGGTTCGCTGTTCTTCTCACGGAAAGAATTTTGATGTTTTTTCGTCCTTTTTTCTCATGACTGTTTTTTTGCGTTTAGCGGCTATTCTCCTTGTACTGTTTTCATCAGTTGGTGTGCATCGTGCTCAGCAGATTGTGTGGCCAGTTATGGAAGATCACTTTTATGAACTCGGGCGCAATCCTGGGTTTGTTCCGCGTGGGAATGATTTGAAACCTTTTTTACTGGGATTCGATAATTTTGTGGCTGATTTATTTTGGCTGCGCGCTGTGCAGTATGCCGGTGGTCATGCTGGTGTGTTCGAGTTTGAAGCGTTGCCCGAATATTTGGAGTTGGTGACGGATCTTGATCCGCATTTTGAATTCGCCTATATTTTTGGCGCTTTGGTTTTGCCGCTCAGTCAAGACACACTTGATGATGTCCCGACTTTGCTGCGCAAGGGTATCATTGCTAATGAAAAAAATAATCCGCAAATGTTGCCCGAGCTGTATATCAATCTGGGATTTTATACGTATTTTTATCTCAATCAGTACGACGAAGCAGCAGAGATTTACGAAACCTGCGCGCGAGAGATTGACGGCTGTCCGCCTTTTGCTGACAAAGTAGCGGCCTTTTTGCGTGCCAAAGCCGGGCGTTTTGAAATCGCGCTCAATATTTGGCTAGAGCGACTTCTCAAAAATGGCGGAGAGGGGAGTGAGCAAGAAGACGAAGTCGCTTTGCGTAAGGTGGAAGAATCGGCAAAAATGGCGGCGATCGATTGTGCCGCCGGACATTATTTCGAAAAAAACGGGAGTTACCCGGGCGTCTTGACTGACCTGATTGGCGTCGGCACTTTGCCGTGTCAGGCATTCGCATCCTTGCAGTCGCAACAACTGGGTTTGCTAGAAAAGCTGGATAACAATTGGAATCTTGAACGAATTTCGAGCTCAACGCTCACATCGTCCTTCACATACAATCCGTTTGTGTGGGATACCGAAACCAATCGGCTTAAGACGCAGTCTTGGTAGAAAAGCAGATAGCAAATAACAGATAACAAATAGCAGACAGCAATAATCAGGATTTGAGATTTAGGAATTAAGAAGTAGCAGCGTCTTTGCGAGCGATCCCGCCACGGCGGGAGAGCGCGGCAATCCAGAAAATAAAACTGTGTCATCTCGACCCCGACTGCTCGGAGAGAAATTGGCGATTCTATATCAGTTCTCCCATTCCATGCTGATTCCGGTCAAGCCGGAATGACCAAAGAAATACAAAGTCATAGATGCCTCCACTTCCATCTTCCTCCCTAAGTTAGGGAGGACTAAAGGAGGGGGTGATTTTGCTGTTGGGTTTGTTTTTCTACCCCCTCCAGCTCCTCCCGACTGCTCGGGACAGGCTCCTATCCAGGGGGAGAGGAAAAACAATTTCTGCCTCATTTATGGTTTAATTTTGTAAATCGAACCAGAAAAAGGAGAAATGTGGGGAGCGACTTGGGAGAGTTGCTCCTTCTCAAGATCTGATTGAAATCAGTTTTTTAGTTCCCCATTTTGTAGAGATCCGCGATATCCGTGGCAGTGAGCGCGACATTGTACACACGGACATCATCCAGGATGCCGTCGAAATAATTTAAGTTACCGTGTCCAATTTCCAACGCGCTGGCACTGATGCCGGTGTTGGTGGTTACCGCTACATGATGCCAGCCGGTATCGGGAATGGTGCTTGCGGCAACTCCGTCCACATAGATCGTTGGTGTAGTAAAGGCCGTTGCGGTCATCGTCGAATTAGTCAGATTGATTTTGGTGGGTGTCGCGTTTAATTTGATAATATCCCTGGTTGCTACAGCATCCGCTTTCATCCAAAACGAAACGCTTTTGATGGTTTGTCCCGTAGCACCAACATTGATGTAATCGCTTGTGCCATTAAAACTCATGGCTTGCCCCAAATTTCCTTCTGTGACTGTTGCCGTATTTACATCCCCATCATTCCCATTGCCGCTCACATCAAGTGCCGTGATATTACTTGCTCCGGCAGTCGTGTAATAGACTTTGACCTGCATATAGTCGACCGAAGCATTTTGCGCAGTCGTGCCATTATGTGTGGCAGAGACCACAAAACCAAAATCCGTATCATTGATATCAGTGCGCGACAGCGAAAGTCCCCACAAGTCACTTGCCCCACCATAGGTCTCTAGCGTATCACTTCCTGTCCAACTCGGATCGGTCGAGTTGTCATTTCCTGCTACGGCTCCTGCCGCATTGACAAGTTTGACGATATTGGTGTTGGTAGTCCCCGCATTCTTCCTCTCAAATCTGACTTCGACGCCATTAATCGTCGCTCCTACCGGAATATTAAACCCAAAGTTGGAAGCACGGAGATAGTTGGTCGTCAGACTACCACTGCCACTCGTCTCTTCACTGGCGACTGTTTTGATAAACTTACCCGCACCAGTCCCTTTGGAAGTAATGGTATTGTATTCTGTCGCGATCCAACCTGCAGAAAGATTGGTCTTGGCAATACGCACTTCATCGACATCACCGTTAAAGCGTTGTCCCCAGCCATTGGTATTGGCGCCAATATAGAGACTCCCATTCGTATCGAGGGGAGTACCGGCAAAGGCTTGTGTCCATCCTTCGGTCTCGATACCATCTGTAAAAATACTGACATCATTCCCTGTCTTGACGCCTGCAAGATGATACCAAGTACTGCCGGCAGTACTCATAGCAACCGTCGAACGAGCGATACCGATATTCTGATTTGAGGTATTAAAGAAATGCATTGAAGGATTTCCCCCTGTCGTAGTCGAGACCTGCAACGCCCACCCGATATCACTGGTGCCTTCTTGACCTTTTGTCAAAATCTTATCCCAGTTGACAAACGCCGCGTTTGGCTTGACCCAGATTGATGTAGTCATGTTGGTCGCGTTGTCAAGCGTAGCTCCGTCATCCGGAACGATAACATACCGATTGGTTGCTCCATGGGCGGTTTGGCGTCCTGATGCGACTACACCGGTGGCAGCAAGCGTATTGTTATCTGTTCCATTGTGACTATTGGCAGAATCGGTCAGTACGCCATTCAAGTGCCAGACCGCCTCATACGCTGCCCAGACTGTTGCAGCATTTTGCTGTGAGGTCGAAATACCGCTGTTGCCGTAGTAAATATAAAAATCGGTATCGACCGAAGTACTCAGTGACGGGATCCTCACCCACATATTAATCGCTCCCGTG
>JBGSOV010000007.1:0-99246 GCA_041738935.1 Candidatus Altimarinota bacterium | reverse complement strand
TGCCTCACCCCGTCCTTACTGTTTTGGTAATGCAATCTAAGGAGCAGGAATACAACAAATGGGTTGCGATTAAACCTCACTTATCCATCAAACCAAACCTGTGGAGCAGGTGAAACATCAGAACACCTGCTCCGGCGCAGGATATTTTTTACGGACTCGTGCTCGTTTGGGCATATGGCGGAATCTGGCTCAAACACACTTCTGCCAGCGGATTTGATGGAGCATATCCGAGCGTCATAATGACGGTGATTGTTTGTCTCGTTCTTTTTGTTATTGCTCTCGGTTTTCTAGCATACAAAAATTTTTCTTCTCAAAAAGGAGGGGGTAATGCTGCATGATTTGGTGAGATACTTTTGCAAAATTGCCGGAGACTGAACAAAAATATTCAAATCTTGTTTTCGTTTGGTTTTCGTTGCGCCCCACAAATCCACCATTATTTCGACAATCAAATGTATACGAGCGAAGCGATTATTGAATATCCAAATCGTACGTATCAAGAAGTCCAATCACTTCGGGGAGCGCAACCTTGGTCTTTTTTAAGATATTTTGATTGGGGTCAATACTATAATTTGTGGCGGTTTGGAGCGAAGCAAAACTGAGGTTCGAATTTTGAAAACGACTTCTTCTGAGGTCAGATTTTTTGAAATCGACATGTGATAAATTTGTTTGGATAAAAGCACATTCAAAGATTTCACAGCTTTCAAAAAGCGTTCCTTTGAGGTTAAGATTTGAAAAAATCGATAATGAGATATGCGAATCTGCAAACGAAAAATCGAGCAGAAATGTGCTGCACTTTGAAAAATTAATACCAAGAATCTTACATTTTTTAAACCTCACTCCCAACAGTTTCGTTTGTGAAAAATCAACATTCGAGAGATTGCAATTTTGAAAAGTACAATCGTTAAAAGTTGAATTTGCAAAAGATTGATTCGTAAAATCAATGTCTTTGAATGTTTGTGACTCAAAGACACTCTCATGGTATTCGTCTGGTTGTAAAAACGATGTCATAAAATGAATGGTGGCCGGGGGCAGAATTGAACTGCCGACACGAGGATTTTCAGTCCTCTGCTCTACCACTGAGCTACCCGGCCAAGGGTATAAAAGGGCAATTACGATTCGAGTTAGAGAGGATTTTTCCCGCCCTGCGGGACTCTATCACTAGACTCTCCTATTAAAAACGCCAAAGTATTGTGGCGTATTTTGTTTTGTCACGCAAGCTTTTAGCTTTGCAAGAAAGCAAGCGCTTCTTCGTAGCTCGCATCACCATGAACAATTTTGGCAGCAGCGGCGACAAACTTTTCTGGATTGTCGTGTTGAAAAGAGTTTCTTCCCATCGAAAGCCCCGCACAGCCGGCATCCATAGCTCCACGAATCATTTTGAGAGTGTCTTCGTCAGATAATTTTGAACCTCCGGCAATCAGTACTGGCACGGGGCAGCCTTTGACCACTTCGCGCATAGATTCGGGATCGCCAGTGTAGTAGGTTTTGACAATATCCGCACCCAGTTCGGCACCGATACGCGCCGCGAGTTTGACCATTTCGACGGATTTTTCGTCACCAGTGAGGCCTTCGCCGCGCGGATACATCATGGCGAGCAGCGGCATCCCCCATTCGATACATTCGACAGCGATTCGCCCGAGGTCTTCGAGCTGTTTGGATTCGGTTTTAGAGCCGATATTAACATGTACAGAAACCCCATCTGCGCCCATTTTGACAGCATTTTGGACAGTATTGACGATGACTTTGTCGTTTGGGTCAGTCGGATTGACGCATGTTGAAGCGGACAAATGCAGAATCAACCCCACATCTTTGCCGTGATGACGGTGTCCAAAAAGTGGCAAACCCAAATGACCGAGTACTGCATTGGCGCCACCACTTGCGACGGCATCCACCGTTCGCCCCATATCAATAAGTCCCATTACTGGTCCGATTGTCACACCATGATCCATCGGAATCACAATCGATTTGCCCGTGTTACGATTAATAATCCGTTCCATTCGGATTAATTTTCCTGTGGTAGACATAAAAGAGGTATAAAAAGAAAAATCCGCCTTAGTGGCGGAAGTGAGATGCGTGAGAAAAAATCTTTAGCAATACTCCTCCGCCCTTATCAGGCGTAAAAGAAGAAGCCAAAGAACCAAAAGTTTTTTCTCATCACTCATAAATATACCCTTCGGTGTGACTCAAAAGCAAGAAATTTTTGAGAGGAAATTTTTTGTCAAATCAGTAATACTAAAAACACATCTTTTTCGCACATGAATTCTACTGCTCATCTTGCTGAAATACTGATTACAAATCTGCAAAAAAATCTGCAGGCGAATGGCAAAACACAGGCAGTGCTTGGCATCTCTGGCGGGGTCGATTCGGCAGTGGTAGCGTGCATTGCCGCACAAGCGATTGGAGCCAAAAATATTATTGCCTTGCGTCTACCGCACAGCGATTTTTCGAGCGAAGCAAATTTGAAAGATGCGCGCAAAGTCTGCGAAATGCTCGAACTAGATGCACAAGAAATCGACATTGCGCCCTTTTGTGCACCATTATTTCAGCTTGATTTTGTGAATAAACCGATGACACGCGGCAACATTATGGCGCGGATGCGGATGATTGTGCTCTACGCAGCTGCAAATGAACATGATGCAGTTGTACTGGGAACTGGGAACAAAACCGAACTTTTGACCGGATTTTTTACCAAATACGGTGATGGCGGTGTCGATATCGAGGTTCTTGGTGAAGTCTGGAAAACCGAAGTGTTTGCGCTGGCACGTCATTTTGAACTTCCTGAAAATATCTATACCAAAGCACCAAGCGCGGAGCTGGTGCTGAATCATACTGATGAAAAAGAACTAGGAATCAACTATCCAGCACTCGATGCCATTTTACAAAAAATGGAAGATGAAAGAGATTTTGTCGCGGCTAATGCGTCAGAAGTTCTTGTCGAAAGACTTGTAGCAAAAAGCGCCCATAAACGTGGTGAAGTCCCTATTCTTGAGCGCTCGTAGTTATAGAAAAAAATTCAGAGTAACAAAGCGGATATCCCAAATAAAAAACAAAGACAGATTTTTCTTTTCTTTTTGAGAGAGGATTACGTATCATGTCGACAGCTCACCATTTTAGAAAGGTGAAATTTCTTTTCTTTTTTGTTCCCTTTTTATGAAATCATCACGTTATATCGTCTGGTCATGCGCTCTCGCTGTTGTACTTTTGGCAGGTTGCCAAACGGCGACTCCTCCGACAAAGACTACGACTCCAAAAGCTACTCCGATTGCCACCATTTCAGAAAGTGCTGAACCAAGTATAACTGCTAGTCCGACTCCGCTTGGAATCGAAGTCACCTCTTCACCAATGGATTCTTTGGAGGATACGATTACCGAATCTCCCGAAGCTTCTGCAAGCGCAACTGGCAGTCTTGGCTTGGCGGCCGAAGGCGAATTTTGCGGCGGCATTGCCGGCATTTCGTGCGAAGATGGACTTATCTGCCAATACGAAGGCGATTATCCAGATGCTGGTGGAACCTGCATTATGATGGAAATAAGCGCCGAATAATCATTCGCAAAAGGTTTGCCTATCATCATTCGCAAAAAAGAGGACAAGAAAAACGGCTTTTCGAAACAACTTCCTTGTGTTTCGGATTGCACCTTGTTACTCTTTTTGCGTTTTTGGTCATAATCTGCCGCAACAAAGCATGTTTATGTTCCACTGTTTTTCTCCCACTTTATGAACTTTGAAGATTTTGGACTTAATAAGAGTTTACTCGAAAGCATCACGGCGATGGGTTTTAAAGAGCCCAGTCCTATCCAAATACAAGCCATTCCGCTCGTGTTAGAAGGCAAAGATATTGTTGCGCAAGCGCATACCGGAACGGGTAAAACCGCTGCTTTTGGTTTGCCGTGTTTGCAAAATATCAAAAAGAATAAGGGTGTCGAAATGCTCGTCATCACGCCTACGCGCGAACTGGCGAATCAGGTAAGTGACGAACTGTTTGCGTATGGAAAAAACGATAATATCCAGACGGCGACTATTTTTGGTGGACAATCGTACACGCAACAAATCGACAAAGTCAGACGCGGTGCGCATGTCGTGGTTGCGACTCCCGGGCGACTCCTTGACTTGCTGAAGGGCAAGCGACTTGGCGATTTTTCGCCATCGATGGTGGTTTTGGACGAAGCAGACGAAATGCTCGACATGGGATTTTTGGATGATATTCAAGAAATCTTTTCTTTTTTGCCGCCAGATCGCCAGACACTTTTGTTCTCGGCAACCATGCCGAAGCCGATTCAGAACCTGGCGAAAAAAATTCTCCGCGATCCGCAAATTGTCCGTGTCACTACCGCTGCAGAAGGCGCAATCAGCATTGATATCGAAGAATTGTATTGTGTGATTGATGAGAGAGAACGTGATGACGCGATTGTGCGCTTGATGGACAGTGAAACACCGACAAAATCTGTCGTCTTTTGTCGCACCAAAAGCGAAGTCGATCGCCTTTCAACCATGCTGATGGCACGCGGTCATCTCGCGAAAGGTTTGCACGGAGACATGGAACAGCGCCAACGCGAATCAGTAATGCGCAGTTTTCATAGCGGTGTGGTCACACTTTTGGTGGCAACTGATGTCGCCGCTCGCGGGCTCGATGTGCGTGGCGTATCGCACGTCATCAACTATCACATTCCGTTTGAGTCCGAAAGCTATACGCATCGCATCGGTCGTACGGCACGCGCTGGCGAAAAGGGCAAAGCAATTACACTTGTGACTCCGCACGAATGGCGAGACCTCAAGCGCATTAAGCAATCTGTCGGGAGTAAAATGGTTCATCGTCCGCTGCCTACGGTTGCTGATGTGCAAAAAGCAAATGGCAAACAGTTGATGCTCAAGCTGCAAAATCAGAAAATTAACGAATTTGCCGATGTCTTTTTTGAAATGCTCGTAAATAAAATGGGCATCGAACAAGCAGCACAAAAATTGATGTCGTTTATTTTGGAATCCAACGCAGTCGAGGGTCCACAGTCAATTGGACTTGAAGGCGAACGCCTGAAGCGCTTCTTTTTTGATGTCGATCGTAAGGGCGGCGACTTTGGCGGCGGTGCACCGTATCGCGGCAACTTTCGACGCGGTGGCGGTGGCAAACCGAGTGGAGGAGGTTACAAGGGTGGAGGTGGCTATCGCGGTGGTAGTAGCAGTGGTGGTGGCTCACGCGGTGGCAGCAGTGGTGGGGGTAAAAGTTTTGGCGGCGGTAAGTTTAAGCCAAAAGCGAAGTAGGAAAAGCGCTCGGTATTACTCTTGCCGGAGAGCAAGAACTCTTTTTATTTCTGCCGATTTTGGTCTCCCGACAGTGACTACGGCAGAGTTATTACAATCATAAAAAGTTTTCATAAATAAATACAAAGTCTCTTTGGTCGGGTTTAGAACTTGAAATACATTTTCTACATCATCACGCATATTGCGCACCACAAGATCGTAATATCGCTTGATTATGAGTCTTTCTCCAAGTGAAAGCTCGAGAAAATACAAGCCCTCGATGCGATTGAGAATATTCAGTAATACCTAATTCTTCTCCTTTTTATAGAGATCTATGACTTGATGGATTGCAGCCAAAGCCTCCAGCGCCTTTGAATCAGAACCTTCCATTGCAAGGGATTAATTAAGAATCACAATATAAACTCATCAATCATTAGAGTCAAATTCCGAAAAACCGCTCGGCATTTTGCGTCGTCTGCTGCGCAAATTCTGCAAAATCTTCCGCGCGCAATTCTGCCAAAAATTCCGCCGTACGGCGCGTAAACGCCGGTTCGTTGCGTTTGCCGCGCTCGGGCATGGGAGCAAGAAACGGCGCATCGGTCTCGACCATAATTTTATTGAGCGGCGCTTTTGTGGCGACCTCGATGAGACTTTGATCAACATTTTTGAAGGTCACAATCCCGGTAAATGAAATCAGCCCGCCCCAGTCAAACACTTGTTTCGCAAACGCCCAATCTTCCGAAAAACAATGGATGACAAACGGAAAGTCGTGATTTTGTTTCAAAAATGCTTCGAGCTCTTTACGAGCTGAGCGTAGGTGAATAATAACAGGTTTGCCAAGCTTCTTCGCCATTTCGACATGGCGAGCAAAGGCTTCGTGCTGCAATATGGAACTTGGATTTTCCGGACGAAAAAAATCGAGTCCCGTTTCGCCAATCGCAACGACTTTGTTATTTTCTGCAAGTTTTTCAATTTCGACAAAATCTTGGGCAAAAGTCGCTTCGATGTCGGTGGGATGTATGCCGACCGCGGCAAACACGCCTGCGAATTGTTCAGAAAGCTCAATCGCTCGCCGTGCGGCTGGCAAGCGGCAACCAATACTAATCATGCGCTCTACGCCATATTCTTGCGCTCGTGCGATGACTGCGCCCAAATCATCGGCAAAGTGGGGGAAATCCAAATGGCAATGAGTATCGATGAGACGCACTTCCCCCTGATAAGGGGGATTGAGGGGGTTGAGAGATTTCATAAATAGTTGCGTGAAGAATAAAATATCGTACGAAAAATTACGATTTGAGCCCATGCCACCAATCATCGGCGGATTTTTTGATGAGCGATACAAAAATCTGTTTTGCCGAGTCGGTCGCCAAATCTTGCTCGATGGCATCGAGCCACGCTTGCTTACCGGCGTAGCCGCGTTCTAAAAATTCTTTACTCTGAAAAGCGAGTTCGAGCAGATCCGCATCTTTGGCGCATTTGGCTTCTGGTGTTTCGCGTGCCTCAAATTCGGTAAATGCCGCGCGGAATTTACTTCCAATCTTCTCTGGCAGGCGTGTTGTTTGATCGGCAAAAGCGCGTGCTTCGGCATCACCGGCGTCAAAATAACGATTCATAATGCGGTGATGATCGTTAATGCGGGCTTCGCCATTGTCGTGGATCAAAGTCAAAAAAGCCGCATGTTCGCCATTCGCGCCTTCGAGTTCTGCCAAAATAAAGGCGATTTCTGCCGCGCGAAAAACATGTTCGCCAACAGTATCGGGATTGACGACACCAGCAATAAAACTCCCCGAACGCGGGAGGCGCTTCAAGACCGAAAGTTCGAAGATAAAATCGGCGATATCGTCAGCGTTCATGTCTGGAAAAATGTGCGTAACTGATTTTGACACAAAAAGCGGCACTTGTGCAGACGAGAATTTGAATTTGCTTGTTGACGAAGATAGAACAGGCGAAACGACTCGACTTTTCCTGTGGTTTCGGCAAAATACTCCTACGCAAAAATCCTTTTTCTTCATGAATGTCTCACTTCCAAAATCTCAAAATCTGTTTATTTGATGGCGTGCATCCTGCTGGAATCGAAGTTTTTAAAGCTGCCGGTTTTAGTAATATTCATTTGTTTCCCGATTCGCTGCCCGAAGACGAGCTGAAGAAAGAACTTGCCAATGCGCATGTGGTCGGCATCCGCAGCAAAACGAAGCTCACGCGCGAGATTCTTGCCGAAGCGAAAGAGCTGATTTGTATCGGGCGGTATGGAATCGGAGTCAATAATGTCGATTTGGCTGCTGCTGCCGAAATGGGGATTCCCGTTTTTAATGGCCCATTTTCGAGCACGCGCGCGGTGGCAGAAATCGTAATCGGCGCAATCTTCGGACTGTTTCGTCAGATTCCGCAAAAATCGATGCAAATGCACGGTGGCGCCTGGCCAAAAGCTGCAACCAATTGTCACGAAATTCGCGGCAAAACTTTGGGACTCGTCGGTTACGGCAATATCGCCACGCAGATCTCAATCATGGCGGAGGCACTGGGTATGAAAGTGATTTATTCGGATGTACGCCCGATTTTGCCACTCGGCAATGCACAGCAAGTCAGCTTTGAAGAATTGCTCGTGCAAGCTGATGTGATTTCGCTGCATGTGCCCGGGATCCCGTCCACGAACAACATGATCAACAAAACCACGCTTGCCAAGATGAAAACCGGCAGTTATCTCATTAATTTTTCGCGTGGAACGGTGGTGAATATCGATGATCTCAAAATCGCGCTCGAGTCTGGACAGCTCAAGGGCGCCGCACTCGATGTGTTTCCGATCGAGCCAAAGTCCAAATCCGAAGCTTTTGTTTCGCCATTACAAAATGTGCCAAATGTGATTTTGACGCCGCATATTGGCGGCGCCACCGAAGAATCCCAGTCTGCACTCGGCGAAGAAGTTTCCGCCAAAATGCGCGATTTTGTCCTTGCAGCGGATTCGTCAATGGCGCTCAACTTTCCCGAAATCAATGCCGGTGCGCTGGCACTTGGGCAGACGCGGCTGGTCATTATTCACAAAAACGAACCCGGCGTGATGGCAAGCATTAACGATATTTTTTCTGCGCGGAACTTGAACATCACCGCTCAATTTCTCAAAACGCGCGACCAGCTTGGTGTTGCTGTTGTCGATGTCGAAGCGCTCCTTGGCGAAGCGGACTCAGCCGCGATTTTTTCTCTTCCTGCTGTCATCAAATGCCGAATCCTCTCGTAACCAACTTTACCGTCGGGCCTGCCAAACTCTATCATGGTGTCGCCGATTTTTTGTGCGCCGAACTCCAAAACGGACTCGGCGAAGTCTCGCACCGGAGCAAAACGTTTACCGAAATGTCCGCAGCAAGCATAACGGCATTTCGCGAGTTTTTCCAGATTCCGGACGAATATCATGTTTTCTATACGTATTCTGCCACCGAGGGAATGGAGATTTTGACACGCAGTGCAGTTGACGAAAAAGTTTGTCATGTCTCCAACGGCAACTTTGGCAATGTTTGGGCAAAGACGTCGCAAAAAGCCGGCAAAATCGTGCAAAAGATCAGTAATGAAAACGGAACGCGAGTAGAACTGAGTGAAATTATTCCCGCGCAAAATACCGAATTATTGGCAATTACCGCTAACGAAACCGCCACCGGCATCGCCTATTCGCCGCAAGAAATCACCGAGATTCGCAATACATTTCCCGAAATCTTGCTTGGTGTCGATGTGACGAGTTCGATGGGCGCAATTGCATATGATTTTAGCAAAGCGGATGGATGGTTTTTTTCCGTGCAAAAAGCCTTTGGGCTGCCTGCCGGACTTGGCGTCTTGATTGTCAGTCCACGCTTGATGCAAAAAGCTGCTGCTCGCCAAGAATCCGGTGCCGATGTCGGCTGTCATCATCGTTTGACGGATTTGGAAAAAAGTATGTCCGGCAAATTCCAAACGCCGACCACGCCAAATGTGATGAATATCGCTGCGCTCGGCTATATCAGTCGCCAGTTGCAAAGTGATTTTGGTTCGCTGGTGGAGTTACACAAAATGACACAGACAAAAGCGCAGCTGCTCTATGATTTTTTTGCAGACCATTCCAAATTTCGTCCAGCGGTTGCCACAGGTCGATCAGAAAGTGTGATTGTCGTCGATGGCAGCGAAGCCGATTTGGCAGATTTGCATCAGCGTTTGAAAGCGAGTGACATCGAAGTTGGCAAAGGGTATGGCGGCAAAAAAGCTGTGCAGATTCGCATCGGCAACTTTCCTGTGCATAAAATGGCGGATATCGAAAATTTACTTCAAAACTTCTAGTAATAATTACTTTACAAAATTCAAATAAAATATAGTATTGTTGGCGCTTTGGTTATGACATGGAAAAAGAAAAGACTACTTTAATAATTTCCCCGGACGATATTGTTCTGGGTTCGAATAAAAATGCGATAGGCTTGGATCCGATGCAATCGCCTGGTTTTGCAGACGCACATGAGCTTCTTGATGCATACCATCAAGAATGCAGTATCAATCTGGCATGGAAAGAATACTTCAAACAGAACCCCGAGACCCCCTTTGAAAAATGGTTTTCCGTTTATGATAAAGCAAACGATTCAGAAATCGTTAACATCGGTATCACGCATTTTCTAATTATCCAGTGGGTACGATTGGTCATCAAAAACGCATTTCACGAGCACGGAATCGATGAGAAAGAAGTCGAAATAGAAACATCCGACCGAATTCCGCTAGTCATTTTGCGCTGCACCGGGGAAGTTCGACCTCAAATCGAGAAAATTCTAAATCAGCTTCCGATGATCGGTAAGTATGACATCGTCATTCCTCTGATGGATTCGGAAGATTCGACTCCAGTATTCCTCGATACAATCCTGGAAACATAGGTTAAATCTGACAACTCAGAAGTGCTGCAAGTGTTCCAAGAGTTCCGCGCTTGACTCAAAACTGCGCGTTGCTTTTTCGCGGACCTTTGGTCGATCGACATTCTGAAAAAATCCCCAAAATTCGGTAGCAACTCCTTGCAAAAACGGAATTGCATCACTCATGCCATCGCCGATACAAATCACATCAGCATTAGAATTCGCCGTTAATTTTGCGATAGTTTCGGCTTTGCCACTACTGCGCGAGAGTGGATTGGCAAAATCAATACCCGTCACAATTCCATCAGTTTTGTAAAATTCGTTCGCAAAACAATTTTCCGTGGCAATCGATAATGTTTTTGCGATAGGGAGAATCATCTCCAAAAATCCTCCGGACATAATACAAACCTTATCTCCGCGAGCATGGAGATGCGCAATAACTTTTTCTATGCCGGGCGTAATTGAAGACACGAGCAGTGCAATCGTTGCATCAATATGTATTTGAGAAATCTGCGCCAGCTCTAGGCGCCGAGTCAAAGATTCTGCCAAATCTATTTCGCCATTCATGCCAGCATCGGTGATGGCGGTGATTTTTGCTTGCAGCGCTGTTTTTTCCAGTTGCTCTCCGAGAGCAAGATTCAGGAGTTCGTCAAAAGACTCGAGCGTGACGAGAGTGGAATCAAAATCAAAGACGAAGATTGTTGTTGAAGCAGTCATGCGTTTTCAGAAAAACCATACAGCGCCGCTTTTTTGAATTCTGCAAAACGATTTTCGCGAATCGCCGAACGAATATTTTGCATCAAATTCTGGTAGAAATAGAGGTTGTGATGTGAAAGCAGGCGCATTCCTAAAATTTCACCAGCTTTGAAAATATGGCGCAAATATCCACGTGTAAACTTTTGGCAAACAAAACAACTGCAATTCTCATCCAGCGGATTTTTGTCTACAGCATATTTCGCGCTGACGATATTGATATCGCCGCCGCTTGTGAATGCCTTACCATGCCGTCCATTGCGCGTTGGCAACACACAATCAAACATATCAATGCCGCGCTCGACCGCTTCGAGTAAATCGCGCGGCGTGCCGACACCCATCAAATACCGCGGTTTGTCTGTGGGGAGAATCGGATTGAGATATTCACAAATGTCATACATATCTTGATTTGGTTCGCCGACAGATAGTCCGCCAATCGCCATCCCCGGAAAATCAAGTTCGAGCAATTCTTCCGCGGATTGTTTGCGCAATTCTGGATGCACGCCGCCTTGTACAATACCGAAAAGATGCTGCTCTTTGCCAGATTTTTTGAGCAAAACCGCATGTGCTGTTTTGCATTTTTTCGCCCAATCGGTCGTGCGCCGTACCGCTGATTCGACTTCTTTTTTTTCTGCCGGATGCGGCGGACATTCGTCAAACGCCATAATAATATCGGCGCCCAAGTCGTGTTCGATCTGCATGACTTTTTCGGGAGTAAAAAGGATTTTGTCACCATTCAGCGGCGAACGAAATTCGACACCTTCGTCACTGATTTTGCGAATCTTCGCGAGTGAGAAGACCTGAAATCCGCCCGAATCGGTGAGCATCGGTCCTTGCCACGCGCAAAATTCTTGAATGCCGCCAAAATCCGCCACAACTTGCTCGCCTGGGCGCAAGTGGAGATGAAAAGTGTTTCCGAGGATGATTTCTACCCCCATGCTGCGAAGATCATCGGGCGTAATGCCGGCTTTGATTGCTCCTTGTGTCGCAATCGGCATAAAAGCCGGAGTCTGAATCGTGCCGCGTGCGGTAGTGATTACGCCGCTGCGCGCATTGTTTTCGGAATGAGTAAGTGCAAAAAACATAGAGTTTAGAAAGATTCGGCTTCGAGTGTCAGTGGCACTTTGGCGCCGAGCACCGTAGGAGGATGGCGAAAGATGGTTCCTTCCCAAAAAGCGCCCCAGCGCCCGACTTGTTCGCGCAACATGTACCAGACAATCGCATCGTAGCGGCGTTTGTCCGCGGCAACTCCCACTGCATCGATTCCAAAGCTCCGACACAAAAACAGCGCCCGCGGCAAGTGAAACGCCTGCGTTACCAGAATCGCTTCTTCAACTCCAAAAATTTCTGCCGCCCGAAAGCAGGTATCATACGTGCGAAATCCGGCATAATCCAAAAAAATATTTGCCTCGGGGACGTCGGTATTTTTGATGAGAAATTGTTTGCCGACTACTGGTTCGTTGTAGTGCAGTTCGGAATTATCACCCGATACTAAAATCGCCTCCACCTTACCAGATAAAAAAAGTTCCGCCGCTTGTTGCAAACGGTCGGCATATACAGGAGAAGGCGTCTTGCCCCATGCGGCGGCGCCAAATACAATGGCAATTTTTTTAGCAGGAACTGTTTCCGGCTCATACATGCGAAATTTGCCGAGTGCATCAACGAACACTATCGGCAACATCAAAATGATGAAACCGAGCAAGAGAAACCATTTCCAAAAAGCAGCGCGAAAAAAAATCATGATTACATTGTAGAACCTCCTTGCTCATCCTGAGGAAGGGGCGGCAAATAATCGTCTCTCAATTCGGGCATGTACTTACTATTCGAAGGCGTACTTTTTGGAGAAGCTGTCGAAGTCGCGCTCGCCGAGCCAGCGGTGGGAGTCGGCGTCGGAGAAACTTCTTTTGCTTTTTCGATGGTAAAAGTGACTTGAGTGCTCTCGATTATTTTTCCGGCAGAATCATAAGCAATCGCTTTGATGGTTATTTCACCGACTGGACGATTATTAAATGTGTCCGACATGCGGTACTGCCACGTAGTATCGCCCGCAGTGAATGCCGTGAGCGTGTAATCATCGACAACAAGTCGTGCTGTTTCTGATGGTGCCTTACCGCTTACAATAATCATGGCATCATCAATCATAGCGCCATCTGCAGGAGTATCGATAGTAAGACCTCCGCTGCTTATCGATGGCGAGTTTGTTGGCGACGCCAGTGCAGTTGAGGATGGAGACGGCGAAGAATCTATCTCATCGTCAGAAGAAGGCGTTGGTGCAGGACTGATAGACGAGATGATAGCGTCTGGATCATACATAATTGTAATTTGCGCTTCCGAGCGCTTGTCATTCTCGCCAAAGGCAACAATCGTATATTTGTTTTCTCCTTCAACGAGTGTCCCCCATTCTACTGCAGCATTATAGCTAAACTCGGTGCTTCCCGGCACAAAACGAGTCAGTGCATAATCATTTATCAATACTTTGGTGGTTGTCGCCGGAACAGTTCCAGAAATTGTCAGCGTAGCATCCGCCGTCGTAACTACTGAATCATTTTTACCAGGAGTCAAAATAACAATATCTGGCGCTGGCGTTTCACTCGCTTCATCGGTTTCGAGCACTTCGCCAGTAACGGATTCACTGGGCAATGCTTCTGTATTTACGTCACGATTCATGTGCGAAGTAAACCAGTCAGAATCTTGAAAATCAGCAGTAATCAGCGCCTTTTCTGGTCCAGCACCGCCAGCGATAATGGCGGAGATGTCCTCGTCAGTAAGGGTAATTTCTTGCCCGATTTCGAGTATGGTATATCGTTCGTCTTGAATAAGTACTTGAGCTTTGCCTGCCAAGACGCGAATGGTGTTTTCGCCAAAAGAGATTTCTCCACCAGAGGTTTCGACTGCTACTGCACCTTTTCGCAGCGTAACAAGCGATTTGGGATTAATTTTTTTAGTAATGCTTGCCCAGACTTGCCCACTATTAATGTCGAGTAAAATATCAACAGATTCATCGGAGTCATGTTCGCGCACACGAGTAAGTGTGACCTCGGTATTTTGATCGAGTGAGACTCGCGAACCATCGAAAAAAGTAAGTGCTGTTCCGCTCCCTCGGGTTGCTCGTACGGATTCGCTTTCGATAAGTGTCCCGACGCCAGGGATTTCTACAAAACTCGATCCACCTTCGATTTTGACAACAGCGGTAGAATCACTTGGGATTTCGAGCGTGACTTTTTTAGCGACTCCTGATGGCGAATAGATGACCTGCCATAACAAAACTGATGCGCCCAGTAAAATAATAAACATGAGCACGAGCCCAGAATATGATGATTTTTTTTTGCGGCGCTGAAACAAAGGCGACATTTGGGTAAAAAACGTATCAGAAACCACCATGCATGATTTTTAAAAAAAAAGCAAAAAGCTCTTGCGCACGCTGATTTTTTTTGGAATGATGAGCTACGCCTTTTCTTCCGCTTTTGCCACAGTGAGCTAAAAGCGCTTTCCTTTTGTCCACGAAGAATGCCTGATACTTCCGTAAAACAGTACGAACTCATGCTCCTCATTGCTCCTTCACTTTCTGAAGAACAAGCAAAGGAACATATTTTGAGTATTAAAAAAGAGCACATCGAACCTGCCGGTGGCAAAGTCGGTTTTGAGGATTTTTGGGGACGCAAGACGCTCGCCTATCCGATTAAAAAAGAAATGCAAGCCGTCTATGTTGTACTGCATCTTGAAATTGATGGAAGTAAGCTGGCAAATCTTGATGAAGAGCTTCGCCTCGACAGCAAGGTTCTCCGTCATTTGATTACCGTAGTTTCATCTAAAGTTCCAACACTGACCCTCGAGCAAATCATCGCTTGGAACAATGAGCATCTGCCAGAGGAGCAAAAGAGCAAAAAGCACGAAGAAAAACGTGCTCCTCGTGCTGCCAAAAAACATGTCGATAGTCGTCCCGAAATGCAGGCAGCCAATAAAAAAGAGGAGGAGCCAAAGAAAGTCGAAAGTAAGCCAGCAGCAAAGCAAGAATCTTTTGATAAAGGTCGCCTCGATGCCGAGCTCAACCAGATGCTCGAAGATATTTGATTTTTATTCCCCTTATGCCAATTTTTACGAAAAAACGTTGTCTCTTCTGCGAATTACGCATCCAAGAAATCGATTACAAAAACGCCACATTGCTTCAGCGTTTTCTCGATTATTACAATCGCATCAAGCGTCGCGAACATACTGGAGTCTGTCTTCGCCACCAAAAAAAACTTGCCCAATCGGTCAAGCGTTCACGTCACGTGGCACTTTGTGGTTTCGTTCGCTAAGCAGCTGAATTTATACTTGAGTGCGAAGATATATTGAATACGAAAGATCGACTGTTTCGGATGGAAAGATTTTGCTACCATCCAAATGTTCGATTTTTTGATTGTCACCATTTTTATGTCAGGTTTTCAATTTACTTCTGAATCAGTCACCTGTGGTCATCCGGACAAAATCTGTGATCAGATCTCGGATGCCATTCTTGATGAAGCGTTGCGACACGATCCCCACTCGCGCGTGGCAGTCGAAACTGCCGTCAAAACTGGGATGGTCATGTGTTTTGGAGAAATGCGCACCCAAAGCTGGGTTGATGTCGAAAAACTGGCTCGCGAAGTCGTGCGAGATATTGGCTACACAAACGCCGCCTTTGGTTTTGATAGCGAATCAATCGCGGTGCTCTCTGCCATTGGCAACCAAAGCGCCGAAATCGCACACGGAGTCGATGGTAAAAATAATATGGAATCGATTGGCGCCGGCGATCAGGGAATGATGTTCGGTTTCGCATGTGAAGAGACAGACGAGCTGATGCCGCTGCCTATTTCGCTCGCGCACCGCTTGACGCGTCAGTTAGAAAAAACAAGACGCGATAGCAGTTGCGATTTTTTGCGTCCTGATGGCAAATCGCAAGTAACTGTCGAATATTCTGCACCAAATGAACCAAAGCGAGTATCAGCGGTTGTTCTCTCGGCACAACATCACCCCGAGATTGCACTAGGAGACCTACAAACCGAGTTAAAACAAAAAGTAATTCTTCCAATCTTGGGCGAACTCGTTGATGACGAAACAATTTTTCATATTAATCCTACTGGAAGTTTTGTTGTCGGAGGACCGCAAGGCGACGCTGGACTTACTGGACGCAAAATTATTGTTGATACATATGGCGGCTATTGCGCACATGGAGGTGGCGCTTTTTCTGGCAAAGATCCAACAAAAGTCGACCGCACTGGCGCCTATGCTGCGCGACATATTGCCAAAAATATTGTTGCCGCCAAACTTGCCAAAGTGTGCGAAGTCCAGATTTCGTACGCGATTGGTGTTGCTGAACCGGTTTCGATCTTTGTGAATACCCGTGGCACCGGCGTTCTCACCGACAGTGCTTTAGAAAAAATCGTGGTTAAACTGTGGGATTTGCGTCCTGGTATGCTGATTCAAGAATTTGGTTTGCAAGAACCGATTTTTCAGACCACCGCAACAGGAGGACATTTTGGCAGAAGTGCGTTTGCTTGGGAAAAACTGGACAAAGTCAGTGCTCTGCAAAAGGCCATATAAATTATAATCATAAATTATGAGAGTCGAACGTCGCTATTGGCCAGTCTGGGTTTTGATTGCCGCGATGTTTTCGGTATGGGCAGCGTGGGGATTAGTGTTTAATCAGACTTCGCCGTTTGCTTCACCGATAATTGCGATTCCCCTCTTTTATGTGAGTGGGTTTTTTAGCGTTTCGCTAACGATTGCAACTTTTTCGACACTTTTGCGAATTGCCTTTTTGCCCCAAACCACAATTGCCGTTCACATCAATGCCGCTCTTCGCCAAGGAATTATCGCGGGTATTACCCTTACTTTGCTGTTGCTTTTTCAACAATATCGTATTTTGACAATTTGGATTGCAGGCATGATTGTCTCGATGGCGCTTTTGATCGAAGCCTTTTTTTGGGATCGCTCGGATAATAACGAGGAATCAGATAATCATTTGGAATAAGGATCTCGCCGACAAAATCCTTTTTCTGCTAATTGATATATATTATAGATACTTGAACCCATAAGAGCAGAACGGATATCCAGTAATTGAACGCGCAAAGCTTCTGCTGTATTGTTCTGGATTGGTTGTCCTTTAATCTTTGTAAACCCTAAAGTGGATAATGCCGCGCGCATTTCCTCAAAAGATGCCTCAGGATTAAGTCCATCAACAACCTGTTGGTAGCGGACCTGGTCTTTTGGTGATAGCCCAGGAAGAATTCCATTTTCACGGATTTTAGCCTGTGGTTTCAATTTTCCAAAAGGATTAAGATTTATTATAAAATTTAGAAATAAAAAATATATGATATACTAAATATCTTACTTCTATTTTGTCAATTTATTTTGGTAAGGCTTTTGCACATTCCTCTTTATACTAAAGAAGCAGTTTTTTGTCTCAATATTCAAAATGCACAAGCACATCGCAATTCTTGCCGGCGACGGCATCGGTCCAGAAGTAATGGTGGAAGCCATCAACGTACTCAAAAAAGTGGAAGCCAAATTTGGACACACATTCGAGCTGACAGAAAAACTGGTTGGCGGTGCAGCGATTGATGCGACTGGTGAACCACTCCCGGCTGATACTGTGGCGGTTTGCGAGCAAGCAGATGCGATTTTATTCGGTTCGGTCGGAGGACCTAAATGGGATAATCTTCCAGCAGAAAAACGCCCAGAAGTAGGTGCGCTTCTGCCCTTGCGGAAACATTTTGATCTGTTTGCCAATCTGCGACCAGCAGGTGTACAAGCTGAATTATCCGATTTTTCGCCGCTGAAGAAAAGTATTATCGGCGATGGTTTTGATTTTATCATCGTTCGCGAGCTTACGGGCGATGTTTATTTTGGTGAAAAATCTGGAGACGGACAAAGTTTTGGCGCCGATCAGATGATCTATCATCGCCCAGAAGTGGAGCGGATTGCCAGAGTCGCCTTCGAGCTGGCGCGGAAGCGCAAAGCAAAACTCTTGAACGTCGACAAGTCGAATGTGCTTCGCACTTCGCAGTTTTGGCGGACAGTCGTCCTTGAGATACATGCGAAAGAATTTGCCGATGTCGAATTGTCACATTTGTATATCGACAATGCCGCCATGCAGATTTTGGTTCGCCCGCAAGCATTTGATGTCATTTTGACGAGTAATTTGTTTGGCGATATTTTGAGCGACGAAGCCGCGCAAATCAGCGGCTCGATTGGCATGCAGTCGAGTGCGAGCATCAATACTGCTGGCTTTGGTCTGTACGAACCAATGGGTGGCAGTGCGCCTGATATCGCTGGTACAGGCGTTGCGAATCCTATTGCTCAAATTGGCTGCGTGGCAATGATGCTCGAAACTTCGTTTGGGCTAATTGAAGAAGCTGCCGCCATCAGAAATGCCATTCAGCAAGCTTTAGCAGCGGGGCTCAGAACAGGCGATATTTTTACCGAAGGCACAACTCGTGTTGGCACCAAACACATGGGACAAGCAATTCTCGAGCGCATCTAAGAGTCGCCTTGCGTCATTTTGGTGATGACACTCAGGCAGGATTCTTGCGCTGATTGATTACTGATCAGGCGACACCACTTGATATCTTGTTCGTCTTTTGCCATACGAAAATAATAATTGCTTTCTGCCTTGGTTGCTTCGTCTACGCATTTCTGTTGACGAGTTTCGATCATAATTCCTTGGCACAATTTGGGACTATGCTCGTTGATTGCCTTTGTATAGAGTGCGGTATTGATGCAGTACTGTTTGCCGTCCGCTTCAGATACACCTTCGCATCCCTCGACATCACCAGTGCTGATTGATTCGGCGGTTGTCACGGCTTGAAGTTCGGCTCCAACTTTGCGAATGCAAATTGTTTGCAATTCTTTGTCTTCGAGTTCGCGGCATGGGTTGATATTTTTGTCGATACCCGCCAAACGAATAGCGTTCGTCACAAGACAGTTCGAACGGAGATCGGCGTCAGAAATTACTCCACACGCATCAGCGCCCTCAGTAACCATATTGGCAGCGGCATGTTTGGCGGCAAAAAAGTCAAAACACATGCTGCGTTCTTTACGACTTTCGATTTTTTCACAATCGTTGATATTCGCAACTTCTGTGATTTTGCGCCGCGCTTCGGCTTCTTGGCAGCGTGTGCGCAAAGTCGAACTCATAATCTCGGGACAAAGCTCGTATTCGTTGTCTTCTGTCGCTTTGGCAAGGAGCACATGGTCGCGACATTCTGTTTTTTGCTCTTGGTTTTGGATCAAATCACATGTGCCCAAACTATTGTCGCGAAGCGCAAGCGCGAGACGAATACTATCCTGACACGAAGTTTGCAATTGATTATTGATGAGCTCGTTGCAACGCTCGACCGCGCGGTCTTTTACCAATTCACGAAAAAGTTCGCGATCAGCAACTTTTTGCTTGTCGGTATAGGCAGAGGTGGGCGAAGGCGAAACTGATTCTGTCTCAGTGGTATTTTTTGTCTCTTTGTCAGAAGATGTTTGCTCTTTCTCGACTAGCTGTTCTTGTTTTTTTGGCACGGTCTTAACGGCACCAGGAAGCAATCCGGATTCTATGATTCCGGGTGTTTCGAGTTGTTTATTTTCAATGAGTAATGACGACAGCAAACCAATGATTCCAAAAATCACCATTCCCACGCCGATGACAATTCGCCAAAATTTTTTCATGCGCAATATTTTTTTTGAGGAACAATTGAATGTTTTTTTCGAGTAAGTATAACAAAAAAATGCTGCAAATACAATGCTTGCGGCTGCACCATAACAGAATCAAACGGCGCTGTCGTCGACTTCGAGCAGTACTGGCAAATGATCGGATAAGACGATATCGAGGACGTGCACGCTGATGACCTTGAGTTGCGTTGAACAGAGGAAAATGTCAATCGCTTTGGTAGGTCTGGCAGCAGGAAAAGTATAATCTTCTGCTTGACTGACGAGCTGGAGATTTGTCTGGCGGAGAAATAGCTCAAGCTCGGCAAAGCCGCCAAAAATATTAAAATCGCCGCATACAATCACGTTTAATTTGTCGGCAATCAGCGTCTGCAATTCGCGTAATTGGCGCTGACGAATATGTTTGCGCAGCGAAAGATGCACAAAAAAAATGTTGACTCCATTTTTCTCGGTTTCGAGGACAAGGCGCTTGTTTCCACAACTCAAATAGTGAGTCTTGACTGCGAGTACTTCGCGCGAAAGCACAGCATTGCTGTTGGCGCTTTTCGCGGAAAGAGCACGGAGCGGATGTGCGGTACCATACTTTGTCACAATAGTGCAGCTATGATTTTGGCTGAGATCCTCCAGTACGGCAGTATTTTCACGAATCTCAATCAGTCCACAAATATCAGGATCATGCGTTGCGAGGAGGTTACGGAACTGCTCGAGATTGTGTGCCCGAATTTTTGGATTACATGAAATGTAGCGATGGCTGTGCTTAAAATAATCCAGCAACAATCCATTGTGGCCCAAAAAATATCCGACATTATGGATGAGAATTTTCATCACGCTTGATTATACGCTTTTTTTACTGTCAAAAAATCCCTTCATCGTGCTTTTTTGTTTGAGTCTGAAAAGGTGAAGTGAAAACCAAATTGGACTCACTGATGTTCAGCATCTGACAAAGAAACAAGCCGCGCCAAAGCATTTTCGGCAGCAGCGACTTCGGCTTTTTGCTTACTCGAACCTTCGCCTTCGCCCATTTGGGTTTCGGTCACAAATACTCCCACACGAAACGTTTTGTCGTGATCCAAACCGCTTTCGTCAAACACTCGATACTCTGGCGTAATTGCCAAGGCTTCTTGTGCCCATTCTTGAAAACCCGATTTGGGATCGACATATAAATGTTTTTCGACGACTTCGGACAGACGCGGGAACAAATATTCATCCAGAAGCTGCTCGACTGCTAGCATCCCCTGCTCCAAAAAAAGTGCGCCAATCAGCGCTTCAAAAACATTGGCAAGAATTGGATTTTTGTCCTTTCCCCCACTTGCTGCCTCACCGCGCGAAAGCCGAATATGCTGTCCGATGTGCAATTTTTTTGCCACGGTTGCTAACGAAATCCCCGAGACCAATGCACTGCGATATTTGGTCATTTTTCCTTCTGGCTCGCGAGGAAAATGTTCGAATAAATATTTGGTAACCGCGAGTTCAAGTACAGCATCACCCAAAAACTCGAGCCGCTCGTTGTGCATGGTGCCACTATTTTCGTTGGCAAAACTCTTGTGCGTCAGCGCAATAATGAAAAGTTGGGAGCGCTGAGACGAGTCGCCAAAGATGTGAGTAAAATCTGGCGAAGTCATTTTTTGTCGGTCAAAAGTCCCGCGTCCCGTGCAATCGAGCTGAGCACTCCGTTGATAAATCTGCCCGCGCTGTCATCACCAAATTCTTTGGCGAGATCAATTGCTTCGTTGATAATGATGACCGCTGGTGTTTCGGTTTTGAGAATTTCGTAACTTCCGATTTCGAGCACGGCGCGTTCGACCGGATCCAGTTTTGCAACCGGCCATTCTGGCGCAAATCTATGAATTTGTTCGTCTAGTTCTGCTCGATGCTCAAGCACTCCGTTTACCAATGATTCGAGAAAATCGCTTTTGGGGAGGCGTTCGGCAAATTCGCGATGGACGTATTCGATCACAACCTGCTTGTCTTCGTCATGCAAAAGCAGCGAGACAAGAACTTGCAAAGCAGCCTGACGAGCGAGGTGACGCAGTTTCATGAATATAAGATAACACAAAAAAATCCCGCATGCGAGCTCGGCTACGCTCGAAAGAACATCTTACGAAATTACGCCTGAATACGCGTTGTTTCGGTTTTTTTGGCTTTGTCGATTACCAAACGACCTTTGTAACGGCCTGTCTCGGGATTGACACAGTGACTCAGCCGTGCTTCGCCAGTCTCTTGGTCTTTGACAACATGAGTACGGTTGAGAATCTTCTTTTGTTGAAGCTTTTTCCACGTAGTATAACGGGTTTTTGAGCTGGATTTTGCGGTCTTTTTCTTTGGTACTGCCATGATGAATGAAGAGATAGCCAAAGCATTGTGCACAATTGGAGATTCGTTGGCAAGAGATTTTTATCTATAATATCGATATCGGGGTTATTTCTTTGGAATTTTAATTGAAGACGCGCTGCAAGGACTTACGCTTTCTGGCAAAGAGAAAGACTTTGATATTACGATCAAAGTAACAGGAGGAGGAGTTTGTTCACAATCTGGGGCAGTTCGCCACGGAATTGTCCGCGCACTTGTAGAATTTGACGTGACTTTACGTCCAATCCTCAAAAAAGCCGGACTTTTGACACGCGATGCTCGAAGCAAAGAGCGTAAAAAACCAGGTCTCAAACGCGCTCGTCGCGCTCCTCAGTGGAGGAAGCGTTAAGCAAATTTTCGGTTTTTAGAAAAGGAAGCTGTAGGAAAAAGTTAGAATAGCTTGTTCAATAACAGTCTGAACAGATTTTGAATTGGCGGAAAATACATTACGGTGTAGGCAAAAAATAACACATACAAAAGAATGATGGTTGATTTTGAAAATGGTAGTTTGTAAGCTACTTTTTTAGCATCGAGTGGTTGTTTGGCGAAAAATCGGATAGCGGAAATGTGCCCGGCAAGCAAACACCAAATATACAAAACCCAGACAAAGATTAGCCCGAACCAAGATTGATATACCTCTGGATGCAAAAAAATTTTGAATATCAAAAGAAAAAACCATCCTAGAAAAATAAAAGCCCATGAAAAGCCACCTATCAAACATACACAGTATAAAACTGCACGCCAGAAACCTCCCTTGCGAATCCCAATTTCGTTAACTGTTTGCTGCTGTGTCATGGGGATAATATAACATTGTGAAATAATAATGTCATTCTGAAGTTAGGCACAAACCGCGAAGCGTCTTTGCGAGGAAGTGAGGTACGAACGACCGCGGCAATCCAGACAAAACAAAAAACTTCTCGATTCCGGCTTAAGCACGGAATGACAACCGAAATGGATTGCCGCGTTGCTCTCTGATTGTCGATTTACCTAAAATAAATTTTCTTTGTGAGGCGTCTCCATCGAATCCGCTCCTCGCAAAGACGGAATCCGACGTTTCCATTTAATCCGCCAACTCTTCCGCCAATTGCTTTTGTTCATCCAAAAATCGTTCGAGTTCCCGATACGAATGGTTGATTTGTTCAACTAATTCCGCTGCGCGCTGACCAAATCGCCCCATGTGCACATGGTCGTTTTCGAGTGATGCTTTTTGCAATTCTGCGGTATTCGCATCATTTTCCTCTTCGAGTTTTACAATCGTTTCTTCTAGTTTTATTATTTGTCTTTCGGCATAGCGTAATTGCTTTTGCAGATCTTTACGCTCGGTATGTACTGTCGCTTGTTTTTGTGGCTGCTTGGGGAGAAGAGATTCTTCTTCGTTTTGCCAGCCGATTTCTTTCAAAAAAACTTCATACGTCGTTTCGTATGTTCGCACAGAATCTGCGTCAAAGACCACGAGTTTATTTGCAAGTCGTGCGAGAATATCTTCGTTGTGCGAAACAAAAACAACAGCACCGCTAAAATCCTGTAGGGCATTGCAGAGTGCATCACACGATTCCATGTCGAGGTGATTGGTTGGCTCATCCAAAAACAAAAGATGTGCGGGCGTGAGCATCAATTTCCCCAAAGAGACACGGCTTTTTTCGCCGCCCGAAAGCACGCTGATTGGCTTAAAAACATCTTCCCCCCGAAAAAGCAGCGACGCACACAAATCACGGATCACTTGTTCGCTTGGGCTGTTTTCGGTGGCATGAAATTCTTCCAAAATTGTTTTATTCAAATCGAGAGTCTGCACATTGGTCTGATTAAAAAACCCTGTTTCTACCGTTCCTTTGGTTTTGATTGTGCCTGCTGTGGGCTGCAATTGGTTGGCAAGAATTTTGAGCAATGTGGTTTTTCCGGCGCCATTGCGCCCGATGATACCAATGCGATCACCGGGGTAGACAGAAACATCTAATTTTTGCATGAGTGGATGCGCATCATCGTACCCAAACCCCAGACTGTGCCCCGACAACATTACTCCACCAAAAATTGGTTTACTGGTAAAACGAAAACGGATTTCAGGAATTTTTTCGAGCTCGTCTCTGGTATCGAGCTTGGCAAGCATTTTTATTCGTGATTGTACCAGCCCGGCAGAGCGTGCGCCCGAGCGAAATTGTCGAATAAATTGTTCGGATTTGGATTTTTTCTTTTCATCGGCGAGGCGGGTTTGTTCGTAAACACGCTCTTCTTGAGCGATTTGCGCCAATGTATCTGCCACCGTACCACGGATTTTGCGCAGTTTTTGACGGTGGATTACCATTGTGTGCGTCGTTACTTTATCCATAAAGGCGCGATCGTGCGTCACGAGCAAAAACTCGCTCTTCCACTTTTGCAAAAATCGCTCTAACCAGCGGAGCGAAACGATATCTAAATAATTTGTCGGCTCATCCAAAAGCAGGAGATCTGGTTCGCTCAAAAGCAGTTTGGCGAGATTGATACGAATCTGATATCCTCCCGAAAATTCTTGTGGTGCGCGGGGAAAATCTTTTTCAGAAAACCCCAACCCAGACAAAATCATTTCTGCTTTCCATGTGTCATTTTGTTCATCCTGTCGCAATCCTAAACAGGCTTCTTGCAGAACACTTGTCTCAGAAAAACGGATATGCTGCTCGAGTTCGCCAATGCGATAATCCTTGGGCACAGTGATTTGTCCACTATCTGGCTGTTCTTTGTCGGCGAGCATTTTGAGTAACGTGCTTTTGCCATAGCCATTGCGTCCGATGATACCAATTTTTTCCTTTTTGTTGACGCCAAAACTGATGCCATCGAGCAAAACATGGCTGCCAAACGATTTGGTAAGATTGGTGACTTTGAGCAAAGCAAGGAGAAATACGGATGCGATTGTACGGATTTTGTGGCGATTGCGAAAGAAAGAGAAAGACAGTCATCAATACCAGATATGAGTTATCAAATAACAGAAATCAAATAGCGGATGAAAATCATCTCTGCTTCTTAAATCTTACCTCTTACCTCCAAAATCATAAATCTAATACACTGCCTTTTGATAACACTCCTCGCAGAAAACTTTCTCTGGTCGTTCGGGAGCATAACTTGTCTCGATTCCTTTTTCGCAGTTATCACAATTCCGATTCCACAATCTCCGTGGATTCCTTTTCTTCATGCGCTGAGCATGACGGATATCGGGGTGGTGGTGGGGAATCGGCAGTCTCATTTTGCGATAGAACTCCAGTTCTGCCTTTTGAATCTTGAACGGTTTCCCACTCTCTTCACATTCGATTGCCCAGTTGAGGATATCATCGGGAATATCATCGATACTATCAGGGAGTCTGTTGGCGGGAATCACTTTACTGACTTGTGGGATTTCTACTTTTTCGTCTCGCCACTTCCAGCCTTTCGTGAGCACTTCTTCCTTCGTCATGGGGAAGTATTCCTGCGCGACCGTTTCGTTATACGCGAAGGGTGATACTTCTACAGGGAAAAACTCGCCCCACTCGCCTGTTTCGCGCATATGCTCAATAATCTTGGGGACGAGTTCTTCATACTCTTCCTTGGTATATTGCTTGTTGAGGATACAGTACTGGGCATGCCGCAGTCCAATGCATCCGAAGAGGTTGCTACAATTATTGTAGATAAAGTAAGAGCACTGGATATTTTTGACACCATGCACAATTTCGACGCTAAACAAGATGTTGTTTGCCCCGTGTCCGATAGCATTTGCTTGGTAACAAAAACTTGCTCCGTCTATCCCACCGAATCCATCAACATCTCTGCATTGCTTCAGGAGAGTTGAACCGGTACAAAACTGACAATCTTCTGAAGAATCTAGATCAAAACAGCCATGACAATTGTGTGTATTGAGTAAATGATTTCCCGATGAATCTTCGTTTTGTACACCGGCGATATCCTTTCGGGGAAATTGCTCAAAAAAGACATCTGTGTCAGATTTTACTTTTTGCAATCCCGAATATCGATCAGTGCCCAATGCAGCGAGCTTGGCTTCGTATTCTTCCTTTGTGCAGGACTGATTCATAAAATAATACTTTTTGTTGCGAAGATTGCAACAGCCAAAACAGTTTGTGCAGCCAATGCAACTGCGCAAAAAGAGGGAATCCGAGCAGTTATGACAATCTTGCAAAAACTCGCTGTTATAGCAGTTTGTTGAACTGATACACTCATAACAGAGTTCTGAATTTATGAGCATTGTATTATCGACGCAGTTTTTGTTTTTGAGAAGCAGGTGACCATAAAAACAGTCCTCATTAAAATCACAATCAAAAATCCAGTATATGTTTTTGTTGTGCCCGATATAATTGGCATAGTCTGCATTTTCATTGTCTATTGCTGCTTGATTCGGAAGTTGCACATGGGGAAGCAAAGCTGCGAATTGTTCGGCAAAAGTTTTTGAAAAATCAAATTCTATCCCGTGCACTCGTGCATCTTCCGCTTGATCGGAAAACCAGACCCTCGTCTCAACGACATTCGGATGGTTTTGTTCGGAAAACATAGAAAGGATTTTTTTACCGGTAACAGCGCAGTTCCGCCAATACAGCTTTCGCTCATTCCGCCATGCCAACCTCCTCCGCTGCCGCTCTTCCGGACACAAGGTTGGTGGCGGAATTTCGTACACCTTGCCGCCGATCTTCGGTGAGACTTTTTGGTAGAATGCGAGATCTTCATCCGTGATCTCGAACTCGCTGCCGGATTGTCTGCAAATACGTTTCATACAAGCAGCATAGCAAAGGATCCGGATTTACGCTTAGTTTTATTTTTTCGGGTAAAACTCAAAAACTATCTTGCTTGTGCGAGTCCTTTCAGAAATTCGCGAAATTCCTTTCCTTCCTGAGTGTTCTCGGCTTCAGCGGCAAAAAGCTGCATCGACTCTTGAATACAGAGTTTTGCCTCATCCGAATCCAGAATATCTGCGAAATCCTTTCTACACTCCTCAGAGACGGGAAGCGTTTTATACACCGTAAGTCCTTCAAATTTTCCTGGCTCCAGCGGAAAAAAAATGAGTTGCTCAGGTAGATATGCATATCCCCCATTTGTTGGCAGTTGCGACAATGTTGAAAAAGTTATGTTGCCGTCCTTAGTTTTATCACAGTACCCGATCACATCTTCAGCAATTAGGAGTTCTGATTTCGGTTGCGCCTCACAGAGACGGTTCATCTTTCCACCGGGAGGCGGAAATCCACTGGTTTCCCAAAGTTCACTGGAAACAAACTGGAGCACAGCATCACTTTTGTGGGAAAAGGTAAGCGTTTGCATGTTGCCCAAATCTTCACATAGCATTTTTTGTTCCTCTCGTGGGCAACTGATATCAACACCAGTCCGTTCGCTTATCACATCTCCCCAGGCTGCTGGATATGAAAAGGTGAATTGAATTTCTTCTACTGTGAAGCTTTTTGACTGCGCTATCGGGGAGTTGGTGGGCGAAGAATCTGGAGGCATGTTGCAACCGGACAGGAGAAGCAGGGGGAAAGCCAACGCTATGCCGTAGGGAAGGAATTGCATCTGGAGTGTAAAATATTATAAACGGTTTAGGTAAAAGTCCTCATAACTTTAACTTGAAACCACAAAATCGAAAAAAACTATGAGCTGAATATTACTCATCAGTCAAATAGATTTATCCCGCATCGAGAAAATGTCTTGAAAAGAAAGGAGAAAAAGAGGAGTTTTCTTTAGGTTGTATATTTTGTTTTCGTCAAGTCGAGTTCGTTGCATGAGGCTGCCCAACATGCTAGAATTGCTTGACGATATTACTTTTGTCGTCAGATCTATTGATTGCAGCTTATGAGTCTGCCACAAACAACATACACATACAGCCGATTCGCTTTTGTTAACTTGCTTCTAGCAGGGCTGCTGCTTCTTGCAGGATGCACCGAGCAAAATGCTGCGCCAACTCCGACACATCCATCGATGTTTGAAGCCGTGGTGTCGCCTCCGGCAGATAACGAAATCGCCGAACCGAATATCGCTTTGCAAACCGGAAAATTCACTGGCGAGATCGCGCTTGATTCTACAGCGATTACGAAAACCGAAAAGGGTTTTCAGCTTCCTGTCTATTTGCGTAATGTCACTGCCGAACATGCAGTTGATACCGTGACACTCAAAACATTTTTGCCCGAAGGTGTTCGTCTCAAGGAGGTGATTACGCCAACTGGATTTACTGCGCAGCTCGATGGCATCGAAGGCAGCACACCTGTCGTCTACTATCATTCATTCTCAATCACACCCGAATCCTATTCGCCCGTTGTTGCGACTGATGAGCCACTCTTTACCTTGATTTTCTCGGGTGAAGCAACTGGCAAACTTGCAGCGCAAGGGTCATTTTTTCAAGCGGACGGAAGCCTGATCCGCACTAATCGAGCCGTTTTGCAGTTATAAAAATGTAAATCGGACTGCTTTCAAAAAAACAAACATTCAAATTCGCACTTATGAAATCTCCTCGTCACATCTTGGCTGTCCTTGCGACCTTCGCCATTTTGCTCCCCGCAGCGCTGGCAGCAGAAAAAGTGGTAAATACAACGACAATCAGCGATCAGGCATCGCCTGACCGCGCCGTTATCTCACAACAAATCGAACGCGATGACTCCACTAAAGGTCTGACTGTTCGTAAAGAAGTGGTAGAATCGTCGATTCAGGTCGGACAAAGCGCTCGTTTTACCGTGACCATTACAAATCAAAGCACCACTGCGACCTCAACAAATGTCGTTCTGGAAGACTTTTTTGATGAAGAATTTTTTAGCCTCGAAACTGGGAGTATTCAGCCCACTCCTGCATGTTATGGCGATGCATCACGCATTCGCTGTACTTTTGCCAGTCTCGCTCCTCAGGCGCAAAAGATTATTACATATCGGCTCGTCGCCAAAAAATCAGGAAGTTCTGCCAATGTCGTTCAAGTTACGGATGCCGCTGGCAATCTTGTCGAAGACGATGTTTTGGTTTTGATTGGCAAGACGAAAGCCGATTTTGTAGTCAAAAAGGAAGCCAGTCGTTCAACGATGATGCCGGGCGAGGAAGTAGAATTTACCGTTACGATTAGCAATCCTACCGCCGATCAAACGTTTACTAATTTGCAAATCATTGATGATTTTCCGGAGCAATTTCTCGAATATATTAATGTTAGCGCAACAGGACTTACTTGTCAGGGTGCGAGCACTCAAATCACTTGTTCGTTGCCAACGTTAGCGCCCAGCGCGAGTTACAAATTTGTCGCGCGTTATCGTGCCAAGCAAAACGGCAGCGCAATCAATACCGTAACGGCAAAAGCCAGCAATGGGCAAATCGCGACTGCCAGTAAAGAAGTGCAGATTATCAATGCCGCCGCTCCATTTGTAGTCAAAAAAGTAGCAAATAAAAGCGCTATCAAAATCGGTGACAATATCGAATATACTATTACGATTCAAAATGCCGGACAAGAGGACGTTGCGAATGTCAAAGTAATTGATGTCTATCCAGAGCAACTTCTCGAGTTTCAAAATGTTGTTCCTGGTAATGGACTGACGTGCGAAGAAAATGGCGGCAAAGTCAGCTGCGATATCGCCAATTTTGTCGTAGGAAGTCTGTATACATTTACTACGCGCTATACGGCAATTGCTGCAGGCGGCGCCGGCAACAGCGTCACAGTCTCGGATCAATTTGGTCGCTCGGCAAATGACACCGTGGATGTCATCATCCTCAATCCCGATACTCCATTTTATGTCAGTAAAGAACCAAATAGACCAAGCGCGAATGTGGGCGAAGATGTAATATTCACTGTTAATATTGGCTTGCTTGGCGACTTGGGCGCGATTCGTCGCATTAGCTTGCTCGATGATTTTGCCGAAGAATTTTTGCAAATCAAAGAGATTCAAACTACCGACGGCATCGAGTGCGTACGTGATGCCAGCGAAATTCGCTGTATGATTGACAATCCTGTTGCCGGCGAAACTTTTACGATTGTTTCGCGCTTTACCACACTCAAACCCGGTACTGCCGATAATACCGTTATTATGACTGGCGATGATGGCACAATTGTGGGAGAAACTGCGAGCCACGTCATTGTGCTTGATCCGGGGAATCCGTTTTTGATTACCAAATCACCCAACAAAAAAGTGGTTGATCTGGGTGAAGAAGTCGGCTTCACGGTTTCGATCACCAACCGAACGCAAAGTGAAACACTCAAAAACGTCACGGTTATTGATGATTTTCCACAAGAATTACTCGAAATTGACGATATCACAACTTCGTTAGGTTTTAATTGCCAAAGCGACGCGGGCGAAATTCGTTGCCAAATCGAATCATTCGCACCCGGCGCAACCTATACTTTTGCCTCGCGCTTTACGACACTTGCTGCCGGAACAGCGAGCAACACCGTTACCGCTACCGAAGAAAATGGTCCCACTAATACGGCAAGTGCAAGTGTCAGCATTTTAAACCCTGGTGATCCGTTTTTGATCACTAAGTCGCCTTCCAAAAACAAAATCGAAGTCGGCGAGCGGGTTGATTATATGATACGTATTACCAATCGCACACCAGCGCAAACATTTACCAATGTCACCATTGTCGATGATTTTCCCGAAGGCGTTTTGAAGCTCGAAAATATTGTCGCTTCCGAAGGTCTTACTTGCACACGCGATAATGCCGAAATCCGTTGCCAAATCGAAGAGTTTTTACCACAAACAAGCTATCTTCTTTCTGCAAAGTATTTGGCAAAAGAAACTGGTCAAGCGCTCAACACCGTGACTGTCACCGAACAAAATGGTCAAAGTGGTACTGCTACTTCTAATGTCGAAATCGCAGAACCAGAAATCACCGAACTCCATCTCTCGAGTGATTGCGAAGGACGGACTGTTTTGATTAATCAAAAATGTTTATTGACCGTTGTCGCACGCTACCGATACTTGGACGAAAAAATTGTTTCGCAAGATGCTCAATTTCTCAATTTTGAAAATATTGGCACCCTTGGCGGCAATCTCCTCGTCACAACCGAAGCCGGTATCGCCAACATTATTGCGACGTACGAAAACGTCACGAGCAATCCGATTGTTGTCGAAGTTGTCGAAGAGCTTGCTGTCGCGACCGATCCCGACGGAAATATTATCGCGCATCTCCCAGTCAGAGTCGCGGGCGGACTTCCAAATACTTCTTATTTTAGTGATGTTCTTGAGGTGGGTGACACACCTGCTGGCACAAATGTCGTTGCCAAAAGTAGTCGCTTGGTACTCCAAGCTCTTGGTGGAGCATCAGGATTTAGTTGGATTTTGAGTGACAAAAATTACGGAACACTCACCAACTTTTCTACAGGTGTCGCTTGTCCCGAAACCAATAATAGCGTTACTTGCTCAAATGCGGAGAGCGTTATTTTTGATGCGAAAAGTAACCAAGGCACTGTGGTTTTGCGTTTGGCAGATAATGAGGGACGCGGTCGCACAATCACACTCCATATCTTGCCACCTGCCACCGAAAGCATTACTTTACGCGATAAAGACGGCAACGCATTGCCAGCCGCAGTCGAATATCCTCGTGATCGAACTATTACATTTACTGCAGAAGAAACACTCGCCGATGGAAAAATTACTCCCAATGCCGAAGCCAAGCTTCAATGGGAATACAGTTACAACGGTGGCGAATGGCTATCCTCTTCTGCTGAAGGAGTTATTGCTGGCGGCGTCTTGCAAGCATATCGCAATGGAACATACGTCATTCGTGCAAAACGCACCCAAAACTTAGCAATGCCAGGTGTCGCCAGCCTTACGCAAATGGCGCAAGATGTGACATCGTCAGAAGTCACCGTGCAAATTGGTGATCCTGTTCCGTATATCGATTCGATTCGCACTGCCAAAAATCTGGGTATGGCAGAAGGCACCACCGAAACAATTTATTTGCGTTTGCGTCATTTTGGTACCATTGGCGACATTTCAGACATCGAACTCGATTTTATTAAAGGAAGATTTCAAACAGTAGAATCGATTCCTGCTGATGTGCAACATTTTCAAATCGATATTGTGCCCGAACAGATTTTGGCACAAAACGCTGCCAAAAATACGGTGCTGCTCGAAATTCCCTTTTTGGTTCCAATCCTTGACGATTTGCGTGATGGACCGCACACAATTCGTGTAATCATTAGTAACCGCAATGGTCTTGGCGGCAAAAACGCCGTGACTGGTTTGCTGCCTGTTTATCTTGGCATGCCATTGCAAGGAGACGCCAACTTAGACGGAAAGGTCGATTTGGTTGACGCCGTAATGACTGCGCGCTTTTTGTCCGGCACCGTTATGCCTGATGCTCTGCAAATTTTTGCTACTGACCTCGACCGCTCGGGTGGAATTACGCTGCGTGATTTTCTCGATTTTTTCCGTGACTTTCTTTTGGCTTTTCTGAGATGAGGCAATTTTTCCTCCTCGCCGGCATTGCTATCAGCAGCGCGTTTGCTATCACGACGCTGTTGCCATATTTGGCTCATGCAGAAAATTTTTCGCACAGCCAATCTATTGCCCAGGAAGCTGTTTTTATTCCTCATGATCTTAATGCTGCTCCTGGCGAAACAGGAGAAGTTGTCTTAAAAGCGGGCAACGGCTATCCGATTTTTGCCCGTCCAGACACGATTGGCATTGCTTTTGATATCGAATGGAATGCAGAAAAAAGCGAATTTTTGGGAGCAATTTTGCAAGGAACGGCTTTTCCTGCGGCTGATTTTGATCTCTCGGTTACGCATTTGCCTTCGCGCAATACCGCACATATTGTTATTTGGACGGCAGAAATGACCGGTGTTCCTGTTGCTCCTGGCGATATTCTGGCAAAAATTATTTTTCGAATCCGTGAAAATGCTCAGCTTGGTGATCAACTCGATATCAAACTGAGCCCTACCGAAATCGCATATGACGCGCAAAATCCGCGTAGTGAAATTGTCAAAAATATTCAATCAGGTGTACTGACTGTCGGCAATCCCGACAAGCCAAGCGCGCTCGCAGGAGTAAATGGCGACTTCTTTTTTGAAGACAATATTTTGGCAACTCCTGGCGAAGAACGCCTCGTCGCGTTGCGCGCGACCGATTATCACCAGATTGCGGGCTTTATGTTTGATATGCGTTTCCCCGCTTCAAATTTGACATATCTTGGTTACGAAACCGAAGGTACGATTCTCGCTGGACAAGGCTTCAAAATTATTGAAGAAACGAGCATCACCAATCACTTGGGTATTTTGGCAGCAACCGGAACGACAAACGGAATCATGGTTGAGCCAAATACGCCACTTCTCTTTTTGCGCTTTGGGGTAAGTGACAAGCTCGCGCTGCGCACCCAAATTCCCCTCGAAATCGAGCGAATGGATTTCGTAGATGGTCAGACTTTAGAGCTTCATCAAGGTACTGTCGATTCTGGTTCCATCACCGTGAGCGAAACAAGTACTTTGCAGATCAAAGACGCACTGCCACTCTCTTCGACCAGTCTCCGGCTCGAATTTTCGGACACGATTATTGCTGCAAAATTGGCAGACTTCACCTTTACGCCAAATCTTATCAATGCAAATACGACATTTTCTATCGAAGACAAAAGCATTGTGTTTCGTAATTTGACAACAATGCAGCCCGGTATTCGTCATCAATTGCAAGTCGCAGAAGCGGTCACTGGCAACACCACCGGCAGATTATCGCCACTGCATAATATTGCTTTTTTTCACGGTTTTCCGGCAGAAAAACCTTCCAACAACTTTCGCATTACTTCCACCGAAGCACTGTCTGAAACAACTGCACGAATTTTATTCAGCGAAAACATCAATCCCGAATCATTAGAATTCTCGGATATTACAATCGCGGGTCTTGAGGTTTTGTCTGCAAGTGCTGATTCACAAAATCCGGTTGCTATTCAAATCACCACGACTGATCAAGCGATGCTTACGGGCAGCAGTTGGCTGACGATTGAAAACGCTAACAAAATCCATGATTTGCGTTCCAACAAAGACGAACTCTTGTCACTCAACATTGCACCATTTGCACCTTTTGGAATTGTGAGCGATGGCCCGAAAGTGCTGAGCGCCTCTGCTCAAAAAGACGATCTCGTCAATATTGTTTTTGACAAAGCGCTGCTCGGCAGTTCGATTACGACCGGTGCCTTCAAAATTACCGAAAGCGGCACGACCACCAATCTTGTTACGAGCGGCACATTTTTTGATCTTTCTGCTGATCATCGCACGGTCACACTCCATCTTGTCAAAACCCGTGTCGGCAAAAACTATCGTCTTCAAATCACTCCCGGCTCGCTACGATCTAACGATGCTGCTGGTAATCCAATCGATATGTTTGGCAATCTGGCGACGTTTGCCGGACAAGGTACTTTTTATACGCCGTGGGATTTTGGCATAGAATCCGCCGAAGCCGTTGCAAATGACAAAGTCCGCTTGACTTTTTCGGAAGCGGTTGATGCGGCGAGCGCAGACAAAACCAGTTTCGAAATCTGGACTCGCGACAGTGCCGAAAATCCGCGCAAAGTAATTATCAGTAATGCCACTGTTGATGGCGAAAGTGTTTTTTTGAGCACGGAAGCTCAACGTCCTGGGCAAGCATATTTTGTGCTCGCCAATCCAAACAAGCTTATAAGTGTCACTGGCGAAAGTCTCGGAATGCCAAGTAGTAGAGGATTTATTGGCTTTCAATCCGATGTTATGCGTGTTGTTTCGGTCGCTCCACGCGAGGTTAACAAAGGCGAATGGACTGAAGTTATTATTACTGGCGTACATTTTTCCGAAAATGTCACGGTGCGCATTGGTTCGCAATGGCTCACTCCAACTGCTCAAACCGCTACAAGTTTGACCGTTACTGTGCCAAACGATTTAATCATTGATGCGTACGATATTATTGTTGCTACACCAGAAGGCTGGGAAAGTCGTCTGCCCAATGCGATTGTCGTCATTGATCCGAACATAGAAGCAAAAATGCGTCCACAGGTTTTGTCAGCCGAATCCTACGCCAGTCCCATGCGCGTGCCAAACGACGGCTCGACCAAAACCACTTTGTGGGTGCGTATCGAGGATGCACGTGGCTTGTCCGATATTGATAAAGTAACTGCGGATTTGCGCAAACTCAATGGTAATGCTTCACAAAATTTTACTCTTCACGAATTTGTCGATAACAAAGCGTGGTACAAACTCGACATCACTGTACCACCAACGGTTTCGACATCAAGCACACCAACAAGTATTCCTGTTACTGTCCAAAACAAAACCGGATACCAAGGCTACGGAACAGTATCGGTGCATGTCAGTCGTGATTTGTATGACAGTATTCCGCCGGTAATTGTTTCGGCATCTGCTTCGCCAGATACTGTCGTCCCGGGCGACGAACGCGAAATCTTTTTTCAAGTCGAAGTCTCGGACGAAGATGGTGGTGACAATGTCGCGCGCGTCATCGTTGATGCTTCCAAAGTCGGCATGGGAATCTTAGCTTTGCAGACTTTGCCCGAGCTCAATCAAGATCGCCAATGTGTTCGTACCGATTACAAAATCGGCGAATGGGGAACCTGCCGCAACAATGTGCAACGTCGTTCTGTCGAACTCCGCGATGATGCGGTCTGTGAGGAAGGCACCACTGCAATTCCGACTTCTGAGCGTACATGTGATGATTCGGTTTGCCTGCGTGGTGACTGGGAACCAAGTAATTGGGGACAATGCGTTGACGGTGTGCAAGCCCGCAATTATGTCAAAAAGTCAGATTCAACATGTGTCGGTGAATCCGAAAAACCAGCACCCGAAAAACAAAACTGTTCGACAGCTTCGCCAACCGCTTTTCTCAAGAAATTGTGGCAACAATTTGTACCAACAGCACACGCCCTTACTGTCTATGGCAGTAATGTCTGGGTACAAAGTGCGCCAGGTAAGGTTCCGAGTTGGGTGCCACTTGGCGTGTATCAATTACCAGTAACGGTTATCGATCAAGAAGGCTCCGAAGTGCGTGGCACAATTCCATTTACCGTCACTCGCAACGCTGGTGGAACACCGAATATCGACAAAAATGACATTCACATATCACCACGAGAGTCCATCAGCAATGACGGCAAAACCGAATTTCAAGTATTTGTAAAAGTCACTGACCCCAATGGACACGAAGATATTGCGTCGGTCAGTCTCAATCTTTCCGAAATCGGTTTGCCACCTGTGCAAATGCAAAAAGGTCAAATTGAAGGTGCAGGCGCTTGGTATGCTTCACCAAAACTTACTGTTCCGCGTTCGGTGATTCCGGGCTTTCGCGAATTATCGGTTTCGGCAACGGACAAAAGTAGTAATTCGGTCACTCGCAACTTCCGTTTTTATGTCGCGACTCCTGACAATTCTGGCGAAGAACCTACGATTCCTGTCGATCGCGCCTACACCAATCCCCGCGCTTTCGTAAATGATCAAAAAACAACCGGTGCGCTCTACGTTTTTGTCGAAGAAGGTGATGCGCCGATTGCTCATGTGAGCGCTAACCTCGGTACAATTTTACGTTATTTTCCGCCTGAAACTGTTGTCAATCTCAACACGAATCCTTCGCCAAATCCAGACGGTACTATGCCATCGCCCATACCAACAACAACGCGCTATGCGCCATTTCCATCTCAAAGTCTGGCGCCTCCGCCACCTCCGCCAATGGTGTGGTTTGACAGTTTTGTTCCTAATGCGATTGCACAAGGCACACCGCCTGCAGCGATTCCTCCATCATTTGATACCCAAGATTCTTTTGGACAAGAAACCCAAGCACCTGCCGCCACGGGTACAATACAATATACTGCTCCTGTGCAAGGCAGTAATGCCGGAACGGATATCAGTCCTTATTTTGACTTACCGGCAGGCGATGGTTTACCCATTGTTGGAGACTGCGTTTCGACCGATACTATTATTTGTCTCGTGCCAACAGTAAACGAGGGCAGTCGAGGAAAATGGTATTACTTACCAAATCTGATTGTGCGCAAAGGGGTGCTTCCTAGCCAAAATCCTTACTTTATTTCTGTTGTCGCTACCGACGCCGAGGGACGTAAGGCCGAGGCCGAAGTACCAATTTTTGTCAGCGATGGTGTTATTCCTACGAGTGAATACGATATGCCATATCTGGTTTCGGCAGTTGCTACCGACCGAAACGAAGTCCAAGCATTTTTCTCTTCATCACTCGATCTTAGTCGAATTCGCGCCGATGCTTTTCACATTACTTTTTTCAATGATGTCGCAACGCGCTTGCCAATCGTAAGTATGGATGTGCGTTCGGATGGACGTGTTGTTATCTTTCGCACAAATCCGATGAACATCACTGACCGCTATACGCTGTTTGCTGATGCCAAACAGCTGGGACTCAAGCAAAGCCAACAAACGAGTAATCAAGTTGATTTTATGGGCTACAACATTAACAAGGCCGGTATTTTCTTCCAGCTCCAGACTGTTACCCCAAAAAGTGCCAATTCGATTGAAGTCGTTTTCCGCAAAAATCTGCGCTTTTCGACGCTGCTTGTTGATGGTACCAATTTTTCCATTGTCGAAAAAGGCACTGGCAACAAGTTGAATGTGCGGCGTGCGCAAGTCGGACGCAGCGCTGACACAGTTGTGCTCTCGACCGACACTCAACGCGCTGGTGTCACCTATTTGCTCCGTGCCGAAAATCTCACCGACTTTTCTGGTCAAAAACTCAAACCCGGTTTTGGAGTCAAGCTCTTTGACGCTTACGTTAATTTTGAAGAACTCCGCAAACTTCTCAACATGGCGGACTTTAATCAAGACGGTAAAGTCGACTTCTTGGATTTTTCTATCTTTTCGACGGTGTACGGAACGAGCGGCACCGAAGAGCCGGATAATCAAGCTATTGATTTGAATGAAGACGGGCGTGTCGACTTTTTGGACTTCACCATTTTTGCTCAACAGTACGGACAAAAACTGCAAGAAGAAAATCCGTCACCGACTCCCGAAGAAACCATGAACATTCCTTACGCTCGATAATCTTTTGATCGCCATGAAATACCTTTTCTTTTGTTTCATCATCGGCAGCGCTCTCATTCTGACTGCTTGCGGCGAGAGCGATACTGTCAAAACCGACGACAACCAAGAACAAGCGTCCGAGAATTCTTCGAGTTTGATTCGCCGGATCGAAGACTCGCGCAATGAAAAAGCGCTTGATGCGCAAGAACGCACCGCCGCGCTCGAACTGCGTTTGACTCCTGATGAAAGCGAGAATATTCGTGTCGAAATTTGGCTTAAAAATCCTGACCAAAAACCAATTACTTCCGTACGCAGTTTTTTGACCTACGACCCCGATGTCTTGGCTGGCAGCGAAATCTTAATTCCACAAGATTCGCTATTTACAATCGTCGCTCCCGGCGAGCAAGAGTTTGATGCTCTGCGCGGCATCGCCAAAATTGGCATTTCATCCGCAGAAAACAAAGTCGTCACCGACAGCGAAATTCTCGTCGCAACGGCACTCTTTACGAGCAAACAAAAAACCTTCACCACAATTGATTTTTACAATCCTGGTAATACTGGTCACACACTCGTACTGGCAAAAACCGCCGATGGTTTTCATGATATTTTGCAAACTCCCTCGATTCCGACTCTTCTCTTTTTAGAACAACAATGAAATACGTTGCCCGCCTCCTTTTGGCTTTAGGTCTGCTCTTGCCGCTGCAAACATTTGCCGCCCCGTTTGAAAACGATTTGCACTACGCATTTTTGCTCCATTGCGAAACGCCAAGCGAAACTACGATTCCTTCCGAATCACCTGATCAAAACGGTCAGACGGCAGATGAATGCGATCCGACAATTCCCTTTGACGAGCAAAAAGATGCCTACTCGTTATCACAATTTGCACTCAACGAAACTGTCGAAGTCGATCTCTATGTCAAAAACCCGCGTCAAGAAATGGTCACCTCGATTCGCGCCAAACTCAAATATGATCCATTGTCCATGAGCATACTCGAATTAAACACTGACGAATCTGATTTTCCGCTCGGTGCGCCTGGCGAAAATAATATTGATGAAGACAATGGCACGGTTTCAATCGGACGCGCGCTCACTGGCGGTTCGCTCAGCAATGACGAATTTTATATTGGAACACTACGTCTCATGCCGTTTACCCAGAACGCCACCATCGAGTTTCTCAATTATCAAAACACCGAATTAGGCGACACGGGGATTTATTTTACGAGTGGTATTTCGTCAGAAAACCGCCTTATGAATCCGCCCAAATCCCTCGTTTTTGGCGATGGCGCACCCGGACAATCGAACAAGCCGACGCCAACTCCAGACACGGGCGGTATTGGGGGCGATATCAATGCTTCGCCAACTCCGCCAATGTTTCCGCCAGAAGATGACGACTTTGCCAGACCAGAAGGGCTGCGTATCCAAACCGATGATGTCGGCAATGTGCGCCTTGTTTGGCCGATTGCTGCAGATCCTCCAGTCAAAGGCTATTACTTGTATTACGGACAAAAAAGTGGTTTTTATCTCCGACGTCGCGATGTCGGACGCACCAACTTCGCCGTTTTTCCTGACTTGCCTGTCGGCGAAAAATATTACTTTGCGATTACCGCATATAACGATGCCGATAACGAAACCGATTATTCGGATGAAGTTTTTGTCACGATTGGACAACCCGGATCCGAAAGCCACGGTTTTATCGGTGATCCGCGTGATCCAGAGCAAGACGGAGGAGACACTACTCCCGCCCCCGGACAAGGCACCAATCTCGATGGTGTCGATCAAAATGCCGGTACGGGACCCGAACATTTGCTTTTCTTTTTCCTGATAAGTATGGGTGCAGCCTCACTGTGGTATGCCTTCCGGCGCACGTAGTAAGCCCTCATATTTTCTTTCAAACAAAATTTCTTTCTTTTTCAAAACAAACATGAGTAATCAGTGGACAACTGTTACCGACAACGCCAAAAAAGCGAGTCACGATGCTGGTAATATTATGAGCTTGTCGCAAGTCGACTCTCGCAAAAACCGCCGTATTGCCTTGGCACTTGCCAGCACCGGTGTATTCTTAATCTTGGTCGGCGCCGCACCATTTGTCTTTAATGGCGGCGATTCGTCCAACTACTCCGCCTTTTTGGGGCAAGACCCCGACCTTTTGGGTGTAAATGCTGTTCCGGAAGACGGCGCTCAAATCCCAATGGATGACTTTGGCGATGATGTGCTCAATCTCGGTTCTGAGCCAGTTGATGTCAATCTCGATGATGTCGGCGCAATCTCGACAGAATCCGATTCACCCGACCTCCCTGCTCCTCCGGGCAATCCGCCATCAATGGGCGAGGCAACAACCACGCCCGAACCAGTTATGACTCCGCTCCCCACAGCAGAAGAGCCAACACCGTTTCCGACCCTCATCGAAACACCGATTGCCGAAACACCCATCGAAGAAACTCCAGTTTATTCCGCCGCGCCAGAATATGAGGATGATTTCCGTGATGAAATCCCCGCTGGTAATGATGAGATTATTACCGAAGCCGTTGATTTTCCGGTCAATATTCATGTCGATGGTTCGGCCGAACCGGTTGATTATTCGGTCGTCGTTGGCGAAGAGTTTCATATGGCTGCGCCACATCAACCAAAAAGTGGAGCGCCACTCCTGCCACTTCTTGCCTTCTCGGGCAGTGCCGCTGCCTGGTTTCGTGCTCGTCGCAAAAAACATGCCTAAAGCGTAAGTCTGTTTGCAAAAGCAGTCGTCCACTGCAGGTTTGTTTGACTCCGGTCATCTCGTGTGAGGTGATCGGAGTTTTTTGTATCGGTTTTTTTGGCAACAGATGCCGATTAATCGAAAGCTCATTTTGACAAAAACACCACAAAAGCTTATACTCAAGCTAATTTTCCGTGCGCTATGGATACAGTTTGCAACTCATGGCAAAAACTACTGAGTCTTTTTGTTGCGTGCATTTTTGAGTTGGTATGTACTCTTTCCGGAACCGTTTCCGAGCAATCCTCCAAACAACAATGATCAAACCGCCCTCTTACCAAGAAAAGAAGATGACAAGAATCTTTTTGGGGAATTGGTCGGGTAAATGGTTCTGTTTGCAATTCTCAATTCTTTTTAATTTCATATGTCCAAACTCTCAACTCTTCGCCGCATCACCAAAGTCTTATTGATCGGGCTTGCCGTCTGCATCGTCTTAGTTGCCTCCGGCTTGTGGGCATACCAGATGTATTACACTTCTTTGCCGCTACTGGTGCCGACGCATTCGGAATTGATTTCCACTTCTGAGATAGCGAGCAAAGCCATGCCCATAGAGGAGGCAATGCGGATTCGGAAATCGATTTTCTCGGAATCAGGTATACGCTTTGACAAATATTACTATGCAGTACCTATTGATATCGAATCGCTCGGCACTAGTCAGGATATTCAGCCAATAGATCGTGACGTGATTATATATAATGTGCGTTCAAGTCGAGGAATCGGGAGTATTAGGCTGAGAAATACAGAAATTAAATCTTCCATGCCAGGTGTACCGGATTATTCTCTTGAACGGAATATTAGTATTATCAAACTGAAGGATACACGAGAAAGACTTTTAGACTGGGTTACACCGATTCGTTCATCTGAATCAGAAAGCGGAGTAGAGGCATATTACCAAGTAGCAAGAAGTGACCTCAAAAACATTCCTTTTTGGATACGATATATTGTTGAATCTGAAGTTTCGAGGAATGGTACCATTCTCGAATACAGCAAAAAAATACCAGAAACTACTGCTGATAATCGCACCATCTATAATGTCGTAAGAGTAAAGTATGATCCTTCTCTCCACGAGCTTCCTATCCCTTCTGACCTTCCTGTTCGAGAAGTAGAACCAGAAGAAAACGAATTCTATTCGGTTTATTTTAACTGCCCTCAGGTCTGTACAGCAGAAGAGATCAAGGATATTTATGAAGAGTACGAATTTTCTGCCATAGAAAGTTTTGACGAGGGTGTGGGAGGTGTTAATTTTTATGATAACTCTGTCGTTGCTACAGAAAGCCAGCTCCAAAAAGCCATGCAAGACAATCGCATTACTTGGTATCAGCGCTACGACCGCTCGCATTGGCGACAGCATTACCCCGAAGAAGACGATATGGACAAAAGCTTCCCCATCCAGATCACCACTTATCTGCCAGACGTTATGTCTGAGGCAGACAAAGCGCAAGAGCGCCAGCGTATCGAAGACCTTGTGCGCGCTTATGGTGGGAGGACATTTGAAGAAGCAAAAGAGTTGGGACTGAGAAACGGATCTTTTCGATACAACAAAAGTGAAGAGTCTAAACTTTTGGTGGATAAAGACGCCAACAGCAAGCTGAAATACAAACGAGATGGAGCGGAGCCATTCGAAAGCTTCCTCTTTAGAAAAAACATCCATGATTATATTGTTGCCGACTTTCCTGCCGACAAGGTCTGGGAATTGATGCAAGACCAAAATATCTTGCGTGTCAATAAAGCAGATGTGACGCAAAACAGAGCCGGTCATCCTGAGTCAGGATTACTTTAATACTTCAATTAGGAGATTTATGTCTGTTTGTCCACCCACACCCTTAAACTTTTTCTTTTCTTCCGCTCATGCCAAGAACACAGCGCATCCTCTATACCTCAATTTTTCTTGCAATAGTCCCGGATCAGAATTATCAAAGCGAACCTCAAAGCTTATTACAATAACCTTTCCAAAACTGATTGAAACAGAAGGCTTTTTCTAGCAAAAAATTGCTGCCTGACTGCTATAAAAAGGGACTTGAAAGGAGCAGTCTGTAAAACTTGACTCAGAAAAACTGTATGCGCAAAAGTTGAATTACATTCATGATAATCCGGTGCGCAAGCAATATGTCGAGGAGCAAGTGCATTGGAAATGGTCATCGGCAAATCCAAATCAACCAATCGTTTTGAGTACGCCTTGATAATTTGTCTACAAGAAACATGTGGAGCAACTAAGGAGAGTTGCTCCTTCTCAAAGCTGGAGCAGAGTATGACTCTGCTTCTCCAAGAATATCTGGATTGCCGCGCCGCGATATCTCGGGGACTCACAGTGACTCCGCGTACTTTTTAAAATTATTTAAGATTGCCTGCCATCCAGTTTTTTGTAATTCCGCAGAGTTTATGTCTTCTGCATCAAAAGATTCGGAAATTTTTGTGGCGCCATCAACGTCTTTAAAGACTATTCTAACCCTTCTCCCATCTTCCATGACATACGTTATGAGCTTGCCAGGTATAATCTCTTCATATGTGCCAGCGAAATCAAAACCTGTGCTACCATCTTTTGCCTCCATCCTGTAGAGAAAAAATTTTCCAATCTGTAAGTCATTGGCGGCATTGGGGCAACACCAATCATCAGATGCAAAATTCCAGTTTGTAATGTGTTCCGGTCCTGTCCAAACCTTCCACACCTTCTCGAGCGGTAATTCTACTTCTATTTCGACCGTAATCGTAATTGATTCAGTTTTTTCCATTGGATACAAAAAATAACACGTGCATTATTTATTTTTGCGAACACTTTTCGCAACTTGTTTTCTCCAAAATCGATAGCCAGAGCATCCTATTGTTCCGTCTTTCCACGATATCGGAAAAGGAATTTAAGTATCTTCCGTACTTTATTGGTAAATAATTTTTCGGCAAAATATTTGCCAGCAGCAGTTTTGATGATTTCGGACAGTGTCGGATAAATATGCACCGCACTCGCGAGGCTGGCAAGCGTCATGCCGGCATTGCGAGCGAGAATCAATTCGTGAATGATTTCTCCAGCATGCGCACCAATGATTTGTGCACCAATGATTTTGGCGCGGCGACCCGTGGTAAGAATTTTGATAAAACCGTGTGTCTCGGATTCTGCCAAAGCGCGATCTTGTTTGGCAAACTCGTGCTGCCAAACCTGATATTTGATACCGCGCTCTTTGGCTTCGGTTTCGTTTAGCCCACAGCTGGCTACTTCGGGATCGGTAAATGTCGCCCACGGAATGGCGTCATAATCGATGCTGCGCGGAATATGCAAAATGGCATTGCTGACGACAATACCGCCTTCGTATCCCGCAGTATGTGTAAATTGATATTTCCCATTCACGTCACCGATGGCGTAGATGTGCTTTTGATTCGTGCGCAATTTCTTATCGGTGCCAATACCGTGCCGATCAGAAACGACTCCGGCATTTTCGAGTTTGAGCTGCGTCATATCTGGCATTCTACCAGTAGCAATGAGAATATTGTCGACTTCGATTTCTTGCGATTCGCCATTTTTTTGCAAGGTGAGCAGTTTGCTTTTTTTATGATGAATGATTTTGCGTAACTCCGTTTCATACAAAATCTCGATTCCTTCTTGTACAAAAATATCTGCCATGTAGGCGGCAATATCAATATCTTCTTTTTGCAGAATTTGGGTTCCACGAACGATTAAAGTAACCTTACTGCCCAAGCGCGCAAAAGCTTGCGCCAGTTCGCATCCGATGGGACCGGCGCCCAAGATTGCGAGACGAGGAGGGAGGGTTTTCATCGAAAAAATTGTTTCGTTCGTCAAAAATCCAGCTTCAAGCAACCCCGGAATCGCAGGAATAAACGGACGAGAGCCTGTAGCTATCACAATCTTTTTTGCTGATAATAAAAAATCTTTGCCGCGTACAAGCACTTCTGGTTGTTGAAGAGTGTGGAGGCTGTCGACCAAACGAACACAAACAGTATGCCTGTCCCAAAAATCTGCCGCGCCAAAAATCACATCGACGCCCATTTGCCGAAAGCGCGCGGGATCATCATGGATTCCGGCAGTTTGGATGACACTGTCAATCCGCTCCGTAACTTTATTAAAATCATATTGTGGTTCGACTGATTGTATCCCGAACGCCGACGCATGTCGCATCGCGTGCGCAATCTTTGCGGATTTGATGAGGGTTTTACTTGGTACGCAACCAAAAAACAAACAATCTCCGCCCAACAACCCTTTGCTCACGAGTGCGACTTTGGCGCCCAGTTGCGCAGCACCTGAGGCGACAGTTAGTCCTGCTGCACCGCCGCCGATGACGAGCAAATCATATTCGTATTTCATAATTTTTTTTGAAGAGAATTATCCCGCTGCAACAAGCGAACAAAACGTGGTACAAAAAGCACGAACACAATAAGGATTGCTGGCAGAATGAGAGCTTTTGGTCCTTGTAAAAGTGCGTCGCCAAAGAACACAAACAGCGGACTAAAAATAGCATTGGAAAGGAGCGTCGCCAAAAAAAAGTCTCTCCCTTTTGCGGTCTTGACCAAGCCAGCTGCATAACTAAGCGGCATATATGGCAAAAACAAACACCGCAGGACAAAAAAAGTACGAAATCCATGCTGCTCGACACCTGTTTCAATTTTTTTCACCAATTGAGAAATCACACCGCCTTGTTTACCGACCTTGTCAAAAATTCCCGAACCATAGCGCTGTGCAAGCCAAAATCCGCTTTGGGCAGCAAATGTAGCAACAACAATCACCAAAAGCGATCCCCACAGTTTGCCAAAAAGTAATCCTCCCAAGATTGTGAGAACCACCACCGACAAAAAAAACAGCGTGGCAAAATAATAGACCAGCGCAAAAATAATCGGCGCCCACACGCCAAACGAGCGAAGGAAGGATTCGAGCTGATCAAGATTGTCGCGCGAAAAAGAGCGATGAAGTTGAAAGTGAAGAATCAAGAATCCAAGAAGAGATAAAAGGAGCACTCCAAAAAAAATTTGTATCCACTTGCGCGAAAAAAACAGCGGTTTTTGATTCATATTTAAAACGATTCGCTACTGATTATAACGAAAAAAACTACATTAAGAGAAGCAACGAGCGTAACGAGCGCTACATGCAGCCTCCGATTTGGAGAAAAGCAGCCAGCTGTTAGAAAAATAATTCAATGAGAATTGCCTTACACGTCCAAATTTTTCACCGATTTAGCGTGGGTCTGGATAAACTTTTTGCGGGGCAACACTTCGCTTCCCATCAACGTTGTAAACACCATATCGCTGCGTTCGGCATCTTCGATTGTAACACGCAGCATCGTGCGTGAGTCTGGATTCATGGTCGTATCCCACAACTGATCGGGGTTCATTTCTCCAAGACCTTTGTAACGCTGCAACGAGATGCGATTTGCCTTTTTCGCAGTTACTATTTCTTCCTCCTCTTCAACTTGTCCGTCTTCTTGTTCTTCTACTTCGGGCGGGTCGCTCAAATCTGGATCTTCTGCAAATCCCATGTCAGCAAAGATTTCGCTTTTTTGTTTGTCGTCATATGCATAGCGAATATCTTTTCCTTTACTGATTTTGTAGAGCGGTGGGCAAGCGATAAACAGGTTTCCGTTGTCAATAATTTCACGAAAATATCGGTAGAACAAAGTGAGCAGCAAAGTGCGAATATGTGCACCGTCCACGTCCGCGTCCGTCATGATGACGACTTTTCCATAGCGAAGTTTGTCGACCTCGAAGATTTCGCCAATTCCGGTACCAAGTGCCGTAATCAATGCTTTGACTTCGTTGTTGCCGAGCATACGGTCGAGACGCGCTTGTTCGACATTGAGGATTTTTCCACGCAATGGCAAAATTGCCTGAAAATCTCGGTTGCGTCCTTGTTTGGCACTACCACCGGCAGAATCTCCCTCGACGATAAAGATTTCGGTTTCGGCGGCATTACGACTCGAGCAGTCGGCAAGTTTTCCGGGAAGTGTCATACCTTCCAGTGCTCCCTTACGAATAACAGTGTCACGTGCGGCACGTGCGGCTTTGCGCGCGCGGGCAGCAAGCAAACATTTGCCAACAACCGCGCGAGCTTCGGCAGGATTTTCTTCTAGATATTCGGTAAAAGCTTCGGCAAAAGCAGTTTCGACTGCTGGGCGTACTTCGGAATTTCCGAGTTTGCCCTTGGTTTGTCCTTCAAATTGTGGTTCGGCAATTTTGATTGAAAGCACGGCAGTTAGTCCTTCACGCACATCTTCGGCGACAAAGTTTTCTTCTTTTTCTTTTAATAATTGCTTATCTCGCGCATAAGCATTGATGGTGCGCGTCAGCGCCGCCCGAAAACCGGTCAAATGCGTACCGCCTTCGGGATTGTGAATATGATTCGTAAAACACCAAATATTTTCGGTGTACGAATCGGTGTAGCGCATTGCGACTTCGACTTGGCAAGTTTCGGTTTCGCGCTCAACTGCAATCACTTCAGAAACCGGTGCTTTGTTGGCAGACAAATGTCGAACATAACTTGCCACGCCGCCATCAAAAAAGAAGGCGTGCCGCTTTTGAGTTTCGCCAGTATTATCTTCGATGGAGATACGGACGCCTTTCGTCAAATATGCCTGTTGGCGTAAGCGGGTCAAAATCGTCTCCCACTCCATAAGTGTAGTTTCTTTAAAAATCTCCGCATCAGGATAAAAAACGATTTCTGTACCTGTTCCTTTTGCCTCGCCCACTACTTCAATCGGTGCGATGACTGCACCGCGCGCATATTCTTGACGATGGAGTTTGCCGTCACGATGTACTGTTGCGATCACTTTTTCGGACAAGGCGTTGACCACGCTCGCACCCACACCATGTAGTCCACCTGAGACTTTGTATCCGCCGCCGCCAAACTTGCCACCCGCGTGCAAAATCGTCATGACAGTTTCGAGTGCGGACTTCCCGGTTTTCGAATGCACATCCACAGGAATCCCGCGTCCGTTATCCCACACCCTCACTCCACCATCTGCCTGCAAAACAATATCAATATTATCGCAGTATCCCGCCATAGATTCGTCAATCGCATTGTCGACGATTTCCCACAACAAATGATGCAATCCCCTAACATCGGTCGAACCGATATACATACCAGGGCGCTTGCGCACTGCTTCGAGTCCCTCGAGAACTTGAATACTTTCGGCGGAATAATTTTGCTTGTCAGCCATTTGCGTCAATGATTAAATCAAAGAGATTGTGGCAGAAAATAACAAAGAAATGAAGGGCATTTCCAAATGTTTTTCTTCTCCTTTGCAAGGTGAATACAGAATTACTAAGTTTACGCATCAATCTACGCACCAAACTTAATGCTTTGAAAAAGGGTGTTGACGCAATAGTAAGCGATGAATATTTGGAGACTACCCAATAACTACAATTACAATTTCCACAATATTTACATCACCTCCTGCAATTTTGGGCGATACTGCAACGCTTCTGCCACATGTGCAACTTCGACATTTTCCGAATCAGCAAGGTCGGCAATCGTGCGCGAAACCTTGAGAATACGATGATAGCCGCGCGCGGACAATGAAAATTGTTGCATTGCTTGTCGCAGAATATCTTTCGCCGTGCTATCGACTTTGCAATGCGTTTCGATGTCGCTCACGCCCATTTCAGAATTAGTGTTGATTGCGGTGGCAGAAAAGCGCGCTTCTTGCCGTCCACGTGCCGCTTGTACACGCGCGGCAATGTCCACCGAAGTCTCGCCAGTGCGTTCGCCCGAGAGTTTGTCAAATTTGACCGGTGACACATCAACATACAAATCAATGCGATCGAGCAGTGGACCAGAAATCCGTTTTTGATAGCGAGCGATATTTGCCATATTACAACTACATTCTTTTTCTGAATTCGGGACATTGTAGTAGCCGCACGGACAGGGATTCATCGCTGCGAGCAAAGTAAAATGCGCCGGAAAGCGAATGCTTCCTTGTGCGCGAGAAATCGTGATTTCGCGATCTTCGAGCGGTTGTCGCAATACTTCGAGTACTTGTGCAGGGAATTCTGGCAGTTCGTCCAAAAATAAAACTCCTTTGTGTGCGAGTGAGATTTCACCTGGTTTGATGCGGGTTCCGCCTCCAACAATCGAAACTCCGCTCGCGGTGTGATGCACGATACGAAACGGACGATTCGCAGGAAGTGGCTTGTCGGCAGGGAGCATGCCCGCGACGGAATAAATTTGTGCGACTTCCATCGCCTCTTCGCGCGTAAGCTGCGGCAAAATTCCTCGAAATGCTTTTGCCATCAATGTTTTACCTGCACCAGGCGAACCGTTGAGAAGCAAGTTATGCGCCCCAGCAGCGGCGATTTCGAGTGCGCGTTTGGCATGTTCTTGTCCGCGCACCGCGCTAAAATCTGGAATTGATTCGTCAACAAAAGAATATTCGCGGAAATCCGCTGGCTCCATCGGCGTGATCTTTTGATCATTATACAGATGATCGATTAATTGCCGAATATTTTTTACCGGAATGACTTCGATGCCGACTGCGAGCGAAGCTTCTTTTGCAGATTTAGCAGGAACATAAATACGTTTTTTGTCTAATCTTTCTGCGGAAAGCGCCATCGGGAGCATGCCATTTACATGGCGCAAACTGCCATCAAGCGCCAACTCGCCAACAAAAATCGCGTGCTCAAATTCGGCGATTGGCTCGATTTGACCGCTCGAAATCAAGATTCCGAGCGCAATCGGGAGATCAAATGCGGGCCCACTTTTGCGAATATCCGCAGGAGCAAGCGAAGCGGTGATTTTGGTCGAAGGAAAACTATAGCCCGAATTTTTGACGGCGCTGCGCACGCGTTCGCGTGATTCTTGCACAGCAGCATCGCCAAGTCCCACGACAGTAAAATTAGGAAGACCACGATGGATATCGGTTTCGATTTCTACCGGTATCGAATCAACACCTACTGTCGTCAATGATTGAATTTTGGCAAGCACAAGCAATGGAAGAAGTTAATATTATTTTGACATGTAAAAATAAGAATGTCATCTTTCTTTTTTCAATTAGTATGGTGTTGAACAATCAATGACGAATAAAGTGATTTCAAAGAAAGAAGGATGCCTGTCTCAATTTTAGTATTGAAAAAAATCAAGTTTGCTTCTGTTCCATTTTCTACTTTTTAAACGAAAAAAAAGTGCCGCATTTTGAAAAAGCTATTTTCTCTTGACGGAATGGGCAAAAAAGCGGGAAGATACCATGCGCCTTTTTCCCTAGTTTTTTTGGCTGACAATCATTATCGGAAAAACGATGAAATTAACGTCCCAGAAGTCTTTCTGGTTGATGAAAACGGCGAGAAAATCGGCAAGACTCCTCTTCAAAAAGCGCTTGCGCTTGCAGAGCAAAAATCGCTCGACTTGGTAGAAGTCGCCGCCGGTGCAAAGCCGCCCGTTTGCCGCTTGATGGACTTTGGTAATTTTCTCTTCGAACAGAAGAAAAAAGACAAGGCACAGCGTAAAGCCGGAAAAACGGTTCAGATGAAAGGCATCCGCTTCGGAATCCGCATCTCAGCACACGACTTTGACGTCAAGCTGAAGACCACGCGTAAGTTTCTCGAAAAGGGTCACCCCGTCAAAGCAGTTCTCCTCTTTCGCGGCAGAGAAATTGTGCACGAAGAACTCGGTTACGAAAAAATGAAAAAATTTGCCGCCGAACTCAGTGATGTTTCAAAAATCGACCAATCTCCCAAAAAACAGGGGCGCCAGATAACCATGATGCTTACTCCGCAAAAAAACGGTCCCAAGAAAAAAGATGATGACGACGAATAATTCTTATTTTTCCCTCCTATGCCCGTAAAACCAGGCAAAACCGGCAAGCAAAAGACAAAGTCTGCCGCTAAAAAGCGTATCCGCACAACTGGATCCGGCAAATTCGCCCACGAAAAAGTAGCGCACAATCACTTGTTGTTACAGAAAAGTGCTGGACAAAAAGCGCTCGCCAGTAAAATAACCTTGATTCCAAAAGGCTTTCAAAATGTTATTCGAAGACTTTTGTCGTCTTAATTCTTCACTGATTTTTTCTTCATCACATGAGAACTACCAATAGTCCTGCCCGTAAAAAACGCCATAAAAAAATACTCAAGCTCGCAAAAGGGTATCGATGGGGGCGGAAAAATCTCTATCGTTTGGCGCTTAATGCTGTTACCAAAGCTGGTCAACATGCATACGCTCACCGCCGCACCAAAAAACGCGATTTTCGCCAATTGTGGATCTTGCGTATCTCGGCTGCTCTAAAGCAATATGATATTTCGTACTCGCGCTTTATGCATCAATTGACACTTAAAAAGATCGTGGTCAATCGCAAAATGCTGGCAGATATTGCTGTTCGCAATCCAGAAGTTTTTGGTGATATTGTCAACGTAGCAAAGAACTGAAGCAATAACAAAACGAGCATGATGTATTCGATAAGCGAATAGTCTGCTCGTTTTTTTGAATAATAGAAATCGAGACTCGTGCCCCAAAACATACCCCACAAAAAAATAATGTGTACTGCTTTCGCTTATGATTATTATCAACGGTGATTTTATATATCTTCCTCGGGTTGTATGTTGTTGTAATCGAGTATGAAAGCCATAATTTCTTTAAAGATTGGTGCTGCGGTCGTCGCCCCCCAAGTGTTATCTGCTCCGTAACGCGGACGATCGAATTTGACGAGGATTAAAAATTTGGGATTATGCGCCGGAGCATAGCCAGCGAACGTGGTATAAAATGACCCTTCACCGACTTCGTACTTGCCATTTACACCAGCTATTTGCGACGTACCTGTTTTACCAGCGATGCTGTATCCGGGGATTCGCGCGGAGTGAGCAACACCGTTTTCAACAGAAGAAACGAGCATGTTTGTCATTGTGGTAGCAGTATCTGGCGACAAAATACGGCGAATTTGTTGCGGAGTATGGGTGATTTTTTTGCCATTCGAATAGATTTCTTCTTCGACAATCATGGGTTGCACGAGCATGCCGCCATTGGCAAGAGCTGCCCACGCGCGGATGATTTGCATCGGCGTGACAGTAAGTCCTTGGCCAAAACTCGTCGTAGCAAGGAGCGCATCCGACCAATCTTTTTTTGGGCGCAGCGTCCCTTGTTCCTCTTCGGCAAGAGCAATATCCGTGTAGCTACCAAAGCCATAGCGGTCGGTTAAAAAATTATGCATAACTGATTTTCCGAGCTTGAAAGCGACAAAAACCATTCCGACATTACTCGAAGTTTCGAGCACATTCGTCATTGTCTGAATGCCATTATATTTGCCGAGTGCGGTTTTGATTGAAAATTCACCAATCTTTACCGGCCCATCTTCATTGAATGTCGTGTTTGGCGTCACCTCAGCGGTCTCGATACCGATTGCCATCACAAGTGGTTTGAAAACCGAACCTGGCTCGTATACCTCTTGAATGGTGCGATTAACAAAAGCACCCGGTCCCAGTCGATTGCGATAGACATAAAATTCGGGATCGTATTTTACTTTCCACTGTTCCTCAAATTCTTCGAAACTACTTTGCTGAAATCGTTCGTGATCGTCTTTGGTAAAGAGTGGCGTTGTTTTGTAGATTTTTTTTGCCGATTCGGGAGTGGTACGTTCGAGCAGTAAAGCTTCTCCAAAATCATTGGGGTTAAAGCCTGGCGAATTGGCAAGTGCCAAAATTTTTCCGGTTGACGGTTCCATCACAATAACTTGCCCCGAATCCGCCTGAAAACGCTCAGTGGCTTCATTTAAGACATCTTCGACTTTTTTTTGAATAACGCGATCAATGGTCAGCACGATATCAACACCGTCTTCGGCGTTTTGGACAGCGAGCGGATCAATGCCCGAACCTTTTACATCATTTTGACTCTTGATAAGTCCATTTTTACCAGAAAGCAAACGGTCAAATTTTCCCTCGATACCATATTGTCCTTTGCCTTCGCGATTGACAAAACCAATAATTTGCGATGCGAGATTGTTGTCGGGATAATAGCGCCAGTGTTCGGGAATCAAGACCACGCCGCGGAAATAATCTGGAGTTGGTTCTTGGTCGAGTTTTTTGCTGAGGATTTCGAGACGAGAAGTTTCGAAGACTTCGTGCGATAACGCTTTAATTTCTTGAATGTGTTCCGTGGTTTCGGGGCGCAGCTTGTTTTCGAGTTTGACATAGCGCAAATCTTTCAGCTCCATTTTATCCACCAAAGCAGGAGTGGGAATATTTAAAAGATCTGTCAGCTGTTCGGCAATTTTTGCCCGCGCATCCGGATTTTGAGGAATTTGTGTTGGATCAGCGTATACAAGTGAACTCTCACGAATAATACCGATTCCGGACAATTTCATGGCGTCAACAGTCGTGAGAACATCGTCTGGTACACTGCTCGCCAATGTAACAAAATCGACTTTTTCGCGATTGATTTTACGAAAAATTGTATCTGCGTAAGCACGTACTGCTTCTTCTCGCGATGGCATAATAAGTCGCGGAACAGAAAGTGGATTGGCTTCTTCTACGGCTGGTTCGACATATTGGACACTGCCTTCAGGGCAAAATTTTGGTTCGTCGAGACAGGCTTCAAAATCTTCATCCTTATATAAAAGTGGCGCCAATGTATCAGCAACGAGTCGCTTGTCGGGCGTCACCATCGGATCGATGTAAAGAAGGTCGAGGGTGGTATTCGTCGCCAATTTGATGAGGCTGCCCGTGTCTTTATCTTTAACAAGAATCTCGCCGCGCCGCGCCGGAATTTCGATGCTGCTCGTACGCTGGGCAATTGCTTTGTCAAAATATTCTTCGCCTTGCACAACTTGGAGTTGGAAAAGTCGGGCGAGCATTAACAAAAACAGTCCCGCCGTCACTGCTTGCGCCGCGAGCAAACGGTTGGGAAAATACTTTCGTTCAAAATTGCGAGGCCGACCGAGTCGGGGGCGTTTTTTCATTATCAATCAAGAGGAGAGTACTTGTACCTGAGGGTGGGGTTTCCAAAAATTATCGAATGCTCGAAGAGCATTTCATAAAAAGCACAAAATTTCAATGTCCCGTACTGCCAAAACCGCCACGACTGGCACTATCCGAAAAATCGGCTTCGACAAATTCTGCCTGTTCGGCGCGGACAAACATCCCTTGCGCAATACGTGTTCCCTTGGGGATTGAGACAGCATGAGCGGTAAAATTGCGGACGAGAATACGAATCTCGTCTTCGGCACCAGAATAATCTTGATCAATAATACCGATGCCATGTGGTGGCGACAGCCCAAATTTGCGCGGCACGCTGGAGCGACTGGCGATAATCAGGGCAAAACCGGGTGGCGTAGCAATGACGAGCCCCGTAGGAATCATCGTAATCTCATCTGGCGCGATGATCACATCTTCGGCGGCTGCGAGATCGAATCCGACCGAACCAGGTGTCTGGAAGCGCGGCAATTCGAGTTCGGGACGGAGTTTGTGAATTGAAACCTGCATGGAGTTTGGAGAAAATCTGCAACAGCTAGACTGGCAAAAATTTGCCGAGATTGCCAGAGAGAAATCGGTGTTTTTTGCGGTTTCTTGCAAACGACTTCTCGTGTTACTCTTGACCGAGCAAATATCTAGCATATTTTTATGGACAAAGCCTACGAGCCGCATCAACACGAAGACGACATTTATCAAAAATGGGAAGCAAGTGGCGCTTTTCAGCCGTCGAATGATCCGAGCAAAAAGCCCTTCACAATTCCGATTCCACCGCCCAATGTAACGGGAACATTACACGCCGGACATTCGATGTTTATCACTTTGCAGGATATTTTGATTCGCTGGCATCGTATGCTCGGGGACGCGGCTTTATGGATTCCGGGGACAGATCACGCCGCCATTGCAACGGAATCAGTCGTACTCAAACAACTCGAAATCAAAGATCGGAACAAAGATATTTCGCGCGAAAAGTTTTTGGAAGAAGCGCGTAAATGGACAGCAAAAACGCATGCGCGAATCACGGAACAAGTCCGCAAAATGGGTGCCAGTTGTGATTGGACACGCGAAGCCTATACCTTTGATGAGCCAAGGAATCACGCGGTGAATGTGATTTTTAAAAAGCTCTATGACAAAGGTTTGATTTATCGCGGCGACCGCATGGTCAACTGGTCAGTCGGGGCACAATCCGTGCTCGCCGATGACGAAGTCGAGTGGGAAGACCGCAGCGACACTTTTTACTCGATCCGTTGTGGCGAGTTTATTATGGGAACCGTCCGCGCGGAGACAAAATGTAGCGATTCGCCGCTCTTCGTAAACTCTGCGGGAGAATATGCTCGCGTGCGGTACACGCAAAACGATGGCGTAAGTGAAACGATTATTATCGCCAAAAACCTTTTTGATGATGCGCCGCGTCGTAAAAAATTACTCAATCTGCTCGAAAAAGAAGATTCCACCGTCGAGCTTGTAGAAGTGATGAAGGGCGCCGACTTGGTCGGGCAAGAATTTGAATACGAAACCTACGCTGCCAAGCGCAATTTTGTCGTGATGGCGGATGACGAAATAATCGACATGGACAAAGGAACCGGTACCATGACGATTTCGGTACTGCATTCGCAAGACGACTACGACCTCGCGCAAAAGCACGGACTCGATCAATATCGCTTTGAAAAAATCGGCTTTGATGGACGAATGAAAGCCATTGCTGGCACAGAAGTCGAAGGACTCGCAATTGAAGTCGCACGTAAAAAAGCTGCGGAAATTATGAAGGCAAAAGGACTCTTGGTTGGTGAGGACAAAAATTATCTCCACCGCGTTCCTGTCTGCTATCGCTCGGGAACGGTGGTCGAACCGATGGTCAGTCGACAATGGTTTGTTGATGTCGAGAAGGAATTTGTGCCAGACTTTCCCCCTGCTGAAGGGCGAGGATTGAGGGGGGGTTTTGGTGCAGAATCAACCCCCCAACCCCCCTTAACAGGAGGGCAAAATTCAGCGACTGCAAGTCCCCTTGTTAAAGGGGATTTAGGGGATTCTCAAAAAACCACACTCAAAAAAATGACCGCCGATGCCGTACGCGGCAACGAAGTAACAATTATTCCTAAGCAGTTTGAAAAAACCTACTTCCATTGGATCGACAACCTGCGCGACTGGTGTATCAGCCGCCAGATCTGGTGGGGGCATCGGATTCCGGTTTGGTATCGTGGCGAAGAAATATTCGTCGGCACCGAGGCACCAACAGGCGAAGGATGGATTCAGGATGAAGACACACTCGACACGTGGTTTTCTTCTGCACTCTGGCCGTTTTCAACTCTTGGTTGGCCGGATGAACAAAACACAGATTTCCAAAGATTTTACCCGACTTCGATTCTCGAAACCGGACACGACATTCTCTTCTTTTGGGTGGCGCGTATGATTATGTTCGGTAAGTTTGCGACGGGTAAATATCCGTTTGATACTGTTTATTTGCATGGTTTGGTTTGCGATGCTAAGGGACAAAAAATGAGCAAGTCTAAAGGAAACGGTGTTGATCCGCTCGAGATTATTGAAAAATTCGGCACCGATGCGCTGCGTCTCTCGCTCATAATCGGCACGACTCCGGGAAACAATGCCAATCTCGGGGAGGAGAAAATCGCTGGCTGCCGCAACTTGTGTAATAAATTATGGAATATTAGTCGCTTTATTTTGAGCCAAAGCCCTCCCTCTGATAAGGGGGAGTTGGAGGGGGGCTGTGATGAAAAAAATAACACCCCTCAATCCCTGCTTGTTAGAGAGGAAGAAAAAACCGACCTCCAAAACTGGATTATTGCCAAAACCGATGATTTGATTACAGAAATCACAAGCGATTTGGAAAAATATCGTTTTGGTGATGCCGCGCAAAAGTTGTGGAATTTTACTTGGAACGAATTTGCAGACTGGGCGGTCGAAGCTGCCAAAGCAGAATCGAATCCAAATACGCTTGCGTGCTTGCGCGAGAGTTTAAAAACTCAACTCAAACTTTGGCATCCGTTTATTCCTTTTGTTACCGAAGCAATCTGGCAAGAAGGAAAACTAGGCGGTAATCTTCTCATTTCTGCAGAATGGCCTGCGGTTTCTGGAAAAAATTCTTCCGCAAAAGCATTTGAACAAGTCTGCGAAATCGCTGGCAAAATCCGCTCGATGCGCAAGCTCGCCGGCGTCGATCCGACGCGGAAGATTTCTGCATATATCTTCGGAAAGAATTTGGAGATATTGGAAGAGAATGCCACAATCATCAAGTCGCTGGCACGCATCGCGTCACTCACCTTCGAAACCGAACCGACAAAACGAACAACAGAAGATGGTGCGACCGACATGGCAGCGGGCACGACGATTTTCCTCCCAAGTTCAGGAATGATCGATCCGGCAGTCGAGCAAGCCCGGGTACAAAAGGAACTCGAAGCGGCAAAAGCGCAACTCGTCGGCTTGCTAGCGAAACTAAACAACGATGGATTTCTCAAAAGTGCGCCATCAAATGTTGTTGAACAAGCACGAGCAAAAGCCCAAGAGCTAGAGGAAAAAGTAAAAACTCTCGAAGCGAAAGGATTATAAAATCTGAGTGAAAAATCACCGCGATGGTGGGAAACTTTTCCCATTCCTAAAACAGAGGAAAAATCGCAAAGCTTGCCTTTCCAAAGAAGTTCTATTCATGGTATAATAATAAGAACAATCAAATACAAAAATGTCCGACCAAAACTCACTATCGCCATCGATTAAAACAAACGCTATTGACCAAGCCCTTCACAGTGCGCGCCAAGAAGTAGCGGATGAATCTGCTGCAATGACTGACGAGCAACGTAGAAATGATTTGGTTGAAAAACTCAAGATTGCTATCATCAATTCGCTGTTTCTCGAAGAGCAGCGCAAACAAATGTGGCTTGACGCTTTGCATCTCATTTCTCTCGAACAAGCCGAAGAATTGCTTGGCGCGATTTTGCGCGAAAATCTGCGCTACAAAAAAAACATCCGTAAACTGAAGTTTAAAGAAATCCCCGAACGCGTCGCCGAAGAAGGCGGCGAATTTTAATCTATACTTTTATAATGTCCATAGACCAACCAAAACATACCGGCGAACGCATGGAAATATTGCCCCCCGGAGTATCTGTTACAATCGACAATCCAGAACAAATGAAAAGTGATGAAGAGACATTCACATGGATGAATGAGCTGTCGAATGGAGACGACAATCAAAAAAGAACCTCTCGATCGCCCGAATACAAATTTCCCAAATACGAAGATGATCCAAATTCCGCCCAAGCATGAGCGACAAAGACACAAATGAGCGGCAGGGTGAAGATTTGCAAAATCCTCAAGCTAGCCCAGAAGCAGCTGAGCAACCGAAACAAGACGAAAAAGTAATTGATGGAATGCAAGATGCAGCGACTCTAAACGAGTTTGACAAGACACAGGAGGCAGAAGCTTATTGGCAACAAGGAATAGAACAATTCAAAGGCATAAATGTTGAAAATCTGCTCACACAATCACCACTCGATTTTGACAAAACACCAGGCTTGCAAATCGGTGAGCTAGACGAGCTTGCCGTCAATCTTGGGTTTTTGATGACGCAAGCATTGAAGGAAAACTCCGAACTTGATGCCAATGGTTTTCGCGCATGGCTTCAACAAAATTCGCAGAAAAACACAGTGCTCAAAGAGAGTGCCGGCTACCTCGAGCAAGCCTTCGAAAGTTCAGGAGAATCCTCAAGGGATGTGGAGATGGATTTGGCACAAACGATCCGAGAAGGATTCCCCGGGCTTTTTGGTGTTGCAAAAGAGGCAATTAGATTACTCGAAGAAAATAAAGACAATCCCAATTTTTTGGCGGATTCGCTCGCATATTTGGAGAAACAAAGAAACGATGTCGTTCATCATCCTGAGGGAATTATGCAAGGCGCTGTAGACAAGGGTTACGAGGCAGCAACAGGAATCTGGGAATTCACCAAAAAAAACTCTACCAAACTCGCAGCGACAGCTCTGATTGTCGGCGGCAGCTTTGCCATCGGCAAATGGCTTTTTGGCGACAAAGAGGGTGCTACAAATTCAGCTGACAAAAAATCGTCTGGCGGCTTTTGGAAGAGCATACTCAGCGCCGGAGCACTGAGCTTTGTCGGTTCCGAACTGATTACCAAATTGTGGGGTGGCAAAACTGCAACCGAATGGGTGACGAAACAAATCGAAAAACTGACAGAAAATATCACCGGAAAAATTACTGAAGCCGTCGGAACAAAAATAAAAGCGCCCCTTATTTCAGCACTCTCCGTTGTAATGGGCGAAGAAGAGGCGAAAAAAACAGTCGATGATATTTTTGCACAGTTTACAGGTGACAAAAAACCCGAATCAACAAGCGCGACTGAAAAAGATGAAAACAAGCAGGAGGCACTTTTGGGGACAGTCGGCAGTGATGTAGAATGGCTCGAAAAAACAGTTGGCTTTGCCGAAAAAAAAGCAGCGATTATTGCTCAGATTCAAGCAATGGGAATTGAGGCACCCGAATGGTTGCAAAAACTCTCGCCGCAAGAAATGATTAGCGCGCTTGGTATTGACGAAGTCAAAAACTCAACTGTGCTCTGGAACACTGGCAAATATGGTGCACTAGGGTACATGCTCTACAAATATGCCACCTTGCGTGGGGTTGCAATCAATGCTGGGCTTTACTTATTTTTTATTCGTGAAGGTGAACACAGTTGGGCAGCGAAAATGGCAAAGGAGTCGCTGCAAAAAGTACAGACTACCAAAGAAAAGTTTTTGGAAAATGTCAGTGACAAGCATCCCCAACTTGCTTCCGCTCTTGATGTGCTCGATATCGATTTAGAGAGTCTTTCGCCGCACATCAATAGTCTTACCGAATATGCCAAAGCAAATCCCGTGACGACACTTGCTGCCGCCAACGCAACATGGCTTTTTCGCGGAATTTTGTGGAGCGCGATCAAAACCGCCGGAGCCGCCTTTCGCAATTCGCTGATTTTTGCCGCCGAACATCCGATGGCAACTGCTGCAACCGCAACCATTGGCTTTGCCTATCGACAAGAGATTGTGGATTTTTTGATAGACAAAGCCATTCCATTTGACGCAGCAGAAGCCCCACAAAGCAAAGAATGGTTTCGCAAGGAATTATACCAACTCGTGGGCGAGACAGATGAAAGCCCCATGATGAATCACACGCAGGATATTATTAAATCGCTCACAGAAGACGCCGGAGAAGTGGCGTTTACCGCTGCTGAAATCGCTCAAGAAGTTGTAAGTGGCAATTTTGCACTTGAGTGGAATCAGGAAGGCAAAGTTGTTCTCCATACGCTTATGGCAGGAAATCCACTGGTTCAAGTAACAAAGCTGGCATATCAAGATATGGAGATGATTGTCGAAAATATTTTGCGACTTGAGGGTTCAGAAGGAAATCCGAGCACAATTTGGCTTGCAGGTGAAGGAATTGTATTTAGTTCATTTGCCTACAGAGGATGGAGGTCACTCAAATCCATCACAGAAGCAGGCGAAAATGCAACTGAATTCACCAAAAAAACATTTATTCGTAGGTTAAAAGTTGCAGGCTTCCCTTTCACTGCAGAAAGTCGTTTTGTAGTGCGATCGATGTTCGATTTCCAGACATTCGCGAATTATCGCATGAGTTTACGCGTAGGAAGGCTAGAGGGAATTTTGGGAAATGTGGACAAAATAATGAGCAATGGATCTTTTCCTACTGGGGAAAAGATTACAAAAGTTGTTACAGAACTAGAAAAAGTACAAAGCATTCTTCCCGCTGATTATGCCGTTAAACTCGATCAACTGAAGGGTGGTGTCACGCACCAGTCTTTAGAGCTGTATCGCAAGCTTGGGGGGATTCAAAAACGGCTAAATGATCTTCATGCCGCTTTAAATTCATCAGCATCTGATGCGTTCAAAGTAGCTGATATCTCAAAGCGGATCAGTGATGTAGAAGCCATAATAAAAGATTATAAAACATTTGCTTCTGGTCTGCAAGGAAGATGGATTCGGATGATGGATACCTTAAAACAATCGGCACTGGATTCTCCACAAAAACTCAAAGCCGCCATTGGCGGATTGATGAATGCCGAAGGCGCAAAAACAGCAATACCAGAGACAGCAAAACCAACCGCTCCCCCCTCTCAAGCAGAAGCTGCGCCAAAACCAGCATCAGCAAATGAGAATGTTCCAAGTTCTCCAAAAACCACTCCTCCAGCAGGAGCGGCCAAAGATCCAAAAGTTTCAAATCTTGCAGAAGAAAGGGCAAAAAGAGCAGCAATAAAAAATGGTGATATTTATCCAGGTGATAGTGGCGGTGCTCGACAAACACCCCTTGCGAGTGGAGCAAGCGCTGTCAGAGAAAGACCGAATATTTCTTCAGCTCCTGACAGCAGAGCAACAGTTTCTCTAAAACCAGAAGGTGCCAGAGGTGGTAGTGCGATGAAGGTGGGAACCAATGTTCTTGGCACAGCTGAAGGAGCAACACCCGGAACAGGAAATACATTATTACAAGCGCAACCAGAAGCAGCACCAACAGAAAGAGTACCGAATTCCCTTTCTGCTGAAAAAATCAACAGCCCACTTGCGTCACAATTAGAAGCAGCAAACGAAAATCTCGCCAAGAAATTAGGTCAACCACTCTCAAAAGTTTCAGCCGTAGCGCAAGGACTCGAGCGGATTATGACACCTGCCATGGTAGCAACTGTCCTCAACGATATTGCTCGCTCATCTGATCCGGGGAAAGCAATAATCGAACAATCCATAAATCTATCTTTGATTTATGGATTCGGTAAAGCTGGTCAAAAAACTGGTGGAATGTTGGGGGGTGGCGTTGGTGGCCTGATCGGACTTCTGACCGGTACTGCTACCGGAATTGGCGCAACCATCATTGGAGCAGAAAATCTTGCAACAGCAAAAGATTGGACATACGATCAACTACTTCAATTTGGCAAACAAAATGGAGTTGATATTCGTACTTTTGAAAGTACAAGTTCTGTAGGTTTTCGAGAAGGTGTGCGTATTGCACTAGACTACACAGATCCTATTAATCTGCTTGCTGATCCTTTATTCGAAAAAATGGGTTTTTCCTTCGCTATGGGCAATTCTGCCGCAGAGTTTTTTGGCGAAACAGAACCAAAGACCGTCAAGCTTCCTCATGGCAGTCTCATTGTACCAATGCCTCAGCACGGCTCCAAAGATGTAGCAATGTGGAATGAGTATGCTGGTAAACAAATCGCCAATACCGATAAAAAAATTGCTGACACAGAGCAAAAACTAAATTGGACAGATACGCAAAAAGCACAATATGCAGCGCCGATTGATGGCTTGTACGGTGTTTCAACGGACGAAGACCTTTCGGATGAAACCCTTCAGAAAGAATTGAACAAACTAAAAGAATTAAAAATCTACTGGGAAGCACAACAGCTTGATGGACAAAAGCGCCCATTACCAAATAATCCAGAGCAACTCGCATGGCTTGACCGCGAAAGCAACAAACTGCGTCACGAAAAAGAATCGCTCACTCGAGTACGAGAGCTTCTCGTGCAAGAAACACCATTCAGAGATGTGATGCAACGGGTTGATGATGATATTTCGCACGATGTTAGCACATTCGCTACACCTGCTGTTCGAAAGATTTATGACGCAGTAGCGAACGAAGAAAACATAAAAACCGCAAAATCAGAAGAAGGCATGATTGCTCTCTTTGAAAAGTATATCAGTCTTCGTAAAGATCTTGTCGTTCACTTTCGTGCCGTACGCGCGACTGGCTTGGCAAAAGAAGATGCTTTATCCGAATTTGCTGAATTTGGCGAAATCGCCGATGCCAATCCAAATGCCGCAATCGAACAACCAGAATCTCCAATGAAAGGGCTGATAAACTAATCGCTGCTTGTAAAATCAAAAAAACACGCCTCCCCGATTATGAGAAGACGCACTTTTTGTAAATTATGAACAAGAATTAGTAGCCAAGTTATAGTATACTCAAGAAACTAATTCGTACATTTTTACGAGACAACATCATAAGTTCGTTTGAGTCGAATCATCAGCGTCGAGACATTTTGGTTCTTGATATTCCTCACATGCCATTGCTGTACACGCGGCAGATTCGGCGCCGTCTTCTTGTACGCAATTGTTACAGCCATCAAAATAAGATATGCAGGTATCTGGAATCATAGTTTTCCAGCTGTCAGCCGTATATTCAGGTTGGTTTTCTGGAATGCTTCCGACTTCTTCACCTTCGATTTCGTAGCTGATAACGACACCGTCCTCAACAGTAGCATTGATGCGACCTGGGCGATAATCCAAAGTCATTGGCAGTGCCTCGCCATCTTCGAACACAACACGAAATGTGTCGCCACTATTAGCAGCTTGTGTCTCGGATTCTTCGACAGTAAGTCCAGTATAATCGGCTGCAGGAGAAGACGAGCTTTCAACTTCTTCTCCCTCAACTTCATAACTGACAACAATATCGTTTTCAACACTCGCGTTGATGCGACCTGGGCGATAATCCATCGTTGCTGGCAGCGGTTCGCCATCGCGAGACACAACACGGAATAAAACGCCATTGGCTATGGCTTGCGTTTCGGCTGCTTCGGTAGTCAAACCGATATAATCAGATGACAAAGGAGACGCTGCGGCTTCGACACCTTCGACTTCGTAGCTCGCTACGACGCCATTTTCAACACTCGCGTTGATTCGTCCAGGTTGAAAATCTCGCGTAGTAGGCAGCGGTTCGCCGTCTTCGACAACAACACGAAAGAGTTCTCCGTTAGCCGATGCGCGCACCTCGGCATCTTCGACCGAAAGTCCAATATAATCAGCAGCAGGAGTTGGGGAAGGAGTTTCTTCGGAAGAATCACTTCTGTCGACAGGAGTCGGGGTCGGAGTTTGAGATGAATTACATGCAGAAAAAGTCACAACAACCAGCAAAAGAAATGCGAATGAAATATGTTTTTTCATGAAAGAAAAAAAGAAAGTATACCGCTACAGAATATCACAGGGAGATTATAAGGCAAGCTGCTTCCACTTCCCACAGAATACGACAAACGAGATTAGAAGGTGTTCACGAAAAGTTATCCTTTCCCCTTTTGCGAGTTTGGTGCCATAATGACGAAGAAATTTTTATTGAGAAATGCTCCGAACCCACACCTGCGGCGAACTTCGCCAATCACACATTGATGCCACTATAACTCTCACCGGTTGGGTGCATCGCCGCCGTGACCACGGTGGAATTATTTTTATCGATGTGCGCGACCGTTACGGACTGACACAAGTCGTCTTTGATCCCGAGGCGAATCCTGCCGCTCACAGCGTTGGGGAAACGATTCGCAGCGAATTCGTGCTCAAAATCACTGGTACCGTGCGCGACCGTTTGGATGGCATGGAAAACGAGAATATGGCAACTGGCAAGATTGAAGTACTCGTAACCGCAGTAGAAATTTTGAACGAGTCCAAAACGCCGCCGTTTGAGATCGATCAAGACAAAGATGTGCGTGAAGATCTGCGACTCGAATATCGCTACCTCGACTTGCGCAAACAACGCATGACGAAAAATCTGATTCTGCGAGCGCAGATGACACATACTTTGCGAGAGTATTTTTATCAGCACGATTTTTTGGAAATCGAAACCCCGATTATGATCAAAGGCACGCCGGAGGGCAGTCGCGAATATCTTGTACCGTCGCGCTTGCATCATGGCAATTTTTATGTTCTGCCTCAATCGCCGCAGCAGCTCAAACAACTCTTGATGGTTGCTGGTGTCGACAAGTATTTCCAAATTCCACGTTGCTTCCGCGACGAAGACCAGCGTGGCGATCGTCAGCCAGAATTTACCCAAGCCGAGATCGAGATGAGTTTTGTCGAGCAAGAAGATATTTTGAATGTGATCGAAGCGGCGATAATCGAACTGACGAAGAAACATGCGCCGGAGAAGCAGTTCCCGAGCAGCTTTCCGCGCATCACTTGGCGCGAAGCAATGGAGCAATATGGAAGCGACAAACCCGATATCCGCTTCGAGATGCAATTTGCAGAAGTGAGCAGCGCAGCAAAAACCTCTGGTTTTGGAATTTTTGAAAAAGTCGCTCATGTTTTTGCTCTGCCGGCTCCAAAAAAGTATGGCGAGTTGACACGGAAGGACATTGATGAACTCACAGAACTGGCTCGCAGAAACGGTGCTGGTGGACTCGCTTGGTTGCGCGTGGGCGAAGACAGTGGCCCTGTGGCGAAGAATTCGACGGCGGAATTTTTGCAAGCGGTCATCGATGCCACCAAAACGCAAAACGGTGATTTGATCTTTTTCGGTGCCGGAGATTTTGCGCAAGCGACCGAACCGCTCGGACAAGTGCGCCTCGCTTTGGGAGAAAAATTCGGACTGCGAGATCCGCAGCAATTTGCCTATTTGTGGGTGACGGATTTTCCGATGTTCGAAAAAGGCGATGACGGCAGTGTGGGCGCGGTGCATCACCCCTTTACCCGTCCGCATCCCGATGATGTGGCAAAACTCGACACTGATCCGTTTGACTGTCGCTCGGTCGCTTACGATGTCGTCCTCAACGGTGTCGAGCTCGGTGGCGGTTCGATGAGGATTCATGAGCGCGATCTGCAAGCAAAGATTTTTGATATTCTCAAAATTTCGAAAGAAGATGCCGAGCGCCGCTTTGGACATTTGCTGAAGGCGTTTGAATATGGAGCACCGCCGCATGGCGGCTTGGCGATCGGACTGGACCGCTTGGTAATGCTCTTTGCCGAAGAACCGAATATCCGCGAAGTGATTGCCTTTCCAAAGAATCAATCTGCGCAAGACCTGATGCTGGGCTCGCCAAGTCCCATGCCACAGGAGCAGCTGACGGAGTTAGGGATTGCGATTGTGGAAGAAGCAGCGGAGTAATGACAAATGACAGATTTCAAATTGCAAATAAAGAAATGTATTTTCTTCTCCCTGACAAGGCGGACTCAAGGGGGTTAAAATGGAACCGAACATTTTATGGGAATAACCTCAGATGAAAACCTGCCTCCTCGTCATCACTGGCTCAGTCGCTGCCTGCAAAACGCCGGAGCTCGTGCGCGAACTTCAGAAGCAAGACTTTGATGTCCACACCGTCGTGACAGAAAGTGGAGCGCAGTTTGTCGCGCCACCAGCGTTGGCGGCGATTTCGGGGAATCCAGTGCTTTCGAATCGATTTTTTGAAACGCAAACAAAACCCGGCATCCTCGCGGAACCCGATTATTCCCATCTGGAATGGGCAAAGAAAGCGGACATAATTCTTGTTGCGCCAGCGAGCGCGGATAGTATTGCGAGAATCGCCGGCGGGCGTGCCGATGGCGTGTTTGAAGCCGCTGTCTTGGCGGCGAAATGTCCAATTGTGATTGCGCCAGCAATGAACACCGCCATGCTCGAAGCCCAAGTGACGCAAGACAATCTCCAGACTTTGCGAAAACGCAGTGTCGAAATCCTCCCGACCGAAATGGGCAAATTAGCTTGTGGAGAAGTCGGTTCGGGGCGGCTTTTACCGGCAGTAGAAATTGCCCTCTTTGCCAAACGCGCCGTCACGAAACCATCGCTGCAAGGGAAAAAAGTAATGATCACCCTCGGTGGCACGCGCGAATATCTCGACCCCGTGCGCTTTGTCGGTAATGCCAGTAGCGGCAAAATGGGCTTGGCACTAGCGATTGAAGCTTTTGTGCGCGGCGCGCAAGTTACTTTGATTGCAGGGAATGTTGAAATTACGCTGCCAAAAATTTTTGCCAAAATTGAATTTGTTACTTTGGCGCAAGAAATGTTTGCGGCAGCAAGCAAACATTTCCCCCAAACTGATATCGCCATATTCGCGGCAGCAGTTGCGGATTTTACGCCGAACAGAAAACAATTGGAAAAACTCGGCTCTACTCAAATTCCAGAAATCAAGCTCGAAAAAACAATTGATATCGCCGCCGAACTTGGAAAAGTAAAAAAATCTCACCAGCTCGCCATTGGCTTTGCACTCGAAACAGCAGATGAAAAAACGGCAATCGGCAAAGCGCAACAAAAACTCCATACCAAAAATCTTGATGCCATTTTTTTGAACGCGCCCACAGTATTGGGAAAAAATGAAACAGTCGGCTTGCTGATTCTCGAAAAAAAGCAAATCCAACTACACGGTACAAAAAACCAAGTCGCCAGTCTTCTGCTCGAAACCATTATCATGGAGAAGATTCTAACCAAAAAACAGAAAATTTCTTGACACTCTCGGGGTTTGTCTGCCAAAATTGGCACTCGGAAGTGAGAAGTGCTAAAAAAACAAATTTCAGCCCACTTATTAGCTTCTCTACTGTTACTTTCTTTTTTCATTCACCTATGGCCAGTATTACTCCTTTGTTTGCGCGCGTCGTCGTCAAACCCAAAACCCGTGAAGAGACCACTGCTTCGGGAATCGTTTTGCCCGATAGTGCTTCCAAAGAAAAACCAATGGAAGGCGAAGTCGTCTCGGTTGGACCAGATTGCAAAGCCGTAAAAAAAGGTGATGTCGTCGTGTTCAAAAAATATTCGCCAACCGAAATCGAGATTAATCGTCAAGAATTCTTTATCCTCGATGAAGAAGATATTCTCGGCACGATTGCGTAAATTTGTTCTCTCATTTTTTCTATTTTAATCACGAATTATGGCCAAAGATATTCATTTCGCCGGAGACGCGCGCAACCAGATGTTTGCCGGTGTCAAAAAACTCTCCGATGCAGTTGCTGTGACCATGGGGCCCAAAGGACGCAATGTTGCAATCGAAAAATCGTACGGCGGTCCGACTGTCACTAATGATGGCGTCACTATTGCCAAAGAAATCAAGTTTAAAGACAAACTACAAGATCTTGGTGCGCAACTCGTCAAAGAAGCAGCAAGCAAGACAAATGATGTCGCCGGCGATGGAACGACAACAGCAACCGTACTCGCCTACCACATGATCAGTGAAGGGCTCAAAAATATCGTTGCTGGAGCCAATCCAATGGTCGTCAAAGCCGGTATGCAACAAGGTGTTGATGCCGTCGTCAAACATCTCGAATCGATTACAAAAATGATTGATAGCAAAGAAGAAGTTGCGCAAGTTGCGTCGATTTCTGCTCAAAGTGAAGAAGTCGGGACACTGATTGCCGAAGTCATGGACATGGTCGGACGCGATGGAGTTATCACGGTCGAAGAAGGGCAAACTCTCGGACTGTCAAAAGAAGTCGTCGAAGGAATGCAGTTTGATAACGGCTACATTTCGCCTTATATGGTAACCGATACAGCACGTATGGAAGCAGTATTTGAAAAAGCGAAGATTCTTATCACCGACAAAAAAATCGGTTCGATTCAAGAAATTTTGCCACTGATTGAAAGTCTGGCACAATCCGGCAAAAAGGATCTTGTCATTATTGCCGAAGATGTCGATGGCGATGCTCTCGCAACACTCGTAGTAAACAAATTGCGTGGTACTTTTAACACGCTCGCCATCAAGGCTCCGGCTTTTGGTGATCGTCGTAAAGCGATTTTGAAGGATATTGCTGCCCTTACTGGCGCAACCGTAATTTCGGAAGAAATCGGTTTGACACTCGAAAAAGCGACTGCTAACGACCTCGGCGAAGCGCGCAAAGTAATCGCGACCAAAGACAATACGACAATCGTCGAAGGTGGCGGTAATGCAAAAGAAATCGAAGCACGCGTCAACGAGATCAAAGCGGAAATCGACAACACAAAAAGTGACTATGATCGCGAAAAGTTACAAGAGCGTCTTGCGCGACTCGCTGGTGGTGTCGCCATCATCCGTGTTGGTGCTGCGACTGAGGTAGAACTGAAAGAGCGCAAACACCGCATCGAAGACGCGCTTTCTGCAACTCGGGCAGCGGTCGAAGAAGGAACAGTCGCAGGAGGAGGAACCGCACTTTTACAAGCATCAAAAGTCCTCTTGCCGCTGATTGAAGCAGCCACAGAAGCCGACGAAAAAGTTGGTTTGCAAATTGTCTTTCGAGCGCTATCGTCTCCAACGCGTCAGATTGCCAAAAATGCTGGCAAAGAAGGAAGCGTTATTGTCGAAAAAGTTTTCGAAGCACAACCAGGAATCGGCTACAACGCCGCTAAAGATCGTTACGAAGATATGTCCAAGGCTGGTATTATTGACCCGAAAAAAGTGACGCGTTCTGCACTTCAAAATGCGGCAAGTGTCGCCTGGGTTTTTCTCACTTGTGACGCCGCAATTACCGATGTTCCCGAGGAGAAAGATGACGCTGCTGGAGCCATGGGGGGAATGGGCGGCATGGGAGGAATGGGCGGCATGATGTAAGAGCGAGGATTCGGAGGGAAAGAAAGCGATAAAAAGCTTTTAAAAAAAGAGTGGAGGGCACATGTTCCCCACTCTTTTTTTATGAGGAGTAAGCTTGTTCCTGCCGGTGAGCAGAAATCAAAAACCAGCAGAATTTCTCTTGCCAATATGTGATATATTATGCAATAATATATAATCAATATCTTCTTAAAAGACACCCTACCTCTTGCATGACACAACCCTCCGATCAATTCTCTGGCGATTTTTTCCGCTCCAAACCGCATCAAGAAGACTTGTGGCGGCTTATCAAGCAACCTGCAGAAGCAGCACAGGCCGAAATCATGTCGGCGGCGGACGGTCATAAACAGGCAAAAATAAATTCCGAATTTCATATTGCTCATCACAAACCCGAATCAGTGATGTTTTTACACATTCCGCATCATGTTTCTGCAAGTCGTTTGTCGCGCAAAATTCGACTCACCGCAAGCACTGGTGACCCCTTAGCGCCGCATTCTAATGGGCTTGCGACACCACTAAAACAAGTACACATCAAACATACCGAGTCGATTACAATTGCAAACATTGCAAAACAAGAATCCAGTAAATCGAGTCAATCACTCGGCATCACGACTTTTGCCAAAGCTCCGCAAGCGGCCAAAATCCGCGCACAAGCCTCCGCCGTAGAACAGCGGCAGGTGACGAAAAAGACACGTTCGCTCGAGCAACTCACTATTACTGCTCTCGAGAACGTAAAAATGACTCCTGGTATCGTAGTGGGGTCAGAGCGCATTCCGCTTGTTGCGCTCGCGAAAAACACGCAAGCTCTGCAAGCAACAACAATAATTTTGCCTCCAAAGCGTCATAATGCTCCTCAAAAAGGAGCGCTTGCTGACATTTTCGCAGATTCAGAAGACACATTTTTGATTCCAGAAATTGACAAACAAGCTGCGCAACAGAATAAAATGTCGCGTCATTCTGTAGTAAAAATACAAAAACAAAATCCGCAAAACACTATAATGTCGCGCCAACGAGTACCACAAATACAAGCAAAAAATGGAATTCACCAAAGTCGTGTATTGCCTCTGGCTGTTTTGCAAACACCAAAGCAACTTTTGGCGAGCAAAAACTTTGGCGCAGAAACCATTCCTCAAAAAGCCATGCAGAGCAAGCGCCAAGCATGGGAAACTCGTCAGCGCGAATGCGCGCAACGCATTCAGCTTGTTATCGATATTACACGGAAAGATTTTTCTCAATTGGGAAAATTGCGCCCTAAAGCTGTAGTCGAGCAAGAACTTGCCGAAAAACGCCTACGCGAAGCCCAAAGAATTGCTCCACATCACACCTTGCAAGGCAGGCGTTTTCTTACCAAGCAAAAGCGTGCCAAACGGAAATCATTCTTCAAAAATACACTTGGCGAAGTGACCAAGTTTGCCATCACCAGTGCTGCCATCTTTGGCATTTCGTTTTCGGTGATGAACGCACCAGCGTTGTCGCAATTGATGATGGCGCGCATCGATCCGGTTTCGACCGTCGAAAAACAAATTGCACTGGAAAAAGTTTCTGATACTGGTGCTCCAGAGCAAGAAGCAATGCCGATTTTGCCAACTGCCGGTATGAAACGCGAAACACACAAAGTGTTTCCAACATTGGCAATCCGTCCCGCGCCGCTCGAAAACCGCATTGTGATTCCGAAGATTGGTAAAAATATTCCATTGGTTGACATTGCCCCTGATTCGCTACTCAAGTCAGATTGGGCGCAGCTCGAAAAAGATATTCAAGGCGCTCTCAAAGATGGTGTCGTGCATTATCCTGGTACTGCACAACCCGGACAACTGGGGAATGTCTTTATTACTGGGCACAGTTCGTATTACTTCTGGGATCCGGGAAAATATAAAGATGTTTTTGCGCGCCTCCATGACCTTGATGTCGGCGACGAATTTACGATTTTTTGGGAACAAGATGTTTACAAATATCGTATTCGCGAACGGAAGGTTGTTCCGCCTGAAGACACCGAAGTCCTCCAACAACCACGAAATGAAAAAATCGCCACGCTCATGACATGTACTCCTGTTGGCACCGCAAAAGACCGTCTGATTTTGGTTGCAGAGCAGATTTAAAAAAATAGTAAGAATCGTTATTTTCAAACTATTAGATTCGCATTTACAAAAATTATTTGCGTTTTTATCGATGACAATTTTTTAGCAGAAGACAGTTTGGCAACACAAACATTAAATTGCATGCCCAAATAAATATTCGAAATACCTGAGCATTACACCAAGAGCAGTTTTTGAGTCACAACTGTAACTTGTTTTTGTAAAGCGAGTTTTCTTGCCCTTGACAAAAAAATGAAATACCGTAGCGTTTGATTTTTACATTTTTTATATCATCAATCATGAAACGTTTAACCGCTATCCTCCTTTCAGTAATACTTTTGTATGGACAGACTACTTTCGTTTTTGCTGACGAAGGAGCACCTACTCCTACTCCAGAAGCTACCGAGTCCGCTACTCCTACTCCAGAAGCTACAACAAATCTTGTTGTGCAAAACCCAGGTTTTGAAGAAGTAGATCCAGCAGATGCAACGAAACCAAATCATTGGAATCATGGTAGTTATTCTGATGCCACTGGTTCAAATGACGCTGTTTTTAATTACCTTACCACAGGAGGACGCAGTGGGACTGCGGCAGCAAACATTGAAATTACTACTCACACACCTCCATCTGATGCCAAATGGTATTTTGAAAACATTGCTGTTACCAGCGGCATGACATACCAATATTCTGGCTGGTATAAGTCTGATGTCGCCACCGTTTTGTATATACAATACACCTTAGCTAATGGCAGCACAGTTAATTGGTTAAAGGATGCGCCAGCTGCAACTGATTGGACAGAATTAAAAGTAACATTTACCCCAATTGCAGGAGCCGTTTCGTTTACGATATTTCAAGCCCTCGAACAAGCTGGTTCTCTGACTATCGACGACATTAGCGTGACAGAAGCAACGCCTGATACAGGAAATACTTTTGCGAATGGTTTTGTAACCTTGGCATTTGATGATGGCTGGATTTCGCACTACGATCCCGTTCGAACCAAGCTCAACCAAGAGGGATTTAAAGGCTCATTCTATATCATCACTGACGAATTAACAATTGGCAGTTCCGAATACATGACTCCTCAGCAAGTACAGGATTTGTATGCTGATGGTCACGAAATTGGCTCGCACACCATGACTCACTGCAGTCTTTCTGGTAATGCAAGCGACACTGGTGATGACGCAATCGTTGCTTGTAAAAATGCCGATGGGAGTATTGGACCAGAAGACGAAATCAATGGTGCAAAAGCCGCGCTCATCGCCCTTGGGATTGACCCATTATCGACGCTTGTGTATCCATACGGCGACTATAATGATGCTGTAATAGACCTTCTTAAAGCTGCTGGTTTTATCGGCGCACGCACGGTCGAGCCAGGGTTTAATACAAAAAAGACTGATCCATTCAAACTCCAGTACCAAGAAGTCGACATGGTAAATGGCGTTGTCGATGTCGCCAAAGCTCAAGAATGGATTGATACAGCAATCGCTGACAAAACCTGGCTCATCATTACTTTCCATCAAGTTGTTGATGTAGACCCAGGGGACAATTATAGTACCACGCCCGCGATCTTTAACGGTATTGTTGATTATTTAAAAAGTAGCAATACCGAAGTCGTGACCATGAAAGATGGTATCGGACGTATAACAGGTACCGTTGCTCCGACACCGACACCAACTCCTTCGGTCAGCCCTTCTCCAACTGCAGACCCTTCGGTCAGCCCTTCTCCAACTGCAACAGTAACGCCAACACCAACTCCACAAAGTAGTGGTGGAGGAGGAGGAGGCGGTGGAGGAGGCAGCAGAGCACGTGTCGTTAAAATGAGTGATGACAATTCTGGAGTACTCAGTAGTGACGAAGACACTCCAGATTCATCAGAGAATGACGATACACCAAGCACAGAGACAAACGATTCTGTAGCAAACACAGAAACAGGTGATTCTGTAGCAAACACAGAAGACACAGAAGGCGAAGAAGAAACGCCAGTCGAAAAAGCGCTCTTTGCTGATATTGTCGGGCACTGGGGTAAGTTTTTTATTGAAGAACTTGCCAAGCACAAAGTTGTAAACGGGTATGGTGATGACCATTTTGGACCCGATACAGAACTCACTCGTGCCGAGGCGCTCAAGATTGCACTCGTTGCCTTTGATTTTGAGATAGCGACAGATGTAACAGAAGAGTCCTTTAAAGATGTCGAGCTTACTGCTTGGTATGCACCATATATCCAGACAGGAAAAGCTGCCGGCATTGCCAGTGGTTTCGGAACTGATATGTTTTTGCCCAACAAACAGATTTCTCGTGCCGAGGCACTCAAGATGATTGCAACTGCTGCCAAGGTAAGTGAAGCAGATTTTACAGCAGAAGAAAGTGATTTTTCTGATGTCGCTAAAGATGCGTGGTATATACCATACATCGAATGGGCAGTTGAGAAAAAAATTGTCAGTGGATATCCAAATGGCACTTTTGGTCCAAATCAAGGAATCACTCGTGCCGAATTTAGTAAGATTACCTACTTGGCACTACAACAGCTAAGTAAGTAAGAAGAACACCTTCGCTACAATTACTCAAAAAAAGAGGCTCAATACGAGCCTCTTTTTTTGAAAGACAGCAAGCTTTATCACTTCGTCGGTTGCCAACAAAAAAATCCGCTTTTGTTTTGCAGCCATTCTGCTGCTGCCAAAGCTCCTGCTGCATAAGCCGTATTGCTTTTCTCACGGTTTATCACGGTAAAATCTGAAACTAAACTGAATTCATCAAAGATTCACGCCCAGCAGATATCCGAGTCCATATGTGACACCTGCGGCGACAAGGCCAAAGAGCATCTGACGAGCTCCGGAAAATAGCACACTTCTCCCCGTCATAAGGGTAATTGCTGTACCGATACCAAAAAGAGCGAGTGAACTTAAAAGAACAGAAGTGATGACCGCAGAATTTCCGAGTGGAATAAGAAGCGGAGCGATGGGAATGAATGCACCAAATGCAAATAAGAAGAAAGATGTAAACGCCGCTTCCCAGGCGGAGCCACCCAAGTCGTCAGGATTGATACCGAGCTCTTCGACCGCGAGTGTTTTGAGCGCGAGTTCGGGATCAGCGAGAATGCTTTTTGCCAGTTTATTCGCCTCTGCTTCAGACATTCCTTTCGCTTGATAGATAAGCGACAACTCTTCCCCCTCTTCTTCGGGATGTAAACGCAGCTCTTTCTCCTCAATATCCATCTGCCGTACGTGCAATTCACGAGCGCTTTGAACTGACAACCATTCGCCGAGTGCCATCGAAATCGCACCGGCAAGAAGTCCAGCAGAGCCAGCAATGAGCGCCGAAGAATTTGAGTTGGTTGCTCCAGCCACACCCATCACAAGCGCAAGATTAGAAACAAGCCCATCATTGGCGCCAAGCACCGCAGCCCTAAGCGCATTACCGCCAATAGTGCGATGACGCCCTTCGAATCCAGCAATGACGTTACCTTCTAGTCCACCACTCGTCATCGATTGTAGATTTTTAAGGACAGTTCCATGAAAATCTTCATGACCGGCAAGGGGCGCAGTTGTTCTCGATGCTGTTCCGAACCCCTGTTCCAGTTCCACCAGGGTAGGAAGAATCATGCTTGTGCCGAACTTCGTTGCCAGCCATGCCAAAATCCTCGCCCGCTTTGACGGCGGAACTTCGTCATATCTTAGGCTCGTCTTTTTCAAAAGATGACCCCAGTACTGTGCATGCTGCTTTTCCGTTTTAGCTAACGACCGGTAGACCTTTGCTATTTCCGGGCGAACCTCGAGTTTCGCGAGAGTCTCATACAAAAACCCTGCATCCACTTCGACTTGCATGTAATTTTTAATCTGGGCGGAGCTGCGAGTTTTCATGAGATTTTCTGTACAAGACGGAGGCATTGTAATTCTCTGTTACTGAATTTTCTACCAAAAAATTCAACAAATTAATCCTTCGCCGAAGCGAGTGTTCTGCTATCACACCTACAAAACTCAATTCATTTTTTTGTGTACACCAATTTTTGGTTGCGGGGGTGGGAATCGAACCCATCGATCCCGCCGTGGCGGGATTATGAGCCCGAGGAGTCGATCAATTTCCGAAATGCGTTTCCGCCTTTATATTTCTTGATCTGAAACTCCCTGAGTCGTGCTTCCTCACGCGTAACAAAACCTTCCGAATAAACAAGCTTCCAATTTTTGTAGCGTGATGTCCATTTGGAAAGACCAGCATTATGTTGGTGGATTCTTTTTCGAAGATCCTCCGTATGGCCAATATAAAACCTACCGCATTCAGAACGTATGATGTATGCGAAAAACATTTTTCTCAGAAATTTGGTTGCGGGGGTGGGAATCGAACCCACGACCTACGGGTTATGAGCCCGTCGAGCTACCACTGCTCCACCCCGCGACACGCCATCTTTCCTTTTGAAATCCTTTGCTGTTAACAATCCAATCGACGAGCTATCCCGCCTTGGCGGGACTCCACCCCGCGACACGGCAATCTTGCGTCAATATTTGAGCGTGTGGTCATTATCGACATTGTAACTCGTTTTGTCCAGTCTTTTCTCTTCCCACCCAATTCCGGTCAAGCCGGAATGACCCAAAATGCTTATTGATTGAGGATTTCGACTGCTTTTTCGACATCATTGCGCGAACCGACAATAATCGAAGTGCGTTGATGCAATGCAGTAATTTTTTTATCCAAAATATTTACGCCATGTTCGTCCATGGCAATACCGCCTGCAGCAGTAATCAAAAAGGCAAATGGTGCGCACTCAAACAAGATACGAAGCTTGCCTTCGGGATATTTGCTATGACTCGGATAGGCAAAAACACCCGACCCTTTGGCGAGCATCATGTGAATGTCTGGCACCATGCCGCCAGAATAACGAAGCGTCGTGCCTTTGCGCGCCCAATACAAAAACAGCTTTTCGTATTCGGGGCGTTCGATAGTAGCGCGCAAGTTGCCAGGTGCAAAGTATTCCGCATCGGGTGCCAAGCGCAAATCGTCGCGCGAAAGCACAAATTCGCCGATGACATTTTCGGTAAATTCCCACAAGCCGTGTCTAGTTGCGACCATAAAAACTGTGCGCGGCCCATAAATGATATAGCCGGATGCGACGATATCTTTGCCGGTTTTACCGAGGAAATCACTGCCACGGAAAATGGTAAAAATCGAGCCAATGGCAAAATCGGTATCGACGAGCGAACTGCCATCGAGTGGATCAAAAGCAACGGCAAATTTTTCTTCGGATGTGCAGTGGAGCGGAACCGAGTCTTTTTGCTCTTCACTGGCAAAACGCGCCACCACACCGGTTGACTGAAGATGATTACAAAAAATAGCGTCGGACATCAGGTCGAGGGTCAATTGTTTTTCACCCGAACTATTGGCGCTTTCCGAATATCCAAGATTGTCGTTACGGATTGCGTGTGCAACATATTTACCGGCATGTGCGATAGCGAAAATCACGCGCCGCAAATCGTCCGTTACGCCAACATCGCGCAAAAACGGATCAACACGCAAGAAAGGGTCGAGCATTTTTTTTGACATGATTTTTGGCTAGAATGAAAGTATCCTTATACTGCCAGATTTTGCGCAGCAAAAAAAGTATTGACTTCTGGTGGAAAATCCTTGACAAATATGCTAGACTTTTGTGAAGATATTTTCCATTTCTTAATCAGCCGAACAATCACTTCAAATCATGAATAATCAGGATGACAAAGAACAGCAGCAGGATCCCGAGAAAGCATTAGACAAATCTGATGCGCGCTTAATTGCCGATCAACGCGACAGAATGGCACAAGCTGCTTTTGAGGCGCACGCTCGTGGAGAAGGCGAAGCCGTCAATCATGTACCTGTGAATGTAGAAATTTCGGAAAAAAACGAAACAACTCGCGAACGCGCAAGCGATTCGCAGCCAGCAGCCACTCAGGGTCAAAATGACGATCAGGCACAAGCCGCAGTACGAGCGCAATTGCAAGCTGACAGAATACCAAATGAGCGCGTTATGTTGCGCGAAGTCAAATCGACCATTCGACACGAAATCGACAGTGTCACAAAAGAAGTCCATCGCCTGCAAAAAGCCGCCATCGGTTATGCATACGAGTTGACGGAAGCAGTTGATATACTGCGCAAATTGCGTGAACTTTTGGCAGATTTGGCGCATCGTTCTGCGGAATACATTCGTCAATTGTGGACTCAGATTACTCAAGGAAAAAGCATTCGCGAAGCGTTGATCTAAGCGCACCCGATACAATGACAAATATGCGCAAAATATGAGATACTCGCATTGTCTTTTTTGCTATGCCTCAACCACTCGCTCCGCCGCCGCTTTGTCACACCGAATCTGATTTGGTGACCACGCTTACGACGTTTTTAAAAACTGTAGATAAGCCACTCATCGTCATCACTGGTCCAACTGCTAGCGGCAAAACCGCACTCTCTATCCGACTGGCAAAGCGCTGTAATGGCGAAATTATTAATGGCGATTCGCGGCAGTTTTATCAGGGTATGGATTTGGGCACTGCCAAAATTACAGAAGAAGAAAAGGAAGGCATTCCGCACCATCTGCTCAGTTTTCTCTTGCCTGATGCACGCTTTACTGTGGCAGAATTTAAAGAACTCGCTGAAGAGACCATCACAAAAATATTGGAACGCAAAAGTATTCCGCTGCTCGTCGGTGGCTCAGGATTATTTATTGATACGATTTGTAATAATTTTAGGATTCCTGCAGGGGCTCCAGATTTCGCTTTTCGCCAGACGCTTGACGATATTTCGACCGAAGAACTCTTTGCACGTTTACTGGCGATTGATCCAGTTTCTGCGCAAATCGCCACACCGCACGACCGCGTCCGCTTGTTGCGGACACTCGAAATCTTTCATGCCACCGGCTTGCCGCCTTCTCAGCTCAAAACCAAAGACCCGTGCCCATGGCAAGTATTTAAAATTGGGATTTATGTCGACCCAACAGTTTTAGAAAAACGCATTACCGCGCGGACAGAAGCAATTTGGGAGGCGGGTTTTTTGGAAGAAGTAAAAAATCTCCGCGCGCGCGGGTTCGACGAAACAACACCGGCAATGATTGCGCACGGCTATCGCGAGGCAATTGCGGTTTTGCGTGGCGAAATGAGCGAAGCTGAGGCAAAAGCACTCATGACACGCAACACGCGCCGCTATGCCAAACGCCAGCGTACGTGGTGGCGCAAAGACGAAGCACTTTATTGGGTTGAGCTTGATGAATCCGCACCAATCCCCCAATGAAGCTTGCGTTTGAGGGTTTTGAGAAAATGCTCTTCTGGCATGCGCAAAAATTTGAGTTTTTCTGGAGCGATGGTAATTTCGACGCGTTCGCCCTGTTCGAGTGAAACCGTAATTTGTCCGTCGACGGTGAGCATCACCGGCTCGCGATTGCTGTCGTCCGGCATAATGGTGACTTTTTTTTCGGCAGGGAGCAGGAGCGAACGATGCGAAAAAGAATGTGGCGAAATCGGCGTAAGCAACAACGCATCAAAACGCGGATAGACAATTGGTCCGCCTGCAGCCAAGGAATACGCCGTGCTTCCGGTCGGCGTCGCGACCATCACACCATCTGCACGATATGTGGTTAAATATTCGTCATTGACGAGAGTTTTGAGCGCAACCATGCGCGCTACTGCTCGCTGCGAGACAACCGCTTCGTTAAGTGCGCGAAAACGCGTTTGTTCACCATCAGCAGCAATATGAACCACGCTGAGAAGTGACCGCTCGTCAATCGAAAACTGCTGCTCCACCAATCTGCCGCAACATGCACCAAATTCTTCTGGCGGAATTTCTGCCAAAAAACCGAGTGTGCCTGCCGAAATCGGCAAAAGCGGCGTCGCAAAATTTTGTAATCGATGCACAATATGGAGCACACTGCCGTCTCCACCAAAGACAACAAAAAAATCATATTTTTCGCTAAAATCTACTTCAGCAAATTTTTTGTCAGTATGCATTGCTGCTTGTTTTGTCAGCGCCAGATGCCGTGAGCACTGTGCAAGATGATCTACAATCTCCAAAAAAGATTGTGAATCGGTGAGGGTTTCCCGAGCGTGGAGAGCGACTTTGTCAAACATCGAATCAGATTGTGGAGCAAATCGAATCTGTTGGCAAACGTTTGCGAAAAAATGCAAAAAATTGTAAAATAGATAGAAATGCAAACCAAAATATCTCGCTGGCTGATGATTGTTGCGTCCGTGACGTTTTTATTTGGAAGTGTGTCGCCACCGGTCTTTGCTGCAACCGCTGCTGCTCCGGTACCGGCAATCAACGAATCGGGGCACGGTGTGCTCGGTGATGATTGGGACGAACCGTTTAAAGAAGTTGATGTCATGAAGCAGCCCCAAGGTAATTCGGCAGTAGACGCGATTCGGATTCTGTTTTTTGATCATATTATTCCGCAATTTAAGTATATTTTTGCTTTCGTGGCGCTCCTTATTTGGGTCGTCTATTTGCTCATTATGGTCAACAGTGGCGGTAAAGAAGAGCTTATTTCCGAGCAAAAAAGCAATCTTATGTGGGGCGCCGCCGGTTTTTTGCTGATATCACTCGCGGTCGAGATTGGTGAGGTTTTTAGTCCCACGCGCGCCAATAACGAAATTATCGATCAGCCCGGTGCAGATTTGATTTTTACAAAGATTACCGCATTTTTGCAGTTGGCGCTGACACCGATTGCTATTGCGACGGTTTTTTATGCGGGGTTTAAGTTTATTACTGCTAGTGGCGAAGAAGAGCAAATTACGAGCGCCAAAAAAATCTTTTTGTACGGTTTTGCCGGTTTGCTCGTGGCGATGCTCGCCGATCCTTTGGTGCGCACCGTTCTGTATCCTGCGGATCAGACGCCCGGACAAGAAGAAATTGGCAACTTTGCCACACAAATGGTCGGCGTGCTCAAGTTTGTTTTGACGTTTTTGGGCGTGATTGCAATGGCGACTTTTTTGGTAGCAGGTGGCTATTTTATCACTTCGTTTGGAGATGAAGATCGTCATCGCAAGGCGAAAGAAATCATCGGTGGCTCGCTTTTGGGCATTGTGATTATTCTGTCCGCATTTGCGATTGTTTCGGCTTTTGCTCCATCATGATTGATTGGAAAAAAATGACTACGCTGGCGATTGTAACGTGCAGCATCTTTTTTGCGATATCCAGTTTTGCGCTCGCTGCGGACAACCTCACGATTCCTTTTAATCCAAATGACGCAAATCTTGTCGGTACGCCTAACACAGGGGAGGCCGATGATATCGCCAAAAACACACCTGGCAACGGGCAGACCATTTTGGCAGAAGCGATTTTGCTCGTGGTCGATGTGCTCAAATATATTGTTGCTTCGATTGCGGTTGCGTGGATTGTGTGGGGTTCGCTCCTACTCGTCACAAGCTCGGGCGAAGAAGACAAAGTCAGCTCTGCCAAACAAGGCATCACCTGGGCGGCGCTCGCGCTTATTTTGATGCTCCTTGCCGATACTGCGATTTTTGATGTGCTCTATGGCGGTAGAAACGGACTTACTCCGGGTACAATTACCGAGTCGCCGGAGAATTTGGCACTCGTCAAAGATACCGCAATTTTGCAAACATTGGCGCTTCTCGAATGGTTTAAGGGAATCCTCATTATGCTTGCGGTCGTCTACCTGATGATTTCAGGATTCAAGATGATTACTGCTCTGGGCGAAACCGAACAGATATCGCAACAAAAAGTTGTGTTTCAGTGGGTGGGTATTGGAATTGTGATTATTTTGATCAATGACGTCCTCATTCGCGAAGTGATTTATCCAAATCTTTTGGGCGATGATTGGAAGGTAACCTTCAATCCCGATGCCGATACTGGTGTGCGCGAAGCGGTGGGAATCATCCGTTATTTTTTACAGTTTTTGGCAGTGATTGCGTTGGCAGCCTTTTTGTACGGCGGCAGTTTGTGGGTTATGTCTTTTGGCGACCAAGATCGCGTCGAATCAGGGAAAAAAGTATTAACCGGCGCCGCCATCGGAATCGTCGTGATTTTGGTAAGCTATGTTGTGACCGCCACTTTTGCGAGCGGAGTCGTGCAATAAGTCGGTTTGCAAAGTGAAGAAAAATCCGCGAAAATGCGAGCAATCTGTTTTCCCATTTTTTGCAGCGCTTCGCAGTCGCACTTTTGGCTTTTGTACTTGCCCTCTTGCCATTTCATCCTTTTTTGAGCACGTACGCCGACCTGCTTTTTGCTGATGCATCGCCCCAGATTTTGCTACTCATAAGCGCTTGGAAAGAAATACTGCTCGTGATTTTTTTCGCCATTACCAGTTTTTTGATGTGGCAAAAAAGGGCAACATTGCGCTTCGAATCAGTCGATTTGGCAGTTACCCTCTTTGTCATTCTCTCTATTATTACCGGAATTTTGTTTACTGGAGAGGGTTTCCCGGCAAATGTGGCACAGATTGTGTGGGGAGCCAAATACGGCTTGCTGTTTTTTGTGACTTTTTTCTTTGTGCGTCAGCTCAGTTTTTCTGCCAAGCAAACAAAATTACTCTTTGCTTGCGCACTTGTACCCGCGACATTGGTGATTGCTTTTGGTTTGGCACAAAAAACAATTTTTCCAGAAGATTTTTTGATTCAATTTGGCTACAACAGCGAATATGGCGTGACCGAAACCGGACAAGGGTTGTCGTATTGCCACAAGATTGAAAATCGCATCACGCACGAAGAGTTTTGCCGCGTGCAATCGACGCTTTCTGGACCAAATCAATTGGGTGCGTACCTGCTCGTAGTCTTGCCGCTACTCCTGTTTTTTGCCCTCTCGCTTTCAAACCTTTGGCAACGAATTGGCGTTTTGACGATTGTCATGATGGGTATTGCGGTGCTCTTTTTGACATGGTCGCGTTCAGCATGGATTGGCTTACTCGCGGCAACTGCGGCGCTGTTTGTTGTGCAAGCGGCACGTCCTTTTGTTGCCCTTGCCTATTTGGCGCTCTTTGGCGGCGGAATCGTTGCGCTGTTTTTTCCGGCACTTTTTATCGAACACTGGGACAAATTGAAAATAGTAGCTGTCGTTCTCGCGAGTGCTTTTTGGATACTCCTTGCTGCAATGATGACTTGGAATATACCAAAACAAGCATTTTCGCAGATGGCGAGCGTATTGTTTCCACTCTTTTTGGGCGGAATGATTGCAGTGCGCATGCTCGCTGATACTTTTTTTTGGAATATTATTTTACGCCCTAGCAGCAGCCAGGGGCATTGGGAACGCTGGAGTGACGGCGTCTTTTATATTATCAAGTATCCATTAGGCTTGGGGCTTGGCGATGCTGGTCCCGCGAGTGCGCGCTTTGCCCGCCCTGGCGAAACCGGTTTTTTGCCCGAAAGTTGGTACTTGCAAGTCGGGCTCGAATCTGGCGTTTTGGGACTAATTCTTTTTCTCACAATCCTCGCGCTTGTCGCCTACTTGCTGCTCAAGTCCGCAACCTGGCAAGCAAAAGCGTTACTCGTCGGGCTTGTTGGCGTTTCGTCGGCGTCTTTGTTTTTGCATTCGTGGGAATCCGCAGTGGTCGCCCTGACCTTTTGGATTTTGGCTGGCGTGGCGCTTTCGTTTGATGAACAGCTTTCACTTGGTCAGCGCCTCCGTCTCTTTTTCTCTCACTTTGCGCGAAAATAAGCCCTTATTTTTTCCCCTATGAGACCAATCGTTATTCTTGATTTTGGCAGTCAATTTGCCCATTTGATCGGCAATCGTATTCGGCGATTGGGCGCGTATTCCGAGATTGTGCCGGTCGATACAGCTGCCGAAACGATTAAGGCGCTTAATCCGCACGGAATCATTTTGTCTGGCGGTCCGCAATCAGTTTTTGAAAAAAATTCACCGCAGCCCGATGCGGCGGTTTTTGATTTAGATATTCCTATTTTGGGTATTTGCTATGGTCATCACCTCATTACACACCATTTTGGCGGCAATATCGAATCTCTCCAGAAAGAATATGGCGAAGCAGAATTTGCGCATCTTGGTGGCGATTTGTTTACAGATGTAGCAGAAATCTCAACCGTCTGGATGAATCATGGTGATTCGGTGACGGCACTTCCGGAAGGGTTTGAAATAACTGGAAAAACTGATATTTGTCCAATTGCTGCCTACGAAAATCAGGAGAAAAAACTCTATTCGGTGCAATTTCATCCCGAAGTCACCCATTCGGTCTATGGTATGCAGATGCTTGATAATTTTGTCACGCTTTGTGGCGCCAAAGGAACATGGAATGTCGAACGCGCTGCCGATCAGATAATTAGTGATTTGCAACAAAAGCTGCAGGACAAAAATGTTTTTCTGCTCGTCTCTGGCGGAGTGGATTCGTCGGTGGCGTTTGCGCTGCTGACCAAAGCCATTGGCGTCGAGCGGGTTTTTGGACTGTTTGTCGACAGTGGACTCTTAAGGAAAAATGAAGCAGCGCAAGTCGAAACCATGCTCGCAGCAGCAGGTTTTCAAAATCTACATGTCGCGCGTGAAAGTGAATATTTTTTAGAAAAACTCGCAGGAATCACTGACCCCGAAGCCAAGCGCACTGCTATTGGCAATGCCTTTTTGGAGGTCAAGCGCAAGTGGGCGAGCAAACTTGGACTTGATGATGCCAAATGGATTTTGGGACAAGGGACGATTTATCCCGATCATATCGAAACCGGCGGCAGCGCTCATGCCAGCAAGATCAAAACCCATCACAACCGCGTACCAGAGATTGAGCAAATGATTGCCGAAGGGCGCATTGTCGAGCCACTCGCCGATTTTTACAAAGACGAAGTCCGTGATATCGGCAGAAAGTTGGGCTTGTCAGAGCAAATTGTCGGGAGGCATCCTTTCCCTGGGCCAGGACTTGGTGTGCGAATTTTGTGCCAGACCGAACCAAATCTGCTCCAAAATACGGAGGAAATTGAAGTCCGCATCAAAAGTGAATTTGCTCTTCATGCCAAAGTCTTACCCGTGCGATCAGTCGGCGTGCAAGGCGATGCGCGCAGCTATCGTCATCCTGTGGCGATTTTTGGTGACAAGCCGCTCAATGAGATTTTGACTTCTGCTGGTAAAATCCCAAATGCCTACACCGATATCAATCGCGTTGTTGTTGCGCTCTCGGACAATCAGCATCCGCAAGAGATTTTTGCCAAAACGCCAGCCACAATTACCAACGATCGTGTTGCGCTCTTGCAAGAGGCAGATGCGCGCATCCGTGATATCTTGGAAGTAAATGATTTGTATCATGCCGTCTGGCAATTTCCGGTAATTTTGGCGCCAGTTGGACTTGTGCCCAATACCGAATCGATTATTTTGCGTCCGATTTTGAGCGAAAATGCAATGACCGCAACAGCCGTGATTTTTTCGCCAGAAATCTTGCAACAAATGGCAACCGCATTGATGGAGCTCGAAGGAATTTCGTGCGTCTTTTTGGATCTTACCAGCAAGCCACCTGGCACGATTGAGTGGGAATAATGCGCAAAGCAGAAAGGTTCTAAAGTGAAACAGTCGCAAAACTGACAAATTTCGCTTTGTGCAAGTGATGAGAGATTTTTCTTTTAAAAATGCTTGCAGTGTTTCAGTCTTTTTGGGAACAATAGTACTGGTGTTTTCGAGAGCAAATGCAAGTTGATGAAGCAAAAATCGACGCACTCGTCGTCCGTGCACAAGACGGCGACAAAGAAGCCTTTGGTGAGCTGTATGATTATTTCTTGAATGTGATTTATCGCTTTATTTTTTTTCGTGTTTCGTCCGAAGCCATCGCCGAGGACTTGACTTCCGATGTATTTTTTAAGACCATCAAAAATCTCGACAAGTATCAAAAAAAAGATAACATGCCGTTTTCAGCGTGGCTCTTTCGCATTGCCAAAAATATCTTAGTCGATCATTACCGCAAAGAAGTTCCACTCGAAGAAATTCCCGAAACCTATGTCGATGAATCGGATATTGCCAATACTCCCGAAAAAACCGTTACCAATATTGACCATGGTCGGATTATGACTGCACTCAAATCCCTGCCCGAAATGCAAGCGCAAGCGATTATTTTGAAATATTTTTCTGATCAAAAAAATTCGGAAATCGCCACGGTTTTGGACAAAAGCGAAACAGCGATTCGCATCTTGCAATCACGTGGGCTCAAAAAGCTGCGCGATTCTCTCGAAGCCGGATGAAAGCACATTTTGTCGGAATCGGCGGCATCGGGATGAGCGCACTCGCGCGCTTTTTTCGTTCGAAGGGAGTAACAGTTACTGGCTCTGACCCGAGCAATTCGCCTTTACTAGAAGAACTACGCGCAGAAGGAATCGAAATTTTTGCTGAGCACACAGCAGAAAATCTCGATCCGCAAGTATACGAGCTCATTTATTCGGAGGCAATTCCGCCCAACAATCCCGAAAGGCAGCGTGCGACGGAACTTAAAATTCCGCAAAAATCGTATTTTGCAGCGCTCGGTGATATTTCCAAAACGATTCCGACAGTTTCGATATGTGGCACTCATGGCAAATCGACAACAACAGCGATGGCAGGACTTGCGCTCGAAGCGGCGCTTGTCGATCCACTGGTGATTTTGGGAACGAAAGTGTTCGAATGGGGAGGTAAAAATATCCGACTTGCTGGCCCGCCGGTCCTCTGCCAAGAGACGAGCTGTGGACTGTTTGTGGTGGAATCGTGCGAATACCACAACTCATTTTTGCATCTGTCACCAAGCATTATTATTGTGACCAATTGTGAGCCGGATCATTTGGATTTTTTTGGGAGTGAAGAGAAATATTTTGAAGCCTTTGCTGCTTTTGCTGAGCGCTTGCCGGAAAGCGGAACGCTGATTGCAGATTTTTCGAATGCGCGTATCCAAGCACTTTTTGGCAGTATTGCCGCGCACAAAGTCGATGCTGCAGATTTTCTTGAACAAGTCCCGACAATGGCGATTCCTGGCAAGCACAATCGACAAAACGCCGCGCTCGTCTTGGCACTTTTTCATGTTTTAGAGCTTCCGCCAGAAACTGCCAAACAGTCACTCGCGCAGTTTCGCGGGACATGGCGAAGATTTGAATATAAAGGTGACAAAAACGGCATGCATATTTTTGACGATTACGCGCATCATCCCACCGAAGTTCGCGCGACGCTCGCCGCCTTTCGCGAAAAGTTTCCAGAAGCAAAAGTTTGGGCGGTCTTTCAGCCACATCAGTATTCACGCACGCGCGATTTTTTGGACGAATTTGCCGCCAGTTTTGCCGATGCAGACGAAGTCTTGATCCCCAATATCTATCGCGTCCGCGATTCTGAAGAGGATGTCGAGTCCGTTTCGGCAGAGATACTTGTGCAGAAGATTTGTGAAGCTGGAGCAAAAGCCAGACATACGCATGATTTCGCGCAAACAATCGCCTTACTCCAAAACGAAGCAAAAGCCGGCGATGTAATTGTCAGTATCGGTGCTGGCCCAGTGTATCAGGTGGCAGAAAAGTTTTTGGCGGCATAATAGAGAAGCAAAAACTGCTCGTGACAAACAAAAAATACTATGTCAAAATATCGTGGATTTTACTGATTTTGGAATCACCTCTTGTTCTCGCTGGCTTTGCTGCTACAGATTTTTTAACGCCTGCGCGGATTGCTGGGCTGCGCAATCATTTTGGTTCGCTTGAGCGCGCGTGGCAGTGCAAAGATGTGAAAGCATTTGAACAAGCTGGTATTACCAAGCGTTCAGCGCAGATATTTTTAGACAAAACGCAGCAGATTGATGCGGCAAAAGTTTTGGAACAAATTACTAAAGCAAATGCCAAAATCGTGTTTTACGAAGACGACGATTATCCGCAGCGGCTCCGGACGATTGATGCACCACCGGTGATTTTGCTTGTGCGTGGCGCACTCGCAGCGGCAGATGGCATTTCGCTGTCAGTCGTTGGCACGCGACGAATTTCGGTGGCCGGACGCCAAATGACCGAAAAATTGGTTCCCGCTTTGGTCCGCTCGGGGCTTGCGATTGTGTCGGGGCTTGCGCGTGGTGTTGACGCGGTCGCGCACAGCGAGACCATCAAAAGCGGAGGGAAGACGATTGCCGTGCTTGGGAACGGAATTGATCAAATCTATCCAAGCGAAAATCGCAGTCTTGCGGACAAAATTGTCGCCAGTGGCGGCGCCATAATTTCCGAATTTTGTCCGGGCGTGCCGCCCAATGCTTTTCATTTTCCACGGCGCAATCGCATTGTCGCTGGTATTTCGCTCGGGACGCTTGTCATCGAAGGCGCCGAAAAAAGCGGTTCGCTTATCACCGCACAATTTGCGCTCGAGCAAGGACGCGAAGTTTTTGCCGTACCGGGTAGCCCCGCGGTGCCGATGGCGATGGGGCCAAATCGTTTGATTCAAAATGGTACTGCCAAACTGGTGATGGATGCAGAAGATATTTTGAACGAACTTCCATTGGAATTAAAACGTTCGCAAGAACAATTGCAACGTACCGTTCCAACCGACCCGATTGAAAAAAGCATTTACGAATTACTCGATCACGAACCACGGCTTTTTGATGAAATCGTGCGAACAAGCGAACTGCAGCCAGCGCAGTTTTCGGCGATGCTGACGATACTCGAGATGAAAGGATTTGTTGTCAATTATGGCGGTAATCGCTGGGCACGTAAGTAAAGAAATAGTCAAAGCCCAATTACAGAGAGCTGTTGCAGGATACATTTTGATATCAAGAGCAGTTTTTAGACCACAACAGTAGTTATTTTTATAGCCTGGAGAATTATTCAAGAATAACACCGAACAAGAGATAAACTATAAAGGATTCAAATCTTTTTCATTTATCTCCTGCTCATGAACCACTTTACTCTTTCTTCCAGAAGGATGCTTGCCGAACCTCCGCCGGACAGGGTGTTCTGCTGCCTCACCCCGTCCTTCCAGTTTGGGAGATGGCTTGTCATAAAAGAAAATTCCCGGCTCGAGCAATCTTGTAAACTGCTTGTAATAGTTTGTTCTCTCAAGAGCGTGGCTTACAAACACACTTCAAATGTTCCCCCGAACTTACTCGTCGCCTAAAAAGATTTTCTCAGAAAAAAGGTTTGATTTTTTCGTCAACAACGACTATACTTTTGCGATGTCTTAGTTAAGACATCAAAAAAGTAAAGAAAACGTCAGTTCTTCACCTCAGAAAAAAATTTCTCGTAAAGGATTTGGTTTTCTTCGCTTTCCAAGCAGATTGCAGTGCATGAGAACCGCGCTGCAATCCCGTCATAATCATTTGTTCGCACCCGGCATCTGTATTTATATGGATCGATCGCGTGATAACGGGCAAGTCGTAGGAGCGACTAAAAAGACATCCGGAGGCAGGCAAGAAAAGGACTGGGTTCGGTCCGCAATCGCTACAAAATCGTTCTCCCCGCAACGCCTCTGAGGCCTAAGTTGCCAGGACGGAAACGATCGGCGATCAAAACAAAAACAAAAAGACGTCACAGACTTGTTCTGGGCGTTTTTTTGCAATAGAAAATAATAGTTTTACCCAGACAAGAGGGGCTAGAAAAGCGCATGATTAACGCCTTGGCATAGCATATTTGTAGAGTGTCATGACCCCCACGCCCACAATAAAAAGCACAACCGAAAGCCATTGTCCCATCGAAAGTCCCAAAGCAAGCAAACCCAATTGTGGATCTGGAGCGCGGAAAAACTCGACTAAAAAGCGGAGTATTGCGTAACAACTGAGGAAGAGTCCGCTCAAAACTCCTGGACGCCAGTGCACACGAAAAAGCAAAACAAGGAAAATCGCGCAGAGCAGCACATCTTTAATAACGGCATACAGTTGCGACGGATGGCGCTGCAGCCCATCACCAAAATCCATTCCCCATGGCAAGTCTGTCGGGCGCCCGACGAGTTCGCCATTAACAAAATTCCCCAGGCGTCCAAACGCGAGCCCAAGTGCCAAAGCGGGCAAAAATATATCGGCAATTTCGGCAAGCGGGCGTTTGATTATTTTTGCGGCAAGCAAGGCGCCAAAAAAACCACCCAACAGCCCGCCATGAATCGACATGCCGCCTTTCCAAACTTGCAAAATCTGCAACGGATCAGCGAGATAGACTTGCGGATTGTAGACGAGTGCGTAGAAGAGTCGTCCGCCGATGACGCCGCCCAGCATTGTCCAAAAAATCACATCCGTAATGTTGTCGCCGGTAAGCAGACTTTGTTTTTTGCGTGCAACAAAACGAGTCAAAAAATAAGCGCATACCGCTGCCATAGCGTACATCAATCCGTAGAAGTGGAGTGTGATTGGCCCGATGGTGACGAAGGAAGGAATGCTCATTGTGTGCCCAAAACTACCAGAAAAATATCCCAGGTACTATTTTGCGTGATACCCACACCAATCTTTTGATAAGCGCTATCCAATAAAAAGTTTTGTTGCGTCGAGTCGCCAATGGTAATGCTGTTTTTACGAAAGGCGTCTTTGATTTCGCTAATACTGCCGAGTTTAAAAACGATTGATTTGGCACTGCTTTTGATGCCGGCGGCACGCAGGTTTTTTTCGAGACTGTCGTCGCCGTTTTCAAATCCCCAAAAATCTTTTTTTGACATTGTCTCCGCCCAATTTTGCGCGACACTTTCGAGCACGGTGTTGGGCATTACTGGGTTTTCGATGCGAATGCTGTTTACTTCTGCCAAGATGTTTTCGCGATAGAGGGGAATTGTATCGGCGCGAAATGTTTCGCCTCCAAAAATTTGTACGACTACGAGTGATTTGGGTTCGGTTGTGGTAAAACAAAAGCCCAGCCCCAACCGCGTGTAAGCAGGATTGATGATGGTTTTGCGATGAATCGGCGAACGCATCAACCCCGCATGCGCGCCACGCGTGTTTTCGTCTTTGGCAAGATTTTCGGCAATTCCGGTTTGAATATTGTAGAGAGCGCGATAGTCTTCGGCAGTATTACCATCGCTATCGACATGCGCCAAATAGTTGTTGGTGCACATATCGTCAGCGCGAAATTGCGCTAAATTATTGAGGTCGGTATCAAGCGTAAAAAGTGGGAGCGCGCGTTTGGTGCGTTCTTGGTTGACGAGTCCGAGCATTACGTTGGGCATTTGTTCGGGCGCAACTGGCGCCTGTTCGTCTTGATTACGCAGGTCAAAATAGCTCGGAATCAGCGGCACCATGCCTTTGGGAATGGTGCTTCCTACGAAGAGCATCAGCGCGTCGTTTTGATTGATTTCAAAAATATGTTCGCCATTTTGTGCTGGAGTAAAATTTGCCGAAAACTCGGCGCCCTTGATGGCGAGGGGAATTTCGACAATCGTTTCGTCGGGCTGAATAATGGCAACCTTACCATCGAGGGTTTTGTCAGTCGTGCCGCGGATAGTGATGTTTTGCCCGACAGCAAAATCACTCGTGAGCTCGACATTCGCAATCGTATTATCTTGGCGCGAAAGATGCTCGACAGCATACACTTTGCGCTCGCCGCCATATGCCCAGCCGGTCGAACGCTCCAAAGCACCGCTCGGTGATTTTGCGCCCCAGATGCGCAGAATAGTGAGTCCCTCGACAAAATTTTGCAGCGGAAACAGCGGCGGCGAGAACTCGTTGGTATTGCGAACAAAATACACAAAACTTTTGTCGTCTTGGGCGATTTCGATTCGGAAAATATTATTTTTGTTGTCATCCCATTGCAGCACGGCATCGCCGTTTTTGAGAATATGGCGAAAGTTTTGCGGTGCGCTGGTAGTGCTCGCCAAATTGGCTTCGCAGTCGGGCTCGGTTACTTCGATTTTTTGTATGCGCGAGCGCCCCGATCTGCCAGGAATCAGCGACAATTCGTAGCTGCCGCTTTGCGCAAAAAAGAGCGGAATTTCAAATACGCCCCCTGTCAATTTGCCAGCAGAATAAAATGTTTTGTCATTTTGTTTGTACGAAAGAGTTGCCTCTTCAGGGAGAATCTCGCTCGTCACTTTACCTTTGACGACAAAGGTTTCGCCCGCACGAAAGGTGGTAGGAATCGCGGTGAAGAGTTCGATATTGTCAAAAGCATCTTTAGGAAGAGCTTCAGATTGAGGCGCGTCACATGTTTCTGTCACACCAAGCGGCGTTGCCTCGTCAACCACTTGCAAATGCACAGCAGTCACGCCAGCAGAAAGCGGCGCAAGTGCCTCAAAAGCCGCTTGAGACAAATCAACCACACGTCCCACTACATATGGTCCACGGTCAATGATTTTGACAACCACCGATTGCAAAGAAGCTTGTTGCACAACTCGCACATGCGTACCAAACGGCAAAATCCGATGCGCGGCAACAAATCCATCATTTGCCAGTGGTTCGCCGCTGGCAGTATTGGCGCCGTCAAACCCCTTACCGTAGTATGAGGCGATGCCGACAAATTCGGACGCATCCCACTTGGTGCCAAAAAAGCGATAGGCGAGATCTGCCAATTCGCCGCGCGTAAGCAAGTGATCAGGATCGGCTTTTTGCCCAGAAAAAAGCCCACGTTGTTTTGCTTCAGCAAAATATGGTGCGTACCACGCATAATCTGGTACATCACCAAATGGCGCTGCGGTTACAGCTTTTGGTTCGGTGCCTTCGGTACGAAAAAGCATCGCAAGCGCTTCAGAGCGCGAGACATTGCGCTCGGGGCGAAAAAAACCTTCGCCATCACCTTTGACAATTCCCAGTTCGACACCTTTCCAGGTAATGGCGGCAAACCACGCATCAATCGGCACATCTGGAAACGGGCGCGCCGCGACCACACCGCTGACTTGGGTTCCTGCTGTCATCAAAATTACTTTTAATGCTGCCGCGCGTGAGATATCGGCTTGCGGACGAAACGATCCATCGGCAAAACCATTGAGGACGCCGCGACGCTCGAGCTCGGAAATGGCGACAAAAAACGGATGATCAAGTGGCACATCCGAAAAGAGTTTGTTCGCACTCGTTGTCGTCGACCACGCAATAAAGCAAGCGAACGCCAAAAAAAGAGGGGTAAAACGCGCAAGCGATGATTTGTTCATACAATAAAAATTACGCACGAAGTGTAGCGGGTTTTGGTTTTTTACGCAAAAAGTGCTGACCCCACCCGCACCATCGTGGCGCCTTCGGCAAGAGCAAGCGGATAATCATCACTCATTCCCATTGAAAGATCGGTAAAAATTTTGCCAAAAATGTTTGTGTCTCGGATTTCAGTAAAGAGTTGTCTGCACTGGACAAAATCTTGGCGCGTACTCTCTTCCGAAACATCTGCTTTTCCAATCATCATCAATCCGCGAATATCGAGCTGTGGCAAGGCGGCAAGGCGCGGCAAGGCGGAATGTAACTCGGCAAGTGAAAAGCCAAATTTGTGCGAATCATCGGCAATATTGACCTGAAGCAGAAGCGAAACCGTGCGCTCCATTTCGGCGGCAACTTGAGAAATACGCTCTGCCAGCGCGAGCGAATCGATAGATTGAATCATATCAAACAAAAGTATTGCCTTGCGCACTTTGTTTTTTTGCAAATGCCCTACGAGATGCACTTTTCCGTTAAAATGCAATTGCACGAGCTTGTCTTCGGCATCCTGCACCGTTCCAAATCCAATATCAGCAGCGCCTTCATCAATCAGTGTTTGAATTTGGGGAATCGTGCGCTTTTTGACGACAGCGACGAGTGTCGCTTTTTTTGCCGCAACTTCATCCCGAATTGTCTTGTAAGCGCTGGATATTTTCATCACCCGCAAGTGTAGCGGGCTTTTGTATTGAAAAGAAGAGGAGACTTTGTCACAATCACGATTGAATTGTCTGCTTCTATGCGATTTGTCACGCACTTTTTGTTCCTCATCTTTCTGATTTTGACCGCTGTCCTGATTGTGGGCAACTGGAGTTATCGAACAGAAGAATTCTTTTTTTTGGCGACATTCCGCGATCAATCACTGATGTATCCTTTTTTGGGTTTTGCTGCATTGGGCTCGATAACAGGAATCTTTTTTAGTCTCTCTGTCCGCTATATGTTCAAAAGCGACGATGTTGTCGACCTTGATACACAGCCTTCCAAAACAAGTTCGCATGAAGTATAATTTTTGGTCATTACTGTTGTGCACCGCTTTTTTTGCGTCCGCGCCGTTTGCGGCGGCAGATTTGCAAGTCTGGACAGACAAGGCTGCGGGGATTTATCCGTCTACTTTTACAGTACAAATTGAGGCGAATTTGAAGGCAGCAAAAGTCTTTTGGACGCGTCTCGCCGACGCCTCGCCAGCAGACGGACTGATGTATGACGAGCCGATTGCAATCGAACGCACGGGCAGTTTATATTTTTTCGCATTTACGCCAGAGCCGACGGTCGATTCGACACCGATGCAAAAGGTTTTGTATTTTGTCGAATCTCGTAGCGGATACGAGCACCTGCGCATTCACCAAGTCATTCCGCAGTCCAAGATAGTGATCCTCAAAAATTACTCACAGTTCCCCGTCGATCTGAAGGACTGGCAGCTTGAAAGCATAAAAGCAACCGTCATACTTGAAGCAAAAACACTCGCCCCAGATGAAGAAACTAAAATTACTCTTGAGATGAAACCTATTTTTTCGGAAATCATGTTGCGCGCGCCAGATGGCATGGCAAAGCAACTCGCGGCATTGCCGATTTTGAAAGTGAATGAAGCATGGCGCTGCGAAAGCCGCCGTTCGTCATCATGCGGAGTCTTTGAGAAATAACAACAGGACCTGCGTCACCCCTGTGAAAGATGTGGTTTTGAAGGGGAAACAGGGGTTTATGCGTTTTTCCCTCCCACTAAGTTAGGGGGAGTTGGAGGGGGTTGCAAAGAAAAATCTCGACATCCCCAACCACAAACATATTGCTACGACCTCACCCAACCTCTTCCTGTATCAAGTACGGGACAGGCTCTAACTCAGGAGAGGAGCGAAATGCTCTTGCTTTTCTTATGTAGAAGTCTCAAAATAAAGAACCCACAGAAAAAAGTGGGGAGATCTTTAAAACCGCGGGGGTGACCTGGCTTTTGACGGAAGGACTTGGAGGGGATAAGCTGCGATCTCGGGGCGTGATTTTTGTCCCCGGTATATCCACAAGAATCAAAACAACTGCAAAAGCAGATAAAATGGCTCGCGGCATTGCTGATGGCGTCTCCAGCTTCTTTGCAAAAAGAGCAGAGACATTTGCTCCTGTAGCACTTGTTGCCTAAGCATTCCGCTTGAGCCCGTGACTGCCAACAACGCGGTCCCGTTCTTGTATTTTCCGCTCGGGGGGAATATAAAGAACGTCATCAATCCGAGACTGTACGCGCGGTTTTGTGATGTCTGTTCCGCGTAATACAGTATTAATACGGATATTTCGCAAGTGAGTTTTTGTTTCGTTTTTATTCACTTGCGGTAATCAAACGGGACTGTGATCGGAGACGCTTATTTTCTTCCCTTACCGGACGGGGGTTCGATTCCCCCCACCTCCACCAATTGTATGCCAATATATGGTGATTCATGGCTTCCACACGATGGATTTGTAATTTTTATTGTATCAGTTATCAAAGCAGGCACCGGGAAATTATTCACCGGATACCTGCTTTTTAATCGATTTCTAATCAATATCTGAACAATCCGCTCGTTTTAAAAACTCTTGCTTACAATCTCACCGCCGCCGCTGACAGCATCAGAAACCCACGTGACGCCGTTGCGCGTTGCGCGGAGTTTATGGAGAACTCCCGGCAGGACTTCAAACGCAGCGTTTCCATTGACATCCGTGCTGGTATTGGTGATATAGGAAGCGTTTTCCCGCAGCAGATCAACACGCTGATTGGGGAGTGGGCTTTCGCCACTCGTCAAAGCTACGGCGAGCGGAAGCGTGCTCACCTCGATTTCTGTAGCATCATCGATTTGTGCTGCTGAAGTTTGGTAGACTCCTCCATTAAAATCTGCCTCGAGCTTCATGCGAGCACTAGGCACGACTTCAAAACTGGCGATACCGCCTTCATCGGTATTCGTCTTGGTAACATACGAGCCGTTCTCGCGGCGCAGGTTGATGCGCACACCAATAAGAGGATCATTCTCGCTATTCGTGAGGATAAGAGCAAAAGGGAGGGTAGCCACTTCGACTTCGGCAGGCGCTTCGATGGCAAATACCTCGGTTTGGTGCGTTGCGCCGTTATAATCCACTTCTAGCTTCATACGCGCGCCAGGCACGACTTCAAACGCAGCAGTACCTGTCTCATCGGTATTCGCCTTGGTGACATACGAACCGTTTTCGCGGCGCAGGTTGATGCGTACATTCGAAATAACTTCTCCTGCACTATCGGTCAGCTTGAGTGCGAAGGGGTTTGTGCTGATCGGAACAATCACCTGTCCATCGACAATAATCGGCTGCGTACTATAGGTCGCACCATTGTAGTCGACTTCGAGTCGCATGACTGCTCCGGGCACGACATCAAAAGCAGCAATTCCATTTTCATCAGTATCTGCTTTTGTGACATACGAATTATTTTCGCGGCGGAGATTGACGCGAACACCAGCGAGAGGGCTGCCGAGCGAATCGGTAAAGGCAACGCCAAAATTACCCGTCGTTATCCCGACTCCGACATCAAGGTCGGTTGCGAGTGTTATTTCTTGGAGCGTGTTTTCTCCGACAGTGATGATCGCTGTCTGATATTTGGCGCCATTGTAATCGACCTCGAGGATATTTTGTGTGCCGGGCAAGACTTCAAAAACTCCGATACCTTGTGCATTGGTCGTGGTATTGGTGACATACGAGCTATTGGCGCGGCGCAGATTGATACGCGCGTTTGGAATCGCGGTACCGCCAGTGCTTGTCAGAATCGCGCCAAAACTGAGCGTCTTGACTGGTACTTCCAACGCGGTATCTACCGCTTGCGCTGCTGTCTGCAGCGTGCCGCCTTGATAATCGGCTTCAAGCCTGAGCTCGGCTCCGGGAAGGACTTCAAAAGTCGCAATGCCACTTTGATCCGTCTCTGTTTTGGTGATGTACGAATTATTTTCACGGCGGAGATTGACGCGCGCACCTGCAATCGCACTGTCTTCGCTATCAGTCAGCGCCAAAGAGTACGGCACGGTAGCAACGCTGATCGCAGCATGAGCAGTCGATACCGGCGTACGCAAGGTCGCCCCGCTATAATCTACTCCAAGTATATGTGCTGCACTAGGCAAGACTTCAAAGGCAGCGGTACCGCCATCATCCGTTGTGGTGTTTTTGACATACGAACCATTCTCGCGACGGAGATTGACGCGGACATTTGGGATCTTTTCATCTGAGCTGGTGCTTAGTATCAGGGCAAATCGTTCTGTCCCCAGCAGTACTTCGGTTGTCGGCGTTATTGCTTCCGATTGCCATGTGCTGCCATTGTAATCGGCTTCCAGTCGCATGGTCGAGGCAGGCAAGACTTCAAAACTTGCTTTTCCGAAGGTGTCTGTCGCCGTCATGGTCACATACGAATTGTTTGCGCGACGAAGATTGACGCGTGCGCCTGCAATGCCCGAACAATCAGACGCTGTAAGGGTGAGGGCGAAAGGTTGGGTCTGGACAGTTGCTCCGGTTGTAAATGTTGCTGCTTCCGTAGAAAAAGTGCTGCCATGATAATCTACTTCAAAATGATCGGGGTCAGTAGCGAGATCCGCAGTTGCAAAATCGGCGATACCATTTTCGTCAGTAAGGATATTAGTCAGGTACGAATTATTGCTCCGCCGCAGGTTGACGCGCGCGCCAACGATCGGCGCACAACTACTATCGAGCAATTGCAATTTGTTCGCCTCGATTGCCGCATTGGAGCAGTCGCTTGCTTGAGGAGTAACCGGAAGATATGTCACCGCTTGGCTCAGTTCTGGACAAAAGAGCGTGCCCAGAGGTGGCGCCGCATCGTCACGCGGGACATCTGCCGGATCGGCATTGACTGCATGAGCTGGCTGCCACTCGCCAACGCCGCTGTCAAAGACGGGGCGAATACGCCAGAAAAAGCCTTGTACAAAATCCGGATCAGGCACGACAAAATTTGTGGCAGCAACAAGAGCAGCCGGATTCCATGTCGCGCGTGGAGCACCGGTCTGCAATTCGTAATGCGTCGCATCAGCGACCGCGTCCCAACTGAGCACCGTTTCGGTATCTTGCCAATCTCCGGTCGTCACGAGGTCGCCAATCACAAGCACTCGCGAGTTTTTGACCTGTCCGCTGCTGGTGACCCGACCGGTGATGCGGACATCAAATCCTGCTGTCTCTGCATCGGCAAAAAGGAGATTGCCGCTATCGCTGAGCGCATTCATTGCGAGGAGAGCTGGCGCTGACTGCGCGGCAAAATCACCGGGCGCATTGCGAATCGTTCCTTCGTTATTCAGCGTACCATTGATATGAAGCAATGCGCGTTGACCGGGAATATTCTGGAAGGTCACAAGTCCCTTGATATACACATTGCCATTCAAAGTCGTATTGCCAAAGGACTTGACGCCATTCTCAAAGATCATATTCGGCGCGGTCAGATTGCCGGCGATCTGCTGCTCGGCATCATCGAAGAGCAAGGTTCCGGTATTGAGCGTTACGCCCGAAACGAGGATGTCACCACGGATGACGAGAATCCCGTTGCCGTTGATCGTACCCGTACCGGTAAGATTATCGACCACAAGTGTGGTGTCGTCCGGAACTGTGATCGTCTTGCCATTGGGATCCAGCGTGCCCGGGACTTCGGTGGTCTTGGTGACAGTGAGATCATCGGTAACCACAAGTGTGCCGGTAAACGGGGCATCACCGGGAATATCCGCCACATCAGGAAGGGTGCTCGTACTGAGTCCGCCGCCCCAACTGCCGTTATTTTGCAGCGTGCCGCCCACGGTATTTTTGCTGGTGTAGAGAGCACCATTGTTGACTGCATCGCCCGTAACGGTGATGGCAAAAGATTCTGTTTGCGGATCGCTGTCGCCCAGTTCGCCATCGTTATAGAGCAAGCCCAAGATAGTGAGCGAATATGGTCCGCCCGGCGCTTCGAGGAGCCTGCCATTTGCTGTGATCTGGAGAGACGCGACCGTGATATCGGTATCGACATATACGACCGAATCGATTACAACATGGTCTTCGCTCCCCGGTACCGCAGCGCTGTCCCATGTCGCGGAATTGCTCCAATCGCCGCCTGCCGGAATAGAAGTGACGGATTCGACCGGCAACACCGTAATCGTAAATTGTCCTTCTCCTACCTTCCCCCTGCCATCACCACGCACGACATTGATGACGAAGACGGTCTCGGTTTGTACCGGTGGAGGCGTCCAGGTGACTTTGGAGAAGTCCGGCTCATCAGCGCTAAAACTGCCACCGCCAATCGCGTTCCAAGAATAAAAGAGCACATCGCCATCGGCATCGGTCTTGCCATCACCTGTTACTCCATCGGTAAATTGGAAGTGGATTGGTTCGTTGGCAAAGATCGTGCGTTCATCGGTTCCTGTCAGGTGCAGCGCATCCGGCGCGGTATTGGTTGCCGCATTGATGATCTCTTGTTCGTAGAGATTTCCGATCGAAGCGATTTCGGGAACAATCTCGGCATCTTGGAGGGTGAAAGCTTGCAGCACTGGAGTACAGCCTCGCGCTTGCACTGCCGGATCACGAAAGAAGTTCTTGGTGTTTACTGCCATCTTTGAGGCTTCGGAGCGTAAGACATTGCCAAAAGGTCGAAACAAATCTCCCGCATAGCCTTTGACGATCGTCTTGTCGCGCGCGTATGCCAACCGTCCATCTCCATCGATTGCCTTAACGCGGGCATTCGACATCCAGATCACGGAATGATAAAACCAGCCATGTCCGGTGATATTCTCCGGACTGACATCGCTGTAGCGGCGTTTTTCTATCTTGGAGTTCAATAAGCACTCCAGGTCGCCTTCTTCCACCTCGAACAGCCGCGAAAGCAGTACGGCCGCTTCGGCGCGACTCACTACTTTGTTCGGCTCAAAGAAGCCTTCGACAGTTCCGGTAACAAACCCTTTTTGCTTGCCGTCTTTGACCAAGCCGCAATACCAGGCATCGAGTGCAACATCGGGGAACGACTGCGCATCGCCCGGCTCACAATCGGGAGGAGTGGTTCTGCCAGAAGAGCGATATGCCATTTTGAGTACCTCAGCTTTGGTGGCACTCTCTCCCGGGCGGAATGTCGCATCATCGAAGCCACTGACGATATCGCGTTCGGCAGCATGCATCACAAAGGGGTACGCCCAGTCGCCGACGATGACATCGCTAAATTCTGTTACAGTCGGTGGCGTGTAGGCACTATCCGTAGTGATAAAATGCGCGTCAGACCAATCGCTCCATGCGCCGCTAACCTGTTGGCGCGATTGCCACACCCAGAGGTTATCAGAAAGCAGGTTGGTGATATTGTACGCGGCGGCATTGCCGAGGGCGATGGTGTTCGAGTCTCCTGTCACACCTTCGCGCAAGCGAATTTCGTGAGCGGTAGCGCCGGGGATGGGTGTCCAGATGAGGGAGGTGCGATGATTCCGCCACAACTTTGTATTCGTGATATTGCCCGAGACATTCAAAGATAATACCCCAGCGGCATCATTCCGGATATCCCCTGCATTTTCGACACTTCCTGTTACTGTGAGGCTAGTATTGTAACCGTAACGATTCC
>JBGSOV010000006.1:0-9207 GCA_041738935.1 Candidatus Altimarinota bacterium | reverse complement strand
ACACTCCGGCACCTCCTCTTACATGATCGATGGGGACACGAGCTCCAGTAGTGGTCAGGTCTACTCCGACACTGCTAACCGTATCCCGATCACTCCCGGCAACACCTATCGCTTCTCTGCTTGGTACAAGGGCAAGAACATCTATCTTATCCTGAAGTGGTTCGATAGTAATGGCAATCAGATCACGCCGATGAAACACTTCGGGCAACCCAATTCCACCACTTGGAGAGAGGGCACCGCCCAAGACACCGCTCCCCAAAATGCCGCCACCGCATGGCTCTTTGTCCAGACCCGTGACAATGCCGAACCGGCGTACTTTGATGATCTGGAGTTTGAAGAGGTAGAGTAATCCTTTCAATCACCGACAACGAAAAGCACAAAAGAGGGCAAATGCCCTCTTTCGGTTGGCGCTCAATTATTTCATTTCTTTCGCTAAACTTCCTCTCCTCCAGAAAGAAAGCCACCATTCTTCCGATTTGTTGATGCATCAGGCTTGCTTCTTGCCAACCGTCAAAGGTAGAATCGCTACACGATATTTTTTCAAAATACGCTTATGCCGAAGACAATCATAGACAAAATCTGGGACATGCATGTTGTCGAACTGGTGGATGGTGCACCGGATATATTTTTTGTCGATTTGCAACTGCTCCACGAAGTCACCAGTCCGCAAGCGTTTGCTGCACTCAAAGAGCGTGGCAAAAATGTACTCGCACCGCATCGTAATGTTGCGACTCTCGACCATTCGATTCCGACCGATAGCGAGCGCAAAAATTTTGCTGATGAACTGAATCGCCGACAGGTCGAAAAACTTCGCACTAATTGTGCAGAACACAATATCAAGCTGCTGGACATTGGTTCTGGACAGGGGATTGTCCATGTCGTCGGACCGGAGCTCGGTCTGACCCAGCCGGGTATGACTATCGTTTGTGGCGATTCACACACTTCCACACATGGCGCGTTTGGTGCTTTGGCATTTGGTATTGGTACAACGCAGATTTCGCATGTTCTCGAAACAAGCTGTATTCTCCTCGATCGTCCCAAAACAATGCGGGTGTATTTTAAAGGTGAACCGTCACCGTATTTTACCGCCAAGGATGCGATTCTCGCTTTGATTAATCAGATTGGCGTCCAAGGTGGAACTGGCTTTGTGCTCGAATATACCGGCGATTATATTCGCAATTTGAGCATGGAAGAACGCATGACGATTTGCAATATGAGCATCGAATGCGGCGCGCGCGCAGGACTCGTTGCTCCCGATGAAACGACACTCGCATATCTCAAAAAAACTCTCTACGGCAAAATTGAGTTTGAAAGCAAAAAGGATTATTGGCTCTCGCTTGTTTCTGATGCTCGGGCAGAATATGACGCCGAAATTGTTATTGATTTAGAAGGCAAAAAACCGATTGTCACTTGGGGAACAACGCCCGCGCAATCAGTTGAAATCGACAAAGCACTTCCCGAATTGCAACAAATTCCAGTAGATCAACGCTCGCTTGCCGAAAAAAGTCTCGAATATACCAAGCTTCTTCCTGGGCAAAAATTGGCAGGACTTCCCATCGAGCATGTGTTTATCGGCAGCTGCACCAATGCGCGCATTCCTGATTTACGCCAAGCAGCCGAGATTTTTAAAAATCACAAGATTGCTCCTGATATTCGTGTTTTTGTCGTTCCCGGAAGTGAAGCTGTCGAAAAACAAGCAATCGCCGAAGGACTTGATCAGATATTTATCAATGCCGGAGCCGACTTTCGCAGACCAGGATGTTCGGCGTGTCTTGCGATGAACGGCGATATGATTCCGGCAGGCGAACGCTGTGCGAGTACTTCAAATCGTAATTTTGTCGGACGACAAGGACCTGGCTCAATCACACATTTGATGAGCCCGCTGATGGCGGCGATTGCTGCGATAACGGGGAAAATTACTGATCCGGAAGAGTTTTTTGCCAAGTGAGCGCTTTAGGCTGCGAGAGCAAATGATTCATCGTCATTCGCTGCGATCAGCTTTTGATATTCTGCAAATGTCATGCCATTGGCATCAGCAGCGAGCGCGGCATTAATGCGCTCGATGTTTCCCGTTTCATAATCTGAAACCAAAGTCCCTATTGGCAGTCCGACTCGCCTAGCCATCACTCGAGTATCGCTGATATAATCAGCATAAGCAATAGTGCCTCCTGTATATTTTTCTGTCGCCAATTCGGTAAGACCTTCTTCTGTCGCCTCTGGAAGATAATTCTGAGATGCCGAAAATCTTTTCCGGTGCGTGCCCTCATGGATCAGCACATGAGTAATTTGGTTTTCATTCGATGTATTAAATCCTGTTTCATCCTTCTTTCCTTGTGGTTTTTCCGGAGCCAAGTCATCATCGATTCTGATTCTACCGCTTTGCGAATGACAGTCGCCGAGAGCACCTGTATCCAATGCCGCGATTTCGGGATTGATGATTCTCCCGAGAGCGGTCTCTGCGCGCGTTTTGGCACGAGTAAGGATTTCAGCAATATGTTGTGAAACTTCCGTTTGTTCGGGAGCTTTATTATCATTCGCCGCCGTTCGCCAATCTTCAATCCTATCTGACAAATATTCCATGCTGCACAAGATGCAACTCGTACTTTCTGCTTCTCTCTAAAATATACAAGTATTTGAATGCCTAATTGTGACAACCAAAAATTGTGGATTTGTTTGCTTTTACCGCACCTTCCCATTTCCCGAAAGGAGCACTGCAACCCAGCGTGTTCCCGCAAATCGCGCCAGAATAATATTGATAATCACCATAATTGGCACGCTCAAAAACATACCCGTGATTCCCCAAATTTTGCCCCAGACAGCGAGTGAAATCAAAATCGTAAGTGGACTCAAGTTAAGCGAATTTCCCATAAAACGCGGCAAAAGGATGTTGCCGATGAGAAATTGGATTGCCACAATAATCATCGTCAAAATTGCCACCGGAACAAGATTATTAAATTCTACTACAGCAGTAAGTACCGGAAACACCGTTGCCAAAATCGAACCGAAGACCGGAATATAATTAAGCACAAATGTCAGTAGCGCCCAGAATTCGGCAAAAGGCAGTCCAAAGATTTTGAGCACCAAGTAGACGCACGATGCTGTGAGCAAACTGGCAAGCGATTGGATGCCAATATAGGTTTGAACATCTTCATTAATGCGTGAGAGGATTTTTTCGACATTGCGCAGTTGACGACGGTTATGAAAGACAAACTCGAGTTTTTTGCCAAACTTGCGATATTCGAGCAACAAAAATATTACATAGACCAAAATTCCACCGCTGAGGCGCGCGCCATTGCCGATTTCTCCAGCGAGTCTTTTGTACAATGCTGGGAAATCAAAATTGGCGAAAAATACTTCTGCCGACAGTCCTTCAAACCCAAAATAAGTTCCAATACTGCCGATGCGGTCATTAATCTTTTCCTGATAAATCGGCAATTCTAACACCAAGCTTTGGTAATTTGAGTTAATAATCGCAGCAAAAATCCAAATTACGACACTAAATGTGGCAATCGCCAAGAGAAGTGTCAACCATTCGGGGAGATGCTTTTCGGCAATCGAAAAGCGCTGAAGAATATTTGAAAGTGTAATCAAGATGTACCACACCACCAGCGCAATCGCGAGTGGAATCAAAATGCTCGCACCGACTTTGAGCATCAAAATCGTGAGAGCAATAATGATAAAGGCTCCAACAGAAGTCATGAAGCGTTGAAACGGTGTGAGGGAATTGGCAGTTGCCATGAAGAGCAGGGAAACAAAACATGTTTAAGACTACTGCAAGAACTGGCGCTTTGTAAATCAGCATTTCGTTTTTTTTATGTTTTTTTCCATGTATATCATTGAAGCGGTTTTCATTCTCAGCGACAAAATGTTATACAAGAGGTAATCTTTCTTAAATCTTCCGTGAAACAATCTTTGCCTGTCGCTTCGCCGCGCATCTTTCCTTTTGTGCTCGAACTCATTGTGTTTATCAGTGGTGCGTTGGTGATGGTATACGAAGTTACTGGATCGCGTATTTTGGCGCCCTATGTCGGTACTTCAATTATCGTATGGACAAGTATTATTGGTATTATTCTCGGCAGTTTGAGTATTGGCTATTATCTTGGTGGACGCTTGGCAGATGCTCGTCCGCATGTGGGCGGATTGGCGTTTTTGCTGTTTGTGGCTGCGCTACTCATTGCGGTAACAGCGATTTTCAAAGAAATTATTTTGCAATCAGTTGGCAGAGCGGGTTTTGATATTAAGACAACAGCGCTCGTTGCTTCCACTCTTTTATTCGCGCCGGCGAGTATTATTTTGGGAATGGTGTCGCCGTTTGCGGTCAAACTCAAGCTTTCGGCGCTCAATACTTCGGGAGCAACTGTCGGAATGCTCTACGCACTTTCGACTGTCGGCAGCATTGTTGGTACGTTTTTGGCAGGGTTTTATTTCGTTCCCACTTTTGGTGTCAGTACGATTTTGTTTTTGCTTTCGCTCACACTCTTGCTGCTTTCTTTTATCCTCGCGCCCAAACAGCTCTTACTCGCGAAAGCGGTGTTTGCGACGATATTTGTTGGCGGCTCAATCTTTGGCGATACGCTCACCAGTCAGGCGGCATTTTATGATAATGCGATTGATATTAGCACTACATACAATCGGGTTTTGGTGCGCGAAAGCGAGCGCGATGGGCGCCCAATCCGCGAAATGATGATTGGCAACGAACACAGTTCTGCGATGTTTTTGGACGGAAATGATCTTGTTTACGAGTACACCAGATTTTATCACTTGGCTCGCCATTTTTTCCCTGATTTCAAGTCTGGTCTTGTGCTTGGTGGTGCGGGATATTCCTTCCCTAAGTCATTTTTGCAGACCTATCCCGATGCCAAACTCGACGTCGTCGAAATCGATCCAGGATTGACCGAGATTGCGCGCGAGTATTTCAATTTACCTGATGATCCGGATTTGACCATTCATCACGAAGACGCGCGGACTTTTTTGAATACTACCGACAAAAAATTTGATGTCATTTTTGGCGATGCCTTCAACTCACAATATTCCATTCCATTCCACCTCACAACCAAAGAAGCGGTGCAAAAAAACTATGATATTTTGACCGACAAAGGCGTGGTGATTCTCAATGTCATTTCTGCCGTCGAAGGCGATCGGGGCAAATTTCTCCGCGCAGAATATGCAACTTACAAAAGCATTTTTCCGCATGTACTTGTCTTTCCTGTGCGCGATAATCAGTATGGTGACCGCGTACAAAATATTATTCTTGTCGCGAGCAAAAATCCGCAATTGCCGCCTTCGACCAGTTCTGATTCCGAAATCAATCGTTATTTAGCGCAATATTGGTCACAAGAAATTCCGCTCGATATGCCGATTTTGACCGATGATTATGCGCCAGTGGATTATTACATCAGTCAGATTTTGAAGGATTTGTAGACTTTCGTTTTTTATTCTCATGGCAAAGCGCGAAGAGCGAACAATCATCAGCATTCTCGGGCGCACAAATGCCGGCAAAAGTAGTCTCCTCAATCTGCTGAGCGGACAAAAGGATTTTGCAATTGTCGATGCTGCGCCAGGGACGACCGCCGACACAGTGATTGCCACAATGGAAATCCATAATCTGGGACCATTCAAAATCTTGGATACTGCCGGAATCGACGAAGAATCGGAACTGGGATACAAAAAACGCCAAAAATCTTTTGAAGCACTCGAAGAATCAGATTTGTGTCTGCTCAAAATCGATCTCCTCAAAGCAATCAAGACAGGGGATGTTGCTTTGGAATTGGCACTTCTCGAGCATGCTGATCAGTGGGAAAAGCAGATTTTGGCGGTTTACAATATTATTGAGAATGATCAAAGAGTCACGGATGCCGAAATCCAACAATATAAGCAGCAACTCGACGAACGGCTCGGCTGCCCGAGTATTGCAATCCGTTCCAACGACAGCGCATACCAAGCGCCGCTGATTGAATTTATCAAAACATATTTTTCCATGGAATCGCGCACGATCGATTTGCTCCCCAGCGTTACCGATCAGGGATTTGTACTGCTCGTGATTCCGATGGACGAAGAAACTCCCACGCAGCGTTTACTCAGACCGCAAGACATGGCGCTCGAACGCTTGCTGCGGCAATTTGCGATTCCCGTGATGTTTCGACTCGACCTGGGCAAGGCGCGTAGCGATGATTTGGCTCTGCGTAGCCAAGAGCAGCAGCGCTATCATAATCTCCTTACATTACTCCAAAATTCCCCCGAAGGTTTGCAGCTTGTTTTGACCGACAGTCAGGCGTTTGACATCGTTGCGCGGTGGACGGATGCGGCGATTCCGCTGACATCATTTTCCGTGATGATGGCGAACTACATGAGTTATGGCAATCTCCAAAACCTGCTCGAAGGCGCGCGAGCGCTCGATGCACTCACAGCAGGAGATAAGGTATTAATCGTAGAAGCTTGCAACCACAATCGTAAATGTGATGATATCGGTACCGTGCAACTGCCACGGATTATCAAGGACAAAGCCGACCCTGCTATCAAAGTCGAATTCTGTTTTGGGCGGACATTTCCCGAAGATGTCAGCGAGTATCGTCTCGTAATCCATTGCGGCGCCTGCATGATCGACCGCCAAAAATACCATCGTCGCTTAAAGCTTTGCGAGCGCGCCGGCGTGCCGTTTACCAATTATGGTTTCCTCCTTTCGTACGCGCAAAATGAGGCAGTGATGCAACGCGTGGCGCAGCCGTTTTTGTAAAAACAGATTGAAGAAATATCCTTTAGCTTCCCCCTGATAAGGGGGAATTGAAGGGGGTTGGATAAACAAAAAATATTTTTTTGCAGATTTGAAAGGACAAGCAAAATCGACTACTATAAATCGTGTTTCAACAATTCATGTCCAAAAAGATCTTGCTCCTCGGTTCCGGCGAACTCGGCAAAGAATTAACCATCGCATTGCAACGACTCGGGCAATACATCATTGCCGTTGATTCGTACGACAACGCTCCGGCAATGCAAGTCGCGCATGAGCGCGAGATCATCAACATGCTCGATGGTGACGCGCTCGATGCTCTTGTCGAAAAACATCAACCGGATCTGATCGTGCCCGAAATTGAGGCGATTGCCACTCACAGATTTTACGAATACGAAAAACAAGGCTATACCGTTATTCCGAGCGCCAAAGCGGCAAACTACACCATGAATCGCAAACTGATCCGCGACCTCGCCGTGCAAGAACTGGGTCTGCGTACCGCGAAATATCGCTACGCCACTACCGAAGCCGAAATGCGCGCAGCAATCGAAACCATCGGTCTACCTTGCGTCGTCAAACCGCTGATGTCCTCGTCCGGCAAAGGACAATCGATCGTCAGATCAACAGACCAGATCACCGCCGCATGGGAATATTCGCAACAGGGGAGTCGAGCCGGTGCCGGCGAGATCATTGTGGAAGGATTTGTCAATTTCCATACCGAGATCACGCTGCTGACGGTCACACAAAAAAATGGAAAAACCTTGTTTTGTCCGGCGCTCGAACATCGACAAGAACGCGGCGACTATCAAGAAAGCTGGCAGCCGAGTGGGATTTCTGCAGTAGATTTTGAAAAGTCGTGTCAGATGGCGGAGCAGGTAACGACCGCTCTTGGCGGTGCCGGAATCTGGGGCGTGGAATTTTTTATCGCCGAGACAGGGGTTTATTTTTCCGAGCTTTCGCCGCGTCCGCATGATACGGGAATGACCACCATGGCGACGCAAAACCTAAGCGAATTCGAACTTCATGCCCGAGCGATTCTCGGTTTGCCGATTCCGGAGATCAGACTCGAAGCGGTCGGTGCGAGCGCCGTCATCCTCGCGACCAAAGAAAATCATGAGCAGCCAGAGGTGAGCGGACTTACCGAAGCTCTTAGCAATCCGAATATCGAAGTACGGATTTTTGGCAAACCGACGGCGCGGAAATATCGCCGCATGGGCGTGGCGCTCTGTAGCCTTCCGCTTGGATCAGATGTCGATGAGGCGCGCCGCCAGGCAAAAGAGGCCGCGGACAAGATTCGGGTGGAGTAGTTCCATATCTCACAATTTTTTACTTTTTGATCTCAGCAGGGGGCATCTGCGTAATCCGAAAGATGCTGTCGTATCTCTTTAAATACCCTAGAAATATCCGGATTTTGTGTTTCGACTCGTAATAATACACGCAGTACTTGAGCTATATGTTTCATCATCATTCTTTCATTTAAAGTCACAAGTCCATCTCTATGCTCGTCTTCTGGAATCAGGTCATGAGGATTGTAAGAGGCATCACATAAAAATAATATTCTATCTGCCAATTGATAGATACGCGCCTTGGTACAGTCTTGAATATCATCAATTTCAATCGCGACACGATATAAATTCTGAAGATTCTCATAAAATAAAAATGGTTCGTAATTAACATACATATAATCCATAGAGTCTCCATGATTATTTGCTATATGATCCCTGAGTCCGCTGCAAATATCGAGGACAAATGAGTTGAATGAATCAGTATTTGTTTCTATAGTCAGATCATAACCAAGGAGTAGTTTTGGAATAATTTCTGGTGGGTTTGACCAAAGATTTATATAACGCCATTTTTTTTCAAACTCTTGAATGCGTGACCAAGCAGTAGGATGAGTTTTGGGAACTGTTTGACAACCTTTTCTTTGTTGAGAAACATTTCTCTGCTCGCTTTCTACTGATGTCAGCCAGCCTCCATAAAATTCCCTCACTTGTCTATAATTTTCACCAACTTCTTCATCCAATCTGGCGGCGTGCGCTCCAATTGCTCTTTTTACGCCAATATCCTCTTCACTCAGCATGTTAAAAATTTGATGCCCTTCCAAATGACCTGGGCGTTTGTTATCTCCCTCTTGCAATCTCTTGTAAACATCGATGTCCGCCATTGCACATAATAAATTGAAAGAGTAAGAATCAGTCGTAAGATTCTCAGTATGTAAGATTTTGGCGTACGCTTTCTACTGGAAGAGTGCCAAACATAATTTATTATAAATTTTTATAATATAATGTCAAATAAACCCACAAGTTCGGTCGAGTCCCTTCTGCTGGAGCAGTCCTACGCCTGCGCCGGAGCAGGTGTTCTGATGTTTCACCTGCTCCACAGGTTTGGTTTGATGGATAAGTGAGGTTTAATCGCAACCCATTTGTTGTATTCCTGCTCCTTAGATTGCATTACCAAAACAGTAAGGACGGGGTGAGGCA
>JBGSOV010000016.1:0-35298 GCA_041738935.1 Candidatus Altimarinota bacterium | reverse complement strand
CTTTTGCCTACTCCTCTTCCTCACTCTCTACCACTTCTCCTGCAGCCTTTGCTTCGATACCCTCTGCCTCCTCCTCTTCCTCACTCTCTACCACTTCTCCTGTTTCTAAGCTGGTATCTAATTCGATTGGTGGCTCGTTTTCCACTTCTTCTTTTATTCCTTTTGCTGTTGCAGCTTCTTCCTCAGCAACATTGTCTGCCGCTGCCTCGACAATATCTGCGTCAACTTCGGGCAAATTCTCATTGGTGTTTTCTGCTGTGCTTTCATCGAATTCTTCTTTTTCGATTGTTTCTTGCGATTCGCTTGTATCTTCAGGAAGCAAATCACGTGCTGACTTTTCGGGCTCTGCCTGTTTCGCTTTTTGTTCAGATTCTTCTTTTTCTTCAATAATTTCTTCTTGCTGTGGCGGTTCGTCTTCGCTGCCTTTTAGTTCTTTCTCGGCAACATTTTCTTCTGTTTCGCTTTTGGGCACTGATGTAATTGAAATCAATTCTTCTAGTTCCAAATCATCATCCGCCTCTTTGTTTTCTACCAAAATATTTTCAGTATTTTTTTCTTCTTTTGCGCTCGTCTCAATTATTTCTTCTCTTGAATCTATTTCTGTGAAATCGGCAGACTCCGCTTGCTCTTCTTTTGGCGATTGAAACTCGGCATCTTCATTTGGAAATTTCGACTCTACCACATCTTTTTTCACTACTGGCGAAGCAGTACTTTCTTGGAAAATACTTTTATTTTCAGGCGCCTCAAGCAAGTCAGCTGATGAGTCTTCTGGCAACACTGCGACTGTTTTTTCTTCAAGCTTTTCTTCCTCTTCCTCCTCTTGCGATTTCTCTGGAACAGAAGCAGCTTCTGTTGTTGTCTGTTCTGCTTCTTCGTCCTCCGCAGGGTTTTCCTCTTGAGCTGATAAGTCGATTAAATCAGCTTCTTCGTTAGCTTTTGCGGTAGCGTCTTTTTCTTCAATAAGATTGATTTCAGATGCAACATCTTTTGTGGCTTCTGGTTGTACTTTTGCTTCTTCCTTCTGGGTACTTTTTTTGTCATCACGTTCGCGGTCTTTGGCGGCTTGTTTGTCCAAAAAGCTTTCGAGATCTGCGCCGATACTTTGACTGATTGCTGACGGTGTTTGCTCTGGAGTTTCCACATTTGTAGCTTGCAACTCTTCGGTCTGCAATTCGCCAGATTTTTGAAGTGACACCGTTGATTCTTCATTTTCTGCAATCTCTTCCTCCGCTGTTTCTACTTCTTGTGATGCCAGCAAGAGTGATTCGGATTTTGATTCTTTTTCAAGTTCTTCCTGCGCGCTTTTCTCTAATGTTTTCGGTTTCTCATCCGGCGCTTCTTGTTGCAACAAATGGCGATCAGCGTCGTTTGTTGGTAAAGCGGTTTTGCTGGCGTCGAGTGAAACAAGATATGGCGACCATGTTGTATTTAGCAGCGCAAAAAGCGTGGCATACTTTTCTTTGTGATTGACAAAATTCCAACCAGTTGCTGCTTCGAGCTGGTGACGCGCAGCAATAATATCGCTGTTTGAACGCATCATTTCTGCCAAAGTTATCTTGTCAAAGCGATACTTTTTGACCAAAGAAAACACGCCGGCGAGCGCATTGTGTGTTTCTGTCGTATTGCGTCCCTGACGCTCAAGAAACTGTTTCGTGTTGTTTTTGAGGAGATAGCTCTGCAATTCGGGATTCTGGTCACTTTCTTCAGGCGCCTCCGCAACCTCCTCTTCTGCCTGCGCGCTTTTCGCGGCGTCAGGAATGGTGTTTGTGCCCCAGACATTTTTGGCAAATGCTTGGAGTACGCGCCCAGTCGATGCCGTTCCTCCGGCTATGCCTGCAAAACGAGTGGCAACATCAGCGCTCACATGCTTTTGTAACCAACCGATATCAAGTTCTTGTAATTCACTTGGCGGACTTTTGGCAAGTGCTTGCAGCACCGATGCGGCGGCGATGCGATCTGGATAAGACCGAAACCCCGCCTGTTCAATCAAGGCGCCATTTGTTTTTTGCAAAACTGCTTTTGTCGCCGCGTCGACTACAAAGATTGTTGCAGGGTGTTTTTGTAATTCCGCGATAAGAAATGCTTTTTCTTGAGTTGCTGCAGATTTGAGCGTTTCCGAAGTCAGGGTGCGACGATATGCAGCAAAAGCTTCGTCATAGCTGCCATAGATATCGCTTTTACTGTCAGCAAACATCTCGACACTTTTTTGTAATGCTTCCGAATAATCTGGCGCTGCTTCTTGTTCTGTCTCTTTCTTGCTCTGTGCCTTAAGAGTTGTCAATTTTTGCAGGAGCAGATTTTGTATCTCAGCGTCATTTTGTAATGTGTCAGAATTTTGCGCGAAGAGACTTTTGAGCTGTGGGTTTTTTTCTGCCAATATCGATAGAAGTTTGCTTGCATCGCTCACCTCAATTTCGTCGGGTAACTCGGTTTTGCTCACGAGCGAACGCGCTTCTTTTTGTACGTGATTTGTGTGACGAGCATTGTGCACATTGAGTTTTTGTCCGACAGCACTCGCCACTTCGCCCGCAAAAATATGATTACCGTAATCTGTCAACAGTTTGCTGAGGCGCGGATTGCTGCGCTCCAAATATTGCAAAAAATCTGCCTGAGAATCAAAACTCTGTTCTGGTGATGGAAACGGAACTGATTGTACCAACGACAAAACTTTTTGTTTTTGCAGAGTATTATGCGCTTCGTCATGCGCCTCGAAGCGAGTTTGTACTACGTTCATAAATCTTTTTTCATTGAGGAGGCGTGGGTTTTCAGCGAGCAATTTTTGTAGTTGTGGATTTTGTTCTTGTAGCGCTGCCAGATATTCTTTCTCTGTCGAAAAATGACGCTCTTTTTTTGGTAGATTTTTCCCTACGGTTTCTACCGCTTCTGCAAGGAGTTTTTTTTGATCAACTCCGGCAAGTCCATCTTTTTTCTCGAGTGTTTTTTTATTTTGAAAATCAGTGAGTGATGCCTTGATTTTATCTTTGACTTCCGTTTCTTGCAGCAGCTGCTTTTTTTCATCATTCATCAAGCCATCAAGCGCTTTTTCTAGTTCTGGGTCGGCTTCCGTCAGCGCTTTAAAAAACTTCTCTTCCGATTCGTAGGCTGTCTCGGCAAGCTTGGTGCGGTCGACCGCTTTGATAATTTCCGACTTTTGCCAGGCAGAACGCTTCTCGCGAAATTCATGAAAACGATTTTCAAAAGCGCTATTTACTCGCGATTCACCAATATGCGAGCCATATTCGCGCAGAGTTTTTGCCAGCTCCTGATCGCCATCGGCAAGATATGCTTGAAGTGAGCCAATCGAATCGATACGCTGAGAGGGCGGCGGCAGAGCGGCACTCTCGATTTTTTGCGCGGCTTGTTCGAGCATGTACTGATCATGGTTCTTAGAATGCTCTTCAAACTGTTGTTTGCTGATATTTTGAACGGCGTTGGGATCTCGCTGTAAAAGTTGTTCCACATTCTGATTTGATTTCTTCAGACGATCGATATAAGCCTCTTCTGTCGAAAACCACTCTTCTGTACGCACCTGCTCGGCGGCTGCTTCAATAGTTCTGCGAATTTCTTCCGAATTTTTGTCCGGCTGCTGATTTATGTGAGAAGTATCAGATAGTTGATTGGGGGTTTCTGCCGGATTGTAGGAATTATCCACCATGCGTTAGCAGTATCAAAAAAAGAGAAGAATCAGCGCATTACTTTGAAAAATCATCTGGCTCTTTGCAACCAAAAAGACCGAGCGCAAAAATCATTCGATGATACCAAGTCGCGCTTCGATCTCTTGATCGACAAATTCGTGACTGCGACCGTATTTGAGACGAGAGTACTTTTTGATCACTTCCGCGATCTTGTCACTTTTGCCGCTTTCGTCCCAAATCGTTTCCAGCGAAAACGGGCGACTGGTGGTGTTGTTGATATTCAATTTGATATACGCTTTGTAATTGGCAACGCCAATAATATCTTGCTGGCTGAGATCGGGAGCATACTCCTTTTCCAGATATTCGGCATCTTCCGCGCCAACCTTAAAGCTCATCATCGTGCCGACGTTACCAAACACGGCGTCGCGCAATTTGGATTCTTTTTCATAATTTTGGCGAGTCTGCAATTGCGCAATATACTGATGCGCCATAATGAGCGAAAGATGATATTTGCGCGCTTCGGACAAAATATCGGCAAAGGCGTCAGTAGCAAAGTTTTGAAACTCGTCCACATAGAGATAAAAATCACGCCGATTTTTTTCTGGTATATCTGCGCGTGACAGTGCCGCCATCGCAATTTTGTTCACAAAAATCAGACCCAAGAGCTGCGCGTTGATGTCGCCTATGCGACCTTTGGACAGATTCACCAGCAAGATTTTTCCTTCATCCATCACCTGCCGAATGTTAAAAGCGGACTTTGGTTGTCCGATGATATTGCGCATCGTCGTATTCGTAATGAATGGGCCAAACTTACTCGAAAAATACGGAATCATTTCTTCCTTTTCACGGGCGCCGGTCTTTGCCATTTCATTTTCCCAAAACTGCCGTACAACCGTGTTGCGGCATTTGCTCACTTTGTATTTTTGAAACGCAGGATCGACAAATAGTCGTGGCAAGTCGATGAGTGTCGCGCCTTCGTCCTCGTCATCCATCAAGGTCAGGCAACCATTGCGAAAGTAATGTTGGATGCGTGGGCCAAATATCTCATTGCCAAATAACTTGATGAAGATATTCATCGCATCGAGACTCGCGCGGTCCTTCTGTTCCGGCGAATCGGCTTCGAGCAGATTGAGTCCCATCGGGCGCTCGGTATCAGCAGGATCAAAGAGAATAACATCTTTGGCGCGCTCCTTGGGAACATAGCGTAAAATGTCTTCAATCAAGTCGCCATGCGGATCAACGACACATACACCTTCGCCGTTTTGTACGTCTTGGCGTGCCATAAAACTCAAAAATGCCGACTTACCAGCACCAGACTTTCCAATGATATAGTGATGACGCGAGCGATCATCTCTTTGAATATAAATCTTGCGATCTTCGCCGCGAAAGCGATTGATCCCTAGCAGCACTCCTTCGCGCGGAACATCGACAGGTGGTGGCAAAACGCGATATTGCAGCCATTTGATAATCGAAACGGGATTATATTTTGCATCTGGAAAATGAAAGAGCGTCGACAATTCTTCCGGCACCAAAATTGAAGTGCGTCCGAGATAAAAACTACAGAGTCGTCGCTTGAATCCATGCAAAATCAGCGGCGCATTGATAACATTAAGCGGCACAATACGGCGATTTTGAAACCAGTTAGAAAGCGCATCTCTAAAAATCGTCATGCCGACGACGAGATTATTCAAAATCTCATCGACGCGGCGGTGTGATTGGGCGGCAGCAAGCACACGAATGGCTACGGTAAAACCGAATTGCCCCGCTTTGCTTCCCATGCGCTTGGCAAGTTCTTCTTCGGTCTGCACCATGCGAATATAGTGGTCGCCACTACTGGCACCAGGTTCATTGGTCGAAGCCAAGCGGTCCTCACCACCAGGCATCAAAATCGAAAAAATCACATTCAAAATACTTCCGAGTAGTGGAATGTCGGAGAGAATCGGAATATGGAAATCTTTTTCACGCTTAAAATATTTCTCTGCTTTTTGGCTCGCTTTTTTGCGCCAGCTGTCATCAGAAATCGGATTGATTACTATTTGCAAAACTGCTTTTTCGTCTTTTTCAATTTTCGAAAACACATTTGCAAGGTCGTTGAGCGGATCGTTTTCCATTTCCTTCGTGCCTTTAATCGGAAACCAATATTCCTTCGTCGTGTACAAATAAAAACCGTTAACGATATTGTTGGCGGTCTTAAATTCGTAATCTTTGATTTGCGACACATTGGCAGACGGAAAAAACGACGTCACTTGTTTTTCCACAATCGATTGATAGTAATCGTCCACGACGATGATAAATTTGAGCTGCTGATCTTCCATCAAAATCTCAAATGATATTTTTTCAAAATCCCAGAACATGCTGCGAATTGTGTTCCAAAGATTCATTTCTGAGATTTCGGTCAGCGCACGAAAAAACTGCGTCATGACATTCACTTTCTCACGAAAGTCTTTTTCTTGGCGTTTGTCGTAATCGCTTTTGGCGTCGAGGCGCGGTACGGTCACTTCCAAAAAAACGAGATCGTCGGCTTTGCGTTCGTGATACCACCAACGCAGCATATAAATTCCTCCGATAATCAAATAATAAATCGTTAGAATATCAATCAAAAATCGTAGTGGATCTTTGGCAATATAGTCATAAATAGTGCCCGAATATTGTGCATAATTAACGTGTTTCAAAAATGAAACACTCACGATAATGAGTACGAGCAAAACATAACGCAGCCGAATAATGCGTGAAAATCCAACTTTCATGTTTTGATGACGAATAAGTGTTGCGTCTCCCACCGCCGCTTTTTGTCCATTAACAAAAAGAAATAGACGGTTCCCATCTTAAAAAATAAAAAGGCGATGAGCGGCATCAACTGTTCGTCGATTCCCATGGGCAAAGCGGGTAAGTGCAAAGCTCGAATCAAATCTGATACTTGCGGATCATGCTGAAGTAACGCAAAAAATATGCCAAAACTGAGTGCCGAAACGCACGTTCCTTGCGCAATCTTGACTGCTTTAAAGCGGCTTTTCGCTGGGAAGAAAAAAAGCAAAATGGCAAATAAGCGATACGAAAATGTTTTGCGATTTTGTTCACGCAAAGCGTCATTGGCGAAGACTCCGACGCCATAAAAATAACCAAAAATTCCTGTACAAAAGATATGAATTGGTGGGATAAACAGCTCGTGCAATAAAAAATATTTGAGCGCTGTGACAGGTTTGCCCACCAACGAATCGATCTGACCCGTAAACATTTCGGAAAAGTAGAAAAAATTCTCAAAAAAAGTGAATCCCAGCGCTGCCGCAAAGCTGAGATCGATAATGTCATCGATCGATTTGATAAAACCGACACCGGTCAGGCGCACGATGTAATTGCGAAAATATTCGATCACCACGCCAAAGGTGACAAGGATGCCAAACAGCTTCCAAATATCCGCTTCGTCAAACCACAAAAATACAATCGGTCGGGCGAACCAAAAGGCGACCGCGCCACCACCAGCAAGTAAAAAGGTGAGAAGCAATCTTCCCTTTGACTGGGAATGCTTTTTTTGGCGCAAGACAAAGTACCAAACCGTCACCGGAAATGCGGCTGCGACGGCTGCCAGGAGCAGGGCTTCAAAATTGGCCAAAAACGGCATTTGGTTTGGGTATAATATTTCTCTTTAGGATACCAGAAAAGATGGCTTTTTACAACGGAAGATGCGGCAAAAAGGTCATTTTTGCTTGACCAAAATCGGTCAGGGATATGCTCTCCAAGAAAAGGTATAATTTTAGAAAACTTTTCCTGCGACGAAAAGAGCAAAAAATATGAAAGCATTCAGCTTTTCCTAGTCGTTGGAGCAAAATCAGTCTATGTGTGAAGTTTTTCGCATATCATTTCCAATTATTTGCGCTATTCCTCGAACTCTTTTTTCGTCAGGACTAAGCTTCTTGGTCGGATTCAACTTTTTTTCGCCCTCTCCAATTATTCCCACTAAGGCAGCGAAGTGAGGATTTTCTCCTACAATAGGTTTTCTTGAATTGTCCTCCATATGATTTTCAAAATAACACTCCCACACATTATCAAATATTCTCCGCATTGCGGAAGTGCTTTTTCCAGGATTTGGTAAAGACGCTCTTCTCCTTTCTATCAAGCCAAAACCAATAGTAGGCAAGGCGTTCTTTGAACAGATGAAATGATGGAAATTTGGCAAAGCGCACGAGTCCGTTTGGGGCTGGGTGAAAATGAAATAGGTGTGAAATTTCAGCAAACAAATAATGATAGATCGCTTGTACGCGAGCAAGGCGGATGTGGCTTGTCACCACAAAGATTTTCTTTGTTTCAGGGAAATGCCGCTTGATTAGTCGGATGCTGTTTTTCGCGTTTTCCACCGTGGTGCGTGCAGCATTTTCCACCAGAATCGGGATATCGATTCCTACAAAATATGGGAGCGCCATTTCAGCTTCCGCAGCAGCTTTTGTTGATGTTTTGCCACCAGTTATGACAATCGCAATCGGCCGATGTGTACTCAAAATTTCCTTTGCCGAATTGATGCGATGCAAGAATGCGGGATGAATCGAACCGCACGGCAGCGGCTTTTCGCCATGGACAATCAATATTGTGCTCATCAGGTGCTTAGCCAAGCATGCCTTGGACGGCGGCTTGCTCTTCTTGTAATTCTTGAAGTGTCGCAGCAATCTTTGTCTGCGCAAGTTCGTCATGCTCAACGCCTTGCACGATTTCATAGCTCTCATCCTTGCTCTTCAGGGGGAAACTAAAGATCAGTCCTTCCGGCACACCATAACTGCCATCGCTTGGCACTGCCATGCTAAAGCTTTCTCCTTCGGGAGTTGGTGTAATAATACGGCGCACCGAGTCGATAATCGCATTCGCAGCCGAGCCAGCAGACGATGCGCCACGCGCTTTGATAACTGCCGCGCCGCGCTTTTGCACGGTTTCCACAAAACTATTTTCGAGCCAATCATTCTCAATCAGTTCGGTAGCGGCTTTGCCATTGATGGTTGCATGAAAATAATCCGGAAACTGCGTGGCACTGTGATTTCCCCAGATAATCATGTTTTTGACCGCATCGACATCGGTACTGGTTTTTTGTGCGAGTTGGGTCTTGGCACGGTTTTCATCAAGCGCCGTCATGGCAAACCAACGATTAGCCGGAATCTTCGGCGCACTCGCTTTTGCAATCAAACAGTTGGTATTGCACGGATTGCCGACAACCAAGATGCGTACATCTGGCGCAGCGTTTTTTTCAATCGCTTGCCCTTGTCCAACAAAGATTTTGCCGTTGATTTCGAGCAGATCCTTGCGTTCCATACCGTCTTTGCGTGGTACACTGCCAACCAAAATCACCCAGTTGGCATCGGCAAATCCTTCTGCTAAGTCAGTCGTGGTAACGACTTTTTTGAGTAAGGGAAATGCGCAATCATCGAGTTCCATTTTGACACCGTCGATTATGGGAACTTGGCGTTCGAGGTCAATCAGGCGCAGTTCGACCGGAGTATCAGTGCCAAACATTTCGCCAGCGGCGATACGAAAGACGAGACTGTAACCGATTTGTCCACCGGCTCCGGTAATGGCGACTTTGATGGGAGGTTTCATAATTTAAGAAAAAAATATTTAGAGAACAGTATTGCGGGCGTTTGCAATTGCGGATAGCACTTGCTCAAGCGGATCAGCGATATCATCGTCTTCGATAAAAATCGGAATGCGAATATAGCCGACACTTTCTTCTGGCGGTGAAAGCGGCATAAAACCGCTGTGATGCGGAATCTGCACGCCGCCTTCGGTATCCGCGATGCGCACAAACTCGTCCCAATTATCGAGCGTGATCCCTTCAATCTTTCCTCCCCAAAAATGTCCGCCCAAGATTTCACGTTTTTGCGATTCTGGCAAATATTTTTGCATCAACTCGTTAAAATGCGTGACGCGCTTTTTGCCATCGGGTAACAAAACTTCGTCCATGTGCTGTTGCCAAGCGCCAGAAGCGATAATTTCGTGCGCTGCCATTTGTGTCGGCATGACAGGACTGAGGCGCCACGAACTGATAAAAGCCAAAAATGCATCAGATAATTCGGTTGGCACAATAATGCCGCCCGTATGACATCCGGCAGAAATCGTCTTGGACCAAGAAAATGTCTGAATCACATTTTCTGCCACTGTTGGTGCTGATTTTGTTTCGAAATATGAGAGAGCCAGATAGGCACCATCACGGATGACGAGCCAGCCTTTCTCATCGGCGATGCGGCGAACGGCTTCCATGTTGCCTGCGCTGTGATTGATGCCGCTTGGATTGTCAAACCACGGAATCGTGTAGATGACGCCATTGCCGTTGTGTGCACCGACATATTCCACGAGTGCATCAGGGTCGAGTCCGGCTTCGGTCAAATCGATTCCCTTCAACTCGAGTCCCATCGATTTGGCAATCACGAGCGGTCGGTCGTAGACTTCTTTGCCGCAGGCATAGTGCGCGAGCCCTTGTTTACTCTGTAAAAAGGTCAAAAAAATATTGAGCGTATCCATCGAACCATTACCGATAAAAACTCGTTTCGTTTCCACGCCGTACATTTCCGCAATATACTTGCGCAGCGGCTCGTAACCAGCAAAATGCCCATATTGTAAAAAAGCCAAACTGTCGCGCTCAAGTCCCTGTTGCATTCCTTTCATCAATTCTGGAGCCAGACTTTGCATTATCGAAAGTGGCGGCAAGCCGCGTGCGAGCTTGATAGCTTTCATGATTTTTAATAAACAGATACGAAGCGCATCCTAACGATTTTCCTACAAACTGACAATATTCTTTCTTGTCTCAAAGAGAACGAAATATTTTTTATCGGAAGATTCGTGACAATTTTACCCAAATTCCGTTACAATCGGGCGGCAGTTTTCTCCTCGTAATGTTTTTGGTCACTAAAGAATTCACCTTCGACTCCGCACATTTTCTCCCGAAGTATTTTGGCAAATGCGAAAATCTGCATGGACACACCTACAAACTGCATGTTACGGTGCAAGTCCCCACACTCGATGAACAGGGACTCGCATACGATTTTGTCACGCTGAAACAGGTCGTCAAAGACAACATTGTTGATGTCCTTGATCACCGCTTGATTAATGACATTATCCCGATTTCTTCTGCCGAGAATATTGCGGTGTGGATCTGGGAACAAATTTCGGCAAAAATTCCGCTTTTCGAAATCGTCCTCTGGGAAACTCCCACTAGTTTTGTTACTTATCGTGGACCACATGGCACCTTCTAAAACATCACAACTTTCTTCCCTCGAAGAAGCGATTGCTGATATTGCTGCTGGCAAACCGATTATTGTCGTCGATGACGAAGATCGCGAAAACGAGGGCGACCTGATTGTCGCTGCCGAAAAGATTACGCCCGAGATTGTCAATTTTTTCGCTTCCGAAGCCAAAGGGCTCATTTGCACGCCGGTTGATCCCGAAATCGCCGAACGGCTCAATTTTCACCCGATGGTGGCGGATACCGATCCAGACGCCTGCAACTTTAGCGTCTCGGTCGATGCACGCGTCGGTATCGAAACCGGAATTTCGGCTGCCGATCGGGCTCTCACCATCAAAAAAATTATGGATCCCACTTCGGTCGCGATGGATTTTGTGCGCCCTGGGCACGTTTTCCCATTGCGTGCCAAAAAAGGCGGCTCGCTCGTGCGCGCCGGACACACCGAAGCGTCGATCGATCTTTGCAAACTCGCCGGACTGCAGGGCGGCGCTGTGATTTGCGAAATTATGAATGCGGATGGCACGATGGCGCGCTTGCCGCAACTGATTGAGTTTGCCAAAAAGCACGAGCTCAAAATCATTTCCATCGAAGAGCTGATTCGGCATCGCCGTCATCAAGAAACATTGGTTGAAGAAGTCTCGCAAGCACACTTGCCGACAGTATTTGGCATGTTCGAAATCCATGTCTTCAAAGAAAAATTGACCGGGCTCGAGCATGTCGCGCTTGTACGCGGAGATATTGCGGGCATCGAAGCGCCGCTCGTACGCGTGCATTCCGAATGTCTGACGGGAGACGTCTTCCGTTCGCTTCGTTGCGACTGTCGAAGTCAATTAGACGCTTCACTCGACCGCATTGCCGAAGAAGGCGTAGGAGTCCTCCTCCGCATGGCACAAGAAGGTCGCGGGATTGGACTTGCTGCAAAAATCCAAGCGTACGAATTGCAAGACAGCTTGGGGCTCGATACTGTCGAAGCAAATCAACGGCTCGGCTTTAAAGACGATTTGCGTGACTATGGCATTGGTGCTCAGATGCTCAAAGCACTTGGCATTAGCAAAATGCGACTTCTTACCAACAACCCGCGCAAGATTGTGGGATTGTCTGGCTATGGATTACAAGTTGTGGAGCAAGTTCCCATTACTGTCGGCGAATCCGAAACAAATACAGATTACCTTCGCGTCAAAAAAGAGAAAATGGGGCATCTTCTCTAGCAATTTTCTTGTTGTAATTCTTCTTCTAATCGGTTTTTCCGAATCAATGATTCTTACTGCATGCTCACTTGTTGTGTAGCGGTATTCGAGCCGCCTTGTCCATCGCACTGCAATTGATATCGCCGCGCACTCGTAATATTATTTAGCGTCTCAGTTCCTTGAGGTGGCTTGTTTCCTTGCCAATCACCATATGCAACACAACTCTGCGCACCAACTGCATTCCAAGTAAGAGTAATCGATTCACCGAGACGAACAGTCGGTTTGTCCACAGTAAGAGTAACTTGTGGTCCAGTGGCTCCGACAGGAGGTCCTGAAAATTCCTGAAGATTCCAACGACTCGGGCGGCAATCATTTTGATTTTTGCAGCCACATCGCCAAAGTTCATTCGTGTAATGGCAAATATACGAAACGACATAATTTGCCTGCGCGAGTTCGGTTTCGGTCGTGGCAAAATTGCCAGATGCTTTTCCCACAAACCAGGTACGATCTTTGACCGGCCCGCTCAAATTAAATCTTTGCCATGCGTGATTGCGCCATACATATGCATCTTCAAAAATATATTGATTTTGTTGTCCATAACCGATTTGCACAGTTGAATTTGGCGCATTGCAAATCACGACTATCATATTCTCAAGCGCCTCCGAAAACGGATTAAATGGCGAACCAAAATCATCGGTCTCAGGAAATTCCGCCGCTTCTTTAAACTGATGACAATGGACAAGGGCTTGTGCTTTGGCAAATTGCCAACCGCTCGCCAATCCAAAAATACCAAGGAGGAGAATAGCGATTACGGACAGAAGTTTTTGAGTGCGCATATTTGTGTTTGCGATGAGACTTTTGTATTATAGCATTTTCCTCCATGGCAATCAATTTGTTGCCTTTCTTGATAAAATTCTGAATACTTGAAGGCGAGCTTTTCTTGCCGCGCATGCCAGAATCATCCGACAAAACATGGAAACAATATGACATGAACCCGGTCACCCATAGTGCGGCGCATTATTTGCTGACGATTCAAGCTTTGATTGAAGAACACGGCTATGCTCGTACAACCGATATCGCGCGCGAATTGGCAATCACGCCCGGAAGTTGTTCGCAAGCGCTTCGCAGCCTAAAGACAAAAGGTTTTCTGCTCGAAGACGACAACAAGTTTTTTCGCCTTTCTCCGGAAGGCAACGAAACAGTAATAACCTTGCGCACGAATGCCAAAGTGCTCGAAGAATTTTTCGCTGATATTCTTGGTTTGTCCTCTAAGCGATCCGAAGTCGATTCGTGCAAGATTGAACACTTGGTACACCCTACAACAGTTGCCCGCATTCGTAAGCTCACGCACTTTCTTAAAACCAATCCACAAACCTTAGAAGGTTTTCAATCGAAAGGAAGCAAAGAGTAGATTGCTGCTCTACGTTTTCTTGTATGAATGTAGCAAGTTTACATCTTTATTCTTCGAGTGTAATATGGTTTTTTTCGTACTTTTGCTTGAATTTTTTTTAAGTGGGGCGAGCGAAGGGATTTGAACCCTCGACCCTCAGATCCACAATCTGATGCTCTAACCAGCTGAGCTACGCCCGCCACGCCAGAGCAGTATGACTCAAAAAAATCTTCATGACAACTATTTTTCTTGTTTTTTCCTCGCGAAGCGGTACACTCTTCTTCTGCCTGTTTCCCACATTTTTCGTGTCTGATCAACGCTTCAAACTCCACGCCGATTTCGCGCCTGCTGGCGATCAGCCGCGTGCAATCTCCGAAATCACGGCTCGTCTCAATGACGGCGTCTCGCATCAGACGCTTCTGGGGGCGACTGGTACCGGAAAAACCTTTACTGTGGCTAATATTGTTGAAAAAATTCAACGCCCGACACTCGTTATTGCGCACAACAAAATTCTTGCGGCGCAACTGTGCTCCGAATTTCAACAGTTTTTCCCGGACAATGCTATCAGCTACTTTGTGAGTTATTACGATTATTATCAGCCAGAAGCCTACATTGCCAAAACTGATACGTATATCGAAAAAGAGGCGACCATCAACGAAGAAATCAATCGTTATCGTCATGCCGCAACTTATAATCTTCTGACTCGTAAGGATGTCCTTATTGTTGCGAGTGTCAGCTGTATTTATGGTCTGGGCGATGTCGAAAGTTATGAAGCGCTGGCGATTACTGTCAAACGCGGCGAAATCATGAAACGTGACAAATTTCTCCGCAAACTTGCGGATGTGCAATATACTCGTTCGCACCTCGACTTTAAGCAAGGTATGTTTCATGTTTTGGGCGATGTGGTCGAAGTCTTGCCACCGAGTTCGGAAAATGTTTTTCGGATCGAATTTTTTGGCGACGAAGTCGAAGCAATTTCTGAGGTCGATAGTTTTACCGGCGAACTTATCCATGATCTGGCAGAAGTCGTATTTTTCCCAGCGAAACACAATGTTTCGACTGTGGAAAAAGTCAATCAGGCAACCGCAAAAATCGAAGCCGAACTGACCGAACGCGTCAAAGAGCTGTACGCTATGGGCAAGCCGCTCGAAGCGCATCGTTTGCAAACTCGCACCGAATACGATCTCGAAATGCTGCGCGAAGTCGGCTATGTCAATGGTATCGAAAACTACACACGTTTTCTCAGCAGTCGTAACGCTGGCGAACCACCGGCGACTCTGCTCGAATATTTCCCGGATGATTTTGTGACGTTCGTCGACGAATCACACATGACTATTCCACAAATCGGCGCCATGTACGAAGGGAATCTTTCCCGCAAACGTCAATTAATCGACTACGGATTTCGCTTACCGAGTGCGCTCGATAATCGTCCATTGCGCTTTGCTGAATTTGAAAAGTTTGTGCCGCAAATGGTCTGCATTTCGGCGACGCCCGGAAGATACGAATTTGAAAAATGTGGTGAGACTAATAAAGAAGCATATTACGAACATGTTGCCGAATCGGTCAAAAACAATACGCAACCAGAAATCCCCAAAAACTTTTCCGAGCAGATTATTCGCCCAACAGGGCTACTTGATCCCACCATCGAAGTGCGTCCCACTCGACACCAAGTTGACGATGTACTCAAAGAAATTGCTATACGCAAGACCAAAAATGAACGAGTTCTTATCACTACGCTTACCAAAAAATCTGCTGAAAATCTGACGAACTATCTCGTCGAAGCTGGAGTCGCGGTCAAATATCTCCATTCTGACGTCGAAACCATGGATCGTATCGAGATTTTGCGCGAATTGCGCGAAGGCGTGATAGATGTGATTGTCGGAATCAACCTCTTGCGCGAAGGACTTGACCTGCCGGAAGTGTCGCTCGTTGCGATTTTGGACGCAGACAAGGAAGGATTTTTGCGCAGTCGAGATGCCCTTATCCAGACGATGGGGCGCGCAGCGCGTAATTCGGAAGGAAAAACTATTTTGTTCGCAGACAGGATGACCGATGCCATGACGCAAGCCATTGCCGAAACCGAACGCCGCCGCAAAGTGCAAGAAGACCACAACAAAAAACACGGCATCGAGCCAAAGACGATCCACAAAAAAATCTCCTACATGGGTGACGGTCCCAAAACAGGGCAAATCGAAGGACACAATACGAAAAAAATTCGTGCCGACAAGGTCGAAGAATTTATTCGTGATTTGGAAGGGAAAATGGATATTGCCGTGCGCAATCTCGAATTCGAACGCGCGGCAGAACTGCGTGACGAAATCGATATGCTCAAAGATCAGGCAAGGAAGGACGTGCGGTAACTGAGAAATTTTTTCTGCGTCATTCCTGTCGAAGGTGCGATTTTGGAGGAGAAACAGGGATCTTTTGCGACTAAAAAAACGGCTTTTCCAGCTCCTCCCGAGTTCTCGGGACAGGCTCCTGTCCACGGGGAGGGTAATCGCATCACCACCACAGCGTCGCATCGCCATAACTGAAGAAGCGGTACTTTTCCTCGATCGCGGTTTGGTACGTCTTTTGTGCAAATTCGACGCCATCGGGTTTTCCCGGGCTGGCGAAAGCGGCAACGAGCATCAGGAGTGTGCTTTTGGGGAGGTGAAAATTGGTGAAAAAATGATCGACCACTTTAAACTCCGCCGGTGGATAGATAAAAATTTCTGTTTTGCCGCTTTGCGCCTGCAATTTTCCATTTTCATCCGCAGCAGATTCGAGTACGCGCAGACTGGTGCTGCCGATGGCAGTCACTTTTTTCCCTGCGGATCTTCCTTCATTTATCCTGGCGGCAGTGTCTCTATCAAGTTCGAATACTTCCGCGTGCATGTGGTGCTCGGCGACATTCTCACTTTTGACTGGCAAAAATGTTCCGAGTCCGACGTGGAGTGTGACAAATTCGATCTGCACGCCCTTGGCACGCAGCGCGTTCATAATTTCATCAGTAAAATGCAGTCCGGCAGTTGGTGCGGCGACAGACCCAGGATGCTCGGCATAGACGGTTTGGTAGCGCTTGGAGTCAGATTCTTCCGCTGCACGACCGATATATGGCGGCAAAGGAATGCTCCCACAGGTTTGTAAAAACTGCCAAAAGTCCCCATTTATGGGATTAAATTCGATTACGCGGAGGCCGTCTTCGGTAATGGCAGTTACACTGGCTTCAGAACCATCAACAAAGTCAATCCGTGTTCCGACGGCAAATTTTTTCCCTGGACGGATTAAGCATTCCCAAGTACTTTTATGTATCGGCTCACTCAAGAAAATCTCACGATTTCCCCCTAGTTTTAACCGCGCGGGAATCACCTTACTGCGATTAAAGACAAGCACATCGTCACTGGCGAAGATGTCGAGAATATCTAAAAATTGTCTGTGCTCAAGCGCTTTTTTCTCTCGATTAACGAATAAAAGCCGACTTGTTTCACGCTCGGGCATGGGGGTTTGCGCGATCAGTTCTTGTGGTAAAGCAAAATCAAAAGCGCTCAGTTTCATCTTGTGAGATTCAAAATAGTGGTTTTTGGTTTATTCGAGTGATGAAAACCCGACTTTGTCGATTGTGTCGAGTATTTCAAAGAAAGTTTGTCCTGGTAAAAGTGGCACTGGGTTTTGTAATTCGTCCGTTAGTACAAAAACACCTTTGGTGGGGCGTTGCCAGTTGACAGCAAAGGCAAGTCCATCGCGAAAGAGCCAGCCTTTTCCTTCACCAATGACACGCGCATTGAGGCGACCTTTTTCGTCGCCAGGAACAAGCGAAATATCAGTGGCAAGGACAACGACATTCTGTGGACAAAATGCCATTGTCTCGCGTTCTTGCTCGCGTTTGTAGCAGTTTTGCTCAGCATCGTAGTTCCAGGCGATAGCATGCGTTCGTGTCGAAATATCCACATCAATGCGGCGTGCATTTTGAGCTAATGGTGAAATCGGCAAGCTTTTAGAGTACGCAAAAATTGGTGTAGTCGCTGCTGATGGTTTGACCGTCTCGATAATTTCGGGCGGAAGAACAAAGAGGTTGTGGGGACGAGCCAGGTCTTTGTCGCGCATAAAACCATTATTGCGCTCGTCAAAGTTCGCCATTGCTGTCGAATACAACATTTCGAGTGCGTCAGGACTGCCGCCAGCGTGGACATATCCGCCGGCAATACCTTCGGCGATTTCGACAAAATAATCACGAGCACTGCGTACCGGACCAACTTCTTCTGGAAGATTTTCACTCGAAAAAATTGCCATAATTCGTGGAACTCCGCCTTCGGCAGGCATTTCAAACAGGATGCGTGCTGCATTTACTCCGCGAAAAAGTGGGCGGGCGGCAGGAGCAAGATCAATCATGACGGCGACAAATTTTTCTGCTTCGGCATTTTTTACCTCTGTTCCCGTCAAAAAAGAAGTCGTGGTCGCCGGTGGGTCGCCAATTCCGGTCAGTCGCGTAGGGTCATCATGTTTACGCCCTTCTTTGCTAAACAGTGAAAAAAGCGCCTGTTTTCCTGATTCAAAAATTGGAGGCGAATCCGACTTGTTTGGGTTCGACAAAAAAAACGCTCCTGCCCCTATACTGCTCACAAGAACAACACCTACGGCAAATGCAATTAAAAATCCACGGAAGCGCATGTACAATTCAAAAATTACTTCTCTTCGGTTGGTACTGCTTCAGATTTTTCTCCCTCTGTTTCTTCAGCAACAACTTCTTCTTCGACAGCCTTACGTGGTGCTGCTACACTCGCAACAATCATCTCGGCATCGTCAAGTACGGTAATATCGCTTGGGAAGGGTAAATCGGCAATGTTTACATGGTCATGGAAAGTCTTGAGTTTTTCGAGGCTTACTTCGATCGAACTTATCAAATGTTTTGGCAAACAGCTAATTTGGATTCGATCATGCAAAACAGTCAACGTTCCACCCAAGAGCTTGACGGCATCCGAAACACCAACAAAAGTGACCGGCACAACAGCGTGTACCGCCTTGTTCATATTCACGGCAAAAAAGTCGATATGAATCGGATCGCCAGAAACCGGATGGGTATCGATAACATGCACCAACGCTGCAGTCTTGGCACCATCGATTTCGACTTCAACCAATGTCGCTTTGCCAGCTTTGCGGAAAGCACGGCGAAATTCTTGCAAGTCTACTGCAATGTGCGAAGTCTTTCTGGTTCCACTATAAATAACTGCCGGAACCTTGCCCTGAAGGCGGACATTTTTAGCGGTACCGGGTTCGTATGCTTCTGCTACGATGACTGGATGGGTTGCCATAATATGAAAGAAAAAAATTGTCTCTGGTGCCGAGGGAGGGAATCGAACCCTCACTCCCCAAGGGGAACGGGATTTTGAGTCCCGCGCGTCTACCAATTTCGCCACCTCGGCGAGTGACGCCTTTATTGCCAAAAGATTCTTCCAGAAAGTCGGGGACTGGTCAAGTACGAATTTGCGCGGGATTCTTTTGTCGAAAGGACATCCATAGTCGTCGGATAAAACTGCTACTCGCAAGACCAAGTACAGCCAAAAGCGTTACCAAAAGCATTAATTCGGTATATCTTTTGTGAGGAATCGACTCCCCGATTGTTGTGGGTGGCAATGCGTAGATCTGTTGTACAACCCCATTTTCGATAATCAATGAAATTTTATCTCCTTCCGCAAACGAATTCGTCAGCGTTTCAAGAGATATGTCTTCGGCAAGAGCGTAACTTGTTTCTTCTCCTGCTGCATTCGTTATAAAAATCATACCTGCTTCAGCTCTCACAAAAGTAAGATCTTTGAGTACCGTAATTTCATCTGCCTCAATTGTTGTGCGAGTTGTAGCATAGCGCGAACGAACGGGTTTCTTAACCTTGCTCTTTTTCTGCTTTGTCACGGCGGGTGGCATGCCTTGCCAATACAGTTGCCCACTTTTGGCAGATTTCCAGCTGAGACTATCTAATAGATTGCCATCCACACTCATCAGCGACAGCATGCCATCTGTGTTCCCAAGTGTTGGGATTTGGTCGGCGCGCAGAAGTTTTGTTTGTCCCGGAGTAAAAAACATGTCAGCGAGTAAAAGTTTTTTCTTTCCATTGAATAATACAGCTTGCTTTAGCCAACCAGATTGAGTGCTCGGATTATGAAGCAAGACATATTCTCTGCCTTTATCTTTGCCATCGGGATTCGGGAGCACGCGTAAGATTTTTACTTCGCGTAGCCAATCTTCGCGCGGATTGCGTGAAATTTGGATGGTTTTGACCGCTGGCAACACATACCATGCTTGCTGCTTTTGTTCGAGCACGAGATCGAGCGTATGAGTGCCAGGCAGAATATCGGGAGCGATTTGCAAGCGAAACATACCACTCGCATCGGCAACAATATCGTAGACGTGTTGCTTCGAATGAAGCACAATTTTTCCTTTGCTATTTGGAACAATCTTCCCCCTAATCAAAATTCCATCTGTATTTTCTTCGACCTCTAACTCGGTGTTCTTACGTATATACTCGTAATACAAATCCATTGCTGCAGAATTGGTGTTATCTGGAATCAAAACGTCGAGTCCAAGTGCCAATTCGATTGCATCCGTAATTCCGTCTTGGTCAGTGTCGTCATTGGCTTGTTCACCGAGAAGAATGTTTTTAGCGGATTTCGTTGGTTGGGTTGTCCAAAAGTAGGAGTTTCCAAACGCAGCGTAACTGAGCCCATCTTTCGTGTGCGCGAGTGAGATGTTTTGCTTTGTTCCTGCAGAAATATCGATGAGATCAATTTTTAAATTCGAATTCTTGATTATTATGTCTGTAACAAGCGCAAACTCACCTTTTTGCAAATCATTTGGTGGCACCATGAGTACTTTCTCACCGATTTGCAGAACAAAGCTTTCGCGAGGACAAATTCGCTCAAGACATTGCAATTCTACAAATTCATTGCCGCTGTCGATTCCTTTCGGGTTGGCAAGCACTTCCGAAATAATCATCCCTGTTTTTCCATCTTTTGGCTCCGAAAATTCCATTTGCCAATTATCTTCGATGTTTCCCCAATGGTCTTGTAAAGCCAATTCGACAATCGACTCGGTCGCCGCATGCTCAAGAGGCACAAACATTTTTTTCCCAGCAGTTAGACGTTCGGCACGAAGTACAATTGGCGTCAGATTTTCGCTGCTAAGCGCAAAATCTTGCACCGAAATTTCTGTATCACTTTGATTAACAATTGACACAATCACGAGCTCCGAATTTAATTTCAGCACATTTTCGATTTTTAAATCGACATCGTCTGCACTCGATGGCGCAGGAGGATTTGTTCGCCCTGGGCTTGGTGTGTTACTGGCAAAAAAATCCAGATGAGCAAAGCCAGAATGATGTTTACCACGAACGAGCGCTTTGCCTTTGGTCAATTTACGCGAGTCATAACAATATTCCTCAGTGAGCGGATGCTCGGCGCGCAAAACGCCTTGTTTGATAAGGAGCACGACATCTTCTTGTTCGCCGGGAGAAAAACTTCCGTTTTGATTGGCGATGCAGACGGCATCTTCGACTTGTCCGTACGAATCAACCACAAAAATCGTTTCGTCACTCGCCGTCAGACCCTTTTTATTTGCCCAAAAATACCATACGCCGTTTTCGTAGCGAGCGTCTTCCGCTTTTTCGGCAAAAGATATCACCACGCGTTCACCAGTTTTTACAATGGAATCAAGTGGAAATTCGAAAAATGCGCTGTCGTCACCGACTCGTACTCCCGCAAGATCGGTATCACAATCCTGACAATACAATTCGACAAAGTCTGGAGTACCCGAGAAAACAACTTCGGAAATCTGGAGATCAAAATCATCTTTATTCGTCGAGCGCTGAGCTGAGGCAGTTTTGAGAAGTGTCGGAATAGCATTTTTTTCAGTTTTAGACGACGTGCCAGAAGAACCTCCGCCACTTGTGCCTTCTGCGGCAAAAGTATTTTCCGCAGCGCGCGTCGGATCGGCGGTGCGGCGATACATTGTACCATCAAAGCCCCAACTTTTTTCGGACGCAATCGATGGATAATTTGTCTGGCTCATCACAGTACTGCCAGGAGTAGCAAGATAAACAGTGTCACCGCCATTATTTAATTTGCCGCTCCAACCGGACGCGACCACAAATTCTCCCGGTGAGATAATTGTTTCTGTTGGAAAAGTAAAAATAACGCCTTGTTCATCGCTGAGTGTAAACCCACTGATGTTGATTGTGCTTTCTGCGCGCGAAAAAATTTCAACCCATTCGGCTTCGCCATTCGCAGGACTCGGATACACTTCATTAATAATTACAGCAATATCGCCGTGTTCCTCCACAAAAATTTCTTGGTCTGTTTCCAGAGCCTCTTCTTCCCCACTATTGGGCGCAAGATTTGGTTCTGTCGGAGTGGGCAATGTTATTTCACTAATATCCACGCTATAGGATTTCCCTTTTTTAACAGCAGGAATCTGAACCGGTCCGTCAATTACTTCGCCAGCTTCGCCAGCTTTATTAACTTCGCCAATAAGGGTCAGAGTGTCTCCATCATTGTTCAGTTTGTCGGACCAACCGCTGACAATCAAAAACTCTCCTGCTGCCAAAAGAAATGTATTATCAAAGACAAAAAATCTCCCTGTTGCGTCGTGCAGTTCGAGTCCTGCCAATGAAATTTCTTTGTCTGTTAAAGAATACAGCTCGATCCATTCACCGCCTTCGACCGGATTACTCATAATTTCGTTAATGACGACATCACCATGTGCGGCAATCGGCATGCTTAATGTTTCATCCTCTGGTAGCGAATCTTCCTCCGCTTCTGTTGCCAGAATTTTATTTTCGAAGCCTCGAGTGGGAACGCCACTGGTGCTCTCTACTGGAAGCCAGCTTTCATTCTTCTCGAGAGCAGGAAAGTCACGAACAGCATCAACTTCATCGCCATCAGGAAGTTTGAGAATCACCGAATCACCAGTATCATTGAGTTTGTTTCCCCAACCACTAAAAACCAAAAATGCACCTGGCGCCAAAATACTGTCAGCAGGAATGGTATAAATATCACGAATCGCGTCCGCCAAAATAAACCCACTCATGTCGATTGCCCCTTCACTCGTAGAAGCAATTTCTACCCACTCTTCTTCACCTGCATCTGGCTTGCTATAAATCTCTGAAATATGCAGATCGGCAGTTGTCCATCGTGGCGAAGTTTCGCTTTCTTCTTCGTCACTTTCGCCAGGTGTTTCTTCCTGCGGTGTTCCGTCGCCATCAGTATTTTGATGGTCTGATATATCGTCATTTGGGTGAGGTTTAGCCGGTGTTGGGAGCCCTTTTTGTTGATATTTGGGATACCAGCTTTCGCCCTTTGCAAGCGAAGGAAAGCTGATTTCTGCCGCCACCACTTTTCCATTTGGATCTTTGACGATGGCTGAGTCGCCAGTGTTATTGAGTTTGTCTTTCCAACCCTTTATTACTAGGTATTCACGAGAGTCAATTGTGATTCCATTGGGAATGGTATAAATAAGACTTTTATCATCCCAAATCGTAAAACCAAAAAGATCTTGCGCATTCACACTTTGCGAATGTAGTTCGATCCATTCCACCTCACCCGCGCTTGTGTCGGCATTGCTATAGATTTCGCTGATAATAAATGGTGTCTCTTCTGTCGTCGCAAATACCGACAGCGGCAGCAATGACAAAATGAGGCTCACACTTGTGATGTTCCTTATGCTTTTTTGTAAGAATTTGCTTCTTATTTTTCCAAGAAGGTATAGGGTTTTGCTTTGGCAGTATTTCTTCGGCAATATCTTCACAAATTAAAATAATATTACAAAGATAATAAATGTCTTTGCAAAGAACATCAAAATTTTTCACTTGCGTTTTGGTGTTTTTTTGACGCGCCCTGACTGACTTTTTTACTTTTGATTCAAAGTGACAATACTTTCTCTACTTGTCAAATCCGCCAATATCCCATCAGCTCTTTTATTGCTCGTGTCCTCTTTTCTTCATGTGCTCTTCTAATTGCCGGAGTCGGTGCTCTTGTTCGGCAAGTTGCTTGCTGATTGGGTCTGGCAGGGTGATTTGATCGACATTTTGCAAGGGCGAGCAGATTTTTTTGCCATCTCGCCGAATCACATGTCCCGGATTGCCGACAACAACCGAATTTTGTGGCACGTCTTTGATAACAACAGCGCCACCACCGACTTGCGAATTGTCGCCAATAGTTATCGGTCCAAAGATTTTGGCACCAGCGCCAAGGAGGACATTACTGCCGATGGTGGGATGGCGCTTGCCGCTGCTGAGGCTGGTTCCACCTAGTGTTACTTCGTGATACATCAGCACATTGTTTCCAATAATCGCCGTTTCGCCGATGACGACACCCATGCCATGATCGATAAAAAATCCGTGCCCAATTCTGGCGCCCGGATGGATTTCGATACCGGTGACAAACCTGCTGATTTGTGAAATCAGACGCGGAATAATCGGGATTCTCATTATATACAACAAATGGGCGATACGATGAAGGATAATCGCCCAGACGCCCTGATAGGTAAGCAGTTCAACAAAACCAAAAAACTTATTTCTGAGCGCGGGATCTTCGCGAAACGCAGCCCTAATATCAAGCGGTAAAAATCCTAATTGGCGGATGGCAGAAAAAATATTTTTCACAAATTTTTAATAAATTAGTACAAGACAAATCAGCAGATATGTGACTTTTGTAAGTATACAGCGCGGTATTTCTTTTGCAAAACGGACATTCTTATTGACCAATTGTTTCTTTCTCTTCTGCCCACAATCGTCGTATTTGCGCCATGATAAGTTGAGTATATTTGTCGATATCAGCTCCTTTGTCCTCAGTATCATTGGGGTTTTCTGCCGCGATATCCGCTGCGTTTTCGTACAAGTCTTTGCGTTGCTCCCAAATTTCTGTCAACTCTTGCACAGGGTTTTTGCCGGTGAGGCTCGGGCGCTTGTGCGAACTTTTTTGCAAACGTACCGCCAAATCAGCAAGTGGCACTTTCAAAAAAACTACGACACCATTTTGCTTCAGCGCATCAATGTTTTCTTTTTGGAGCACGATACCGCCGCCGGTAGCGATAACAGCATGACGTTTTTTGCTCAGTTCTGCACAAACACCCGCTTCGACTGCGCGAAAATAATCCCAACCTTTTGCAGCAACAAGCTCCGGAATCGATTGTCCAATTTGGTTTTCAAGCACTCTGTCTGTGTCAAAAAACTGCATCTTGAGTCGTGTAGCAAGTTCTTTGCCAATGTGGCTTTTGCCACTGCCGCGCATGCCGATGAGAACAATATTTTCTCGCATTTGTAATTATTTGCGACATGCTTCAAAAATTTCCCAAAAATGTGGAAATGTCTTGGCGACACAATCCGGGTCTTCAATTACTATTCCTTCGCATACTGTGCCAAGAGCGGCAAAACTCATAGCAATGCGGTGATCGTCGTGTGTTGTGATTGTTGCTCCATGTAATTTTTTTCTGTCGCCGCAGACTTCAATCCAATCGGCACCGGATGTTACGGTGGCGCCTGCATTTTGCAAGTTGGCTTCGAGCACTGCAATGCGGTCGCATTCCTTGTGACGCAACGTAGAAAGCCCGGTAATGCGTGACGTGCCATTTGCCAAAGCAGCAAGCACTACTGCTGATAAAGCTGCATCTGGAATATGTTCGAGATCAATTGTCCCGAGGGCTTGTGGTTCGCCTGTCATTTGCACACACGTTCCGCCAGAAGTTGTCGTCACTGTTGCGCCAAAGCGCTGCAAAACCTGCAAAAATGCGGCATCGCCCTGAATACTGTTTTTTGGAAAATTGCGAATAGTTATTTCGCCTTTGGCTGCCACAGCAAGTGCAAAAACATGCGCCGCCGCGCTCGCATCGCCTTCAATCTGTAAATCAACTGGCGTAATCGGTTGTGGAATTATATTCAGCTCATATTCTGCTGGACGTTCGACAATCACACCAAAACACTTCAACAAATCAATCGTCATCTGCAAATATGGTTCCGAAACAAGTGGTGGCGTAATCGAAAGTCGAATTCCATCTCTTGTGCAAGCGCCCACGAGTAGCAAGGCAGATAAAAACTGACTTGAAATCGCTCCCGAGATTTTGCACACACCACCGTCGATTTCCCCATCCCCCTCGATGATGAGTGGTGGGCAATCATTTTTATTCTCCGATTCAATTACTACTCCTAATGTGCGAAGGGCATGTAGCAAATCACCAATCGGACGCTCGTGCATACGCGCTTTGCCATGAAGGCGCACTCTTCCTTTTACCAGTCCAGATGCTGCTGTCAAAAACCGCATCGCTGTACCGGCGTTGCCCAAGTAGAGTTCTTTGTCACTGGTCGCAAATTTTGCTCCCTGACCTGTGATTTGCCAAGCATCTCCTGTTTTGATGATGTCTATGCCCAAGTTTTGTAGTGCCGCCTGCATTACTTCCGAGTCATCTGATTCGAGACCATGATGCAAAGTACTCGTTCCAACAGCAAGAGCGCTCAAAAGCAGTGCCCGATTGGTAAGCGATTTGCTCCCAGGAATCTGCACGTTGCCAAAGGCTCCTTCCAAAAACGGTTGCAGTACAAGTAGCTTTTTAGCGGTCATCCTTGTTGCGAACAAACAGTCGATTCAAAAAATACCAGATACCTTTTTTGGGTTTTTTTTGGCGGTGAAATTCTTGTTTTTCAATTACGGCAGAAATCTTATTCCACGTTTCACGGCTACGATTTCCTACTAATTCGCGCGTTTCCTTGCCGCTTTTTGGAGCGAGCGTAATACCCAAAATAGAACCGACGGCGCCGCCGACGACGACTCCCAAAAGTAAGCGATCGATTTTTTTACGCATACTTTTTACTTTGCCGGGATTTGCTTCGGTGTCTGTCATCACCACTAGTCTGCCAATTTTCTGTTTCGCTCGCAAGTGCATTGCCATGAGTAGGCATCTTTGCATCAAAAGATTTGAAAATTTTCGCTCGCAAGCGCACAATCTGGCTGCTTGTTTTGCAAATATGTTCGAAGCTCAATTTGTCGCCGCCAAGAAGGCAGCACGCCAGATGGCGCACATTTCTACTGAGCGTAAAAACGCTCTCCTGCAGATAATCTCTGCCAATTTGTTGCACGCCACCGAAGCAATTTTATCTGCGAATGCAAAAGATGTTGCTGCCTTAGACGACAATTCTCTATCTGATCGATTGCGGCTCGATGCCGCGCGTATCGAGAGTATCGCCAACGAAGTCAAAAATGTCGCTGCGTTGGCGGACGAAATCGGTATGATTATTGACGAAAAAATGCTTCCTAACGGACTCCAGGTATCGCGTGTTCGTGTACCACTCGGCGTTGTTGGCATGATTTACGAATCTCGTCCCAATGTGACGATTGATGCTGCTGTACTTGCTCTCAAATCGGGGAATGCGATTGTGCTCAAAGGCGGCAAAGAATCCATCCATACCAACCGCGTGCTTGCCGCAATTCTCACTGATGCTCTTACTCAGCACGATTTGCCAGCGGACGCTGTGCAGTTTTTAGACACGACCGAGCGCAGTGCCGTTGCCGAAATGCTCGCTGCACGTGGGCTTATCGATGTTGTTATTCCACGTGGTGGACGCGGACTGATTGATTTTTGTGTCCAAAATGCCAAGGTACCAGTTATCGAAACTGGCGCAAGCGTTGTCCATACCTATGTCGATTTTCCGGTTGATATTGCTCAGGCGACAAAAATCGTCGTCAACGAAAAAATCCGGCGACCGTCTGTTTGTAATACAGTCGACACTGTACTCGTCCATGCTGATTCTGCAGCTTCTTTTATTCCTGCATTGGCAACGGCTTTTATCGATACTCATCAGCGAAACGGCGTTCCACTGGTCACGATTCACGCTGACGAGACATCGCTGGCGACATTGGCGGAGTTGTCATATCCAGCATTGAAGCCGCTTGTGGCTGCAGATTTGCAGCAAGAATGGCTTGATTACATCCTAAGTCTTGTTGTGGTGAATTCCCTCGAAGAGGCTTTGTCCCATATCCAAACCTATTCGTTGGGGCATTCCGAATCGATTTGTAGCAGCGACGAATCAAATATCCAAACCTTTTTGCAGCGGGTCGATGCTGCGTGCGTTTACGCGAATGCTTCTACCGCTTTTTCGGATGGCGCGCAGTTAGGGCTTGGTGCAGAAATCGGTATTTCGACACAAAAATCCCATGTCCGCGGTCCGTTTGCTCTGCAAGGGCTTACGACCTACAAATGGATTATTACTGGAACAGGACAAACTCGTACTTAATTTCTCTCTTTTTGTTTATGAATTCTGATAAGATCACTTCCCTGACGAAACAACTGCTTGTCGAAATTGGCGAAGATTCGACTCGTGAAGGCTTACTAAAAACTCCAGAACGCTCTGCCAAAGCGTGGGAAAAAATTTGTGGCGGTTATAATCAACATGTCGAAGATGTCGTGACGACATTTGATGCCGAAAATTTTGACGAGATGATTGTTGTTCGGAATATCGAATTTTATTCCACCTGCGAGCACCATCTGTTGCCCTTTTTTGGGACAGTCACTATCGGCTATCTTCCCGAGAAAAAAATTATCGGACTTTCCAAATTACCCCGCATTGTCGAAATTTTCTCACGTCGTCTCCAAAACCAAGAGCGCCTTACCATGCAGATTGCTGACGCGATTGAAAACGTTACGGGAGCCCGCGGAGTCGGCGTCATCATTTCGGCACGACACTTTTGCATGATGGCACGCGGTGTCGAAAAACAAGCTGCTTCTGTCGAAACTTCGACGCTGCGCGGGCGCTTCAAAAATGACGTCCGCACCCGAGCAGAATTTTTGCAGCTCAAAAATTCGTAAACACGTATTCCGCCGTACCAACAGTACAAAAGCGTGATGTGCTGTAAAAATAATTTAGTCTTGCACCTCGGTGCATTTGATTTTGGTGGCGTCGCCCTTGATGCGCTCGAGCACACACTGCAGTTGTTTTTGCGCACGATTAAGCGCTGTCCCCGTGCTCACGCCATCTTGAGCAATCGCATCAGCGACATTCCGCATAATCACTGCAAAATCAGCGGAATCACCCACCACAAGCGGACGAGCACGTTTCGCTTGTTCGGCGAATATTTTGATTTCGCGTTTGGCACTGTCATCGTTCAAGATTTTTTCGGTGAGGCTTTTGCGAGCTGGAGCTTTGCCCGTTGCCTTTTGATACAAGTCGGCAGACTCTTCGTCCGCGAGATGCAGCAAAAGTTCCCACGCGCTCTCGGCATGAGTGGACTGCTTGGAAACAAAAAATGCATTAAATCGCGCGATATTGGCGCTGTCATCCCATTGATATTTATTGTCGCTGACAAGCTGTGGTGCTGGCGCAATGCGGACAGTTTTGTCGATATCAATCAATTTTTCTTTACTGAGTTCTTTTTTAAGATCAATCAGCTTTTGCATTAGTTCGGGATAGCCAAAAATCATGGCGACGTCGCCGCGCAAAAAGGCACCCAGTTCTGCTGTTTGATCTTCGGCAAGAGTTGTTGACCAACTGAAATGCGTATTATTCTTATCACCAAAACTGCTGTAGAGTTCGAGCGCTTTGCTAGCAGGTGCCGAAGTCGATTGCGAAGCCGTCGCGGTTTGTTTTTCGGCGAGAATACTACTTTTCATTTCTGCATCAAATACCTTGGCGCCGTATTGTACGAGCAGTAGTGAGAGTACATCTGGCGCCGAACGAATACTATTCCCTAGTCCGAGGGCAACGCCCGACCGAATAAGTTCGCCTGTTTGTGGATCACGTTTGGCGAGAAGCGCAGCATCTTGTATGAGCTCATCCCAGGTTTTTGCAGGACTAAACTTGTTCACTTCTTGGCGCAAAGCATCGAGATTGTAATACAGCCCAAGCGTTTCGAGCGCCAGCGCAACGCCAAATACTTCTTCAGTCTCGCCAGATTTTTCAATCAATATTTCGCCAATTGCCGGATGAAACAAATCTCGAAAAACAATCGGATCGACTTTGGCTGCCGGAGCTGGTGCCACAAGTGCCCTGTTTTCTGCCAGCCACTCATAGGGCATGGCAAAAATATCCGGACCATTACCGACAGCAATTGCTTTGAGGAGCGCCTTTTTATATTCCGCTTCGTCGGGAAAAGATTTGTAACTGATCGAAACCGTTTTGTATTTCTTGCTAAACGAAGCAAACTGATCAGCAAACACATCTTCATCTTCGCCAATATTCCATACCACTAGTTCGTGTTCTTCGGGCGGCAAACCGCCACGACAATCAGGATAAATATCCGCGCCTGGCACGCATTTTTGCCGACAGGCGCTCAAGAAGAACACCATCGCAAAGAGCAGTACCAAAAGAGCAAACCGCTGAAAAAGCATACGAGAACCGGTAATGGTAATTGCTGTGAGATTGGGTTTTTTCATACAAACGTATTACGGAAAGAAGTTTTATTGTATTTTGCTGCAATCAGTGTCGAGCTTTTCGCCTTTGGTTTTATCCAGTAAACATTGCAGACGAAGCTCTAGAGTCGGCATCACTTGGGTTTCGAGATCTTTGATTTCGAGCTCACTCGTGGCTTGCTTTAAAAAACTTTCAAAGTCGCGCGTGCTGATGACATCCAAAAGTTGTGCGTACGGCACTTGGCGCGCAAACACGCCAAAGAGTGCTTCTGATGATTGCTCGGGATTGAGGCTTTTGAGGGCAGATGGCTTTTTGGTTTCTTTGTGATAGCTGCGAGCGATTTCTTCATCGGTCGTGACATATCTGACAAATTGCCACGCCTCATAGGCGTGCTTGGATCCGGCAGCTACTGCAAGTGGATAAAAATGCGCAAGGGCGACACGATTGTCGCTGCTAAAGCCATTCAGCTGCGGTGCTGGTGCGGTATCGATATCGGTCGGAATAATCGCTCCGGCGTTATTTTTGTTGAGTCCCTCAATCGTTGCCAAAACATCGCTGTAGGTACTCGAATAGCCAAAAATCATTGCGACTTTGCCGCGCGCAAAAGCGCCGATTTCGTCTAACTGCGGATACAAGCCGGTAATCAATCGATTCCACGAAAAGTTTTTATAGCGTGAGTCAGCAAAACCAGTATACATTTTCATCGCTTCGATACCCGGAAAATTTGGCTTACCAGTGCCACCTGTTGTGCCTTGCGCTTGGGCGACAATGGCTTTTGCGCCCTCTGCATCAAAGAGCTCTGCCCCATATTGCAAAAAGAGCATGCTCACGATATCCGCTGCCAAACGGATATTATCCGCGCGACCCATTGCAATCGTCGAAAGCCGAAAGCGCTCAATCGACTTGTCTTGTTCACTCATGTCAAAAGCTTGTTCTTTGACAGCTTCCCAGGTTTCATTCGGTTTATTTGACTTGTAGAGTTGATTGCGAAAGATTTTGGCATTGTAATAGAGCGCTAATGTGTCGATATACATTGGCAGCGCCAAGATATAATCACTGCGTACCAGTGTTTTGGCAACAACCGGGAAAAACAATTCATCGACTTGTCCAGGCACCATCAAGTCTGCCGGCATCGGCACAAAAATCCCTGGATATTTAGTAAGCCAGGTGGGATCGACAGCAAAGACATCGGGTCCTTTGCCTTGGGCGATTTCGCCTATCACCAGCGCCTCGTATTCCGCCGGATTGCTAAACTGCTTGTAGGTGACTTTGAGTCCGGGATTAATCGCATTTTGTGTACTCTCAAACTGTTGCATCGGTCCTACAAATACTGCACTCGGGTCACTCAGATTCCATACTACAAGTTCGCGGTATTCTGGTGTTGGTGTCGCCTCGATGTTGAGACAATCGGGATAGGTCTTCGAACCTTCTTCGCACTTTGTGCGACACCCGCCAAACGAAACGGCAAAAGTGACGCACAGAAGCACAAAAACCGCTTTCTTTAGCCAATTTTTCGGATGACATACTGTTTTGCTTTGCGCAAAAATGCGCGCACACCGTGATTGCGGAGATATACAATCCCGCTGAGAGGCAGCCCCATTATGCCGAATTGCTTGTGCTGGTGCCGGTTTGGTGCGCATTGTGTATTTGACAGCCATTGGATGACAGGCTTCTGAACAATTGTCGCATAAAATCGCTTTTTAATCAAGGTTTGTTGGCAGTCTACCAGTCTTTTGCGCACGTCAATATTTTGCGCCAAATGCAAGATTTTTTCTGCGAGAATATCGGCATCTTGACTTGGGCACGTCAGTGCTGCTCCCGCTTCGTCCAAAATAGCAGCGATTTCGCTCCCTTCGGTGGTAAGTATTGGAATCCCAAAGCGCAACATTTCGTTCAAGCGATTGCGTGCGCCCATCATGGTTTCTGCGCACGGCAAGTCGACATTAAGCCCCGCGTCGACTTCGTGCAACAGCGCGCGCAGCGAAGCAACAGGCAGCCATCCGCAAAAATGAATGTGGCCCTTAATCTTCGATTTTTCGACACGCTGCTGAAAGGCATAAAAAGTTTTCTCATCAATGCCAATCAGCGCACCGCCAGTAATCATCAAATGAATGTTCGGATCCGCCGTAATCGTTTTTTCCATCCCTGCAAAAAGCGTCGCTTCATCTGCCCATGCATTAAAGCCGCCAAGCCAAAGAAGCAAAATGGCATCGTGCGGAACAGACTTGCCACGAAAGACACGTTCTGGTGACTGAGATTCTACAGCGGAAAGCGGACGACAGCTATTTTCGACAACTTCGACAAAAGGATAACAAAACGTGTCTTTCGTGAGGCGACCAAGCAGAGCCATCTCCCCATAAATGGCATGTTTTTGTGCTGTCGAAACAGCCGAAATTTTGTCGGCGCGTTTTACAATCACGCTTTCCATCTGACGCGCTTGCCAAAGTGGTATATCAGTATCACGCGCAAAGGCTTGTGCCTGCACTTCTGCCAGTGCCCAGCCGTTGAGATCTGCCCAAAAAGGCGTCGATTTGTCAATAGCGCTTGCCGCCACATAAGCCGGAAAAGTATTAATGCCAATCACGACATCTGGTTTTCTCTGTTTTATCTCTTCTTTAACGATGCGAAACAAGCGCGGATTATTTTTCCCTACGACAATTTGGCGAATATTTATTGCTCTCTGAAAGCGCTTGATATCATTCGATTCACTATTTTCTACGACAACAAGCGTCACATCTTCGACACCCTCTAAGCCATTCAAAAACTGCAAGGTACGCAGTCCCGCCGCCGAAGCAATGTTGTCATCATCATCTGGAAGCGGTCCAGCACCGACCAGCAGCAGTTTTTTCTTGCGCATAACAGTAAAAGTAAGGTAATTTTAGTAGAGTTTTTGCGAATTTCCAAGCGCTCTTCATATATGCCACTGGTCTTGTACAACACGCTCGGCAGAACCTATCAAGAGTTTGCGCCGCTGCGCGGCAATACGGTGTCGTTTTATACTTGTGGACCTACGGTGTACAATCACGCGCATATCGGCAACATGCGGGCGTATCTTTCGGCTGATACTTTGCGCCGCTGGCTCGAGTGTGGTCACAAATATCAGGTGCAATGGGTGATGAATATTACCGATATCGAAGACAAAATTATCCGTGATTCCAAACAAAACTACCCCGAGCTCGAACCAATGGCAGCGCTCAAAAAGCTGACCGAACATTATGAAAATTTGTTTTTCGCCGATCTTGCCACCCTTGGTATTCCGCGCGAAGCCTTTGCTGCCAATCCGCGTGCGACTGATTTTATCCCCGGCATGCAAGATTTGATTCGCGCTATCGCTCAAAAGGGTTATGCGTACGAGCTCGATGGTTCGATCTATTTTGACGTGCGCAAGTGGTCGGCAGAGGCACAATATGGCAAGCTTCTCCATCTCGATTTGGCACATCTTCAATCTGGCACGCGTTCGCTCGCGGACGAAGTTGAAAAAAATGATCTCTCGGATTTTGCCCTGTGGAAGGCATACAAAGCTGGTGAACCACGTTGGGATTTTGAGTTTAATGGACACAACCTGCCTGGGCGTCCGGGCTGGCATATCGAGTGCTCGGTAATGGAAAACGAGTATTTCGAGTTGCCGTTTGACATTCATTCTGGCGGCGTCGACCTGATTTTTCCACATCACGAAGACGAAGTTGCACAATCGGCATGTGGCTATGGCTGCGAACCGACACGCTATTTTATTCACAACGAACATTTGATGGTCGACGGCAAAAAAATGAGCAAATCACTCGGTAATTTTTACACCCTCGCCGACTTGCTCGCCAAAGGACACAGCGCCGAAGCCGTTCGCTTTTTTCTCGTCACCAATCATTATCGGAGCAAAATTAATCTCACGGACGAAGCGATTGCCGCCGCCGCTACTGGACTCGAAAAGATTACAAATTTTCTTCGTCTCGCCGCCGCTGGCGACGTTGGCGAAGTACGTCCGTCAAACCGAGTTGCGCCTCTTGTCGCCAAGTCGCAAGCAGAGTTTGCCGCCGCGATGGATGACGACCTCAATACGCCGGTGGCGATTGCCGCTGTTTACGGTCTGGTTTCTGATGTCATGCCACTTTTACCACTCAGCAGTGAAGAGAGCGAATCGTTGATGGATTTTTTCAATACTGCAGAAAATACCTTTGGAGTTCGACTCTTTCCAGAAGATTTCGCTCTTTCACCAGCACTAATCCAACTCGCCGACGCTCGTCAAGCTGCGCGTGCCGCCAAAGATTGGGCAGAATCTGATCGCTTGCGTGACGAAATTATCAAGTGCGGGTATGATGTGCGCGACTTAGCCGATGGATACCAACTTTTGCCTCAGTAGCAATGCCCGACAGTAACCACCTTCCACCACAATGGTGGCTCCGTGCTCTGATGCTTCCACTTTTTTTTGTTGGAGGTGCTATTTTGGTATTTTGGGCGCAAGGCTGGCGCTTTGATTTTAGCGAGCGCGAACTGGTTGCTACGGGCGTGATTTCGGTCACGACTTCGCCACCGGGTGCCACAATCATTATCAATGGCGTTGCGCGTGCGCCTTCGCCCGAAGTTTTGCTGGGGATTCCAATTGGCGCAGTCGATGTCTGTCTCAAGCGCGTCGGATATCAATCTTTTTGTGAACAAGCGCTCATTGATCCGATTTTGTCGTACCGCTATCACAATGTTCACCTGATTCCGCAGTCACCCGCGCGTCATGCATTAGCAAAGGAACAACAAATTCTTTTTGATCCGTGGGGACGTGGGTATGTGCGTTTTTATCCGCAAATGCGCGATGCTCTTGTTTTTGACGGTGACCGTGTCCATTTTTTAAATACTATCGATGCTGATGCTGTCTATGCGATTGCGGCGAATGGCAATTTGCTTTCGCTGACGCAGCCGCCTTTTTCCGCGTTTGTGTCCCAAATACCCAATAAAGTTGCCCGGCGGTTTTCGTATGACAACCGCGGGTATTTGTATTTTTCAGGGAATGGGCTTTTTTACAAAGACACAACGACGCTCAAAAGTACGATTTTGCAGCGTTTTGACGAACTTGTTGAAGATGCCTATTTTTTGCCCGAATCCGATTCGCTCATTACCGTGACGACCACAGGAATTTATTATGCGCATCGCATTGGCAGCGGAGCCGAATTTTTGTTTGAAAAAACCGCCGAAAGCACAGTGCATTTTTATCCTGCGGCGGAAATGATTGTCTGGCAAAATGACGACGAATATTTTAGTTTTTCCTTCGGACAAAAGAAGTTGTTTTGAGAGAGAGGGCTTTGTGAGGGAAATATAGTGATTGCGACAATCCAAACAAGATGCGCTGTCTTTGCGATTGCTCCTCTCCCGACTTCTCGGGACAGGCTCCTAACCTAGGGGGAGAGCTATTGTGCTGCTCCTCTCCTGAGATAGGAGAGGTTGGGTGAGGTTGTGGTGTGATTTCGGGTTGGACTTCCTCCCTGAGTCAGGGAGGACTGAGGAGGGTCGATGAGCTTTTC
>JBGSOV010000008.1:0-42190 GCA_041738935.1 Candidatus Altimarinota bacterium | reverse complement strand
TTTCTCATGAATCCGACTATTGTAAGAAAGGAAAGGGCTCCACCCAGAAAACAGATATCCGATTACGATCGGAACCGGTTCTTGAAACATTCCCGAAAACATTGTTTCTAAGCACTCAGATCCTTAACTTAATGGCAGTGGTGTCGGCAGACCACCCGTTCCGCAACATTTGGTGTACAGAAAAACTATTCGGACTCGTTTTCTGTTTTCTCTTCTTCTGATTTCCCTGCTAACTTGATCGATTTGATGATGATAATGAGGAGGGAGATAAAGAAGAATAATCCTGCCAGAAACATTATACCTACCTCCTTACCCACACTTGGGGAGGCACCGCCATAAATGCCACCACCTGAGAGTTTCCCAAGTGGTAGAGCTAGAAAGGCATAAACAATGAGGTAGGGGATAGCAAATTTTTTCCATGTGTTATATACAGGCTGCCCATTAAAGAGCAATAATAATAAAAGTGGAAGCAGAGCGACTGTGATAAGAAAGATTGATAAAAAAACAGTTTCTTCATATCTAATGGGAACAAGGTTATTTACGAATTCGGAATTAATTCTAAGAAATTCATACACAAGGCATATTACTAAAATAGCTATAAAAATAATTAGAAATCGGGTGATTTTTATTTTGTAGGTCATCTCTTTCAAAAAATAAAGAAGTGGTCAGCTGACCACTTCTTTATTATACCATTTCAAGCTGTAATCTCAAAACCCCCACTCAACTTCATTATTCCCACTCACCACTTCTGATACCCATGTCTCCCCACCATATTTTACCCGCACTTTGTACTCCGTTTGCGGCAATACTTCAAACACAGCTGCTCCGTTGCCATCTGTTTTTGTATATGTCACATACGAATCATTACTGCGCAGCAGATCAACGCGCTGACCAGCAAGCGCCATATCACCTACAGTAAGGGAAACAGCTAGCGGCAGAGTCACTACTTCTGTCGGAGTCGTTTCGGGGGTGACGACCACACTATCCGTCGAATACTTCCCACCATTATAATCGACCTCGAATTTCATCTCGGCATTCGGTACGACTTCAAAGACAGCACTGCCTTGCTCGTCTGTTTGCTTATAGGTGACATACGAATCATTCGCGCGGCGCAGGTTTACGCGGACATTGCTGAGGGTGTCGCCATTACTATCTTCTAGATTAAGGATATAGGGTAAAGTCTGCACATCGATTTGGGTTTCCTCCGTAATCACCATCGCCTCCGTAGAATAATTTGCTCCATTGTAATCGACTTCGAACTTCATTTCCGCATTCGGTACCACCTCGAATGAAGCGGTTCCGATTGAGCGGATGAATTTGATTTATAATGCACGAGTAAGGTAAAATAACATACATGAATAACACACTAGAAAATAACGGCAAGTTTCCGTGGTATAGGGGAAGGGTGTTTTGGGGCTTAATCTTGTCACCATTATTTTCTTATTCGCTTTATATTTATGTTTATGGATTTGGTCATTTTCCGCCACTCAGTATATCTGACACTCTTTATGAAATTGCCTTTTCGTTTGGTGGTTTTCCAATAATGGCATTCATTGCCAGCTTATTTAATTATTCAGAAACAGGTCACAATCTAGGAATATATATATATATTCATCTTTTTGGTACTTCTTCTTAAAACCTTTTTGAGCACTCGTGTGAAGATTAAATATCCAATTATTTTGATTACTTTAATGGTGCTTGGATATTTGATTGGAGTGCCCTTTATATAGCATAAATATCGAATTCGTAATCAGCGCTTGAATATACTACAAAGGGAGGTGGTAAAAATTTGCAATCTCAAAACCCCTGTTCCACGCTATCACCACCACCAACTTTCTCCGACACCCACGTTTCTTCATCATATTTCACTCGTACTTTGTGCTCAGCTTCTGGCAGTACTTCGAATGCTGCCATTCCGTTCTCATCCGTTTTGGCGTAGGTAATATACGAATCATTAACCCGGAGTAAGTCCACCCTTTGATTGGCAAGCGGAGCCCCTTCGACTGTGAGAATAACGGTGAGCGGCAGCGTCTCGACAGTTGCAGGTAGTGTACTTTCGGTAACGATAGCAGCATCAGTCGAATACTTCCCCCCATTGTAATCTACCTCGAATTTCATCTCGGCATTGGGGACGACTTCAAAAGCAGCGATGCCGGATTCATCCGTACGCGTGTATGACACGTACGAATCAATACTTCGTCGCAGGTTGACGCGAACGTTTGCAAGCGGATTGCCACTACCTCCAAGGCAGTTGCCTAGATTTTTCTGCTTCCGCTTGTTCCGGTTTCTCTGTCAATTTGATCGATTTGATGATGATAATGAGGAGGGAGATGAGGAAGAAAAGGCCAGCAGAAAACATGGAAGCAAGCTCCTTAGTGATACACATCGGTAAATATCCGCCACAGGAAGAAGGTGCAGTAAAAATCCAAACGATAGTGATCGGAATAAATATAAGAGCAAATTTTTTCCATGTTTCGTAAACTGCTTGTTTTGTGAAAAGGAGGAGAAAGAGGACTGGAAGGGTAGAGAAAGAGAGAAGCACTATTGGCTCCCCAATTTTTCCAGAATACTTATATTGGCATATAGAAGATTCAGGTGCACATATGCCAAATTTTTCGGTATTCATAAACATAATACCAATAAAAAATACAAGGAACACCAACAAGAATAGCAGTCCTATTTTTTTTTTGTGCGACATTTATTCTTAACAAATAAAGAGGTGGTCAGCTGACCACCTCTTTATTATACCATTCTAAACTGAATTCTCAAAACCCATGTTCAACACTACCACCAGCGTTGAAAATCTCTGTAACCCACATCTCCCCACCATATTTTACCCGCACTTTGTACTCCGTTTGCGGCAAGACTTCAAACACAGCTGCTCCGTTGCCATCTGTCTTTGCATATGTCACATACGAATCATTATTGCGTAGCAGATCAACGCGTTGGTTACTGAGCGGAGTATCACCTACGGTGAGAGAAACAGTCAGCGGCAGAGTCACTACTTCTGTCGGAGTCGTTTCGGGGGTGACGACCACACTATCTGTCGAATACTTCCCACCATTATAATCCACCTCAAATTTCATCTCGGCATTGGGCACTACCTCAAAACTCGCATTTCCAAATTCATCTGTGCGCGTGTATGTCACATAGCTGTCATTGCCACGGCGCAAGTTGACGCGGACATTGCTGAGGGGGTTGTTTGCACTATCATGCAGGTTTAGAATATATGGAATTGTTTGGGCACTTGCGATAGTTTCTTCTGTAATCACCACGGTATCGGTCGCAAACTTTTCTCCATTGTAATCGATCTCCAACTTCATCTCTGCATTGGGCACCACTTCAAAGGTGGCAAGACCAGTAACGTCTGTTTTGGTATAAGTGATGTAACTATCGTTACTTCTGCGCAGATTTACCCGGACATTCTCGAGCGGATCGCCATTGCTGTCATTCAGTTGCAAAGAGTATGGGAGGGTAGTAATCGGCACTTCGGTATTCCCATTGACTGTTACCGCTTCGGTCATAAATTTGGCGCCATTATAATCAAGTTCGAGCTTCATCACAGCTCCGGGGACGGTCTCGAATGAGGCAATGCCGCTCCCGTTGGTTTTTGCGTAAGTGACATAACTGCCGTTCTCGCGACGCAGATTTACTCTGGCATTCTCGATGGGATTACCATTGCTATCCGTTACCATGGCGGCAATGGCATTGGTGCTCACTTCGACCGTGGCATCGAGTTGCATTTCTTCGATGATTGCCTCAGTCACCGTTACCACTTCGGTCAAATATTTCGCGCCATTGTAATCGACTTCGAGCTTCATTTCGGCATTCGGGAGCACCTCGAACTCGCCATAGCCAGCGGCATCGGTCTTGCTGTAGGTGATGTACGAATCATTACTGCGGCGCAGATTTACCCGTACATTTTCCAGTGGATTTCCATTGCTGTTTGTCAGATGAACTCCAAATCTCAGCGTGTCGACCTCTTGCCGTTCATGTGTAGTCGAAGCAGAAGTCGCATATTTTGCGCCATTATAATCCACCTCGTGCTTGAGCGATGCCCCCGGCAAGACCTCAAAGCCGGCAACGCCGTTCTCGTCAGTTTTTGCATAGGTGACATACGAATCGTTCTCGCGCCGCAGGTTGACGCGGACATTTTCGAGTGGATTCGCTTCGCTATCGGTCAGCAGGAGAGCAAAGTTTTCTGTACCAAGGATCACTTCATTTTCCGCCGATTGTGCTTCGGTACTCAGTTTGCCGCCACTCAAATCCGCCTCAAACTTCATACTCGCCTCGGGGAGGATTTCGAATGTGGCGGTGCCATCGGGAGCGGTACGGGTATAGGTGACATACGAATCATTTTCTCTACGCAAGTTGATCCGGGCATTTTCGATCGGCTCGCATGCGGAATCTTTGAGGGTAATATGATACGGCAATGTTTGTACGGACGTGCCGGAAGTAAAAGTATCGACTGCCGTTTGGTATTTCGCTCCGTTATAATCGATTTCGAAGATGCTCGGACTCGAACTGAGGTCGGCATCGCTAAAGTCGACCAGCCCAGTTGCATCGGTTTTTTTATAGGTAATGTAACTACCGTTCTCACGCCGCAGATTCACTCGCACATTTTCGAGCGGATTGCATTGGCTATCGACCAGCTTCAATTGATTTACCTCCGGAGCGATATCGCCACAGTCGGCGGGTGTGATGGTTGTCGGCGCGTAGGTGATCGGCTGTTCGAGATCGGGGCAGAAGAGGGTGGTTGATGTTTGTTCTTCGTCCGGAATCAATTCTTCTTCAAAAATACCATCACCATCATTATCGAGTTTGAGATTTGTTGCGGAATCGAGGTCACTCAATGTGATGACGCCTTTCATGTTCGGATTGGTCGGAATATCGGTGTAGGTATTGGTCTGTAGTTCTTCATCACCCAAGACTTCCGTCATTTCAAAGGTAAATGTGCCTTCATCGAGTCCTTGAAGTTGTATGGAATACACCGAATCTGCAGGAATACCTAAGTACTTCCCCTCACCAAATTGCATGTAGTAACTGTTGGGGATTTCTTCAGCGATATGCAGCTCTTCATCCGGATTTTCTGGATCGTAAACAATGCCGGTGTGGTTGCCGTCTGCATCGTAGATATCGATGGATACGGGGGAGTGGAGAGCGAGACGAACATATGGTTCTGTTTCTACCGGTTGAGATTTAAGAGTATACGGGAAATTGTTATTGTCATATTCCGTATCATTTTCATTGTCACGGATATCAAGCGGCTTCTTTTGGATAACACGATTAATAAGATTTCGAATATCATTAATCTCCATTATATCTCCATGCTCTCTATCTTTAGTGAATCCTTTATTATATTTCGGCATATTCACATAAAATGTCTCAACTCTCGGAAAATCCTTCATAGCGATAGCACTCGGAACCACTACCGTCTCATCACCATCAAAAGTGAACAATGGTTCATAATCAATAGTATAACACTTATAAAACTCATCAGGTGCGAAAGGTATACCCCTATCACTACATGCTTGACCAGCATATTGCTTCGTTTTGTATTCTAAGCCCCGAATAGTCTCGGCCATTCCCCATCCAGCAATTTGATACACTTTCATCGTTGTTGGTGGTGACCACAAATCAATATCATCATGTATCTTTTGTGCTCTATCGAGGATATCTTTGTGCAGTGCAATCGGGTGTTCCATGTCGGGACTGTCAACAGGCACTCTACCTGTAGAATCGAGTAGAAATTTATGAAGATCTGTAAAACTCGTAATGTTTCCTTCTGGGAACTTTTCTAAAAATGATTGTGCAAAAGCATCATCTTGCAACTTTTCGAAGGAGCCTGCGAAATTGATCAGCTTTGAAAAATCCATCACATTTGCGTTCCCTGTGTCGACAAATTCTTTCACATTCTCCGTGTAAATTTTTGACGGAAGAAGGCTGTATGCTCCCGGCATGATTGAGCTAAGCTCTCGTACAGTTCTATCGTTGATGACAAGACCGAAGACTTTTTCCTGATCTTCTGCATGCAAAAGCGAGGCAATTGCTTTTGGTGTTCCCAGTTGTGGTGGGGCAACCATGATGAAATTTTCTGTATTTTCCAGAATATTCCTTCCCCGCACGGAGTTTTCTCGGTTTAAATTGGTAAACATCCGTTTGGCAACAAGACCACCCATGCTGTGGGCGACAAGGGTGATTTTCCCGTTTGCCGAACTGGCAATGGACTCTTCGATTTTATTGTAAATATATTCATGCCCCAGTTTGTTGTAATTGATTTTCTCACCGATTTGCTCTCCTCCAGATAGAATATCATCATAGTCGAGCCTCCAGTCATACGGGATAATGGTATAATCATTGTAAATACCTTCTTGCTCCCATTTTTTTAGGTCGTTAATAAAAGACTCATAAATATTAAATGTCACATGCCAGACTTCATCAATTATATTTTTAGTAAATATTTCCTCGTTCATGCTTTTTGCCACCTCCACTATTTCTCCATCTACAACCGCCTGCACCAATTGCATAGATAGTTGAGGTAAATCTAAAAAGTTAATATTTGGTTCCCAAAGTTTACTCCCATTTTGATTATACAATCGGCTGGCTTGTATTCCTGGCAAAAACACCACATTGCTATATCCCGTTTCAAAAATTAATGGTTCTTCCGGGTATGAAACTAAACCTGCTCCAGTATTCGCTTGGAAATAATATTCATATCTTCCTTGTGGAATTACATCCTGAAAAACAAATTGTTCGCCATTAGTTGTTTCATTATCTTGTAAATCAGTTTCAGCTGAATCATCGATTCCCATTGGACTTTCTCGCCTGACCATGATCTGGCTGATAAAAGCATCAGAACCGCTAGATGGTGATCCTAACTGAAATGCGACAAATCCTTCTGAAAAGCTCGAAATCGTAAGGGTCGTAATGGAATAACCCGACGCATTCAGTGAGGCGAGCTCGCCTTGAGCGACTGCGATTGCATCGCCGTTTGCATTAAATCCAGTAAGAGTGATTGTTTCATTGCTTTCTGGCTCTTTGTCTAAATATACATCAACTGAAACCTGAGGACTTTTATTCTCACCAATATTAAAACGGATACTCTCAAACGAATCGAAGCCTTCTTTTTCTTCAGGGTTTTGCGTTTTTTTACAGCCAAGCACTTTTTTCTCCAATAATGAATCAATACGCGGTCGTTCGATACAAATAACACTAGATATATCGAACAATGTTTTGTAAAACTCGTTCTCAAAATCAATCACCTGGTCCAATACCAGATCTACATCCACATGTTCCGGCTCGCTCGCATCCGTGTATACGACTTTAAACGTAATCTCATCTTCATTCGCAGTCGCCTTGCTGTTCGGCTTGTCGATGCCGTGCGGATTTCCATCTTTATCTTTGAATGCAGGTTCGGCAGAAAAATCAAGTGACGGTGCGGATTCTGGTGCATTGATCGTATACTCCTGCCACTCCGTCCACTCGTCATTTACTCGTCCTCGCACGCGCCAAGTCCACTGGCTTGTGAGTTTGTCCTTGATCGATACATTCCATGGAGTGGCGCGCAAGGTGGATGCAGGCCAATTATTCGTATCATCCGTGATGGCGAATTCGTACTCGGTGGCACCTTCTATTGGATTCCAAAAAACTTGGGTACTGTCATTTTCCAAGGTTCCCGTATTTACAATATTGCCAAACACATAGAGGTTCATCGAGCGGAGGGACGCCCAATAATCACTCGGATTGTCGGTAATGAGACCTTCGTTGATGAGATTACCGTGAACATACAGATACCCACGCGCACCACCGCTTTTGGTTATATCCCACACCTTGGTGCCGGGTAGGATGTGCACATCGCCGCGAAGATGAACATCATTATTAATGGTTTTGGTGCCGTTTCGCAAAACAATGTTTTCCGCAACTATTGCTCCGATACCTTGATCCCCGCTTGCATAAACCGTCCCTCCACCGGGCGCGACAATGCTTCCTGCACCTGAGGCTGTTACCGTGATAGAAGATTGTTCATCAATAAAGGTTTCTGCATTTGATCCGTAACTAAGACTTCCAGAAAAAATGGGATTTCCAGTCAAAACAAAATTACCATAGATGGATACCCCTGGTGGAAATACTCCGCTGATTTCGCGATCGGTATCGCCATAAATTCTGATGAACGAATTCTCCATTGTGCCGGGATTAATCGCATCACCATATACATCAAATCCAATACCAGAACTGCGACTGCTCTCGATTTTGTTCGTTACTCTGCCTTTATTGCGAATGTTTCCGTTGACAGTAAACACCGAATATCCGATTGTGCCACCGCTAAGCGAACCGCTCTCACCAATCAGCAACCCAGCGACAGTCGGATCTTCGCTTGTAGTAGTAACTGGTCCCAAAATCTCTACAATATCAACCGTAGTGGGGCGCCTCCCTTCTAGCCATGTTGCAGGATTGTTCCAGACACCTCCGGCCTTGGTAGAATGGATCGTTGCTTCCTCGCTAAAACTAGTACCTGCTAGCGGAATCCTATATTCCGGATGGTGCGGATCGTTACTGCTGATTATTAGCTCGGCATCTTTGAAACCAAGTGTTTTTGGCTGAAATTCCACGCGCACTGGATAGCTGCCTTCTGGGGCAATCGCAGAAAAGTTTACCGCCCCAACGGCAAAATCTTCGGCATCGGTGCCTTCGATCCGTACCTCCATACCATCAGTCAAATCAAGGATATCGCCGCCAAAATTTGTCAGGCGCAGGGTTTTTCCAACAGATGTTCCGACAACTGTGCCAGCAAAATCGAGCAGTTGTTCGTGTGCAAGTTCGTTGTCGTCTTCATCTTCGACGAGGAGAGATGGCGGTACATCTTCCGGGAGGATATTGAGTGTACGGAGGGAATACCAATTTCCGACGATATCTCCAAAGACCGGACGGACCCGCCACATATATGGGACATACAGTTTTGAGCGAATATTAAATGCCGCAGCATTTGACTGTGAAAGAAATGTGACTCCACCATTGTCACCATGCACAAAGCGGATTTGATATCCGGTTGCGCCATCAGTTCTATCAAATTGAGCCAAGACTTTTGATCCGGTCAGAGTACTTTCGGAATCGGCGAAGGCATTCCCATGGAGAATGACGGTGTGCATGCCTCCGGCACCGGTTTTCCCCAGCTGACCGAAATGGTGCACATCACCTTGGACATCAAGAGTAAAATAAGCCACATCGGCTATGTTGATATACTCTTGAATCGTGCCATGATTCGAGAGGTCGCCCTCTATCGTCAAACGATTTCCATACCCGGGCGCCCCATTCGTCCCACTGATAATCACGCCTTCTTTTACGGTTACATTTGCAGTGAGTGTGCTGTTGTCATAAATTTCCCAAGTGCCCCGATTAAAGATAATCTCTTTCGCTCCATAATCCCCATAGAGTAAAGCCTTTCCGCCACGGTCAAACACCAAATATCTTATATCACCTGTAAACTCTGCATCGAGATGCGTACCGCGTGTCAGGCGCAATGTTCCACCTCCGGTTAGGTGTCCGCCGACTCCTTGCAGATGTCCTAGGCTGATGCGCGATCCTTCGGGGATGGTAAGAGTTTTGTTTCCAAGAGTCACAATATCTGAAAGTGCAAAGCAGCCTTCAAGCGTGAGACTGTCGGCAATGCTCATCTGCGCAGTATTATGCTGCATCGGACTGTTTGGCACGATGGTGCGTGCATTGGTGCCAATCAAACTAAGTCCGCTAATATTCCAAATACCGTTATTGACGATATCTCCGCCGACACTCAATCCCAGACCGTAGATATCACCATATTTCTCTATCGTACCATCGTTCCACACCGGACCGGAAACATTGAGCGACTGCGAGAAATACGAATTCCAGAGCCGCCCATTACTTCCCACGATCAATCCACCGATGTCTCTTGTCTGTGAACCGCGGATGTCGAGACCAATGTTATGATCGACTCGCACGACATCACCAACTTGCGGATAGATGCCAGTATTTGCTTCATATCCCCAGACTTCCGGATTTGTCCACGCACCGCCCTTGTGTGAGAAAAAATTTGGCGAAGGTGGCGAAACAGTGCGATTGAAGGTGCAAGTATTCTCATCAATAACTTCGTCACCTTGTACTAAGTTTTGCTGCATTGGTTCGGCAAATAGTGCAGCTGGTTCTGCACTTGGTTCCGCCACTACTGCGGGAGCCGCTTCTGGCGAGACGAGAGGTGTGGGATTTTCTTCTCCACTTGGTGTGGAATCGGGCGAGACTTCGGGCGAGACAGTCACATCGGGTGATGGTAGAATCTCTTCTTCTGGTAGTGATGGAGAAGTTGCTGGAGAAACTATTGGCGATGATTCGATTGTCGGTATCAATGTGGGAGAAGTTGCTGGAGAAACTTCAGGGCTCACCGTTGCACTTGGTGATGCCGTTTGCGTTGGCGAAGATTCTGGAGTCGCTTCTGGCGGCACAGTCACTTCTGGCGAAACCAGAGGTTCGGTCACAGTCACGTCTTCTGCATTGACTAGCTGCAGTTGAAACGTGGAAAAAAGGATTGCTAAAGTAAGCACAGTTGCGGCTGATTTCCGCAAGACCGAAGGCAAAATAGTCATTGTGAATGAAAATATGCGGTCACAATACTATTTTATAATCATATTTTGCAAGGTGTTTTTTTTCAAGAACTTACGCTCAAAAATCAATTATCGGCATATGCTGCTGATGCAAAGGTTTTGATGGCTATTCTCCCATATGCGCCGCATGCGCATCAAAAAGTACCCGCGCCGCTTGCTCCACACCTAAGCAGCTTCAGGTTGTTCTTTTTTGAACTCGGCATTTTCAATTGCAATCTCGTTGAGGTCGTGGATAATCTCGCCGACTTCTTCTTCGGTAAAACCATGTGCAAACGCGCCTTCTTCGATTGTTTCGATCGCGCCAATGTGGCACGTCGAGCAGCCCAGTCCCCATTCGGTCAAGACTTCGACCGTCATCGGGTACAGATCGACGATTTCTTGGACAGTCATATCGCCGGTCACAAGTGTCTTTTTGTTGGTCATTATTACAAAAATCGGTATAACAATTTTCGAGCTTTGCACAAAAAAATGCAACCTTCCTTTATCGTATTTTGTATGCGCGCAATTTTTGCAACTTTTCTAAAGTATTAACGTGTGATGAAAAAGAAAAAAATCATCGCTGGCGTCGACGAAGCGGGGCGCGGTTGCTTGGCGGGACCAGTTGTTGCCGCTGCGGTGATTTTGCCCAACAAATATCCAAAAGCCCTGCTAAAGGATTCTAAAATCTTGTCGGCAAAAAAACGCCAATTGGCATTCGACTGGATTACAAAGCACTGCTGCTATGGAATCGGCACAGCGAGTCACACCGAAATCGATGCACTTGGTATCAAAAAAGCGACCGAACTGGCGATGCAACACGCAGTCGCGAGCCTCACAAAAGTGCCGGAGCTTTTGCATATTGATGGTTGTGATGGATTTTGTTTTACGATTCCGGCAGAACAATTTGTTAGTGGCGACTCACTTTTTGCCGAAATTTCCGCAGCCAGTATTGTTGCCAAAGTCACGCGCGATAACCTGATGCAAGCGCTCGCGCTCGAGTTTCCCGAATTTTGTTTTGATAAGCACAAAGGCTATGGCGTCAAAATGCATTACGAGTTGATTACTGCGGGAAAATATTGTGCTATTCATCGCAAATGCTTTGCTCCGCTCAGAACTTTGTTAGCAACAGCGGCAATTGATAATCTCTAAAAAATCTTCCCAAAAAATAAAGAGCAAGTATTGGTTTTGTGCACAAGAATATGAAGATGGCTGGTACCGCCAAGGGGAATCGAACCCCTGTTACCGGGATGAGAACCCGGCGTCCTAACCACTAGACGATGGCGGCGCAGGAGATTCGCCCATATTTGGATTTGGGGGCGATACACAAATGAAGAAGTGGTGGGTGAGGTGGGATTCGAACCCACGGCCAATGGCTTAAAAGGCCACTGCTCTACCGCTGAGCTACTCACCCGCGTGAAGAAATGAAGACGAAACGATGAGACAAAGAACGAAGTTTTCTGCGCCCATGGCGAAGAAATGCCAAAGGATACTACCCCAGAGCGGATTTGTTTTGCAAGTTGAATTGTTGAGAGGATTTTGATTTTTACTTCTGCGGTTTTTACGAAATATACAGCATCAATCTTCTCTCCCAAACAAGCTCGAAACGACGAATGCGAGCGCCGGCAGCGAAAACCAAATCGCGTAATTACTGACCATCATTTGGACAAGGCGACTACCTTCGGCGATTTCTTGAATCGGATTGGCAGCAAAAAAGCTAGAAGAAGAAATGAGCGACGCGCCCGAAATATACACCAAAATCGTCGAGACAATCAGTCCCGCAGAAAGAATTCCGTAAGCAACAAGCATCATTACTCGCATGAAGGGAGACTTTTCATCAGAAATCACAATTTCAAAAGCACCGCGCGTCGTCAGTGCCACAGTTAGTAAAACAAAGATTAAAATCTTCGACAAAATTACCAACTTACTTTCGGATGGAATATTGATTACTGCCGAGACACTGGTTCCACCAGCCACGGCGCGCTGCAACATATTGCCGATGGCGTCACTCGTCAAAATCGCCACGTACGAACTTAAGATCACTTTGATCGTCTGGTCTTTGCCAATCATGACACTGTATGCCACGATGATAAAGAAAAACACCAGTATAAAGAGATCCCAAGTTAGATTGATTTCCATGTTGCGGAGAGAGAAAGCGAAACTGCTTTTGCCGCGTTACGTACAAAGGTGGAGCGGGTAACGGGGCTCGAACCCGTGCGACCGGCTTGGAAGGCCGGGACTCTACCAACTGAGCTATACCCGCTCGCTATTGCACACAAAAGATTTTCGCATGAGTTGCCGCTTCTGTGCAACCTTTTTTAGATTCTTGCGGACTTTAAATACTGCGAGCAAAAAATGGAATAAAATCAGGATGCTTTTTATTTGTGGAATGGCAAACCACGCAGAATTGTAAAGCCGCGAAAAAGCTGTTCGAGCAAAACAACGCGCGCCAAGTCTTGAGTAAATGTCATTTTTCCCAGCGAGATTGTTTCTGCCGCTTTGTCCAAAACCGAATCTGCCAATCCCAATGCGCCACCGATGACCAAAGTAATATCTTTGCCGCTTGCTTCCCAGCGCGAAATCATAACAGCGAACTGCTCGGAATCAAGTACCTTGCCGCTTTTGTCGAGCGCAACAATAAGATTTTGGGGTGGAATTTTAGCAGAAAGCTGCACTGCTTCTTTTTCGCGAATGGTGTGCTCGTTGCTGCCTTTTACAATTGGTTCTTCCTTCACTTCAATCGTAGAAAATGGGAAAAATTTGGCAATGCGGTTTGCAAATTCGGCTTCTGCTGACGCAAAAAAAGTATGTTTGATTTTGCCGGGAGTGATAAGAATAATTTTTATCTCTTTAGAAAAACATCTATCATTATTTCAATCTCCAGCTGAGGAAACAAGTGAAATCAAAAAAAATTGCATCTCAACCAAAATGCGCATACAGTAGGCGTGTTTTTATTTTGTGCTGCTTGATGCTGGCGCAAAAAATATTTTTTCTCATGTGCATGAAACCGCACAACAAAATCATTCCCAATATTATGGCGGGCTTGACGGTGAGCTTTGTCGCCCTCAGCCTCGGGGCAGCCTTTGGGATTTTGTCCGGACGCGGCGCTTTTGCCGGTATGCTCTCGGCGGCGCTCATTGCTTTTGTGACTTCGGCTTTTGGCGGAACGCGCATTCAGTGCTCGGGTCCGACAGGTCCAATGACAGCGGTGACGGCGGTGCTCGTCGCGACTGCCTTTGACCAAAGCGCGCTTCTTGGCACAAACGCCGATCATTTTATCAATTTGGGAATCTTGCTGGGCGGAGTTTTTATGATTGTCTTTGGGATTTTGCGCTTAGGCAAATATGTCACGCTCATTCCTAATGTTGTGATATCTGGCTTTATGAACGGCATTGCCATTATTATTTGGCTTGATCAGATCAAGCGTATCTTTGGTCTTGCTGGCAAAACTGCAATCGCGGGTCCGTTGTGGCAAAATATTGCGCTGATGCTTGCTGCTTGTGGACTGGTTTTTGGCGCTAACTTTGTAATCAAAAAAATCTTTCCGCGCATTGCAGGACTGCTTTCTGGAACACTCGTGACACTCATTTTGCTGACGGTTATCGCAGCGATTTTTTTTCCACTCGTCGAACGTGTCGCACTCGCTTCGTCGCTGAAAAGTTTTGGTGATGTGGCAACGCTTTTGAGCACGCAATTTCCGACAGAATGGTCGCCAAAAATCTTTTTTGCCGTTTTGCCATTTGCGTTGCAATTGGCGATTTTGGGATATTTGGATTCACTGATGACGGCGCTCGTCATCGACAAAATGACGAAAGAAAAAACTCGCAATAACAAAGAGTTGATTGCTCAAGGACTTTCGAATAGTATTGTTGCTTTTGTTGGCGGTATTCCTGGTGCGCAAGCCACCATTCGTTCGGTACTTATTGTGAGGGAAAACGCCACAATGCGCCTTGCTGGCATCATGGTGGGTGTCTTTGCTTTGGTCGAAATGATTGTGTTTCAAGATATCGTCAGCATGATTCCACAAGCAGTTTTTGCGGGTATTTTGCTCAAAGTTGGCTATGATGTCTTTGACTGGTTGCCGCTACGACTGTACGCCAAAGAACTTCGCCAAATGTCGACAAAACTATTCAATAATTTTTTCTCACGACACGATGACGAAAAAATATTCGTCACGAACAGGGAATTACTGATGATACTCGGAACAACTGCTGTGACGGTTTTTTTCGACCTCAATATGGCGGTAGGCGTTTTTACTGCGATTTTTTATCTGCATAACAAAGTTTTGTTTCGCCAGATACCTATGCGCGACCTCAAATCACAAATCGAAACCGAAGGCTTTGCGGACGAGCGATAAGCAAAAAGTTTATTTTTCTTGTTTAGCGAGAACCTCTTCTTGCAACAATTTTGTAGCACTTAGACCTGTTTCAGAAGTATGTGTAATAATTCGTTCAAATGCCGGATCGCTAAAAGCAGGCTCTTTTCCGTAAGAAAAAGTATCGGTACGCAATGTATCTGGAGAATGCTTTATATCACACATTGATAAATAAAAAAATCAAGAGTCATAATCTAATATCGTTCGTAAAATTTGTCAAGTTTGTGTACAAATGACTAAGATTCTTTTATGCTCCAATCTCGGACAAATTTTTATTGAGAAATGTATCCAGACGCGTGGCTTGACGGCGAACCAAATTTTCGTAAAAAGCAGCTCTATCATGCGCTTTTTCGCGAGTTTGTGAGTAGTTTTGACGAAATCTCGGTTTTTCCGAAAGAGCTCAAAGAAAAAATAGCAGCACAAACGCCTTTCGATAGTTTTAAAATCGTGTCGCATCGCCAATCACCAGATACCGAAAAGTTGTTAATCGAATTTTTGGACGGCAAACGCGCCGAAGCAGTCTTGATGAAACACACTGGCAGAAATACTGTTTGTGTCAGTAGTCAAGTCGGTTGCGCGGCAGATTGCAGCTTTTGCTCAACTGGCAAATTGGGCTTTACGCGACATTTGACCGACCGCGAAATCGTGGAGCAGGCACTGGCTTTTGCGCGAATTCTCAAAGCGCGTTGGCAAGCAAAAAATCCAGACGAAAAATGGAATCTTACCACTGTCGAACCCGAATTTCGCGTACGGAATATCGTCTTCATGGGCATGGGCGAGCCACTGCTTAATTTTGCCAATGTCGCCAAAGCCATCGAAGTCTTCGAAACACCAGAGGCGATGAATCTCGGCGTGCGTCATATCACCGTTTCGACCGTCGGAATCGCTGTCAATATTCCCAAATTTTTGCAACTTCCACGTTTGCCAAATCTCGCGGTTTCGCTGCATGCTGCCACGGACGAAGTGCGTGATCAAATCGTGCCGACAAACAAGGGTTTTCCGCTCAAAAAACTTTTTGCCGCACTCGATGAATTTGTCGCCAAAACCGGCAGACGAGTGTTTTATGAATGGACGGTGTTGCCGGGCGTCAATGATACCAAAGAGCAAATGGATGCGCTTGGCATATTGCTGCGCGGACGCAGCGCACATGTTAATTTTATTCCATGGAATCCGGGCCCTAGTCGTATCGCCTACACCAAGCCAAGCACAAGTGATGTGCGCCAACTGCAAGAATATCTAGAAACCAACTACCAGATTACTTCGACCATTCGCGCCATTTATGGACAAAAAATGGGCGGCGCCTGCGGACAATTGGCAGCGCGAGAATAAGAATGTTTTTCCGAGCAGAGATTTAGTTGGCGGAAGCGATAAAATGCGGCAAAATTAAAATACTTTCTTTGGGATATATGCCATATCGAAAAGCGATTTTGGAATCAGACGGACACTTTGGTGAGTTTGGTGGAATGTATGTTTCCGAAATGCTACTCCCAATTATGCAAGAGCTAAGCGCCGCTTTTGAAGCTGCTCGCAGCGATGCCACTTTTGTGAAAGAACTAACAAATTTGCAACACCAATACACCGGGCGTCCTACACCGCTGCACTTTGCCAAAAATTTGAGCCAACAAATTGGGGGCGCGAATATTTATCTCAAAAACGAAGGACTTGTCCATACCGGTGCTCACAAAATGAATCATTGCTTGGGACAAGGACTGCTTGCCAAACGTATGGGGAAAACCCGCATTATCGCCGAAACCGGCGCCGGACAACACGGACTTGCGACAGCGACGATGTGCGCCATGCTCGGGCTCGAATGTGTCGTGTATATGGGCGCCAAAGATGTCGAGAGACAACGTCCCAATGTCTTTTGGATGGAAAGCTTGGGCGCGACAGTCGTGCCAGTGCTCGCTGGCAGTCAAACTTTGCGCGATGCGATTAACGAAGCTTTGCGCGATCTTGTCGGTCATCCCTACGATACGTATTATCTACTCGGAACAGTCTGTGGCTCGCATCCATACCCCAAGATGAACGCGTTTTTTCAGTCGGTGATTTCGGAAGAACTGTTGAGTCAATTTGCCGAATTGAGTGGCAAAAAAAATCCCGATGCGATTGTCGCTTGTGTCGGCGGTGGCAGTAACGCAATTGGCGCATTTTTCCATTATCTGGACGAAGCCGACGTGCGTCTGATTGGTGTTGAAGCTGGTGGACGCGGTGTCGATGGTGACGAACATGCCGCGCGTTTTGTCGAAGGCAAACATGGCGGCTCGGTGGGAATTTCTGCCGGCATGAAGTCGGTTTTTTTACAAAACACAGATGGACAAATGCGTGATACCCATTCGATTTCTGCCGGACTCGATTATACAGGCGTGTCGCCAATTCATGCATGGCTGAGGGCAGAAAAGCGCGTCGAATATACGTACGCCACTGACGAGCAAACGATGAATGCTTGGAAAACTCTCACGAGAAACGAAGGAATCATTCCCGCGCTCGAGTCTGCTCATGCCGTGGCAGCCGGATTAGAACTCGCCAAAACCATGTCGCCCGAACAAAATATCATCATCAATGTTTCGGGGCGCGGTGACAAAGATTTGTTTATTACTTCCAAAGCCGTTGGTGACGAAAAGTTCCGAGATTTTTTGCGCGAGCAATCGAAATAAATAGCTTTCCCCTTGATAAGATCCTCTCTCCCTGAATTAGGGAGAGCTGGAAAGTCGAAAGGGCAAACAACCATTTTTCAATGACATCTCAGTATGCCAACAGCAGTCAAAATCGATGATCTTATTCGCTCCCGACGACGCACGATTTCGCTCGAAATCACGGCTGACGCGCGGCTCGTTGTGCGTGCTCCGCGACTAATGCCGCGCCCAATTATCGAACACTTGCTTCGCGAAAAACAGTTATGGATTCTGCGCAAAAGAGCAGAAATAATTGAGCGCATGAAGACAAAAGTCGACCGTCGTTTTCAACATGGCGAATTATTTGAGTATCTTGGTGAGTCGCTTCCACTACAGATTGATTATGGCTCAGATCTGCCATTATCTCTGAAAGAAAAGTGTTTTTACATTTCTGGCAAAGAACTTGCTACTCCGGCAGCCGCTTTTGAGCGGTGGTATCGCGCGCAAGCCTTGCAATATTTTACGCAACGCATCGAATATTTTGCGCAGCAACATGGCTTTCAGTTTCAGAAATTACGCCTCAGTAGCGCTCAAAAGCGTTGGGGCTCGTGCAGTAGCAGCGGCACAATCAGCTTGTCGTGGCGGCTTATGATGGCTCCGCCAGATATCATCGATTATGTTATCGTGCACGAACTTGCGCACCTAAAACACATGGATCATTCGCCGCATTTTTGGCATGTGGTCGAATCGATTCTGCCCGATTACAAAAGTGCGCGAGCATGGCTGCGAAAACGTGGACACGAACTGAGTTTGTAAGAAAGTGACACTTGACAGAGCTCTTGGCGAAGAAATTTAGAAAAACAAAACCACCTCCGTTCACAAACGAAAGAAGTTGATTTTGTCGTTCAGAGGTCAAATATTCGGATTATACTTTTGCGAGAGAGTTTTTTCCTGGCGTCTTTTTCTTAGCCTTTTCGGGTTTGGTGATATTGATTTCAATAGTTTTACCGTCTTTCTTCATATCGATTGTTACGGCAATGCCTTGCGTATCTTCATATTGCAGCAGCTCGGAGGCGATTGCGTCTTCGACTTCATCCGACAGCACACGGCGGATTTTGCGAGCGCCAAATTTTTGGTCAAAACCCGCTTCGGCAAGATGCTCGACAACAGCAGGCTTGAAAGAAAGCGTGATTTCTTTTTCGCGCAAACGTTCGCCAAGTTCGCCAAGTTTCATTTTGACAATTTGCTTAATGGATTCGGCAACGAGCGGACGAAAAACGATAACGGAATCGAGCCGTCCCAAAAATTCTGGACGAAAGTGGCGTCTCAGTTCTTCCATGACAAAACTTTTTTTGTCTTCGTAGTCATGATCGGCTTTTTGCAAACCCTGTCCAGAAGTGCTAAACCCGATTTTAACCGCTTCTTCGGTGAGTGATTCGGCGCCCAGATTACATGTCATCACAATAATCGTATTGCGAAAACTGACATGTCGCCCTTTGGCATCCGTCAATTCGCCATCTTCAAGAATTTGGAGGAGAACGTTTTGAAAGTCTGGATGCGCTTTTTCGATTTCGTCAAACAAGACGATTGAAAACGGTTTGCGGCGAACGGATTCGGTAAGTTGTCCGCCTTCTTCGTGTCCGACATAGCCGGCAGTTGCGCCGATGAGTCGTGACACATTGTGGCGTTCCATAAACTCACTCATGTCGATTTTGATCAAGTTGTCACGACTGCCAAAAATTTCTTCGGCAAGTGCGCGTACAAGCTCGGTTTTGCCAACGCCAGTTGGTCCCATAAAGAGAAAACTACCCACGGGACGCCGCGCATCAGAGATGCCGGTACGACTACGGCGAATCGAACGTGAGATTTCGGAAATCGCTTCATCTTGGCTGATAACACGCTTGGCGAGATTTTTTTCGAGGGAGAGCAGTTTTTCGCGTTCGCTTTTGATCAAACGCGCAACAGGAATTTGTGTAATGCGCGCCACCGTAGCGGCAATATCTTCGGCAGTAATGGGAACTTTGGGCGTGTTGGGTTTTTTGGCAGTGCGAATATCACTAATTTTTTCGCGTAAACGCTCTTCTTCTTTTTTCCATTCGAGGGCTTTTTCGTAGTTCTGATTTTTGACCGCTTCTTCTTTTTTCTTGGTGATTTTGATGATTTGTTCGTCAATTTTTTGAATTTCATCCGAGTGGCTTTGGCTGCGACCGCCTTTTTTGGCGCAGGCTTCGTCGATCAAATCGATTGCTTTGTCTGGCAAAAACCGATCAGCAATAAAGCGCTTGGACAGATTGACCGCTTCGATAATCGCTTCATCTGCAATTGCAACATGATGAAACTCTTCAAAGCCTGCCGCCACCCCGCGCAAAATCGTAGTGGCGTCTTCTACCGTCGGTTCTTCGACGACAATTGGTTGAAAGCGACGTTCGAGCGCTTTGTCTTTTTCGACATATTTGCGATATTCGTCGTACGTCGTCGCGCCGATAACCTGAATTCGTCCGCGCGATAACGCGGGTTTCAGAATATTGGCGGCATCCAGTGAGCCTTCGGCAGAACCGGCGCCAACGACAGTGTGAAGCTCGTCGATAAACAGCACGACTTCACCTTCAGATTCGATGAGTTCTTCGATAACTTCTTTGAGGCGTTCTTCAAATTCGCCGCGATATTTGGTGCCGGCGACGAGGCTGCCCATATCGAGCGCCAAAATCCGTTTCCCAAGCAGTGAATCAGGAATCGCTCCCCGCTCGATGCGTTGCACGAGTCCTTCGACCAAGGCGGTTTTGCCCACGCCCGGTTCGCCGACGAGTACAGGATTATTTTTGGTTTTACGATTAAGAATGGTGACCATGCGTTCGATTTCGGGATCGCGTCCGATAATCGGATCCATTTTGCCATTGCGACATTCTTCCGAAAGATCCGTGGAGAAAAAATCGAGTGCTGGCGTGTCGGATTCTTCATCTTCGGCGCGCTTTTTGTGCTGATAGCCATCTGTAAAATCTTCGCCGGGTTTCATTCCTGCCAGTGCACCTTGCAAGCCAGAAAGCAAACCTTCGAGTGTCTGAATCATATTTTCTGGTGGTCTGCCGCCCGTACGCCCGCCTTCCGAGATTTGCGTAAAAATTTCTTCAAGCTGGCGACGCAAGTCTCCAGTATTCAGTTGCATTTTTTTGAGGATCTGGCTGCCAGCGCAGTTTTCGTGTTCGAGCATTGAGAACAGCAAATGTTCGACACCGACAAATTGGTGACGAAACTGGAAGGACATTTTGATGGCGCCTTCCAAAACTTTTTTGAGTTCGAGTGACAAACCACCTTCTTTTCCCGGTTCGGGAGTTTCTTTGAGTTCGGCGACGAGCGGCTCGATAACTTGCTCGGCAATGCCGACGCGCACCAGTAGCGAATATGCCAACGTCTTTTTTTGCTGCAAAATACCGACGAGTAAATGCTGTGTACCGATGGCGCGCGTTTTGAGCCGGCGCGCTTCTGCTTCGGCAGTTTTTAGTGCTTGTTGCGCCTCCGGTGTAAAGCGTTCGAAGGGAGTGTTAGACATGGGATGAAAAAGAAATCAAATGTGCCTGCGTGTTAGTATTTGGGTCAAATTTTAGAGCTCACCACATTGTGCCAGAAGAGCCAAAAAAAAGAAAGAAAAGTCACGTGCAAAATGCAGAAAAGTCTGACAAAATGAAAGCGTATTTCTCTTTTTCGATAGTTGGAAAAACTTGCGTCCGTTCTTGCCAAAGCAAAGACCACGGTTGCCAACTTTGACGAAAAGGAGTTTTTGGTAGTCTACGATTTTGTAAACGAAAATGATAGCAACAAGGCACTTGCAAATGGCATGCCATTGCTAGAGGTCAGTCTTTGTATCATCGAAGTTCTCCTTGATTTTAATTCGGATTGTGCGATGCTGCAGGCAACGCTTTTGTATCAATTCTTGGGCACAAAAACACTGACAGAAAAAGATATGGGAGCAAAATTTGGGAGTGATGTAAACGACCTCGTAGCGAATTTGCGCAAGATCAGGAATGTCAAAACGAAAAACGAAGATCATCAACTCGCTGCGCTGCGCAACATGTTTGTGGCAATGGCAAAAGATATTCGCGTGGTGATGATTTTACTTGCCGAGCGGCTTTGCCTGATGCGTTCGCTCGAATTTCACACTACGACCGAACAGCAAGCTTTGGCACGTGAAACCTTGTATATCTATGCGCCCATTGCTGGCAGGTTGGGTATTTTTGCGCTCAAAGCTCCACTCGAAGATTTGTCGTTTTTTTACTTATATCCTGACGAATATCGCCACGTCAGTGAGCAGATGATGCGATTAGAAGTCTCGCGCGACCGAGTTATTCGTAGTGCTCAGCGTCGACTGGAACAAATGCTGAAAGAAAATGCTATCGCAAGCACGGTTTTTGGCAGAATCAAACATATCTACAGCGTCTATCGTAAGATGCAAAAAAAGCGGGAACAATCTGTCGACTCCATGCACGATATTTTTGCAATTCGGATTGCGGTGCAGAATATAGCTCAATGTTATGCCGTACTAGGAATTTTGCACGAACACTTTATTCCGCTACCAGGAAGGTTTAAGGACTATATCGCAGTACCAAAACCCAACGGCTATCGCAGTCTGCACACTACCGTGGTGGGTTTGTCTGGCATCGCCAAACGTGCCTTGCCAATTGAAGTGCAAATTCGTACCGAAGAGATGAATGCTGAGGCAGAGTTTGGTATCGCAGCACACTGGCATTACAAAGAAAATGGCTCTGTGCAGCGGTTTAAGTCATTAGAGAAAAATGAAGAATGGCTGGAAGAATTGTCACAAATGGAAACGCGCTTGGTGGAAAATCCAGATTTTGCCAAAGGCAATGGTGACAATGATATTTTTAAGCGGATTTTTGCGCTTACACCAGCTGGCGATGTGATTGATTTGCCGGTAAATGCGACACCAATCGATTTTGCCTTTGCCATCCACTCTGATTTGGGGCTGCACATTCGTGTCGCCAAGGCGAATAGTAAATCTGTGCCGCTCAACTATATCATCAGCAGCGGCGACGTAATCGAAATCGTGACGAGCAAACAAGTCAATCCCAGTCAGGCGTGGATTACTATGTGCGTAAGTAGCAAAGCCAAAAGCAAGCTCAAATCGTATTTTCGCGAAAAAGATGCCGGAGTCCTCTTGCGTGAAGGAAAGGCGCTTGTTAATCGCTATTTGACGCGCTTTGGTTTTGCAGAACTCGATCAAAACCTAAATGTCCTGCGCGAATACAATGGCAAACGCCGCACCAAAAAAGAACGCGAAGAGATTTTGCTCAAAGTCGGGAATGGCTCGATGAGCCCAACGGCAGTCATCAAGGCAATTAGCCACGACAAACCGACATTCGCTGCTGCTCCAAAGAAAAAGCTAACAGCGGGAGACAAAGAAACAACAGAAAAACCACGACTCGTAATTGGAGGTCGCCACGATATTCCTTTTCGTTTGGCGGAATGTTGCAAACCAAAAGTTGGCGAAGCGCTTTTTGGTTTTGTCACGCGCGGGGCGCATGTAACAATCCATCGGCTCGATTGTCGCACGCGTGACAAGCTTGATGCGGCGCGCTTTTTGGAAGCATATTATGAAGGCTACGAGCCCAAAGAGCGTGTTATTCTTCAGGTTACTCGCGGACTCGACCGCGTCGGTTTTGTCCGTGATGTCACTGATGTCATTGCGAATAACAATGCCAATATTTCTAATTTTACTTTTGTATCTCGTACACCGTATTCCGCGGAACTCAATATCGAAATTGAAATCGACAATATTGATCACCTCGTTCACATCATGAATGAGTTGGAGCATGTGGGAGGAGTGGAGAGGATAAACCAAAAGATGAACCAAATGAAAAATTGACATTATAATACATATTCTATAACTTGTAGTAAGTAGGGAATTTACAAAATACCTTTATAGATTAATGGATACTTACACTCCTAAAACTATCGCCGAATTGACCATTTCAAAAAATGCTTCGGTTGACTCTTTTTGTGAGTCAGTGCGACAGGGAAAACTTGTAGATATTCATGGTCGTGAAATCGCAATTGATAAACCTACTGGAAAGCGTATTGTTTTGATAGGGAATGGTGGAACCTTTCAAGGAACAAGCAATGGTGGCATGACAGTTCCCGGCGGCGATTTATTATCTGCCATTAAAAGACTTAGATTAGAAGAAGGCCCTGATAATATTATCCCTATCGGAATTTTCAATGTAGATTCATTAGAAGGCAATTCTGGGACCATCAACCTCACGCTGGAAGCACAAAAGGAGATAATTGAAATCACCAATGGTCAAATCGATGGATTTATGTTTACAACAGGCACAGATGATATGGCAGAGTTTGCCAGAAGACTGGCTTTAAGTTGGTCAGAAGTTAATCACAAGTTTCCACAAATGCTTATTTCTACAAATAGCACTGCAGAAAAAAGCTTCGACGAAGTTCAGACAAAAATGCGCAGAGGCATACAGGCATTGCTCACTGCCATTGATCAGAAAATTAATGAATGCATGGTAATGGGTACAGATAGGCGCGTTTATAAGGCTGGTATGATTTCAAAAGATAATCCAAGAGGGTATGACACATTCCGAGAATATACCAACGCAGATATTCTTAATATTAGTGATGATACCAATCATTATGAGTGGGTATTCGCTCCTAATACTAGTAAATACAGAAAGAATGCTGACAGGTTGGCAACACCGTTCACCGATTGGCTCAGCGAATCAGAGTGCCCCGCAGAGTGTCATGAATTTAGACCAAAGGGACCACGGGCTGTATGGGAAACAATGCAAAGCGAAGTAATCACAGGCATCGACCTAAGAGGCTCGTCTGGATATCCCAGTGATTCGTCTGAGGTCATTCGAGCAGCACACGAAGCTGGACATTTTATTATATTCAGAGCTCCCACACTAAATGCATGTGAACCGATCGGTGGTTATGGACCGGGAGCGAATCTCGCTAGATTAGGAGTTCCCCACATGAAAGCTCCTAAGGATGCAATTTGCACGAAGGGATTATATGCCGTAAGCAAGCTAGCACCAGGTAAAATTAAGAGGAACAGCGAAGGCTTGTATGTATTTGATCAAGAAACACTGCATGCCTTACAGGATCTGACTAGGAAAAATTTGGCAGGTGAGATGGTAAAAACAATTGAGTCTTAACCTTAGAGATCCACAAACATTGCTGCTTCTTCGTCTTTGGCGACTTGATCAAATGCCCAGACTCTGCCGTTCATGGACACATATACACCAGGCTCGACCAATTGTACCGCCATCATTGCCGCTCCTAGGCTAAAGAGTGCGTCACTTCTCGTGAGTTCGTAAGGAAGCAAAGCGCCAAAAAGTACTATATTTTTCCCACCAGTAAACTCATCATTAATACGTTTTGCGGTCTGAATCATCGTACTGGTACCATGCATGATGATAATGTGGCGAGAAAGTGACTCACGACAAGCGCGCGAAATTCGCGCTCTATCAGCTTCGTCCATATCGAGCGAATCACGCAAAAACAAAAAGCGAAGATTGACGTTGAGCGACGTTGACAAGCGCGCATTTGTCAGGAGCTCATTGATGTGGGTCTTTTCAAAGTCAAAGACTTCTCGCTCCGGAAAATAAGTTTTGTCGATGGTTCCGCCGCAAATCAGAATATCAATAGCGGGATTCGGCATGGAAATATAAAAAGGAAGATAGTATTGATTATCCCCATCTTAAGAACTTTTACTTGCTTCATCAAGAAGATTCCTCCAAAGAGCACTTTTCTTTGTTTTATTTTGCGCATAGAATGCTTTGTGTTCATGACAATACATTTGTGCAAAATATTTCACTCGAAACACTGCTAAAAATCATGCATCAACACCAATCTCGGTTTGATGAAGATAAGGTTAAAGAAGCATATTTTTTGGCAAAAAAACTTCATGAGGGTCAAAATCGATTTACAGGTGAACCTTACATCACACATCCGCTTGCGGTTGCTATTATGCTCGCCGAGTGGGGAGCAGATCAGGACACGATTATTGTGGCGCTTCTTCACGATACTGTCGAAGACACGAGTCACACTGTCACAGAAGTAGAAAAGATTTTTGGGAAAGATATTCGCAATCTCGTCTACGGTATTACGAAGATTTCTAAAGGCGCCTTGCGCGATAAACAAGATTTGGATCGCTCTATCGAGTCATTGCGGCGCTGGTTTGATATCATGCAGACTGATGTTCGAGTCGCGATTATCAAACTCTTTGACCGCTGGCACAATATGCAAACGTTAGGTGGGCATGCAAAAAGAAGTAAGCAAAAAATCATTGCACAAGAAACAATCGATATTTATGCGCGAATTGCCAAAAAGCTTTCGATGTATGATTTGGCTTTTGCCCTAGAGGATCTTGCCCTCCCTTATGTCAGCACCAAATATTATCAAAAACTTAAGTCAATCCAAAAAAAGCACACAAAAGAAGGTATGCAAATCGAAAATCATGTCAGGCAACAATTGGTCGCCTATGATTATCATAACAAGATATCATCTTTGTCCTACACCGAATTTTCGCTCGGAACCATGTATAGCGAGAACATTCACAAAAAACACGAGCTCAAAGGCTTTTTGCCGTTCACATTTACCATTATCACGCCCACAGTTGAAGACTGTTATTATATTCTTTTTTTGATTCACAATATATGGAAGGTGAAAGAAGAAGGAGTAAAGGATTTTATTAGCACGCCAAGTGCGAGTAGATATCAGGCGCTTCATACTTCTGTACTCTATCGAGGTGGTATCAATATTATTTTTAAAATCCGCACTCAAGAGATGCAAGATTACTACCAAAAAGGAATTACTCAATTTTGTTTTTCTCCTCGCAGAGGGATTGAAAAAAACTTTCCCTGGATTCAGAATCTTTCCTATGTAACAAAGATTGATAAAGGACATAGCAAAAAGTTTTTTGAAAAACTCAAACAAGACGTGCTTGGTAATAATATTTTGGTCTACACCGTGGTAGATGAACCAGTGCTGCTGCCAGAAAAATCATCAGTGCTTGATGCCGCTTTTTATATCCATGGAAAAGACGCCTTGCACTTGAGCAAGGCGTTCGTCAACGGCTCTGAAGTCAAAAAAGGTTTTCAACTTACGGCGAAAAGCATTGTTCATTTTGTTTTTGCCTCAGAAAAAACAATCACTCCTGATTGGCTCAGCATGGTCAAAACCGCTTTAGCAACATCGATGGTCATCAAGGCGATTGACACGTCAAAGATGTGATTTTTATTATTAGATTTTTATCATGATAGTTTGCCTTCTATAGGGCAAATTTGTTATAATAACTCGATATTCGCCACACTCCGATCAAAAACCATGCTTTCTCATCGCTGCTTCACAAACCCAAAGGCTATACCTTTATTGACCTGTTTATCACAATTGTGATCATCGCGATTTTGGCAATTGGTATCTTACTTTTGTATTCGAACATGCGCCAAAAAGCGCGTGATTCGCAGCGCATGTCGGATGTACAAAATCTCAAAGCGGCGGTAGAGCAATATTACAGCGAAGATTCTCAGTATCCATCGACTGAAAGTGTTTCTACAACGCTAAAAGAAGAAAAATATATCGACTTTATTCCGCGTGATCCGTTGATGCAGTAAGGCTTTATTCACCAAAAATCACTGCGTTTTTGATTTCGCCATTATACACGTTTTTGCCACTTGGCAGGCCGTCACTATCGATATAATCTGTATTGACAGAATCAACTGCGACACCGGTTTCAAAACGGCGAATATCATTGCCAGCGTCACTTTCTTTCTGGCTTTCGTTGACGCTATTTTCAAAATTCGTGCTGATTTCATAAAACTGCCCAACATGCCCGTCTTCGTTATCGGAAACTCCGTAGGTGTAGTTAAACTCGCCGCACAAACCCGCTTTTTTGCATTCTTCTTTGTCCGCAATGACTGGAGGCGGCGGATTATTTGTGCCAGTCGGAGCACGACATTCACCTTGGTAATCAAGTGCTTCGTTTGCAATGCTAGACAGCGCCCGTACCGAAACCGTGAGCGTTTGGGGGTTATTAGGATTACCTGGTGGATGATGGCAAAATGTCACTTTTTGATTGCGCGAACACGCACCAAAAAGCAGTAGCGTCACAATCGCCAATGCGAGAACAGGAACGCGCGAATGATTTTTGGTTTTGCTGTGCATTTGAAGAAATGGTATCTCACAAAAGTATACCACATTTTTGAGAGAAAAAAAACTCTGCTCCTGCGTCTCGTCCATGCATAAAACAATCGCCTTTTAGTTGGTTTCGCTGATGCCCATCTTGTGGAGCAATGCTGCTGGTGATGGCATCTCTCCGACAAAATCTGTAAAGAGCGCGAGTCCGTCTTGGGAGGCTCCCGGCGCCAAAATCTTTTGGCGGTATTCGTGCCCAATGTCAGCATTGAGCACTCCGCCCTGACGAAAACGCGCAAAGACTTGGGCTTCGAGAATCTCCGCCCACAAATAACTGTAATATCCTGCCGCGTAGCCGCCGCCAAAAATATGCGAAAACGATGCGTACATTTTGTACGAGCGTGGTTTTTTGGTGATGGAATAGGTATTGGCGATAGCTAAACATTGCTCATCAAGCTCAGCTATTTCTCGAGGCGGCGGAGCGGTGTGTAGCAAAAAGTCGAGAAACCCGAATTCGTTTTGACGGAGCAAAAACGAACCCTTCATAAACGTGCGACTGGCATTGAGATTGTTGATCATTGCTGGTGGAATTGGCTTTCCGGTTTTGTGATGCTTGGCAAAAAACGCCAAACCTTCTGCTTCCCATGTCCAGTTTTCGAGCAGTTGTGACGGCAATTCGACAAAATCCCATTCCGTATGAAAGCCAGACAAATTGGAATACTCATTTTCACCCAAGATAAGATGAAGCGCATGACCAAATTCGTGGAACAAGGTTTCGACATCGCGATGCGTCAAAAGTGATGGTGAAGTTTTGGCAAAATTGGTGACGTTGATAGCAATCGGCAGTTGATGCGATCCATCAGCAAGCAAGCGCCGCGGACGCAAGTCATTGCACCAAGCACCGCCGCGCTTTTGCGGACGAGCAAATGGATCAAGAATATAATAAGCGATTTTTTTGTCACCAGACCAAACAACAAAACTGCGGACGTCTTCGGCATATGAAGGTGTTTTGATTTCTTCAAAACGGATTGAAAACAGTTTGGCATATATCGCAAACATGCCCTGCAAAACGGATTCGAGCTCGAAATAGGGCTTGAGCTCTTTTTCATCAATTGAGAATTTTTGTTGCAGAAGTTTTTCTGCAAAATAAGCGGCGTCCCACAATTTGAGCTGCTTGACTTGGGCGAATGTAGTAAGCTCCTTGAGTTCTGCTTTTGCCTTGGGCAAAGCCTTGTCCACAAAATCTTGAAGAGTATCCAAAACGACTTGCGAATTTTTTGCCATCCGCTCAGTCAAAACATACTCGGCATAATTTTGCTTGCCGAGAAGCTGAGCTTTTTCGGCGCGCAATTGCAAAATCTGCAAAATAAGCGGGCGATTGTCATATTTGCCACGACTGGCAACACGCGCATTGGCGAGCCAGAATTTTTTGCGTACTGCCGCATCCGCGCAGTATTTCATAATTGCGAGATATGACGGTGGACTCAGCGTAAAAGTGTGACCTTTTTGCTTTCTCTTTTTTGCTTCTGCTTTTGCCATCGCCAAATCTTCGGCAGGCACGTCGGCGAGTGAAGTGGCGTCAGAAAAATGAAAGGCAAATCGCTTGCGATCATCAAGCACATGGCTGGCAAAATCTTCACCAAGTGCGCCTAGAGTCGTATTAATAGCTTCCAAACGCGATTTTTTGGCGCCCGTCAAATGCACACCAGCAAATTCCATCCCACGAATAATCAGCTGCATTGCGCGCGTTTGTGCTGCTGTCTTGCTTGTTTTTTGTGCAAGCACACTTTTGATGCGGCGATAGTATTCTGGATGCATCGAAACTTCGTTACCATATGCGATAATTTGTGGCTGAAAGTCGGCAATGATGTGGCGCAACGTGTCAGTAGAATCCGTGGCGTTGAGATTGTTGAGGAAGGTGAACAGCGCGTTCAGATCCTCATCTTGATTGAGGTACGCTTCGACCGTATTTGCAAAATTTATATTCTCTTCAGAAATTGCCAAAATCGCTGCAAAACGCTCTTTTGCTTGCGCCAAAAGGAGTGCCAGCATTGCCGGATACAACTCGATTGCTTTTGGAGAAGCCAGCAAGGCGTAATCGGGGAGCTGGGGCTTGCGCAAAAGTGCGAGTAATTGTTGTTGAAATTCCATAACAGCAAAAAGACGAGGGCTAGAAAAAGGAATGCTTATTGAATGGCGGCTTCTGCCTGCAATTGTTCAATCGCATTTTGAAATCCCATCGGTGTCAGCGACGAGCCATTGACCGAAGCAAATGTCGAAATACTTTCGAGTGATTTTCCGACGACAAGCTCGTTGATGCCAGCCGCAAAGTTGGTTTGATTCTTGTTAGTCCCTGGGTTTAATAAGGACGGAACAATCGCCACATCAGCGATAGTGTCATTTTTGAGGGTAATAGTAACATCAAGAGCTTCTGGTCCTGCGGGACTCACATACTTCCCTTTCAAAGCATAAGTGCCATCTTGATACTGGTTTTGCGAAAACTCATCCGCCGAAGCTACTGCTTCTGGGGTTGCATCAGCAATTGAATTTGCCGGAGACACGCGCACAATCGGTGTCGCACTCACTTGTGGTGCATCTGGTCGCTCTTGTGGCGCGACATCATCACTTGGCAACGAGCAGGCGGAAAAAGTGAGTACGACAGTGCTCATCGTCGAGAAAGTGGAAAAAAGTTTCTTTTTCATAGGGTTTTGTGAAAAAATACCATGTGATAGCTTTCACGATTGCGTTATGAATTTCAACACCAAATTTTTGCGCATGCCGCTTAACCAAACTGTTCTTTTTTTGGTGAGCATGGCAGTGGCTGCTGTAACTGCACAAATTGTTTTTAGTACCAATCTCGAAACGCGCCTTCTCGCAATTTTTATCCATTTTTTGGCGACACTCGGTGTTGGCACATTGCTATATGGAATTCTACAAAGTGCCACTGGTAAGAAAAAAAACTATGCTAATACGCTCGTTGCCTGCTTGATTTTGTTCTTGGTCATTGCGCCGCCCACGACATTGCAAGAGGTCGGGCTTGTCGCGCTCGCAACAATTTTGACTATGCTTATCAAGTACTTTGGAACGATTCATGGCAAACCATTAGTCAATCCTGCTGCCGGAGGTATGCTTCTCTCTGTTGCTGTTGCTGCTTTGGTGCTGCCAAATTCGTATTTTGCTTTGGATTGGTGGGGAACATCGTTTTGGAAGCTTTTTCAAATCGACTCTGTCCAGATCCGTCTTTCGCTTGTGCTCATTCTTGCGTGGATTGTCCTGGGACTTGGCAAATGGCGTCGCTCGGCAGCACTGCTGGCATTTGTAGTAACGGCACTCACCTGCCAAATCTTTATGGCATTTTTGGCAGAAAATGTCGAAACGCAGCTGGGGTTTTTGCTCTATGTCTTTTCTGACTCCACTATTTATTTCTTCGCAGCTGTGATGCTGATCGAACCAAAAACATCGCCCACATCAAGCCAACAACAGATTATTTTTGGGGGCATCATCGGTGTGATTTTTTCTGTGCTCAATTATCATTACATCCTTGGCATTCCGCAACTCTTCTCTTTTTTCTATAATTCGTATTATTTGACAGCGCTGATTGTTGGCAATCTGCTTTTCTTCCTCTGGCTTCAGTGGACGGCGCTCCAAAAAGCAAAATCTGTTTCAGACACAACATCAAAATCAGAGAAGAAGCTGCACATTGCGAAATCGTAAGGACTAAAAAATTTCTCTCGAATCTTGTCAAACTCGCGCTCGCTTAAACAAGCGGGCTATTTGGCGGCAACGGCTTCTCTGTTTGAAGGAGCACCGGCATCTGCATGCTATAACGCAAGCGTAACGCCAAGACAAGCACCAAAAAACAAAATCCAAAACTTATTCCTGCAATCACCTGAAACAGCAAATCGTCCATCAAAAACAAACTGTATAAAAAAGTGGTGCCGGTTGTAAATGACCAGATAATATAAGAGGTCAAATTCGCGCTCATTTTTTTGTAAAAATGCAGATCACGAATTGTCACCAAATACGCCGTAATACCGATAGCGCCAGCAAAAGCATAACAATACGACAGTATATGCAGGAACGCTTCTTCCACTTTTTTGAATAAAAAAGAAAAACGCTCCCGAAAACGCCTTGGCTAAACATTGCCGTTGTACGGCTTTTGGGAGTATCACATATCCTTGGACATCTTTTCGGGTAGCAGAATTATAATCGCAAAAATATTAAATGCAAGTAGTTTTGAAAAAGAATTTAGATTCGGCAAAAACTTCGTTAACAAGCGACGATAAGTGACATTATATGCCGAGCGAGTTTGCCAAAGAAGTAAGAATTTTCATAAACACTTCGATTGCCAAAAACGCCAAAATTGGTGAGAGGTCAATCATGCCAGTGCGCGGTGTTATTTTACGAATAAATTTGAGGATTGGCTCGGCAACACCACGCACAAACAGCGCAACAGGATGGCGCGCAGCGTTGGGGAACCATGACAAAATCACCGCCAAAAAAATACAAAATTGCAACGCCGTCAAAAAAGTGAATGCGAATTTAAAAAGGAGCGGCAAAAAAATACTACTGTTCATCAGAAGTGGGGAAAGACGGCGTACGATACGGTTGTTTGTAATCAGTGCCGATGATAATTTCAAATGTCTCCAGTGGCTCGGTGATTGGGTTTGTGTTGTCGTCCGAATCAGATGAAGGCACAGGAGATACCTTTGGAATCGGCTCAAGTGCAATTTGCATAAAACGCTCTAGTAGTTCGGCAGCAGCGCGGAAACGCGGCGTATCGGTAAAGCGAACGCGCGTCTGGGCTTCGACTATCTCGGCATTATCGATCGATTGAATCTGCCATCCATAGCGCTCAAGACTTGCTTGCAGGTCTCCCGCGAGCCCACTCGTTTTGGTAGCATTGAGAATCGTAATTGGCAGTGGATTTGGACCCACAATCCCGCGGTGCTCAAAAATCATACTCACAAAGGCGCGGATTTGAGCGTATTTGTCACTTGTCATATTCAAAAACGGCACGAGCACAAAAGCACCGCCATAGAGCGAGCGATCAGGCGTAACCAAAAATCCGCCTGTCGTGTTCGGGTCGTTATTAATGACATAGCTGACAAGATTCTCGCGTGGCATTTTGCTCGCGATTTCGGCAAGAGAAATGATTTCTTCCCAGCTGAGGTCGGATTGAAAATGCTCCTGCACCACGCTGTACATTTCTTTGAGTTTTGTAGGCGAAGCAAGAACATTGAGCGATGTCATTTTTTCTTTGATAGCACTAATCACTTTTTGTTGGCGCGCGGCACGAGCAAAATCCGAGCTGTCATGACGACTGCGCGCATATTTGAGAGCGGTAGCGCCGTCGAGATGTTGCAATCCCGCTTCGAGGCGAAACGGATTATACCCCCATTCAAAATCTGGATACGTCGTATCATTGATTGCTTTATCAACCATCACATCAACTCCACCAATGGCATCGACACCTTTTTCAAAACCGCGAAAATCAATCCGCGCAACCTTATGCAGCTGGATATCAAAGACTTCCTCGAGTGCCTGCCGCAATTCGACCATGGCACGCTCATCTGCCATCGCGTCAAGTTTCCACATATATTCTTGGCGCTCTTGACCTTTGAGAGTTTTTAAAACAGCGGCATGCTCGGGCTCGTTGCGGATTTCACGCAGATAATACCCAGATTTGTCGCGGATTACGCTGTTGACGCGACTACTAATGCCCAAATCGTCAATATCGAGATAAAAATCTCGCGGAATCGACAGCAGCACCACGCTTCTGCTGGTGGCATCAATACTGGCGATAATCATCGAATCGGTCAATTTGTGCCCCTTGGCGCCATGCGTCTCAGGATCGCCATTGCCCAAGAGCAAGATATTAGTAAAGCCATGCTCATCCTTGGGGAGCTCGACACCGAGGGCAAAAATCGTCTCTTTGACAAGTGCTTTACTGGCGCGTTGTCCCAAGCTCGAGTTGAGGACGACTACCGAAAAAGCCACGATAACAAAAAATACGCCAAGCGTAACCTTAAGCCAGCGCCAATTGCGCGGAGGGTGCTTTTTGCGAATCAAACCAAAAAACACGCTCGGAATCGCAATAAGACTGCCCAAAACCACCACCAAACTTTTTTTTCCGAGCAGCGCAGCAAACTGCCCCGACTTGCGAAGTTTCTTTTTGCGGTCTCGTGCTTTGAGCGACGTTTTTTTAAATGGCAAGTGATTTCCAAACTCTTTTTCGATTCTGCCCTTTTTTTGACAGATTTCAAAGCGTATCTGTCGGAATCGGCGAAGTGATATCAAAAAGGTACTTGCGGGTGATGATACGGCTGTCGCTTATGCTATCGTGGAGGATTTTTTCTTTCAGAATAATTGCGAGCGCTTCTTTGGCAGTTTTGGCGGTACTGATGTTATCGAGATCAGAAGAACTGATAAAACCTTTTTTGAGCGGCTCATTTTGAATCCAATCGTACATACCTTCCCACATTTCGCCCATCAAAATGATGGGAATACGGCTAATGTGTTTTACCTGTGTCAATTGCCACGTGTAAAAAAACTCAAGACAAGTGCCAACGCCGCCAGGCATCACAACGACAACGTCCGAAAGCACCATAAACTGATCAAGGCGACTACTAAAACGTGTAAAATGTTTGCGCACATCCAAGTGACTGTTATAATTTTCTTCGTGCGGCAATCGCACAGTGATCCCGATAGAGTGGCAATAATTGCCATTTCTACCAGCATGATGTCCGGCATTGGCGGCTTCCATAATCCCCGGTCCGCCACCAGTCACAATATCGATATCGTGTTTGGCAATTTGTTTGGCGAGTTCGTAGGTGAGCTTGTAACGTTCATCTTCTTTTTTGATTCGTGCGGAGCCGAACACGACCACACGAAAATGATTCGTCTTGAGCTCTTCTTCGATAGTAATCGGCTGTATCAGCTCAGCTGGGGTACTCATGATTTGGTGTTTATTACATTATGTTATTATAACACATAATATACTGACAAACAACTTATTCCGTCCTCATCAATCGGTCGACATGCGTTTGAATATGCTTGCGAAAAGCCGCTTCCGAAAAAGCCAGCGCGTGCTTGCGAATACTAGCGGCGTCGAATGTTTTCTCGAGGTCAAAAAAACGAATGAGTGCTTTTTCGAGTCCCGCGACAGTGGCGTCTGGGAACAAAACACCAGTTTTTCCATCGACGACAGTTTCGGTTGCACCGCCTTTTTTGTAGGCAATCACCGGTTTGCCGCATGCCATGGCTTCGACTGGTACAATGCCAAAATCATCTTCGCCAGGGAAAAGCAGCGCACGACAATTTTGCAAAAACTGCGTGACAACTTGATCGGAGCGTCGTCCCAAAAACTCGATATTGCCGGCAGCGAGCGAGCGCAAATAGCTCAGTTCGGCACCGTCACCAATAATTACCAAACGATGCTTGGGCAGTTTGGCAAAAAGCCTCACCGCGAGATCAATATTTTTGTAGGGTGACAGCGCAGAAATAATCAAAAAATATTCTTCATTTTCGGTTTGCGCGGCGAATTGTTCTGTCCGCACCGGCGGAAAAACCACTTCACTTTCGCGACGCCAGTACTTGGCAATCCGCTGTTTGACCGTGGTCGAGTTGGCGAGAATCATATCAGGTCTGCCAGCCGCGGCAGCGTCCCATGTACGCAAACGATGAAAGAGCCGCGGGAGGAGTAACCGTTTAAATGGCGCCAAGATTCCGCGCGTCGCCTGTTGTCCTTGCACGGCAAAAGTCTGATCCCACAAATAACGAGCGGGCGAATGGCAGTAGCACAGATGTTTTGTCTCCGCACCTGTAAGCACGCCATGCGCAAACGCCGAACTACTCGAGATTACCAAATCGTAATGCGTCAGATCAAAATTTTCGACGGCGGTTTCCATCCACGATACCAAAAACCTGCGCGGTACGCCCATTTTGTATAGTCGCTGCAATCCGGGCGCAAAACGCACTCGTCCTTTGGGAAAGACTTTGCCACACGCATCTTCGTTATAGAGCAACGTATACATCGGCGCTTCCGGAAACATCTCGGCAAGCACCGCGGCAACACGTTCTGCCCCGCCAAGTTTGATCAGAAGTTCGTGAACAATCGCAACTTTCATCAAGACAAAGATATGCCCCAAGTATGCCGATGTTTTGAAGAAAAAAAAACCTGCTTTGTACTAGCCCTTTCGGAAGAGTCGCTTGAGCCACAGATGCGAAGGCGCAAGTATGGGCGAACGCACCGCCAAAATCTGTGTCATCAGCAGAATCGTGGCAGCAGCAAAGGCGAACATAATCACAAACATCATTGGCGTCGGCGTCTCGAAGAGCAGCGCGACCACAAGCACATACACCAACGCGAGTACATACACGCACTCGATCACCAAGCAACGCACATGCACGATTTCGATTTTGTTTTGATCAGACAGCGAACGCAAATAGCGATAACAGCGCGTTTCGTAATTTACTTGCACAACTGATTCGCAAATGCGATTAAAGGCATCGACGAGCACGAGCAAGATTGGCGTCGGAAACGCCGCGCGTAAAAAATAAAAAAACGCCGAAATCCGCACTCCATGACGAAAAATCCCTTCGCTGCGCTTACTATCTTGCAGCGATTTTCCGACCAAATACGCAACAATAATAGAGAGAAATGCAGAAGCAGAAGTGATAAATCCGACATCTTTGACATTTTCGACTGCCAAATACACAAATACCGGCCAGGTGAGAAAAATTACGCCATCGGCAAAACTGCGCCCAACTTCGGCAAAAATATAGCGCTTTTTGATCCGCGTGCGTAATAGCGGCACCAGACTTTTTGGTTTGTATTTGATTTGAAAACGATGATTAGGAATCAAAAAAAGTGGAATCATGCTCAACGCGCTCAGTACTGCCAAACAAAAAAACGCAATATCAAACCCATACACATATGCCGTCACACCAACAACAGCAGGAGTCAAAACAGAAGCCACTATCATACAAATACGAAACCACGAGACAGACTTGCCACCAGAGTGCATGGTGGCAACTTTGATCATAAAAACTTCGTGCCCAAAATTGAGAAAGGCTTTGCCAAAACCGCGCAAAGCAAATACCACTGCCAAAAACGGCAATGCCGACCAAAAATCATGAAAATGCTCGAGTCGAGTCAGGAGCATCAAAAAAGCGGTAAAGACCAGAATGCCAAAAGCAAGCACGATGCGAAATCCCCAACGCTTTAAAATCGTACTCGTGAAAAACAGAAAAAAAATGAGTGACACTTCGTTGATCAAATAAACAATTACGATTTGCGCGAGACTGTAGCCATTCGAAAGCAAAAACAGTGGCAAAAGCACATTGGCGCCATAATTGCCCATCATCCACAGCGTCACGAACAAATAATATTCGGTGACTTCGGCTTGCCACGAATGCGGCAAATGCAATGCAAAAGGATTACGACGGATAAACGGAGTAGGGAGCAAAGGGAAGTAAAAATTATCATATTTTAACATATTTATATTTATTATCAAAGCAGACCGCCGGGTGATTTCCGCCTCAGCTACTTTTCGAATTTGGATAATCCCCGAATCATTAAAAAAACGACAGCAAGCCCAACCGTAAAAAAATAAATATCCTCGCTACTTGCATTCGGTATCCGCCTTTTGGCATACTCTTTTGGCAGCAACTTTTATATCAAACGGAGAGGTGGCTGAGTGGTCGAAAGCGACACACTGCTAATGTGTTGTCCCGAGCAATCGGGACCGCGGGTTCGAATCCCGCCCTCTCCGCCATGCATTTTCTTGTGTATGACTACGCCAGCTCTATTGCCCGCTTTTAGATTGGGTGGTTTTTTGGGGAATTGAGACTTTCTTGATGACCTTTCGAAGGTGGGTGTTTTCTTCGCTATCGCTACGAAAACGATTTATTTATAAAGACAAATGGAATATACTTTTTACAAAATAATTTATACAACTATGGAATTACCAAAGTACCACGAAACATTTATTCCCATTCTAGAAGTTTTATCTAGCGGTGAAATAATGCACTACAACGAATTACGCAAAAGAGTTCGTGATAAATACTATTTTGATTTACCTCAAGAGCTTTTAGCTAAAAAAACAAAAAGCGGAGATCCATTGATATTAAATCGCATAGGTTGGGGAAAAGGTTACCTGAAACAAGCTAAATTGATTGAACAGCCAGAGCGTGCAATGGTTAAAATAACGGAAAAAGGAAAAAATATTCTTAAAGTGGGCAAACTTTCACTAAAAGACTTAAAAAATGATTCAGACTATTTGGAATACGAAAAAAACAAAAAAGTCGAAAAGGAGATGGAGTTGATAGATAATAGCTCTGATATAGAAAATGCTTCTCCTCAGGATTTGATTGATTCAGGTTTCTCTAAAATAGAAACCCAAGTAAAAACTGAATTGCTAGAAAAACTCAAAAGTATTGATCCATATTATTTCGAAAAAGTAATTTTATTACTACTAAAAAAAATGGGATATGGTGATTTTGTTGAAACCGCAAAATCAGGAGACGGTGGAATTGATGGAATTATAAATGAAGATAAACTGGGACTTGAGAAAATTTATATTCAAGCAAAACGTTATAATGAGAATAAGGTTCGTGAAAAAGATATTCGTAATTTTATTGGGGCAATGAGTGGAGATACTACAAAAGGCATTTTTGTAACTACATCAACTTTCGATGAATTGGCAATAAAAAAAGCTCGTGAGGCTCATCATAAAATAATTCTGATTGATGGAAATGATTTTGTAGCCTTAATGCACGAATATGGAGTAGGTCTACAAGTGAGCAATGTTTATGAAGTCAAAGAAATTGATGAAGACTTTTTTGAGGGAAATTAATTTTATTAATCTAAAAAAATATGATTGAAATATTAAACAATAATCAAGGTGTAATAGCATTAATCGCTATTATCATTACAATAGTAGGTTTTTTTATTACCAATAAAAATATTAACAAAATCTCTCAAAAACAAAAATCGGGAGATAACTCCTCAAATGTCCAAATTGGTAACCTTAACAAGACAAAAGATGACTAATAAAACAAATCAAAAATCTAAAAGTGGTGACAATTCAACAACAGTTCAAGCTGAAACTGTTAATATTAATCAAGGATTAACTTATACAGATGTTAAAGATATTGCTTTAGATGTTTTCAATTCTAATTTTTTACAATTATCTAAAGAAGCACTAACTACAGCTGTACAAAGAGCTGAAGAAATTACAAATGATTTCATTGAAAGACTCAAAAAAGATAAACCTGATTCACTAGAAGCCGCAAAGGATCCTGGATTTCAAAACGCTTTATATGAAGCTCAAAAGAGCTATGCAAAAACTGGTGATAAAGATATGGCAGATGTTCTAGTTGATATTTTAGTTGATAGAGTTGAACACAAAGAAAGAGATTTGAAACAAATAGTTTTGGATGAAAGCATAAGCGTAATTCCAAAACTAACTACTTCACAGCTAGACACTTTAACAATTATTTTTCTCTTAAAATATTCAAGAAATTTTAAGGTTAATAATCTTGAAACACTTAAAGAATATTTAGAAATCCACCTAAAACCTTTTAGTTTAAATTTATCCAAAGAAATTTCATTATTTCAACATTTAGAATTTGCTGGTTGTGGAAGTATAGGGCTTGGATCTAGTAAAATTGAGGGAATACTAAAAAATACATATAAAGGATTATTTTTTCAGGGTTTTACTAAAGAACAATTTGAAGCCTCTATTGGCTCTTTTGATAAGTATAATTCCATTGTAGTTTCGTGTTTGAATGCAAAGGATAAATGGCAATTTAATGCAATTAGTGATGAAGTTCTAGAAACTGAAATCAGAAAACAAAACTTTAATGATGATATTACACAAAAAATCAAAAATTTATTTAATCAACATATGCTACCTGATGCTGATATCAAAGATAAGTTAATAGATATTGGAAGTGAATTTATGAATACATTGCTTGATGTTTGGGATAATAGTGCAATGAAAAATATGACTTTGACGAGTGTTGGTATAGCCATTGCACAAGCTAATTTTAGAAGAAAAACAGGGATAACTTTAGATTTGAGTATTTGGATTAAATAAGGAGTTTTGAAAAATGGAATTCACCCCCAGCCCCTCTTCCATTTTTCAAAACAAAAAAATCAAATACAATAATAAAAAGCCCACAAAAAACGGAATAATATGGATAAAATTTTCAAAAATAAGCAAGTCACGTTGCGCTCACACTCTGCTATCACTACGGCAAACACCGCATATGCAAGAAGCAAAGCTTAAGTCCCCAAACACTCATCAGGGCAAATCCCAAAACAATTTTGCAAATAAAATCTCCTGTGACATAATCAGTCGCACTTTTTGCCCCACGCCTTTATAATCCACGCATGAGACAATCCACCGCGGTAAAAATATTGGCAGCCGGCAACAGTGTGTTTTTGACCGGAGCGCCGGGCAGCGGCAAAACCCACTTGCTCAATCGCTTTATCAAATATCTTGCCGATCGCGGCGTCGCCACCGCGATTACCGCGCCCACCGGCATCGCCGCCACGCACATCGGCGGTATGACACTCCATTCGTGGTCGGGACTCGGGATCCGCGACAGCGTGGATGAAAGGATTCTCGAACAATTGTTGACCAAATCGTATCTCAAGAAGCGCTTCGAAACGACCAAGGTGCTCATCATCGATGAGGTCTCGATGCTCTCGCCGGGGCTTTTTAATGCCGTCAGCGAGATCTTGCAGAATATTCGCTTTAGTCCCGAGCCGTTTGGAGGGTTGCAAGTGGTACTCACGGGAGACTTTTTTCAGTTGCCGCCGGTCGTTAGGCGCCAAGAAAACACCATGGAAGATTTTGAGGCGGAGGAATATTCGCGCAATCAGCAAGCGGCTCGTTTTGTCTGGCAGACCGACACCTGGCGACAGCTCGATCCCACGATCTGCTACCTGTCAGAAAGGCACCGCCATGAGGACGAACAGCTGATCCGGCTGCTGGACGAAATCCGCAGCGGATCGGTTTCCGCCGCATCCAAAAACGCGCTGCAGTCACGCGCACAAACCGCATCCGATGCCGAGCGCCCGACGCGACTGTATACGCACAATGTCGATGTCGATCGCATCAACAATGACGAACTCAAAAAACTCCCCGGCAAATCCCATCGCTATGCGGTGGTGATGAGCGGCAAGCCCCCGATTGCCGAAAAGATCCTGAGCGGATCACTGGTGGCGGAACAATTGGAGCTCAAAAAAGGCGCGATGGTGCTCTTTATCAAAAACAATTTTGAGAAAAAGTATGTCAATGGCACCTTGGGCGAAGTTATCGATTTTGATGAAGAATCCGGCTATCCGATTGTCCGCACCAAGAGCGGACTAAAAATCGTGGCAGAACCGGAAGAATGGAGCCTGACCGACGAGCATGGCAAAAAACTCGCTGCCATCGCGCAAGTGCCGCTGCGGATGGCGTGGGCGATTCACGGTGCACAAAAGTCAGGGAATGACGCTTGATGCCGCCGAAGTCGATCTCAGCAATGCCTTTGAGCCGGGACACGGCTATGTGGCACTCTCGCGGGTCAAAAATCTCGCAGGACTCACCTTGCTTGGGTGCAACGACATCGCGCTGCAAATAGATCAAGCCGTGCTCGAATCAGACCTCAAGTTGCAGCAGAAATCGCAAGCGACGGAAGCGGAATTTGCGCAAAAACCGCTGGTGGAAAAATATCCGCCACTGTCGGAAGAAGCGAAAAAAGCGCGCTTTGCGCCCAAGGTGCCGACGATCGAAAAAACGAGGCGTCTGCTCGAACAAGGGCTAACGCTCGAAGAAGTCGCCGCAGAGCGCGAACTGAAGATGGGCACGGTCTTCGGGCATCTCGAGGAACTCGCCGAGCTGGGCGTCATCGAATATTCGCTCGAATATTTGCGCCCAAAAGATGAGATTTGTGAGCTCGTGCTCGCTGCAAAAGCCACTGTTCTGAGTCGCAACGATCCGGAAGAACTGAGTAGCAAAGGAGACGCGCGCCTCGGTGCCATTGCCCGAGAATTGGAGGGGAAGGTGAGCTATGATGAGATCCGATTGATCTTGCTGATCGATAAACTGGCTGCGGCAAAGTAAGAAGTGGAGCATCTTGGGACAAAAGACCAGAGTCGTCTTTGCGAGGAGCGAGTGAAACGAAACACATAAGCACTAGGAAAACAAACTCTCTGGCTCGAGCACTCTTGCAGAGTGCTTGTAATAGTCTTGGTTCAGCCATGACAAGTCTTCTAGCCGGACGGGGTGTTCTGCTGCCTCACCCCGTCCTTACTGTTTTGGTAATGCAATCTAAGGAGCAGGAATACAACAAATGGGTTGCGATTAAACCTCACTTATCCATCAAACCAAACCTGTGGAGCAGGTGAAACATCAGAACACCTGCTCCGGCGCAGG
>JBGSOV010000037.1:0-2894 GCA_041738935.1 Candidatus Altimarinota bacterium | reverse complement strand
AGGAAGCCCTGGAGTCTTGTCGAACAGATGGGTAACGACGCTGGTTCGGCCCGCCATGGGCAAGACACACATTTTCATTTCATTCTGCGAGTTCATCGTCATCACTTCGAGTGCGTAAGGGCGGAAGGAGTTACCGGTGTTCAAGTTCTTGCACGCGGCGGACATCCATCTGGACAGCCCCTTGAGGGGATTGGACCGGTACGAGGGCGCGCCGGCCGATCAGATCCGCGGCGCGACCCGACGGGCTTTCGAGAACCTGGTCGAGGTTGCGTTGCGTGAAGAGGTTGCGCTGGTGGTGCTCGCTGGCGACCTCTACGACGGCGATTGGCGGGACTTCAACACGGGGCTCTTCTTCGTCAAACAGATGGCGAGATTGAAGGAGGCGGGCATCTCTGTGTACGCGGTGAACGGGAACCACGACGCGACGAGCCGGATCACACGCCGCCTCCCTTTGCCCGAGAACGTCCATGTATTCCCGACTGGGGAGGCGACGACGGTTCGCCTCGAAGGGGTCGACGTGGCGATCCACGGCCAGAGTTTTGCGGAGCAATGCACGACCGAGGACTTGGCGAAGAACTATCCGGCGGCCGTCTCCGGCGTTTTCAATCTCGGCGTGCTGCACACCAGCATGACGGGGCGAGACGGTCACGGGAGCTATGCCCCTTGTTCGGAGGCTTGTCTTCGCGACCGAGGTTACGACTACTGGGCGTTGGGCCACATTCATCAACGGGAAGTCTTATCCGGCGCAACGACGATCGCCTATCCGGGCAACATCCAGGGACGTCACATCCGTGAAACGGGTCCCAAGGGCTGCCTGGTCGTACACGTCGATGACAATCTAGCCGTCGACCCGGTGTTTGAGCCGCTCGACGTGCTCAGGTGGGAAGTCGCTCGGGTTGGACTCGAGGGGGCTGGAAGTTCGAGCGACGCCCTTGACCGAGTGGGGGACGCGATCAGCCAAGTGGTCGAACAAGCCGAGAGCCGCTTCGTAGCCGTTCGCGTGGTCCTGGAGGGGGCGACTTCGCTTTCCGAGGCGATTGCTGCCGCGGGTCGCCAGTGGGTGGCGGACATCCGGGCGTTGGCGCTGAACATCGGCGCCGAGAGGGTCTGGCTCGAAAAGGTGGTCAACCAGACGACCCCGCCGGTCGATGCGAGGCCTTCGGCAGAAGAGGACACGCCGCGGGCGGAAGTCGCCTCGCTGGTGGGGGAGCTACTGGCTTCGGCGACTGCCGGCGCCGACATCGGCGTGGATCTCAGCGACCTTCAACAGAAACTCCCCAGCGAACTTTCGGACGCATTGAGGACGGCTGACTCGGATTGGTGGCGGGATGTTCTGGGCGAGGCTCGGTCGCGACTGCTGGCGGAGCTAAAGGGGTGAACGATGCACATTGAGCAATTGCAACTCACGGCGTTCGGGCCGTTCACGGGATGCTCCGTGAGTCTAGGCCCGGGGCTCAACATTCTTTACGGGCCCAATGAGGCGGGTAAGAGTTCGGCCTTGCGGGCGATCCACTCGCTGCTGTTCGGCGTCCCCTCGCGGACGGCGGACAATTTCCTGCACAGCTACGGGCAACTCCGGGTTGGCGGCGTGCTGGTTCGTGGAGATGACCAGCGACTGGAGTGCGTGAGGCGTAAAGGGAATAAGGCGACGCTGCGGGACGGCGAGGACGACAAGCAGCTGGACGAGAGCGTGCTCGACCGATTTCTGGGAGCGGTCGACGCGGAGTTTTTCCGTTCGGTCTTCGGGATCGACCACGAGCGGCTTCGCGCTGGGGGAGAAGAGGTGATTCGCGGGGAAGGACGGGTCGGCGAGTTGTTGTTCGCCGCTGGCGGCGTCTCCCACCTGCGCGAGATCCAGCAGAAGCTCGAAACGGAAACGTCGCAATTGTTCAGGGCTCGGGCCCAACAACCGAGCATCAACAGCGCAGTGTCGCGCTTAGACCAGCTCCGCGCCGAGGTGCGGGAAGCCCAGGTTTCTTCGGAGGAATGGGGGCGGCACGACGCCGAGAAAACGAGACTGCTCCAGCAAGCCGACGGACAGCGTGCGGAACTAGCCGACGCCGAAGCGGCCAAGGAGCGGCTGTCACGAATCAGCGCGGCGTGGCCAACGCTTACTAGTTGGAAAGCGAAATGCAAAGACCTCCAGGCGTTGGAGGAAGCCGTCTTGCTTCCCGTGGACGCCGAGAAGCGGCGCACGGAGGCAAACGAGCAACTGAGTCTGGCTCATTCCACTCTGCGGCTAGCACAGGAGCAGTTGGGGCGAGTCAACAAACAATTGGCCGAACTTCAGACGCCCGAGGCGGTATTGGGAGAGCAAGAACGTATCGACCAGCTCTACCGACGACTCGGAAGCCACGAGAAGAACGCCGAAGACCGCGGCACGCTGGAAGCGCGAAGGCGTGCGGCCCGGAACAACGCCCGGCAGACGCTCGAAAGGCTCGGCTGGAGCGTCTCCCTCGAAGAAGTCGAGAAGAGTCGTCTAGCAGACCACAAGAAGGTCACGATCCGCTCGCTGGCGAAACAACACGGCGAGATCGTGCAGCGGCTCAGCAACGCGACGAAGCTGAACGCCAAGTCGGGCAAGCGACTCCAAACGCTTGAGCAGGAGCTTACCGGCTCATCAGTCGGGAGCGAAACCAAGGGGATCACGCAAACACTGGCGGAAGCGAATTCGGTGCTCGATGTCTTCGCAGGGCTTGAGGCAAGACGGGACACGATAAATCGCCTCCGGCGTGAAGCGGACGAGGCGCTCGCTCGTCTTCCGTTGTGGAGTGGCACGCTGGATGAGCTGCGACGGATGAAGACGCCGACAGAGGCGGCTGTCGAAGAGTTCGACGAGCGGCGACGCGACATCACGACGCGACTCAGCGCCCTTCAGGAACGACTGCAAGAGA
>JBGSOV010000004.1:0-14764 GCA_041738935.1 Candidatus Altimarinota bacterium | reverse complement strand
GAAGGCAATCGGGTCGGTGTACGGTGTCCAAGTGGTACCATTGTCGAGAGAATATTCGGTAGAGGCGATACCAGAGCCGCCTTCGTTATCGGTGGCAGTGAAGGTGGCGATGGCATCAGGAGTATAGCTGCCGTCAGGGTTGGTGGTGCCATCGAGAGTGATGGTGGTGGTGGGCGGGGTGAGGTCGCCTTCTAAAGAGTCAAGGATTCCATCATCATCCGTATCTTCATCCGTTGGATCTAATAACTGAAGGAATTCATCTTTGTCCAACAATCCATCTCCATCCGTGTCATCATTGCCGTCTTTTGAGGTATTCCCAAAGAATATCTCTTCCCATGAATCAGGCATGTTATCCGAATCACTGTCTCGAACAGCGATTTCTTCTAAATCTCCTATTTGAACAAATACAACATCATGGAGTTCCATGACAAGCGGTGATTCGTCGAAACTATTGATTCTGAATGTAACGATTGCCGATTCCCCGCTCCATTGGGAAATATCAATAAAGTCTGAGAGCAATACACCTCTTCCTACATCCAAATCAACTACCCGATAATACACCTGTTGATTGTTGATAAATAATTCAAGGGTGTCATCTTCATTTGCTTTCAGGATATTGTAAGAAAACCCGATAAATCCGGCATCTTCCGGTATCAGATATGTTTTAGAGATGGAAGTCGGAGAATTGGTCCAAGCAATAATTTTGTCACCCCAAATGCCAAGAGCTTTCCCTGCTTTGCTTACAGTCCAATCGGCGGCATTATCAATATTATCTACGCCTTTCACATAGATGTTTTTTCCGGTTTTAAGTGCCCTGTCATACAACCGCTCGGCAGTACGAACACTTGCTGTAACTCCCTTCTCAAATTTCACGATCACCTTGTTTGTAATTTCAATTGTTTTTACCACCGCCATCTCTATGCCTTGGGCAGACCGAACGACAACATATTCTACTCCATCCCTGATTTCTTGTCGGATGATTTCATATCCTTCGGCAACAAGAGCTGCAAAATTAGCCAATTCTTGTCGTATTTTTTCAGCGATGTTTGCAGTAACAGTCGTCTTGTTCTGCAGGTCGAAGTAATTCTCGCAGCCGATATATGTATTCGTGCCGATACTCGAAACCGGTTCATTTAGTCCGGGAGTCCAGAAATATCCGTATTGGTGATTAATATCGTCCCCGCTACCATCACCGTTGCTGTCCAACTGGTCGATGATTGAGGCGAGATACCAGTTTGTGGAAATGCCGTGGAGGTGAAGGAGATACGCGACAAGGTCGACGATTATTTGTTCGGAGACATCGAGTTGTTGTAATCCCAGATATTCTGACCAGTCATCGAATTGTTGCTGATCTTCTAAACCTTCAGTGAAATCTACATATTCAGGGTGTGCATAAAAGGTGTTTGTAACACTTGGTGGAACAGCATCGGTAAGCCCGAGGCTTGTCGGACAGATCTCGTCATCCAATACATATGTTTTTTCTCCAGAAAGGAGAGGGTCACGCCATTTTTCTGAACCAATGAAACCGATTAAGGATATGAAATTTTCAAAGTAGTCTGCTTCTGATGTCGACAGAAGATTTACTTCGGAAACAGTGGTGTTTTGCACTGCACTCTTGAATACTTGCTCCCAGATTTTAAGGGCAACTGCGTAGGTAAATGAATTGCCGGTTGCGAGAGCTCCGCCCTTCTTTATTAATTCATTAAAAAAAAGAACTTCATTGAAAGCATACGCGTCCAGCATGGTTTCGGTTTGTACATGTGCATCTTCGTTTACCAATCTTTCAACAGCAACATGATTCACTGCTGCCCCGGCACTGTGACCGATAAAGTGAAACTCTTTTTGATAGTCAGTTGCATCGATCAGATTCTTTATTAAAATGGATAAACACACACCCTGCTGGTGTCTCGTGGGTGCAGAAGGTGGAAGTGTCGTATTTGATTCTTCAAGCCAGTTATATCTGAGAATATTTACATCATATCCATTGCGAGTATTCTCTTTGATCAAGGTAGCCATATCGTTTTGCCATTTTGGGAGTACCGTCGGCTGAACACCACCGGGCTGCCAGCCATGCGTAATGACAACGGTGTGCTTGTTCGGATCAAATTCTGCTACATCACTCTGCACGAGAGAGCTAAAACCGCAAGTGGTAACAACAGTATCCGCAAGAGACTCAGATATTGTCGTGTCTTCAGGGAGCAGGCTGCCTTCGGACTCAACTACTTGGACCGTCCGTGAAATTGATGTGGTTAAGCCGCCGGAATCGGTAACGGTATATTCGAGAGTATAGGTACCGAGAGTCTGAACATCGACTGTTCCTACTATGCTTACATCGAGAACCTCATTGCCATCTTCGATATCGGTTGTGGTAAAACCCGGGTCTACAAAAGGAACAAGTGCGGGAACACTTATAATTCCACCTTCGTTTAGGGTGATATTCGGAGGAGTGTTCGTCAGAACTTCTACAACAACTTCTCTCATTTTCGTGTCGGTAAGACCGCCGCTATCGGTAACGGAGTAGGTAAGGGTGTAAGTACCGGGAGTGTCGGTATCGACAGTGCCGGTGATGACGATCGCTTCGGTCAGATCGCCGTCTTCAGTGTCGTCTGCTGTGGCGCCAAGGTCGTTGTATGCATCACCCTGCAACACAATAACGGTCTCATCACCGATGAGGGTAATAACAGGAGGTTGGTTGGGTGTCGGAGTCGGAGTAGCTGTTCCCGACAGACCGGTTACATCAGTAGGGGTTTCGCTGTCTATTGTGGTTCCGTCTCCCAATTGGCCATCTTCATTTTCTCCCCAACACTGCACACTCTGATCAGCGAGAAGCGTGCAAGTATGATTCCCTCCTACGCTAATCGTTGTCGCATCAGAAAGACCAGAAACTACTTTGGGAGTGAGATTATCACTCGATGATCCTGATCCACCACCTCCGCCACCGCCTCCACCTCCGCCGCCGCCGCCACCGCCGCCTCCTCCTCCACCCGACCCCTCTTCCTGACCAAACATATCATATCCCCAACACACCCCGCTCTGATCAGCAAGTAGTGCGCAAGTATTAACACTTCCAGCGCTGATCGTAATTGCATTCGTGATTCCATAAACAGCAACCGGGGTGAGACTGTCTGTGGTCGTACCATTCCCCAGTTGTCCGTGAGAGTTGTAGCCCCAACATCGCACTTCTCCCGTTGTGAGTAATGCGCAACTATGAGAGCCACCACCGGTCACTGCGGTTGCATTCGTGATACCCGAAACAGCAACCGGAGTGGAACTGTCTGTGGTCGTACCATTTCCGAGTTGACCATAGTTATTTTTGCCCCAACACCTCACACTGTCGTCAGCAAGAAGAGCGCAAGTATGTTGTGATCCGGCATCAACCGATAATGCATTGGCAATACCCGTGACAGCAACGGGAGTGAGACTGCTGGCAGTCGTGCCATTTCCCAACTGTCCGTTGGCATTTGATCCCCAACATTGTACGGTTTGGTCTGTAAGAAGAGCACAAGTATGACTCGCTCCCGCGCTGATGGCTATCGCATCGATTATACCCGTGACAGCAACGGGAGTGAGGCTGCTGGCAGTCGTGCCATTTCCCAACTGTCCGTTGGTATTTAATCCCCAACAATTGACACTTCCATCGCTTCGCAAAGCACATGTATGGTTGTCCCCATTGACTATATTCAGCACCGTTGTGCTTGAAATCGGTGTTGGAGTTGGGGTTTCGGTTGGTGAGGGTGTTGGACTTGATGACGGTGTCGGCGTTGGGGTTTCAGTGGGTGTCGGAGTTGGTGTCGAGGATGGTGAAGGACTTGGTATCGGAGTGGGAGTTCCTGTCGGCGTCGGTGTCGGAGTGGGAGTAGGGGTTTCAGTGGGTGACGGCGTTGGTGTAGGAGTTGGTATCGGGGTTGGTGCAAGAGGATTCTCGGTTACGAAAATATCCAATGCATCATTCATATCACCGAGAACGAGGTTGGACGAATGAGAAAAGAAGGCCACAAAACGGCCGTCGGCACTGATGGAAGGAAAATCTACCCCCCAATCGCCTCCATCCCATCTGCCCCACCATCCCCCTCCGTCCCATCGGATGCGACACTGACCCGCTCAGTAGTATGGGTTTGGCGGTCATGGATGAAGACGTCATCCAGACCATTCATATCACCGGGAACGAGATTGGATGAACGAGAATAGAACGCGACAAAACGGCCGTCGGCACTGATGGAGGATTTCATTGAGTCGAAGTCCCCCTCCGTCCCATCGGATGCGACACTGACCCGCTCGGTAATATGGGTTTGGCGATCATGGACAAAAATATCATACTGACCATTCGTATCATCGGGAACGAGATTGGATGATTTAGACGCAAACACCACAAAACGGCCGTCGGCACTGATGGAGGAGTTATACATCATTGATTGTCTATTCCCCTCCGTCCCATCGGATGCGACACTGACCCGCTCGGTAATATGGGTTTGGCGATCATGGACAAAAATATCATACTGACCATTCGTATCATCGGGAACGAGATTGGATGAATCAGACTGGAACGCGACAAAACGACCATCGGCACTGATGGAAGGATTGTATGATTCGAAGATTCCTTGTGTCCCGTCGGAAGCGACACTGACCCGCTCGGTAGTATTGGTTTGCCGATCATGGACGAAAATGTCACTCCGACCATTCGTATCATCGGGAACGAGATTGGATGAATCAGACTGGAACGCGACAAAACGACCATCGGCACTGATGGAATTATCTCTTGAGTCATGGTTCCCCTCCGTCCCATCAGACGCGACACTGACCCGCTCGATTGCATTGCTGATCGCTTGAGCGTTTGCACCTTGCTTAAACGCAGTAAACGGCAATATTGAAAATAGAAAAATCACGGCGAGCAGCGTAGACGCAATGCGTTTGAAGTTCATTAAAAATGAGAAAAGAAAAACAACGAAAAATCGTTACGGTGACATTACTCGAATTTGCAAAAAGTTTCAGTAAAATCTGCTTGCCTTTTCCTTTTCCTGTTGTCCCAACAAAACTCCTGAATATCAATCAAAAAATGTACCCCTGATCAAAAGTATTTACCGAATCACAAATTGCTCCCCTGCCGTGCGTCCGAAGTTTTCGGGCGTTTACATTCTTCAGCGGAATGGCAACTGAGCAGGCTGATGTGCGAATATCATGGCAACTCCAAAAACACGCCCTTTCAAGCTGCAAGCTTGAAAGATCGAGGGTTTGTCATGCCGGATTTGATCCGGTATCTCGGGAATCGTTTTTGCTGCAGCGTACGACATCACAGGAGATACAGTATTACTTTTTTAAAAATTTGAACCTCATTATTCCGTTCTTTTATTTTCTGTCTCATCCTTCCGTCTCCGGAGACCCTGAGTCAAGCTCAGCATGACAATCGCAATTTGTCATTTGTAATTATTTTCCTGTTTCTTAAATCTTGTCTCCTATCTCTTCTCTCTCACTTCATAAATCCTAAATCTTACTTCTCAAATCTTGCTCTCTGTTTTCTGGCTTTTTCGCCTCCCCCGCTTTATACTTGAAACATGACTAAAATCTGCATTCCGATCGTTGAAAAAACTCTCGCCAAGATTCACGAACAAGCACGAACGGCAAAAGTCGCCGGTGCTAACCTCGTAGAAATCTGGCTGGGAGAAATCGCCGACTGTGATGTTCCCGAACTCTTTGCGGGTTTACCGTTGCCTGCCCTCGTTAATTGTAAAGATGCGAAAGAAAAAGGGAACTTTACCGGAACAGACAAAGAAAAAGCTGATCTGCTGATTGCCGCAGCGCAAGCTGGCGCGAAGTATATCGATATCGACCACGAGTTTGATTCGGAGCTTCTCAAAAAAATCCAAGCAAAAAAGGGTGCTGCCGAGTTGATTCTGTCGGCGCATTTTTTTAATGGCACGCCGGGATTGCCGCATCTCACGAGCAAGCTCGCAAAAATGCTCGAGCGTAAACCAGATATGGTCAAATTTGCTGCCATGCCACATTCGCTGCGCGATGTCGTCACCATGATTCGTTTGGCAGAAAAATTGCAGTCCAAAAATATTCCTCACATTGTGATATCAATGGGCGAACTGGGAAAGTTGACGCGTGTCGCCTCGCCAGTGCTTGGAAACGCCATCATGTTTGCCACGATGGACGAATCGAAGGCATCTGCGCCCGGACAAATCAACGCCAAAAAACTAGCGGAATACTACGAAATATGGTAAAATAAACCTAGTTACAAACACAAAACCATCAAGCGTTTCCTTTTGATTGTCGGGATTTTTCTATTCTTGCCAAATCTCGCTGCGGCAAATTCGCTCTTTGATATATACAAAAGCGCAAATCCTACTCCGACGCCGCAAATAATTCTGCCGACCGCCGCCCCAATATTAGAAGAACAAACATCAATTATTTCAGAAGAAAATTCTCACGAAGCAGCGCCAGAGATCAAAGCAATCATTGAAAATTTGAAGCAAAAATGGCGCCTCACGACCAATCATTGCAGCGCTTACGAAAATGATGCTGCGCAAGAATACTGCAGTGACTCGCAATGGAAAATGCAACTCGAATTGTTTGAACGCAAAAAAATCCTCGATTTGCAAAAAAACTGGCGTCTCAGTAAAGAGTATTGCGAGAGCCGTTCTTCGTTCCGCAATTACACGTTTTGCCAGACTCTGCTTCTACAACAGAACAAATTTTGTGCTCAACAAAAAACCAATGGCAGACGCATTATCATCGATTTGTCAAAGCAAGTGATGTACGGACTGAAGGATTGCGAACTTGTTGTCCATACCCGCATCACGAGTGGCAAAAACTCGACACCGACACCAGCTGGTGAATACAAGATTTATCAGCAGCGCGGCGCGCATTGGATGCAAGGCGAGTGGTTTGTAAATATGGCATTTTATTTTTATGGCGATTACGCCATTCACGATGCTGGTTGGCGCAAATCTCCTTATTGGAGCCCAAATAAGCGCGCTGTGTACGGTTCTCACGGATGCATTAATACGCCAAGCGAAGCCATGACAAATATCTGGGAGCAATTTGCTGTGGGTGATACGGTGCAAGTCTACCGCTCACTCCCGCAGGATATTGCGAATGAAATAAACCAAAAAGTTGGTACACGTCTGCCGCACGATCCGGAAGATATTGTCGCTTTGAGAGGACGATAAACAAAGAGCAGGTATCAGATAACAAATATCAATTAGTAAGTAACAGGGAACAGAAAGCAAATAACAGTAGATGTAAGATTTAGGATTTAAGAGAACATATGTGTTCCGTATTGCGAGGAACGACTTGTTCTTCGTAATTTTAGTGAAGAAGAAAGCAATCCATGTGAAGAAGAAAGCCAACTAAAACTTCGAGAAAAGAACATCGAGGGTGTTTTGACATTTGTTTTTCTGGATTTCCGCGTGCTCCCGCCCTGGCGGGGATCCCTCGCAAAGACGCGGCTTTTCGTCACTCTGAGGAACGGCTTGTTCTTTGTAACTTTAGTGAAGAAGAAAGTGGAGGAATCTATGACTTGTGTTTTGTGCTTTCTCTCCAAAATCTTAGATCTCGACCCCGAGTACTCGGGGTCGAGATGACACATTTTTTTTCTGGATTGCCGTGTGCTCCCGCCGTGGTGGGATCCCTCGCAAAGACGCGGCTATTTCTTAAATCTTACTTCTTAATTCTTTGTATCTGTTATCTGTTATTTGTTATCTGATTTCTGTTATTTGTTATCTGTTACTTGATAACTCCGCGTACAAATCGTCTTCCGGCGGAATCTGCGCACTGCGATAATCCTGTTTTTCATCGGTAAAGTGCACCGGCACATCTTCGCACACGACAAAAGGCGTTTGTTCGGCAGACTGACCGAAGAAGATTTGCGCGATTGAAGCAAGGTTGTCCGCCACGGCAATTTGGGAAACCGCTAGTTTTTTTCCGAATAAATCTGCTTTACCGCGTTCGTCACTCACTCCGACAAAGCCCGACCACGCCATCGCGACACCAGTAATCCCCAGACGAAAAGAGACAACTCGCGAATCAACAAGAATCACACCAAGCTTTTGAATATTAAAATATTGCTGCAGCTCCGTCCGAAACTCATCGACAAGCGCTTGCCAATCAGTCGGTAGCAGAATACAACTCCCCTCTTCGGCATTGCTTTTGTCGATACCGGCATTTGGCATTACCAGCCCATTTTTGCGCGTGAGGAACATCTTCGCTTGTTCCGCATATCCGAGCACCTCATCGGCTTCGTCTTGTACAATCTGTTCAAATTCCGCTTCGGTCGCAAATCGTTTGATTCGCCCCTGACTGACCGCAACGATCTTGGAAGTCACGAGTACTATGGAATTTTCCGACAACGGCGTTGTGAGTGATTGCAGAAAGATGTCAGCAATATCATCACCGATTTGAATAACATTGGTTTGGATTCCATAGATGCGCATCTTGGTAATACATCAACAGAAAGATGTACCTCTCTGGCTAATGAGGTGGTGGAGTAGATCAAAAATCCCTACCCCTCCCAGCCTCCCCTATCAAGGGGAGGAGGAAGCCCGATCAAATTTAGTGCTTTGTCTTATTCTTGTGGCGCTCGATCTGTGGGCGGACTTCGGTTTCGAGCTTGTCCATGACGGTGAGCACGTTTTTTTCTTCCTTTGCTTCGGCGCGCAGAATATCATGATGCGGCAATGTAATGGTGAGAGTTCCGAGAATCAGATCTTTTTTGGCAGCAATCAGTTCGAATTCAACCCGGATGCGTGTTGACTCATCGGACATATCTTTCGCAAGATGTAAGAGTTTTGCTGCTTTTTGTTCGATTTTTTCTTTGTCCTCGTCAGAGATCGTAAAATTTTTGGCGTGTACGGTAATCATGATTTTGCAAAAAAAAGAAGAGGAAGACTGATTTCAGCATGCCAAAAAAAGAATCAAAAGGAAAGTTTGATTTTCATAAATCTTTTCTTCACAATCTGTGCTGCCCGATAAAAATCTGTTTTTTAAAGCCATGATGCGTTCTCTCCAGTTTTTTTTGGCGACTATCCTTCTGGTATCGTTCACCGGATGTGAGAGTTCATCAAAACCGCTTTCTGACGCTTCGCCGTCGGCGACTGCCGAACAAACGACAATTGTCGAACAAGGCGTGATTACTCCTAAAGAAATCACTATTTTTGAAAACGGTACTCATTATTTGACAACGACTGCTGGCAAAAAATATTTGCTGAAAAGTTCGATTATCGATCTTTCGCGCTTTGAAAACGAACAAGTCGCTGTCACCGGTGAGACTGACAACAAACAAGGCGGCGATGATCCCGTGATTACCGTCTTTGGCGTCGATCGGATTGGACAAGCACCCGAAACGCGTCAGTCTATTTTGACCGAAACCGAACTTGGTTTTTCGGTACAGCTGCCCGGCAATTGGCAACGCAGCATGGACGAAACTGCCACACCAACAGTCGTCACCTATCATCCCGAAAACGAAGATCCGATTATCAAAGTCGAATCACTAAGCATTAATTCGCCAGCAGGGATTGCCGCTCAGCAAGAAATGACAAGCGGAATTCCGGTTACTATCACCGGTAAGCAAGGCTGGCGACTGCTTGTTCCCGGTGGTGGAATTGATATATTTGTACCATTACGAGACACCCGCCAGATTGTCGTTTTCCATTTTGTTCCGGGAAAAAATCCCGAAATGGAACGTGCGGTGTTTTACGAAATGCTGACCGGACTCGAATGGATTGATCCGCAAAGTGCCTCTTCTTCGCCGACTGCGACGACTTCGCCGGGGACGACTGCTTATTGTGGCGGTATCGCCAAAAAGCTTTGCCCGAGCGGATTTCGTTGTGAGCTGCTGACTTTGGAAGAAAATGCCACTGGTGTTTGCGTCGATTCGAGTTTGCCACCAAGTGATATTTCGGCGAGTCTCTCTGGTTCGACTACACCATCTCCCTCCAAGTCTCCTTCGACTTCGAGTCCATCACCCAGCACCTCGCCTTTGACGACGCTACCATCCGGCTGGAAATCGTACACCAATGAGCGCTTTCAATATTCTTTTTCTGTACCTGTTGCGTGGTGGTGGAGACAAGTAAATGTCACGGGTAATACACCAATTTCGCGGCTTGATATTGCGCTTGAAGAAGTCACTAACGAAAATAGTATCGCCAAAATCGAAATTTTTCCGGGTAATCGCACCAAAATGACAGAAGCTGTTGCTCTGGGAATTATCACTATTTCGGCTCCTCGAGATGATACGACCTATTTTGAAGTTTCGGGAAATGCCGATTACGCCAGCCAAATCCGCACTATTGCACAATCTCTTTCTTCTTTTTAAACTTTTATGAAAAAAATCCTACTTGGGCTCGTTGCCGGTATTTCTGCCGGATTACTGTTTGCCCCCAAATCAGGCAAAATATTGCGAAAAGAACTGCGTAAATCAGATGCCAAGTTTTCCGCTTTCGGGAATGCTCTTGTAGACGCTGCCAAAGATGTTGGCGATGAAGCAAAAGGCGTCATCAACTCGAAAGACGTCCAAGACTTGATTGCCTCTGGCAAAAAATCTGCCGAAGACTTGATGGCACTGCTCGAAACCAAGAGTGAAGAGATGAGCGCCAAAGCTCGTCAAGAATTAGATAAAGTATTGAACATTGCGCTCTTTAAAGCCGATAAGGCGGAAGAAAAAGCCGATGAGGCGTTGGACAAAGCTCATGACAAAGTGGAAAAAAAGCTTTCAGAAGAAAAGAAAGGTCTTGTGAGCAAGGCAAAATCTGCTGTCAGTAAGGCTAAGAAAAAGCTTCCGCCAAAAAAATCTTAATATCGTAACAGAACACGTTTGCCGCTTTCGAGCTCCAATGCAACTGCATTGGGCTCGTTTGCGCATGTGAGAGAAACGATTTGATCAGTGAGCTTTGCAGTGGTAATTATATTTTCTGTAGCAGTCGCTGTTTCGAAGCCAAAAAAACGAATGTTTGTTTCGGTTTCGGTAATCGCCCCAACGAGAGCGTTTCCATCACAAGTCGTCAGCCAAGCTGGGGGCGTAAAAAATGGGAGCTTGGTTTGCTGCTTAGTAACAGCATTATACAAATACAGATTGTTTGCATCAGCCAGCGCGATAATTTTGTCATCAAGCGGCTTTGCTGCAATATCGATGCCGACAAAAATGCGTTGCCGCGACGCTGCTGTTGGATCAACCAAAAAAACCTCTTTGGCAGTAATAACAAGAATATCGTTGCCAAAAGCCATGATTTGCGTAACAGGCAACTGAGAAAAAGTTGTAACAAGCTCTGCTGATTCGGGCATATCTGGTGAACCGCGCATCAGTGCACCAGCACTATTTTGCCAAAAATACTGAGTTCCACTTTCGGTCAGTGTCCGCAGAGGATCACGATTGATTGCAGCTGTATCGTTCTCAATAGAAATTGGCGTTTTGTCTACATGCAAACGAGGAACTCGCTGCAGAGTAGGTTCGAAGGAGATTTGCTTGCGCCACGGAACAGTGATGGTTTGGCAGGATTCAAAAAATCCTGCTTTTTGTACACACACTTGTTGTTTGCCAAACGGAATATCAAACTGGCAAGCATCGTCAAAACAGTCGAATTTGCGAAAATCCTTTATGACAAGAGTATATGGACTTTTGATAGTTTCGATAATGACATGCCCGCGATTCCCTGCAAATACCCAATAGAGCGCTGCAGTCATGAGCAAGAGCAATGCGAAAACTTTGAGGAGATTTTTATTCTGGTAGGTCATTGCGGAGAAAAACTTGAGTCAGCATCTGGGAGCACAACCTGCCACTGCTCAGAACATGTGCCTGCATCACACCCACAATTCCAAATGTTTTTTTGCCACACACAGCGATAAATAAGTGTGGTCTGCTCAGCATTAAGAGAATAGGAATCACGTTTGTCACTTTGTGGCGGAAGGAGATGCTCGCCAACATTAAAAAGCACACCGTTTTGGAAGTGATATTCACGCAGGGATTGCCAAGTATCTTCGGTCGAGATGTGCGAATCTCCCGCAGTAGTAAGCGAAAGAGACAAATCACTTGCTGGCATTTGAGCAACACTCCAAATATCAGCCACGATAATCGCCAGACTGACGAGCGCCGGCAACACGAGGAGACGATTTTTCATGAATATTTAAGCAGGAGCTTTCTGTCTATTTTACCGCAAAAAGCAGAGAGAATCAAAAGGGAGTCTTTTTGCAGCGGGCTTTGACAGAATTTGTTTATCCGTTGATGGCGAAGATATATACCGATCCGACGGCAAAACTTCCGAGAAAAAAAGTGATGAGCACGATTCTTCCAATAAGAGCATGTTTCATGAGAGAAGCTAAATTCATATTATTATATACTATTTTATATATTAATACAAATTTTCTCCTTGCTTAAGTAATGGAGTACATCATTTTGTAAAATTCGAGCGATTGTAGTTGAGTCCGATTTTGTCGAGAGGAACAAAGGTGTTTCCACCTGGAGGCGCTCCGGCACACCATTTGCCAGTGACCTTTGCGCTCGACGCATACGTAGCACATTCACTGCTGTCGTAGGATGCGACATTGGGAATGGTAATATCCTTTCGCATACTTTTGCTCGCTCCATCTGCCCCTCCCCACCAGCGCAAGTACGTGTCATTGAAATGCACGCCATCAACAGGTGGTCCCCAGCTCTCCGCCCAGTAGATCATCGTGGCAATTTGTTTACCAGCCATCCGCACTTTTGGATCGGCATCAAGGAATACATGGTCAAGAGTTAATTTTTTCAAGCCGTGCCCCGGATAGTCACCAGAGGTTCGCGGTACGATGAAAAAACCTTGTCGAACAACATGCGCCCATACGTTTTGCCACTTAAGTTCGTTCAGCATAGCCCCGCTCCCTTGTGGATGCGTAATATCGCCATGGATGCCCGGACTACAATAACTAACGCCTGTTATATGTGTATTCTGTACCACCCATCTGCCACCATCGCCTCGGCCGAAGTATCCGTTGATTGCGTCTTGGCACTTGCCTGCCAAATCTATAATCGCACCTTCGATGAACACCATACCGCTATAGTTACGGAATGAAAATCCGGCGCCGCGCAGCACGCCTCCAACTATCCACACATCCTTTACCGGGTTCGATTCGGTACCTTGGATAGCTGCAGTATCTGATGAAGGTTTACATTCCCTATTTTTTGGCATCACGATCTTGACATCTTTACCAGCAACCTGCGAAGAACTCGGCCAGCCTGATTCACCAGGACATACGTTTTCGATGAGTACATAGCCCGCATCCATAGTAGGTGGATTTTCCAAACCGGATGTATTACCTCCTCCGCCTCCTCCACTCGTCTGAGTCTGCAACGCTTGTACTTGCCAACGCGGAGTTGTGCAAACAGCGTCAGCGCAACCGCATTTCCAAGCGTTATCAGTAAATTGGCAAACATAACCCACGAAGATAGCAGGGTCTTGAGTACCTTTGGCGAAAGAAGCTTTGCCTTGACGAGCAAGCCAAGAGCCAGTGGGAGGGTTTGCCCCAGTGAGACTCAGTTGACGCCATTGGGTTCCGTTCCAGTAGAAGCCTTGGTTAAAAACATATTGATTGGGTTGATCAGAGCCAATTGAGACATTGACCGTATCACCAGAACAAGTACCATTGAGGAGAAGTTCTTTGGCAGTACTAAAGACATTCCATGACGCGCCGTAGCCGCCAGGGGCGGCAGTACCGGAGGGGAAGAGCGCGGTGCAAGATTGGGCGTGAGCGTGGAGGTGGAGAAAGACGAATGATAGAAGAATAGCAACGAGTATTTTATATCTCAGATGGACACCTTTGGTGAAAGATGGAGAAGAAAACATAAGGAAGAATAAATTCTTAGATTAAAGGAGCCCCACCGGAATAGCCTTATTGTGGTACCCACATACGATGGTATTGATACTCGTTGTAGATTATCGCTTTTGGCGGGTTATTATCACGTTCATGCAGGCGCATACCATTCCATTGCCACGTCTTTCCGGTCGGCCTCCAATAGATGTCGCTTTTGTCTACAACCTTCACGCCGTCAAACACTACCTGATACCGCCCATTACGTTGTCCCGGTGTGTTGAGCCATGCGCAATATCGTAGAGTGTGCCACGCCGCATCGAAATTCGCTTTTCTCCAGTACATCGCTCCATAGTAGTCATTGTCTCCATACTCGTAGAGGTAGTCACGAATGAGTCCTCTATCGCTAACAGCGGTGAGTACTGCTCCTCCGTTACCAGACTCCGCCGCGTCCATTGGCGCCTGACCGTTGGCGTAGGTACCACCGCTGAAGCCGAGGCCAAACTTGCCACCTTTTCCCTTGTCACGTGCATAGTTCGGCGAGTGACGATAGCGTGTTTCAATACAGTACGAGTTGCTATTGGGCTTCTTTGCTTGTACCGCATCTGGTGCATCCCCATTCGGCTTACGAATACCCCGTAGCACCTTGAAACCTTCACCGGAATCTACGATAACATAATTTTCCGACTGACTACGCGCCTTGTTTCCCCAGATACGTGTCTGTTCTGCGTCTGAAACCACACCAAGCGGAAGGCTGTCGTACACAATATTAGTTACCATCTCGCCACTTGGGATTTCACTCTCTCCGGTATCATCTCCACTACCGGTTTCTGTTTGAAGCGCCTGCACTTGCCAATGTGGAGTGGTACAAGCATTGTCTGCGCAACCGCATTTCCAAGCCCCGTCAGTATACTGGCAGACATAACCGACAAAGATCGCTGGGTCTTGGTTGCCTTTAGAAAAGGAAGCTTTTCCTTGGCGTGGGATC
>JBGSOV010000023.1:0-2184 GCA_041738935.1 Candidatus Altimarinota bacterium | reverse complement strand
TTCGTCGTCCTCATCATCTTCTTCGTCTTCGCCACGGATGTCAGCGAGCATGTCTTCGTAGCAGTCGTTGAAGTTGCGTGCGTCAATGTCAACAGTGCCGTCTTCTTCAATCGTGGGGTCTTCCAAGTTGGCTGCCAAGATGTCGGCGACGACTTGTGAGGTGTATACGACCGTCAAGCCCATGCACAGAATTTGGTCCTCGTGGAACTTGTACTCAACACCTTCAAACTCTGAGACAATGATATCGTTTTTTCATTTGCATTTCCTTTTCGTCAGTTGATGTAGACATTGTACCCCAATTGGGGTAAAACGTCAAGCGGGCAACGTTTCGAGATATGAGTTGAGACTGCCCCAGTATCCAGTCTTGTTGTTGACATCATCGTTCCAGTAGTCTGCGCTTGCCCCCGTTGCAACCTGCATCGTATGGTTCGTTTCCCGGTTGACATACATGTACGACCGAACGAACCCAACGGCCTCTTTCGTCACAGCTTCGTAGCCATGAGCCGTCATGGTGGGATAATGCCACTGCGTCTCAACAGGATGCACTACTTTGTTTGCTTCTTCGAACGTATTCGTCATTTCGCTTCTTCCGTGTCGTCAGTTGATGTAGCCATTATAGGGTAAAATGGCCACATCATCAACAGGTCACATCAAGACAACACTTCTTCTTCTTGTTGACACCGTGAACACATTTCTTCACCGTTGACAACCTTGAACTTGTCTTTTGGACGTTGACTGTTGCAACATTCACAAAGGGCAACAGTGCCGAGCCATTCTTGATTGGAATATCCTTGTTTGGTGGTGTAGAACATTTTGTTTCTCCGTGTCGTTAAGTGATGTGACCATTATAGGGTAAACTGGTCACATCTTCAACAGGTCACAACCTCGTTGTTAACTTCCGGAGTAACGCCGACAACCGCTTCTTCGGTGTACGATCAGGACGGGTGGGAATGTATCCAGGTTTGTAGTACATTACTTCACCTCGACCGTAGTTCCCACTTGACCGTTCGCTCAATCCGTCAGAGCCTGTGCGGCCAGATCGAACTGACCACGTTTGAACTTCTGACCAGTGATGGTCGCCGCAGTTGCGAGCATGTTGGTCGGAGTGTACATCCGATTCGGTTTCATCCCAGTCTTCGCATAGAGGCGCAGAGCAGATGCGAGTGTTTTTGCACGGAAGACTTCAACAGCAGCACGACCAGAGAACACTGTTGCGCCGGTTTCGGTTTGTTTGATGCTTGCGTTCATTTGTTTCTTCCTTTCGTCAGTTGATGTGGCCAGTATAGGGTAAACTGGCCAACTGGTCAAGAGGTCAACGTGTCTTATTGAACTTGGCGTAGTAGGTCGCGGCGCCTGCTGGTGTCATGTCGCATTCTTGGACAAACACATTGATCATCTCGGCACGAGAGTATCCTGGGTAGTTCTCGAACAGGCGGTAGCACTTAGCCAGTTTGGTCTCAGTGCCTCGGCTAGGGATGTTGGCAGCCTTAGAGACGATCATAGCCGGTTTGATGGTGGGCGACACAAGAGTGGTGGGAACGAATGCCAACTTACCGCGAACCTTACCGCACGTGGAATGCCATATGAGTGTTCCCCGTTGAAGGGCAGCGTGGCGCTTGGGGCCAAGATTGAGTTTTGCACCACAACCAGCACACTGGTATTCATACGTAGTCTTACGCTTGACACGAGAGTTCGTGGTGTCGTACTTGTGACAACGCGTTTCGTCGGCGCCAAGCACTGTCATGATCGAAGCCCACTCAATGCCGTGAGGGCTGCGCTTCTTCCCCCATGTGCGGGTGTGGGCGTGCGGGTAGATCAGCTCCGTTGCGAGGTGGGCGATTTCATGGGGAACTGTACGGGCGATGAAGGCGTCGACGTTTTCCGTCAACAGGACAGCGTTGAAACCAACGATCCATTGCTTGTACCAGGCTTTGCCTGCAGTGGTGCCTCGAACGTTATAGTGAACGACGGGCTTTTTGAACTTGACGTTGTACTTCTTCTCGATAGTGGTGATACACTGTGCGATCTTGGTTTCAACGCGTTGCTTGATGGCTTCGGTGATCATGAGACTGGCCCGTTGGTTGACAGTGAGGCCATTATCTCATATTGGGGTGAAGAGGTCAACTGGTGCCGGGAACGGGACTCGAACCCGTATGGCCGAAGCCGGGAGATTTTAAGTCTCCT
>JBGSOV010000030.1:0-8641 GCA_041738935.1 Candidatus Altimarinota bacterium | reverse complement strand
GCGACCTGCTGGTCGGGCGGCTCGGCAGGGTGCTCCCCACGAACCTCGGCGGCGTCACCTGAATGGCGCAATGGACCGAGGATCAGGCCGCCCGGCAGATCGCCGAGGCCGAGAGCGCCAAATCTGCCAGCGACGAGATCTATCGCGAGGCGGTCGAGCTCACGTTCCCAGATCGTGAAAACTGGACCAAGACCAAGGAAGGCACCGACAAGAGCGCATATTCATGGGACAGCACGCCGCAGGTCTCCGTGATCCGCGCCGCGAACCGCCTGAGCTCTGATTTCACACCGCAGTTCCTGCCGTGGGTCGAGATCGGCCTCGGCCCGGCGGCGGATCTCATGCCCGATGAGGCTTTCGAGGGCGCCACCGGCAGGAGCAAGGAGACAGCCCGGCGCGAGCTCGAGGCCGTCACGGCCGTGGTGCAGGCAATCCTCAATGGGCCCGGCTTCCCGACTGCCTCAAATGAGCTCTACATCGATTGGCACTATGGCCAAGGTGGCATGTCGGTCATGCCAAACGAGGACCAGCTCGACGCGCCGGTGCTGTTTCAGTCCATGCCGCTCTCGCATTTCTACTCTTACGAGGGGCCGAACGGAAAGCTCGATCGTTGGTTCTTCTGGCACACCAAGCGAGCCGACGCGATCGAGGAGGAGTGGCCCGATGCCACGCTCCCGGCCGAGATCACAGAGCAGATCGTCACCGAGGCGCAGGGATCCAAGGCCAAGCCGGTGAAATTGTGCTCGATCGTCTATCGAGACTACAAGGAGAAGGGCAAGCCCTACCGCTACGAGGTGTTTGTGACCAAGGGCCGCAAGGCCACGCGCATCGTCGAGCGCACCTCGCGCACGCCGCCGTTCGTCACGCCGCGATATTCCAAGCTGCCCGGCGAAAACCGGGGCCGGGGGCCGGTCATTTTCGCCCTGCCCGACATTCGGACCACGAACAAGATCGTCGAAATGACCCTGCGCGCGGCGGCGATCGCGGTCGGCGGGATCTACACTGTCACCGAGAACGGCGTCTCTGGCCCGGTCAGGATCAAGCCTTTGGCGGTCATGAAAGTGCGATCGAACGGCGGGCCGAACGGGCCGAGCCTGCAGCGCCTCGACACGCCGCAACGGCTGGATTTCGGCCAGCTCCTCCTCGACACGCTGCACGACAATATCAAGAAGGTGATCGGCGATAACAGCCTGCCGCCCGAGGCCGGGCCGATCCGCACCGCGACCGAGTTTGTGCAGCGTGCCCGCGAGCTGATCTCGGATCAGGCCGGTGGCCTTGGCCGCCTCTATGCCGAGTTCATCATCCCGCTCGTGCAGCGCATCGTCGATATCCTCGAGCGCAAGCAGCTCCTGCAGACCGACGGGCTCAAGATCGACCAGTTCCTGATCGAAGTGCGTATGCTCTCGCCGCTCGCCAAGGGCGAGGCCATGCAAGAGGTCGAGAACATCGTGCGGTTCATCGAAATGATCAAGCTCCTGGCAGGCGATGAGGTGGCGGCGCTCGAGATCGATGTGGATCAGGCGACGGCTTGGCTCGCGGATCTCATGAACGTGCCGAGCAAGATCCGCAATTCCAGGGACAAGAAAGCGCAGCTCAAGAAAGGCTTCGCCACGCAACAGGCGGCCGCAGCTGGTGGTGATCCGGCGATCGCTGCGCAGGAAATGGACAGGCTGGCGGCCGAATGACAATCGATCCGTTCAAGGAGTTCATGACAGTCGCCGCAGATCCTGCGTGGCGCGATCGCGTGGCCGGGATCTCTGGCGACATGGCGCCGCAAACCACGGTCGGCGCCGAGATCTATCTCGCGTGCTTTGCCACACCGGCGGGCCGCGCCGTGCTCTCGGATCTGTATAACCGATATGTGAACGTCTCGACGTTCGTGCCCGGAGAGGCCGAGGGATCGGGCTATTATCGCGAGGGATCCAAGCAGGTCGTTTTTGAAATCGCGGCAATGTGTGAGGCCGCAGCGCAAGGAGAGGTGAACGATGAACAAAACTGAATTGGCGATGGCAATCGAGGATATCAGCGGCAACCCGATCGTGCCAGACAACCACACCAAGGCCGAGCTCGAGGCCATGCTCGCGGCGGTCACGGATGGATCCGATGAGCCCACGCCTGACGTGCCGTCAGGTCCGGCCGGGCCGGTCGAGGAGTTTCCCGAGGGGGTGTTCGAGATCCAGCGGCGCAAGATGAACCGGGGCTCGACGCGCCGGATCCACCGCGCGACCGAGAACGTCGTCAAGGCCCTGTCCGATTTCTCAAAGGAGATCGATCAACAGGTCTTTGCCGTCGATAGCAACGGCCGCCGGTCTGGCGAGCACCCCCTGATCGCGGTGCTGCGCCGGGTGAAAGACCATATCAAGAGCTCGGTCTCGAGCTTCACCTGATCACCGCCCACGCGCCAAGGAGAGCCGACCATGTTTATCATCAAAGCAATTCCGCTATGGGCGCCCGCCGATGAGGGCGCACCAGCTGCGGATCCGAATGGAGTCGGGGGCGTTGCAGCGCCTCAACCCGGCGATGGCGCTGCGCGAGCAGAAGGTGGGGCGCCTCCTCCCGGCGAGCAAGGTGAGCTGGGCGCCAAGCCCGCCGGGAGTTCCATCCTAGACTATGCGCCAAAGGGCGCGGCGCCAAAGCCCGGCGAGCAAGGTGAGGCGTGGAAACTGCCCGACGGTCTCGAGGTGCCCGCGCACCTCTTGGGATCCTCGGCCGAGGACACGCTCAAGAAACTCTCGACGGCTTACAAGGGCGCCCGGCAAGAGCTCTCGACCCGCAAGCGCGAGGATGGGGTGCTCGAGGGCGAGGTGCCAAAGGATATCGACGGATACACATTCGAGGGCGATCTCGAAAAGGATCCGATCCTCAAGGATCTCGCGAGCGAGGAGAGCAAGCCGATCGTGGATGCGTGGCGCAAGGCTGCGCTGGAGTGCGGGATCCCGAACGCTGCCTTTGCGAAATTCATGCACGCCGGGATCACCAAGATGCAAGAGGGCGGCGTGGTCCTGAACCTCAACAGCGACGAGGCGGCCAAGATCAACGGTGAGGCCGAGCTCGAGGCGCTCGAAAAGGAGCTCGGCAAGGCGGGTGCCGAGGAGAACCTGCGCCAACTGGACACGTTCGCGCAAAAGCTCGCCGAGAAAGGGATCCTGCGGGACAAGGCCGACGTGAGTGAATATGGCCAAATGGTCGGCACGGCGCGGGCTGCGCAGATCATGCAGCGGATCATTGCGGTCGAGTTCGGCGAGCGGGCGATCCCGCCTGCGGATCCTCTGGCCGGGGCGCCGACCCTCGAGGAAGCATATGAGGCGCAACGCATGGCGCTGGCCATGCCTCACTCGGGCGATCGAGAGGGGGCCGTCAAGCGATCCGAGGAAATGATCGCGCGTGCCATGCGAGAGAGCTCGACACCGGGTCAGGTTCGCTCTAGGGTGCTCTGACGAACCTTGGGTTTCGTGCTTACTTCCTGTCGATCACTTCCCGCGCCACCGCTTGGCGCGGGATTTTTCTTGACTACACCCAGCGCCTAGCCGCTATATGGCCACCAGATGCAGACCCGCGAGGATCCGGCACCCGGCGCCGCAAGGTGATCAAGGCCCGCTTCCCTCAAGGCCCTCGATCTAATCAATCGAAACCTTGCAGGAGAATGGCAAATGTCCACTTCCCTTTCCGCTGCAGCGATCGCCTCTTTCGACGCTATGGTGAAGCACGCATATCAGGAGCGCGGCAAGCTGCGCGGCTGTGTTCGCGTGAAAACTGGTGTTGTCGGCTCGACGCACCGCTTCCCGAAACTCGGCTCCGGTCTGGCCACGCCTCGCGTGCCTCAAACCGACGTTGTTCCGATGAACCTTCAACACACCAATGCGACGGTGACGCTCGAGGATTGGAACGCGGCCGAATATACCGACGTGTTTAACGACGCGAAGGTCAACTTCTCGGAGCGCGAGGAGCTCGCCAGCTCGATCGCGGCCGCAATCCAGCGTCGCGAGGATCAGCTGATCATCGATGCGCTCGAGGCCACCGCCACCACGCTGACGGTTGCCAGCTCGATCGGCGGCGCCAACACCGACCTGAATGTCGACAAGCTGCGCCGGGCGTCGCGCCTTCTCGGCGACAACTCGGTCGGCGAAGATGAGGAGCTGACCTATGTCGGATCCTACATCGGCCGCGAGGCGCTTCTCGGCGAGACCGAAACCACGAGCTCGGACTTCAACACGATCAAGGCTCTGGTCAATGGCCAGATCAATTCGTTCATGGGGTTCAATTTCAAGTGGATCGCAAGCCGCGCCGAGGGCGGCCTCGATCTCACCGCGGGCGATCGGTCCACTTTCGCGTTTGCCAAGAGCGCGATTGGTCATGCGATCGGGATGGATCAGCGGATGGAGGTCAACTACATTCCGCAGAAAACCTCTTGGCTCGCAAACATGCTGTTCTCCGCGAACGCGATTGAGATCGACGCCGGTGGTGTGGTCGATATCACGTGCGACGAGAACGGCTAAGAGGGAGATCCGACAATGGCCTTTAATCAGAAGTATCTCGAAAACCACGCAAGCTCGGGGGCAGGTCGCAGGATCTGGACCTACGACGCGAGCGCGGATGCAGCCGACGACACGATCGCCGAGGTCGCGGCTGCAGATTATTTCCTCGCCGCGCGGCTTCTGCTGCAGGTCGGGGATCTGATCTATGCTCACACCTCGACGGGATCCCTGTTCCTCGAGGTTCTCTCGGTCTCGGCCACGACCGTCACGGTCGGCGCCATGGGCTCCGGTCTGGCCGGCTCGGCCACCTGGGATCCCGGCTCGATCGCCGATGGCGATGAGGTCGCGCAAGAGGTGACAGTCACCGGCGCCGCGCTCGGCGATTTCGCGGTGGCGAGCTTCTCGCTCGACGTGTTGGACCTGGTGATCAATGCGGCCGTCACGGCGGCCAATACGGTCACGGTGATCCTCGCCAATAACACCGGCGGCGCGATCGATCTTGCCGGGGGAACGGTTCGCGCCAAGGTGTTCAAGTAACACCCGGCGCGGATGCCGGTCCATTCTGGCGCGTGGGCAGGCTGACAAGGGGCCGGGCTGGGAAACTGGCCCGGCCCTATTCACAAAACGGGGGCCGACATGGCAGACAGCAAAGAAGATGTAGCAAGCCAAGCCCTCGCCCGCCTCGGTGAGCCGCCGATCTCCTCCTTTTCCGAGGCGACCGAGACGGCCGAGAAAGTCTCGCAGCTCTATGAGAGCACGATCCTCTCGCTCTTGGGCAAGTATGATTGGAATTGGGCCTCGCGCCGGGTGGCGCTCTCTATCGATGGCGCCCTGACGCCGGCGAACGAATGGCGCCATGCCTTCCTTATGCCGACCCTGCGCCTCGATCGCGTCGGCAATCCGGTCAGGGTCTACAATTCCACGGCGCTGCGGGCGCCCGAGATCTTCGATTACGAGCTCGAGGGCAAACACCTCCTGACAAACAACACCACGATCGTGATCGAGTATATCCAGCGCAAGGCCGAGAGCCTCTGGCCGGGCTATTTCGAGGAGCTGGCCGTCGAGGCGCTGGCCGCCCGGCTGGCCCTGCCGATCACCGAGATCGCCACCAAAGAGGAATGGCATACCGCCATGGCTTTCGGCACGCCGAGCGAGAACCGCGAGGGCGGCCTGTTCGGGTCCGCGATGCGCGCGGATGCCAGATATCAACCGACGGCCGGGCTCCTCGATGCCAGCGATCCGATCACCGAGGCGCGTTTCAGCGGCTCCCGAGCGGATGGGACGTGGTAAATGCCGATCACGCGCGTCCTGCAAGCGACCTTCGCAAGCGGCGAGTTCGATCCCCTTCTCGCGGCCCGCGAGGACGTGGCCTTTTACTACTCCTCGGCCAAGCTCCTTGAGAACGTGATCCCTCTGCCGCAAGGCGGCGGCAAGCGGCGCGAGGGCCTGCGGGCCGTCATGGCACAGCGCGGGATCCTGACCACGGTGGCCATGGGCGGCTATACCTTCGCGGCGCCGAATGGCGGGACGGCCGCGAACGTGATCTCGACAAGCGTGCAACTGGTGACGACGACCGGGATCTCGACAACGACCGTCTACGTGGTAGCCAAGATCGACGCAGGATCGGCGCAGCGCGTCTCCGTGGCCGACGTGGTGGCAAACCTCTCTGGGGGCACGATCGCCGCCGGCACGCTCGCCCTGCAGAGCTCCGACGATGATGCCACATACACGACCCGCGCGACGCTCACGATCGGCCTCTCTGCGCTGGCGCGGCGTTGGGCTCTGGTGCCCGACACGGATCTCGGGACACATCGATATTGGCGCATCATCCTCGACAACGCGGGCGGGGCTGACTACTCGACCGACGTGATCGAGATCAACGGCGTGGCCTTCTGGACCGAGGCCGGGCAGTCGCAATCGGCGACGGTGGCCGGTGAGGCGCGGGCGCGCAAGATCACGGCTTCGACCGAGGATGAATATTTCGTGATCTTCTCCGATCGCAATGCCGATATCTTCTCGCCCGACGGCACGTGGCGCGCGGCCGTGGCGATCCCGCACCTCGATGCGGAGATCCCGGAGATCAAGACCAGCCAGCAACGCGACACGCTGATCCTCTATCAACAGGAGCACCCGCCTTACGTGGTCCAGCGCCTCGAGGAGATCGACACCGAATGGCGCTCGGGTGAGTTCCAGTTCGACACGGTGGCGCAGTATCCTTTCGAGGATGCCACGACCGGCGGGCAAAACGAGATCCAAGAGATCGAGTTCGCCTCGATGAGCGCGGGCAACCGGCTGGTGTTTGAGTTCAACGGCGACGTTTCGGCCGAGGTGCTCTGGTCGGCGACGCCGGCCACGAACATCGCTAATTTCACGGCCGCCCTCGAGGGTCTCGAGGATATCGACGACGTGACGGTGACAAACCCGGCGACGAACAATTACAAGATCGAGTTCGTCGGCGAGAACGCAAACACCTTCTTTGCGACCCTGATCGTCGATATCCTGAGCGGATCCGGCACGGCACAGATCAGTCGCACGCAATTCGGCAAGCCGAACCAAGAGGATCTCTGGAGCGTGAGCCGGGGCTATGCTCGGTGCGGGACGTTCTACCAGGGGCGTCACTGGATGGGTGGTTTCAAGGCGCGGCCCGACGTGATCGCGGCCTCGAGGGGCGGCGATTTCAGCGCCTTCAAAGAGGACGCGGATCCGGTGAGCACCTCGCCTCTGGTGCTCGAGCCGAACATCGACGAACAGGTGACGATCGAAAACATCTATCCCGGCCGCAACCTGCAGGTTTTTGCGAGCTCGGCCGAGATCTACATTCCAGACGAGCCGATCACGCCGACGAACGTGGCGCTCAAGGTCACGTCGAAGCGCGGATCTTTCCCGAGCTGCCAGCCGACCGACGTGCAGGGCGGCACGCTCTACGTCGATCGCAATGGGACCAACATTCGCGAGTATCTGTTTCAGGACACCGAGCAGAGCTATACGGCCGAGCCGATCTCGACGCTCGGCGGGCACCTTGTCCAGCAACCGACCGACATGGCGCTGCGGCGCTCGGTCGATACCAATGACCCGACGCTCCTCTATGTGATCAACACCGGGCGCGCTCGGGATTTCTCGCCGGTGCCTGCGGCGCTGATCACGATCGACCGGGCGCAACAGATCACCTCCTTTGCGCGGATCGTCTCGGCGGGCGGCGTGGCCAAAGCGGTCGCGGCGACGCAGGCCGGTGATGTGTGCATGATCTGGGAGCGCACGCTCGCCGGGCGCAAGTGGAATTGGGTCGAGCTCATGGATGAGAATTTCATGGGCGACCACGCCGAGGAAATCGCAAACCCAGCCCTCGAGACCTTCACGGCCACGGCCGCGCAAACGGTGTTCACCTATACGTTCTCAAACCCGATCGCGGTCACGGATATCGGCGTGTTCTCTCGCGAGGACGCTACCGACAAATGGGCGCGGGTCGAGCCCGATGGCTACACGCTCGACGCCGGCGCCAAGACCGTGACGCTCGACACCGGAGCGACGGCCGGCACACAGCTCGCGATCTCGAAACGCGCGACCAGCTTCTCGATCGGCTTGGGTGAGCTCGAGGGCGTCGAGTGCTATGTTCATGCGGACGGGCGGCCTGTCGGGACGCATACACCGGCGAGCGGATCTGTCACGATCAACGGCGACGAGGGGTTCTTTTTCCACGCGAGGATCGGCCTGCGCATGGTGCCTGATGTGATCCTGCAGGCGTTCAAGGGGCAGGGCGGCCAGAGCCCGACGATGCAGCGGCAACGGATCTTTCGCGCGCTGATCAATGTCGAGCGCACCTCGCATATCGCGATCGGCCTCGAGGGGGCGGAGCCTCGGGCGGTGGCGCTGACGCAATACGACGGCGAGATTTATGATCAGGATCTCGAGGAGGTGCTTTTCACCGGCACAAAGCGGATCTCGGGCGTCGCCGGGTGGCAGACCGAACCGCGCTTGCGCATCACACAGACCGAGCCGGGGCCTTTCCTCCTGCGCTCGATCTCATATGATATCCGGCATTAGGGGGCGGGCGTCATGGCAGAGACAGTTATTGCGATCGGAGCCTCGCTCTTTGGGGGTGGCGCTGCAGCCGGGGCCACGGCAACAGCCGCGACGGCGGCCAGCTCGGGATTTGTGGCAGGGGCCAGCAC
>JBGSOV010000018.1:0-14915 GCA_041738935.1 Candidatus Altimarinota bacterium | reverse complement strand
GCACGTATGCCACAGGTAATGAGTTTGAGTTGGGGCGCACCGATTGTGGAGCTCTGATATGTCGATTTTAAAATTTCTTTCTTATCTTTTTATGCACACTATCTCTAAAAAAATCTTCAGTAATTTACTGGTAATCTCACTCCGGCTCGAGCACTCTTGCAGAGTGCTTGCAATAGTCCCGGATCAGAATAATCAAAGCGAACCTCAAAGCTTATTATAATAACCCCCATGCCTTCAATCCGCATCTCATCGGAACTCAAAGATCAGATTTATTGTGTCACTTGCACAGTAAAGAACTGGTATCATCTGTTTGACCGTCATAATCGATTCCACATTCTGGAAGAGAGTTTTGTCTATTGTCAGGAAAACAAAAGCCTCAAAATCTATGCGTTCGTCTTCATGACGAATCACTTCCATTTTATTGGTTCCGCAGATGATCTTGGCGCTGTACTTCGTGACATGAAGACTTTTCTCTCAAAAGCATTTAAAAAGAGCATCCTCAGTTATGAGCCTCAAGTCCTCAGGATCTTTGAAGACAATGACAAGTATCAGTTTTGGGAAAAGACAAATTATCCAAAACTGATTGAAACAGAAGGTTTTTTTCAACAAAAAGTCGACTATATCCATCATAACCCCGTGCGCAAAGAATATGTTCATCTTCCCAAAGACTGGCGCTGGTCTTCGGCGAGTAAAATCCCCTCACGAATACCTCTTTCTGTTCTTGGATCATGAATAACTCCTGACTTGAGAGGAGCATTCTGCAAGAATGCTCCAGCGAGGGTGCACGGATCAATAAATGGATGTGATTGAGCATGAAGACATAGGCATATATCTCCAATCCTTCTCTCGACTATGGCGAGTATACAAAATTGTTCTCAGAAGAGTAAGCTGCGAATAAAGAGTGTATTGCATTTGCACACACAACCCCTCCCAGCCTCCCCTAACGAAGGGGAGGGGGAATCGCATGCGGTGTTTTCAAAATGACGGATCATGTGCTTTCCTCATAAACTCATTTTTTGCTAAGCTCCAAACGCATTCTTTTGTATTTCTATGCCATTCGAACCTTTTACTTCCAAAGCCATCCGGATTCCGCGCAAAGATATCGATACCGATCTGATCATTCCGGCCAAATATCTCAAGGTGACGGACAAATCTGGTTTGGCAGAAGGGTGCTTCGCCGAATTTAAAAAAGACCCAAACTTTCCTATGCATCGCGCAGAGTTCAAAAACGCGGCAGTAGTAATCGCCGGTCCAAATTTTGGCTGTGGCAGTAGTCGCGAGCACGCACCATGGGCGCTGACACAATCGGGTTTCAAAGCAGTGATCTCATCCGAGTTTGCCGATATTTTTAAAGGAAATGCCGAAAAAAATGGCTTGCTTCCTATTGTTTTACCCACTGAGGTTGTGAACAAGCTTTTCGCTCTCGAGGACGAACTTTTTGATATCACCATTGATTTGGCAGAACAAACTGTGACAGCAGATGGCGAAACCTATCATTTTGAAATCAACGCGTTTGCCAAGATTCGCTTTTTGGAAGGACTCTCTGACACTGATTATCTCGCCAAGTACACTGATAAAATTCGCGCCTTTGCCAAAAAACGCGAGCAAGTTATTCCCAAGATCAAATAATGCGTGATAATGGATTGAGCGCCGAACAGTACGCAGTGATGCACAAAATCGTCACCGAATTTTTGCGTGAAAACGCAATTACAAATCTTTCCGCAATTCGCACCGAAGAAGGAGTGTGGGAAAAACATATTCGTGACAGCTTGGCAGCAACGGAGATTTTGCGTAAAATTTTAAAAAACAAATCACATGCCAAAATTCTGGATATTGGCACAGGCGGCGGATTTCCACTGCTGCCGTTAGCGATTGTGTTTGCTGAACATGTTTTTTTTGGTTTAGATTCGACTGCTAAAAAATTAGCAGCAATCGAGCGGATTGCAAAAGCTGCCGAAGTGTTGAATATAAAGCTTCTCAATGGACGCGCAGAAGAACTTGGGCACGTGAAGAATTATCGTGAGCAATTTGATGTCGTCACAGCGCGTGCTGTTGCGCCGTTTCCGGTTTTGCTTGAATTGGTGAGCCCATTTGTCAAAGTCGGTGGTAGTTTTGTCGCCTATCGCGGACCGGACTTTGATGTGACAGATAACGATTTGGCAGATTTATTGAACCTAAAATTTGTTCAAAAACAAGAGTATGTGTTGACGAGTGGTGAACAGCGGGTTTTGTGGCTTTATCAAAAACAAGCCGAACTCTCAAAAAACTTCCCTCGTGAAGTGGGACTCCCCAAAAAGAAGCCATTAACGGTGTCAGACTTCTCATCAAAAAATCACTGACAACAATTTTTGCCTGCCAAAATATGCTTGTCATTTTAGCAAGACGACTCCTACAATGAGGTCCTCTTTCTTTCTTACTCTTCATGGCACAGTTCGATTCCGCATCGCGCACGCCTTTGGAAGATAATTTTCATAAAGCAGCACAAAATTTTATGAAGAATCGCTTTTCAGAAGATAATTCTAACAAAACTGAGCCAACACCCAATGATTTGATTGAGCTCAGTAAGCAATATTTTGCGGATTTTATTGCTATGACCAGAAGCCACATTGCTTCACTATTACCCAGCCGAATATTAGGAGATGAAGGAACGGATCGGGTTTCTAACATACATGTGGAAAATGCGTACCAATATGCTTTGACTGCCCTAAACACAATGGAGCTTGCGGCAATGCAATATGCTTCACGAGTAGAATCAAAGACAGAATTAAAAGAAAAACTCACTTTTTTAAAAAATTATTTTCAATTTCTCATTAAGAATGCGTTGGATTATCAGCAACAGAGTGCACAAGCAATTTTTACCTATACAAAAAGTGAAGATGAAAGAGTGGGAACAGACAATATTCTCCCATTTCCTGTTCCTAAAGCTGCGTAGTCAATATTTTCTGTAGCGTTTTTTATCTCGTCCATTTACTTGTTTTCCGTCATACTCATCACTGCTGACTTTTTTGTTTATGCCCAAAGCCTTTAATCCTCGCGACAGCTACTATCGCAAAGCGCAAGCACAAGGCTTGCGTGCGCGCAGTGCGTTTAAGCTCGATGATATTCTGAAGAAGTTTCCCCAGTTTCTTCCCAAAAAAGCGCGGATTCTTGATCTTGGTTGCGCGCCAGGGAGCTTTTTGCAAGTGCTGATTCAACACAATCCACACCTTTTGGTCGGAGTCGATTTGCAAGTCATCGAACCGATTGATGATGTCGAGTTTTTTCAAGGTGATATTTTTTCTCCCGAAGTAGGGGAGTGGCTGCAAGAATTTGGGCAGTTTGATGTGATTACGAGCGATATGGCGCCCAAAACGACGGGCGTGCCAGATAATGACCAGTTTCATTCTGTCGAGCTGTGTGAGCGTGTTTTAGAGCTGTCGGAGACCATTTTAAAACCAAATGGCAATTTGCTCGTGAAGATTTTTGTTGGAGCGGATTTTGATCCGTTTTGGTTACAGTTCAAAGCCAAGTTTCGCCGCGCAAAGACTTTTAAGCCCGATGCAAGCCGAGACCGCAGTCGCGAGATGTTTTTGATTGGGGAAGGATATGTAAGTGACAAGTTGTAAGTAGTAAGAAAAAAGTCGCAAGCTGCGATTCTTTCCTCCTGATAAGGGGGGATTAGGGGGGGGGTAAAAAAGCCCCCCCCCTCTCCAAACTTCCCCCGACTTCTCGGGACAGACTCTTTGTCATCTCACACCACAACCCTCCTCAATCCTCCCTAACTTAGGGAGGAGGAAATCGCAAACCCCCATGAGTCCCCCATGATAGGAGGCAAACAAAGGCGCTTTAAGCCCCCTTGTTAAAGGGGATTTAGGGGATTCGATACAATCGTAAACCCCCTCCGACTCCCCTTTATTAGGGGGAGGGTTTTGTGTCACAATTCAAACTGTTTCATCTGCAAAAGCCATGAACACAGTGGTTTCTCCTCAAATCGAACCAAGCTGGAAAGCAGCGCTTACCGACGAATTTGCGCAGCCGTATTTTGCTGAGTTGAAACAATTTATTGTTCAAGAAATTGCCGACAAGAAAACTCTTTGCCCACCACCAGCGCAAATTTTCCATGCCTTCGACAAATGCCCATTCGGCCAAGTCAAAGTCGTGATCCTCGGGCAAGATCCGTATCATGGGGCAGGTCAGGCTCACGGACTCTGTTTTTCCGTCAATAAGGGCGTGCGCATTCCGCCGTCACTGCAAAACATCTACAAAGAACTCCACACAGATCTGGGACTTGCGATTCCCACACACGGCAATCTTGAAAAATGGACGAAACAAGGAGTTTTGCTTCTCAACGCCGTTTTGACCGTGCGCGCCGGCAGTCCGGCTTCGCACGCAGGCAAAGGATGGGAAAAGTTTACTAATCGGGTGATCAAAGAACTTTCTGACCAACGCGAAGGAATTGTCTTTTTGTTGTGGGGACGCTATGCACAGCAAAAAGGGCAGCTCATCGACCGTTACAAACACTTTGTGCTCGAAGCAGCACACCCGTCGCCGTTTTCCGCTCACAATGGGTTTTTGGGCTGTCGGCATTTTTCGCAGACAAATGAGTTTCTCATCAAACAAGGTAAAACTCCGATCGATTGGCAGATCGAGTAAAAAACATGTTGCATTCTTATTGCATTAGAAATAGGATTATCTACTATTTTTCTACCAAAGATGCCAGATGTATCGCATAATGATCCAACATCATCGTACACATCGTCTGACTGTCATGTACGGATCGATACAATACCCCAGGAGATATTTGAGTATTGTGAAAGGGCAGGCATGACAATTGTTGAGTTACAGCAAACAATCAAAGAAAGAATTTCTAATATTGCGTTTGATTTTGCCCTTAGAGTGGGATGGTATTCATCCGCAGAGAAGTATCTAGAGGCAAGCCCGATTCTTGTTGGTGCTACTGATCAGCTACGTTTCCAGATGTCGCTTTCCGTTCCAATGGTACAATTATCTGCAAAAAACTCTCCCGAGAGTTCGAAGCGAGGCTTGAATTATAGGAACGATGGTTATCCAAAATATTTGGATGTAGCATTTTTTGGGAATACGCTCCGCACAGAATGTTGTATTGCTGTAGATGAATACTTCGAGAGACTCTCGAAATCGTTACAAGAAGAACATAAGCGCGAACGGAGAGCTGCTCTCCTGCGTGATTCCTAATTGAATAAATTGTGTATTATTTCCGATCCGATGATTATCTCTTGCCGATTCTGAGAAAAAGATTGACCGCAAGCGATGAACAGAACAATAATTGCAGCTTCTTTTTATAGATGAGAATGGTTGAAAATAATAATGTGATAACAGGTAAATTTGGGGAAAATCCTGAAGGAGCCGAAACTACAAGTCCGGCAACAAAAGATGTAAAACAAGAGCCTGGGAAAAATAGTGCCATAGTAGCAGTACATAGAGCAGGACTTAGGAAGAAGCTAAAAAATGCCGTTGGAACTCCTACAGAACGATTTTCGAATGTCATCTCATTGAAAAAACCAGTTCCAACAGAAGATGCTGAAAATCCGAGGAATCCTACGAATGAAGAAATGAAAGCTGATTTGAAAGAACGTTTTACTACGCAAGGGTTTTCTTTTGGTTCTGGTTTGATTCCACAGCATGCTGATGAAGGTGAAATTCCAGTTTCAATACGAGCATTTGATGATTGTATAAAATCTGTCGAAGCGCACAACCTTGCTCCGCAGATATTATTGCGCACCTTGTGGAACGATTTTGAGCAATTATATTCTGATAATCCTGTGTATTGCTGTGCCATTCTTGCAGTCGCTCTTCGCAATTTGCAAGAGTCGCAAAATATATCATCCGAATAATCATCCCAAAAGAGCAGCTCAAGCCGAGCTGCTCTTTTTTTATTATCTCCGATTTTCGTTTTGCTTATTCTTTTCTGCTGCGGAAGACTGTCCGTCTACCGGCGATATAGAGAGCGAGCATGCCCGCGAAGAGCGCAAGGAAGTTGGCGGCTGGACCAGAATTGATGAGGATTTCTGGTTTTGGCATTGGTGTAATCAAGACTTCTGCATAGGCGAACAAGTCAGAGAGATCGGCATTTTCGGCAGTAATGGTTACTGTATTGCGAACGCGCGTGTTGCCCGGAACGGTATTCTTTGCCTTGGTCTTGAGTTTGATGACCCAGACATCACCAGCGCGCAGGACGCGTTTGCCAAAGGTAATGGTTTCGGCAGCGCGGTCGATGTTGCGCAGATCGTTGGCTTGTACAAGATCAAGGAAAGCAAATGGGAAGTTATCTGTAATCTCGAGGTTTTCGTAGTCAAAGGTGCTGCGGTTGTGAGCGACAATCGTGAAGGTGATTTCTTCACCAGGTTTGGCTTCTGGCTTGTCGACAACCTTGCGGAGGTCGAGTTTTTCATCACCAGAGAATTTGACGAATGCAGGATCTTTTTGCCCGATACCACGGATGGTGGTTTTTCCTGGACGTAACCCAATCGAGAGAGATGGTTTGACTGCACCGGCAGCGATAATCTCAGCAATGTTTTCGCCACTAGCGCCTCCGGCAACACTCGATTGTTGAATGACTTCTGCTGTATATGTGATAGTTTGTGCTTTTGTCGAACGGAGTGAATCGATGCTAAAGACTTGGCGTTTGCCATCCCAGTTTGCGCCTTCTACCTTTTTGACAGTAGCGCGAATCAGTGATTGGCTCGTAAATACGTCTTCGACTTCGATGTCTTTTCCGTCAACATTGCCTTCGTTGCGAATGACGATACGATACTCGACATCTTGTTTTTTGCTGTTACCAATCAGGGCAGCGAGATTGTAGGTATCAGCATCTTGCCATTTTCCATCCTTGTCTTTGACTTCTTTCTGGATGTAGAGATTGATTGAGTCAGAGATTGTACGACGACCTCCGCCTCCGCCACCGCCTCCGCCTCCGCCACCACCACTCGTTGGTCCAACAATATAGACCTGAGCCTTGGCTTCCATGCCTGTTTCAACAATAGTTGCAGTATCGACAAAGAGCGAACTTTGATTAAACGGAATCTCGGTATTATCAGCAATACGTTGGTAAGTGAGGATAACTTTGGCGTTTGGCTTGAGGTTGGTAATCTTAACTGGCGCTTGTCCGATATTGCCGGCAGTTGTGCCCGAATCAAGTGGATCAAAGCGCACCGAGAAGGTGTTGATATCGTAGTTGAGGAGTCCGCCATTATTGCCCGGAAGCAAATCATCCTTGATTTGGAAGGTCTGATTGACGGCACTCTTGTTTTCTACCGTGACGGTATACGTGGTCTTTTGTCCAGTACTGAGACTGGTTGGATTGGCAGTCTTGGTGATGGTCAGTCCTCCAGCATTAATCGGTGTTGTTGTCGAAGCAGTGTTATTTGACAAGTCAATATCATCTTGAATCTGCGTGATTTCGGCAGTGTTCACAATATTGCCAGTAGCATTATCGAGCACGACGAGCGTGTACGTAAAGGTGCGTGCCGGGTCATTTGGACTCAGTGGTCCGACTTCGCAGACGAGAGCTTCACCGCTGACTACTTCACAGAAGGCGGGAATTATCGGATCACCATCGGCATCGGTTTTGATGGCGACTTTGGTTTCGTCAAAGTCGTCGGTAATGACATTGCCAGTCGAAGTGCTGTCACCTTGGTTAAAGTAGGTAATCGTGTAGACAAGTTCCATTGTTGGAGCTACGACGGCTGGGCTGGCTGTTTTTTGGATGACATTATCGACAATTACTTTTCCGACGGTAACGGTGACAAGATTGCCAAAGACATTTTCCATTTCCATATCGCCGTCTGTTGGCCAAGTATTTTCTTGACTCACGTTTGCCTCAAAGGTGCGCGTAGTAGTTGCGCCGGCGGCAATATCCGTTGCTGGCCAGGTGATGACTTTGTTTACCGTATCAAGCACACCGCCATTCGAAATATTTGCGATGGTAGCGTATTGCAGAATATCGGTAACATTGTCGCTAATGACGTAGTCTTCGTATGCGCTCGCACCGCCAGTTTCTGTTACGCTGAGTGTGTAGACGAGATTATCACCGGCTTCACCTTTGACATTTGTGCCAGATTCTCCACTATTTGTATTTTTTACCGATTTTGCCAACGCGATTTCTGCCGGAACAAGTTCGGTTTTGTTCCCAAAGATATTCGTAATCAGCGAGTCGCCATTTTTTGGTAATGGGCTCTTGATCTGAACTTGGAAAGTTTTTTCGACAGTCTTGCCAGCTTCAACCGTCACAGCAGGCCAGGTCACGATATTTGTTCCGCTGCTTAGTGTTCCGCCATTAAGGTCAAGAACATTTGCGTATTCGAGCACATCACCGATATCATCGGCAAAGACGTAGCCGGTACGGTTGGCGCTGCCGTTATTGGTAACAGCAATGATGTAGGTGACGACATCACCGGCGCGTACGCTGGCGTTTTTGACACGAGCACCGTTATTGATCTTCACAAATTTTTCTTTGTGCAGTTTTGGTAATTCGACAATAGTTGTATCGCCGTAGACATTGGTCATCTTAAAGTCGCCGCTGATTGATTCGATCGAATCAAAGACTTCGACAGTAAAGGTGACTTCGACTTTGGTAAAGGCAGCAATATTTTGTGCTGGCCAACTGAGAGTGTTACCATTTTTGGTGGCGCCACTCAGATTAGTAATAGCTGCATATTCGAGAATATCACTGACGTCTTCGGTGAAGACAAAACCGTTCTCGGCTTTTTCACCAGTTTTGTAGCCAAGCGTGTAAACGAGCTCGTCGCCTTCTACTGCCTGAACAAGAGTTCCGGTTTCGCCAGTGCGTGTATTGGTGACTTTTTTGGTTTTTTTGCTGGCATTATCTGGGCTGACCCAGATTTCGAGCCAGTCGTCATTATTGTCAGCATTCGTTTCTTTATCGACAATCGGGAGGAAATCCGCGCTTTCGATATGTGCTTGGCACTCAAATTTTTCGGCTTGTGGTGTGCCAAAACCCGGAGTGACGCTGCCCGTGAAGGCAAAACTGCCAAAACTTGCACTTGGAACTCCTGGATAACCAGCTTTGGTATCAAATGGGCCAAAAGTAATGGTGTTGCCACTGACATTTCCTTCTGTTGTTTGAAGGTCAGTAATTCCGGCCTCACAAGTAACAGTAATTCTAGATTTTTTCATATCAACATTCCCCAGATTCTGCCAATCGACACGGAAATCAAGATCGGCTTCGGGCGCGGTATCGTAGTCGCTCGCAAAGATTTGGACTGCCAAATCAGCTGCGGCTTCGGGTCCTTTGATTTTGACAACTGCATCGTCTTCTTGTCCAGAATCGACAATCGTCGCGACATTTACAAAGGTAGAAGTTGCTCCTACCGAGACATCATTGTTGTCCGCCGTACGAGCATACGAAATTGTCGCAGTCGCATTGGGAGCCAAAATACATTCGAGCGGATTGGCAGTATCAAAGATGCTGCCAGCGACGCACACTCCTGGAGGAGTAATCAGCGCCGGTCCGTTGAGTGTCAAGCTTCCACCTGCTGTACCCGCGGCTTGTTCGTCGGTCAAAGTCACAATACCTGTACGAGCACCGGTATTTTTGACAACGATTGCAAAGAACGCGCGCTCGCCATCATTAATGGTGATGGCATCATCAGTAAAGGTGTAGCCATCGGTCGAGACTTGTTTTGTGATTTCAAAATCTGGCTGATTGACAGGAACAAGCAGCGCCTTACAAACGGCATTCTTACCTTTTTGATCAGCTTCGTTATAAACGGTGACAGTAAAGGTTGTGGCTGCGTTGATTCCACCTGTAACAGTGTGCAAAGTGTCAGTTCCATTTTTATTTACCGTGCTGCCAGGAGTGGCTTGGATGCGATAAGATTTTTGATTGCCAGAGTTCCAACTGAGTAAGAAACCTTCCCCCGGATTGACCGAAGAAGGAGACGCGATCAGATTGGCACACGTTGGTGCAGATGGAGGACCATAAATGGTTACATTCGCTGTATCATTGTCAACCAAGACGCCGCTCTTCATCAGGCGCGCTGTGTCGATAACATTCGAGAATGTACCGCCTGGAATATTTACATGACTAGCGATTCTTGTATAGGTAACGGTGACAGTTTGCCAAGCAGGCAGATTGGTGATGGTGATACCACCACTGGCAAGAGTTCCGGTGCAGCTGACGCCAGCTGGACACTGAATGCTTTCGTTCGCGGGAGCAGTCAAGCTGCCGCCATTAGTTGAAGGATTAAGTACGTCAGTCAAAACAATAGTGCCAGGTCCTGCGCCGGTATTTTGAACACGTAGACGATAGTAGGCGGTTTCGCCATTGTAGAGCGAAATAATCTCGCCAAAAGTTTGATTATCTTTCGAAACTTCTTTGTCGACGGTAAAGTCAGAGATGCCATCACCAGTGATGGTGACACTTGCCACATCACCCAAGCAAACGACATCATCAACAATCAAATGAACAGTGTCGATGACATTCGAGCTTTCGCCAGTCGGAATACCTGCCTTATCAGCAACGCGTTGATAGTCGACCACAAAAGTCTCACCTACAGCGAGATTGCTCACGGTAAGTCCACTTGCTCCGCAGCCGCTGCCAGAATTACAATTTGGAGTATTGTAACCAGCTCCTGTGACGAGTGTGCCACTACAGCTTGCGCCGGCATTACAAACATAGCTTTCATTAATAATCGGGCTGAGGCTACCACCATTGGTCGCATTTGATAATCGGTCAGTGATTGTAAAAGTACCAGGACCGGTACCGGTATTTTTGACCGCGACACGATAGTAGGCAGTTTCGCCGTCCCCAATCGTGACATTATTGACAAAGCCACTCCCGGCGCCTTTCGAAACACGTTTTTCAATTGTAAATTCATCAAATGGCGGAGGGCCTTTGACGGTAACAGTTGCTTGATCAGCGCCGCCGCTCGAAAGCGTAGCGCGGTCAGTAATATTCGAAGTTTGTTCGGTTGGAATCCCAGCTTCGTCAGCGGTTCGGCGATAAAAAATCGTTACCGATTTGCCGGGTTTGAGGTTATTAATCGAAATACTGCCGCCTGCCAAATCGCCACCACACGTCGCTTCGCTATCGCAATTGATAGATTGGTCAGCAGCAGCGCTTAGTGCGCCACCGTTTGTTGGTGCCAACAAGGCGTCAGTAAGAGTTACGCTCCCTGTTGCATCGCCATTGTTACTAATAATCAAACGATAATACGCAGATTCGCCATCGCCAATAGTTATTTGATCAACAAACGCTCCGCCTTGGCGGTCGTAAGAAACATCTTTTTGAATGGTAAATTTGGGAGTAAGTCCTTCACCGACAATCGTTGCGCTTGCTGTATCGCTGCCACCGCCACTGAGGCGCGCGGTGTTGATAGCTGTCGAATTTTGCCCACCGGGAACCCCGACATTGCTGACGGTTCGTTGATAGTCGACAATCACAATTTCACCAGGAACCAGTCCATTAATCTGAATACCACCTGCGATACTTCCCGAGCAGTTGGCAGTGCCACAATCAACCGTTTCAAATGTAATCGAACCAAAGCTTCCGCCATTATCTGGGCTTGCGAGTTGGTCGGTCAAAACGGTGCTTCCGACGGCGTTGCCGCCGTTGCGTACCGCAATACGATAGTAAGCAGTGTTGCCATTATCGACGAGGACATTCTTTTGAAATGCTCCACCATTAGAAATACGCTTTTCTACTGTGATATCAGCCTTTGCTGGCTGCGCTTTAATCGTCACAGAGGCGCTATCGTTTTCGCCAGTCGAAAGCGAAGCTTCATTATTAATTTCACTCGTTTGATCAAGTGGAATACCGGTGTTATTTGCTTTACGCTCATACGTAATCGAGACCGATTGATTTGGTGCGAGATTGGTGACTTTGACACCACCACTGTTTATTGCACCAGTACAAGTCGAACCTGATGGACAAGCGACCCCATGATTGATGACTGCGCCAAGGCTTCCGCCGTTGGTCGGCAAAAAGGGGTAATCGGTAATAGTAACATCACCAGCGCCGGTGCCAATGTTTTGAACAAAAACCTTGTAGAAAGCGTTTTGCTCATTTTCGAGCGTGACACTTTCTTTGTAGTCGCTGGCTTTGTCAGAAACCTTTTTCATAATCGAAAATTTTGCTTGTGGTTTTGCTCCCTCCACTGTGACGGTAGCAGTGTCTTTTTCTCCACTCGAAAGCTTGGCAGTATTGGGAATATTAGAAACCTGTCCAATCGGAATTCCGCCACTGCTCGCTTTGCGGCGATACGTAATAGTAACAGATTTGCCTACAGCGAGATTGTTGATTTGGACGCCGCTGCTACTCAAGTTTCCCTGGCAGGTTGCACCTGTAGCACACACACTGCTTTCGTTTGTCATGCCGCCAAGCGATCCGCCATTGGTGGCAGAACTGAGTGCATCGGTGACACTTATTGATCCAGTAGATCCGCCAATATTTTCGACAAAAACTTTGTAATACGCGGTCTGACCATCTTTTAGCGTTACATTTTGAGAAAAACTATTGTTGTCGGTAGAAACTTTTTTATAAATCGTAAACTTCGCAGGATTTGGAGTTGGAGTAGGGGTTGGAGTTGGTGTAGGTATTATCTTAGTAATGATTACTTCTGCCGAATCATTACCATGACCACCTCCAGTAATGTTGACTGTATCTTTGATTGTGGAACTTCCACCCGTAGGAATGCCACTATCACTCGCTATACGCTCATATGTAATAGTTACTGTTTTGTAAGCAGGAAGTTTTTGAATAGCGATGGTACCGACAGGTTTTATGCCCGCTGGACAATTTTCAGGACCAGCAATATTGGGTACGGTAATGGCCGAACCAGATCTTGCAAACGAACCTATACAGCCACTCTGCGCATTTGAACAGTTTCTAACTTCATTTTTAATATCAGTTAATGAGCCACCATTTGTGGGCTGCGAAAGACTATCCATCGCACACATCACTGCTATATCAGTTAGTTGGTGTTGGATGACTACGCGATAAAAAACACGTGCTCCACCTTGCACGGTAACAGATTTGTGAAATGTAATGCCATCCGTTGAAACTTGCTTGTCTACGAGTCGCAACCAGTTTGGAAGATTTATGGTGTCACCATCTGATGGCGTATCGAGATTTGTATCGCCAGCGGCATGTGTTGCATCATCACCTGCTACGACATCAAAATACGCAAACGTATGCATGGCGTTATTGACATTACCACGGAATGTTCCGCCTGTCGGATTGCTCGCATCTCCAATTGTTACGCCTTCACCAAAAAATTCCGCTTCATCAAGTGGAATATAATCTCCTCCGGCATTTGGGGTAATTACAAGATTGTTTTTGTAGACCAGTTTGATTGGTGTGCCGTCAGCAGAAGTGACCAGCGCATCATCCCATACTTGCAGGGGATTAGCGTTTGTTGCTGTGATATTTTGGCGTAATTCAATTTGCGCTCCGCTTTCGCTGACAAAACCTTCCGCATTTTGCGCAAATCCTTCCAAGTTACTCGTCGTATCAAAAGCAGTCGTGGACGGATTGTCCAGTTCACCATTATTATGAATAAAAGCACTGAGTAAAATCACATCACCCGGTTCGGCGACGATTTGTTTGCTGTACTCGCTGGCTTTGGTCTCGTTGCGTACGACCAAAAACTCGCGTTCGTCCGCGATGCCGACGCCACCGACACTGTTATCAGTGTAGTTGTTAAAAGAGGCGTAAGGAAGCCCATACGGAAATTCCGCGCGGGTTATTCCCGAGCCATGTGGCGCGCCTTCATCGCTGGGTCCCCAAGCGGATGAGAGCGGAATCAGACTCAAAGCGAGTCCGAAGAAGAGCGAAAGTGAGAGAACTTTTTTCATAATGATGATGAAAGCAAAAAGGTGTTAATTTATAATCTTAAATTTATTTATCAATTAAAAAGATTCAGAAACGAATTGGAGGTCTTTTTTAAAACCCCCGGTTTCTTTTCTGCTTCTGCAGGTGTCGCAGGGCGATCTTCATTCGTATTTTCTGATTTCAAAGCAGTGTTACTCTCGGGCATTTGTATTTGTGTCTCATAGCCTGGTGGCAGCGGACGCTCTTGCGGCTCGGCTACTACGGTTTGCGCGATATTCGCTTGAATAAGATTGCTCGTAATACCACCGACGACGCTCACGACACCAACTAAAAGTGCAAACGCAATTGCCCCCAAAGTGGCTTTTGTTGTGCGTGATTCGTGCGCGAGATTGTCGCGAACGCGGGTCAAGAAATCTTTCATGATTTAAAGAGATATAAATGTATATTTGTTTTTACCAAGCCATTCTCTCGAGTTTACTATCGAATATTAATGGCTTTGTAAAGCGATATTTGTCGCAGATGTTGCAAAAAATATCATGTCAGTATACCACTCCTTCATTACTTTTTCAACTACTTTCTTTGCTGCAGAGCGGTGCTTGTCGTCAGCAAGATTTGGCTTGCCTCTTTGGTCAAAAGATGGAACAATCTTCGAGTCGCAAAACTGCGACAATCCACCAAATGTGGGGCGTTAGCTCAGCTGGCTAGAGCACTTGCATGGCATGCAAGGGGTCACCGGTTCAAGTCCGGTACGCTCCACCAAAATTTCACTAAAAGTTTTAGAGCACCCCGGCTTGCCGGGGAGGTTAGGGGTTCCATATTCCCTTCCGCCGGAGCAGGTGTTCTGCTATTTCACCTGCTCCACAGGTTTTGTTCCACGGAAAAACGAAGTATTATCGCATTACATTTGTTGCGTATTTGCTCCATGATTTACCGTTTCCTCAAACAGTAAGGACGGGGTGAGGCAGCAGAACCACTGCCATTAAGTTAAGAAAAAAACCTTTGCAGAAAGCCGAGCATCAAGTATGGTTGGGCTGATTTTTGAATACAATTTATGTTCACATATCACTCGACAAGGAAAAAAAAGACCGGAAACAGATATGTCTGG
>JBGSOV010000027.1:0-1508 GCA_041738935.1 Candidatus Altimarinota bacterium | reverse complement strand
AAGACGGTATGGCCGAAGATCGTACAGACAACTGCCAGGGCCAGAAACAGCAGCCAGTCGGTTGCAGGATAGGGGGCAAACGGTGTGCCGGTAGCCAGACTGGTTAGCAGCAGAGCTATTGTGCTGCTGCCGTAGGTATAGAACGTGTACACCGGCAGTGCGATCCCCCCGCGCAGACGGCGACCGATCAGAAGATACCCGGAAACAAGAATCGCCGCAGCCAGCGCGAGCAGATCCCCCCAGAACGCTTCCCGGCCGATCTGGAAATCGGCCGCCCCGATGACCACACTGCCGCACAGTGCCACTGAACCGCCGATCATGGCGACACGGCTGATCCGCTCGCGGAAAAAGATCCAGGAGCCGATCACCACGAATATCGGCTGTGTTGTCACCAGCACCACCGAACTTGCGACACTGGTGTAGCGGAGCGAGATAAACCAGGTAACAAGATGCAGCGCCAGGCAGATACCGCTGGCAGCCGCAAGACCGCGCTGCTGCCATGAAATACTGAAAAGTTCGGCACGATAGCGGAGCAGGGCGTAGGGGGCGAGGAGCAGAAAGGTGAACAGCAGGCGATAGGTGGCAATCATCAGGGCGGGCGCGGTAGCAAGCCTGACAAACAGTGCAGAGAAGGAGACGGCAAAAACCCCTACCAGCACGGCCAGGTAGGGGTTTACGATTGGCTTATTGTTCACGAAAGGGTTCCTTGTTATTCGCCAAGATACGCTTTACGAACTTCCGGATTGGCCGCCAGTTCTTTGGCATCGCCCTGCAGTACAACTTCACCGGTCTCAAGTACATATGCGCGATGGGCAATCGAGAGTGCCATGTTGGCATTCTGCTCGACCAGCATGATTGTTGTGCCGCCGGCGTTGATCTCCTGAATGATGGAAAAAATCTGTGCCACCAGCATCGGCGCCAGGCCCATGGACGGCTCGTCAAGCAGCAGCAGTTTGGGACGGGACATCAGGGCCCGTCCCATGGCGAGCATCTGCTGCTCGCCGCCTGAGAGAGTTTTTGCCAGCTGTTTCTTCCGCTCAAGCAGCCGTGGGAAGCGGGCGAAGACCTGATCGATCTCTTCAAGGATTGCACTCTTGTCATTGCGAATGTAGGCACCCATTTCAAGATTTTCGAGGACGGACATGTTGGCAAAGACCCGGCGCCCCTCGGGAACCTGAGAGATGCCGCGTTTCACGATTTCGTGCGGCGGAATTGCGGTAATCGTTTCGCCCAGAAACGTCACCGTACCGGAAAGAGTCGGGACGATGCCGGAGATGGCGTTGAGTATTGTTGTTTTGCCGGCGCCGTTGGCGCCGATAAGAGCGACGATTTCCCCCTTCTTCACTTCGCAGGAGATGCTTTTCAGTGCCTTGATAGCGCCGTAGTTGACGTAGAGTTGATCAAGCGTGAGCATCGGCAGCCCCCTTTCCGAGATATGCTTCGATAACTTTGGGGTTCTGTCTGATCTCCTCCGGCAAGCCTTCGGCGATCTTTTCGCCGTAATCAAG
>JBGSOV010000029.1:0-3474 GCA_041738935.1 Candidatus Altimarinota bacterium | reverse complement strand
GTGAAGAAGCGCACGATGACATGTGGCAGCCCGGCGGTGCCGGCCATCAGCGCCAGGGTGATGCAGAACACGTCGATCATGCTCTTGCTGCCGGTGGTGTAGGCGGCGAAACCGAGGTCGGTCACCACCTGGTTCAGCTTGGTCAGGAAGGCCACGTCCCCCACGTATCCGCCCAGACCCAGTTGCGGCAGCGGCGTGCCGGCGATCTGCAGGGAGATGAATACGGCCGGGATGGTGTAGGCGAAGATCAGCACCACATATTGCGCCACCTGGGTGTAGGTGATGCCTTTCATGCCGCCGAGCACGGCGTAGAAGAACACCAGGCCCATGCCGATCATCAGGCCCGTCGTGATCTCGACTTCCAGGAAGCGCGAGAACACGATGCCGACGCCGCGCATCTGGCCGGCGACATAGGTGAAGGAGATGAAGATCAGGCAGATCACCGCCACGATGCGCGCCGTCTGCGAGTAGTAGCGGTCGCCGATGAATTCCGGCACGGTGAACTTGCCGAACTTGCGCAGGTAAGGGGCCAGCAGCACGGCTAGTAGCACATAGCCGCCGGTCCAGCCCATCAGGTAGACCGAGCCGCCGTAGCCGAGGAAGGCGATTAGGCCGGCCATCGAGATGAACGAAGCCGCGGACATCCAGTCGGCGCCGGTCGCCATGCCGTTGACGATCGGGTGGACGCCGCCGCCGGCGATGTAGAACTCCTTGGTGGTGCCGGCGCGCGCCCAGATGGCGATACCAATGTTGAGGGCGAACGACAGGCCCACCACGATGTAAGTCAGTGTTTGCAGATCCATCTTTGTCTCCCCTTATTCTTCGTGGACGTCGTGGTCACGGTCGATCTTGTCCATGCGGCGCGCGTACCAGAAAATCAGGCCGACGAAGATAAAGATGGAACCCTGCTGTGCAAACCAGAAGCCCAGGGGATAGCCGCCGAGATGGAAACTGTCGAGCGCATCGCGAAACAGAATGCCGGCGCCGAAAGAAACGACGAACCAGATGACAAGCGTTATGAAAAGCAAACGGAGCGTTGCGCTCCAGTAAGCCTTGGGGTCAAAGTTTTGCGGTTTGGACATCGGCTGTACTCCTCCACTTTCATTTCATGTTGATGAAAAAATAACAACACAGGTTTTATTATTTTGAGCGAACCATACTCCTGCCGCCTGGCGGTATCCAGCCTGTTTGCGGGAATAGTTGTTTTATACCGGTCTTCGCCGGCAGCGCGATCTGATCCTCCCGTCGCGCCCGCACCGCCTCAAGATGCTGCCTGCGCCAAACCGGCGCGCTGCACCACGAATTGCAGTGCGAAGTAGTAACTCCAGAGGATGAGCGCAGTTGCCCCCGACCATATCGCGAAGGGCAGGCCTGCCAGGATCACCAGCGCCCCCACCAGCAGCAGACCGATTCCGCCTGTGATGTTGGTGCCTGCCACCAGGCCGGCCCACTGTTTCCCGTCCCGGATCATCCTGCCGCGCCAATCGGCGACATGGCGATAATCCTTGCGGACAACAATCTTCCAGGCGCGGTACAGCATGCCGATGCCCAGAGGGAAAATGCCGGCAAACATCAAACGGACCAGCCAGATAAACCATTCATCCATGTTGTTTGTCCAAACGGCCTTAAGTGAAATCAGGACTGGCATGCTCACTGATCACGTCATGGTGCGCAATAGCCAACGCATGCGTGCAGGCCCCCATTGCCGGAAACCGCGCACATTCCTTGACTAACATCGTGTTTAAGGTTTAAATGCCGGGCTTCGGTTTTCCTTGCTGGCGTTTGTCTGCGGGGCGGTCGAGAAAAGTCAATTTGGCCAGTTAGCTCAGTTGGTAGAGCAGCGGATTGAAAATCCGCGTGTCCTTGGTTCGATTCCGAGACTGGCCACCAGTATTCAAGCGGCTTCCCGTGGTTCTTCCACCGGAGGTCGTTTTCATTTGTGTAACTCTTGTGTAATTGCGGCAATAATTCCCTCTCCAGTTCTACCCGAAGGTTGCCCAACGCCAGAGGCCCAGTAGCACCAGTACCCCCTCAGTCTTATTGCCGCCACACCTCTCGTTGGCCTACAATGAGCCGAGCGATGTCAGACTCAATCAATTGTTTTAAAAGAGATTTATACAATGCTGCGCTGCGGCAGGCACAGTGGAACGCGAGGGTAAAAATGAGTTTGGTTGGAGTCGGGCTGTACACGTTCGCGGAGGCGTCAAGGCTAACGAAGATCCCATCGAGAGACCTTCGTCGTTGGCTTGCGGGGTACTCATTCAAATCACGCGACAAAGACTCTAGAGTGAGCGCGCCCCTCTGGCAGACAGAACTAGTGGGTGAAGAGGTGGAAGGAATCAGCTTTCATGACTTGCTGGAAGTCAGGTTTGTGGCGGCATTTCGGAAGTACGGAGTCAGCTTGCAAACGATTCGGTTTGCAAGCCAGCACGCACGAGAGCTTTTCAATCACCCATACCCCTTTACCTGCCGGCGCTTCCAAACGGATGGTCGAACGATCTTTGCCGAAGCCATTGAAGCAAGCGGTGAAACCCAATTCCTCGACCTTGTGAAGAGACAGTATGCGTTCACCGACGTGATCCAACCTTCGCTCTACAGAGGCATTGAATTCGGAAAGGATGAATTGGCGAGTCGGTGGTTTCCGATGACTCGCAGCAAGACCGTTGTGCTGGATCCAAGAATTGCGTTTGGCAAGCCGGTTATTATCGAAGCCGGTATACGGACATCGACCCTATATGATTCCTATCGTGCGGAGGGATCAAAACAAGCCGTAGCACGCATTTTCGAAGTTTCTCTGGCAGCCGTTGAGTCAGCCATTTCGTTTGAAGAACGATTGGCTGCGTGAAATTCTTCGTTGACAACAACCTCCCTCCGGCGCTGGCCCAGGCGCTCCATGCGCTTTCCTTGCCAGACGGTCATCAGGTAGTGCATCTACGAGACAAATTTCTCCCGAACACCACCGATGACGATTGGATTAAGACCCTCTCTGAAGAAAGGGGATGGGCAATCATCACCCATGACAATCTGAATAAGGGGCTTGAACGCGAAGCGTTGCGGCGAGCAGGATTTGTCATTTTCTTTTTGGATAAGTCTTGGCGCGACCATAACTTTTGGGAGAAAGCACATCAACTCACTCGTTGGTGGCCGCGAATCATCGAGCAAGCCCAAGGCATACAAGGTGGCGCAGCTTTCAGAGTCCCGTGGAATTTCAAGGGAAAGGGTTTGTTTGAACAGGTGCGCCTGTAGCGCAGTGCCTTCGCCAACCTCCCAGCTTGAAGCCGAGTAGTTCTTTAAGAAGCGATCTGGCAATCAAACAACTGGGGAAATCGAAGATTTCCGAAAACGCCCGTCCGAATCCTGAAAATCCGCGTGTCCTTGGTTCGATTCCGAGACTGCCACCAGTATCCCGTTCTGTGCCGGATAATCGGCACAGAATGAAAACCCCCCACAAGCTTGCTTGTGGGGGGTTTTCAT
>JBGSOV010000024.1:0-1871 GCA_041738935.1 Candidatus Altimarinota bacterium | reverse complement strand
CTTGGTGGAAAGGCTTGGCGGGCAGCGGCCGCGGCAGCTAAGAAGGAGATGACCCCGATCACCGCTGCCATCTGGAGCGAGCGACTCCAAGCGGGGCCGCCGGGCAAGTGGAGTACCCAAGGGGGCTGACGCGCCTCGCTGCCGTAGGTGGCATGACGCATGACTGCCGCCGTAATCCGCGGCAGCAGCGGCAGCGGCGTGTCGATGAGTCGCGCCGCTGCTATCAGGATCAGCACGACAGTCGTTTGCACCAGCACCGCAACGGCCACGAGCGGCGTGCCGAGCAAACTCGCTGTGAGCAAGCCAGCGACAACGCCACCAAGGACCGCAGCAAGTAGCCATAAGATCCCTTGCCGATAACGACTCAGTTCTAAAGCACTTTGCGTTCGTCGAGCTGCGAGTAGTCGGTCTGAATTGGGGTTTGAATCGAAGCGCATTGGCTCGGCGAGCCACCGCTCGCACCACGACTGGCGATAAGCGGTCATCGCTATTCGCGGGACTCGGGGATGGGCCGTACACCACCAAGCATCGGTGGTAGCGACGGCATCCGCGATCCAAGTCAATCCGATCATGGACGCGACAACTAGCGCCACCAATCTTTGAGGCAGCGAGAGGGCGCCCGCCGCGATGAGCAAAAGAGTTCCAGCGACAAAAACGGTGGCCGCGGTGACCATGCTACGGCGAAGCCCCTGGAGGGTGCGGTCGCCCGACAAAGAGATTCCCGATGCAAGCAGGGCAATGATCGTGACTCGCTGGAAGCCGCCCAGCACAACGAGTGAGTACTCCTGGATCAGCGTGCCGACGACGAAGAAAACGAATCCGGCGATCGAAGCCACGAGCCAAACACCAAGGAGGTCCGACAGACGCAAACTCATTTCTGCTGGTAATCGGTAGTTCATGTCGCACTCACCCGGCGGCAGGTGTTGCCAATCAATCACGTCGTGCTTGTCTTTGGCCGCGTGCGGGTGGGGCGTTAGTTGGGTGAAGGTGCTCATCGTGTTTCTCCTGGATGGTCGTGGGGAATGAGTGGCAACAAGCCGGGGACGGTGTAGGTTTCGATTGCGAAGGGCAACTGTGTGCGGGCGTCCACGCCGTATTGCCAGAGCAGAGTGCGGAGTTGGCGGTGCAGTCGCCGACGCAAGGTCCGATCGAGTTCTTCGCGCTTCATCTCGTCAAAGGTCAGCAGCGTGAGGGTGAGCCGGCGTGCGAGCACGAACTCCCGAGTCGATGGGTTCTCGATCAGGCGCTCGGCTACCTTCGCGGCCTTGCGGACGAGCCGTGCCGGGTGGGCGCCGTGATCGACAATGGCAAGGCCTAGCCGAGAGGGCTGGCCCTCAAGGTTGTGCAGGTAGAAGCCGTGCTTCGGCATCCGACCCGGACTGACAAGAAGCTGCACCACAGCGGCTCGGTCGAGCAGCACGCGCTGGTGAGGCTTGTCACAGCAAACTAGCCACGCCAGCGCATAACGCCTGACCAGTGACTGTTTGCCGGGGCGAAGAGTTGCCGCTCGCGTGGCGCCAATGACCCGTCCGCCGCGCGCGGTGAGTCGGTAGTAGACCCTGCGGTCGTCGAGCGGGTCGGGTCGGAGGTAGAGGAATCGCGGTGGATGCCCATAGAGTCTGCGGAGTGTCGAGGTCACCGCCCCCGGTGCTTTTCCGGCAAACCGATAGGGGGCGATCAGTTCCGGGACGACAATTCCAAACGTGAGTGCGTCGCGGAGCACATCCAAGTCTCGCCGCGTGAGGCGCGGTTTCTTGTTCGGCTTGGGCATCAGTCACCACCATTCGTAGCGGGTGTTGCGAGCGGACCAGTAGCGATGAAAGTCGCGAAGACGTGCGGGCGGGTAGAGCGACAGATAGTCGAGGACGATC
>JBGSOV010000020.1:0-143267 GCA_041738935.1 Candidatus Altimarinota bacterium | reverse complement strand
AGTCCTTAACCTTTAATGTCGATTCATTTATCACCTTTATGAGGAACTCCCTTGAGCCATTAGTGCACAGAAAGAAAAAGCCTCCTGATCAGCTCTCTCTTTTGTCTTGGAGGCAGGCGGGAAAAGTGGGGATAATTTAGTTCTTTGACCACAATGACTGGGTGCTACAAAGAAGGGAAGGTTATTCAGATTCATTTTTGCCGGTTCAAGGTTTTACCTCGAACCATTCGTTTCGCAATCGCTGCTTACTCTCTCCACCGGAGCATTTTACAAAGCAACTTGATTCTTCAGGCTTGCAGCCTGAAGACCAGCTGTTTCTGGAATCGTCAAAAACAACTGGCATTAAAACAGCGGAGGTATTATCATGCCCACCTTTATAGTATCTTAATGGCATCAAGTCTGCGCATCCGAAATGACCTCAACAACGGATTATATTTTGTCACATGCACAGTAAAGAACTGGTATTACATTTTTGATCGTTGTAATCGGTGGAACATTCTACTCGACTCACTCAAATTTTGTCAGCAGCACAAAAATCTCAAGATCTATGCTTGGGTCTTTATGCTCAATCATATTCACTTACTGGTTGAAAGTGGAAATATGAATGGCTTTCTTCGTGATTTCAAAACTTTTACATCCAAAGAGATGAAGCAGAATATTTTGGCGAACGAACCTAGGCTACTGACTTTGTTCGAGTCGAAAAACGGGTTCCAATTTTGGCAACCCACCAATATGCCGGAAAAAATTGAAACAATCCGATTCTTCGAACAAAAGTATGACTATATCCATTTCAATCCTGTCCGAAAGTCATATGTCAACAATCCTGCCCATTGGCGCTATTCTTCTGCAAATCCGGAGAACTTGCTTGAGCTTTCTTACTTGGAATCGTAAGCAATTCCATTTGATATGCAATCAGTCAGTTTAGACGATTCCGGAAACTTGTTTGCTTCAGGCTGCAAGCCTGAAGCATCAGAGTGCAATTTCTGTGCAACACTTCGTTTTCTTCCATTCCATTTATCATAAAAATATTGTATAATACAAAGAATATTATAAAACCATTTTCGTGCGCTCTTTTTATTCTCTTCTTCTCGGCTCTTTGTTGCTCGCTTTGCTACCGTTGGCTTCTGCAAATGCGAATGGACAAAATTGCGCCGTCGATATTACGACAAATGTCGCAGACGATACCGATTGGCGCACGGTGCATGTCGTTCGTGCTGGGGATGGTTCGCTCTGGCAGCGGGCAATTGTTAATCGTCCCGAAAGCACGCTCCTCATCGAAGAAGATGGCAAATATCAAATCGCGGGATTTGCGGCAGCTGATGCCGAAATCCAACTGTTTTTTGCAATGCCTAGAAAAGGAATTGGCGAGCGGATTCAAAAACCTAGTCTCGGAACCTGTTTTGATGCAGGCAAATCTGACGAATTCGGCTTTTTTCAGTTTGAAGCACATTCGCGTTTGCTCTGGCAAGGCATGGGACAAGATATGATGATCGATGCGTTTTATCGCATGAATTCCGAAGAAATTACCTATTACGAGAATCAATCGCAAGATGCCGGCTCGTACTATGCAACCAGTTATCTGCCACCGCGAATGGTGAGAATCGGACTCGAGCAAACTTCGGCGCAAGCCGTCGAAGAAGAAGCAAATTTACTCATTCAGCCACAAGCGAATACTGATTTTTATGCGGTCGATGATCCCGACGCGATTACGACGATTGTCTCGGATGCTTTTCGTGATATCGATGGCAGTTGCCAAATCTTATGTCCTACAATCCCAATTTATCAATCAGTAACGCTCAAACCGTGGGAAATCCGCTCTGACTTGCTCGGCAACAATTTGCTGGTAAGTGGCGGGAACGAAGTTGCTATCGGGCGCGCGATGAATACCTATTATGTCGGGATTGATGGGTATACAAATATTCTCAAAAAAAATACCGATCACATTGCGCTCAAAGCGCTGGCGATGGAAATGATCAAGCGTATGCACGGCATCGACGAGCTCACCACGCCCGCAATGATTATGGAAAATGCTCGCACAAATCAAGGACTCGAACACGCTCGCAATCTGCTCACTGGTCAAGGTGATCGCGAAGGAGAGAGTTTGTCACTCAAACGCGCTGCTAATATTCCTAATAATGTTCAACTCGACGAGCTTTTTCCGGCGTATGCGAGCACGCCGGCGACATGGGCGGAGGATTTTTTGCAACTTGTGGCTTTTTGGACGGGTAATCTTGCACAAAATTCGTGTTTGATTTTGGACAACTCGCGCGCCTATCTCAATTTTTTGGATGGTGTCGAGGGCGCTGTTACCGAAAATCTCTCTTCCACTGCCGAACAATGTCATCTTGTACAAACAAATGGCGTCACGCCGCTGCTACTGTTGCATTCAGACGACCCGATTCACCTTCAACCAGCTTTTCGTCAAACGACAATTGTGGCTTCGGACAAACAATTTGTTGACGAAGAAAAATATTTTTTCCCTGCGGGAACCAAATCACCGCTTGCGTATCGCTATGATTTTTCCGGGGATTTTACCTCTGGGCGCGCAGGAACAATGTGCGTGCAAAAACAGCGCATGCCACAACTGATTGACAAAATAGCGGCAACGTACTCACTTTCTCTTGCCGAAAAAACTGTTTTGGCGCAAGAACTCAATGCCGAATTTCCGCAAACAAAGGCGACGGATTTTGTGCAGCTTGCGCTTGCCAAGCCACAAGATATTGCCGCGCGATTTCAGTGGTTGGCAAATGACAAACCACTTTCATTGCTTCAGCTGTTTTTTGAATTCAAAACAGGAGTGTGCCAAGCCGAGCAATTGACGCCACCAGATTTAGATTTTAAGGCAACGCGCGAAGGCTTTGAAGTTGGTATTTTGCGCTGATCAAAATTCCATTTTTGCTCGAAGAGTCTGCAAAAGAGCGGCGCAGAAATGTGCTTTTCATTTTTGCAAGATTCCGGTAAAATACTATGAATAAATATCACATATGAAACACTTATTTACCATTGTTCTTGCGGGAGCGATTATTACCACGAGTTTGGCGATAATCGGAATAACGCTTAAGAACGAATCTTCGCCGCGAGATTTTTCTGCGCAGATTGCTGTTCCTTCTGCGCCACCACCACCTATGCAAATCGACGCGCCCTACGAACCCAACGAAGTTATTGTCGTGTTTGAAGACAATCAAGGCGGCATCGGGCAGCAAACCGATGGTAATTCGTACCAATCTAATGCTACTGTCGAAAGTCAGATTGAAGAACGATTGCAAGCGCTCCTTCCTGATGGCGATTTGCAAATTGAGTCACAAGTGCTCTTCAATTCAAATCTCAACGATCCGTCTACACGCCGCGAAGCCAAAGTCGAAAAAATGCGAGAAGAAGGACTTAATCGCGCCAATTCACTTGGTGATCGACGTTTGGTTTTTGCCCAAGCCAAAAGCCGTACGCGCAGCACTGAAGAACTCATCGCTTTGTTTTCTCAAGACGAAGAAGTCAAATACGTGCAGCCCAACTATATTTACAATCTCCCCAATACGACGCTTGATCCCGTTAATATCACGAATGCCGTCAATAACGAAACTCCCGACGTACTCTGGAATATCTTTAACAATGCGAGTGGCGCGGGCATGGACGCCGACAAAGTTTGGAATCAATATCATTTAACGGGAAAAGGAATTATCGTGGCGGCGCTGGATACTGGCGTCGATATCGAGCATCCCGATCTCAAATCCAATATTTGGCATAACTTTGCCGAAACCAATTGTGCCGATGGCATAGATAATGATCTAAACGGCTATATCGATGACTGTACCGGTTGGGATTTTGGTGAGAAAGACAATGATGTACACGGCAATATCTTTCATGGAACGCACACAGCGGGAATCATTGCCGCCAAAAAAGATAATTCGGGCATTGTGGGTGTCGCTCCCGAATCGCGTTTGATGCCACTCAAGGTTTTTCGTGATGATGGCGCGGCGCGAACATCGGATGTCGTTTCTGCAATCGATTATGCGTGGCGCAATAACGCCGACGTGATTTCGCTCAGTTTGGGACGCAAAGACCAATGTTCTTCTATCGAAGAACAAGCCATTCGCCGTGCGCTTGATGCTGGCGTTTTTGTCGTGACTTCGAGCGGAAACAGCGATCCGGATAACGGGCTCAAAATTCCATTCTCCAACGCTCCCGCGGTATGTGCTGGTGCTTTTACTGTTGGAGCATCCGACGATACCAAGCATCGTGCTGATTACTCAAACTATTTTCAAAGCATGGTCAAACTTTTGGCTCCGGGCGGCAATCGTGTCGACGGCGTTTTGAGTACGATTCAAGAGGGAAAATTTGGTGTTTCTTCTGGAACATCCATGGCGGTGCCACATATTTCGGGATTGGCAGCTTTACTCTATCAGGCGAATCCGAGCTTGCTTCCTGACGAAGTTTCGGAGATTTTGTGCACAAGTTCGGCTGATGGCGGACTGACGGGAATCGACCAAGAATACGGTTGTGGCGTGACCAACGCCGCAAATGCTATCGAAACGCTCATCGGTATGAACAAAAGTAATACTTTGCCACTGCCATCATCGCCGCCATTACCGCCAACGGCGCCCAAAATTTCGAATGGACTTTGGCAACCAGCAACAGTTTTGAGTGCTACCAAACAAAGTACCTTGGCGTTTTCGGTATGTGATATCAACAACAATCTGCCAGGAGGACAGATTAAGATTTTTCGCACAGGTTCTAATAATCCGTTTGTCGGTGGTACAATTAGCTGGAACGATAATCTGCCGACACGCAGCGTCGCCAATTGTGAAGATCCATATCTCTACGAAATTCCGATCAATCTCTCGGGACTCAATAATGGTCAACATTGTGCAGACATTGTCGTGACCGATGGAGCAGCGCAAGAAAGCAATCGAATCAATAATGTTTGCGTCACTATTACTGATGGTGGCACTGGTTCGTTGACAATTACTCCGCGGAATCAAATTTTAACAGTCGGCAGTTTGCCACAATCAATTACAGTCACAGGAGGGCAAAATCCTACTTTTACGCTTGACCCCGGACTGACCGGAATCACCAAGAGCAATTGCACGAATGGCGCTAGCTCGTGCCAATTATCCGCTCCTAGCGCGGTAGGAACAGTAACACTTACTGTGATTGATACTGCTGGCAAATCAGCGCAAGCAAAAATCTTTGTTAATGGTTCGAGTAATGGCAACTTGACTATTCAAAAGTCCGCGAGCAGCTCGGTTGTTCAAGTGGGGGGAACCGTCACATATACCATCAATTATCGCAACAATACCGCTTCGCCATATACTGCGCTTGTGATTCGTGATGACTACGATCAGCTTTTGGTGCGCATTGTCGCTCCACCAAATGGCTGCACAGACAATGGTGATATTTTGACTTGCCAAGTCGGAACGCTTGCCGCCGGACAATCGGGCACGCTCACGTATCAGGCGACAGCATTATGATTTTTTTCAGAAACATGAAAGCCTTCTCATATTTTTATACTGCCAAAACTACCGTGCAGCATGGCGAACGACGTTTGGTTTTTATGACAGCCGAACAGCCGCATGCTGATTCGGAAAACAATGACGACTTAGGAGCGTTAACACAACGATTAGAGCTGTTGCAAGGGAAGGTAGATACCCAAGTACTTATCAGTCAAGTCGGTAAAGCGACTGATCATTTTTGGCAAAAAACCAATGCTGACCAGGTGATTAACGAGTATTGCACAAATCCCGATTCTACAAAGGTTCAACCACTCCTTGATGCTTCGCGCATGACCAATAATCAGCCTTTGGCAGATCAGCTTTGGGGAAAGGGTGGCGCAGCAACACTAGGAGAATCACTCAAAATCTTCAGGATGCAGTTTGTCGGCAAAATCGAGGACAAGATTGCGGAACAGGTACAAAATGCTAATGAAACTGAAAAAAATGCTGTTCGCCAAAATGGCTCCAAACTCCTCGAACAATTGCTTGCACAAGAATCAAGTGCCAAGGAATCTACGACAGATTCGCTCTTCAAATCGATGCGCGCGGTCGGAGCGCTTAATTATTTAAAGGATTCCGGCATTGCGGACAGATTTCAAAACAAAATCGAGCGCAGCAAGCTTGTCGAAGAAATGCAAAATGGGGATTCTGATGTTCAACTTATGCCTGATGGATATTTGATTGATAATGACACATGGCAATGGCAACAAGTACATGTACTCACCGGAGCAGGCATGATGAATATCAATGCTGATTTGGTTGGAGCATTCATCCTAAAAGATGTAAAAGTAATTGATAACGGTGATTCAAAAGTTGTCATTGGACGCATGCAAAATGGCTGCCAAGGGAATTTGTTTACGGCGGAGATCAAAAAAGAACCGCAAACACAATCCGTAACTGTAGAGAGAATATTACCAGAAGAGGAACTGACTGATGAAACGGTTATTCCTTATGTTGAAGTTCCCCCGGGAGTTACCATGGGACCATCACCATTGGGTTCGTCAGATTTTAAATCGCATGAAGAAGTTTCCAAAGACAACGATGCCGTCAATTTGGTAGATGAATACGCAAAAATTATCACGGACTGGCAACAGCAATTGGAAGCCTCCAAAACAATGATGGAGAACGCGATTCGTACTGAACAAAGTACCTGGGGAGCTCGATGGGACAATTTTTTGGGAAGACCGCCTTCTGAATCACTTACTCAGAAAAACATAATTCTGCAGAATCTTGATATTTTGCTGAAATCCGTTGAAGACACCGTGCAAAATACAGTATGGTTCTACGATTTAGTTCCAGATCAAAAAGAAGAAAAGGCACCAGTAGTAGCAAATGATCTTTTGATCTATATGGAAAGAAACAACGAATATATCAAAAAAGCTATTAGTGCTGCAGATGAGTACAAACCAAACAAGGAAGAGATATCAAATATTCCCATGATGCCGTGAGTCTTCAATATTCCTAAAATTTTCCCTCTTGCCTCATCCATAAAAAAGTACTAAAACGGGTATGCACTTTTGTATACCATGCAGTATTTGAGACCATTTGCAATCATCGCTTTCACCGCTTTGGCAGCAACCGTCATTACGGTGCAACAAGCGCCGCGGCTGGATTTTTTGCAAGCAGATACCACGCAAACGGAAATTCAAAACACCATCGAAAAAGTGCGTGCGCCTGGCGAGACGGTCACTTGGGATCAGCTGTCCGAAATCATTGATGCGCTCAGTGAACAAACGCAAAACAGTGTAGAAAATGAAGCGCAGGTTTTGGTGCGACTTGAGCAACTCGAGACCGAAAACAAGCAATTACGACAACAACTCGACACGTTAGGAACAGGCAATGCGGACGGAATAATCGCCGATACTGTTTCACAAATTCAAGATTCGGTGGTGAGTATTGTTGTCGAGCGCGAATTGACTTTCCGTGACCGAACACGAAACCCATTTTTCCCTCAGACAGAAGAGGGGAATGGCGAAACACGAAATGTCGTCATCGGCGGTGGTTCGGGATTTGTCATCTCCGAAGACGGCTATATTTTGACCAATCGCCATGTCGTGAGCGAAGAAGGCGATCAATATCTTGTGCGCTTTGCCAATGGTGCCGAACTCTCCGCGCAAGTCATTGCACGTGACAAATATCAGGATATTGCTGTGATCAAAGTCAATGCTTCACAAAGCGAAAATCCACTTGTGCCACTCTCTTTTTCTGCTTCTGGCGATGTGCGCGTTGGGCAGCGTGTGATTGCGATTGGCAATGCTTTGGCAGAATTTGAAAATACGGTGACGACTGGCGTTGTCTCCGCTTTGGGACGCAGTATTGTTGCCTCGGATGGCATACGCGGCGTGGAAGAAATCAGTAATCTGCTTCAAACTGACGCAGCCATCAATCCAGGTAATTCTGGCGGACCACTCGTTAATATTCACGGTGAAGTCATTGGCATGAACACGGCAGTCGCGAGCGACGCAACAGGAATCGGTTTTGCGATTCCGGTCGACGAGCTGCGTTTTGTCGCCGAATCTGTGCTCAAAAATGGCGAAATCATCAGACCATTTGTCGGAATCCGTTATACGATTATTACGCCCGAAAATGCCGCTGCACTTGGCGTCGACAAAACCTATGGCGCTTTGGTGAGCACCGGTTCAGTCGGGGAACCAGCTGTTATTAGCGGCTCGCCAGCAGAAAAAGCTGGGATCAAAGAAGGCGATATCATTCTCGAAATCGATGGTGAGCGCGTTACCAAGTCCAATGATATTCGCGTTTTGGTGAGTAAAAAAAATGTCGGTGATACGATTGTGTTGCTCGTGGTGGGGGATTATGGCGAACGCAAAATATCGCTCACGCTGGAACAACTGCTTTAGAAGTTTCTCTGCCGTGTATTCTTCGGGCAAAACAATGATTTCTACTCTTCTCGAGCGATAAAATGCCGAATAATCTTTCCTCTGCTTTATTCGTTTGTTTTTGCTATCATCAAGATACTTTTTTATTAATTGGTGCGCATTGATCTTACTGATCCTCGACAGCTTCGCGATTTGCTCAAAAAATATAAATTGTGGGCAAAGAAGCGTTTTGGGCAAAATTTTCTCGTCGACAGAAATATTCTCCAAACAATCGTCGAATGTGCTGATTTGCAAGAGGAAGATACGATTGTCGAAATCGGTCCTGGTCCTGGCGTGCTGACGACAGAGCTTTTGCATCGAACAAAAAAAGTGTTCGCTGTGGAAATCGATCGAGATATTATTCCCGTTTTGCGCGAAACGACGCATTTTAACCGCGACAAGCTGACGATTTTTAATCAGCACGTCCTCGATTTTGTTGTACCAGACGAACCATACAAACTCGTCGCCAATATTCCGTATCATCTGACGTCGCCGATTTTGCGCAAGTTTTTGCCCGAAGCGGCGCATCGTCCGCAAAGTATTACTCTGCTTGTGCAAAAAGAAGTCGCCGAAAAAATCTGTCACCCGCAGCGGCGTTCGGTTTTGTCACTGATCGTAGAAACTTTTGGTGACGCCTCGATTGCAGCAATTGTGCCGGCAAGCTGTTTTTTTCCATCACCAAAAGTCGATTCTGCCATCTTGCATATTGCTGTTGCGAAAGAGCCGCGGATTCATGTGGCGCCGCGTTTATTCTTTCATGCGGTCAAAATGGGATTTGCCCAACCACGTAAAAAACTCAAAAACAATCTACCCGCTGCACTTTTGGCAGCCAGCCAGATTGATGGCGATTTGCGCGCCGAAACTTTATCGATTCCTGATTGGGAACGAATTGCCACCGAACTCGAAAAACTTACACTCAAGAATTCTCCTAAAAATTCGGTTTAGTTTTTACGGAAGATATTTGCGGAGCCGCTACTATTGTTTGATAAATCGCTTTCACCATAGAGTTCGGCGCCATCATCGAGAGCTTTTTCATCTTCTTCACTCTCATCTGTGGCGGATTCGTCCTGCGCGTTTTCTTCTTCGTTGTCCTCGTTTGGAGCTTCTTCATCATCATCCGTTGCGTCCTCGTCATCGCTATCTTCTTTAGACGCTTCTTCCTCAGGGTTTTCCTCTTCTTCGTCCGAAGCCTCCGCCTCATCTTCCGCCTCCGCCTCATCTGATTGTTGCGCGATTAGTGGTTGCAATGCTTCTTTTTGCGCATCTTTTTCATCCGTTTTTTCGAGCAGGATATCTCCAAAATCCTCGATTTCTTGCTCTTCTTCCGGCACTTCTTTTTCTAGATTGCTTTGACCTGATTCATCTCTTGTAGGATTTGCTGCAACTGATACGTTAGTTGTGACGTCTGCTTCGAAGGCTTGATTTGCCGACAAAATATCGTCACTTTCTACCGCAGCCATTTTTGGTTCGTGTTCAAAGTCCTCTTCGCTAGAAGTTGCTGCTGCTTGATCTTCTGATGATTCTATACCATTTCCATCGAATTTTTCACCATTGTTTTGATCACTCTCCAGAGGAATAAAAAGGGATTGTTCTTCTTCTGAGCCTACTTTTTCCGTTGCCAAAACGATTTCATTATCAGCATCCTCTTCGTCTGACAAATCGCTTGTAGGTGTGTTTTGGTCGAGAGTTGTATTAAATTCTATCGTTGGATCAAGCGTTTGTGATTCGAGCGCGCTCATATCTGATGCCTCGAGATTGGCATTTATATTGGTATCAATATCAGTCGAAAAATCGAGCTCAGTCTTTGGTTGCATTGCAGTATCTACCGCATCATCCGAGACAGGATCAAGACTTCCTGCTTCTGCAGAATCGTCAGGAGCACTAAGAGCGCTGACACGAGCAGTATTATCTGCCATCTCGAGATCGGCTTCTACTCCCGCATTCATCGCCATCTCGGCATCAACTTCTGCACTGTCCTCGAAACCCGTACTCATTTGTTCTGTCGCACCAGCTTCACTTCCCGCTGTCTCTGCACTTGCCATCGTATTTCCGGCACTCGTTGTTTCTCCGCCTTCGCTTTCTTCCTCTCTCAACGCTCCCGCATTGGAACTCGTACTTCCAGCTGCACTCGCTGCGCTCGAAGTACTCGCACTCGCTTCTGTATCACTCTCTACATTCACTTCTCCACTCGCAAACGCTGTGCCCTCTGCACTCGCACTTGCGTCACTCTCCACCTCTGCCGCCATACTCTGCTCGTTACCGACGCTACTATTACTTCCACGCTCCGCATAGATGTCATCATCTTCCCCAAGCGAACTGTCACTGCCCATCTCTGCACTCGCTCCCACCTGACTGCCACTGCCAATCGAGAAGTCATCAGCTGCTTCCATTCCTTCTGCACCCAGCTGACTGATGGATTCTGCTGTTGGAGCTGAGGTATCAATTTCCATATCACTTGTTTCTTCTGCTCCAATGGCACTGCTCGCTGCGCTCGAAGTACTCGCACTCGCTTCTGTATCACTTTCTACATTCACTTCTCCACTCGCAAACGCTGTGCCCTCTGCACTCGCACTTGCGTCACTCTCCACCTCTGCCGCCATGCTCTGCTCGTTACCGACGCTACTATTACTTCCACGCTCCGCATAGATGTCATCATCTTCCCCAAGCGAACCTTCTGCACCCATTTGCGCTTCGGTTCCCACCTGACTGCCACTGCCAATCGAGAAGTCATCAGCTGCCTCCATGCCTTCCGCCCCCAGTTGACTGACAGATTCTGCTGTTGGAGCTGAGGTATCAATTTCCATATCGCTTGTTTCTTCTGCTCCGATTGCACTGCTCGCTTCTGTCGAAGTTCCGACCGAGGCTTGTTCGAAAGCACTTGTGTCTTGCTCCATCTCCATACTCTGTTGCTGTTCTGCGCTCGCTGTTTGTCCGCGCTCGACATAGGCAGTTTCTTCAGTTTCGGCGCTTACTTCTGCGCTTGCTGTCGAAGAAACGGCTTCTGCCTGACTGGCGCCAAATTCGGCGCCTTGTTCCATTTCTGAGCTTTGCAATTGTTCTGCACTTGCTTCTATGCTACCAACCTGAGCGGCTTCTTGACTTGTTTGTGTTTGACTGCTTGCCTCTGCCGTCGCATTTTGTGATTGTCCCATTTCTGCTGAGGCACTCGCAAATTGTGCTTGTCCGGTCTCAGTTGTTGCCGAGGTATTTGTATCTGCTGTTTCGGCAGCAAATTGTGATTGTCCACTTTCTTGATCAAATGCCGCTGTTTCGGCCGCTTGCGAATCAGAAAAGGCTGCAGATGCGGCTTGCACTGCGGATTCTTCCATAATACCCATGTTTTGCTCTTGTCCGGCTTCTGATTGGCTTTGAGCGGAGATACTATTTTGTTGTTCTTGAGTGGCGTTCGCGGTTGCTGTAGAAGCAGTTTGTGCACTGACTTCTTCTTTGCCAGCACCATCTATTAGATTTTTGGGAACGTTCATCTCGACGGTTGCCGGGACATCTTTGTCAAAACCTTTCAAAAATTTCGGTTCTTTTCCGCCACCGGCAAGCCCTGTTGGAGTATAACCAATCGGTTGACCGCCTTGCGAAGAAAGCAGCGCTGTAGGCGAATTTGGTCCACTTGGTGGTGCAAGAATCGCTTGACCGCCGCGCCCACCACGATTTTTGCCGCGTGCTTCAAAGCGCGAACCGCAACAACTATCGGGCAGCAATTTGCTGCGCGTCAGCCAAAACGGCACAATAACCGAATACCAAACCATCAAAATGCCGGCGATAAACTTCATTAATTCTGTCGCCGAGCCCATATTGCCGCCTTCCGAATGGATTACACCCGGCGCATACATTTGAATATTTGTGGTATTGGCAAGAAACGCTGTGCCGGCAAAACCTTCAAAACTACTTTCGATCGGAATACCGGTGTGTTGCCAAAGCGATATAGAAATAAAAATACACATGGCAATAAGCGGTCCCAAAAAAAGCCAGCGCCCAAAGAGCCAAAACCAATAGCGGAAGACGCTCCGCGAAAAACGAAAAATCGGTAGCACCGCAAAAAACGGCGCCAAGATGAGGAAAAACCACAAAATAATAATACGCAGAACGAGCACGACGGCAATCAAAATTTCGCCGCAGGCAAGTACAAAAAGCAGTAAACTATGAAACAGCGTCGATTCTTGACGCATATCCACATAGCGATCTTGATAATCTTGAAAATCCGTCACCGGTTGATCGCCATCACGATAGGTTTTGGGTTGAATGATTTTTTGCCCCGTGCCGACCCAAACATCCGAAATATTTTCAATCCGCAAAAACTTGTCTTCGGTTACCTCTCTTGTCAAAAATGTCGCCTGAACAACTTGCGCACCATCGAGCAACAGCTTGACTGCGGGCACGGCAAAATTACAAATTATCGCTGACATAAAAACAAGTGCTGTGGTCTGCCTCATCGTTTGTGCGGGAATGAGTGCCGAAAAAACCCACATCACTGCGAGTCCCAAAATCGCCAAGATAATAATTCCATTGACGATATCACGCACGATAAGCGCAATATCATTAATTTTAATATTATCAAATCCTGCATCAGTAATTTCGAGCGACCAACCGAGCATTGCTGCTGCGCGTCGAAAAAATTGCCCCGTATTGGTAACAATCTGATCATAGACGCTGACGCCGCCAACAGGAATACTGCCGATGACGAGCCGTTGTTGCAGCGTGTCTTCGGTGACAAAAAAGAGTATTTCGCTCTGAAATGCTCCAACTGTGTTGACGTTATCTTTTTCAAGAGTAAGAGTTTGGGTGCGACGACCCTCAGCAGTATCGTTGCCGATGCCATTGTCAGTTTCGATAGCAACACTATTTCCCGCTGGGTCAACAAGTGTTACAGAGACATTATTCAGCGCTTGTGGTACATCAAAACGCAAAATTCCTTCTTGCGGAATAAACCACACTCCCGAACCTGCTGGAATGTTAACTTCACTCGCATCGGTACGATATTTGCGCGGATACAAAATCTGACAGCCATTACATGTGCCACCAAAATCAATATAAAGTCCTTTAGCACGCGGAGTTTCATTATGCATCCAGCGCGCGCCATCTTCATCTTTGACGCGGAGCGATATCTCAAGCGTCATAAATTTTTCGCCTTCTTCTGCGTACGCCTTATTCGCAACTCCAAATGACGGCAGGACAAATCCACTACAAATACTCAGCAGCATCATGCCGATTACTCCTTGTCGCAAGAATGTGCCGAAAGTGCGCTTGGGTGTCATCAGATTTTTTGTGTTGGTGGCGAGCAAAAAATATTTCAGGAGATTAGGTTATTTTAGCATTTATAAATTTTATTGTAAAGATAGCAAACGCGTTTTTCTACAACCACAGAAGGGAGTTTGTAATTTTATCTAAAAATGATATAATAAGTAATCTTTACCACAAAAAATAACAAAAATGATGCAGCGGCAAAAATATATTGTGGGCAATCTCCTCTTTCTCTTCAGTTTTTTACTGTTGCTTGTTCCTGCTGCTTTTGCGCAACCCACTGTTGGTGGTGCAAATTGTACAACAAATATCGTGGCGCAAGTCCCCAATGGTGTTGACTGGAAATCAGTTTTTATTATCCGTGGAGCAGACGGCTCGGCATGGCAACGCGGAATTATCTCAAATGGTGCGCGTGGCGAATTTTTGCTCAAAGAGCTTGCGCCAACAAAAATCTACGGAACAGCGGCTCCTGATGCTGATGTGCAAATTTTCCTCTTTTCTCCACGCAAAAATGCGAGTGGGGGACTATTAAAACCAGACGGGCAAGGGACATGTTTTATGGCGGATACGACATGGATGACTGATCCCGAAAAGCAAGATAATATCGAAATGGGATATTTTGAACTCCCGATTTCTGCCAAATTTTTGTGGCCAGTGATTGGACAAGAAATGGTTTTTGATGTCTTTTACAAGCTCGAAGAATCGTGGGATCAGCTGGCGGCGAATCAGCAATATCGCGGTGGACAGAATTTTTTCATCGGAACACATATAGCGCCGACGACACTCAAAATTGACGGTGAATGGGATGATGCCGAATGTACCAAAGCTTGCGAAGATGGACCGGCAATTGGTGTCACACTTGATCCGGCAAAACTCAGTTCCAAATATCTCGGCTCTAATTTCTCTGCCGTCAATCAACAACGAGTAACCATAGAAAGAATGCCAGGTGTGCATACGTTTTATGCCGGTTATGCAGCGGGAACCACCAATCCGGCAGACAAGCCAGCTCTGCGCGCAATTACGCACAAAGCAGTCGCTATGGAAATCGTCAAGCGAGCGCTTATTGCGCACGAGAATGTCGTCGGTTCGCCGCCAGGATTACCAGCAATTTCGGCACAACATTTGCAAACAGCTGCTTTTGGCAGTTTGCCTGTTTCGCTCGAAACGCAACGTCTTGCGCGTTATTTGGCAGTGCTCATGATTGGTGACAGAGGCGTTAATCCTATTGATGGAGCAATCAATATTCCAGGTCTGCCAGAACCTCCACCCGAACTTCCCGGCGGAAATCCTAATCTGAGTGATAATCCACTGCCGACGCCTCCTAATCTTCCCGGTGGACCAAATGAAGAACCTGCTGGCGGCGGAAACGCCGCCGTAACGCCGTCTCCGATCCCAATGCAAACTCAGCGCCCACCATTTGTTCCAGCGATTCCGCGTCCGCCAATACCCCCACCACCGCAAATCAATTTTCTCGCGGGAGTTACTCTGACCGATTCGCAAGCAGCATTAAACACTCTGCTTAATCTGGGGGAAAACGAAGGATTGCTTACAAGTGTCTTTCCTACAGGAATCAGTACTTTGCAAACATGGTCTTCTGATTTAGTCACTCTCATTAGTTTTTGGACAGGAGGATTGCAGCCCAATCTGTGTTTGCTTGCCAATGACACGCTTTTTGCCGAGAATTTTCAAGATCAAAATGCGCAGTTTTCGGCATTTCAATGTGAAGAAAGATTGCCCTATGTCTCGGGTGTTACACCGCTGTTAGTTCTAAATAATCAAGATGAATTAGTGCTTGAGCCAGATTTTCGCCAAGCAGCGATCACTTCGTCCCAAACCGAATTTGATAACAACGAAACGTGGCTCTTACCTGCGGGAATCAAGCAACCAATTGATTATCATTATACATTTACTTCGCCTTTCTCTGTGCGCCGCGTTGGCGAAATGTGCGCAAAAACGAGTCAATTCCCTGAGCTTATCACCACACTTGAAAATCAATTTACACTTTCGCCGGCAGAAACGGCAGCACTTGCGCAAGAGTTGTATGCCGTCACCCCGCAAACAAGCGACTTTGTTCAGCTGCGTTTTGCAGATTCGGTTGATATTGCCACACGAATTGCATGGCGCGGTGACGGTCAAAAGCTTGACATCGCACAACTCTTTTTTGAAATCAATGTTGGCAGTTGCGACAAAAAATCGCTTTCTGCTTTACCACTCAGTTTTGATCACGCACGCGATGGCTTTGAAGTTGGATTACTGAAATAATCTTTCGGTTTTGATTCTGACAATTTCACGAGATTTGCCTGATTCTAGTGCACTCCTTTATACTCAGAAGTGATTTTTTAGAAGTCTACATGTCCATTCAAAATGGCGAACGTTCGCCGCAAGAAACCCTCGAAAGCATCGAAAAACTCCTTTTTCGCATCGAACAGCATCTTGCGCCGCCGCCTTTGTGGCAGCGACTTCTCAAGTTCGTCTTTCAACATTTGTTTGTTATCGCGGCTTTGGTGGCAGTAACATATTTTACGTGGCAGATTTGGGGCGTTATCAGTTTGGTGCTCGACAATGTCGAGTTAATCCGCAGCGGTATGTCCAGTATTGGCACTTCAGTTTCTGACAAAATCGACGGACTCAAATTTTGGAATCGATAAAAGTTAGAGGATTTTCCGTAGCTCTTTCATTTAAAGCCGCATCGCCTGATTCTTGAAGTTTGCTTTCTGTTCCTCAATTTTCGCTTTCTAAAATCCGATAATACGCAAATACAGAGCAACGATTTTGTGTCCCCACAGGAGCATAATCACCATACCGATTGCCAAAAATGGTCCCAGTGGAATCATCGATTTGCCGGTTTTTTTCGTAAAAAGCAGCAATGGCAGTGACAAAAAGGCTCCCACGGCGTAACCAATAAGCACTGCAAAAATCCCAATAAGCGGTCCGAGCGCAAGCCCCATAATCACCGCAATCCGAAAGTCGCCACCGCCAATCCAGCCCGGATCATCTTCTTCCTTTCCATCTTGGTCATTTGCCAAAAATGCTTCCAATTTTTTATGGAGAAAAAACACCGATGATATCAGCCAAACAAAAAGTACGATGAGTGCTAAAATGGCATTTTTGAGCGGCAAAAATGATTTTTGCGAAAACGAATTCAAAACCCCTGGAATCACTACTTGCAACGCAAAAAATCCGTATAAAATGGCTGCGCCAAAAAGCGCTGGAGCAATCGATGGAATTTTCTGTGAAAGTGGAAAAACAAAAGTGCTAATCAAAGAAACGACGACTAAAAAACGAATGAGTGGCAACGAAACCTGATCTGGAATATCCATATAACGCAGATCTGACAAGACAATAATCCCGAGAGCAAAAACAATGACGAGGCGCCAGAGTAACAGAAATGGCGCGTCAATCGGAGTCACAAATCCGACGAGAGCAAAAAGTACACCAAAAAATAGTTCGACTAGAGGATATTGCCACGAAACACCTTTGCTACAATGTGCACATTTTCCTCGGAGGAGTAGCCACGAAAAGAGGGGAATATTCTCCCACCAAGCGAGCTGATGATCACACTGAGGACATTGGCTTCTGCCCCACAACACTCCTTTTTTGTGTGATTGTAAGCGCAGCGATACGACATTGCCAAAACTGCCAAAAAATAAACCAATCACAAACGTAGCAAGCCCAAGCACAATATTCATTATTTGCGGAAAATTTGATCAATCCGATCAGGCGGTGCGAGCAAGGCGTCGGCAAAAACAAGCGCAACCATCGCCTCCGCCACAGGAACAAAACGCGGCGCAATACACGGATCGTGGCGACCACCGACACTATGTTTGATAACCTTCCCGTCCAATGTTCTCATTTGCTGATTTTGCGCAATTGTTGGTGGTGGTTTGATGGCGATACGAAGCCGAATTTCGTCGCCAGTGGTAATTCCGCCAGAGATTCCTTCGCGTTTTTGGTTTTGCTCGCTCGCCAGTCGCGAAACAACTTGTATGCCTTCGCCATATTCAAAACTGCGTGTTGTCCCAATCGACATTAGTGCTTGTGCCAGTTCGGCTTCGATTTTGCCAAACACGGGTGATCCGAGTGCTTTTGGCGGCAGTTGCACAATCACTTCGACCATGGCTCCCAAAGCATCGTTTTCTACACGAGTTTGCATGATAAGCTCTTCCATTTGTTTGGCAGCAATCGGATCGCCACAGCGAACGAGATTTTGCTCGATTTCGCGTTCGTCAAAAGATTGTGCGGCGACATTCCCAATCTGCTGTACATGAGCAATAATTTTTGTGCCACAGGTTTCCATCAATAATTTTTTGGCAATCGCTCCGCCGATGACACGCGACAAGGTTTCGCGACCAGATTGACGTCCGCCGCCACGATGATCGCGATGACCAAATTTTGTCTGCCAGACTTCGTCGGCGTGCCCAGGGCGAAAAATCGTTTTGAGCGCTTCGTAGTCAGTCGAACGTTGATCACTGTTGCGTACAACAACAGCAATCGGAGTGCCGATGGTTTTGCCTTCAAAAACGCCCGAGAGGATTTCGGGCAGATCATCTTCGTGCCGCGGTGTCGTAACTTTGCTTTGACCGGGGCGGCGTCTCTGAAGTTCGTGCGCGATTTCTTCTACGGATAATGGCAATCCCGCAGGGCAACCATCAATAATAGCACCCAGCGCAACGCCATGGGATTCGCCAAAGGTTGTGACCCGAAAATATTTTCCAAATGTATTCATTTCGCCGCTCATTATGCCGAATTTTTGCGAAAAAAACCAATGCAAATATCAGGTAACAACAATCAAATAACAGATAGTAAATAACAGAAAACAGATAATAAAAATACCTTGTCATTCCGGCTTGACCGGAATCGAGTAGAACTTAACAGAAAAAAGTGAAGAGAAAATTTGGCATTCGAGACAAAAAACCTGTTATCGTAATCGCGCTTTTTCTTCTTATGCCCGAACTCCCCGAAGTCGAAACCGTGCGGCGCGATTTGGTAGAAGTTATTGTCGGCAAGAAAATTGTTGCTGTCGAAGTTTTTGATCCCAAACTCGCTTCATTCAAGAAAGCCGCTCCACAATTGGTCAGTAAACAATTTGCCGAACCAAATCGGCGTGGCAAGTTTTTGCTGCTCGGGTTTCTCGATTTCGATCAGATTTTGGTGATTCATCTCCGCATGACGGGGCAGATTATTTATCGCAGTACAGAGATGCTTTTTGCCAGTGGACATCCGGCGAAGATTGATCCGCAACACTTACCCGACAAACACACCCGTTTTTTGATACGACTTGATGACGGCGCAGAAATCTTTTTTAACGATCAACGGCGCTTTGGCACGGTCGAGCTTCTCGCTGCTGATGAAGTAAAAAAACGCCTCGCTGTCTTTGGCGTCGAGCCCGGGCAACCAGAATGGAATTGGGAATATTTTTATTCCCTGACAAAAAATCGTAAAACTTCGATTAAAGCCCTCCTCCTTAATCAAAATCTCATCTTTGGACTCGGCAATATTTACGCGGACGAAGTTTGTTTTTGTTCCGGAGTTTTGCCATCGCGCTCTGTCTCGTCTCTCAAAAAAACCGAATTCCAGAAGATTTTTGCAAACTGCACACTTATTTTGCAGGAAGCGATTGATTGTCGTGGCACGAGCATTCGCGATTTTGTCGGTTCGGATGGCAAGCCTGGTGGCTACGCCGAAAAGTTGCGCGTTTATCAGCGGCAAGGACAAGAATGTCTCGAATGTGGTGGACTGATTTCCAAAATCAGATGTGCTGGCAGAGGCACGCATTACTGCGTCAAATGTCAGAAATGATTTGCGAGATTCAAGATTATTTCGAAATATTAATTAAAAATAGTCAATAGCAAATATTCCGAATAGTCGCTTGTATCCATTGTTCCGGCTGAATTTTGATTGCAAATTGATTTACAAAGCGCTATAGTAAAGCGAAATAATCAAAACCAAACGATGACACAAAATGCATTTTTGCGAGGCTCCGAGTGGCGCAAGTGGGATTTTGCCGTCAAGGCTCCGCATCTCCCAAAAGGTGACAAAGGCTATGCGGCTTTTGCTCAAGCAATCAACGCTTCTGCTGCCGAAGTTGCGGCGATTTTGGAGCCATATTCCGTCAATGGATTTCGCGAAATATCTGCGAGTAAAAAATGCACGAAGCCGCTTTTTCCAATCGTTGCTCTCAAATCATTTGTGACGCATCAAGGCAAAAGTTTTCCTTTTCGAATTTTGTTTGATGGTGCTCCCGATTTGCTCAAAAACATCGAACGATTCCTTGCCGAATTACCGTGCCAGACTTCAGATGGTCAGCGCGCTTTGCTGAAGGATATTGACGAACAAACTCGCTACGAAGGAAATATTTTTGTGGATTTTATCGAAGTGAATAGTAGGCTCAAAAACGATTCCTCTTTGCATGATAATCATCTCATTATTTTGCCGTATGCGGACCGCAATATTGCGCCGGCAGAAGACAATATTTTTCGTGAAAAGATTATTGACCATATCGATCTGATTGATTCTGGCAATCTCGAACACCAAGATTTTTTTCAGTGGAAAAGTGCCAAGCACGCACCCGAAGTCATTCGTTTGTGGCTTAATCTCCGCAAACTTCCGTGTGTTTCTGGAAGCGAGAAAGACGCAAAAGATCCCACTTTCGGCAAACTCAAAACTGCTCAAAATCCGTCCGCAGAAAACTATTGTTGGGTCAAAGCCGATCCGACTTTTGACGGACTCAAACAAGTTCTTGCTGATCCAGATCGCGTATTTTTTGGTAAAGAACCAGCGATTTTTCAAAGCACCAAAAGAAACGGAAATCGATATATTCGCTCGTTAACGCTGAGCAAAACTCCAGAATCTGCTGTTCGCGAAGCATGGTTTGATGGACTCAAAATCGAGTTTGGTAGTGAATTGATTGCCATTATCGGCAACAAAGGCAGCGGTAAAAGCGCGCTTGTCGACATTCTCGCGCTGCTTGGAAATTCGCAAGTCGGCAACTTTTCTTTTCTTACCAAAGACAAATTTCGCAAAAAAAATCTCGCTGGCAATTTTTCGGCAGCACTCACGTGGGCGGACAATTCTACCAGTGACAGCAAGACGCTCGATTTGGATCCCGATTCGCAAAAACCAGAACACATCAAATATATTCCGCAAAATCATTTTGAACGACTTTGCACATTGGGCGGTGAAGAATTTGAAGACGAATTGCAAAGCGTGATTTTTCATCATCTCGAACCTGCCAAACGCCTTGGCTGCCATTCGTTTCGTGAACTTATTGTCAAAAAACGCGCACTTGCGGACGATAATATCGCAGCCAGACAAGCTCAATTGCAAGTTATCAACAAGCACATTATTGTGCTCGAAGAAAAACGTACCGAAGTGTATCGCAACAAAACGCAGCATTTGCTCGACAAAAAGCAAAAAGAACGAGCAGAGCACGAAGCCAAAAAGCCAAACGAAATCGCCAATCCTTCAGTCAGCAAAGACATTCAACACACTTTTGAGGAGATCAACAGCGCAATTGCTGATTTGCGAAAAGAGCTCGCACAAACCGAAGTTCTGATTGTCAAAAAACAAGACGAGCAAATGTTGCTCGAAGAGCAACACGCTCAGTTGCAAGCGTTTGTTGCCAAATGGCAGCGTGTCAAGGAGGGGATTGATACGTGGCAGCTGCAAGATAAAGGGCTTCTAAAAGATATTTTTGGCATCAAGATTGAAAATGTAATTGATTTTACCCTCAAAACCGACATCATCGAGAAAAAAATAGCGGTGATTCAAAAATCTTTGACAGAAATTACTGTGCTCCTCGGCAAAACCGAAGACAATTCTGACAACAAACCTCACCCTCAAAGTCTGGTGACACTATGCCAAGATTTGCAAAATCAAATCGAGACGCAGATTGCGCTGCTTGATCTGCCACATCAACAGTATCAAGGCTATTTGACAGAGCTTAAAATCTGGGAAGATCAGCGTAAACAAATCATCGGCGACTCAAAAACCGATGATACTATTGCTTTTTACGAAAGCATTCTTGATTATTTGGATAATCGTTTAGATGCAGAGTTGAAACAAAAATTTGTAGAACGCATAACAGTTATGGAAGCAATTTTGCAGCAAAAAGGAGAAATTCTGACTCTCTTTAGCAATCTCAAAGCTCCTGTGAGTACTTTTTTGTCCAAGCACGCTGATTTGATTAAAGAATATAATATTTCGTTAGAAGTTTCGCTCCGCATGTTAGATTTTGAGAAAAATTTTGCTGCTTTTATCAATACTGAATCCTCTGGTGCTTTTGCAGAAAATCCACTCCTTGCCATCAGTAAGCTGCTTGCCGAAGTCGAACCCGAAGAGCCAACAGCAATCACCACCATGCTCGAAAAAATAATCGACACTTTGCAATTTGATCGTCGCCAAAAAAAAGCCATCAAAAAATTTATCCATACTCAGGTCAAAAAAGGCAAAATTTTAGAACTCTACAATTATCTTTTTGGGCTCGAATATCTTGTGCCCGAATATGATTTGCGCCTCGATGGCAAACCACTGAGCGAACTTTCGCCAGGTGAACGCGGCTCGCTGCTCCTTGTTTTTTATCTCATGATTGACAAGGACGAGACGCCGCTGATTCTCGATCAGCCGGAAGACAACCTCGACAATCAAAGTATTTCCAAAATTCTCGTGCCGTTTTTGCGTCGCGCCAAAGGGCGCAGGCAAGTGATTATGGTAACGCACAATCCCAATCTCGCGGTGCTCGCCGATGCTGAGCAGATCATCCGCGTACGCATCCACAAAGACAAAGACCATCAGGTCGAAGTCGTTTCCGGCTCACTCGAAAACCCGATCATGAACCGTCATGTACTCGATGTGCTAGAGGGTACTGAACAGGCGTTTGCGATGCGCGGACGCAAATACAAGTTTAGTGGGAAATAAAAATTCACCATTCCAAACTTCCCGCCGGTTTGAGGTTGTATCTCGAACCAATTATTCTGTAATTCCGCGGATTTAAAATCCGCTCTTCCAGAAACAAAACATTGGAATGGGTTACAAACCCATTCCGGCGAAGTTGCTCCTTAAAATTTTCAAACTGGAGATTGGAAGGTCGAAAAAAAATACTTGCATATTCAAAAATATAATATAGAGTAAACTTACTTTTATATTTTACCATGACAGAATTAGACAATGAAACAGTACTAATGTCCTCAAACAAATCACCAGAAGATGAGACAGCTTACGATGAAGCTGTTGAAACTAACGAGAGGGTTATTTCACTAACTGCGGAATTAGAAAGTAAAAGGGAAGAAAGAAATCGATTGTCTGACAGTATTGGACAGATTCATCACGAAATAGCTGAAACTCGAAGAAATGCTGAATTCGTTGGCATATTTGATGATGCTGAAATTCCCGGACTTCAAGACTCCAAAAATACTATTGCTGATCTTGAGAAACAATTAAAAGATTTGGATGAAACAATTAACGGATTGGTAAAGACGATTCGAGAACTTAAGGGGGAGAAAAAGTATATAATTGATTAAACGAGCGACCTTCGATGATTTCGATTTGCAACTCTTTCGCTGGAGCAATCTTGTAGATTGCTCCAAATATAGTCCCTAATCAGAGAATAATTGAATGACGCACAAAAAGGCAGAGAGAGGATATTGCTTTGTGAGCAACAGAGAGAGGATATTGCTTTGTGAGCAATTGATTCTATGCTTCATTTTTGCAGAACAGGGACTTTTACAAGCAGTCTGCAAAACTGCTCGAGCCTCGAGAATAAACCAATTTCTACCCCCTCCAGCTCCTCCCGACTTCTCGGGACAGGCGCCTGTCCAGGGGGAGAGGAATCGCACCCTGATGTCTTACACCTTATTCCTTACAACTGGCGACTTGCTCAGTATCGATACCATTCCGCTTTAAATGGACCTTCTTGCGGAATTCCCAAATACTCCGCTTGTTCAGCCGTGAGTTTCGTCAATTTTGCACCGACTTTGCTCAGATGCAGGGCGGCGACCTTTTCATCAATTGCCTTGGGCAAACGATGTACGCCGATCGGATAGCTTTCCGACTTCGTCCACAGTTCGATTTGCGCCAAGGTCTGATTGGTAAAGGAAGTGCTCATCACAAAACTCGGATGCCCCATGGCGCAGCCAAGATTGACGAGTCGCCCTTCCGCGAGCAGGATGATACTTTTTCCGTTGTTAAATTCGATTTCGTGCACTTGCGGCTTAATCTCTGTCCATTTCTCGTTCCGAATGGAAGCGACATCGATTTCGTGATCGAAGTGTCCGATATTGCAGACGATTGCGCCGTTTTTCATCGCTTCCAAATGTGCTCGCGTAATCACTTTGTTGCAGCCAGTCGCCGTTACAAAAATATCCGCCTCTTGCGCCGCTGCTTCCATCGTCGTGACTTCAAAACCCTCCATTGCTGCTTGCAACGCGCAAATCGGATCGATTTCGGTCACGAGCACGCGACAGCCATTATTGCGAAGGCTTTGTGCCGAGCCTTTGCCGACATCGCCAAAACCGGCGACCACGGCGACTTTGCCGCTCAGCATTACATCGGTCGCGCGGCGGATACTATCGACAAGGCTTTCGCGGCAGCCATAGAGATTGTCGAATTTTGACTTGGTGACTGCGTCATTGACATCGATCGCTGGTATCTTCAGCTTGCCCTGATCCATCATCTGATGGAGGCGATGCACACCGGTGGTCGTTTCTTCCGAAACGCCGCGAATATCATTGAGTAATTCAGAAAATTGTTCATGTACGATTGCGGTCAAATCACCGCCATCATCAAGCAGCAAGTTCGGTCGCCAGCCGTCTTTGCCGACGATTGTCTGCTCGATGCACCAGTCGTATTCCGCTTCACTCATGCCTTTCCAAGCGAACACCGGAATTTCCGTAGCAGCGATTGCCGCCGCCGCGTGGTCTTGCGTGCTAAAGATATTGCACGAACTCCAACGGACTTCCGCGCCAAGTTCGATCAGCGTTTCGATAAGTACAGCGGTTTGGATCGTCATGTGGATGCAGCCGGCGATGCGTGCGCCCGTAAGTGGTTTCGATTTTCCAAATTCCGTGCGGAGTGCCATCAGTCCGGGCATTTCTTTTTCTGCCAAGGTGATTTCCTTTCTGCCAAAATCGGCAAGCGAAAGGTCTTTTACTTTGTAATTGTGTGTCATGCGTCTGGAAAAGCTTTATGCATTGTAATCGACTTTTACTTCTTTGGGAATGCGGAATCGGTGAAGAAAATTGAATTCTAAATTTTGTAAAAAAATCTTCGAGAAAAACATGGTAGATAAAAAGTTGTATAAAGATGTGCTATTGTTGCTGCGGATTTGTTTTTTTAAGATTCTATGTCTGCCGAACATATTATTAGTCGGCTTAATAAAGACAAAGCGAAGTTTCCACATCTTGCCGTATTCCAGACTTTTTTGCGACTGACAAAAGGGGAGGAAGGCGAATTTTTTTCGGAAAAAGGTCGACATGTTATGGCATATACCGAGTCAGAAGACAGGGCTTTTGCGATAGCGCGAGCCGAGATGGAGTCTCTTGGACTAGACATCAGCACAGACAAGTTTGGTAATTTGTTTGGAACGTATTATCCGCAAGATTGTAATCCAAATGCTAATGCTGTCATGAGTGGTTCTCATCTCGATAGTGTGGGCACGATTGACAAAACAGTCGGCGGCGGTGGCTACGATGGTGTTTTGGGTGTGGCAGCAGCTTTAGATGCCGTGCGTGCCATCAAAGAACAAGAAAATAATGGAAAGAATTTGGATTTAAAAAGACCGATAGTTATTGTCTGTTGGCGAGGAGAAGAATCCTCGTTATGGGGAAGATCGTGTCTTGGGTCGTCACTTGCAACAGGGAGTTTGCAAGAAAATAATTCTCAAAAATTGGCTATGAGCTCAAACGGTCAATCATTTAATCTGCTGGATCAATTACAACGATTGCGTAGCGCTGGTTTGGCACAAGATGATACTCCAGTATGTCTCCAATATTTACAAAATTGCGATATTGTCGAGATGCATATTGAGCAGGGACCGAATGTACAAAGGGGAGAGATTGGAATTGCGACAACCGCAATTGCCGGATCAATACGCAGCGTGCTCAAATTTGAAGGAGAAAATGCAGAAGAAGCATTTCACCAATCTGTTGTGTCAATACGCAAAATTGCTCTCGATGCTGATCATTACGCACAAAACGAAAACACGAATCGAGATTTGGAGATTTTTCGTGCAACACTCAATCGAGGAACCGAAGCATTTAATGTTGGTTCTGCAAAGGAAAAACTTGATTTTGAAAAGGTGTTTGACTGCTCAAATTCGGAGAAAGAGAAAATTCAAGATCAAGTGCAAAATTATCTGAATGAATATTTTCCTAAAGCATCTCACAGTTGGCAAAATGATACGCTTGTTATCGAGTGCGAAACTCAGTTTCATACCGGAACATGTCCCATGGAAACGCGCGAACAAAATAATCTCGATGCGCTCTATATCACTTCTTCATTATATTTGTATTTGAGAAACGAATTTGGACGTACCCCAAAGCTGCTGGGCGAAACCAAAACTGTGCGTCTTGATATTCGAGGTACCGATACGGAGTACATGCAAGAAGGATTTAGGAAAATCATCGATGAATGTGAGAAAATCGCACAAAAACTGAATGTATCAATTGTTCGAGAGGACAAAGGCATATCGAATCCAGCGACATTAAATAAAGTAACCTCCGATTTGATAAAAGAGGTAGCAGAAAGAAATGATTTTCCGTTTCAAACACTTGTTTCTGGAGCTGGACACGATGTTATGAAATTCAAAAAGAACGGTTTGATATTTATTCATTCCGAAAGAGGTCTGAGCCACGATCCAGATGAATATTCTTACCCTGATGATATCGAAAATGGGACACGATTATTAACAATGGTTCTTGAAGAACTTGCACGTAAAGAAATGCATTCCTAGTTTGAATTGGTCAGATTTGCCAAGAGGTGCACGAATATCACTAAAATATTGAAATCTTGTGCAATCTCCTGTACAATTTTGCAAGAAATTTGAAACAAAAAAACATGTTTGATGTTCTGCAACGCTACCAAGCCTATCTTCCTGAGACGGACGAAATGATTTGTCAGGAACAGAATCAGTGTGACTAATGCTTATTTATGAACACGATTAGTGCGCCTCCATTTTTTGTACGAGTTTTCTGTTAGCTGAGTATTTTTTAGTTATCGGAACCGATGAGTTTTGCTTGTCCGGCAGGCATTTTGTCTAAAGTGATTTCTACGCCACCTCTTACCGAAGCTATCAAATTATTTTCCATGTCAGCCTCTCTCCAAATTGCTTCAATGTTTCTTTGTCCTATCTCTCTAACATCTATTGGAGCTGGCGTTGTTCTTGGTTGATTTTCCATATTTCCTTAAAATACGATTCCATTGTATAACTAAATAATTATATGTCAAGAGCTATTCGCCTTGACCACTTGGCAATGCGACACATTCTGCTCCGAGCTCTGCGCCGATTGCTGCTGCTTCGGGGAGTGATAATCCATGGAGTAAACCGCTAATCAGCCCCGCGCGAAAGGCATCGCCAGCACCAGTTGTTTCTACCACTTTTTCCGCCTTTACTGCTGTGACTTTGGTTTCGATATTATTTTCAGTAATGGTGACGCCTTTGGCGCCAAAAGTCTCGATGGTTGTAATATCTTTTGGCAAACCCATTTTGCGGAAAAAACTAAATTCAATATCATTGCCGACAATAATGTCTGACAAATCACAGCATTTTTGAAACCCAGCTTTTTCGAAAGTATGCGTAATTTGCCCCGGATCAAAGATAATTTTCGCCTGTGGATTTGCCTTTTTAAATTCGCGCATGTGGGCTTCAATCGAATCGGGCGTGCCAGCGGCAAAAATCGCAATTTCAAAAGCGCCGAGTTCCACAGGAGAATAAAAATCGGCGAGTTGTTGCGCTTTGTTCTCGATATACGCATTTGGTTGCCAGATGATAATCTGTTGATGGAGCGGATCGGAAATCATGTAGGCATGGGCAGAAAAACTTCCGATTGTGCCGCGCACTTCGGCACCAAAATTTTGCAGTCGCGTTCGATATCCTTTATCATCAAAGTCTTTTCCGACTGCCGAAAAAATGCTGCTGCGCACATATTTTTGTCCAAGCCAATAGGCGATATTTCCTGCTGTTCCACCGGGGAATTCGGTTTTTTCGTTTGCCATGAAAACCGCATTAAAATTGCGGATTTCGCCGTTTTCGACCGGAATCGACTGCCGAAAATCGTGTTCAATCGAAAAAATAATATCGAAGGCAATCGAGCCAACTACAAGTACCGAAGGAGTCATTTTTGAAGGGAAATTTTGTACAATAAGTATACAGCAGCAGTTAGCGGTTTGTCAGGTAAGAAATTTCAAATGACGATTGAAAAATCTCTTAAATCGTACATCTTAAATCAGACTTCATTATCAAAGGTGTTTCGACAAATGCTCAAATCCTGTAAAGTTTTTGTATGAACATGCCGCTGTCACTCACTATTGCGCTCAGTATTCTCTTCGCTTTTGTGCCATCATTTGGCTGGCTCGTTTTTTGGTATCGCAAAGACAAGAGTGAGCCAGAGCCAAAGCGTATGATTGCGATGGCGTTTGTCTTTGGAATGCTCGCTGTGTTGCCGCTTCTCGCCATCCGCTGGCAATTGCAATATTCGCCTAATTTGATGGCGTCGATTACCAGTTTTAGCAAAATGCTGCCGATTGTGGCGCTCGTGGTGGGCGGCATACTTTTCGCTGTTCTTGAAGAATCGCTCAAGCACTTCGCGACTTTGCGACTTGGAAAAAAGCTTCGCATCGAGTTTACGCAAATTGTAGATGGTGTCGTCTATTCTATCTCTGCAGCACTTGGTTTTGCTTTTGCCGAAAATCTCTTTTATTTTTACACACTTCTTCAATTTTACAACCTTTCGGACACGACTCTCTGGACAATTATCGCCTTTCGCGGTTTTGGCACAACACTCGGGCATGCGCTTTTTTCTGGCATATTTGGACTGTTTTGGGGACATGCGTTTTTGTCATCAAGCGTGACACCGCGGCACAGCTATTCGGTCTCCAATTTTTTTCATCAGGGATTTGACCGCGCCCGACTTCATATTATTTTTCGTCATATTCTTAAAGACAAGCCGTCACTGCATGGGCACGAAAAAGCTGATCTTGTGCGTGAAGCGCTCGTACTTGCCACGCTCTTCCATGCGCTCTTCAATATTTTGATTGGATTCGAAATCTTCGGGCAAACACTGACGCCGTTTGTTGTACCGATTTTACTGCTCGGATCTCTGTTTTTAAGTAAGCAATTTATGATTCGTGACAATGTAAACATCATGACTCCGGTGCCAATACGGACAAGCGAATCGATTGAAAAATAGCGTCCAAATATGTTATTGTTGTACGAAGCTTTTCCGCAAAAAAAATCATGGATGACGCAAATGCAGCAACGCAGGGAACGGTAGGCGACAATATCAAGATTCCGGATGCAGTTCGAGAGAATTTTCCCGAACTGATTCCACAAATTTTGGAAAGTCCTTCGATGGATGACGACGAACGCAATTATTGGTTTTCGGTGTTGCCGATTATGTCACCAGATCAGGTTTCGGAACTCAGAGATATCCTCAAATCCGAACAAGACAAAAAAGCACAAAATTCCACCACTGAAGAAGAAGTCGAAATCGATCCGGAAGAAGTTGAGCGGCAACGCACCGCGCGGCGCGCAGCGATGAAAGCGAAAGAGTCCGTAGTCGCTTCTGCAGAAAAAGAAGAAGCTGAAAATCTATTGGCAGAATTGGAACAACTCTAAATAAGATTCAAGAATTATGATTTAGGATTTAAGAAAAAAGACAATCGTAAATGTTTGGGCAAGCTTGGGATGACAAGCACAAAGTTTGCATTTTTCAGATTACCGTGGGAAAATCGCCACTGGCTTCTTTTGCTAAATCATAATTATGAAAAACGATATTGTGCGCATATTTGACACTTCGTTGCGCGATGGCGAGCAATCGCCTGGGTACTCGATGACGACCGAAGAAAAAATCCGTTTTGCCGTCCAACTCGAAAAACTCAATGTCGATGTTATTGAAGCAGGATTTCCTGCTGCTAGCCCAGACGATTTTGCTGCGGTGCAGGCAATTGCGCGCAAGCTCAAAAAACCCGAAATCTGCGGACTCGCGCGTGCGATGGAATCCGATATCAACACAACCTGGGAAGCAATCAAGGATGCCAAAAAACCGCGCATTCATACTTTTATCGCCACCAGTCCGGTGCATATGGAGTTTAAGCTCAAAAAAACTCCCGCAGAAGTGATTGCGATGGCAGATAAAGCGGTGCGACATGCGAAGAGTTTGTGCAATCGCGTGGATTTTTCCCCGGAAGACGCTGGCAGAAGTGACCGCGATTTTCTCAAAATTGTCGTCGAAACCGCAATCGCTGCCGGAGCGGATATCATCAATATTCCTGACACGGTCGGCTATTTGCAGCCGGAAGAATTCCATGATCTGATTGTATTTTTGATCGCCAATTGTAGAGGCGGCAAAGACGTTATCTTCTCCACGCATTGTCATGACGATTTGGGCTTTGGTGTCGCCAATTCGCTCGCCGGTGTGCGCGCGGGAGCCCGCCAAGTCGAATGCACAATCAACGGCATCGGCGAACGCGCCGGCAATGCCGCGCTCGAAGAAATTGTGATGGCAATCAAAACTCGTCCTGATTTTTACAATCTCTCAACCAACATTGATTCTCGCGAAATTATGCGCAGCAGCACACTGCTCAAAAAAATCACTGGACAGCCAATCCAGCCAAACAAAGCGATTGTGGGGCGCAATGCCTTTGCGCACGAATCTGGTATTCACCAACACGGTTTTCTCGCCAATCGCGAAACCTACGAAATTATGCATCCGGAAGACATCGGTTTGGCGCAATCCGAAATTATTCTTGGCAAACACAGTGGGCGTGCCGCGCTCAAAAATCGCTTGGCAGAATTGGGCTACGAATTCGATGAAGAACGCTTGAACGAGATTTTTATCCGCTTCAAAGAACTCGCCGACAAGAAAAAACTGATCGAAGACGCCGACCTCGATACCTTGATGCTTGGCGAACTGGGGCATCACAAACTCACATATCGTTTTGCGGATTTGGATGTACATGCTGGAACGCAAACAATACCAACAGCAACCGTTACTATCGAAAACGAATCTGGTGAAAAACTCACCGCCAATGCAACAGGAACGGGTCCGGTAGATGCAGCATTTAAAGCGATTGAAAAAATCACTGGCGAACTTGGGACACTTGTCGAATTTCGCATGGATGCAGTAACCGAAGGACTCGATGCTCAGGCCGTGGTTTCGCTCACTTTGCGCACGCCAGAAGGCAAAAAATTCTTCGGACGTGCAGGTGACACCGATGTTGTCGTGGCAAGCGTGCATGCGTATTTGGATGCTATCAACAAATGCTTTTTGCAAACCGCTTTCAACGACAAATCGGGCAGGGGAGTGTAGAACATGATATTCGCTGCGCGATGCTTACGAAGAATTGAAACTATCTATTTGAGTGCATCCGCTGATATGAGAAGTTGCTTTATAAATTTGGGCGAGTGCGAAGCAACGAGCCTCATATCGGCTGTTAGGTGATGTGTTCAGCATCGATAGCAAAACCTTTTCCTGCGAGATTAGAAACAATTAAATCAACATTCTTTTGTGGTTCTTGGGCAGCAACGTACTTTTGCTCATTTGGAGCATGTGCTTCTTCCCAATGGGCACGAGCAGCATCCCCATCACGTGCGACCGCTCTTTCCATTGCTTCGCTCGGTGCGCAATCAACCCATATACTCAAATCATACAAATCACGAATATCTTTGTGAAAAGAATAGCAACCCTCTATCAGAACTATTCCACTTGGCTGCACGGTAAACCATTCTGCTTTCTGATCAGTCGGCCACCAAAATGTATTTTGAAATCGGGCTTCTTTACCAGCAGCTAGTGGAACCAGTACTTCATTTTTCAAACGTTCAATATTTACACGTGTTTGCGCACCACTTGAGTGGTACGGATGTTCATTGGGAAGATATGGAAATTTATCTAAACCAACAATTTGGATAGATGAATCAAGCTTAACAAGCTTTTCTGCAAAAGTACTTTTTCCAGAACCGCCAAAACCATCAATTGCAACCAATTTCGTAGCTGCCTTTTGAGGATAAGATTTAATTGTTTCTAATATTTTTTGCATGTCTTCCATAAAAATTTGATGAACATTTCGCCTAACTCAAATATACGAACTTATTTACTTTTATCAAATATATTTTTGTAGAATAAGCGCAGTTGTGTGTTGAAAAATAGAATTCTTAGAAGAAACCCGTTGGAAACTTTCTTTTCGGAAACACACTCCAAAGACACAAAGTTTGAGAACCAGTCTTCCAAAGAGGACTCCGATATCTAAGTAAACTGACACGCATCCAGACTCATTCAGTCCAAAAAAAATTTGCATTTTTCGCAAAACATCTGTATTATATTTTGAAGCGCTGGATGGTAACTGGTAGCATGTGTCATCCCCGAATCAAATTTTGAAATCAGGAACAAATGAAATACAAAATAATCTCTCTTTGCTTAGCTTTCTTTTACGGCTTTTCGCCGCTTTTTTTTACGCAGGCATTTTTTGATGAGCCGGTTTTACAGACAAGCCAAATCGCCACCGAAGCTTCGGCAAGTTTTGCGCAGGCGAATATTTTTACAGATTCTCTTCCAAATGCTGATTCTCGTTCTAATAATCAGCAAAACCACTGGGGATATTTTCTCTTATTTGTAGTGGCCCTTTCTCTCACTCTACAAGCTCGTCCGCGTCGAATCTCTCTTCCGTGGAAGAGTATCGACGAATAATTTTTATTCCCCAATCTGATAAATACGTGCTTCGCTCGTTTCGAGCACGAGCGAATAATTTTCGCGAAAAAAATCTTCGTTGGCGTGATAATCTGTGATTTCGGGATAGCCAATGACGACAAAATTCACATTGTATCCATCGAGTAACGCTTTGGATTGCTCACCTCCAGCAAACATTTTTTGCATGTCGTTGTAGCGCTTGCTGTCATCGATTCCGTACGTCCACATCCAGCCGCGATAGCCGAGCAAAATATTCCTCCCAGCAAGAGCAACTGCCCAATTCGCCACGCGATCTGCCGTCAAAACGACGTCGGTGGGATTACTAATTTTACGAAAAGCAGCAGCAAGTTCAAAATCTTTCCGCGAAAAAATCGTACTTTCGCGCACAATAAAATTTTCCATATCTTTTGGCGGGGGCGCGTTTTTATCCAGTCGTTGTTCTTCGGCGTGCCCAGTATGGATGCCAATTTCCACAAAACCGCCAAGAGTTAGTAGTGGAAACAAAATCAGCGTCACAATTGCAACAACTGCCATATGATATTGTTGCCAGAGAAGCTGAAACCATTTGATAATTGGAACAGTCAAAAACAAATACGACCACGTCAGGATTTTTTCATTATCCCAATCCCACGGCTGAAAAATGACAATGTTGCAGATTACAAAAATTACAAACCCGCTGATAACAACCGGATTTTTCCAGAGTTTGGTTTGATGCGTACCAATAATCGCAAGCGGCAAAAATATGCTCCAATTCATCAACCAAAACCAGAATAGATTGTGATTAAGTGATACAGAATCTGCCATCCATCCAATCTGAATGCGAAAAAAACTTTCTTCGACCGTGCCATAAAACATCCATGCAAAAATCGGAAACGAGCAGATTGCTGCCGAAATTCCATATATTACAAGTGGTTTCCAATCTTGTAATCGAGACAAAAACAGCACCGCACCAAAAATCACCAAGGCAATATACGAATGCACGTGCACAAAAAGCATCAATGCAGAAAAGACACCAAGCAAAACGAGTTGCCAGATGCGTGAGTTTTTCCCTATTCGGAGCAAAAAATAGATAATCGTCAGCATCATTGGCATGCCGAGCAAAAACGCACGCTGCGGAATAATTTCGCTCACGACGATATTTTTCCAGCCAATCAGATCGAGATAATTTTTTGGCAGAACTGCGCTTTCGGCAACAAAATTTGGGAAATAATACCACAGAAAAATCGTACTCCCGCCGGCTAAAAAGAGCGTCACAGCAGCAAACGACCAGATTCCCGAATGCAAAAATGAATGATAAAAGAGTACCAAAATGACAAGGAGCCAAGCCGTGATGACAATCGAAGGAACCACAAATGCCGATGCTTCGTTTATTCCCCATTTGATAAGAATTCCTGACAGCGCATCCATCGCAAACGGGTAGGTAAAATCTACGCCAAAAAAGAGCGGATGACTCTCGAACCAATCGCCAACAGGGCGCCAAGCAAAATGCCCCGCATAGGCGAGATGCGCTGACCAATCCGCCCAAACATATTTGCCCTGCGTCATGAGCGCACCATTTTTAAAGTACAACATGCGGGGCCAATACCACGCAAAAAACCATCCCCACGTTGCAAAAGTCAAAAAGAATCCTATTGATAGCGATTTGTGTTTTTCCCAAAATCGCCGCAAAGCCGAATGTGCTTCTGGCTGAGGATTTCGCTGCTGCTTCTTCCGTTTAGTGACTGATTTTTTTGCCAAAGTCTGAATATATTTAACTTGTGTCATTGTGGCGGAAACCGAGCAGGAAGGCAATTTTGCTTTTCGGACGAATTCTTTAGGCGACTCTTGATTTATGACTTTAAAAATACAAAGCTAGAGATTGCTTTCTATATAAAAATTTATGACGAGCAAAGTACCAAAAGACTATTATCAGCACATGTATGATATTGAGGATTTGACTGATTTGAATGATTGCAAACACATTGTCCCATCAATTGTCGTGCAGGCTGAGGATTTGATACGTGGTCAAAAGTGCCGAGAGGCATTACGGTTGCTAAGAATAGACAAAAGCAACGACGATTATATTGAAATGATCGTGCTTGCACTCTGGGTTAAAACGAGATTGTTTAGCCACGTTGTTGCGGGTGTGGAATCAAAAAGTCCAAAAATGTGTGCCTTAGAAGAATTAGGCTTGTTCCTTCAGGCTCTTCCCAAGCAATATGTAGATAAAATGCGCGTAGAAGTTGCTGTTGAAGCGGATTGGCATACTATGGATATTGACCCGAAGAGTAATAATGACCTCATAAGATTTTACCAAGAATCTGACGCATATGTGTATGAACTAATGGCGGCAAACCACATTATACAAACCTTATACACCTTTGGTGTGATGGCAGAACGCATGCAAAAGCTTGGCGTCCAAAATGTACTTGATTATGGGGCAGGTGTAGGCACAATCTGCATACTTCTCCATCAATTAGGATACGACGTTACTTATGCAGATCTCTCTGGAAAAACTTCTGACTTTGCTAAATGGAGGTTTAAGAAGAGAAACCTGTATATTCCTACTTACGAATTACAGGGGAATGTAATGAACGACCTACACTCAACTCATTTTAAAAATATCGATTTTGACTGTATTGTCTCAACGGAAGTTATAGAACATGTGTTGGAACCACAAAAATTACTTCAGTCTTTTTATAATAAATTAGTGCACGGTGGTGTATTAGTGGTTTCCGAATCATGTGACTACACCGAACAATTCGCTAGTCACTTGGAAAGCAACAAGCAGTTTGGAGGAGAGAATTTTATTTCTTTCATGGATGAGATTGGGTTTCGTCTTCAAGTATACGAAACTTATATTCCACAAATGATTTTTATCAAAAGCTAATACCGCACAATAATTTTTATTAAATCCATCATTTTTCCTGTACGTAATTTTCAGAAATACTTGATTTTTTTATTCTGGCACTCTAAACTTTAGAGTGCTAACTTTTCAAATACTATGAATCCACAACAATTTACCGAAAAAACTGCAGAAGTATTCCAGGGCGCGCAATCACTCGCGCAGCAACTCTCGCATGCCGAAGTCAACGCACTGCATTTCTTGGCGGTTTTGCTAAAACAAGAAGATACGATTATCTCGCCACTTTTGTCGAGTTTGGATTTTAAAATAGAAGAGCTTTTTACCCAAGTCCAAAGCGAATTAAAGCGCGCGCCGCAAGTCAGTGGTGGACAGATGAGTATTGCCGGGGAAATGCAGGCTGTGCTCGATAGTGCGGATAAAGAACGTCGCCAGATGCAAGACGAATATCTTTCGGTTGAGCATTTGTTTCTCGGCTTATTACAAACGAAAAACAGCGCAAGTAAACTCTTAGAAAAGATTGATGTAAAAACAGTACGAGAAAAACTCGCAGCACTGCGTGGTAGCGAGCCGATTACCGATCAAAACCCCGAAGGGAAGCGCGATGCGCTCAAAAAATACGCACAAGATGTCACTGCGCTTGCGCGCTCCGGCAAGCTCGACCCAATTATCGGTCGAGATGACGAGATTCGCCGGACAATGCAGATTCTCTCACGCCGAACCAAAAACAATCCGGTGCTTGTCGGCGATCCAGGCGTCGGCAAGACCGCAATTATCGAAGGGCTTGCGCAGCGCATTATCGCCGGTGATGTGCCGAATACGCTCAAAAACAAATCCGTGCTTTCACTCGACATGGGAGCGCTGATCGCCGGAACTAAATTCCGTGGAGAATTCGAAGATCGGCTGAAAGCGGTTTTGCAAGAACTCGAAAAATCTGACGGCGGCATCATTCTCTTCATCGACGAGCTCCACACCATTGTGGGCGCAGGCGCGACCGATGGCGCAATGGATGCGGGGAATCTGCTCAAGCCGGCATTAGCGCGCGGACAAGTGCGCGTGATTGGCGCAACGACACTTGCGGAATATCGTAAATATATCGAAAAAGACGCGGCACTCGAACGGCGCTTTCAGCCGGTGAATGTCGATGAACCGAATATCGAAGACACGATTGCGATTTTGCGCGGTATCAAGGAAAAATACGAAGTCCATCACGGCGTACGCATTACCGATGACGCCTTGGTCGCGGCTGCCGAATTTTCCACGCGTTATCTGCCCGATCGCAAAAATCCCGACAAGGCGATCGACCTGATGGACGAAGCGACCGCCGGACTCAAAATGCAGATTGACAGCGAACCAGTCGAACTCGAAAAACTCACACGCCAGATTCAGCGACTCAAAATCGAACGCGAAGGACTCAAAAAAGAAACTTCCAAAGATGCCAAAGAGCGCCTCAAAATTTTGGAAAAAGAAATCGCCGATACGGCGGAAAAAGAGGCGTCGCTGCGGTCGCGTTGGAATGCCGAGCGCGAGATCATCCTCAAAATCCGCGCCAGCAAAGAGCGGCTTGATGCGCTCAAGATCGAGATGGAGCGTGAAGAACGCAATGCCAATCTTGAGCGGGTTGCTGAAATCCGTTATGGTGAGATTCCCAAGCTCGAAAAAGAATTGCAAGAACTCGAACTCAAATCCGCCGAACGCAATAGCGAGCAAAAAATGATGAAAGAAGAAGTCACCGAAGCGGAGATCGCCGAAGTCGTGGCGCGATGGACGGGGATTCCTGTGATGAAGATGCTGCTTGCCGAATCGCAAAAACTCGCCCTCCTCGAAGAACATCTCCATCAGCGCGTAATCGGACAAGACGATGCGGTATCCGCCGTAGCGAACGCGGTACGCCGCGCTCGCGCCGGACTCAGTGAACCCGGGCGTCCGCTCGCCAGTTTTCTCTTCCTTGGTCCGACCGGAGTCGGCAAGACAGAGCTGAGTAAAGCGCTTTCGTCATTCCTCTTTTCTGACGAACAGGCACTCATCCGCCTCGATATGAGCGAATACATGGAACAGCATTCCGTCGCCAAGCTGATCGGCTCGCCGCCCGGTTATGTCGGGTATGACGAAGGCGGACAACTTACCGAAGCCGTGCGCCGCAAACCATATTCCGTAGTGCTTTTTGACGAGATCGAAAAGGCACATCCGGAAGTTTTTAACATTCTGCTACAACTGCTCGATGACGGTCGCCTGACCGATGCCAAAGGGCGCACCGTCAATTTCAAAAACACGGTTGTGATTCTTACCAGCAACCTTGGCTCGGATATTCTCCAGAAGTTTTCTGAAAAATGGGCGAATCTCCCCCCTGGACAGGGGGAGCTAGAGGGGGTAGAGAAGAAAAAAGCCTTCCAAACAGCGAAAGCCGAACGCGACAAGCAGATATTTTCCATTTTGCAACAAGCATTCCGTCCCGAATTCCTCAATCGTATTGATGAAACGGTAATTTTCGATCCGCTCACCAAAAGCCAGGTTCGCGAGATCCTCGATATCAATCTGCAGACCATTACTACTCGCCTTGCTGAGCAAAAGATCTCGCTCGATATTTCTGATGCCGCTAAAGATTTTCTTGCCGAACGCGGCTTTGATCCGCTCTATGGCGCGCGTCCGCTCAAGCGTGTCTTGCAACGCGAACTGCTCAATCCGCTTTCGCTCAAAATCGTAGAAGGGGATTTGCAAGAAGGCGATACGGCGAAAGTGGATATGAAGGGAGAGGAGTTGGTGGTGGGATAAAATATTGAATTGATCGACAATTACTTTTTCTAAATACATGTATAAAGCTGTATTCAAAATTCAATCCGATTGCATTAGTGAAATAAAACAAGAAATATTCACACCATTTGTGCGCTGCTATTATATTCATAGTATTGTGTTGATTGTTAATGGAATGGCTTGTGAAGAAGGTGTAGACTTTGAAATTGATGGTTTTTTGATCAAATGGGAAGGTGATTTTTCATTGGAAAAGAGCTATTCAATCGTTTGTGAAATCGATTATTTTTATATGAAACCAGATGAAGATAGGGCGTTGGATTTTGTTGTCGATTCAACTTACGCTGACAATGACAAGACAAACACAATTATTTCGAAACACTATATCAGGGGACAATTTTCACTGGATAACGGGCTTTACAATAATGCGGTCAGTAATTTTGGCACTGCCCTTGAGGGGATTCTAAATAAGAAGCTTGAAAAGAAAACCTTGGGGCAATTGGTTGATAAGTCTGAACCAATGATTTTTATAAAAAATATACGAGATAAAATTCACCCAGGTCGCATAAGTGTTGATGGAGAAATTACAAGGAAAGAAGCGATACAAGTAAGAGATTGTTTAGAGAAGATTCTCATGCAAAAAAGATAGAAACTTTCGCCGGAGACCTCCCGATTCCGGTCAAGCCGGAATGACTCCCCATTCATTTTTGTCTGGATTGCTTCGGTCGCTCTCCCGTCTCGCCGATGGCGGAACGGAATCACTCCTTCGCAACGACATCCCGAGTGCTCGGGATGACTTCGTCTCGGAAAAACACAGATCCTGAATCAAGTTCAGAATGACAAGTGGAGAAAGTTGCCCCTTCTCAAAAATTCCGTCAAAGTCCATTGTTGCAATATCCTTCTTTTTAGTGAAGTCCGCCCTTTACGAATTTGTCATCTTCGGCATCAAGCAAGGGCGTGCGTGCGTCTTCGCCGGTTCGTTCTTTGTGCTTTTGTTCGTTTCCAATTATCTGCCGCTCGGCGATCTACCGCGTTATGACTTCCTTTTTCTCGCGGCGGTGGCGATTCAGATCGTGCTGTATGTTACTGGCATCGAGACGAAGGACGAGGTCAGAGTCATTTTTCTCTTTCATCTCATCGGATTGGCGCTCGAAATCTTCAAGACGTCGCCGGAAATCGGCTCGTGGAGTTATCCGGAGGATGGGTTTCTCAAAGTCATGAATGTGCCGCTCTATAGCGGTTTTATGTATGCGGCGGTTGCCAGTTATATCTCGCAATCGTGGCGGATTATGCGGCTCGAATTCCGCGCTTATCCGCCGTATTTCCTCAGTGTTCCGCTCTCTGCGGCGATTTATCTCAATTTTTTTACGCATCATTTTCTTCCTGACTTTCGTTGGATATTGGGAATTTTGGTACTGATTGTTTTTGCACGAACATCCGTGCATTTTACCGTTACCGACAAGCGCCGCAAAATGCCGCTCGTACTCGCCTTTTTCCTTATCGGATTCTTTATTTGGATCGCCGAAAACATCGCAACATTCTTGGGTGCATGGCAGTATCCGGATCAGGCGGAAGCATGGCAGATTGTCGGTTTTGCCAAGATCAGTTCGTGGTTTCTCCTCGTTATTATCAGTATTATTATCGTTGCGGATCTCAAGCATTATAAGCGAATGCGCTTTCAAAAGTAGTGTTTGCATTCGGACTGCAAAGGTGAAAAAATAGCGCCGTTATGCAAGCACACGAAGAAGTTCTCGAGTTTCGGCGGAAGACCTTTCATCTCGTCTCTGGTACGGTAATCGCTGCGCTTTTGTGGGTGGGCGTGATTGATGGATTTTTACTGATGGGAGCAACTTTTTTGTTAATGGGAATCTCACTCCTTTTCAAGGGCGAACGCATGCGTTGGCAGTTTATGCATTGGCTACTCCATTTGCTCGAGCGTGAACAATTTCGGAAAAAATCACCCGGTAAATCTGCTATCTATTTTTTCTTGGGGAGCAGTTTAGTCGCGCTTTTTTTTCCCGTAAATATTGCTGTGGCAAGTATTTTGATCTTGGCGTTTGGCGATTCGCTGAGCTGTTTGATTGGATATCATTTTGGCAAGATTATTACACCGCTCCATCCCAAAAAGACGATTGAGGGACCGCTCGCGGCAATCATTATCTCGACGATTGTTGCGAGTCTTTTTGTACCCTTTTGGATGGCGCTTGCCGCCAGTTCTGTTGCCTTAATTTTAGAAATGCCACGCTGGGTAATATTTGGTTGGCATGTCGATGACAATCTGATTATTCCTGTTGTTGCTGCCATTGTGCTTTCAATCTTGGGAGCGTAACAATCGGAGCAGGAAATCTGCTTATGCAAAAATATTATTCCCGAAAGAGAAATGAGACACTCGTGTGAAAGCGTCACATTCCTCTTTTTTTTTACATCATGACAAAGTGCTGAAGATGCCCACTGCCTATTCTTCTTTTTCTTCCGGCTTTTCTTCGAGTTCGCCATTTTTCAGTTTTTCCGCGAAAGAATCATATTCTTCATGGAGTGTTTCGAGCGACTCGCCGCGTAAATAGCGAAGCGCTACATCGAGCTGCGGATCTTTGTCGGCAGCAATATCTTCGCTCGTGCGCGGGACGGTGATATCAGGTTCGATACCAACCTTGCCAATATCACGTCCGCCAGGAGTCAGCCATTTGGCAATGGTCAATCGCAAATGGGCGCCATTTTGCATGGGAATGAGTTCTTGGACTGTTCCTTTACCAAAGCTTTTTTCGCCAATTACGATTGCGCGTTCCATGTCTTGTAACGCGCCACTGACGATTTCACTTGCTGAGGCAGAACCGCCATTTTGCAAAACGACAAGCGGCAAATCGGTTTTGACATTGCCAGAGGCAAATTTGCTTTCGGTTTCTGGTGGACGTCCTTTCTGAATCACGACTTTACCGCTTTTGACAAAAGCGGACACCATCTCGACAGCGGTGTCCAAAAATCCGCCCGAATTGTAGCGGAGATCCAAAATAATACCTTTGGGATTTTGTACGAGTGCTTCTGAAAGCGCTTTACCAAATTCTTGCTCGGTATTGGTGCCAAACTGACTGACTTCGATGATGGCGATTTCTTCATTCATCGTGAGCGTAACTGTTTCAATCCGGATTTCATCACGAACAATGGCGAGGTCAAGTTTTTCCCCGCTTTCGGGACGATAAACGGTAATGTTGACCGTGCTGCCTTTTTCGCCACGGATGCGCTTGACGACATTCAAAAAATCGCCTCCATCTGCCAATTCGCCATCGACTTCCAAAATAATATCTTCGGGGAGCAAGCCAGCTTTTTTGGCAGGCGAATCCTTGAGCGGCGAAATCACGACAATCACCCCTTCTTTTACAGTAAGTTCTGCGCCGATTCCTTGCAAATCTCCACCGAGTTCGTCTTCAAATTCAGAACTTTCTTCTGGACTCATAAATTGTGAATACGGATCTTCAAGCGACCAAACTACTCCACGCACGAGACCGTATTTAATGGCATCGGGGTCGATTTGATCAGGTTCGATATACTTCTCGCGAATAATATCAATAGCATCACGGAGTAAAGAAATATCAATATTCTGCACCGATGATTCGGTGATGGCGACATTGCTGTCATCGACAAATTCGGTTTGTGATTTTTTTTGTCCTTCGGAACGAGTCTGAGAGGCTTGCCAGCCGATTGAAAATGCTAGAATCGGAAGCAGTACAAACGCCAGAAAAGTCGTGGGTCCTGAAGCGCGGAACGGACCGGGGGTTTTTTGTTGAATACTCATATACCAAGCAAAAAGAACGGAAGTGCGCCCAGTATCCTTCTTTTTGTGATAAATGTCCAGGTTTCGTGTTTTGGGAAGAATTTATTAAAACAATTTGAGTAATTGTCTTCTTTTGGGTTCTCCATCCTTACTCATTAAAAAAGTGGATGCCGAGACTTTTCTCGCGTACATCCACTTCATATTAATCGTGCTTATTTTGCGCTTTCGGTGGTATCGAGATGAACACCTGGACCCATCGAGGTGGTCAGGGTAATGCTTTTGATGAGAGAGCCTTTGACGCCAGTTGGCTTATTGTCATTGACTGCCTTCAAAAAGGCGAGGAGATTATCGAGAAGATTTTTCTCACTAAAAGAGACCTTTCCCAAAATTGAGTGAATAATACCTGCTTTATCTGTGCGGAATTCGATTTTTCCTTTTTTGAGCTCTTCAATCGCTTTGGCGACATCCGCAGTGACGGTGCCAGACTTGGGTGAAGGCATCAATCCTTTTGGCCCAAGAACACGTGCCACTTTGGCAAGCGATTTCATCATATCTGGAGTCGCGATGGCGACTTCAAAATCAAGAGCGCCGCCGGCAACTTTTTCGATCAAATCTTCGCCTCCGACAATATCAGCGCCAGCTTTTTTGGCAGCTTCGGCTTGAGGGCCTTCGGCAAAAACCGCGATTTTTTGGCTTTTACCAGTTCCTGCTGGCAAAGTAATGGTCGAACGCAAAATCTGGTCAGCGTGGCGCGGATCAGCATTAGTGGCGATGTGGATTTCGACACTGGCATCAAACTTGACGGGCGACGTCTTTTTTGCCAAGGCAACGCCTTCAGCAAAAGCATAGAGCTTCTCTGGCTCGATGAGTTCCGCGAGAGCGCGGTATTTTTTCCCATGTTTGGGCATTATAGTTTGAAGAAAGAAAAGTGGTGCAAGTGACTTTGGTTGTGCCGCGGTCTCCCACTCGTTTCCGAGGTTTTTTGCCAGAGCAGTCTGCCCAAAAATTGCTTGCTTTGCAAGTGAGTTTTAGAAAAAACTGTGGGAAGAAGCGTGTGTTTCAAAATTACCTTTGCAAGCAAGTGTATGAAAAAATTGGTGTGGGTATCGGTGCATGATTTTCTTTCGGCGCAGATTTGTGCGGCAGCTGGCGTCGATACTGTGCTTGTCGGAGATTCGCTTGGCATGACGGTCTACGGCTTTGATTCGACACATCATGTCACAATTGAGATGATGCTTGCGCATGCGGCGGCTGTTCGTCGCGCAATTCCTGACAATATTCCTGCTGTCGTGGCTGATCTTCCTATCGACACTTACTCGACTCCTCAGCTAGCTTTGCAAAATGCGCGCAGATTTCGCGAGATCGGTATTACTCACCTCAAGCTCGAAGGTGGCGCGGAGATTTTTACGCAAGTCGAGGCGCTTATAGCGGAAGGAATTAAAATCACCGGGCACCTTGGTATGCTCCCACAAACGACAGATTTGTTTGCTCTGGCGGCAACTTCTCAATCTGCACAGAAAGCACTCCTTGCCGAAGCACACAATTTACAAAACTTGGGAATCAGTAATCTCGTTTTAGAATGCGTTCCTGCTGCATTTGCAGCCGCAGTCACTCAAAGTTTGTCGATTCCGGTAATCGGTATTGGTGCAGGGACGCAAGTCAGCGGGCAAGTGCTGGTGTATGCGGATATTATCGGCAGGACAGCAGGCGCATTTTCGCCGCGCTTTTTACGGCGTTTTGGAAATGCTCATGATTCTGAGCAAGCTGCAATAACAGATTTTGTGCAAGCGGTGCAAAGCGGCGAGTATCCGCAGAGCAGCGAAAGTTATTTGTAAAAGTCGCTTCTTACAAAAATACCCCGCTTTTCCTTTGGAAAGAGCGGGGTATGATTTTTCTATCTTTTTTACTCTGCCTACGCACCACCAGCACCAAGTCCAACGCTGACGAAGAACTCGACGATTGCATACGAAAGCAAGATTACGATAATACCAATACCGGCATAAATAATAATCTTTTTGGCTTTTCCAACTTGCTCTTCGTCACCACCGGCAACGATAAAGAGGAAACCTGCATAGATGATAAACGCAATGGCAATCAATCCCAGAAAGGTCAACAAAAAGTTAAGAAAATTGACGATAGCTTCACGGAAGCCCGTATCAGACGGAACTTCATCAGGTGCATCATTTGGGGTAAGGAGAGTCGTTTCGACAGCATGAGCGCCGCCAGCGTGTCCCAAAAAGAGCATCACGGCAAAAACGCCGAGAATAAAAAGCATCGAATACGCCTCAAAAGGCAGTTTTCTGATCAGGTTTTTCATTTGGTTTTTAGAAAATTTGAAAATGAAAATTTGTTTTTCGTACTTATTATTGCACGTTTAACAAAAAAATTCAAGTCTTTTGCAATACACCAGCGAAATATTTCTAAGAAAGTTTTGTTTTTACGAGTGTTTTCTCGTAGACTACAGAAAATAATTTTTACCAAGAATGCCTTTAGAGATGCAGCTTCCTGACGGATTCCATTTGTTCTGTGGCTCGCTGCGGCTCAGAGAAAACGACAACGATGACTGCCTTTTGATAGTGTGTGACGATATGTCGATGCTAAGTGGAGTATTTGCGCGCAATGTGTTTTGCGGGGCACCGATCTTGTGGAACAAGCAGCAACTCGATAAATCTAACGGTTTCGTGCGCGCTATTCTCATTAATACTGTATTCGCCAATGCTGGCACAGGGAATGTCGGACTTGATAACGCTCGGCAGATTGCCGAATTTGTGGCTCATCAGCTTCAAATTCCCCCCGACCAAGTGCTCCTCGCGAGCACCGGAAAGATCGGTCCACAATTGCCACTCAACAAGTTTTTTGCTGGATTACCGCGGATTATAGCGCAAAAGCAAGGTGATATTCCGCGCGCTGCCAAAGCGATTTTGACGACTGACCTTGCACCGAAGACCGAATTCCGCGTCCTCAAAAATGGCGTCAAATTGCTCGGTATTGCCAAAGGTTCTGGAATGATTGCTCCCGATATGGCTACAATGCTCGCCTTTGTTATGACTGATGCAAAACTTGAGAAATCACTTCTTGATACTGAGTGGAAACATATTTGTGACGAGACATTTCATCAAATTTCCGTCGATAATTGTCAATCGACCAGTGATATGGCACTTACAATTTGCAGTAATAAAAAAGGAGTTGATCAGCAAGAATTTTTTATCGCTTTAAAAGAAATCGCCGCAGGCTTGGCAAAAAAGATTGCTGCCGATGGTGAAGGTGCTTCGCATCTGATCGAAGTATCGGTGCGCAATGCTGACTCGCAGCAAAACGCGCGCGCGTTTGCCAAAGCAGTCGTTACTTCCGATTTATTCAAAGCTGCTGTTGCCGGACGCGATCCCAATTGGGGACGCATCTTGAGTGCTATTGGTTCACTTGGAATCCCTTTTGATCCAGCAAAAGTCGATGTTTTTTTGGATAGTGAGGCGGTTTTTTTGCAAGGTGAACCAGTTGCAAATCCCGATAAGACACGCATGTTTACTCAAGAACAAGTGAATGTGGAAATTGACTTTCATTTCGGTGATTCTTCCGCGAAGGCTTGGGGTTGTGATCTCACCAAAAGGTATGTCGAAATCAATGCAGAATATTCCACTTGATCGGCTTTTTTATATATTCTTATTTTCAACCTCATTCACAACATGAAGAAAAAAATCGGAATTATCGGCGCATCCGGCTTTACTGGCAGAGAGCTTGCCGGTCTCTTGAAGCTGGATGAGTATGTGGAAATCGTCTTTTTATCGTCACGCAGCTTTGCGGGAAAGATTAACAGAGAATCACAAATCCCATACGAAGATCTCGATATTGAGGCAATGATTGCGCGCCAACCAGATTGTATTTTCTTCTGTACGCCGCATGGTGTTGCGATGAAAATGGCGCCACAATTTTTACAGCACGATATTAAAGTTGTCGATCTATCTGCTGATTTTCGCTTTCGCGACCCGCAGGTTTTTTCCGCAACATATGGTATTCCTTATCAAAATCCGCCGATTAAACCAGTGTATGGTTTGGTCGAATGGTTTGCTCCCGAGATAAAAACGGCTGCGCTTGTTGCGAATCCTGGGTGTTATGTGACAGGTGCACTGACCGCTTTGCTGCCCGTTGCCGAATATGCAGAGTGGGCTGTTTTTGATGGAAAATCTGGATATTCTGGTGCTGGTGCCGATAATGCTTTGATGCTGCAACAAAAACTCCAAAACAATTCGTATGCTTACAAAATTACCAATCACCGACACGAAGCAGAGATTCAGCAGTTTGTTGAAGCTCCAATATTTTTCACTCCACATTTATTGCCATTTTTTCGTGGCATGGAAGTGACTGCGCACCTTAAAATCAAGCCACAATTCCAGTCTCTCGATTTTTTTGCGCTCTTTCAAAAAGTGTATGCTGATTATGCTTGTGTCGAAATTTGTCCAAAAATTCCTGAAATCGCCGAAGTCCAGCATTCGAACCAAATCATGCTTGGCGGTTTTGAGGTAGACAAAAATGGTCGTCTTGTTATTAGTGCGGTGCTCGATAATCTGCGAAAAGGTGCTGCGAGTCAGGCATTACAAAATCTCCATCTCATGTTTGGACTCCCACAGATTGATTCGATGCGGACAGAAATCATCACCAAAATATAACTGTTTCGACTTTTTAGCCGTTGCATTAATATTACAGATTTGTGCTATAGTATCCCTACTTTTCCCGAGTAAAAACTCTTTTATTTGTTGATACATGCAATTTCCACTTCTCCTGCGTGAGGCGCTTCCATATCTGCAAGAATACAGCGGAAAAACTTTCCTCATCAAAACAGGCGGAAAAGTATTCGAAGACATGGATTTTGAGCAGCTTGTTCATGATTTGGTGACTTTGCGTCTTCTTGGGATACGCTTCGTTCTTGTACTTGGTTCTGGTCCACAATTTGATCGAACTCTTGAACAAGAAAAAATTTCGTACACAAAAATTAATGGTCGAAGGGTCACAACGCCGCCCATGGTCAAAATTCTTACGCAAATTCTCGACAAGCAATTAGCGCACATCACTCGGATGTTTGACGGTGATAATATAGAAATTGTTAATATTAGTGCATTACTTCACGCAGAACAATTTTCAGAAGTAGACTTTCCCACAGAACATTTGACCGGCTCTGTTACTGGTGCTGAAAGCGCAGCCATTCAAACTCTTCTCGATTCGCCAAAAATACCTGTCTGTTTTTCGCTGATAGACGGATACAACTGTAATGCCGATGATGTTTCGCTCGCCCTCGCAAAAGTATTGCAAGTAGAGAAGGTTGTTTTTTTGACGGGAGCAAAAGGTGTGTTTCTGCAAGAAGTCGACAGAAGCGTTTCTGAGTTGCTTTCTTCTGCGACACCAGATGAAGTCGAATTTTATATTCAAAATGGTAAGATTTCTGGTGGCATGATACCAAAAGCGCTTGCGGCTGCAGCAGTTGTTCGCGCCGGTGTGCCAAAAGCGCACATCGTCTCGGGGCTTCTCAACGGGGCACTTTTAAAAGAAATATTTACTCATCATGGTACTGGCACCATGATTGCAAATTCCATTTTGCCTGATGAAAAATGACCGCTTTGATGTCTAATTATGCGCGTATTCCACTTACTTTTGTCGAAGGTGAAGGATGTTTTTTAACAAGCGAAAGTGGCGAAAGATATCTTGATTTTCTCAGTGGTGTCGCCGTAAATAGTCTCGGACATGCACATCCCGCATTAACAAACGCGCTTCTTGTCGCTGCAAAAATGCCGATTCATGTTTCTAACTATTACGAGATCCCTGGGCAAGAACAAGCAGCAGCAACACTTTGTAAGCTGGCAAAAACTACCTCAGTCCAAAATGATGAATATCGCGCTGTTTTTGGAAATTCTGGCGCGGAGGCAAATGAAGCAGCACTCAAAATCGTCCGTAAGTACACCGGTCGCAGCAAAGTTATCTCATTTTTTGGTGGATTTCATGGTCGAACATATGGGGCGCTCAGCATGACCGCCAAGCCAGAAATTCATAATGGATTTGCTCCGCTTGTGCCAGATTGCGAGTATGCAGCTTTTAACGACGACGAAGCCATTGCTCGAATCGACAACGAGACTGCTGCCGTAATTGTAGAGTTTGTGCAGGGTGAGGGTGGCGTTAATGTCGCTCGACAGAAGTGGATTGATGCCCTGTTCACTCAAGCAAAAAGCGTTGGGGCGCTGGTAATCGCCGATGAAGTACAAACCGGTTGTGGTCGCACCGGCACATTTTTTTCTTTTGAACATTTTGGTGTCGTGCCCGATATCATTACCTTGGCAAAAGGTCTTGGCGGCGGCGTGCCGGTGGGCGTTATGCTGGCAAAAACCTGTGTTGCCGAAGTCTTTACACCCGGTACTCATGGAAGTACTTTTGCTGGAAGTCCTTTGATTTGTACTGTAGTTAATGCTGTCCTCGGTGTGATTGCAGAAGAAACTTTTCTCCACCAAGTTGCGCGTCATGCAGAATATTTTTTTGAAGAGTTACAAAAAATTGCTGCTCAGTATCCGGAAAAAATTTGTGATATCCGTGGCATCGGCTTTTTGATTGGGGTGGAATTTGTCCCAGAGAATGCTGCCAAAAATGTTTGGGTAGAATTGCGCCGACACAAGGTGCTTTGCGGCACCGCAGGGTCAAACGTACTACGAATCTTGCCACCACTTATTGCGTCAAAATCCGAAATCGATCTTTTTTTAGACATTTTTCAAAAAGTCCTCCTTGCGAGCAAATAGCATTCGAATCCTGTTAAGCCTTTGTTTTTTCTGTAAAGAGAGTTAACACTCGTTCTAATTTGCCAAAGATCGCCGCGATGCAAAACCCGTAACTGGTTATTGGCACGCCGGCTTCGTGCGCACACTGAATACGATAGAGCATGTCGCGGCGCGAAATCACACAACCAGAGCATTGAATGATGAGCTTATATTCCGCGATATTTTTCGGGAGACCTTGTTCAGCAAAAATATCAAATTGCACTCCCTGAGCCACATGTTCACTGATCCATTTGGGAATCTGCTCGCGACCGATATGTGCGCCCGGAAAATGCTCGCCGCAGGTTTCTGCGAGCAGGACTTTATCACCCGATTTGAGATTTGTAACTGCGGCTGCACCTTCGGCAAAGACCGCAAAATTGCCTTTGCTGCGCGCGAGCAGGATCGAAAAAGTCGAGAGCGGAACATTGGACGGAGTCGCATCAGCGATATCCGGCAAGACCACCGAGTCACACACAACCAGGCTTGGGATCGTGCAGAGTTTGCCGATAGCATCGGGATAGTCACTTTTTTTCGTCACGAGCGTCACCGCATGTTGTTCCATAGCGTCACGCAGAGTATGAATATGCGCATCCATAAGAGAGTTACGACCAGTGTCAAGCGTGTCATCAGTTACCAAGATTACCAGTCCGCCTCTTTCGATTACACCTTCGAGTACTGAAGGAAGTTCGAAATATTCGTGTGGACAGAGTCTGATGAGCTGCTTTTTAAAGTCAGAGACTTGCTGCTCAAAAGTAGCTTTGTCCGCACACGAGCAGAGTATAACGGCATTTGCGCGTTTTTCAATCGACTGCAAAAAGTCTTCACTTGGCGGCGCGATATCGATTTGATTGACGACAATGAGGCATGGTGTATTACGTTTTTTGGCTTCGTGAAGCATTACCTCTTCATATTCTGCCCATTGCTCATTTCGCGTGAGAATCACCATGATATCGATTTGATCAACGAGTTTGGTAAATGCACCATCGAGTAATTGTTCGACCCCCAGTTTGTCATCGATGCCGACCGTATCCAAAAACTGCGCATTCCCAAGGAGCGACAGATTGATTGTCTTTTCGACAGGAAATTTGGTCGTTCCTGCCGCCGCATCGACCGGCAACACTTCTTCGCCGAAGATCATATTGATAAAACTCGACTTGCCGATGTTCTTGCGTCCAAAAACCCCGATTTTGACAATGGGGAGAGAATCAGTTGAAATCATGAATTTGGAGAAGAGAAAAATGGGCGAGCATCGCCCCACTGATTCGTGCCGACTGAGTGTCCGATGCGATGGATGCGTGCTTTGAGACAATCACGACACTCGCTTGCCTTGTCTTCGAGGCAGGGTTTGTTGTCGTAGAGCAGGTATTGTTTGCGCACGCTTGCCGGAGTACACAGCGGCATCACGACATTGGCGCCATGCTCGAGTCCTTTTTCTCTGCCAATCGGATGAATCGCTTGCAATGCCGTTGTTGCTGCAATATTGATATTCGGCAGTACTAGCCGTGTGACCGCAATCATCTTGAGCGCGAGCTCGAAGATTTGTTTTTTTTGCAATGCAATGCTCTCGCGATGAATATTTAGCGGTGTGTCTTTGTGTACGATATATGGACCCATACCAATCATGTCGATGCCTTCGTCACGAAAGAACACAATATCATTCGCAAGATCTTCAATCGTCTGCCCGGGAAGTCCAATCATCACACCTGTTCCGACCCGGTAGCCGATTTTCTTCAAATTTTGCAAGCAGGCTTTGCGATTCTCGAGTGTTTGTGATGGCGGATGCAGCGAGGCAAAGAGTGTGGGCGAAGTCGTTTCAATGCGTAACAAATACCGATGCGCGCCGGCATCAAACAGCTTTTGATAATCGGCAAGACTTTGTTCGCCGACAGACAGCGTAATGCCGAGTCCGTGCGGTAATTTTTCCGAAATCGATTCCCTTTGAATGGTTTTGACAACATCACACAAAAAATCGATAAAGGCTCGATCGCGGCGTTCACCGGATTGCAAGACAATTGAGCCGTAGTCATTTTCCGCGCACCAGAGCGCGGTTTCGACGATTTCGTCTTTGCTCAATAAAAAACGCTGTACAAGTGAATTGCTTTTGCGAATACCACAATAGTAGCAGTCGCAGGCACACATATTCGAGAATTCGATGAGTCCACGATAAAACACTTTGTTGCCGCGTTCCCTAAGAAGTGTCTCGTGCGCGACTTGTTGCAGCGTCAGTTTGTCTTCCGCAGTTTTGGCATGCAAAAGCGCGATAATATCTGCTTTGTCAAATTCTCGCTTTTGAAGAATATTCTGAATCGACATTCAATCAGCAAAAAAGATCGCGTTCGCCGGCTTCCATCCGTTTTAAAAATGCAATCGTTTGCTCTTTGCGCTTCGCATTCGGAATCTTCTCGAGTTCTTGCTTGATCATCGCTTCGCCGGTAATCTTCGTTTCTTCGTCCGCGTAATCGAGTAAAAATTCTTTTAGCGTCAAGAGTGAATTCGGCAGACAATTTTGCTGGATCAGACCGGGTTTTGCCATTTCCATAAAATCCTTGCCGACGCGTCCGCTGCGATAGCAAGCGGTACAAAATGACGGCGCGAAGCCGTCTTTGATGACATCGCTCAAGACTTCGCGCGTGGTGCGGTTGTCACTGACCGCAAACTGTCCGTGCGCACGCTTGGCATTGGGCAATTTTTTCACGACACCTGTATCTTCGTGGTAGCCGCCCGGATCGGTCTTTGATCCTGCGCTGATTTGCGAAATCCCAATTTTGAAGACTTCTTTGCGCAGTTCCGCCGATTCGCGCGTTGAAAGAATAATACCGGTATATGGTACAGCGCAGCGCAGAATCGCGATCAGTTTTTTAAAATCTTCATCCGCGACCGGATAGGGAATATTGGTGCTAATCGGCGCACCTTCTGCCGGTTCAATCCGCGGAACCGAAATCGTATGTGGGCCAACACTATATGATGTGTCCAAATGTTCGGCATGCATCAAGAGCGCAAGGACTTCAAATTTGTAATCATACAGCCCAAAAAGTACACCGATGCCAACATCGTGCATACCGCTGGTAAGTGCGCGATCCATCACATTGAGGCGCCAGTTGAAGTCCGACTTTTTGCCACCTGGGTGCATTTTTTCATACGTCTGCTTGTGGTATGACTCCTGAAATACCGCATAGGTGCCGATCTCCGCCTTGCCCAGTTTCTCAAATTCTTCCGGTTTGAGTGGCGCGATCTCGACATTGATGCGGCGGATTGAATTGCCTTTTTCGTCTTTGACACTGTAGACCGTTTTGATGGCTTCCAAAAAATAATCAAAACTACATTTGGTCGGATGTTCGCCCATCAGCATCAAAACGCGCTTGTGACCTTGTCTGAGGAGCGCCAGCACTTCTTGTTTGAGTTCTTCCGGCTCCAGACAAACGCGTTCAAGCTTGGTATTATCACGGCGAAAACCGCAATACAAGCAATTGTTCGTGCAATAGTTGGAAACATAGAGCGGAGCAAAAAAGACGAGTCGATTGCCATAAATCGCTTCTTTGACTTGAAGAGCAGTCGCATAGAGTTTTTGTAATTGTTTTGAATCTTTGATTTGAAGCAGCTGCGCGGCATCTTCTGGACGAAGTCCTTTGAGCTTTTTTGCTTTCTCTAAAATCTGATCGACTTCGGTGTCATTCGGTGCGGTGCTATTTTTGAGCAAATCAAAAATCTTCTCTTCATCCAGTATTTCTGCAAAAGGAGTTGAATCTGTCGGCATAAATGTAATTATATATCAAGTATGGTACACGATTGTATTTTTTACACAAATCATTCTGAATCATGGCAGAAGTCGGCTTTCACATTGCGATTTCAATCGCTGTCATGCTATACTTATCCGTGACTTTATCGAAACAAAATGTCCGGAACCCTCATTCTCGTCCGTCATGGCAAATCGCTTTGGAACAAGGAAAATCGTTTTACCGGTTGGATCGATGTGCCACTCGCGCCCGAAGGTTGGACAGAGGCCGAAAAAGCCGGCGAGCTTCTCAAAAACTTCACATTTGATGCTGCTTATACTTCGCACCTTCAACGCGCAATTATTACTTTGCATGTGATTCTGCGCAAAAATGAAAGTGGCAAAACGCCGATTTTTCTCCCGGCAGAAGGGACAGTTCCGCGGCAACAATATGAGTTAAAACCAGAAGAATTTCCGGTATTTGTCTACGAAGTCGCACTTGCCGAAAGGCATTATGGTAACTTGCAAGGCAAATACAAACACGAGATCGAAGCCGAAGTCGGCGAAGAACAATTTGTCAAATGGCGCCGCGGCTACGATACACCGCCACCGAATGGCGAAAGTCTCAAAAACACGCTCGAACGCGCCGTGCCGTATTTTCAACAAGAGATCATTCCGCGTCTGCAGAAAGGCGAAACGGTTTTGGTCGCTGCACATGGGAACTCGCTGCGTGCGGTGACAAAATTCTTGGAAGATATTCCTGATGACATCATTACCGGACTCGAGATTCCGACTGGCGCGCCGATCATTTACAAACTTGATTTTGACGGCGACACGCCGAAGATACTCAGCAAAGAGATCAAAGAGGTGTCGTAGGGCAAGTCGACAGTTGCCCTTTTTCGTCATTCTTGTTGTAGGTGCAGCTTTTGTGATGAAACAGGAATCTTAATGAAGTCGCCAAATCTAAGTTCTAAGAAATAAGATTCAAGAAACAAACGGCGGAGACACTAATCGGAGTCTCCACCAAGAAAGAAAATATTTATCGAACAAAAAATGCTGCCGAATACAAAGAGATTTTATCTACTAGATAATTTAAAGTTCTTTTTAGTTATTCTTGTAATTTTTGGGCACATACTGAGACCGTTTATCGCTGACAACGATTTTATTAAGGCGATGTATCTTATGATCTACGCATTTCATATGCCGCTTTTTGCACTAATTTCAGGCATGTTTGCAAAGACAGAGATTACATACAAAGAAATCAGAAAATATGCGGAGACATTATTAATACCATTCCTTTGCTTTCAATTTCTTTATGAACTTTTTAATTTTTTGATGACAGGTGAGCTTAGTAATTTTTCAATAAATTTCCAAGCATACTGGATTTTATGGTTCTTACTTAGCTTATTTTGCTGGAAAATAATGTTCACTATTTATAATACTTTCAATCGAACATTCGCAATAATATTGGTTTTTTTATTACCACTTCTTTTCGGATTCTCAGAATTTGATGGTAATTTTTTAAGCATTTCTAAAACCTTCGTATTTTTTCCTTTCTTCTTTATTGGACACTTCATCACAAGCGACATGATAAGCAAACTAAAGTTTAGGAATCATATTCTTGTGTATTCAGCTCTTTTATTTGGGATTTTCTTGGTGTTTCTACAATTTAGCGAAATCAATCACAAGTGGCTACTGGGGAATTATTCTTACTTCGAGCTTGGATATAGCGACTGGTCAGCAATCTTGATTCGGACAGCTTTTTACATCGTGTCTTTTTCACTCTGTTTTTATATGCTCGGACTTATGAGCAAAAGTAAAACAATAGTAACAAGATTTGGGGAGAATACTATTTATGTATTTTTGTGGCACGGTTTTATCGTTAAAATATTAGCTCAAACAGGGATTATGGTAATAATCCAAGACTACAATTTACTCCTTTTTGTCGTTGTTACGGCTATTATCTCAACTGTATCTGCCTTCTTGCTAGCTACCAATTTTGTAAAAGAGAAAACAAATAATTATATTTTTCGACCAATATCACGGCTTTTGCTTAGAAAAACTGACTAACATAAAAAAAGGTTCAGCTTACACCATTTGTAACTTTGGTTTTTATTTTACCACTGGGATCTCTCGTGACAGGGATGACACCGTTGGAGCTTTTCTCCTCTGGCAATGGTGAAGTCTAATGATTCCGGTTGTTAGAAAATTTGCTTGGCTTAGCACTCTTCACAGAATAATTGAATTCACTCCGAAATCTGCTTTGCGCAACACGCTTCACACAGGATCTGTTTGGCGTTTTCCGCAGAGCGCGTCGTTTTAATCGCGGCTTGGCAATTGCTGCAAGTACTCTCTCGTAATGTCCGACCGTTGCGTTTTGCCATGCGATTTGTTTACCGTGGGAGTCTCTCGTAGAGGACTCCGACGCTAAATAATAAGTAGTAAGAAATCCGGTCACGATAAACGGCGGAGTCCCTTTCAGGAGACTCCGCCGGTAAACAAATAAGTTGCCAGATATAAGCGAAAAATAAGAACACAATTATTTGTGCCGCTAGCCTTTTTTGCATGAGGTTTTTTTCGATTATACACAAAGCTATTAGTCTTTGAAAAAATCTGCTACCATTGGTATCATGAAGATAAAAAAATCTACCAGCTTGTGGCTCATTCGCTTTTATTCAATTGGAATTGCCGTCGTAGTGCTTGGTGATATCCTTGAGGGCGGTGCTTACCGATTGGTGATTGTTATGGCTCTTGCCCTTATTCTCATGCAAACATTTATACTTACTCGAGAAAAGTAGAAAATATTTTTCTTCCCCGACTTTTTCTTTGAATCACTCCGAGATTTGCTTGGCATAGCACTCTTCACAGAATAATTGAATTCACTCCTAAATCTGCTTTGCGTAACACGCTTCACAGAGCACTTTTGCATTTTGCTGAGAACGAGTGGTTTGTATAGCACTACCGCAATTGTCACAACTAACATTTCGTAGGGTGCGACCATTCCTTTTTTGCATGCGGTGAGTATGCCGCACATTCGGATGAAAATGCGGAATCGGAATACCGAGTTTGCGGTAGTATTCCAGTTCCGATGTTTGAATCTTGTACGGCTTGCCGGTCTCTTCGCATTCGATCGCCCAATTGAGAATATCATCGGGAATGTCGTCGATGCTGTCTGGGAGGCGATTTGCCGGAATAATCTTTGTGACTTTTGGGATTTCAATTTCTTCATCACGCCAGCGCCAACCTCGGCGCTGAACTTCTGCTTTGCTGAGCGGATAATATTCAAAACTCCAGGTTTCGTTGTAGGCAAAAGGGGAGTGCTCCGCAGGGAAAAACTCGCCCCATTCACATGTATTTTTCCCCCCTGATAAGGGGGGATTAAGGGGGGTTTTCTTCATGTGTTCGATAATCTTCGGCACGAGCGCTTCATATTCTTCTTTTGAATACTGTTTGTTCAAAATACAATATTCGGCATTTTTGAGTCCTGTGCAGCCAAAGCAGTTTCTACAGACTTTACAGGATTCGCAGTACAACAGGTCGGTGCAATTGGGCCAACAGTTATTGCAGAAGAAGGTTTTGTAGGCATTTTGTCCGGTGGTGATGCACTCGCGCATCAGCTCACCAGGTCTGCCAAAATCGCTGACATCGATACAGTCCTTGCCGTTGTAGAGCTTGATGCAGTAGCGACAATCCTGACTATCGTAGACCATAAAACTGTCGGTGACATTTTTGGAATTGTAGATAAAGTCACCCGTGCAATCTTCCGAATCTTCGATATGCGCATGTCGGTGAGGAGTATGTGCAAGCATTTGCTGCATTTTGGTTTGTAGTTCTCGTACGCCAGAAGTCGTTTTGAGTTTTTGATACAATTCCACCACTTGTGTTTTGTATTCTTGCTCGGAGAGTTGCTGATTAAACAGACAATACTTTTGATTCCGTAGCCCGATGCAGCCAAAGCAATGATGAGAATTACGGCAATCATACAAAAACGCGCCCTCAGTACAAGCCGTGCATTCCTGCGAAAAAATCAGCTGATAACAGCGCAAACAATCAATGCATTCGTAGCAGAGTTCGGAATGCAACACGACAAGTCCATCGAGAGTATCTTTGCAAAATTCCACCGTTTGTGCGTATGAGCAACCTTCGCAACCGCCAGAAGCAAACATCAAATAACAATTTTTGTTCATCGCCGAACAATTCTGATAAATACTATTATTTTCTTCAGAAGTAATATCCGTCAGCCGCGCTGGTCGCGGAGTTGTAAGAAGTAATGCGCGAAATTGCTCGAAAAACGGGCGTTCAAAATCAAATTCGCACTCAGGCACTTGCCAATTCCGTTCATAATAATAACGCACATCAACGACTTGAAAAGGGGAGTCTGGTGGATATTCGCTGATGATCTCTTTTCCGGTCGCATCGCAAGTGCGCTTGTAGAGTGTGCGTTCGTTGCGCCAAGCCATCCGGCGCATTTCGCGTTCTTCCAAGCAGAGCGATGGTGGAGGCACTTCATAAATCTCGTTGCCGATTTGTGGCGAGATTTTTTTGTAATATTCCAAATCGCTTTCCGAAACCTCAAACTCCTTGCCGGATTTGGCGCAAATGCGTTTCATGGTTTCTATCAAACAAGAGCAGGTATTTGCTTATTTGAATTTCTTCTCCGGCGGCTTTTTTTTGGAAGGAGATTTCTTTTGCTGCACAGATTTTTTGCCGTTACTCTTTGCATTTGGAGCAGTTTCGATATCTTTTGCCTCAATCACAATCTCATCGCCAGCTTCATGTTTCGTGTGAGCTTGTCCTTTGCGATGGATAAGCTCTTGTTGCGTGATGCTAAACAAAGTCGAAACGCCCCAATACAATCCCACAGCAGCAGGCAGGCTTGCCGAGAAAAAGACCACGATGCCGGGAAGCATATAGGTCATCATCTTCATCATTGATTCTTGTTGGGTTGGTGCTGGCTTATCTTTGCCAATATTTTTGCGCTTTTGGCGAACATTCATCGTCTTGAGCTGAGCAAATTGCAAGAGTCCAATGGTGAGCGGCAAGATAATAAAAGGATCCGGCTTATCAAGTGTCAGCCACAAAAAATCAAAGTTGATCTGTGAAAAATCAAAACTCTGCAAGAGCGGAATCGGGTAGAGCAAATATTCGTTATGAGCTTTGAGTCCTTCTCTTACCACAAAAAAGAGTGAGATCAGAATCGGAAACTGAATCAGCGTCGGCCACAGAGCAGAGCCAGGATGAACTTTGTGTTTTTTCCAAAGTGCCATCATTTCTTGCGCTTGTTGTTGGGGGTCATGCGCATATTTTTTGCGGACTCGCTCCAACTCGGGTTGAACTTTTTGCATTTTCTGTTGCGCGATAATACCTTTTTTACTCGGAATCAAAAGCAGCAATTTGATGATAAGTGTCAGAAGAATAATCGCTATCCACAGGTGTTTACCACTGATAGCGAGTAGAAATATCAATGCGTTTTCGAGTGGCTTGTAGAAAATGCCGCGCCAGAGAGCTCGTAAAAATCCTGGTTCTTCGACACCAAATTCGGTTTCGGTAATAAATTCATTTGTTGCGGCATCATTCAGCTGTACTCGGAACTTGCCTGCTGCTCCAAAAACAGCGATATTTTCATTTTCAAAAGAGACCGCATGCTTTTCGCGCGGCTCTAGTACAAACTTTTGTTCAGGAACATCGACCGGCTGCCACTGTCCATCTGTACGTTTTTCGAGTTCGAGAGTGATTTCTTGTGATTCGGTAGTATTATTGATGACATTAAATTGTACCAATTGCCCACGCGCATATTCACTCTTGGTCGCTTTGACCGTTACGCCGGTTGATACCTCATCTTGTTTTTGATTGTTGGAGGGGGCAATCCATGTGAGGACAAGCCACACAACAAATAAAATCAGCGAAAGTCGGAAGAGTCGAGTTACTTTGGGATCCACGAAAGTTGAGGAAAAATCTTCGCCAGTATCGCACAAAAAATTATACGCAACAAGCCGTAGTCGCAATGCCCTTGACTTCTACAACAAAGTATCGGCAGAATAACCGCACGATTTTTTTGTTTTCTTCATCACTCATGCCGATTATTGCTTCCGCCAAAAAAAGAATGCGTCAAAATGACAAAACTCGCGTGCGTAACCACGCTCAGCTTTCTAAGATGCGCTCACTTTACAAAAACCTTGTCAAATGGAGCGATGCTGGTGAAGGCGAAAAAGTCAGTCAGTTTTTTGATGAAGCACAGAAATCCATTGATACGTGCGCCAAAAAGAATTTGATTCACAAAAATAATGCTGCTCACAAAAAATCTCGCATTGCCCGATTGCTGAATAAGTTTACCGGAGATGCTCAGCAAAAAAGCGCTCCCGTAAAAGCAGAAGCACCAACGAAAAAATCTGCTGCATAAGCACATCTTAAATTCCCGAATGAAAATCTACTTGACAATAATATAAATTTACTCTAAATTATATTCTTTTGTTCTTTTACAACAGGTTGAATAATGAAATAACCCGAATGGAGACTTGATCACGTGTCAGGCGGTAAATATCGCTGTACAGAGGTGCTCCATTCGGGTCATAACTCTCTCGCTCATGAGTCACTTTCCGTGTGGGGAATTTAGAGGTTCTACCCAGGAAATGCGTGACTGACGAGCAGTTGATGTGAATATCCGACGACTCCGGATTATCACAAGGCTCCCTACCGTTCTTTGGAACTCCTGTTTTTTGGACCGGGGTTCCAACGGTCATCGTGTATGTGTTTGTTTTTTTTACACGAGATGTGTTCGAAACTACGTGAATGTACGTTTCGAGACTTTTTGTGTTTGTTTTGTGTTTGTTTTGATCCCAAATAGATAGAGGGATCTTTTCGGTGGTCGGCCTTAGTCGTTGGCCATCGAAAAGTAGGGAGAACGAAACCTTGATGTTGGCATGTTCTCCTCGCAAGGACTCGTTGTCCCCACTTTTCGGATTTTTTGGTAGGAAGCCGGATGTTTTAAGGTTCTTGGTTTTGAGGGCGAATACTTTTGCTTTGTGCTCGTATTCAGGACATTCTATCGGATGCGGGTTGAAAAATCAAGTGTTTCCCTCTATCCTTTTGTCACGTCCTTTATGCAGAAATACGACTCAGGTATTCATTGCATAATAGAACATATATAATACTATGTCAAGTAATTCTCATGGACGGCTTCTCCTCATCGTCGGACCATCCGGCGTCGGAAAGGGAACAGTTGTTAAAATCCTCAAGGAGCGACATCCAGATTGGATTTTTCCGGTCTCATCAACGACGCGTCTTCCACGCCCGAACGAACAAAACGAGAAAGATTATTATTTTTTTACTTCGGACGAATTTGACAAAAAAATCCACGATAACGAATTTCTCGAATGGGCATGGGTACACAGTAAAGAGCGATATGGACTACAAAAATCTTCTGTACTGCCATATTTGGCAGCTGGTAAGATTGTCGTCCGTGATATTGATATTCAGGGGTGTGAAGCTATCGAAGAACAATTATCTCGGGATGAAGTCATTTCATTTTTTCTTCTGCCACCATCGCGTGAGGTCTTAATTGAGCGAATTCGTAAGCGTGCTCCGATAACCGATGACGAGCTTGAAGAGCGACTCAAAAGTATGGATATGGAAATTGAACGCGGTAAAAACTGCGATTATCAGATCCAGACCATCAATAACCAGCCCGAACTATCCGTGGAAGAGATCGAGCGGATAATGGAAGAATCATAAAGTTCTTTCCTATAAATCTAAGCAACCAGAATGCCTGCTTGTAAAATCTGCCATCCTATGTAGCCTGTTATCCCGACAATAGTTGCCCCGATGGCGAGATTCTCCGCACCTTCTCTTACATCCCGAGTCCAGCCGCTTCCCTCAATTCCTTTTGCCATACGAATATTAAACTTGCAAAAATATATTCATACTTTATAGTGCTTTTGTCAAGAGCGTAAAACGCAGATTAAAAAAACAAAATTTAACGATTTTACCACTTAAAATCTTATTGTACGAACTGCGCGAACGACATTTAAGATTCAGCGAGCTCGACCTAAAACACTTTCTATCATGCCCAATAATTCTCGTAATGGTTTTGAGTCTTCTTCAATTTTTGTTTTTGTAATCTCATTTTTTTGCAAAATGCCAAGCTCTGCTGTTTGCAAAACTTCTCGTAAAGCCCTTTGTATTTCTTCGCTTTGAGCATCAACTTGATTGACTGATTTAAAATCGCCAAGTACATTTTGACGCCACTCTTCAAAGGCTTGTGTATGTTCGTCACGAATCTTGTCGATGATTGTAGTTACCTTTTCAAGAAGTGCTTTACATTCTATTTGTAACTGATTCATCTCTTCTGTGCTGATAGCATCTCTCTGCTCTAATAATTGAAAAATATTATTCTTTTCGACTCCGAGCTGATTTCCAATTTTTTGCCTTTCTTCATCATCTTGTAACGCGAGCGATGCAAATTGTTCAAGCCAGTGATTAGCCATGAGACTGTCTTTTTCATTCACAAACCATCTACTTCCCCCATTCAAATGAGCTAGATTCTGTTCCATCCTTGTAACATAGTTTTTTGCTATTCCCCATACCGCTTGGAAATATTTGTAGTCATCTTTGCTTCCATCTGTGGTAGCAGAATCGATCTCTCTTGCTTGACTCTTAGCATCATCTTGGATTTCTCGAAGAAGTTGTTTCCTTTTCTCACTGTCTGGTTCCAGTCGTATCAATACGTCCTTCATTGTGAGTGACTTCCCTTCTTTTTCTCTGGATAGGTTTGTAATTGTCTCAAGCACAACATCTGCTCCAAATTTGGTAATAAGTGTTTGAAGACCTTGTGCTAACAAGTTCGCGATGCAAAGAGTGATTTCACGGTCACGCTCAATGGAATCGAGTTTGATATTCAATTTTTGAAAATCACCTCCAAAATTATCCTTATCTTCAGAAACAGGGTTTATGCGGTCAGAATTGTCGATATTTTTGGCAATCATTTTGCATTAAAAAGAAAACACAGCTTTATTATCATGCGATTTGTTGCAGCGTTTTGAGCGATGGGGTTTTTTGAATCTTGCGTTTTACTTCTTCTACCGTTGTAATCCCTTCGATGACCTTTACCATGCCTTCTTCCCACATGGTGAGCATGCCGTTTTCGCGCGCGACACGAGAGATATTTTGCGAAGAGAAGTCGGTGAAGATCAGTTTTTGAATTTTGTCGTCTACGCGTAATACTTCTGTGACGGCAATTTCACCGCGAAACTTGATTCCGCCGCAATGATTGCAGCCTTTTCCTTCTGACACCATTGGCGGCATTTGCAATTGGTAGCCGATTTGCTCGGCGGTCTCGACCACTTCGGCAAGTTCTTTTTGCTCTTCGGGAGTAATCGGTCTTTGAAACTTACATTTGTCGCAAATCTTGCGGATTAGACGTTGCGCAGTAATCATACGAAGCGCTGGCGCAAGCACAAACGCCGCGACACCCATGTTCATCAAACGCGGAATTGCATCAGCAGCAGAATTGGTATGTAAAGTCGAAAACACAATATGTCCGGTAAGCGCTGCTTGCACTGCGGTTTCGGCGGTTTCTTGGTCGCGGATTTCTCCCACGAGTACGACATCCGGATCTTGGCGCAAAATCGAACGCAAGCCTTTGGAAAAATCAAATCCGACACTGTGGTTGACTCCCGATTGCAAAACTCCTTTGAGGCGAAACTCAATCGGATCCTCGAGCGTGACGATTTTTTTATCTGGCGTATTAACGCGAGAGATGGCGGAATAAAGCGTGGTGGTTTTTCCCGAGCCGGTCGGACCCGTCACAAGAATCATTCCCATGGTACTAAAAATTGCTTCTTCAAAAGCGCCAATAATACGCTTTGGGTAGCCAAGTTTTTCGAGTTCGACAATCCCTTTCTTAGCGTCCAAAAAACGCAATACCACGCTTTCGCCAAAATTGGTCGGCAAGGTCGAGACACGAACATCAACATTGCGATCGCTCGCGATAAAAGTATATTTGCCGTCTTGCGGCATATTCGTAATATTGTATTTGAGCGAAGCATCGTGCTTGATCTGCTGCACGAGGAGATTATTGATCTTAAAGCTAATGCGGCAGATTTCTGTCAGAACGCCGTCGACCCGAGCGCGAATGACCACTTCTGTTTCTTCTGGCTGAATATGAATATCCGAAACGCGCAAGCGCAAGACAATTTCATGGAGAAGATTCAAAATAATATCGCTTTTTTGGTCTGCCATTTTCTCCGGCAGTTTTTTCGCAATCGCGAGTTCGTCTTGCAGATTGATTTCGCGATTTGGATCGAAGAAGGCAATAACTTCTTTTTCGTTACTGTAAAAGCGTTTGTCATAATTCTTTTGTGCGTGTTTGAGTGATTCTGCCGAACAGATATTGACATCGATTTCAAATTTTTCTCTTAGCTGATTGATGAGTGCCAAACTGGCGGGATTGGTGTGATCGGTAACGGCAACACGCAGACGTTTGCCGATACTATAAAAAGGCACCAAATTCGCAGCGAACGATTGCTCGCGATCAATAATCCCAAACACGTCCGGATTGATTGGAAGTTCGAGCAAATTGACATAGGGAACGCCAAGTTGTTTCGCTTTTTCGGAAATTTCGCGCTCTTTGAATTGCTGATTGATTTCGCCAACACCGATAGTAAATGCCTCTGTATTACTTGCTTTGCCGACAGTACGCAGCTGTGAGGCGATTTCATTTTGATCGACAGCACGCGGAATTGGCAAGCGGTCTTCGGGACTTGCCGTTAGAGGTGGTGACGCTGTTTGTGGTGGTGTGAGCGGTTGTTCGTCGGGCATAGGGTTTTGGTGTTTATTCTCTTCATTATAAAATAATATGTGATTTTTCGCAATGCAAACTCGCATGGTCGAACATGGTTTTTTGCTAGAGTGGAAGTGTTCAGATTTCTTCCTCAGTTATGTCAAAAAATCTCACCGTATTTTCCGAACAGACGGAATTTGTCACCCTGCTTGAGCAATTTGGCATCGTGCAAAAAGGGCATTTCGAATACAAAAAGACCGCTCCGGACGGACGGCATTATCATGGCGAATACTTCATCAATTTTCGAGTCCTCAGCACTGCTCAAGAGCAACAGCTCGTGCCGTTTTACGAACGGGCGATCGAGGAGTGGTTTGGCGACAAGGACAACCTGATCATCGTCGGCGTGGCGATGGGATCGCTGTTTTTGCCAAAAGTTATCCAACTCAAATTGTTCGAGACTCGCGGTATCGAATATGCGTATGCCGAAAAACGCAACGGCATTTTGGGAATTTTTGACGAGCAAGCCGCCAAGCTCAAGGGCAAACACCTCCTCTTTATTGAAGACGTCTGTAACAATGCGACTTCGCTCGACCAACTGAACACTGCAATTGCAGATGCAAAAGACACACTCGGTATCAGCGGATATTCGGTGCTTTACGGCGTTCACCGAGGGCACACTTTTGCCGAACAACCGGCAGGGGAGATCTATGCGATGAGCATGCTGCACGCGCCGGCGTATTTGCCAGACGAAATGCCGGAGCAACTCAAAGATGTGCCGCTGAAGTTGTATAAAAAATAACAAAAACGCTCTCGTTGAAAAGAATAAGAGGACTTTCATAAATCCAAATGCTACAGATAAACGTGGAGCAAAAATTTTATATTGTGAAGAGTGGTAATTTTTTCAATCGACCCCCTCCAACTCCCCCTGACTCAGGGGGAGAGGAATCGCAAGCTCCATCAAACCTGATATACCTCTCGTCATAAAAAAGTTGAGCGAGGAATCGTATTTTCATCCCCTTGTTAAAGGGGGCTGAGGGGATTTGCGCATATTGCCATAAATTTTTTTTGTCGGATTTTGTGATTTGCGCATACCAAATCCAGTAAACGGATTTGAAAGTGCTTGTCGGTGTTGACACAGGGTGGTCAGCAGCATTTACGTGACAAGTAAAAATTTTGTGGGTAAAAGGTAAAACAGTTTCTAAAGAACTATGCCAGATGGAGGATGCCAGGGCGCAGAAGGCAGGTATGAAAAATACTTGGATTCGGGAAATGCCGCTAAAGAGGCATTATTGAGTGCGGATCAGGCACTTAGGGAAAAGAAGCAAGCAGAAGCTTTTGGGGCTTTTCGAAATATAATACAGATGCATATTATTGCGGAAATTATCCAAGTGAATCCTGGAGTTTTTAAACAGCGCAGTCCACTCATGCTAATAACAAACGCAGTTGGAAAGTGTGTCGAAGAATTAGAAAACAGAGAACTAGAAAGTGGGGGAGTCGGAAAAATAGAGGAATTTTATGATAGAGTCATTGAAATAAATGATAGTACAGGTGGGCAATCACAACGAGAAGTTGAAATTTTTATTCAAGAAACTACTGAAAAACTGTTAGCAGCATATTCTTGGCTCGATATTCCAAGAGAAGTCGAAGATATAGAGGGGTATTTTGCAAAACAAAAGTCAGATCAGGATTTGGAAATAGCTGCCTAATAGTGGAGCAACTCTCCCGAGTTGCTCTCCATGTTTGTTAAAAGAGAATCCAATAGCACGCCAAAAGAATCGACTATTCAGAGTTTGTAATCACGACCATTTCCAGATACAAACATCACAGCCTTCTAGCGAAAGTCGGTTTTTGCATTCATTAAACAAGTGGAGCAATACGGATAGTTGCTCCTTCCACCGCTCCTTCCCCTTGGTCCGGGGGAACTTTCTTATTCGATATGCTTAGCAGATTTCTCCACAACATAATTTATAAAAAACACAATCAAAAGTCGTGGCTTTGGGAGCCACTAGCCAGTATCCGATTTTTGTGTGGCTTATTAACGCCTTTCTTTGGTATGCCATATTTGGCGCTTTTTTCGCAAAATACTTGCTAATATTTTCGTTTGAGCGAATGCTTGCATCATTCTTTTTTTGAATAATATGCGATATCGTGCTGGTGAAAATCCTTTTCATAAGGATGATCTCAAAAATCTGTTTTCAGGCGATCGCGAATTGTCGCCAGCGTTTACTCCTCCAAAATTCGAGGCACAACAGCCTGCACATCTAGTAAGCGCTGAAATAATTGAGATTTCCGATGCTGCTACAAGTCAAATTCCTGCAGGAATAATTGAAGCATCCAATCCGCCAAGTTCTGATGCTGCGGTAGCTGCTTAAGTTCTAAAATCATAGTTAGATAAAAAAAGCAGCTCAGAAATGAGCTGCTTTTTTCTCAATTCGACCCCCTCAAGCTCCTCCCGAGAACTCGGGACAGGCTCCTATCTCACAGGGGGAGAGTAATTTTACGCTACAAAACTGCGCAGCATCCAAGCGGTTTTTTCGTGCACGGTGCAACGGGCGATAAAAAGGTCGGCAGTGACTTCGTCTCCTTCTTCTTGCGCGATGCTGATCGCCTTGCGATAAGCTCCCGACAAGGTCTCGTGGTCTTGGAGCAACTCTTTGATCATGTCTTTGGCATCGGGAATATCTTTGGCATCTTTGATCAGTGATTTTTCGGTGAATTGTTTAATCGTCCCCGGAGCAAACTCTTGTAATGCACGTATCTGTTCGGCAATGGTGTCCACCGCCTCAAACAGGTCGTTGTATTGTTCTTCGAAGAGTGCATGCAGCGGCTGAAACATTTCGCCGGTCACATTCCAATGGAAGCCATGCGTTTTGACAAGCAGGACATAACTGCTTCCGAGCAAGATCTTTAGTGCATCAATCGTCTTCGATTCTTCGCTCGACTTCTTGTCTTCATCTTGTTGCTGGTTTTTTTCTTCAACTTCTTTTTGCTGTCGTCGCTCTTGTTCTTTTTTGTCATCGTGTTCCTCACGCGATTGGGTTTTTTCGCGCGGGTCGAGAGTAGCGGTTTTCATAATATTTTGGGAAAAAGAAATGGAGAACCACTTCAAAAATATGCCTCGGTGCAAAAAATGCAACAGCTTTTTGGAAATGGAGTTGACAAAAATAATATTAAATTTAAAATAAAAATATATTTATTACATTACTATGTCTGAAAATGTAAAAGAAGTTATTGCTGATGAAACTGTGAGTCTCACGGCAGAAGAACTTTACAAATTTACAACAGGGAGAGATTCGAATAAAACCGAAGGAAGAGATGAGGATCTCCACGAGATTCAACTCGATCTGGCTGAGCGTTTGGAGCGCTTACTCAAAGGTGCTCAAGATGCTATCGACCCAGATGGATATTGTGATTCCGATGCGCCAATGCGAATTGCAGCAACTACTCATTGCATTCATAGGTTTTGGGTCTCTAAACTTTACAATCTCTATATGATGGCAATGGTCGATACGAAAACTCCTAGGCTACGTCAAATCTCGCAATATATTGAAACTCTCCTTGTGCCTCTTGCTCAAATAGATGAAACAGGAAAGGTAATCGGGAAGGTGTCGGATCAGTTTGCAACTGATCTTCGGGATATGGATGCGAATATACAAGATTTCTTGCGAGATAATGAAGTGCTGAGTAAATTAGAAGTTTCTTAAAAGTAGCTACTATAACTCAACGACCCACCACGATTTTATCTGAACTCCCTATTACTAAGCGAGAATCTGCTACTCATTCACCACAACGGTAAAGCCAGCGTCACTCAAATAGTTTTTTACTTTCGCGATTTGCTTGGGAGTCGGTGGCGAGACATCTTTGAGGTCATACCCGAGACCCAATTCTTTCCATTTGTAGATGCCCATTTCGTGATAGGGGAGCAGCTCGATCAGTTCAAAATCCACCGTTTTGAGGTACTCGGTAAGTTCTGTCAGATTCTGCTTGGTATCCGTATATCCCGGTAAAATGATGAGACGGAACCAGATGCGTTTTTGCATTTTGCTGAGCTGTTCGATATTTCGGAAAATCAGTCGATTGCTGGCGCCGGTCAAGTATTGATGGATTTTGTCATCCATATGTTTGAGACTGATGAGGAACAAATCGGTATATTCCGCGATCTGCTCGATGACATGCGACGGTGCGCACAGCGAAGTATCGACGGCAGTATGAAGATTATGTTCTTGGCAGAGCCGCAAAAATTCCACCAGAAACTCTGGCTGACTGACGGGATCGCCGCCGCTGACTGTGACGCCTCCACCACTTGCATCAAAATATGGTTTGTTGACGAGGATCTTTTGCACGAGTTCTTCCGCGGTTATCTGTGGCGCGTTCTTTGCGTAGACGACATCGATATTGTGACAATATTTACAGCGGAGTGGGCAACCGGCGAGAAAGACCACAAAGCGAATTCCGGGACCATCGAGCGTCCCGAAGGATTCGAAAGAGTGGATGTTGCCGAGTGTCTTTTGTTGATTTTTGCTCATGGTTCGCTATTTTGTTGGAAGATTTCTAATGAAGGATTCAGGATTTAAGAAGCAAGATTTAGGAATCCTACTTTAACCTCAGGTGATTCTACGTAAAATCTTAAATCATGAATCTTGAATCGTAAATCGATTTTTTGTCGCAAACACCCTCAGGGGGAAGGAATCGCACAAACCCTCTCAGCCTACCGATTCCGTTCACTTGTCCGCCGTGGTGGAAGCCGGAATGACCCCCTAAAATCGTTCATGGAAGGTGCGGGCGATGACTTCTTCCTGCTGCTTTTTGCTGAGGTTGATAAAGTGCACCGCATAGCCGGAAACGCGGATTGTCAATTGCGGATATTTTTCCGGATGCTTCATGGCGTCTTGCAGTGTTTCGCGATTGAGCACATTGACATTCAAGTGGAAGCCGCCTTTGGCAAAATAGCCATCGAGGAGCGCTTTGAGATTGTCGATGCGCTGCGGATCGGTTTTGCCGAGTCCTTTCGGCACGATCGAGAAGGTGTTCGAAATGCCGTCTTGGCAGTACTCATACGGGATTTTTGCGACCGAATTGAGTGAAGAGATCGCTCCGTGACTGTCGCGATTGTGCATCGGATTCGCTCCTGGAGCAAATGCTTCGTGCGCTTTGCGTCCATCGGGCGTGGCGCCGGTGTGGTCGCCGTAGACGACATTGGCAGTAATCGTGAGGAGGCTGAGGGTGTGCTTGGCATTGCGATAGGTCTTGTGCTTTTTGAGTGCAGTAATAAATTCCTTCACGACTTCAATCGCAATGCTATCTACGCGGTCATCATCATTGCCGAACTTCGGAAAATCTCCAGAGATTTCAAATTTCCTCGCGACGCCGTCTTTATCTCGAATCGCTTTGACCTTGCCATATTTGATGGCGGACAAGCTATCTGCGACGACCGAGATTCCGGCGATACCAAATGCCATTACGCGCTCGACATCGACATCATGGAGTGCCATTTGGCTGTCTTCGTAATTATACTTGTCGTGCATAAAATGAATCGTGTTCATCGTGCCGACATAGCGCTTGGCGAGCCAATCCATCTGCTTGAAGAAATTCGCTTTGACTTCGTCATAATCGAGAGTCGTATTGTGCTTGAGTTTTGGCACATCGGCGGCGATCGGCTTGCCATCGAATTCGTCTTTTCCTTCGTTGATCGTCATCAAAAGCAGTTTTGGCATGTTGCATCGTGCGCCGAAAAACTGCATCTGTTTGCCGACCGTCATCGCCGAGACGCAGCAAGCGATCGCGTAATCATCACCGTAGCGCGGACGCATCAGGTCATCGTTTTCAAACTGGATCGCGCAGGTGTCGATCGCCATTTGCGAAGCATATTTCTTAAAATTTTTCGGCAATGCCGTTGACCATGCGACCGTGATATTCGGTTCTGGTGCAGGTCCGAGGTTCTTGAGGGTATGGAGCAGACGAAACGTCGTTTTCGTCACGAGTGTTCTGCCATCTACGCCTTGTCCACCGATGAGGCACGTGACCCAGGTCGGATCGCCGGCGAACAGCTCATTATATTCCGTCGGGCGCAAATGCCGCACAATGCGCAGTTTCATCACAAAATCATCGATGATCTCCTGCACTCCGCTTTCGTCCAGCGTGCCATTTTTTAGATCTCGCTCGGCATAAATGTCCAAAAAGGCATCAATTCTCCCAAAACTCATTGCGGCGCCGTCCTGACTTTTTACCGCGGCAAGATAGGCAAAATATGTCCATTGTACCGCCTCGCGAAAACTTTCTGCAGGACGGGAAATATCACTCCCATAACTGCTCGCCATCTGTTGTATTTCCTTAAGCGACCGGATTTGCTCAGCAACTTCTTCGCGAATGGCAATTTGCTCGCCAGTCATTTCCGTCAGATAGGTGTTCATATATTCCTGACGATCTTTGATCAAGCGATCGATGCCATAGAGCGCGACGCGACGATAATCACCAATGATTCTACCGCGACCATAATTATCCGGTAGTCCAGTGATAATTCCTACTTTGCGTAGCAGTTTACCGTCTGGTGTGCGAAAATCTTCCCAATCTTTGTATATATCAAAAACGCCGTCATTATGGGTTTTGCGATACTTAGTAAAAATCTCTGTGACTTTGGGGTCGAGTTTGTAACCGTAGGCTTCGCAGGCATATTCGACAAGTCGCACGCCGCCCTTGGGTTTGATTGCCCGCTTGAGCGGCTTGTCGGTTTGGATTCCTACGATTAGTTCGTTCTTCTGATCGATATATCCGGGAGCATGGCTCGTAATGGTCGATGGGGTTTTGGTGTCGACGTCGAGTACGCCGCCAGCGGCATGTTCTTTGTGAATCGTCTCACTTAGTTTTTTCCAGACAGTTGTGGTGCGCTTGGTCGTACTTGCCAAAAAATCACCGTTCTCTTCATACGGTGTATAATTCTTCTGAATAAAATCGCGGACATCGATTTCGGTTTGCCAGATGCCGCTCGCAAAATGAGGTTGTGTTTTTTTCATGCGGGGGGGACAGAGATAAATTTATTTGACTTTTTGACAGTTCAATTTTAGCTTTTTGGCTTCTCAAAGTCAATCCAAAGACTTGCTTTACTGCCATAATAAATTGTATAATATAAGAAGATTAAAACAAAAAACTATGGGAAACGAATACATCAGCTTGATCGGATTGGCATTTTGTGGAGGAGCTTTTGGCGCTGCTTTTGGTGCGCTGCCTGCTTTTATCCTGTTTGGCATCTTAGTTGTCATTGGAAGCATTGTCGCCGTCGCAACGGGAAGCGACGTGATTCTTACCCAACTTGCCTTTGGTAATATCTTCGGTCCGCATGTTGCCTTTGCTGGCGGCGTTGCCGCAAGTGCTTTTGCCGCGCGTAAAAAACTTCACTCTTCAAATGGACGCGATATTATTACGCCACTGATTTTTGAAAAAAACACCGAACCACTACTCATTGGTGGATTATTTGGAGTTTTTGGCTTTTGCCTTAATCAAATCTTCATCTCCTTAATTCCACTTTCGATACCACAAATCGATACTATCGCTGCCACTGTCTTTTTTTCTGGCGTCGTTGCGCGAATTCTTTTTTCTGACCGAGCGGTCGTCAATACTAAAACTCAATTTACCAAAGCCGCTCAAGGTGACAAAAAGCTCGGCATTTGGCTGCCGTGGGAATCAGATTGGCTGAGCATTACTTTTTTAGGAGCGATTTTGGGACTCATTTCATCGCAAGTCGCAATTATTACCGAAATGCCATATTTAATGTTTGGTATTGCCGCTTTTTCTTTGCTCTTTTTGCAATTTGGCAATCATGTTCCGGTGATGCACCATATTGTACTTCCTGCGAGTCTCGCAGCAGGAATCGGTGATTCGCTAATTTTTGGTGTGATATTTGGTGTCATTGGCGCTTTATTCGGCGAATTAGGCGCGCGCCTGTTTTATAATCGGGGTGATACGCACATCGATCCACCAGCGTTTGCTATCTTCGCGAGTTCGGTTTGTCTCGCTATCGTGATTCCATTTGTTGACACTTTGCGCTGGCTTACTGGTTGATATTCGTTTCGTTTTCATCCACTTGCTTTTGTTGATGCGCGACGATGCGTAAGTTGCGCAAGACTGTTGGTGAGACATGTTGCAAGAGATGGCGATCACTTGCTGCAAAAATACCACTCGCACTTCCAAATTCGCTGAGAAGCACTTTTTTGTTTTCTTTACCAAGTCCTTTGACTTCATCCAAAATCGAAGTGATTTCGGCTTTTTTGCGTAAGCTTTTGTTAAATGAAATCGCAAAGCGATGGGCATCGTCACGAATCTGTTGAAGAAGTTCGTTTTCGGACGAATTTTTGGCAATTGGCAGCGGCTCAGGATTACCAGGAATAAAAATCTGCTCTTCTTTTTTTGCCAAAGAGCAAACCGGAATTTTACGAAAAAGATTCATTTTTCTCAATACTGCGACGACTGCCGAAAGTTGACCTTTGCCACCATCAATCACGAGCAGGTCTGGCACTTTATTCACCGCTTGCCGCAGACTGTTCGGACTGATTTTCAGTGTAAAACGCTCGATGCCACCTTCTTGCATTTTTTGCTCACACAATTCGCGAAATGCTTTGGGTGGCTTTTTTTCTTCGACAAAACCAATCGATTTGAGAGCGATGACCCAACGGATTTTTTTGCGCCTTGCCAGCAAACGTACGCATTTTTCGGTGGAAGCAAGTACGAGAGACTTAACGATTTCGGTGCCCATACCACTTGCTTGAAACTCGGGTAATACCAACACGCCACCGATTTCGATAGCGCGTCCCCAGCGTCTGGTGCGCGCATAACCAACTATTTCTCCAGTAATAGTTTCACGAAAGGCAAATTGTTGTTCGAAGGGTAATCCAGTGAGCAAACCCTCTTTATCGAGCAGTGCTTCGATTTCCGCAAGCGCATTTTCGTCAGTGACTATTTCGGTTTGCAAAATCTCCGAGCCACGTTCTAGGCGTTTGAGACGCCTGCCGAGTAGTTCTCGCATCGCGGCAAAATCATCAATCTTTCCTGGTGGTAATGTTTTCATTTTATATTTGCGGTATTCGTTTTTATCCGGCTTGCCATCGGTAAAAACCACGCGCGATCCCACGGGATGCGTTCCGGACAAATGCGAAATATCATAGCATTCGATTCGCTCTGGTCGTCGGGGCAAGTCGAGCGCTTTTTGCAGACGACCCAGTACATCTTCTTCAAAACTTGCTTTCGAATTGGCAGCCTGCAATTTGGCATTTTTTTCGGCGAGCTCGAGCAGTTCGCGCTTGATACCGCGCTTGGGAATCCGAATCTCGGTTTGTTTACTCGTGATATGGGTGGCGAATTCTTCCCAGAGATTTTGATCGTCTTCCGGAAAAATATCGGACACGAGCGTAATCTGCGGAACATCGGGGAAAAATGCAAAGTGATCACGCAAGAAAGCTAAAAACGTTTCTTCGGCTGTCGCTGCACTCGGGAGCGAAAAATTCTCCGAGCGCAAGACTTTGCCGTGGCGCACAAAAAGTACATGGAAAAAACTTTTGGCTTCACCAAAAGCCATGCCGATAACATCTGCCGAAAAATCTTCTGGAATGCTGGCAGATTGCTTTGCGTCAACCCATTCGATTGATTTGAGCAAATCACGAAAGCGTGCCGCGCGCTCAAATTCTCTTTTTTCGGCGGCAAGCATCATTTCTTGCTGCAACTTTTTTTTAACTGGAATGGTATCTCCTCGCAAAAATTGCGTCAGCTGTCGAATGTCTTCGGCATACTCTTCTTGACTAATTCTGCCATCACAAGGCGCTGTGCAGCGATTGATCTGATAATCGAGGCAGGGGATTTTGCGATTTTCGGGATTGCGAATTGTCTTTCCTTCGGCAGAAATTTCGACGCGACAATTGCGAAAGCGTAAGACTTCGCGCAAAAAATCGACGGTTTTGCGCACTTCGCTTGCCTTTGCATATGGTCCAAAATAAGTGGCTTTGTCTTTGTCGATTTGGCGCACAAAACTGACGATAGGAAAAGGTTCTTTACTAATTTTTAGGTACAAAAAATGCTTGTCATCGCGCAGAAGCACGTTGTATTGCGGACGATGTTCGTGAATCAGATTTGCTTCGAGTACGAGCGCTTCGATCTCGCTGCGAGTAGTGACCCAGTCGAGCGAGTGGATTTTTTGCAACATGCGAATGGTTTTGGAAGCATGATCTGCACTTTTGTGAAAATAACTTTTTACCCGATTTCGCAGTTGCTTGGCTTTGCCGACATAGAGCAGTTTTCCCGTATCATCAAAAAAACGGTAAATGCCAGGCTCTGTGGGAAGCGTGGCAGACTTTTTGCGCAGTTTTTCGAGTGGATCGGGTTTTTTATCTGGCATAAGCGAGGCAAGAGGTGCGACTTTTGCAGGGTGATTTTGCTGCTGATTGTACGTATTTGTTCCGAAAAACGAAACTGCTTTTTTTGTTGCGTTGATATATACAAGATGTCGCAAAACATTGACTATTACATACAAAAATGTATAATAATATAATTACGCAAACTCCTTCGCTTTGGCATGAAAAAAAAATATCTCTATTCCATTTCGTTCTTGTGCTGCGTAACCGTGCTTGGTATTGGTTTTGTTAGTTTTACGCGAGGATTTGACGCGCTGCTTTTTTGGCAACAACCCGAACCGATTGTTCTTCCACTTGCAACAGAGCAGACCGTTGATCCTCAACCAGACAACACGGCAGAAGAACCGCTCGCGACTTCTCCAACGTACACTGCGCTGCCTGATGATGACGAAAGCAACAAAGAACCTGCTGCTGATCCAGTCTACGCTTCACTATTGGTCGGATACGCCGAAGGCAAGTTGCGTGAAAATGACATTGTAGCAGCACAAAAACTGCTGCGCAAAGCTGTGGAGCTGAATGCTGGTAATGCCAAAGCGCAAAAATATCTACAAATCATCGAAGCTGGCGAAACGCCCGAAGCGCCTCCGCTGCTTCCAGAGATCGCGTTGCCACCTCCCACTCAAAATGACGAAAAACATCCGCCGCTCAAAAACACGAAGCCAACACCAAAAGCAAAAGCTTCACTCGCTCCAAAGGTCAACAATTCGCCTGCGCCGACAATTACGCCAACTCCTCCTGCTGAGGCACCCAGTGAAGATGAGCAATATGCCAAGATGCTTGCCGAACGCGCTGCAGTGCTTCTCAAAAGTAATCAGTTGCCAGAAGCCCAAAAGTTATTCGCCAAAGTGCAAGATCTCGATTCCAGCGGAAAAATGTTTGCCTACGGCGTTGATCAGGCAAAAAGCGCGCTCGAAAAATCTGCTGATTTTGACCCTGAATACTGGGAGCAATTAGTCCTAGCACTCCAAAACTCGACTACAGAAATTCCCAATCTGTCGCAGTCGATAGCCGAAGACGCCACATGCAAGTTCGCCATCGATACCGGAACATATCCCAAAGATTTTTATGCAAATGTTACTCTTGGTAAGCCGCTGCCAAAGCAGTTTCTCGCCGGAGAAATCTCTCTGATTACTGGTGTTATTCAAAAAAAACCCTTACCCAAAAAGGCGATGGTATTCTTTTCGCCAAAATCTGATCCGAGTAACTTGCAGTCTTTTGTTGGCGATGTGCAAGACGGTGTTTTTCGCATTCCTGTCCTCTTCTCCGAAGCAGGAAGCTATTCTCTTTCCGTTTATCCTGGTACATCAGGGAGCGCCAAAGTCGCCGAAATCACCGTGGTCAGACCAGAATGCGAGCCAACTTTTGGCGTCGAAACAAATGCGCCCAGCAATTTGCATTCCGAAATCAATGATGGAATGCCGAGTATCGTGTGGGAAAAAAATGATAATGATTTGTTTCGGATTGTTTTTGAACAAAAAGAACTCCGCAAAGAATATTATGTTTTTGGAGAATCAAAAATGATGATGCCGCTCAGCGATTTTTTGGATTTCACTGTCGGCGAATTTACCATTAGCCTTTGGGGAGCGAGTGCCGGCGCAAATGCGCTTGATCGCCAGACGGATTGGGCTTTTGGTGGAAAAGAAACTTTTGTGGCTGCAGAACATATTTCGCGTCGTGATAACAATTTGACCGATGTTCATCTCGCGGAAGAATTTGTTCCGGGCGAGATCGTTGGTATTTTTGGCACCAGCGACGAATCTCTCGCAAGTGAAATGGTGCTGATTGCACCTGACGAGCAGATTATTAATGTGCCATTACAAGTGGATGGTAAAGACTTTGCTGCCAGTTTTGTGGCGGAACAAGCCGGAACCTACTTGGTCGAAATCAATCGCAAAGACATGCTCAGTCTCTTCGTCGGAGGCACGGTTTCGAAAGGAAGTTTGCCCATTATCCCGGATTATTTTGACCTCCGTTTGTCCGACCAGCTTACCGAAGCAGAGTTGGACAATGCCAAATTATCTGAAGAAATGCTGCGCTATATCAACCGCGAGCGCGCGACACGCAAGTTAAATCTGTTTAAAATTGATTCACGTGTCGCCAATTTGGCAAAAGCGCGGGCAGACGACATGTGCGAGCGCAAATATTTTGGACACGTAACGCCAGATGGCAAAACAGCGGGAGATTTGATGGAGACATATAATATTGATGTCAGTATCGGCGAAAATCTTGCCGAGAGCAGCAGCATTCAAAGTGCACACGAAAGTCTGATGCGTTCGCCAGTTCATCGCGAACTCATCATCTCACCCGATTTTGACACTGTCGGTTTTGGGTTTTGTTGGGAACGCAAAACAGCAGGGCAGCTCACCATAGTGCAAATCTTTGGCGGCAAAGAATAAATTCTCCTCCTCCTCGAAACAAACAGCTGCATTCTTTCATTCATCAAAAAAATCTTGCATTGCTTAGTCACAAGCCTAAAATACAGATGGTTCTTTTTCAATGCGTATGAAAAAAATTCTGATGGTACTTGCACCAGACAACTTTCGCGACAGCGAATATATCGTGCCACGCGCTTTTTGGGAGCAGCTGGGCGCGTCTGTAAAAACGACTTCATTAACACACGAATCAATCGGGCGTTTTGGCTACAAAGTGCAACACGAATACATTTTATCGGAAGGAGATTCAAATAATTTTGATGCGATTTTTTTCGTGGGTGGCGGTGGCAGCCTGATTTTTCAAGAAAACGAAACTGCAAAACATCTGACAGAGCAGTTTGTAGCGGCAAACAAAGTATTTGGCGCCATTTGTGCAGCGACGCAGAATTTTACCAAATGGAGACTTTTGACTGCTAAAAAATGCACTGGCTACAATGATGACGGGAAGTTCGCTGCGCTGTGCGCCAAAAATGGTGCCATCTTTCTCGATGAGCAAACGGTTGTCGATGGCAATTTGTGCACGGGTAAAGGACCGAGTGCTACCGAAGAAACCGCGCTGGCATTTTGGCAGTTACTCACTGCTGGCTAAGGGTGTTTCGGCTACTTTAATCTGCACAACAGGAGATTGCAAAACATAGGCATATCCGGTGATTTGTGAGTATTTTCGAATCGTAATGGCAATAATGACAAGAAGTAACACACCAAAAATGACGAAAAAACCTTGAAAACTGAAAAAAGTAATCAACGCGCCGCCCAGGAGTGTGCCGACAATATTCCCCAAATTGTCGGTCAGCATCATCGATCCTGCAAAAGCATTACTGTCGATTTTGTCGTCACCACGTTCCATTGCCAAAAATTCATTCAACTTGGCAGCGGTATTGGCGCGCACCGCGCTCATCACAAACAAATATCCAAATGAAATACCAAAGCCAGCAAGCAAAAACAGGAAGAATTGTTTCGGATCCATCAGCCCCACAGCAAAAGAGGCAATAGTCGTCAAAACAAGCCCCGTCATAATGAGATAATGCCGTCCATGTTTGTCTCCCCATTTGGCGGCCAACGGTAATAATCCGAGCACTGGCACGATAAACAAAAACATCAAAATACTCCCCGGGACAGCATGAAGCCAGCCGCTTTGCTCGCGGAGGATTTCGGTAAAAAAGATGGGCATAAACGTGCCCAAAAATGTGTCCCAATATGAAAAAATACACAAGACGGATAGCGACCAAACAAGTGGGATATTGCTTGGGCGTTTGCGAATTACGAGAAAAATATCTTTCATGGCAGAGCCAAGTTCGGAGAAGGTTGCACGAAAATCAAATTGATGTTTGATGTCGGTAGAAACAAGGCGTATCTCTTGTCCGGTTGCTTGTTGCAATTGCAAACCAGGGATATTGCGCACGATTTTTGCTGTTTTTTTCTTAAGTTCTTTGACCGTTTCAGCTTCGAGTTCTTGAAACGAACTGACGATTTTGGCGCGCGAAAGTTCGAACTCTTCTTGATCGAACAGCAAATATGCTGCTCCCCATAATGCGATTAATAAAATGAGCAGAAAGGCTTTTACAAAAAAGAGTGCCGAAACAAATGCTGTTTGCAACTGCGCATCAAAAAGTTGGCTTGTTTTGTCCATCACCGCTTCCGAGATATCGCCGACAAAATATGCCGTCGACAACACAATCGCCGATACCAAAAATCCGCCAATCATTCCAATGCCTTGCGAGAGTTGCTTGTAAGAAAGATTTTGTCCATATTCTGCCGGCAAGCTTTCTGCCAAGATATACGAAACTGCAGTTATATCGCACAAATCGTAGGCAATACGGAATAAAATCACTGCCAAAAAAACAAAGACCGGATGAAAAGAAATCACAAACAAAAAAACCGCCAAAATCATTCCCATGATGGAAGTCAAAAACAAGCTGCGTGCGCTGAAAACTTTTTGTAATGACGAAAACACGCCATCAAAGAGGAGCGCGCAAACCGAACCAAGCGCGAGCGCCAATCCCGCCATAAAAATACTGCCGAGTGCATCTTGCAAAAACAAAATCACTGCGACATTCATCGTGGTATATACACAAGCCCAACCAGTCATAAGCAGGTAAAAATGCCAAATTTTGGCATCTTTGATGTTTGTGTGCGAGAGGACAAATCCAGGAACTTTCATGGGCGACGTCGTGAAGGTTTTATCTCTGTATTATAGTGATTTTTTGTCAAAAACAAAAGTCATTCTTCTGCAAGCGAGTGGCTTCCTAATGAGCAAGAAAATCGCTTGCATTTGTTGTTAAAACCATTTAGTTATGCTAAAATACTAGGAATATCTTAACGAACAAAAACAAATTATACGCAAAGCTCTTTTCTAAGCGATTTTAATACATGCTTCACATTCCATATAATTCGGCTTGGCACGAACGCAAACACTACTTTTTGGAGAAGAGGATGGTGTTTTTGGATGAGGATGCAAAGGAGCAGAAAAGAAGTCAGGATAATCCAAATTTGATTGAAGACTGGACACGAGCAAAAATCGATATACTAGCTCCCGGAATCACAACCGAACGAGCGCCCGATATAACCACAGTGCACACCAAGCAACAGTTAGAAAATCTCACAAAAGTAAAAGCGATCCTTGCTGCAGCGGAAGAGATTGCCTTCCCTGAACAGGACTTTCTAAAAGAGCAGCTCGCCTCTACGATTATGAGTTACGACCTGCGCCGACGCGCACTCGCAAAAATCGCTGTCCAGCTCTTGCATGAAAAAAGAGTTACTGATCCGAGTGACATCCAGATTTTGTACGAAGCCGCTCACGAGCACTATTCTTTGCGGGCAGACATCTATCGGGCGTTTTTGGAAAAAGCTCGCGGATATTATGCAGCAGAGTACGCTTCCGCGAAACATGCAATGTCTTTAATGGACACAGAAGAGCAAGAAATTCTCACGGAAGCGGCATTGTTTTTGCCGACAGCAGAAGCGGATGAAATCTACCACCTCCTTTCTGCTTCGGAAGAGCTGGATGGATATTCGGATATCATCGATATTTTTAAGTCAAAAAAAGACAAGCTCGAAGTCGCCGAATATATGCGCTTATTCCAAGTGCCACTTTCTAGAATTATCGAAGTTTTTTCCTCTGACGAATCTTCGCTGGAATTCCTGCAGGATTTTTTTACTGCGCTTGCGAAACTGCCGTACAAAAACACTCGGCTTGTCCAAATGCGCGATGCGTATTTGCGCCGCCACCTGACACGCGAGAATATCAACAAACTCAACGACAAGATCGCGGACAAAAAAGCATTCGCCGAAATCATGGGACTGACGCAAGTTGGGATCGAATCGGGCTACACCCATTTGCAAAAATCATTCGAAAAAAATCTCGATGACGCTCGAAGTTTTGGTGAAGATTTATACAATGCTTGGCATCTTGCAAAGGAGCAGTATTATACTGCTCATCCAGAGATTGATAAAGACAAGCCGCTTTTTAATGTGTTCGAAGCAAACACTTTGTATGAAGAGCTCGGGGAAATCGCCAAAAATATTTCATCTCCGAACGATCTTCAGCTCATGCATCAAAAGCGTAATGAATTATTTGAAGAAATTCAGGATAGTGAAGATGTAAAAACGCAGAACAAGATTATGGTCGAACTCTTGCAACAGGTCGATGAGTTTTTGGCAGGTGTCGTTCGTCAAAAATCCGAAGAAACCATACGCATCCAATCCGAAGAAATTGATGCTCGATTGCAACAACAATTTGCCGTACACGGTCTAAATAAGGATGCGCTCTTGGCGTATCAAGATGATCCTTCAGAAAATCCAGATGACAGTTCTGGCATGCGGGCACTTGCCCAACGAGCCAGGTATCAAGATGCTGCGCTCAAGCTAGCGAATTCTAATCACGATGATTTACAAACACTTGAAACATTGCGCCAACTCGAAGACAACACCGTTTTCGTGCAATATTCCGACCTTGAGCAAAAGCGAACTGATGTACCAAAGAACGACATCGAAAATGAAGCGATTCCACAGGAAGTCACGCAAGTCATTTCCGCCATTCTCTTTCATGCACAGGCAGCTCAAGAAGATGCCCTCAAAAATCCTCTGCAAGATTATCTTTTATTCGCGGAAAAATGGGGGTACGAAATTCCGGGTGATGGGCAAAGATCATTTGCAGCTGAGCGCGTTTTGGCTCAGCCATGCACTGCACTAGCCGAAGGTCTCAATCAGGGGAATTTGATAAAAACAAATTCTTTTCTTCGCAAGGCGATTGAACAGGAGACGGAAAGTAAAAGCATTGAGCAATATGCTGGTGCTGTTCAGCAAAACATGTTTTACCAAGATTTTGTTCGCCTCAAAAGTGTCAAAGCCGCTGCTGTTGAACATGTTTCCGAGCAAGTAAAACAGATGACTACCAGCAATTCTGCTGATATGGCAAAAATCATCGAAGGAAAGACGATTGAGAATAACGAAATACATAATCGGTTTGAAGAAATTAGGCAAGGATATCTTGATCTGTACGAAATAGAAAAGACAGATGTCGAAAAGTGGTATGACAAATTTTGTGATGCGAAACATATTTCTGAAAAGCTGGCAGAAATGCATCGAAGTCAACAATCCGAGCTGGCACGCAAGGCGGCTTCACAAAATTCGGAGGACGCGCTGACGAACGACGAAAAAGAGCAATTAAAAAAGGAGGAAGAACTTTCGGCATATATTCTTAATCTCGACGCTTCGTGCGACGATATTCTTGGTGCGCTTGATGATCGCAAAGCTGATACTTTTGGTGATGTGGATCGCGCAGATATTCAATCGATACTTGATGCGCGTGCAAATCGCCTTGCAGAATTGCAGGTAAAAAAACAGCAAACACCCAATGCGTTTCCAACGCCTACGCAGGTTTTGGAAGAAGTTGAAAAATATGGTTCTGCCTATGGTGCAGAAAGGATTGGACTTACCGAAGAGCGAAAACAATCTCTTGCGAAGAAAGGCGTTATCGAAGTCGTAGAAGATGCCGAATGGAATAATTCGAAAACAAATGTTCAAGCGACTGCGGAAGGCAAAGTGCGCGTCAAAGCAAGTGAATGGCGAAAAAGCGCATCAGAGCTCAAAGAAGCTGGCGCTTATGAAGAGATCAATCAGGCAGTTTTTCAAAAACAACTCACGCAGAAAACCGATCAGGAGAAAACAGAGGTGAAAGAGCAACTTTCGCAATTGGGAACATTCGCGGAGTGGGTAAGTTCTCATCGAGATGTTGATAAGGAGTATTTACAAAATCTTAGGGGGCTTGATCACAAGCCGATTCTGGAAATCGTCGATCACTTACCAAATAACGAAAATGCACATTTTGAGGTCACCGAGACTGGCTTTGTTATTCGGGTAAAGCGTTCAGTCTGGGAAGGAAATCAGGAGTTTCTCGCCAAAGTCTTGCGTCACGAAGGCTTGCATGCCATCGACCAAGCTTCGAAATATCGTCCGTCCGAGGCACTCTATGAAGAGCTCAAAAACCAGCCTGGTTTTCAAGAATTTTACAATAAATTTCTCGAGCGTTATCGCCGAATGAATGGGAACAAGCGTTTGCCGCATAGAGATCGCAAAAAGGAGTTTCTTGCGTATGTTTTTTCTGATTCGCTGATTGACCCCAATGATCAGGGTGAGGCGAACGAATTGGCAGCTTTCAAATCACAAAATCAAACTCTGCTTAATCAATTCCTGACTTCAAATCTCGTACAGGCAGCACAGCATTTTGCTGACAACAGCGTGCGTGCAGGTTGGTGGAATGCAGGCGAGAGACTCGCCTACATGACAATAGACGAAGACGCGCTTGTAGATGATGAACTATCAGAAGCAACGCCAAAAACATTTCGATTTCAGTATAATCAACGCCGCCGCCGTATTTTGAAAAAGCTCCAGACAATAAGGAAGTTTAAAGCTATGCCAGATGATTTTCGAGAGCAACTTATTAGTAATGCAGAAGGAACAATAGGGGTTGTATCCGATACCCTTTCAAGATTCGATAGTATTCCAAAGGAGAATAGGGACGATGCCTTTACGCAAATGATGGCAATGCTGAAAGAAGCAGAAAAAGAAATCGATAAGGTGCTTGCCCACATAGCTTTTAATCATTCGGAAGAAGTCAATCCTCTTACTGATTTGTGGGACAATACTACTTTTTTGGCACTGGGAGATTTTAAAACGCTCTTTTCGACTACCAAAGAATTTATCGAACGCCGCCACGAGCGCAATTCTAAACGACGAGCTGGATTAGTGGGAAAAGCACTGTTCGAAAATCTTATCCCTCCACTTGGCAACGAATTTGACAATGTCCGCGAAAAAAGCGAGACCGACGCGGTTAATAGTTATAAAGAACAACTCAGTAACAAAGATAGCTGGCAGATTATGGAGCGTGTTGACAGCAGCGCCAATACAGATGAATTAAAAGCGTGTCTTTATCTCCTCTCCGAACGAGGTGCGATCGACTGGAATGATCGTCGACTGTGGCGAGCATTCGAGCGTTACCAGAATCACATTCGTTTCTTTGAGTCGGATGCGGACAATGGCGAGTTTCTCCGTTCCAAATTCCAGCGAGCGTGCGGAATCCTTTATGATAATGACTTTTTCCGCGATATCGACCGCAAAAACGCTAGCTCTTTCGAAAGCACTAAACAGGAGTATAAAGAAGAATCTTCGCAAAATATGGATCACATGGATGATATCATTACCCAAATGATTATTGACAAGCGAGGCGGACAAAAGAAAGTCTCACCGCATCGTTTTGAAATGTATATCGATGCGGCGATTAACTTAAACAAGAGTAATCCGATCAAGGTGTTCTGGTTTATATTGCAGGGGGTCAATTTGGGTCTGCTCAATATGGAACGAGTCACGCAGTTTGATACAAAATACCAAAACCAATATCCCATGACCAACTGGTTTTTGAGTGTCAAGCCGACTGCTGATCAACTTCGACAAATCGGCAATATGTTTAAACCTAAGGAAGATGGTGACATGCCAGCAAATTTTAAGGACTGGTTTCAAACCGAGGTCATTGGTAATATGCAGGTGCAAGAACGGATGCGCAAATCATGTTCAGATACTAAACTCGACCATGACTGGGCTTTTGTTGCCGGTTCAGTAGGAAATGCTGGTATCGCACAAATGTTGCTCGCCACCAATGTGGGTACCAATGGGCGTCTGCCGATTACCGGTATTCCAAATGTGATTGCTGGTCAATTATTTCGTATAACTACCATGGCGCGTGAATCCAAAGCGGGTCATATTCAAAATAGAGAATTGCTCAGAGAACAAGTCGCAGCTCACATCGAATATACATTTGCCTTCGGGGCAATCTATAATGGTCGTTTTAGCCATCCAAAAGAATACGGAAATACTTCAATCCGTGATACATACGAAGGGAGCGCGACTGAAAGACGGGCCGAACCGCGAGAAAAAGCAATCTATTGTGCCAAACCCAAGACGACCAATGAGTTTATGAAGTCGAACAATGATATTATTAAAGTGCTTGACCCGGAACTTTTTAGAATTATTGACGAAGGCGAGAGAGTAATCACACCAGAAACGATCCAGAAAGTTCGAGCACACCTAACAGCTGCCCATGGCTTTACCGATCCAAGCCTTCTTCCTGAGGGTTCTGTCGATTTTGGAAAAAAAATTGGTGCCATTGCAAACGAAATCATGATAAAGAATCCAAATAAGTTAGATGAGATTCTTGACGCTGCGGTAGGTGAATATCAAAAAGATCATCCTAGTCAAAAGCCGGACGACTACCTCAACACCTATACATACAGCACTACAGGGGATTTAAGTACTTATATTGAAGGTTATCCAAAAGAGGATCATGGAATTCTTGGTCTAAAATAAAAAAAATGCGGAATAAAAAGTAAAATGACAAAATTTTCTGATTGCGATTTTTACAGAAAACTGGGATACTGTTTTTCGGAAGTTATTCCACTTGTTACCCAGTACAAAAAAGGAGAAGATATTTGTTTTATTTCATCCCTGACTTTCTCGCAAATGCCTCTACAATCAGCACAATCGCAAGGCGCTCGTTCACGAACAATCCTTCTACAGCCGATTTGATTTTCGTACTGGGAGCAGTTTTTCCTGTCTCCCTCCCCTTATGTCCCCCGATTCAGAATCCGTTTTTACTCTCGTACATTTGCTCTTATTCGGTGCCTCTGCACTGATGCTTGGTCTCGCTGCTGGCTACTTTTTTAAGCGTGAAGATTTGCGCAAAAAACAACTCGAATTTGACGCCGAAAACGTCAAAAAAATTCGTGATGCCGAGACTCAAGTTCATATTGCTGAGAAAAAAGCCCGCGAGGTCGAGCTCACTGCCGAATCCAATTCGAAAGATGTCATTGCCGATGCCAAAGAGAAAGCCAATCGCATGCTTCAAGAAGTCGAAAAACAAGCTGCACGTCTCGAGCAGCGCGAGTTAGATCTCGATGGAAAAGTGAAAGAAATTGAAAATCAGCGCCAAGGACTGATCGATAAAGAAACCATTTTGATTGAAAAGAAAGCAGAACTGCAAACCAAGATTGACGAAGAAGCAATCAAGCTCGAACAGATTGCAAAATTGAATCAAGAAGAAGCAGAAACGCGTTTGTACGAAATCGTCGAAAAGAAAAAAGAAAAAGAAATGCTCGCCCGCTTGAAGCGCGCTGATTTGCGCATCAAAGAAACCGTCGACGAAAAAGCACGCGATATTATCGCTCAGGCAATTCAAAAATTTGCTTCCGAAGTCACAAGCGAAGCGACACAAACCACAGTTCAACTTGAAAGCGATGACATGAAAGGACGCATCATCGGACGCGAAGGACGCAACATCAATGCTTTTGAACGTTTGACGGGTGTAGACGTAATTGTCGATGACACACCAGGAGTCATTATTATTACTGGCTATGATTTGCTCCGCCGTTTCATTGCCAAAAAATCGATGGAAAAACTCCTCGAAGACGGACGTATTCACCCCGCTCGTATTGAAGAAGTTGTTACCAAGAGCACAGAAGAAGTCGACAAAATGATCAAAGACTTCGGCGAAAAAGCCCTCGACGAAATGGGAATCACTGGTGTTGCGCCAGAGATTGTGAAGATTTTGGGACGCCTCCGCTTTCGCACAAGTCACGGTCAAAACGTTTTGCAGCATTCAATCGAAGTTGGCTTTTTGTGCGAAGAACTCGCCAATCAAATCGGCGCTGATCCTATGCGCGCCAAAATGGCAGGACTTTTTCACGACTTGGGTAAATCGGTCAGCCACGAAGTGGGTGGCAAACATGCCATTATCTCTGGCGAAATCGGACGCAAATTTGGTCTTGATCCAATGGTGATTAATGCAATGGAAGCCCATCACGAAGACATCGAAAAACTCTGTGTCGAAGCCTATCTTGTACAAGCGGCAGATGCGATTTCGGCAAGTCGCCCAGGTGCTCGCCGAGATGCGACTGAGATGTATATCAAGCGTCTCAAGCAGCAAGAAGAACTTGTGAAAGAATTTAAAGGCGTACAAAAATGCTACATGATGAGCGCTGGTCGTGACATGTGGGTCTTTGTTAATCCCGAAGATGTTAACGATTTGGAGGCGAAAAAAATGGCGGACGATATCGCCAATCGCTTGCAAGAAGAGCTCACATATCCGGGCGAAATTAAGGTTGTGGTCTTCCGCGAAATGCGCGCCGAAGCAATTGCGCACTAAGTCGGATTCAAGATTTAGGATGCAAGAAGCAAGAAGAAAACAATCATCGTGTGATTCCTTCCCCCTGACAAGGGGGACTGAGGGGGTTCAAATGAAAAAAGACACTGGAGAGCGGCATTTTTTTTCTGTAAACGCTTATGTCCCTTTGGCAACTCGAAGCCGGCGGATTGATCGAAGAATGGCAAGGCGCTTGGTGCTATGGAATTGTCGCCCATCCGGTCGCGCATTCGCTGTCACCGCCGATGCAATTGGCAGCGTTTCGGGAAAGCGATATTAATGCGACTTTTGAGCGTTTTGATATTCTGCCAAATGCTTTGGAGGATTTTGTACGTGTCGTTCGCGAGCAGCCGATCAGTGGACTCGCTGTTTCACTTCCGCACAAAGAAACCATTATTCCTCTTTTGGATGAAGTCACGCCGACTGCCCAGACAATCGGCGCGGTTAATACAGTATTTTGGAACGATAAAAAACTTTGTGGTGACAACACGGATGCCCCCGGTTTTTGGGAGGCGATTATTTCGAGTACCGATTTTTCTCATCCCAAAGATGCGCTCGTCGTTGGCGCCGGTGGAGCAGCGCGCGCAATCGTCTTTATCTTGCGCCAACAGGGAATCAAAGTGACAATTGCGAATCGAACCACTATTAAAGCGCGGCAGTTGGCAAACGAGTTTGGTGCCAAGGTTCTCGAATTGGAAAAAGCTCGCGCAGCTGATTTTGATCTCGTAGTAAACTCTACCTCAGTCGGACTAAAAAGTTTGGAAAGCCCGACTTCGAAAACGTTTTGGCAAGGCTTTTCCGGCCTGGCATTCGATGCTGTTTTTGATCCGCTCGTCACCAGATTTCTCGCCGATGCCAAAGCGGCGGGCGCAAAAATTGTTACTGGCGAAACCATGCTCCTCTACCAAGGCGTTCGCCAGTTTGAAATCTGGACAGGAAAAAATGCTCCGACAGCAGTTATGCGAAAGGCGCTCGATAGAGAGCTGGTAGCAAAAGAAAAAGAATATTCTTAAAATTATCTTTCGTTGCCGTTAAACGCCCAACTGAGGATTGTCGATTGCTTCGGCTTCCATCTTTTTCAGTTCGCCAGTGGCGATCTTGGAAACGCTCGAAACCATATCATTACCACTCATACGCATCAGGATTACGCCTTGCGTAGCGCGACCGCGGGATGGAATCTCACTTGCCGCCATACGGATGGTTTGACCAGAAGTTGCAACAAGAATCAAATCGCCGTCAAAATCATTTTCAAGAATCTTGGCGCCAATTACTTTTCCTGTACGCGGTGTGACATTTGCGCATTTGACTCCTGATCCGCCGCGCGATTGCAGGCGGAAGTCGGTGACGGTTGTCATTTTGCCAAGTCCGTTTTCCATCACGACCAGCAGCGACGATTCGTCTGGTTTGTGCACGACGTCCATTTCTACCACTATGTCGTCTTTTTTGAGGCGAATACCACGAACACCAGCCGCGCTGCGTCCCATTGCGCGAATATCATCTTCGGCAAAACGCACGCTCATGCCATTCTTCGTGACAATCATTACTTCACTATTTTCTGAGCACATCCGCACCCAGTTGAGACTATCGTCATCGCGCAGCCCAACAGCAATAATTCCACTACGACGGATATTTTGAAACGCTTCCCAAGCGGTTTTTTTCACCACGCCATTGCGTGTACAAAAGAAAAGATGTGTGCCGGCTTGTTCGCTCGCGTCCAAAATCGCGGTGATTTGTTCGCCTTCTTGCAGTTGCAAAAAATTAACAATCGCTTGTCCTTTGGCGGTGCGACTGCTTTCGGGGATTTCGTAGGCAGGAAGTTGAAACACGCGTCCAGCGCTTGTAAAATAGAGGAGCTGATTATGATTTTTGGTATAGAGGACAATCTTCATTTCATCCTCGGCTTTAGCGTTGCCGCCCTTGATTCCTTTGCCACCGCGTGCTTGTGCGCGAAAGCTGGACGCCGAAAAGCGTTTGATATAATTTGTCTGCGTGAGTGTAACAATTACTTCTTCATTAGGAATGGTATCAATCGCCGCCATTTTGCCAATGCCAGTCGCAACAATCTGTGTGCGGCGCTCGTCACCATATTTATCACGGATTTCGATCAACTCTGCCTCGTAAATGGCGCGGATTCTTTCGGGATCGGCAAGAATCGCTTCGCATTCCGCGATGAAAGCAAGTTTTTCTTGCAGCTCGTCTTCGATCTTTTTGCGCTCAAGTCCGGCGAGCGTTTGTAGTCGCATGGCAAGAATCGCATCGGTTTGGAGTTCGCTAAACCCATATTCTTTCATCAAGTTGATCTTTGCTTCTTCTTTTGTCGAGCTCCCACGAATAAGCGTAATGATAGCATCAATATGATCGAGTGCTTTTGTAAGTCCTTCCAAAATATGCGCGCGCGCCTTGGCAATCTTTAGTTCGTACTCGGTACGGCGGCGAATCACATCTTGGCGGTGTTTCAAAAATTCTTCCAGAATACTCTTCAAGTCCAGCAAACGCGGCTGAATGCCATCAACAAGCGCGATAAAATTGCAGCCGAATGATTCTTGTAATTGGGTGTATTTGAAGAGTTGATTCAGGATCTTGTTTGGAAAGCTGTCTTTGCGCAGTTCGATCACGACGCGGATGCCAAGGCGATTACTTTCGTCACGGATATCGGTGATGCCGACAATCACCTTGTCGCGCACGAGATCCGCCATTTTCGAGACGAGATTGGACTTGTTCACCATATACGGAATCTCACTCACAATAATCCGTGGTTTGCCGCTTTTGTCTTCGGTAATCTCGGCTTTGGCACGCATCACAATACTGCCGCGTCCAGTGGCGTATGCCTGGCGGATAATGCTCTTGTCATAAATGATTCCCGCTGTCGGAAAATCTGGACCTTTGATAAACTCCATCAGATCGTCAACCGTTGCTTCCGGATTTTGTGACAGATGCAAAGTTCCGTTGATGATTTCGGTGAGATTATGCGGCGGAATATTGGTCGCCATGCCGACGGCAATACCGGTCGTGCCATTGAGCAGTAGATTAGGGGTTTTGCTCGGAAAAACGGTTGGTTCTTTGAGCGAGCCATCATAATTATCACGAAAGTCGACCGTTTCTTTTTCGATATCGGTAACGAGTTCGTCAGCGATCTTCTCCATCTTCGCTTCGGTATAACGCATGGCAGCAGCGTTGTCACCATCGATCGAACCGAAGTTTCCTTGTCCGCGGACGAGCGGATAGCGCATCGAAAATTCTTGCGCCATGCGCACCATTGCGTCATAGACCGAGCTATCGCCATGCGGATGATATTTACCGAGTACTTCACCCACAACCGTCGCGGATTTGCGAAAGCGCGAACTGCTGCGAAGCCCCAACTTGTGCATCGCATACAAAATACGGCGATGAACCGGCTTGAGACCATCACGCACATCGGGCAAAGCGCGATTAACGATCACGCTCATCGCGTAGTCGAGATAGCTTTCTTGCATTTCTTTGCTGATCTCGCGCGTGGGGTTTTGTGGCAAGAGCGAAAGGGGAATCTGATCGTTTGGATTGTCTTCGTTCATCTGAGAAAGAGAAGCAGAAATTTCTTGCTTATTGTGCCTCTGGCTTCCAAAAAATTCAAGCAGAATCTCGGGTTATGATTTCATATTCAGAAATTTTGTAGCTGTTTTTGACAATGTCCTTGACAATGAAATAATAATGAATAAAATATAGCTACATTTTCTTTTTAAACACTTATGGTTGTTAATAAAATTAAGGGTTTTACTGATAGTTTGCGTGGAAAAACAAATGAAAAACGTGAGAAGCCCCTAGGACTAAAGCATGCTGGTATTAACTATACTTCGGCTTTTAAAGAGGGGGGAGATGATACCTCAAAATGTTCGTTGGAAGAGAATCGTGATAAATTAAAAGCTCAATTAAAAAAACTACAAGAGCAAGCGAAAGCTACAGCTGGTCAACTTGACGACATGAATGCAATATTCGATCCTCTTGAGCCATTGAAGGTTGCTCGTGACAAAGTCAAAGAATTACTTAGGGTTAATTTAAGCGCAACGGTTGAATTAAGCCCAATAGAAAGAAATGACCTAAATGCAAAACTTCAGGAAATAGAAAGTGTAATATCTGCTATTGAAATGAGGACAGATCTTACAGATTTTATGGCGGCTACAGAAGCAATAAGAAGTGCTAAAAACTCAACAGAAGATAATGAATTAAGCTCACTACAAGAAAAACAAGCAGCAGCAAGAAAAGCAATCGAAGATATGATTTCATCGGTATTGGACGGACAAGAAGATAATGCAGGTCAATTGGACAAACAAGAAGCGGCAGCTTAAGAATTGAAAAAAAACTCATTTCTGATTCTGTAACTAAATGTCATTCTAAGGAGCAGCCCACAAAGTTGCTCCTTATTTGAGTTTGGGGCTCGCAACGACGCGGCACATTTTTTCTTTCCAAGAGAAAATAATTTTGTATACAATATTTTCCTGATTTTATTTTTCTATGACTCAATTTCTTTCGCGCCAACCAATATTTAAGGCGCCTTGTGTCACGCCAACGATTGCAAGTCCAAAAGTTACTCAAAAATGGGGTGATGGCGAGCTTGACCTCAGTCTCGCTTTTCAAAATCACACGCCGCTGATTGTCCCTCTTCCTCAAGATCGTACTTTTTTGATTGCGCGACTCAGCCAAGTGTTTTCGCGCGCAATTATCGACAAGATACTCAATCCCTTTTTGCAAAAGAGCAATTATATTTTCCCAAGCAATGACAGCGCCCGCACAAGTGCTGACCTGAGTTTCCTTTATTTTTGTGAGCTTGATTCGCTTGGTGTTACTATTCTCGATGGGCAAAAACAAACCCAAAGACTTGTTCAATCTGTATTAGCAAAGTTTTCGATTCCTCATTCGCCTAAATCTCATCCAAATGGACTACAGATGATTGCAGAAGCACGCCAGAATATTGCAAAAACTTTGGCAGACGAATTGCTTGACGATTATTTACTTACCTCAGATCATCCTTACGCCATCAATCAATCTCAATCTTCTATGGAGCTTTAATGATTTCCACTTGCAAACATTCCCTAAATCGCTAGAGTCGCTCTGCAATATGTTCCCCGAATCATGAATAACAACAATGTCATTATCGAGCCGGAATTTCCGCATTTTCACAATAACAAAAACGGTGGTAGTCCGATTCAGTTCCTCGTGGGATTGATTATTTGGATGGGACTGTTTGCCGTTTTTTTGGCGGTGATGTACGTCAACTGGTTTAGCGTCAGTCTTGTGTATTTGTTGCAATTCGTTCGTCCCAAACAGTATGCGGTGCCATTTTGGTTTTCGGCGATTATCACCATTTTCTTTTTTCCGCTGACGCTGCTCGTGATTTTACTCAGTACGCTTATCAAAATTATTCGCCACTAATCCATGCAAAAATTCGAAATCCTCAGTCGTGAAATGATTCTCGACAATCAGTGGCTTCCGGTCGAAAAACAAATTGTGCGCCTGCCAAATGGCGAAGAAGTAGAATGGTTTGTGTCAAAATCATCGGATGCGGTGTTTGTGATTCCGGTACTTGCTTCTGGCGAAATCTTGATGCAACGCAATTACAAACATGGTTGTGGAGAAATCGTCATCGAATTTTGTGCTGGTCTGATCGACAAAGGCGAAAATTCGCTTGCTGCTGCCAAGCGAGAACTGCTCGAAGAAACCGGTTATGCCGCGAAACAATGGAAATCATTGGGCACAACCTTTGCCAATCCCACCGGCTCGATTATGCGCTATCATATGTTCTTGGCGCAAGACGCCGCTTTTTTCCAAGAGCACACCTGCGAGGCGAGCGAACAGATCGAGACGTTTCTCGTCCCGGATCTGGCGGCGGCGGAACAACTTCTCCTCCAAAATTCCGCAACCTCTTCCGTGGCGGCATTGGCGGCGATTACTTTCGCGCGGCAAGTTCTCTCCACATAATTGGTAGAATCCAAGATTTTTTCTCATCATCTCTTGCGAGACGATTTTGGTCGGTGTAAGATGACAGCCCAAGTGACTTCTTTTTTTTGCTTTAATATGCATGACCTGCTGATTGTCGGACTCGGACCAGCCGCTTACAATTGTTCGCTGTATTGCACGCGTTACAGCATGAAAGTAAAACTAATTGGCGGACAACCTGGCGGGCAAGTCGCAGTCAGCGGCGAAGTCGAAAATTACCTTGGTTTTGAGCACACGACGGGACAGGAGCTCGCACAAAAAATGATGAAGCAAATTACAGATAACGGTGCCGAAATCGTCTTTGACATGGTCGAAAAGTTGGAAAAAATCGACGGCGGATTTCGCGCGCATGCTTCGATAACTGGCGCACATGAAGGCAAGACATTGCTCCTTTCTACTGGAACGAGACGACGCAAATTGAACGCACCTGGAGAAGATGATTTTTATGGAAAGGGCGTGACATATTGCGCAACGTGCGATGGCGCGTTTTACAAAAATCAGGACGTCGCGGTCGTTGGCGGTGGCAATGCCGCGGTCGAAGCGGCACTCTATCTCGCCGATATTTGCAACTCGGTGCATATTTTCGTGCGGCGCGATGTTTTTCGTGCGGATGCGGTGCTCATCACAAAATTGCAAAACAATCCCAAAGTCACGATCGAACATAACACCCAAGTGACTGAAGTTTGTGGTGACAAAAAACTGACTCATGTTGTACTAAATACTGGTGAAAAACGCGAGATTACCGGACTGTTCGTCGAAATCGGCGCCGATCCCGAAACCGCACTCGCCAAAGACCTCGGAATCGAACTCGACAAAGACGGTTATATCAAAGTAGACTCCGGTCAGCGGACCAATATTCACGGGGTGCTCGCTGCAGGAGACAATTCGACCGGTAGTGAAAAATTCGCCCAGATTGCAACTGCCGTTGGTGAGGGGGCGATTGCTGCCAAGGCTGCTTACGAAATCTTTCAACAGTCATGATTTTGACCGACCAGTGGAGACAGATTGCGACAATTGCCGCAAAATCCCTCTCTAAAGCCCACATTCTGACTTATTTTCAAAAGACGGCGATCTTGAGTTTTGAGCGTGGCATATTGACAGTGGGAATTCCGCGTGAGTTTTTTCGTGGTTGGATTGAACAAAATGCCAAAATGCCAATTCTTGTTGCGGCACGCGAAGTCTGGCCCGAATGCAAAACAGTCGAATTTGTCGTTGATGGTTCACTCGAAGAAAGTTCGGATTTTGACCCGCGTGAAATATTATCTCAGCAAGAAGTCGATTCTTTCAAAAAGCGCAAACCAAAAGCGCCAGAAGAAGTGACAAAATATGTCGTTTCGCGCGACCAGATAGGTTTTGCGCGCCGTTTTCTTAATCCAGATTTTACTTTTGAAAACTTTATTGTTGGCGACAACAATATTCTCGCTCACGCTGCGGCAACTGCCGTCGCCCGCGAACCAGGGAAAAAATATTCACCTCTTTTTATCTTCGGTGGAGTTGGCTTGGGCAAAACACATTTGCTTCATGCAATCGGTAACAAAATTGCCGAAAACAATCCGGAAGCAGCGATTTTTTTGATGTCGACGCAAAATTTTATCGACGAAGTGGTCACCGCTGTCCGCTCGGGAAAAGGGGATAAGATTCGTGAAAAATACCGTGCCAATGATGTTTTTATTCTTGATGATATCCAGTTTCTTGCGGGCAAAGAACGCACTCAAGAAATTTTATTCCACGTCTTTAACGATCTCTTGCACGCCAAAAAGCAAATCATTTTTTCGTCAGATCGCGCACCCGGCGAACTCGGCGGACTAGAAGAGCGGCTTGTCTCGCGCTTTTCGATGGGAATGATTGCCGATATCCAAGCGCCAGACTTTGAAACTCGGCTTGCGATTCTGCAAACACGAATGAAAGAAGCGAACATTCAGTTTCCCGACAAGATTTTAGATTATACAGCGGAGCAGCTCTGCGGATCGATTCGCGAACTGATTGGTGTTTTTAATCAAATGGTGGCGCATTACGAACTTCAAGGATTACTTCCGAGTCAAGCGCACGTGATGAATATTATGAAGCAGCGCAACCGACTCTTGCGTGCAGAATTCGATGAGCAAGAACAAGCCGATTCCGAACAAGCCGACTGCATCGAAGAAATCGCCCGACGCACAGCAGAATTTTTTGAAGTTCCGCTTGAAAAGCTCAAATCCAGCAGCCGCTTGCGCGAATATGTTGTGCCACGCCAACTGGCAATGTGGATTGCTCACAAAAAGCTAAAAGAACCGATGCAAAAAATCGGCAACTATTTTGGCGGGCGCGATCACACTTCTGTTCTTTCTGGGATTCGTCGTGTCGAAAAAAACCGCAAACTGAGCACCGAATTTTGGCGTCAGTCCAATGAGCTGCGAAAGAAGTTAGGATTTTAGCCTTCGCTTTTATAGTAGAAATCGGTTGATTTTGTTACTCAAATTTCCGTTTTGGTTCGAAGTTTGTATAGAGCAGGGCATCGCGCTCTTTTTTAGGAAGTTTATCTGCGTATTCAAAAAATTCTTTCACAACCGGATTTTCGTGCGCACGGCGCATCTTCATCTTTTTATCGATCGCATAAATTCCCTTAATACGCTCTTTGACGATGCGTTTTGACGAAGGATTTGGTTGACCACCACCACCAAGGCAACCGCCCGGACACGCCATAAATTCGACATAATCATAGGCGTGCGGATTTTTTTTGAGTTCTTTTAGCAAGACTTGGATATTCTTGGGCGTCGCGACAACTGCAACTTTCAATTTTACATCGCCAATTGTGACAACTGCTTTTTTGAAACCGTTGTAGCCACGCACTTCTGTCAAATCGATCTTTTCCATTTCTTTCCCCGTTACGAGATAATGCGCGCTCCGCAAAGCGGATTCCATTACGCCGCCGGATGCACCATAGATAACGGCAGCGCCGGAATACACGCCGGCATCATCGACTTCACTTGGTTCTAGACTCTTAAAATCAATCTTGTGTTTGCGGATCATCTGGGCGATTTCGCGCGTGGTCAAAGAAAAATCCACTGGACGCATTCCATCGATATTGAGTTTGTCATGGCTCGCTTCATATTTTTTCGAAGTACATGGCATCACCGAAACGACGACGATTTTCCTTGGATCGGTCTTGGTTTTTTTTGCCCACCAAGTTTTGTAGGCGCCGCCACTGTGGATATGTGGTGAGCGCGAGGTTGTGAGATTGGGAATCAGTTCTGGATGATAGAATTCAACATATTTGACCCAACCCGGACAACAACTCGTGAACATAGGGAGCCCTTCTCCGGTTTCGAGCCGCTCGACCAATTCGCTGCCTTCGACCATCGTTGTAATATCGGCGCCCATACTGACGTCAAAGATTTTGTCAAAACCAAGTTTGCGATAGGCAGTAAACATTTTGCCAGTATTGTCTTGTCCATATGGCATGCCAAATTCTTCTCCAATACTGTTACGCACCGAGGGAGCAGTTTGCACGATAACAATTTTATCAGGATCTTTGATCGCGGCTTCGACTTGTTCGATATGACTTTGCTCACGAATCGCATCCACCGGACAGACTACGGTACATTGACCGCAATAAATACAATCGACTTTGGGATCGTGATTGTAGTCAACACGCGTTTTGCTTGCTTTGCCTTTCAGTTGCAAGAATCCGATGCCGATACTTTCACACGCTTTGATACATTTGTTGCAGGCGATACAAAGATTGGGATCAAACTCTGCCGCTGTGCCCAATTTGTGCACCAGCTCTTGCACTTTTTCGCGAACATATTCGTTCCCTTTGACGTGATAGCGATTCATTATCTCGGCGGTTTCGCAGTGTAGTTTTTTTTGACAGCGCGGACAATTTTGCTGGTGTCCGGCAAGCAAGAGTTCTAGATTTTTGTGGCGCATTTTTTCCACTTTTGGCGTTGTCGTCAATATCCTTACACCGTCTTTGGCAGGAATCGTACACGACATTACAATATTTCCCGTGCCGGCATCTTGTACAAGGCAAGCGCGACAATTTGCTTCGAGTGGCAGATCTTCGTGAAAGCAAAAATGCGGAATATCGATTCCGTTGCGCAGAGCGGTTTGCATGATGTTTTCGCCTTTTTCCGCTTCAAACTCTTTGCCGTTGATGATGACGATTGGTTTTTTCATATTTTTTTGTGCAAGACATTTTCTGAATAGGTTCGGACAGCCGTTGGAACTGATTTTCCAAGAGCGCAAAATGACGCTGATTCGAGGAGATCTAGTATTTCGTTAATCTTGTTCCAAGGAATTTTTTTACTCTGCTTCACCATTTCAAAAAGCTGATACGTTCCTTCGCGACATGGCGTACATTTGCCGCAGCTTTCTTTGCTATAAAACTCAAACCATTTGAGTAACATTTCTTTCGGCGGGGTGTCGGCAGGGTAGATTTCGATGCTGCCACCGCCACTCATTTTTTCCGTTTTGAGTTGCTCGCTATTCCAGACCACCCCGCTTGCGCTGCCGCCAACCTGCACAAAGTAGTCGAATTCCGGCACGTTGTTCGTCTTTTCCAAAACTTCCAAAAGCGTCATGTCGGCAGGCAATTCGTACACGCCCGGATAGCGAACGGGACCAAGCAGACAGTAAAAACGATTGTTTTTAAACATGCCGCGATTGACCTGACTGATGTTGTAGAGCGTTTCGACATTGTGGACAAGGGTCGGTTTGCCAAAGAGCCCTTTTTCTGCCGGAAATGGAGGCTTTAAGCGCGGTTTGGGGCGCTTGCCTTCAATGGCATTAAGGAGAGCGGTTTCTTCACCGCCGATATAACTCGGCTTTTCTTGAAACACGCGAATATCATAGCCCTTTTTTTTGTACTCAAGAATCAATGCGTCGAGTTTTTCTTGCAGATTGCGATAGTAATTCGCATTCATATTGAACCAGGCATATTTCGATCCCAAAAAATCCATCGCTAATTTCATCCCCTCAAAGACCTCTGCGGTAAAGTGATCGAGAATATAAATATCTTTAAACAGTCCGATTTCGCCTTCGCTCGCATTGCAGATGACATATTTTTTCGTTCCTTTGGCTTTGTCCACAAACTTCCATTTGAGATGTGTCGGAAAGCCCGCGCCGCCGCGCCCGACGAGTTTGGCGGCTTCGATTTTTTGCAGTAATGTTTCTTTTGTTTTGGTGTTCATATTCAAGTGGCAAGTTGTGTTTACTTCCCCCTGACAAGGGGGACTGAGGGGGGTTACGAATTTTATGTTGTCTTTCGCAATTTATCAACCGTTTTCAAAATGCCGAAAGCGACGATTCCTCCCATCAATGCGGTGGCGAGTTGCGGCCAGCTCATCATGATGGCGAGGTTTTGCACAAGATTATTGGCGAGCATATTCGACATCACCATCGAAACGGAGAGCGAAAGAAAAGCAAACTTGATGAACGAAGCAAGAACAAGAGCCAGCCAGAAGTTTGTCTTTTGCGTATATGCGAAGATAGCGACGAACACCGCATTCCCCATAATGATAAACGGTACCATCGGTGCAAGCGGTAAGGGAAGCAATCCCGAACTGAGCGCAACCGAACTCGGAACCATGCCAAGCAAAATCGCTTCGGTCGGACCGACAAGCAGAACCGTCATGATGAGAATCGCATTGACGAGCGGACCAGTAAACCATTGCGTGTGCAGATACATCGGCACGATTGCGACAATCACGAAAAAAAGCGCGAATATCGCGATTTTAAACAGAGGAATACTCTGGGCTTGTGATTTGATATTTGTTTGCAAAGAGCTAAGGTCAAACTTCGTGTTTAATTTTACCAATTTTTCCATAGAAAAGCAAAGAAAGATGCAGTGAGCATAGCGAAATTTTGCAATTAATACAGCGGCAATTTCTTTTTTTACTTGATGTAACATTTTATACTTGATAAAATACTAATAGAGATTGATACATTTATAATTGATTTATGCATACACCCTGTCACAAAACCGATGCACAGTCTCAAAAAGATTTTCAAGAGGTTGTTGATTTCTTGAAGATTATCAATGAACCAAATCGTCTTAAAATTCTTTGCTTTCTAAAGCATAAAGAACAATGTGTCTGCGATATTTGGAAAAACCTTGAGATACCCCAAAATCTCACCTCTCATCACCTGAAAACACTCAAAGATTTTGGTCTACTTGAGTCTCGTCAAGAAGGCAGAAAAATCATTTATTCGTCAAATAAAGATGCAATTTCAAAACATGCTTCAGGTTTAGATATATTTTTTTCAAAACTATGAAAATCCAAGTACTCGGTTCGGGTTGTGCCACCTGCAAAAAACTGCACAAAGCGGCTGAAGAGGTTGTAAAAAAGCTCCATCTCAATACCGAAGTGGAATACTCAACTGATGTGACGAAAATCGTAGAACTGGGAGCGATGAGCAGTCCTGTTTTTGCAATCGATGGAGAGGTTATTACTGCTGGGAAAGCGCCGACAAGTGCAGAAATTGAAAAAGCGATTACCGATAAAATGAATGGAAGTCCTCTTCAAAAAAATAAGTCAAACGGCGGTTGCTGTTGTGGTAATAACAATTGCTAATTTCACCTCTTTATGAGCATCTTTTATCCTTTTGAAGTGCTGGCAGAATGGCTAACTTTTTTTGTTTTTGGACTTGAACAAGGTTCACATCTTGGTGAGAGCGTGCAATTTTTCTTGAACGATACTTTCAAAATTTTTGCTCTTATGCTCCTCATTACTCACTTTATGAGTATTTTGCGTTTCTATCTTCCGATAGAGAAGCTCCGAGATTTTTTGGCAAGTAAAAGACTTTACGGCGTTGATTATTTTTTCGCCACTCTCTTTGGGGCGGTCACGCCTTTTTGCTCTTGTAGCTCTATTCCGCTTTTTATTGGATTTTTAGAAGCCCAGATTCCGCTCGGCGTAACTTTTGCCTTTATGATTACTTCGCCTCTGATCAATGAGGTAGCAATCGCTCTTTTCTTGAGTATTTTTGGTTTAAGACTGACCATCATTTATGTTTTGTCCGGAATCCTGATCGGAATGCTTGGCGGCTTTGTTTTGGGAAAACTAAAGATGGAAAAATATGTCGAGGATTTTGTCTGGAAAGTTCACAGCCAGAAGCAACACAAATCAAAAGACAAGCGAGAAGCTTTTTGGCAAGTTTTTCCTTCACTTTCTTGTGAGGCATTTGGGATTATCAAAAAAGTCGCCCTTTATTTGCTTGTCGGAATTGGACTTGGAGCACTTATTCATGGATACATACCGGAAGGTTTTTTTGAAAAATATTTAGAAAGTGCTGGATTTTGGGGTGTTCCACTTGCCACTATTCTCGCTGTGCCGATGTATGCCAATGCGAGTGGGGTGATTCCGATTATTCAGTCTCTTGTCGCCAAAGGAGTGCCTATCGGAACTGCTATTGCTTTTATGATGGCAGTCGTAGGACTTTCTTTGCCAGAAGCCCTGATTTTGAAAAAAGTACTCAAGTGGCAATTGCTTGTCACTTTCTTTGGAATAGTCACGGTTGGTATTATTTTTATCGGATACGGATTAAATATTCTTTTTTAAAAAAGGTTTTTAAAACCTTGCATGGTGCCGAAGGAGAGACTCGAACTCTCACGGGTTGCCCCACATGGTTCTAAGCCATGCGCGTATACCAATTTCGCCACTCCGGCACGGATGTTTCTCTGTGACTAGACGAATTGTAGCGAAAGAATTAATTTTCATCTAGTTTTTTTAAAGCGCAGATCTTCTTCTTCCATCTTCATAAGCGGAAGAAACCGCATGATTTTTTCTCATTTTTTCGTTACGCTTACTTGTGAATTTTGTAATCTCATGAGTCAAGAAGTCATTGTCCGCTTTCCACCAAGTCCCACAGGATTACTTCACGTCGGTACAGTACGCACTTGTTTGTTTAATTATCTCTTTGCGAAGAAGAACAAGGGGAAAATTATCATGCGTCTCGAAGATACCGATACCGAAAGGAGCACACCAAAGTATGCTGACAATATTATGTCGGGACTCAAAAAACTAGGAATTACTTGGGACGAAGGACCGTTTTTGCAATCTGAGCGTGGTGATATTTATCGCGAACATCTTCAGCAGTTATTAGAAGCAGAAAAGGCTTACTATTGTTTTTGCACAGCAGCAGAACTCGAAGCCGAACGCAACGAGCAAGAAGCGAACAAATTGCCCCCACGCTATTCCGGCAAGTGCCGACACATTCCGCTTGATGAAGCAGAAAAGCGATTATCAAACGGCGAAAAAGCGGTGATCCGCTTTCGTGTTGCGGACGAACGCGCCGCCATCGAATTTGAAGATATTGTCCGCGGAAAAGTCAGCATTCATGTTCGGGAAATCGCCGATTTTGTCATTGCCAAATCTTTGGATTCTGCGTTGTATAACTTTGTCGTTGTCGTTGATGACCATCTCATGGGGGTTTCGCACGTGATTCGCGGTGAAGATCATATTAGCAATACGCCCAAACAGATTTTGATTTCCGAAGCTTTTGACTGGAAAATACCACAATTTGCGCATTTGCCACTAATCCTCAATCCCGACAAATCCAAGCTCAGCAAACGCAAAAACAAAGTCTCGGTTGATGACTTTCTCGCTGATGGAATTTTGCCCGAAGCACTCATCAATTTTCTGGCACTGCTCGGCTGGAATACTGCGGACGAAAACGAATTTTTTACACTCGAAGAATTGATTGATCATTTTTCGCTCGAACGTGTGCAAAAAGGTGGCGCTGTCTTCGATATCGAACGCCTTTTGTGGCTGAATGGCGTCTGGATTCGCAAAATACCGGTTGGCGAAATTAAAGAATTCATCTGGCGATTTCTCTCTGACGATCCGCTTTTTGTCGAAGGGCGCAAAAAGTATGGCGAAGATTTCTACGAACGCGCCGTCGGACTTGTCCACGAACGTCTCAAAAAGCTCTCCGAAGCGCCGGACTTACTTCGCTTCTTTTTTGTTTCGGAAAACGATTTTTCACTCTCTGCCGAAATATTTCCGCATGCGAAGATGAAGGTCGATGCTGCAATGGCAAAATCCGCTCTCAGTGAAGCGATGGAAGTTTTGCAGTCCGTCGCGGAAACTGACTGGAACGAAGCCCATCTCGAAACGGTTCTTCTCAAATCGGTGGAAAAACTTGGGGTTAAAAATGGACAACTGCTGTGGCCGATCCGTGTGGCGCTAAGTGGTGAAAGCTTTAGTCCAGGTGTATTCGAACTCCTCGCAATCTTTGGTAAAGAGCGCAGCTTGGCGCGAATTCAAAAGGGGATTGAAGTGTTGTAAAAATAGTGGTTTTTGGTTTTACATCGGTACAAAAATGTGTAAAGTAAGCTGCACTATATTTTGCTGATGTCATTGGATTACCAAGTTCCTTCCGGTTACCAAAAAATCGCGATTATTGGCGGTGGAGACATGGGAAAACCATTGGCGCAAAAATTGATTTGTATTGGACATCAAGTAGCTCTCACAGAACCATTGCAAACAGAGCATCTTGATAATCCGGATTATATGGCTTTGGTGCGTGCAAAAAATACCGATCTTGCAGAGCAAGCAAATGTGATTATTCTTGCCTTAGGAATGCGTGAGATGTGTTGTGAGAATGTGGAGCATATTTTCTCCCATGCTAGTGTTGCCAAACGAAGACTAGTTTCAGATATGACATCGGTAAAAGGCAGACCGCAAAAAATGTTGCGGTTACTTGAAGGTGCACGTTTGGGACTGACTCACCCCTTGTTTCGCCTCAATACCGAAGCGCCGTTGGGGCAACGCAATCTTGTTATTTGCCCGGATGACACCATGACAGATGCGGATGAAGATTTTCTCCGGACTCTATGGCAAACAATCGGTCCGCGAATACACACTATGGAAGTTGACGAGCATGACAAGGCGATGAGTGTGATTCAAGCCGAAAGTCATCTTGCTTTTTTGTTCCCAGAGTTTGTGCGTGCAAGTGCCGGACTTGCTCCATTATCCGAAAGAAAATATGGAACTCAGCGCGAACATTGGCTTGCCAATATTCTTGGTAACACTCCAAGTGTGATTGCAGGTATTGCCGAATTGAACGAATATCGATTGCAATCACTGCAAACGATTATTAAAAAAATACGCGAAAGAATATCTCATGGAGTAGAGGGGATGCCCGAGCAATCGCATTTTTCACCAGAGCAAATCTCCGCCGCTGATGATATTGATACAATAGCTCTTTACTTTCCTGATATTCCCATGCCGAGTTTTGGGTTAAAATGGGATGATATTCGTCATTTACATACCGACATTTCTGCGGCGCGAGTTCGCATGGCTCGGACAGTAAGAAACACAGAACCTGCTGATTTTTTAGATGAGCGATTCGACACTATTCCGCGACAATCTTTTCAAATTGCTTTACAGCATCTCTTAGAAATTGAGCGATTGATTAAAGAACAAAACTTTATCGAAGTGATTCAAAAAGTCGGCGAGCATCGTCAGGATATCATGCAAAAAATTTCCAAATCACAAGCAGCATAGCAGTATTTGTGATTGCTACTGGATTTTCCTTGAGGGTGATATTCAAGATCTTTGATAAAGAGCATAGCTTGGTTAGAATTTTGAAGGAAATTGATGTATTGTAGCGGAGTAAGATGAGCTTGCCTTTTTAATCCAAAGCACAGAAGATACTTTCTTTTGAAGATATAAACTCTTTCAAGTATGGATTCTTCTCGTGAAACACATCGCGCCACACCATTTAAAGGAGCATTTCATTCCTTCAATTCACGCCAAAAAAAAGAAAAGGGAAAACCAGACAATTGCGTGGGTGAATTTATCTTTGACCCTCTTTCTAAAATTCCGCCGATTCCCTTATATAGACAGACTAAGGGATTGCAGTCAATTTTGATGACAATTTTTGGAGATAAAAACAGCAATAAGAAAAAAGAATTTCCCTGTTACTTGATTCTTGATTGTCACACACAAGTACAAAAAGTTGTTTTAAAAAGCGAATTTAATCCTGAGGATTATTGTGAGCAAACATCGGAATCAAAAAAAACTTCTTCTCAAAATAAGCAAAAGAATCAAGAAAAAGTTGCGCACAAAACTTTTGCAACGGTCGAGTTTTTCCTACATTCCGATTATCAAACCTCATCCGTAATCGGACAGGTGTGTATCGACGGCGATCAATTGCCTATTTCCCGAGAACATTTTCATGAAAAATGGGAAAAAGTTAGAGAATTTTTTGTTGAGCGTACCAAAAGTGGGTTTGATAATCTTCGTTGCAATAACGATCCGCTTAAGATTTCGGTTTTTTACTTATCAAAATATCAATCAGCGACGCAAAAACCGGTGATACTCAAAGCGACAATTCTGCAGAGTGTTTGAAACTTACCACGAAGCGTGGCAAGCAGTAGGGAATCGAGGAAATCAGAATTCTGATAAAAGCGCTCTCACAGCATGATGATTTTCGAAGATGTTTTTGCTATACTGAACATACAATTTTTTGAAGCCCATGCGTGCACTCACCGGGATCCAGCCTAGCGGTATTACTCATCTTGGCAATCTTTTTGGCGCGATGCTGCCAATCGTCGATCTTTGTACAAAAAACCCAGATTCGGTCTGTATGCTTGTTAATCTCCATGCGCTCACAACCGTGCATGATGCCAAGCAGCTTTCGCAAAACACTTTTGATCTCGCCGTCGATATGCTTGCACTTGGCATCGATCCGAAGGAGACGAATTTTTTCCGCCAGTCCGATGTGCCAGAGCATACCGAACTGACTTGGATACTGAGCACACTCACACCAATGGGCTTGCTGCAGCGCTCACATTCTTTTAAAGACAAGACTGCGAAAGGCATCGAGGCTTCGGTGGGGCTGTTTATCTATCCCGTATTGATGGCGTGCGATATCCTCCTGTACGATGCCGATGTCGTACCCGTTGGAAAGGACCAGAAGCAGCATCTTGAAATCGCACGCGATCTTGCGGAAAAATTCAACCATACATTCGGTGAGACCTTTGTGTTGCCTGAGCCGCAGATTTCGGAGACGACTGCTGTTGTCCCAGGTGTCGATGGCGAAAAAATGAGCAAAAGTTATGGAAATACAATTGAGATTTTTGCTGACGAAAAGACACTCAAAAAGCAGGTCATGAGTATTGTCACCGATTCGACACCAGTCGAAGAAGCGAAAGAGCCAAAAGGGAACACGATCTACCAACTCTACTGCCTCTTTGCGGATGAAGCGGAAAAAAGAGAATTCGCCGAGCGCTTCCGTGCTGGCGGTATGGGTTATGGTGATGCGAAGAAAATCCTTTTCGAAAAAGCAAATGCCTTCCTTGCGCCACTGCGAGAAAAACGCATGCAAATTCTCGCAAAACCAGATTTTGTAAATGATGTTTTGGCAGAAGGAGCAAAAAAAGCGCGAATAATTGCTGGCAAAAAAATGTCAGAAGTACGACGAAAAGTCGGTGTTTAATCTCAGGAATCAGAAAGCGGATTAACGCGACTCTCTGTTGTTATATTTGATTGCTTTCCAAAAAGTAAAACCCTATTCGTCGCGCTTCAAAATTGCCATAAACGCTTCTTGTGGAAGTTCGATTTTTCCCATCGCTTTCATCCGCTTTTTTCCCGCTTTTTGTTTTTTAAGCAGTTTGTTTTTACGGCTGACGTCACCGCCATAGAGCCCTGCTGTGACATCTTTGCGATACGCGGGAATCGTTTCGCGGGCGACGATGCGTCCACCAATAGCAGCTTGCAGAGCAATCGCAAAATTGGCACGAGGAATAACGTCTTTTAACTTCGTGCAAATTGGCGCTCCGATATGCCGTGCTTCGCTTTGATGAACCATTTGCGACAAACTATCAATACGATCCCCAGCAACAAGAATATCGAGTTTGACGAGTTGCCCAGTACGAAACTCGATAAAATCGGACGACATCGAGGCGTAGCCAGATGACGAACTTTTGAGGCGATCATGCATGTCAGTAATAACGGATGCCAGTGGCATTTCAAAAGTGAGCAGCACGCGGCTTTCATCCAAATGCTGCATGTTTTTAAATAAGCCACGGCGCTTGGTACACAAATCCATCGCGGCGCCGACACTTTCTTTGGGAGTAATGATTTCGACTCGACTCCATGGTTCAGAAATTTCTTTAATATGTGCTGGATCAGGCAAATCAGCAGCTGATGAAATACGGATTTTTTCTCCACTTGTGAGCAGAATATCGTATGGAACGCTCGGCGCGGTGACAATCAAGTCGAGATCAAATTCGCGCTCGAGCCGCTCTTGAATAATTTCTAAATGCAGCATTCCCAATAATCCCACGCGATAGCCATTGCCAAGAGCAGGAGAATGTTCTGGCTCAAAAACCAGCGACGCATCTGACAGTGACAGCTTTTCGAGGGCATCACGTAATTGTGCAAAATCATCCGCTTCGGTGGGAAAAATTCCGGCAAAAAGCATCGGGCGCACAATCCGAAAACCCGGCAGGGGAGACGCATTTTCCAAATTTTTACCAATGTAGAGTGTGTCACCGACACGAGCTTCACGCGTCGATTTGAGCCCTGTAACAACATAGCCAATTTCGCCGGATTCGATGCTTGGTTGAGGATCAAGCTGGGGGCGAAAATAGCCGCACTCGAGCACTTCGATATCTGTCTTGGTTGCCAAAAACCGCGCCTTATTCCGCTTGCCAATTCGTCCATTAAAGACGCGTACATAGGCGACAACACCGCGATATGGATCAAATACCGAGTCAAACACGAGCGCTTTGGTGTCATTTGTATCTGTTGCATCAAGCTCTTTCTCGTCATCGATAAGTTTGGCAATACCTTTGGGTGGTGGAAATTTGGCGACAATCGCATCCAAAATCAAATCGACGTTTTCACCCGTTTTTGCCGAAACATGAATCATGTCTTCGCGTGAAATTCCAATGGCGTTTTCAATCTCTGTCGAAACGCGCTCGACATCTGCTGCTGGCAAATCGATTTTATTGAGCACGGCAATGATTTCGAGATTATGCTCCAGTGCAGAATAGAGATTCGCCAAAGTTTGCGCTTCGATTCCTTGCGTAGCATCCACCACCAAAATAGCGCCTTCGACCGCTGCCAGACTACGCGAAACTTCAAACGAAAAATCGACATGCCCCGGTGTGTCGATGAGATTTAAAATATGATTTTTCCAATTCATGCGGACTGGTTGCAGTTTGATAGTTATGCCGCGCTCGCGCTCGAGATCCATGCCATCAAGCAATTGTGCTTTCATGTCACGCTTTTGTACGGTGCCGGTGATTTCGAGCATGCGGTCGGCGAGTGTGCTTTTGCCGTGATCGATGTGAGCGATGATACAAAAGTTGCGAATAGGATTCATAGAGAATTTTCTAAAATGAGAGGTTTTATTGTGGTAAGGATGAAAGCAGCATTTGCCAAAATGATTCTGCCGAGACACTTTCGTCGCGAGTCAATGAGCCAGGAAGCGCAATATCAGCAAGCTGGCGATAGCGCTCATTGCGATCTGCGAGCAATTTGGGATAACAGCGACGCAAGGCATCATTTAATGATTCGTCTGATTTTTGTTCGAAAATATCGCCCCAAATAACCGGTTTGGGATGAGCAAAAAAATCAGTGATCATCATTTCGATAAATGTTGGTGGAACGCGAAATTCGACAACCAAAGCGGTTTTTTTCAATTCGCTGAGCAGTGTTTCATCAAGATAAATCACGCTCCCTGTGGTATCAATGATACTGTTCCCTTGAGTAGAAATGTCGTTTTGCATCGCGGCTTCTTCGAGCAAAAGATATTCTTGCTCTTTTGTCGCATACTGAGGTGCATCGGGTAATCCCATCCACTCTGCAATATCGGTGATGCCCGTGCATCCCAATTGCTGAGCAATCTCATCATCAACTGCATGGCGATAAAACCCACGTAGTTTTTCTATCTGAGCAGCGCGAAAACTTTTGCCAATATTCGACATGCCAACAAAGGCAATGCGAAGCTTGTTCTGTTGCTGAAGATTTTCGAATTCGGTGCGAGTCAGAATCATGAAAGATTTTTTTTGGATTGAATATTTATAGACTAACCTATGTCTATAAGGTGGTCAATATTTGTGCTGTTTGAAGAGATGCCGCGGAGAATACTTCTCAAAATCTCCTCTCCTTAGGAGCACCCGCCAAACTTTGATTTGTGAAAATACGCCGAGCACGGCACAATCGTTTCTGACGATTTTTAAAAAAACTGCATGAAATATGTGTCGACACGCGGAGGAGGACAACCGGTCTCATTGCCAGAAGCAATTGTAACAGGACTTACGCCTGATGGGGGGCTCTTTTTTCCAGAAGAAATCCCAACTATTTCGACTGCCGAACGCAAAGCATTCGCCAAGCTCTCGTATGCGCAATTGACGGCAATTATCCTTGCACGCTTTTCGGATGATTTTTCTACGGACGAACTTTTGGCAATCTCTTCTGCTGCGTATGCACCGGATAATTTTGCAGAAAGCGCGGTAGCACCAGTCCGAAAATTGGATGAGAATCTTTTTTTACTCGAACTTTTTCATGGTCCGACAGGAGCGTTTAAAGACTTTGCTCTCCAATTTTTGCCACGTATCATGTCGCTGGCAGCGCGCAAATTGCAATCTGACAAAATCTGTATTTTGGTCGCTACATCCGGTGACACTGGTGGCGCGGCACTGGCAGGATTTGCCGATGTCGAAAACATGCATTTGCTGACTTTTTTTCCACGCAATGGCGTTTCGCCTTTGCAGCAAGCACAAATGCAATGTGCGCGTGGCGACAATGTCGCGGCGATTGAAATCGAAGGGGATTTTGATGGTGCGCAGCGCAGCGTCAAAGAGATTTTTTTGGATCAAGAATACGGCAAACAATTGCAAACAGAATTGGGGATTCGGTTGTCTTCCGCAAATTCGATTAATATTGGGCGTTTGTTGCCGCAGATTTGCTACGTGTTTTCGGCACATGCGCAAATGGTTGCTGCCGGCGAAATTGCTCTCGACGAACCGCTCGATGTGGTTGTACCGAGTGGCAATCTTGGTGATATTTTTGCGGCGTACATTGCTAAACAAATGGGATTGCCGATTGCCAAATTGCTCGTTGCTAATAATGCGAACGATTCTTCTGCTACTTTTTTGAATACGGGGACTTTTGATGTCACGCAGCGAAAAACTGCCAAGACGCTTTCGCCGGCAATGGATATTTTGCGCGCGAGTAATCTCGAGCGTTTGCTCTATTTTGCTGCTGGACAAGACGGTGGCAAGCTCAGACTTTGGCAACAAACTTTAGCAAGTGATGGCGTTTTTCAAATTGATGCAAATACATTGTCACGCATTCAGGCTGATTTTGAAGGGCAAAGCGTCACCGATGACGAGACTCGCCAAACCATTGCCGAAGCATTTGCTGAGTACGAATTTGTCTTAGATCCGCATACCGCGGTGGGTTTGGCAGCACTTCGCAAGTCAGATGTTTTGCAAAAAAGCGGGAATAAAAAACTGCTCTTTTCTACCGCGCATTACGCCAAGTTTGGCAAAACCGTCTTTGCGGCATTATTTCCCGAGCGCGAGATTCCCGATGACGAAACCGCCGTGCTAAGCGCAATTGCCGAAGTCGCTCCCACGCCACAAATTCCACAACACTTTTTCGATATCTTGGGCGCCGAGGTGATTCATACTCACACTTGCGCTGCAACTACCGAAGACATGAAAACCACGATTCGCCATCTCTTACAAAAATGATTTTTATGTACGATTTGTACTCCAAAAAAAAGCCAGAATGAGGTGGGTTTGTCATCGAAAAAATGCTATCATTGTCATCGAGATGAAACTGAAAAAAATCCTATTGGTGTCGGCGATTTGTCTACTCGTATTTCCGCCATTTGCGTGGACGGCGAGTAGCTCGACCACTACTGCTTCTGCGGCAACCGCTCAAATCGATGAACAATCATTATTTAGCACGCTTTCTGGCATCCAAAGCCAAAAGCAAGTTTTGTTAGCAAGTCAGATTGAGCTGCGTCAACTCGAAGAAAAAGGTCCGCCCAAGGGCGAAGAAGTCGAAATGCTTGCCAACGAACTTACCGCTTTGCAAGAAAAACTCGTCAAACTCAAACAGGCAGAAAATCCAGATCTTACACTGATTGCCTCCGTCGAACAGCAAGTGAGCGAAAAACAATTTGAACTCGAACAAGCCACACAAGTTTTTAACGACAGCGTCGAACTCTATCGTCAGTCGATTGTGCAGCTCAAAAACAAAGTCACCAATACCGAAGCCGAAATTGCTAAACTTATCGAACTCGCAAAAACGCAAGCGACTGATTTTGTTCTGCGCATCGGACTTTTTTTAGTCTTTTTACTTATTCTGCTCGCTGCTCGTCATATCTCGGGCAAGATGATTCGCAGTTATTCTGGCAAAATGCCATTACAGCGCGAACGAGCATTGGTGCGCATGAATAAAATCGTCTTTGATTTTTTGATTACGGTTTCGATTATCGTTGCACTTTTTTCACAAGTGCTCAGCTTTTTACCATTTCTTGCGATTCTTGGTACGGCGCTGGCTTTTGCGATGCGCGATATCATCAGTTCGTTTATTGCGTGGTTTATCATCGGCACCGAACAAGGGTACAAAATCGGTGATTTGATTCAGACCAACTCTTTGCGCGGTCGTGTGCTCGAGGTGCATCCACTCCTCACTGTAATCCGTCAAACTGGGCTTCGTGGCGATACCGGACGCATTGTTACGTTTCCGAACAAGTATATTTTTGAACAAGAAGTACAGAATTTTTCCAAGATGTATCGCTTTACCTACATCATGCTGACTTTTATCTTGGACAGAAATTCTAATATTGATGAGGCCAAAACAGTACTCCGAGAAACGATTCTCGAAGCCACGGCGCACGATCACGAAGAAGCAAAGAAAAATCTTCCTAACCTACAATCACGCTTTAGTCTAACGGCAAATCACATCGAGCCGCAGATTTTTATCGAACCAGATCCACGCGGTATTTTGCTCCGTGGAAAATATTTTTGCCGCCTCGAAAACCGTCACAAAAGTCGTTCGGATATTACCGAGCTCTTCTATCGCAAGCTGCAACAGAGCGATACAATTAATCTGCGCTTGGTCGAATTTGGTGATGACACGCAAGATTCGCTTAATTTACCAGGTATGAATTTTTAATACCCAACTGCTTTTGTCCGCGCAAAACTTGCAACGGGCGGACTTTTTCGCTTACCATTTGCACAACAATCTTCTTCGTGTTTGAGACATGGAATTTTCTTCCCCAGCACTTTTGGCAGAAGCGGCGCGACTACAGACTAGGCTTGCTGCTTTTGAATATTCTGCTGATGATTGCGCGGCGCTGGCGCCGATTACGCTCGAGATCAACACACTCAAACAGCAAAAGAATGCTGTTGTTTTGGCGCATTCGTACCAGACTCCCGATATCGTGTACGGTGTTGCTGATCATGTGGGGGATTCGTATGGATTGGCGCTTGCCGCCAGCAAAACCGATGCGAATATTATCGTCTTTTCGTCGGTACTCTTTATGGGCGAAACTGCAAAAATCTTAAATCCAGACAAGACTGTCCTCGTGCCGACGCGCGCGGGCTGTTCGTTGGCAGATTCGATTAGCGGAGCCGATGTGCGGGCGCTACGTAAACAATATCCTCACGCTGGCTTTGTGGCATACGTCAACACTTCTGCTGATGTCAAAGCCGAAGTTGATGCCTGCTGCACATCAAGCAATGCGCTCAAAGTCGTGGAAGCGATGGAGCAAGACGAAGTTGTGTTTTTGCCGGATGTACTGATGGGTAAAAATTTACAAAAACATACTTCCAAAAAATTAATCCTCTGGGACGGAACCTGCATTGTGCACGAACGCTTTGATAGTAATCAGCTCAAACAAGCAAAACGTGAATATCCTCAGGCGCAAGTACTCGTGCATCCAGAGTGCGACGCAGATGTCGTTGCCGAGTCAGATTTTGTCGGCAGTACCGAACAAATGCTCAAATATATGCAGGCTAACCCTGCAGATGAATTTATGGTCATTACCGAATGTGGCTTAGCCGATCGTGCTCGCGCAGAAACCCCACACAAAAAAGTTGTCGGCACCTGCCACTTGTGTCCATACATGAAAGAAAACCGTCTCAAAGATATTTTGAGTGCGCTCAAAAATCCAACTCCACGTCAAATCGTAGAACTCGACACCGATCTCATTAACCGCTCCAAGCGCAGTCTCGATAACATGTTCGCGTTAGAACGCAAGTACGAAGCGAATCAATTAAAAAAATAATCCAGAGAAACTCTCATTCTTTACAAATACTTTCACATGGAATCCCATCTGCATCACTATCCAGAGAAGTTCGCTGGCATTTGTTGAGGTAGTATTCTGCTTCTTCACATGTTTCCATCTCGCTGCAATATAATTTGTGTCCACACGAGTAATCAATATTCGTGTTATCGGCACCTTTTTGATCTTTGGAGGAGTTTTTCTCATTTGTTTGCTCGACACAACTTTTACTCCAAACGCCACGCTCGCTTCTTTCTGCTATGCGTGCGAGTTTTACATAGAGAGACTTCAGGTCAAAATTTGTATTTTGATAAACTTTTGCTCTCCCTGTAACGAGCATAATAATTGAGACATCAACGTGGTCACGAATCTTTACGATTCTGAGTAAACGACCAAAAGCATCGCGATTGCTCTCTTCATCATCACGAACGAGGGTCACGCTTTTTCCATCGATCAGAGCTCGAAGCAAATTTCCTGCATTTTCTCCGCCACAATCATCTTGTCCCTTTTCTAACTCTGGCGCATCTATACCGAGTATTCTGATTCTCTCTTTTTCATTGTCGATTTCCACAGTAAAAGTATCGCCGTCATGAACACTGAGCACTTTGGTTTTTATGATTTCTGCATTTGGTGAAACAGCTTGCGCAAAAGGATGAGCGCAAAAAAACACAAGACATGAAAGGACTACCATTCGCTGCATTATGAATAAGGAAAAGAAGTCACAAGGCAAAAATAAATCTTGCTACTCATTCTGTCAAAATGTCTTTGGGGCGTGCTTGGCAGAAAATTCGATGATTTTGGCAAACATTTCGACGGCTTCGACGGGGCGTTGTCCAGCAGCAGTTTCGTCTGAAAGCATGCAATAATCAGCGCCTTCCCATACCGCAGTAGCAATATCAGTGACTTCGGCGCGACGTGGACGAGCTTCGTCAATCATCGAACGGAGCATTCCTGTTGCGACAATCGCAAAAGTATCTGGAATATCTTTTTTGAGGTCGTGCAGTATTTTGCGTTGCAAAACGGGAATCTGCTCAAGTGGCATTTCAACCGCCAAATCGCCGCGGGCAATCATGATTCCATCGGCAGCGCGAGCGATGCTGCGGAATTTGTCGATTCCTTCTTCAGATTCGATTTTCGCAACAATCTCAACAGTATCAGGAACAAGCGTTTTGACTTCGAGAATATCGCGCGCATCACGAGCAAAAGATAGTGCAATCATGTCGATACCATGCGCGACGCCAAAAGCGATATCTTTTTTGTCTTTGGCAGTAATTGTCGGAAGATTAACACGAGCACCGGGCAAATTGACGTGGCGTCTGCTGCCGAGCGTCCCGGATGAAAGCAATTCGACGACAATACTACTTTGATGCGTCGAAGTAACTTTTCCGGCGAATTTGCCATTATCAAATTGGATAACGTCTCCTGGATTTACAGATTTTGGCAAATCTTGATAGGTGCAAAAAATTAAGCGATTTTTTTCATTCTGGGCGGTTTCTTTGTTAATCAAGGTCAAACGATCACCTTTTTCAAAAGCAATCGGCTTGCTGATAACACCGGTGCGGATTTCGGGACCTTTGGTATCGAGCATAATCTTCGCAGGTTTTTTGAGCGCACGAATTGCAGTGATTTGCTTTTCGTGCCACGCGAGTTCTCCGTGTGAAAAGTTAAGCCGAAAAACATTTGCTCCAGCATCTTGCAATGCTTGCAACTTGTCTTCGCAAGCTGGTCCAACGGTGACGATGATGTGTGGTGTTTTCTTCATAGGTGCTGTTTTATTATAGAAATATATTTTTAAAAATGCAAGGTGATTACGTTTAAGCGCCGAGTCTTTTATTGACCATTTGGATCCAGGGTTTTAATACTTTCTTCTGCCTCCCATTTACTCTTCAAAGTGCCGCCCAAACTTTCAAATGACGTATTCTTCAGAAAACTCTTTCCACCCTTGGTGATATCAATATAGATTTGCCGATCAGCATTCGCCAATCCGGACATTACCCAATCATGATAGGTGGCGTTTTGAAAATGGATTCCCGCCGGTGTGTAGCGGATATCCTCTGATGCGATTTCAAGTCCGGCACTCATCAGCGCAAATTCTACTTGGTCTTGCAGGCTCAGTTGGCGATTATATTCGGCAAGTGCCATGAGCGCCCTGCCACTGACATGATCGAGCGAATTAGCAGAAACGGCAATATTTTCGGGCATCAGATAAACATTCGAAATCACTTTGCTGTCATTATCAAAGTCAAATTCGAGCGTATTAGTATTGGTCACGTCAAACTGAACATTACGCATATGAAGCATGTTTGGCGCAGTAATAAGTACGTCTTTCAGTTGAATTTGAAAACCCTTTTGTACCAAAGTCGCTTGAGCAAGTCGTTTGGTGACTTCAATGACAATCGGATCCATTTTGTCAACGGGGTCTTCTTCGAGCTTCGGAAGAGGGTTTGTCCTCAGCTCGCGCAGATCTTCACCACTATTGATAATATTATTAACGCGGAGCGACTCGATTGTCGAAATCAATTTGCTCAGCTTCAGCTCGTTATTGATTGTGCCAGCAGCTACTTCGCCTTCGACTTTGACATTGCGAATCACTTTAAATTCTGGCAGATATTCTCCACTAAATGTCTGTCCGTCCGGCAATTTGGCTTCGACAATCTCAACCACTTTCGCCTTTTCATCTTCGGCACCAATCATCGAGATAATCATCAGTTTGTTCTGTAAAAACTCTTCGCGGATTTGATCGGCAAGTGGAACCGATTCCGCAATTATTTGATTCATTTCGAGTATTTTACGTTCTTCCTCTTGCATGTAGCCAAGAATGCGGCGCGCGTCATTGCGCTTACGTAATAATTCATACAGCTCTGTTTTGCTGAGCCAGCCTTGAGTTTTGAAAATCCCATACTTTTCTCGCAAAAACTCTTGACGGTTTTGCATCGACTCATAACTTGAATTGAGGTCACTTGTTGGACGAATGCGAAAAAGCACATCGTTGATATCAAGCAGATTTTTCGACATCTCGAGTTTGGATTTTTCTAAGAAGATATCGGCGGTGAGCAGGTTTTTTTCAATAACTTCCAATGTGGTAATAATCGCCATTTGTTGTTTTCCCCAGCTGATGGCAATGGTGTCGAGACGCGTGCTGGCGTGCAAGATTGCCGGTGTCACAATATCGATATTTTTACGAAACAGATCCGCAATGATTTCCCGATACATTTCGAGCATGATTTTGTTCTCTTCAGTTTTTTTGGCGGTTCCCCAGTCAGTCACCATGGTCGTCAGAATACTTTCGGCAAGCGCAGCATCTTTTTTCTCGAGGGCATCTTCTAAAAATGCCAACACATTTTGAGCGATAATACGTTCTGCGTTGCCATTGAGGTTTCGTTTTCGTGCTTCGGATCGTAGTTCTTCCCCGGTGAACACGAGATTTTTATTTGGTTCGATGAGATTTGTTGTCGCAATCGCTTGATCGATGGCATCATCTGGCAGCTCGACAGACTGCACGCTAAATGGCTTGCCATCTGTAATCAGCTCCGAAAGATAGACGTCAAACTTATTATCGGCGCTTGCATGAAGATTACGGCGTTTTTTGTCTGGAAAAACCACCGCTATATCCTGAATACTCGCCACAATGCCTTTTCCTAAGGTGTGATTTTTCGTGTCCAATTTGAGATCTTCGGCGAGTTTGGCGATATAACGTCCATCTTCTACCACATTTTTATTCGACCAAGCATCTTGTTCGGCATCGGAGAAGTGAATCTCTTTTTTTAATTTCGAAAAATGGAGATTTGGCAACGCACGAGGAATCGACTGCTCGGCAAAGACAATACGCTTTTTGGAAGGAATCGCGAAGGCAGCAGCGCGATTTGTCCCTGGTGGCGTCAGTTCGACAAAGAGCGGATGTAAGTACGAACTTGCCGTCATTTTATCGCCGATTTTGTTAAAGCGAGCTGAGTTAGAGCGCACATAGAAAACGGATTGCTCGCCAAGAACTCGGAGTGCGCGGTTTCCATATGCCCAGATTTCGCCTTCATAAAGAGAGATGACTGGATTTGGAAAAACCTGATGAATTTTGATTTTACTCTTTTCGTTCAGACGAATTTGGCTGCCCTCTGCAAAATCGATGATAGCATTTCCGTTGCCAATAGTGATAGTTTCGCCACCAAAAATCGGATATTCACCTTTGATAAAATAGCCTTCTCCGGATGATATTTCGATCCGTGTTTCACCAAAAGCTTCAATATCGTTGATATGCGCCAATGTTTTTTTTTCGAGTTGACTCCCACCGATGAGGAGCGTCGTCGCCAACAAACAGAAACCGATTGCAAGTGCGGATACAATATATAAGCTCTGCGTTAAGCGAGAAGAATGTTTTTTATTACTTTTTTCAGTTTTCTCCTTTTCTTGCTTTTCTAGCAATGGATTTACATCGAACCCATCGCTGGCATTTGGATCTGGTAGTGCTGACAAGATGGTATTTCCTTCAGCAAAGATTTCTTTGATACGTGGATCGATGACTGGATTTTCACTTTGGATATGTCTGTTTTCTAACGGAATGTCGGCAGTTTCTGCTGCGTTTGCTGGTGGCAGTTGTTGGATCTGCTCTCCTGATAAAAAAGATTCTTTCGTGCCCGATTCCAATTGATCGAGAAGCGCGATTTGCTCTTCTTGTTCTGGCGAAAGTAGCCCTTCTGTCGCTGCTTCGTTTTGCTCTTCAGCGATTGCGACTTTTTCTTGTAACAAACCTGTTTCATTTATAGAAGTTATTTCTTCAATTATGGGTGATTCTGACGGGGTAATATTTTCTATGATTGGTGGATTGATGATTGTTTCATCAGGTTGGGTTTCAGGTTTATTATCAATCGCAACAGGTGATATTTCGCTTTGAGGAAGCGTTTCTTCCATTTGTGCTGGCAGCGATTGAGAAGTCGCATCTTGTTGCATGATTTCTTGTTCTTCAGGCGGAACGCCCAAATAGAGCGTATTTGGTGCTTTTTCTTGAAAATCTTCTGTCGATTCGTTTGAAAGAGTGTCTGCAAAAGGATTATTGGGGTCGATTGCCATACCGAGTATATCACCATTCTTGATGAGTTCGGATGGTGTTTGCTCTGCGCTGCCTTCATAATTTTCTGAAGATACAGCGATATCTTGAGAAGACAATGTTGGTTGTCGATCGAGTGGTTGCCCGTCGATTTGGTTTTGGACTTCTGGAGGCATGCTGTTAATCCTTTTATTTTACAATTTATAAATACAAAAGTCAATTTTTCTGCGTTCTCAATCATCAAATAATCAGGCACAATGGAGACATGTTCTGTGATATTACTCAAATTTCGGCAAGTGCAGGTAAAGGTGGAGACGGACTTCTCTCTTTCCGGCGAGAGAAATATATTCCAAGAGGTGGTCCCAATGGAGGAAATGGCGGACGTGGCGGAGACGTAATCGTGCGAGCAGATGAAAACGAAAACAGTTTGATCGAACTCCACACCAAAAAAAAATTTGCCGCCAAAAACGGTATTCCCGGTGGTACTCAAAATAAAAACGGATCTGCTTCAGAGGATTGCATTATTATTGTTCCGGTGGGCACTCAGATTTTTGATGTCACAAAAGAAGAACTCATCGCCGATCTTGCGATTTCTGGTGATGAGTGCGTCGTAGCACTTGGTGGTCGTGGTGGATTTGGCAATGCACATTTTACCTCGAGCACTAGGCAAACACCACGTTTTGCCGAATTGGGCGAGCCGGGCGAGACTCGTCATTTGCGTCTCGAACTCAAGTTGGTGGCAGATGTTGGCGTAATCGGACTGCCGAGCGCCGGAAAATCCACTTTTTTATCGGCAGTTTCTGCTGCACGTCCCAAGATTGGTGATTTTCCATTTACCACGATTATTCCTAATTTGGGCGTAGTCAAATTGCCAGATCAGCGTTCGCTCGTGATGTGCGATCTTCCTGGACTCATCGAAGGCGCCAGCCAAGGTAAGGGACTTGGTCACGAGTTTTTGCGTCACATTGCCCGTAATCGTGTGCTGCTTCATTTGGTTGATTGCACAAGAGACGATATTGCTGCTGATTATCAAGTCATTCGTGAAGAGCTTTTTCGTTTTGATCCTACGCTGGCAGACAAATCCGAAGTGGTTGCTTTTTCCAAAATTGATTTACTTGGTGATGATCCCGAACTACTCAAAATGCTGAAGGAAGATTTTTTCCGCAAAACAGGAGTCAAACCAAAAAATATCTTTTCGCTCTCTTCCGTTGTTGGACAAGGAACAAAAGAGATTATCGAAAGTTGTTACCAAATTGTGCTCGTGCGCAAAGCCGAAGAGCGACTATTGGCGCCGGCAGCGGAGCGGGCACCGCAGGTTTTTCGACCTCATTTGATCCTCGATCCAAAAGCATTTGAAATCACTCTCGAAGAAGAAGGATATCGCATTAGCGGGCAACGCATCGAACAGATTGTAATCCAAAGTGATTTTTCCAATGACGAAGCAGTTATGCGCGTACGAGATGTCCTTCGAAAGATGGGTATTGAAGGAAAATTGATTGGTCTTGGCGCCGAAAAAGGCGCAACTTTGTTTTTTGGACAAAAGACACTTGAGTTTAAACCAGATATTTTTTCGCGGAAAACGGCATGAAACTTATCGTTCTCCTGGGAAATCCTGGCGCCAAATACGCAGACAATCGCCATAATGTCGGCTGGCAATTTGGTGATTTTTTTCAGCAGAAAGAAGATTTTGAAGCGTTCCGTGAAGAGAAAAAATTCTTTGGCGCCATTGCAAATTCCACAATCTCCGAAGAAAAAGTGTTGCTGCTCAAACCACTGACTTTTATGAATCATTCGGGCGCGGCGGTGCTCGCAGTCAAACATTTTTACAAGCTCGAGCTTGCGGATATCATTGTGATTTTTGACGACAAGGATTTACCGTTTGGGCAAGTCCGTTTTCGTCTGCACGGAGGTTCGGGCGGACACAACGGCATCAAGGATATAATTACGCATCTGGGGAGCGAAGAATTCTCGCGGATCAAAATCGGCGTTGACAATCCGTTACGGCAAGAGTTTGACCAAGATACGGCGGCATTTGTGCTCTCCGATTTTTCAAAAACACAAAAGCAGCAGTTGCCGACCGAGATTTTTCCACTCGTAGTAGAAAAGCTTGTGGATTGGTTCAGTCAAAAAACATCCTTGCCGTCAGATGCGGATTCGTTGCGCTGATTTGCAAAAGCATCCTTAGAATTTTTCAGCCGCATTTGTGATTGTGTGTTTTTTGGCTTCTGGAAACAAGTTGTGCCTATGGATTTTTTAGCACTATTCTTGTTTTTCACTGAAAAATATGATAAAATACTATAAACATTTAAAAAAATAAAATGTTTAAAAATCAAATATTTCCATACCTCTTCTTCCTTTTCGGAACAGTGGTGTGTCTGCCGCTATCGGTTTCCGCAGCAGTTGGTGACAACTGCCAAGTAAATCTGACAAGTGGTATTTCTGATACTCAGAACTGGAAAAATGTCTACATTGTGCGCGGTGATGACGGTTCAGCATGGCAACGCGGCATTATTTCTAATCCTCAAGGAGGAAAACTGCTTATTAGTGAAGGAGAATCAACCAATATCACCGCTACTGTTGCTCCCAACGCCGATACTGCGTTTTTTGTTTATACGAATGAAGGAAATGGATTTTTGAAAAAACCCGGAGAAGGCGTTTGTTTTGAAGGTTTACAGGGAAGCGCGTCTGGAAGCACTACTTTTCCAATTAATGCTCGCGCACTCTGGGGGGCAATCGGCAAAAGGGTCGTTGTGGATGTCTTCTATCGCATGGACCAGAGCTGGAGCCAAGTCACTGGTCAGAATACGAACAACAACTTTCTCATCGGTACCTCGTTGCCACCAAAAATCGTGACTGTCAATCTTGATGTGCCGCCTGTTTCGAAAGTTGCTATGCCTCAGATCCAACAAGGAGCGTGGGAACGGAGCGGAGGCAGTGGTGCTACTCTTCCCACTCAACCCGGAGCAATTTCTGGAGGAAGCCAATCGGGATTACAGCAGCCTGCTCCTTCGGAGATGGGACAGCCTAGAGTAGAGATTTCTCCTCCCTCTTCCAAAATCGGTGGGGGATCGAATCAGCAATCAGGGTGTCTTTCTGGAGGTTCTGCTTTTCGAGTTGATCCCGCTAACTTTCCTCCCCGTTTTCTTGGCAATAATTTCGACAAAATCGGTGGCAATGCTGTTGATATTTCCATACTTGTGACCGGTACCAATACACACTATGTTCGCCTTGCTAACACAAACAGTGAAAACGCGAATGCTTCTGAAATGAAAATAGTCGCTCATAAAATAGAGATTTTAGAAGGTATTAAGCGGATGTTGGAAGGTGCTGTGAATAAGCCTTTGTTCGGAAGCTCCACCAGGGCGAATGCAATTGGTAATCTGATGCCTGATAACCTGCAAAAAAACGCGGAAACGAACGCAACGGTTAAAGGGATAAAGACCCTCTTGACTGGCTCTGGAGACCGCAAGGCAGCCGCAACGACAATCAATAAAATCTTCCGGGACTGGGTCGGATCACAAGGTTTTGGCTTTATTGAATTACAGCCAGAATACCTTCTTGATATATTTCCCACAATCTCTACTGCCGATACATGGGCAGAGGATTTTCTCAATATCCTTGTGGCTTGGACAGGAAGCACTGCTCAGAATTTATGTATCTTTAGTGATCTGATGAGTCCTGACTTGTCTGAAGATCTTTCGTATTTCAGCACAGCTGAGGGTTCTCTCGGAAATGGGGTATATGCCAACGGTGTTTCTCCGCGCATTCTCCTGAATACCACCGACACTATTGCCCTCTCTCCTGCCTTCAGTGATACCAAGATCGTTTATGCGGAGAAACAATTTACCGATGCTGCCGGTTGGGCACTGTCAGCTGGGAAAAAGCAGCCACTCTATTATCGGTATGATTTTACATCCAAATTCTCGAAAACAAGAGTAGGAGAGATGTGCATTAAGCAGGCGATGCTCCCAAAACTCATTAGCTCTCTAAATAATGCATATCATCTCACTGATGATGAAGCAGCGACGCTTTCTGCCGAACTTACCGCCGAATTCCCGGAAACTGATGACTTCGTACAGTTGTCTTTGGCAAATCCCACCGATATTGCTACCCGTTTTAGTTGGACGGGAAACGGCGAGCCTCTCTCGCTCCTTCAGCTTTTCTTTGAGTTCACGCCCGGTGATTGCACAGAAGAGTCCCTGACGCCTCCTACTATCAATCTTCCCATGAATCGCGATGGATTTGAGACCGGTATTATCGAATAAACTTCCTCCGCTTTATATTCTGGAGAGATACAAATCACAAAAAACATCTTGAAATACAATTTTTTTTCGGTAATGAAGCTTCGAAAACATTATACGAATCAAAAACATATTTTGACCAGATTCTACTAGATTTGAGCAATTCTAAAAAAGCTTTTTTAGAATTTTCTCCGCCATTCATACTTGTGGTTTTTTGGCTTTGTAATCAGGTTTCATTTTTTTGTCAGATGCCTTTTATTTACTATATTTTTTTGCTATAATAAGAATATAAAAATCACTCGTGTCAATGATTGACATCAATACAAAAAATCTCCTCTGGTCATTTTTTATCGTGCTACTCATGCTCGTGCCAACTCTTGCGCGCGCAGCGGTCGGTGAGAATTGCATCACCGATTTGACAGAAAAACTGCCGGTTGATTTTGATTGGCAAGAAAGCTTTATTCTCGAAGGAGCCGATGGCTCGGCATGGCAGCGCGCTATTATTACTTCGCCACGCGAAAATATTATGATCGACGAAAATCTTCCAGTCCAAATCCAAGGAGCAGCTGCCAAAAACGCGCCGGTCGGTATTTTTTTGTTTTCACCATTCAAAAACTCCGATGGAGCCGTGCAAGTGCCAAGTATGGGAACATGCCTGCAAGCGGTAGATGCTGACGAAAATGGGTTTTACACACTTACACTTGATTCTTCCGTATTGTGGGACAGTATTGACCAAAAAGTAATGGTCGATGCCTTTTACAAGCGAACCGAAAGTTATGCTGAGTTGCAAGGTGAAACCCCAGGGCTTGCGTTTGGTACTTTTTTGCCGCCGCAGGAATATGCTGTCAAAGTGGTCACACATGCCGATGATGGAAGGGGACTTTTGCCGATGCCGCCGCTTCCACGTGCTCCGCTTGGTGATATTCCTGCTGATGCCTTGGTTCCACAAAGCCGCAGTGTCGTTTGCGAAAAGCTTTGTAATGCAAATACAGTGCTCGCAAAGCGGCTTGATCCCAGCAAAACGACTGCGCAAATACTCGGAAGCCTTTTTGATCCTGTTGGCGGTATGCCAGTTGTAATCGGAAGAATGCCAGGGAAACACACTTTTTATACCGGTTTAGAAGAACCTGCTGGGCAAGTCGATACTACCGCATATCAAAAAATCGCTCTGGCTGCGATCGCGACCGAATTTGTCAAACGCGGATTGCTAGGCGTCGAAAATGCAGGCGGTATCAATCCCGGACTTGGAGTACTTGCAATAGATTCGCTCCGCGATGCTGCTACCGGGAAAGGCAATGTTTCTGATCAGACAAAGCGAATTGCTTTCTCCATCAAATCAATTTTATTGGACAAAACTGAACAGCAAGAATCAGTCATTGATTTACCACCTCCACCTCCTCCGCCACCGCCAGTTGGTAATTCGAGCGCCCAAGCTAATCCGACGGTTCCGCCTCCGCCGCCTACACCAACACCTTCTTCAGCAGAGAATATTCCTGTCATACCTCGTGCCGAGGCGATAGCAAAATTGAAGGCAGAATTGGAATATCTCGGTGACATTGATCTTGATGCGGTGTTTCCGCGTGGTGTCAGCGAAAACGAGTGGGAGACGGTATTTTTGCAAATGCTCGAATTTTGGACAGGCGGAGCAACTATCAATACGTGTCTGATGACTGATGATACTTTGACGAGCAAAAATCTGATGGTTTCTCACAGCAAGGGGAGTCAATGTGGGATGAATCATTCGAACGGAGTGTCGCCATTGCTACTGCTTAATACTGACGAAGCAGTGACTTTGTCGCCAGATTTTAAACAGACCAAAATTGTTTCTGCGGATCGCTCTTTTGATGAGTCCGAAAACTTTACTTTTCCGAGTGGAAAAAAAGAGGTACTCGCATATCGCTATGATTTTACAACGCCGCTTAGTGCGCAGTTTCTTGGCACGATGTGTGTTCAGCGCAAAGATTTGCCACAGCTTTTATCGAATATTACAGACAAATATGGTCTTTCTCCACGAGAGACAACTGTACTTGCGCAAGAACTCAACAACGAATTTCCAGATATTTTAGCGGACGAATATGCGCAGCTTGCGCTTGCTGAGCCAGCTCAGATTGCAAGTCGTTTTCGCTGGCGCGGCGATGATGTTCCGCTAAATCTCTTGCAACTGTTTTTCAAGATTACTCCCAAGGTGTGTTCTGAGAAGGCTGTCATTCCTCCTGCTCTTGCTCTATCTCAAGAACGAGATGGGTTTGAGGTCGGAATCCTTTTATAAGCTTTTCATTTTCCTTTTTTTCTTTTTTTCAATTATGAAAAAACCACTTCTTATCATCGGTGTTGTCGGACTGGTCGGACTCGCCGCTGTACTGATCTTTGCTGGTGCTCCTGAGCAACCAGCTGATGACATTACTGACGTTGCGATCAATTCGCCAGCGCCAACGCACGCATCCGCTCCAGATGAGACTCCTGCTGAGGAGACTCCAATCGAAAGCGTTGCTCCTGACACAAATGTGCCAGACCCAACAGCAGACGATCTTACTGAAGCTGTACTTGATACGGCAGGCGCCGCCGAACTTCAATTTTTGACTACTAGTCAAAAAAAGGAGCTTGATGCTGCCAGTATTGGTAATCACGAGCCGCAAGCGCGCGCTGCACAAAGTTTTGCAGTAACATGGAAAGAAGCAGATCTTGCGGCTGCAATTCCTACTTTGCCGACCGAAGCGCCAGTATATCTTTTGGACCGACCAACCGAAGCTGGACTGTTTGATGTAGTCCGCAATCTTGCCGACAATCTCGGTATTAACGGTACTGTTATTCGTTCGGACAAGCAGAACTATGCTGTTGCCAATATTATGACAGGGGATTACTTCCTCTTTTATGATCTCTTTCATCTTACTTTCGAAGCGAACAGCCTGAAGATTGCTGCAGTTGGCGCTGAGGCTGTCAAAACCGCTCTCCAAAGTGCAGGACTCCTCAGCTTTCCTGTAACCGAAAGTGTTGTCGAAGAAGAAAATTCAACTTGGTATCGCTTTACCCCTGAGTTGGCATTGCCAATCGTATCAATGGATGAAGCGACCGATGAAAGCATTTTTGCTTCTGGAAAAACCGGAACAATCGATGTCGAAGTCAAAAACGACACTATCGTGCAAATCAAGAACAGCTTTCCTAATATTGTGGAAAAAAATGTCACAGCGCTTGCTGATGCCGAAGCGATTACCGCAAAACTTGCCGAGGGAAATTTTCGCTTGGGAAGTGTCGATTTGCAATATCCTGGCGCGCTTCCACTCGAAGACAAACGCAAGTTCTTTGACCTCAAAAGTAGTAATGCGATTGCGATTTCCGACGCCGAAATTAGTGCTGTCGAATGTGGCTACTATGTCGAAACCGACGAAACAGTCCAATCACTCTTAGCACCAATTTGTATTGCTCACGGACAAGGACGCGTAGACAGCTACTCAGTATTGTTTCGAGTAGTTATATCTGCAGTCAGTCAGTAAGCCAAAAGAAAGAAAGCGATGATACAGAAGTGAAAATTGCACTGGAGCGATCCACCAGTCTCGCTCCAGTGCATTCTCAAAAAATGACCTGTAAACAAACAGGACAAAAGGCGTATAAGCAAAACGTCTTTCCCACCTTTGCCACTCATCATGAAAGCAGCTCCACGCAATATCGCCGTTATCGGCGCCGGCAACATGGGGACAACACTTGCCAACTTGCTCGCGAACAACGGACACACAGTCCGCATTTGGGATATCAATCATGATATCTTGGACGAAATCGCTGCAAGTCATTCGAATAGCCGCTATCTTCCTGGTGCACGGCTTTCTTCAAAGCTCAAGCCTTTTCGTGATATTGTCGAATGTATTGCGAATACAGATATGATTATTGTCGTGGTGCCGTCCAAATTTGTGCGGCAAACGGTGCGGCTTTTTGCCAAAAACATTGCAGATGGACAAATCATTCTTAATTGCGCGAAGGGCATCGAGGAGGATTCGCACAAGTTTATGGCAGAAGTAATCGAGGACGAAATCGGTTCGCGTTTTCATCATCAAATTGCTGATCTTTCGGGTCCGTCACTCGCCAAAGAAGTCGCCGCCGGTATGATGACTCGCGTGACGGTAGTTTCTAAAAATCAATGTATCTTGCCGCAAATCAAACAGGCGTTTGAAGACGGTAACGACTTTTTCCGCGTTATCGTACTAATGGACACGGTCGGTGTGCAATTGGGTGGTATGATGAAAAACATCTACGCCATCGCTGTCGGAATATGTGACGGCGTGCAAGAAAGCGAAAATACCAAAGCTTTCGTGCTCGATAGCAGTTTGTCCGAAATGGCAAAACTTGGCGAGGCGATGGGCGCATACCGCGAAACTTTTTATGGACTGTCGGGAGTGGGGGACTTGATCGCCACTTGTTTTAGTGAAAATAGTCGCAACCGCACACTCGGCAAAAAACTCGGTTCTGGTAAATCGCTCGCTGATGCGCAGGCAGAAATGCAGCAAGTCACCGAAGGTGTTCCTGCCACCAAAATCATTCACGAGCTCTCGCAAAAATACGCGGTGCATCTGCCGATTGCTGAAGAAATGTACAAAGTTCTGTACGAAGGCAAACCAGCGCGCGAAGCCGTGCGCGAATTGATCAAAATCGTTTTGTAGCTTTCCTCTCTCCCCCTGGATAGGGGGAGTTGGAGGGGGTTGAAATTAAATCAAAGATTATAATTCCATTGCTCATCCACTTTTTATTCTCTCCTGTCCCATGACACAAAAATATATTCTCGCCATCGACCTTGGTACCACCGGTAATCGCGCGATTATTTTTGACCACGAACAAAATATTGTGGCAAAAGCATATCAAGAATTTACACAAATTTTTCCGCATGCCGGCTGGGTTGAACACGATCCGGAAGAAATCTGGCAAAGCACTTTTGCCGTCATCAAAAAAGCAATCGAGATTGCCAAAATTGATGCGAGTGAAATTGCTGCTGCTGGCATCACCAATCAACGCGAAACGGTGATGATTTGGGATAAAGACACCGGCAAGCCAATTGATAATGCCATTGTTTGGCAATGTCGCCGCACGGCGGAGTATTGCGATTCGCTCAAAGCGCAGGGATTCGAGCAAACAATTTATGACAAAACGGGGCTCTTTATCGATGCGTATTTTTCGGCGAGCAAACTCCGCTGGCTGCTCGACAAACATCCGTACCAAGCTTCATTTCGTGCCGGCACAGTCGACACCTGGATTTTGTGGAAGCTGACTGGCGGCAAAGTCCACGCCACCGAGCCGAGTAATGCCGCGCGCACCTTGCTTTACAATATTCATACACTCGAATGGGATAACGACTTACTCAAAATCTTTGATATCAACGCAGAGATGTTGCCCGATGTCAAGGCTTCGGACGCAGAGTTTGGTTTGATTGATTCGTCACTTTTTGGTGCGAATATTCCCATTCACGGTATTTTGGGCGATCAACAAGCTTCGATGTTTGCGCAGGGCTGCTATCAACCGGGAATATACAAAAACACTTACGGAACGGGGTGCTTTTTGATGACAAATGTCGGAGACAAGGCAGTCGCTTCCAAAAATCATTTGCTTTCGACAATTGCTTGGCAATACAACGGCAAAACCGAATACGCGCTCGAAGGCAGTATTTTTATCGGTGGTGCAGCGATTCAATGGCTGCGTGACGGACTTGGCATCATCAAAGACGCTGCCGAAACCGAAACACTGATGAACTCACTCCCGACAAACGAAGGCGTGTATTTTGTAACTGCGCTTGCGGGCTTGGGCGCACCGCATTGGGATATGGACGCGCGCGGCTTGCTCATTGGACTGACGCGTGGAACAACGCGTGCGCATATTGCGCGCGCTACACTCGAAGCGTTGGCATATAGCACCCGCGATGTGCTCGAAGCGATGAACGAAGATGTTTCGAGCGACAAATCAGCGGGTTTTACCGCGTTGCAAGTCGATGGCGGCGCGTGCGCTAATAATGCGCTTATGCAGTTTCAGGCAGATTTGATTCAGGCACCAGTAATTCGTCCAGAAGTGATAGAAACCACAGCACTTGGCGCCGCCTATATCGCCGGAATCGGCGCCGGTTTTTGGCAAAGTCGCGAAGAAGTGATGCAAAAACGCAAGGTCGGGCGTACTTTTGAGCCGCAGCGCAGCAAGGAGGAAATGGATCATTTTTATGCCAAGTGGCAAGAAGCGGTTAGTCGTTCGCATGCTTGGCGCGAATAATAGTTGGAGTCATTCCGGCTTGCTTTTCCGCCTATGTAGAACCGTAATCGCCAAAGAAAGGTGTCATTCCGGCTTGCCTGTCCCGAACGAAGTGGCTCCGCGGGAACCGGAATCGGGAGGAAATCAGTCTTGTAGAGTCTTGCTTCAGAATTAAAGCTGAAGAATCCTTAATCCATTTAACGCTATGGTCGAGAGTAAAGATAATCAAGAAGCCGAGCCGTCTCGTTCAACAATGAAAAGTCTTGCTCAGCTCAAATGGGCTCCGCACCTGCTTGAGCAACTGATTCTCAATTCACCTGATGATTTTTCGGAATGCACTAAACATTATCCGTTTGATTATGAAATATGGGAAGCGGTTCAGTTAATGGAGGACGAGATTAAAAAGCTCGAGAGACAAGGATATGTATTTACGGAGGAATTCGATCAACAATACAAAGTCATTAACGAAATTGTCGATTCCGGTAAGCGACTTTCCGTAAGCGAATTAAAAGAACGATTACCGAGTTTAGCGATTTTGATCACACGGATTCATGCTCGTTTGCGAGCTCAGAAGTGGTTTGGAAACCGGAAATAGGAAATTCTCCCATAACCAACCCGGACACCTACTTTTGTTCGAATTCATCGGTATTCATACTGATTCTGTTACACATTTCTATGCATACCGTTTTATAGGCTCAAGGAAAAATGAAGAACGGGGCAGAGCCCCGTTCCGGCAAAGGGAATCATATGACACCTTCTTCAGGTGTAAATTGTATCTTTCTTTTGAAGTCATCAAGATTTTCACCTTCGATAATCGATGCTCCTACAGCACTTAAGCTAGTATGCGTATTAAGTATAGCACATACAAAAAACCTTGTTGGTCTTATCTCTGATTCTATAAAATTTGCAACATGCCTAACCATGTCAAAACGAGTCAAATTATCAAGTCGTATTCGCTTTAATTTTCCATCATCTTCGTTATGAAGAGCAAGTGTCCATCGCTCGCTTGTCTTGTCATGATCTTCTTCACCAAATGTTTTCATAATAAATAAAAAAGTAAATTATAATATATATAACAAACTATTGCTGTCAACCCTATATTTCCTTCACAAAAAATGGTAAAATTCCAACTGTAATACACACATGAAATACCGTTTTCTCTCATTGCTTCTCGGGTTGTTCGCTTTTCCACTTCTGGCTTCGGCGGAAGTTGGTGACAACTGTAGCGTCGATATTTTGTCAGGTGTGCAAGATGACAGCGATTGGCGAATGGTTTCGCTTGTGCGCGGCACGGATGGTTCGGCATGGAGAAGGGGAATTATTTTTGATCCGACGACGACTTTTTCACTGACCGAAGGCGAAATTTCTACTCTTTCTGCAACCGTTGCTCCCGATGCCAAAACGCAAGTTTTTCTTTTTGCTGAGCCATCAGAGAGTTCGGCAAAAGTAGCAAAACCCAGCTCTGGCACATGTTTTGAGGGCACACCGAGCGATGCTGGTGGAACAACTAGTTTCGAAATCAATGCGCGGATTTTGTGGGAGAATATCGATCAACCACTCTACGCCGATGTTTTTTATCGACTCGACCAATCGTGGCAACAATTGCAACAATCTGCGCAAATCAATCAGGCTTTGATTGGGGCACATAACGAGCCAACAAAACTCGCTGTCCGGATTGATAGTCAAGCGCAAGCCGATATCGACAAAAAAGGGAAAATCATCATCCGTGACAAAAATTTTGCCCAAAGTGACGACATGCGCTTGTACAAACGAGGAGCAATTAATAATCAAGTTTTGACTGGCGTCGGTTGGAACGATGATGGCTGCCAAACTTTTTGTAATAATCAGATTCAGCAGAGCATTGTGCTCGATCCCAAAGCGCTTCCATCCGAATGGCACGGGAACAACTTTGACGAACTCGGCTTGACTTCGCTCCTCATTGGCAGATCGCCTGGTCCGCATACTTTTTATACCGAAGTTAGTGACAGTAATACAGATATTGATATTGAGGTGATGCGCGATTTGACACGCAAAACATTATATATGGAAGCGCTCAAACGCGCTTTACTCGGAAATCCTTATACAAATGGACAAATGCCGGCACTCACTATCATCGATGATCGGCAGTTGCGCGTTGTCGCATCTGGCAGAGGTGGCTATTCAGAAAAAACAATGCAGTTGGTCAACAATATCCGCTATTTACTGCTTGATCCAAATTTGCGTGAAGTGGCAGCAAAATTTTTGGCAGATTCGATTCGGACGGGTGACGCGTTTTTAATGGAAAATAGTGATGTCGAATGGAATATGGCGAATGCACTGCTCGAAATTATGCCGGCACAAATTGCCACCAGCGAAACATGGGCGAGTGATTTTGTGCGTTTGCTCGAATTTTGGACAGCTTCGTCACTTGAGAATGTTTGTTTGTTACTGAATGACAAATACTTTGGCGAGAATTTTGGTCTGCTCGATCTCAAACTTTCGCAATGCGGAATGAGCTATGCGCTCGGAAAAACGCCTTTGCTGCAATTACTTACCACAAAACCTATTTCGCTCACGCCAGATTTCGTTGGCGCAAAAATTACCTATGCTGATCAAGAGATGAACACTGAGCAATCCTTTGATTTGCCTGCTGGCAAAAAACAGCCACTCTATTATCGCTACGCATTTACTACGCCTTTTACCAAAACCGTTTCACAACCGATGTGCGTAACCAAAAAGCGACTCCCTCTTCTCATTGAAAGATTGCAGCAAGCATATGCACTTTCTGCCACCGAAGTAACGGCGTTGGCGCGTGAACTCAATAGCAATTGGCCGACTTCAAATGAGCATTTTGTCCAACTGCACCTGGCAAATCCAAGCGATATCGCCGAGCGTTTGCGATGGCAAGGAAACGGCGATTTATTGAAGTTGTTACAACTCTTTTTCTCGCTGCAAGCAGATGTTTGCACAATAGAAAACCTAGATGTTCCCATTTTTGTAACAGCTCCCAATCGTGACGGATTTGAAGCGGGCATCTTGCAATAGATTTTTGATTGCTTCTCGTACTATTTTGATCAAAAAAGCTCTCTGCAAAGTTTGACAAAAGCTCCTGATTGCGAAATCATTACCAGTGATGAAACCATTTCGCCTGATGCATCTCCTTCGGCACATTACCCAAAAAACTCCTTGCCCCAATTGTAAGGAGCCAATTTTTCCTGAGCAGATTCGCGTCGACACTTCGACCGAGGATTCCGCTTTGCTGACGATTCATTGCGAGTTTTGCGAACATGATTTGCACGTGCATGTTTTTGTAAACATGACCGATCCCGAAATCGAGCAAGAACACACTGTCAAAGAAAATGACATTTCGATGGACGAACTTGCCGAAGCCCACAAAATTCTTGACGGTTTTGATGGCGATATTGGTTCGCTTTTTGAGACAAAGTGAAGCATTTCTTGTCTCTTGTTATTGGCGGATTATTATTGTCCGGATGTGGCATGTCCGCCAATCAAGAAGCACAAAATCAAGCCAACGCTTTACGAGAAAAATCGCAACAGGCAATCGAAAAAAGCAAGCAGGCTGCCGATACAATCAAAACAAAATCAGAAGATATCCGCAGTGGAATAAAAACCAAAGCCGACAATGCCGAAGCCGCGCTGCAAGAAATCAAAGAAGCAGAAGATGCTGTTTCACAGGTTTTTGGTAGCCGTTACGAAATCGACATGGAACGCGAAAAAAGCGATTTGTGTCTCACAACAGACGAATGCATTGTTGTCGAATTTGCTGGTTGTTGCTCAACAGTACGTGCAATCAACAAAGCAAATCTACAAAAATATAACGCAACTGCCGCCTGGCAAAAAGACGATACCGATTGCAGCCTTGTCGAATGCGAAGATATTTCAGAATATACTCAAACGGCATGTCGTCCGGATTTGCTTGGCGCACAACGCTGTATACTCACAAAACCCTAACACATTACTTTTGACGAATACCAAGCGCGAGCAATGCTTTGACGAGGATTGAAAATCCGGTGAGGGCGAAGATTCCTTGCAAAACGCCGAGCGTCATTGTAATCAGCAGAAAAAATCCCGATCCGGTGACGATATACAAAAAAATACTAAATGTAATCAAACTTCCCGAAAACATAAACAAGATTCGCTCGATAAACCACCTGTCGACTGGCCAGTCAAAGCCTTCTCTGCCAGCAGGAATTGCACTGATATCAAAAGACGTCGGAGCGGAAGAGTTAGTGGTGTTGTTTTCGTCAAAGACTGACATAGTGGTGTTGAAAAAATTCGAAGTGTTCTTTTTATTTTACCAAAAATATTACAAAATTACAAAACCCATCGGCTCTTCAGTGCGCGCACGAGAGCGGCAAATCTGATACATTGGCAAGTTGTGTGCGTGTTGTTTGAAAAGTGCGGAGGACAGCGAGAATATGTTGGTGATTTTTTTCTGTCAAAATTTGTCCAAAGACTTGATCCCGCGAATCCTTGACGAGATGCGAAATATTTATGAGCGAAATCAAACTGTCTTCGACTCTATCCAAAATATCTAGCGGATAACTTGCACAGTCGCGCTCAAATTTTTGCAGGCGCCTCGTCAACTCCATCCGTGTTTCTGCAAAGTTTGAAAGCGGAGCATCAATAATGCCAAGCGTTCGCAACGCAGACATCACCGACAAATACATGCGGGCGTCGATTGGTCCAAAGCGATTTTTGTGGAGATTCATTTGTTTGTGTATATTTCATTACATTTTATAATAATATTATGTTTAAGTCAAAATAATTTTGCGCTTTTCAGAAGAAACTGCAAATACCAGAGAAAACGGCTCACGCCTGCGATACAGAAGCAAGTATGTTCGTAATCCACAACAGCCCCATCAAAAGTGGCTGATGTACCAGGTATATCACGAGCGAATGTTTCCCCAAAAAAAGTAATGGCTGTATCACTGCAAAAGGAGATTTTATTATTGGTAGTATTTTGTGACGCTGGAGAAGATTTCCACTGGCGACTCCAATCAAAACGACGGCAAACCAAGGAAACAGCGGATAATAATCAGCAGTAGCTGTTTGCAGATTGTATTCTCCCAATGGCAGCAAAAGAATATTTTTGATTTCTATTATTTTAAGTAACATGCCAACAAGCACGCAGATCAAAGCAAAGAGCAGGTTAAACTTAACAAAACGGATAAAGAGCGGAACGAGCAACGCGCTAAGCGCCAAAAAGTGCAAAACACCAAAATAAATAGGTGCCATCATGTTCCCGAATATTGAGAAAAGACTAATACACAGCGCAAAAAATAGCAGAACCAATCCGCGCTTGAGGCTATATTTCCAAAAATGGTGGTGATACTTTTTAAAAGCAAAAACTGAGCTAATTCCAAAGAGCAAAAAAAAGAGTAGCGCAGCGCTCATCCCTATTATTCTCCAGAACATGATTGCTTTTTCAGACAACTGCAGATCATAAAAAGCCTGTAAGTCAAACATCAAATGGAATGCAATCATCAGTAAAATTGCGACGCCACGCAAGGCATCAATTTCGATCAGCCGCTTCGTCGGTTGAATACTTTTCATTTTGCACACAGTATTACGGATTTTTGTTGAATGCGCGAGTGTCTATGTTTATTTTGATGAAATGAAGTTACGCAGCCCTTGCCAATCAAAACCTGTCAGCATAAAAAATATTTGACCGAATGACAGTTTGAAAGTTTATTTTTGGAAAAAACACTCCATAAAAATGTAATGATGTGAATAATATGTGATAAAAATTGAAATTATTAACTAAAAAAATAAAAAATTGGAAATTTGTGTATTTTGATATGTACATTCTGTACAAACAAAACGCTTGCGTTGTTAGTTTTATAATATAAAATATAGAAAATTTATTACAAACTACATGACTGAGATCGAAATTAAGCGCGCAGCATTTGATACAGCTGGTGAGTTGGATCCTCAAGTATTGGTTGATAGTTCAGCTCAAGAATTACAGGACACGCTGACTCAAGCGCGAGCAGGATTTCACATTCTTGAAATCAAGAAGGATGATTGCGATAGAATACTGGAAGCAACTAACAAGTATGTTGGGGGTGAGACTTATTTTTATGAGCAAGGCGAAGCATTGAGAGAGCATATTCAAGCTTCGAATGAGATTCAGAAGCAATTAGACGAATCCGCCACGAAAGTTCTATCGATTCTATCTGAAATGAGGCAGCAGCACAGTGATACCGAATTGCAAGAGGCAGCATAAAAAATTGATTTCATAAATCACGGACATGCTTTCTCATTGACTCTTTCGCTTCACCAATCTTGGAAACGTCCACACCGCGGTTCTAATCCTCCCAAAGCGGGTTGGTTCGCGCACAAGGCGCCACAACCATTCTAGCCCGAGCGTGCGCAACAGTTTTGGCGCACGTGTTTGTGCACCCGCGACAAAATCAAAGCTGCCCCCGACTCCCATCAAGACGCGGACATGCGGCAGTTTGTCCTTGTTTCGAAAAATCCATTCCTCTTGTTTGGGCGCACCAAACGCGACAAAAAGGACTTTGGCTCCCGAACTGTTCACTTTTTGCACAATGCGTTCGTCATCATCCGCATTCGCTTTGCCGCTGTCGGTTTCTACGATATTACCATCGACTTTGCGGAAATATTCGGCGCATTTTTCTGCTATTCCCTTTGCGCCACCGAGTAAAAAAATTGGCTTAGCAGAGCTTTCGCAAAATTCCCTGAAGAGATCAGAGCCACAGACTGCTTCCGAAAAGAAGCGTGAAATTTTTTTCAATCCAAATCTAAACAGTGAGACAAAAAGACTTTTCGTCGATGAATGCAGATATTCCGCCGCCCACAAAATTCCCATACCATCGGGGACAGAAACATCAGCTTGTTGTAACAAATGTCGATAATCAGGGTTTTTGTACGCATAAACGCAAATTTCGGGATTGGGCGTGGTATAGACTTTTTGCTCCATTCCTGTGGCATCATTGTGCATTTTTTGCAGCGTTTCTTGTTTATCAACAAGATCAAATGGTACATCAAGAATATGTTTTCGTGCGGGTTTTTTTGCCAAAAAGCAGATGTTTTTGCCGGCGAGTGGATCAGCTTTTTTGCCTTCTGTCACCGAAAATATTTCGATTTCGACAAAACCAGCAGCTTGCAAATACGCTCGCAAGGATTCTGGATTAAAGGCGTAATAGAGGCGCGGAAGCTTGTCTTTTCCCCAGGGAATCACAATATCTGCTGTTGACCACCACGGAAGTATTTGACTGCGTCTGATGGATTTTTGTCTGTTTTCTGCAAAGCGCTCTTGCCACAAATTCCACACGCTTCCGCCGAATATTCCTCCTGGTTTTAGCACACGTATAACTTCTGCAAAGCCGCGTTGTCGCTGATTTTGTGATGATAAATGATGAAGCGAAGCAATCGCAAATACCCCATCAAATTGCGCGAGCGAAAAGGGGAGTGCCTCTAGTTTTCCTTCGACAAATGTAGCGGTTGAAGAATTTTCGCGCGCGATTTGGAGTAATGCGCGCGAGCTATCAATACCAGTAACGACTGCACCAGTATTTTCAAAACTCTGTACATTGCGTCCGTTACCACAGCCGGCATCCAAAATATTCATTCCCGAGTTGATCTGCGCACAAAAAATATCCGCCTCGTCCCACGGAGTTGTGCGCGTTTGCGCAAACTCCTTTGCAAACGCATTATATGGCGTTCGCTTCGTAAGCCAAAAGAGCAGGTTGGTTACGAATGCCATTTGTGCAAAAGCTTGGCAAAATAATCCGCTTCGATATTCATAGAATCGCCGACTTGCAGCTTTCCGAGATTTGTCAATTCGAGTGTGGTAGGAATGAGCGCGATTTCAAAACTATCACTTTCACAAGCGGCAATCGTCAGGGATACGCCGTTTATCGTAATCGAACCTTTTGTCACGATATAATCTGCAATTACTTCAGGAATGGCAAACCGCATACGCTCGCCAGCGCCTTCTGGTTTTTTTTCAAGCAATTGAGTTGTGGTGTCGATGTGCCCGAGGACAATATGTCCCTCAAATCTTCCGTTCGCTGCCAGTGCGCGCTCGAGATTTATCGCTTTGCTCTCATTAAGATTAGTGCGAGCAAACGTCTCGGGAATGATGTCAAAATGCATTGTCGCTTTATCAAACGTTGTCAGCGTGAGACAGGCGCCATTACAAGCGATCGATTGTCCGATTTGCAATTCGTCAAAAAACTTGGGTCGACTCAAAACAAACCCGTTTTTGGTTCGCTCAATTACCTTTGCCGTTGCCTCAATAATTCCGGTAAACATGAGAAGATTTATTTAAAATAAAGCACTTTGAAAAGCTTCGTCTTTTTTGAGACCAACCGGTTTGGCGGAAAAATCAACGAGATTCCCCTTGAGTCGTTTGGCGTCCAGCAAAACTTTTTCGCTGTCGGTTTCAATTACCAAAAATGGTCCTTTGACCGCAACAAGCGTGCCAGAGACATATTCACCGATTTCGAGTGTGGGATCATGAAGTGGTTTTCGAATATCGAGCGCATCCTGCAAATGATAAAAAGACTCAAATTCTAAAAACTGGGGTGGGTATTTCACAAACTGTTCAAACTGCGGATAGATTGCGAGCACCCCCGGCAGATACCGTTCTGCCAATTCGAGTAATTCTTTGTGAGCTGCACTTGCGGTTATATCCGGAAACACAAGATCTTTCTTTTGTGAAACCTGAATCTTATCGACAACACCAGCGCGACGAATCGTGGTTTCCATTTGTCGAGCGGGGATTCCCCACATGCCATCAGCGATTATGAGAGCAAATTGCGTTCCCTGTTCGATTTGTCGCAAAAAACCGCGCGACGATCCAGAAACTCCGACTTTGACAAGCCCTTTGTCAAAAAGAGCAAAATAGACATAATGCGGCGCGCTGAGGCTTTCGAGCTCTTCACCAGAAAACATTTCGGTGTTAAAACCATCACAATATTGTGCAATCGGCATGCCTTCTTGGCGTTTGCATTCTTCGCATTTGCGCACGCCTTTCGCGCCTGCGACACAAGGATGCCAGCCATCCAATTTTTCATACCCCATACACACCGGACCATCGACGACTTCTAAGCAAATTTCGCTACCAAATGGCAGCATATGCTCACTGATATGATTGTCATGAGCAATTCTAAAATACGGTGAAGACTCGTCTTTCCAACGAAATTCAAAAATCCGTTCTGGCATACATCAAGTGAGAAGAGGAATAGTTCTGTCGTAGTCTACAAATTTCTCCCTATTCTCGCAACGCGCTTGCAGGACTTTTGACTTGTCATTCGGACGGAACATTTTGTGTTGCTTTTTCCTCTTCGAATATGAAAAATGCTCATGCCTTAGCCACTAAATATGAAACCTGTCTTATTCATCGTTGCTCTTTTCATTCTTCTTGGCGGTGCAGCCTATGCTGTCTTGCCTGAGGAACAAAAACTAAAAATCGTAGATATGTTTAATTTTGATACCATTGATAGTTTTGAAAATTGTGTCGATGCCGGTTTTGCCGTTACCGGAGGGGATTTACCAAAATGTGTAACAGATAAAAACGCCGTTTATTTTGGCGCGCGACAAGAAGCCACTTCTCCTTCGCCTGCTTTAGAATCTTCTCCAAAATCAGCATCTCCATTACCAGAAATAACCGAATCACCACTCGCCTCAGCATCAAATGAGCCGGAACCAACAGAAACAACCACATCAGACAGCGACAAATTTGACCCGTTGACTTCTGCGCAAAAAAATAATTTACCAACAAAAGTCGTTCTCGACGTGCCATTTACACCGCAGGCACCGACTGCAAATTGGGATCCACCGTTTAATGAAGCCTGCGAAGAAACCTCTGTTGTGATGGTCGAGCGCTTTTTGCGAGGCGGGAGCTTGGACGCCGATTCTGCTACCGAGCGCATTCTGGCATTGACCCAAGAAGTCGCTGCCGAAGGCTTGCCGATTGATACAACCACCGAACAGGCAGCGAGCGTGGCAGAAAAATTTTATAACCTCAAAACCAAGGTCTACAGTGATGATGCTGTTACTGCACAGAATATCAAATATCTGCTTGCCGCAGGCTATCCAGTAATTATTCCGGCAGCGGGTCAACTACTTGGCAATCCGTATTTTAACGGTGCTGGGCCTCCGTATCACATGCTCGTTATTATCGGCTACGAAGGGAACGAATTTATCACCAATGACCCTGGTACCAAGCGCGGTGCTGGCTATCGTTATGACCAGAACCTACTTGTAAATGTGATCCACGACTGGACAGGTGCGAAAGAATCAATTCGCGAAGGCGCGAAGAGGATGCTCGTGTTGGGAAATTAAAAATATCTACGATCTGGCTGCTTTCTATGATTCAATCTTCATCTCAAAGAATATGAATTCAGATGGAACTATAAAGATCAAAATCTTTATGACAAAATGTTGAATATTCTGCAGAAATTTTAGAATCTGCTGCTCAACAGCCTAGATCATTAACTCGAAAATTAATCATAAATTGCTGCACCATACTGCCAAAGCAATTAGTATCTACCTTGAACGAACCAAACGCAAAAACAGTCGTCGCTTGCCCCTAATGTCTGTGTGGGTCTTGGGCGACCTTTAGAAAATCTGCGCACCAATTTTTAGTAAGTGCTTCTAGATTTTTCACGCGTTAATTATACTTTTCTCCTTCATAAAAGAAGCCTGTCCCTAAGGTTTGATATTGCGCACATCGATCGCAATCGAATCGATCATACACTTCTGCCAAGCCGGCGCCTAACATTATCAACCCAATATCAATTCCGGTCTCTTTCTTGTGCACATAACGAAGAAGTCTGCCGTAGATATCTGTATTTCCTTGTCGCGTATCACGCTTTAGACAAACAGATGTCTCTGGTGGAAGTAGTTTTTCTAAGATTTCTTTCGCATACTCTCCATCTCTACCTTCGCTCATTTCTGGCGTATTAATACCGAGGAATCGTATTTTTGATCCAGTTGTAGTCTCTAGGGTATCGCCATCAATTATTCGCCCGACGATAGCCTCCTCCACTCCCTCGATATTTTTGTCGCATTTTTCAATTTGCTCATCCAATTTATATATTTCATATAGCACATTGATGTCCTCACTCTTTCTTTCTATTGTGCTTGGCTGGTAGCTGAATTGTGTATGCAGTTTAATTTCTGGGTGCAAAATGTCACTTGCATTGATAGTGATATTACCATCTTCACTCAGATTAAAAACCACACGAACTCTTTCTCCCATTTGTTTCTCTGGAGGCATATTCTCGAGAGTCACTTCCCCAACATATCTATTCTCTTTTGTTTTGTCATTTTCACCTGCATATATTTTAAATATCATCATTTGTTGCTGAGGGGTTCGTGTTCTATAAATACCGATTGCGGAAGCAGGTATCTGCGTATCTTTTGATATAAGTGTGTGCATCGAAGTGTTGTTTACTTCGATACCAAGACTCTCTTGAAGTATCTGATCTTTATGTAAAAGTGAAAACTTTTTTTTATCTGTATATTGCTTCACCTGTTCATCTGATAAATATGGGAATTGATTTTGCTGATTTTGTTCATCCTCAAAACCTGTATTGACCATTTGAATAAGAGCCTCTAGATTATTCTCTGTATTTGTATTATTTGCTCTTTCTTCTTCCTTATCACCAAGGAGCCTTTTAAGATTTAAAAGTTGTATATTACTCTCTCTATATGGCTCCAAAAATTTACTCTCATCCTGAATAAAAGGTGTGTCGAGCAGATTAGCAAGAATGCCAGCCAACATTGGTGCACTCGCACTCGTCCCTGTAAAAGGTGGAAGATTACTCAAAGAATTTTTTGGTAGAATACAGACACCTGGCATGTACACATCAACGGCGGTACCGAAATTTGAAAATTTAGCAACACCTTTGTTATCAATCGCACCTGCTGTTATTACTCCCTTGATACCAGATGGAAATCTACCAAGAGCATAACTTGATTCGTTTCCCGCTGCGGCTACTATAAAAGTTCCTTTGGCGATAAGTTTATCCATTAACTCTATTTCTAAAGGAGAGTGTTCTTCTCCAGAAAAACTCATTACTACAACATCTGAATTTAAATCCAATGCTTTGGCTAATGCATAAACCAAAGATGAGCTATTAATTGTAAGTCCATCCACACTTGCATCAATGCTTATAATTTCTGCCAATGGAGCAAATATACCTATCGTTCTCGCAACCTGTGTCGCGTGATCAGACTCGACAATCTGCACTCCGCTTTTTTCTGTACTGTATATCAGCTTCTGTATATCAGGATCACTTTCATTTACTCCAGTATCTATGATCACTATGCGAACACCTTCGCCATTACCCTGTATTGAATCGGAAAATTTCATAGCTTCGTGCCACCAATTCGAAGGATATCCTTTACAGTCATATTCATAATTTGGCTTAGGAAGCCGCAAAACAATATCATTATTTAGCCAAGTCCCCATATCTATTATAGGTGTTAGATTGCTCTCCTGAGGTGAAATGTATTCAGTTTTACCGTCATTATTGATATCGCCTACTGGTACAGCGTTGCTGGGTGGTGCGTCGATTGGAGTAATAAGAATGTACTTATTCAGCTGAGGTGCCAGTCCTTCATCTTGATCCTCAGGATTTGCTGGTAGAGTAGAGTTTTTAGCAGATGGCTCTTCATCATTCGGGGAGGGCACGATCGGAGCATTATTGTTGTCTGCGCCTATTCTGCTATTTCCCTCATGTGACTGTTTTGTACCATTCTGTCCCCATTTCGGGAGTGCATAATTCTTCCAATCTGAAGTTTTAAACAACCAGAATATTACTAAAGCTATACCAAGAAGAAATAGGAACCATAAAAATAAGTGTATCCATTTGCGAAGAACATTGCCCATGTCAATGGAGACAAAACCTTTATTTATGTTTCCCCCGGACTCTCTGTTCTCGTCGTGCTTTTTAGGCAAAAGGTAGGCGTCATCCAAGGGGTATAAGGATTCTATTATATTTTCTGGTTTTTTCTTCATGAAATGTAAGCAAAAATGATTAAGAGAATCTCTATTCTTTCAATTTTTTCAATGCGATGCTGGCTCCTGTTTTTGCTTCAGATTCCATTTTTGCATAGTTGTCTCGCGCGTTCTTTTCATTTATTCGTGACTCTTTTAGGTCTGAGCGAAGCGGAATAAGTTCCTGCTCTTCAATTTTATCGATTTCAGCGGATTTTATATTTTTCTCATTAAACATCGAATTTTCCAGATGTATATATTCATTGATTTGCATTTTAATCAGCGGAACCCCCTTACTTATCACCTTTTGAATATTTTGCAAATCTTGTTTTATTTTTTTCGGAATCATTTTCAATTGTCTAATGTTTTCTGACACAACCCTATCGATAGAATTGATATTTGAAAGCGCTTTCTCATCGAGTGCAGGTATATACAAGCACATATCAGCAATAGGTACTTTAACATTTGTTACGCAAGGGTTTCTCCGAATTGCTTTTAAACTTTTTTTCAAATCACTTATGTGATGAGTCCATGCTGGGTTTTCGAATATGTTTTTTTGACCATAGCGTATCATCAGATATCCAAAAAATAAAAATGGAGCAACTACTATGGTTAGTGGCAAGAGGATCAACCGAAGAAAAAAATGGAACAATGAGGTGATAAAATATGTAAATTCTCTCCAAATAAAGTAATGGGATATAAGGGCAACAGTAAGTGGGATAAACATAAAGAAAATCACAATCCTGGTAACGAAATCATATAATGAAACATCGTTTGCTAGCTTAATAGTATGTAGCCCATCAGTGCCAGTGATAAAGACGGAAACAACAAGTAAGGCAAGAACAATCCAATAGAGAGCACTGATTATAGTCCGGATGTAATTAGGAAACTTTTGCTCATTTCCAATCGAACTAATAATACTTTTCATGAGAATAAGTCCCGCCGAAAATAGAATAGGTATAACATAAATGGTAATCCATTGTCCTGAATCCAATTTTCCTTGTTTGTAATATGTACCAAGATCAAATTCTTTTATAATAATATCTTGTATAAACATATAATCTATTACCGTTATCCCTAACACTAATAATAGAATACTCGCATATCTCATGAATACTGAGGTGCTTAATGTCCCTCCATTATTGAGGAGGGAGAGCCACGGCATAATCGCCATGGTCAGAGGTTCAAGTACTTTTCTATGAATATCCTTAACTTCCTCAAAGAATCTCTCCCTTTCCCCGGACTGAGAAATAATTTTCTGAATTTTATCTATAGAATCCTTTGCCTCTTTATCACTTTCTAAAAGAAGTTTATTTTGACCAGCGATAATCTTCTTATCTGCTTCGTCTGTATATTTTTTTATTATCTTGGCTGCCATTTTCCTTTCTTTTTCCGCAGAATTTCTTAGCTTTTCTGCAGCAGCTATTTCGATTTCGTTTAGTTTTCGAAGTATCTCTATCATCTCGGTGTTGCATTCTTTCAACTGATTCCCTAACGACTGAAGACCATGATAGTCACCCAAAAGTGTTTCATTCGCAAGCGTGAATGAATTTCTTGCCCTCTCAATTTCTCCCTTAAGTTGTATAAACTTTTCTCTTAAGAGTCCACTGAACTCTGATTTATCTCCTCTGAGATTCATGAATTTCTCTTGAATCAATTTTATCCGCTCCTCTATACTGGTCTGGACATTGTGATATGTCTTAATTTTTTGATTGAGATCTCGTCTATTATTAGCAAGAATATTATCGAGAACCTCTTCGGTTGCGCTGTCTAAGTGTTCTTTAGATGATTCTTTTTTACCGACAAGGTTTGCATATACTTCGTTTTCAGCAATTGTCCGTATATTTTTCAGTATTTCGGTCATGGGATTTTTTTAAAGAAAAAGAAGATTGCAATTCTTAAGAAGTATATTGGAATAAAAATCCTTTATGTAAGATTGTTCATAAATGTCATCGTTATCGCGTATCCCATACATTTGCACCGTATTATTGTTTGGACATTTTTTATCAAGTCTGCTGGCTATATTTTTTTTGTAAAATAATTCATACCAACTATTGTTTTTGCGAAGTGAGTCATCTGATGGCGGAAAATTATATTTGTGACCATCGTCTTGCGGTATTTTAAATGTATTCATCATAGTCGGGTGCAGATTGAAAGCAAAATCGCTAAATATTGCTGACGAGCCACCTTCTTCTTGCTGTTCTTCTAAGAAATCGCTGTTATGTAGTGCCTCCACAAGGTATGATCCTCTACTATACTCACCATACGAATCTTCTATTAATTTTGTCACACGGCTGATTAGCTCTGATGCGTCTGGAATTATGATTATGTCATCAGGTTGAGAAGACATAGGTTTTACTGATTCCATTTTGTGTATTGATATTTCACGAGTCATTTTCCGTTTGTTTTCATTGCATTCATAACGGTAGGTTATATTTTTCCCATCAGCTAAAATATAAGTCTGCTTTTTTTGTAATACCTCATTCTTTTTTCCTAATGCCGGATCCCCATAATCACTTGTACCAAACAAGTAGATAATAAATTGATCACCTCTTTTAAGGGGCAGTTTAGAAATGTGATTTTTTAATAATTGCAATCTATTCTCCTGGATTGTTTTTTCTATTGTTTGATTGTCAGGATCATAAAATGTAAGGTCATAAAAAACTTGGTGTCTCGTAGTGGCAAGATCATTCGGTTTGTTTATCTCCAAGACAATTTCATTAAGTTCACGACCATTCTGTGTCACTACTCCCTCGAGACGAGTTACTTTTGCGGAAAAGTTGTCTTGTAGAAGTGGATTAATCTTTTCTTGATCGATTTTAAGGCTCGAACTTTTCTTACAAAGCTCATCAAGTACTTTTTCCGTATTTTCCTCAGTACCATTTTTAATTTGAAATATTCCAAATTTATCTGGTTCAGTACTTTTACTACACTTTGTGATATCGAGGTCATCAGAAGTACACTCAAGAAACTCTGTAGTAAATCCTACTAAATTATCTGATGAAGTAGTGTTCGATACCACGGTACATCCTGCGAATGAAAACGCGATGAGGACGATAAAGCTTATTTTATTCATAACCATGAGGAAAAGAAAAAGACGGGCGATTCATTTGCCCATGAATAACATTATTTAGTATAAAGTTTTCGATTTCATCATGATTTTTACTGAGCACATTACAAAATACTTCGAGTAGCTCTTTTTCTTCTGATGATATACGATTGCCAAATATGCCCACCCTTGCCGCCTTTGATATGCAATGACAATATGAATATAATACAGACAAAAGTGCATCTACTCTTTCGCCTCCAAAGGGCATCTTGGGTGTATGGATAACCTCTTGAATTGTCTGAATTGACTCGATAAGGATTTTCTTTTGCTCGGAAAATATTACCTTCTTTAATGCATTGTTGTTCACATGACCCCAGTAACTCTTAAAAACTCTACTCAACTCATATAATATGATGTTCTCAATTTGTGAGACTACTAAATATTTCTCCTGATTATCTCCAGGAGCATGCCCAAAATTCAGCTGCTCACATTCATCTTCAGTATATCCAGTTCGAAATATAAGTGACTTGAGTATTGCTTTTTCTTCTGGCTGTAATTGACCATCAGCACGAACAAAAAGAGCTAATATTCTGCCATAAGCTATTACAAGACGAGAAAGTTCATCTTGAGATAAATTTATTTGCGTAACATTCCAATTCATTAGAATAAATAAATAGATACCCTTTTATAATATATATATTTAAATGTCAATTTTATTTTGACTAAATTATCCCCACTTTTCCCGCCTGCCTCCAAGACAAAAGAGAGAGCTGATCAGGAGGCTTTTTCTTTCTGTGCACTAATGGCTCAAGGGAGTTCCTCATAAAGGTGATAAATGAATCGACATTAAAGGTTAAGGACT
>JBGSOV010000001.1:0-150145 GCA_041738935.1 Candidatus Altimarinota bacterium | reverse complement strand
TGCAATTTCACCGGGTCTTGCGTTGAGACAGTGCCCAGACCGTTACCCCATTCGTGCGGGTCGGAACTTCATTCCGACGAACGCCCCAAAAGGGAACGCGTCTGATTATCGATGTTACCGATCAATAATACGTGTGTTGTTACGATGAAACGATTGCATCATCCTCTATGTCGCCATAGAGTTCGGACTATATCTTCATCCCGCCGTGGCGGGAGTCTGGCGTGTAGTCTCTGAGGATTTTCCATAAAGTGGAATCTTTCCTGCGGATTGTCCGCACTTTCGGATTGTTACCATTTGGTACCGAAAGATACTCGGAGTTTCCCGCATATAGCCAGATCATTAAACTCTGTGACCCATGAATCAAAATTCCTGAGTTCGTGCCGCTTACGCGACAATCGAGCAAGTATTTCCACACGAGAAATAGAATTTACCCGACAAGGAATTTCGCTACCTTAGGACCGTTATAGTTACGGCCGCCGTTCACCAGGGCTTCGATTCTCAGCGTTAACCAATCCTCTTAACCTTCTGGCACTGGGCAGGGGTCAGCCCCTATACATCAGCTTTAAGCTTTAGCAGGGACCTGTGTTTTTGGTAAACAGTCGCCCGGGCTCTTTTATTGCAGCTTCCAACCTGACATGATACGAATATCAATAGGCAGAAGCAGTCCTTATCCCGAAGTTACGGACGTTATTTTGCCGAGTTCCTTAACGCAAGTTTCCCCGAACACCTGAGTCTACTCGACTCGACCACCGGAGTTGGTTTGCGGTACGGTCAAAAATATTTCTCGCAAACGAAGCTTTTCTGGTCCGCTTGGGTGACTTGACTCGTCTCGACTCGCGCCGAGATATTCGACATCGCGCTTCAGCTCAGCTGGCGGATTTACCTACCAGCGTCAACACCTAGACGCTTGTACCGGAATTCATTAACCGGCTCAAGATACCAAACGGCGTCCCTCCGCTGCTCACTCCCCTATTCGCTCGATCCTCTTGACCAACACCCGAAGGCATTGATCTTGATTCGCGTTAAAATAAGTTCGTGCTGGACGAAATATTTCTGGTTCCGGAATATTAACCGGATGTCCATCGGCTACGGCTTTCGCCCTCGTCTTAGGACCGACTAACCCCACGTTGATTGACATTGCGTGGGAAACCTTGGTCTTACGGTGTGAAAGGTTTTCACTTTCATTCCCCGTTACTCATCTGAGCATTTTCACTTCCGGACGCTCCACCGAACCTCGCGATTCGACTTCAACGCTGACCGGAACGCTCCTCTACCACTCACGCCGAAGCGTGAATTCGCGTCTTCGGTTGCAGACTTAAGCCCCGTTATATTTTCGGCGCAAAGACGTTGGACCAGTGAGCTGTTACGCACTCTTTAAAGGAATGGCTGCTTCTAAGCCAACCTCCTGGTTGTCTCGACATTTTCACCTCCTTTACCACTGAGACTGCATTAGGGACCTTAGACGGCGATCTGGGCTGTTTCCCTTTTGACTATGGCACTTAGCTGTCATAGTCTGACTCCCGAGTAATTCAATACGGTATTCGAAGTTTGTTAAAGTTTGGTATCCTTTGTGGAGGACCCTAGCTTTGACAGAGCTCTACCCCCGTATTTTAACACTCGAGGCTAGCCCTAAAGCTATTTCGAGGAGAACCAGCTATCTCCGAGTTCGATTGGCTTTTCACCCCTAACCACAGGTCATCCCCGCGTCTTGCACACGCGTGGGTTCGGTCCTCCACGAAGTGTTACCTCCGCTTCAACCTGCCCATGGTTAGCTCACTCGGTTTCGGGTCAAGTGCCGACGACAAATTCGCCCTATTCAGACTTGCTTTCGCTCTGGCTCCGGGTATTACTCCCTTAACCAAGCCGCCGACAGCTTACTCGCTCAGCCGTTCTACAAAAAGTACGCCGTCATCCCGATAAATCGGGACTCCGACTCTTTATCAGCAAAGAATTTCAGGTTCTATTTCACTCCCCTTCCGGGGTTCTTTTCACCTTTCCCTCACGGTACTGGTACACTATCGAACTCCAAACCTCTTTAGCCTTGGATGGTGGTCCACCCAGCTTCAAGCCGGATTACACGTGTCCGACCCTACTCAGGAACACTCTACCGAATAGCCTATTTACGTCTACGGGGCCTTTACCCTCTGTGGCTGTCCGTTCCAGGAGTCATTCGACTTCATGGGATATTCAGATGTTGAGGTCCTACAACCCCCCGATAAATCGGGGTTTGGGCTGTCCCCATTTCGCTCGCCGCTACTCAGGGGATCTCGTTTGATTTCTTTTCCGCAGTTACATGAGATGTTTCAGTTCGCTGCGTGTCCTCCGACAGACTATATATTCACCTGCCGGTCTCCCGATAAATCGGGAGGGGTTTCCCCATTCGGAAATCCTCGGGTCAATGCATGCTTGCTTGCTCGCCGAGGCATATCGCTAGCTGCCGCGTCCTTCATCGGAGTTTGGAGTCTAGGCATCCATTCTTTGCCTTTTTTTCCTTTTCCATAAAAACCTTCTTTTCTTGACAAACAATTTCCAAGGTCAGGAAACTGTTTCATTGATTACTTTTCAACTAAATTGTTTTCTCCGACGATTTCAAGGGTCATAAAGCTCCCGAAGTCGATTCGGCAGCGCCAAAGCATTCTTCCAGAATGAAGATTTCGTGTCAATAGAATTTGTAAAAGAAAATGAAGGATTCTTCGAAGATAAATATTGGCGCGATGAAGCGATGATTTCTTCTCTAGAAAAAGGGGAATACGCCAAAAATACTTTTTCCATTATCCCAGAATAATCAAAATATGACCTTGGAACGAACTTCGAAAGAGTGCGAAAAAATCACAAAGACGAATAATTATGCAGTTGCCAATTTGCGATCATGCCGTCGACAGACAAAGCGATACAACAGATAAAACGGAGCCGCAATGAGCAACAAAACAAAACCAATTGGATTAAACATAACAAGCAGCATAATGGCGATGGAAAGAATGGTGGCGAACAGTAAGAAGACAAAAGTGATGAGTTTTTCACGCTCAAACTGAATATACAGTGCCGGCGTAATAAACAGCGTCATGATCGAAGCAGTGATAAGTCCAAACATCACGGTAAAACTGAGCCCCGCCCAAAAAACATCTTGAAAGACCAGCGGTAAGATACCAGCGCTGGTTGTAAGCGTGGTGAGCACCACTGGGATAAAGCGCGAGCCACCTGCCGTTACAATCGCCTTGCTCATCACACTCTCGGTTTCGTCCTGTTCACGTAGCGCCTTGCGATTGAGATTGATCTGATCAATCATAATAATGGCGTTATTAACCGCAATACCAGCAAGCGCAATCACTCCGAGTAAATAAGCGAGACTCCGTGGTGTACCTGTCACATATAATCCAATTGCTACACCAATTTGGGCGAACAGCAAGGTAAAAAGAATCAAAAGCGGCTGCGCATAGGCGTTAAATTGAATAACTAAGATAAAGAACATCAAGAAGATTGCAATGACAAGCCCGACGACAAGTGTTTGAATCAGTGCTGCATTCTCTTCATTTTCGCCGGCAGTAACAATGGCAACATTCTCTGGAACCTCGATTGCGCCTTGCTCAATCTTATCCAAAACCGCTTGAGTAATAATGCCCGCATTACCATCGGGACCAAGTAAACTCGATACTGTAAAAGCTATATCGCCATCTTGGCGCAAAATGGCAGCAAGCGCATCTTGTCGATCAATCGTAACAACTTGTCCGAGCAAAATTGCGCGCCCATCGGGAGCAAAAATCTTCATATTACGAATATCCTCCAGCGAACGTGTGTCTTCTTGATCAAACTCGACGACAATATCCACATCTCGACCATTACGTGAAATCGTGGCAGCAGTGGTTCCTTGTAGTGCGGTGCGCACCAGTCCGGGTACGACATCCGGATTGATACCGAGCGCCGTCGCACGACCACGATTAACTTGAAAACGAAATTCTCCCGGGATCTGTTCGAGATTATTTTCGACTCCCAGCGTATTAGGAATAGCTTTCATCAAGTCAGTCAACTGTTTGGTGACTCTCTCTGCATCACTGATTGCATTACGATCCTTGGCAACAACGCGTAGCGCCACTGGCGAATCACTGGGTGGACCATTTTGCGCACTGCGGATACGGACAGAACCACCAAAACGATTGGAAAAAGGTACGAGCTTTGGCGCCAAGTCTTGCTCGAGCTCATTAGAAGTCCGCAAACCCAGCGCTTCACGTTCGGCAATCGGCAAGAGTTCGATCAGTATATTTGCGGATTTGCCATTCACATTCGTACGCACGTAGCGCACCTCTGGTTCTTTGATGAGCATATCCTCAAGCACAATTGTTGGAGCAAGCGTTTTGGCGCTAATCGTACCCTCGGGCATTTCGATTGCCACAGAAATTGATGGGCCATCACCACTGGGGAAAAGTACAAATGGGATGCTAATTGCAAAAGAAAGGAAAAATAGCAGGAGCGTGATGCCGAATACTCCTAGCCTGCGGGCACGACGCGCGAGCAAACGCGCGAGCAGTTTTTCGTATTGGGCAATCAGGAGTTCGATTCTGCGGTCAAGTGAACGCCGCACCCCAGAGCCAAAAGCCCGCCAACGTACAAAATGGCGGCGTGGCGACTGCGGTTTGCGCGGATCAGGAAGCAGCATAGCAGTATATGCTGGTAACAAAATGACCGAAATCATCAGCGAAACAATCATAATAATAATTACCGTGATGGGAATAAAACTCAGGTATTGTCCCAATATCCCCGGCATGCTGAGGAGCGGAATAAAAACAGCAAGAGTCGTCAGTGTTCCGGCAAGCAGCGGTCCAAAAAACTCTTTGAGTGCCTTGAGAGGCGCCTCAGTCGGAGTAAATCCTTGTTTGATAAACTGGTTTGAGCCAACGACAATCACAATCGCGGTATCGACCAAAATACCAAGAGAGAGAATCATAGAAAAATTCGTCATAAAATTGAGCGATTTTCCAAGCAGACTCAAAATACCGATTGTCACCAAGAAAGTGATTGGAATAACTATAGAGGCAACCAAAGCTTCCATCACCCCAACAAAGAGGAATAAGAAAACCATTACAATCAAAAACGATTGTATGCCGCTCACCAACACCTCTGCATAACTGTCGCGCATTGCCACTGCCGCTTCGTTGATATAATTGATTTGAAGAGCTTTTGGTAATTGTTGATCAGCAAACTTTTTGGCAGCCACACGAATATCGGCGTCGATTTTGAGAATATCACTTCCGGATTTTTTGGAGAGTACCAATTCGACTGCGCTCGTGGGGGATTCTCCCAAATCAGAAACAGTCGGGGCAGCGTCATATGAAAAATAAGCGACAACAATGATCACGGAAAAAAGCACCACAGCAATCGAACGTGGCAACGCGAAACCGCCAAACGAGAGAAACGGCACAAAAATATTGATACACAGAATAAGAAGTACGACAAGTAGCAATAGTGAGCCAATGTGAAAATCAAATACGTTTTGTAAAAAATCTCTGCTGAATGAAAGCGGATTTTTGGTGTTGGACGACTCGCTCTCACGCACATGAGCAAAGCGATAAAGACCACTGTTGTTTTCGTCATCACGCTCTTCGACCGTTGCAATATCACCGACAGTGACCAATGATGGAAATCCTTTGGTGCTCAAATCTGCAAGTACTACCTTGCGCACGTCCTCGATGTCTTTCAATTTTCCTACAAATCGGATTGAATATTCGAGATCGTTGATTTCAAAATCACCAACCGGCGTGTCACGGTGAGTCGATCGAATGACATTCGTGACATCACTCAAAGAAAGTCCTAGCGCTTCAAGCCGCTCTTGTCGGATGCGAATCGCAATTTCGCGTTCTCTATTCCCAGAGAGATTGACCTCGGCAACGTTGGGCACGTCTTCGAGTGTTGTTCTCATTTCTTCGGCAAAATCGGTCAACTGAGCTTGTGTGTAGGGTCCCGAGAGCACAATCGACAAAATTGGTTCGATCGAACTATCGATTTCGGTAATGACCGGATCGTCGTCAATTTCGCCGGGCAGAGCGGGTTTTGCTTGATCGACTTTACTCCGCACATCACCCATTACCCGCGTCATATCTTGACCAGGTTCCATTTCGAGCGTGATGTTTGAAAGACTATTGCGCGAAACAGACGAATATTTGTTAAGCCCCTTAATCCCTTTCAATTTGTCCTCTAACTCGCTGGTGACCAAGCTATCGATATCAACCGCTGACACCCCAGTATAAAACGTTGCAATATTGACGATTCCAAATTCGATATACGGCGAAGCTTCTTTCGGAATCAAAATTGTCGACAAAAATCCCCATGTCACGAGAATCAAACCGAAAAGTACGGCAACTTTTTTGAAGTTTAAAAAATACGCGGCAGGTGCAGTCGCAAGACTTGTCAGCGTGCTTGACTTGTGTTCTTCGTCCATTGCTCAATCAAAAAAAGGGATTAGCGGACAAGCGAAAAAGTAGTGGACGAATCCGCAGGCGACGGATCGACAGAAGGAGACACCTCGGTATTCGATTGAGGAGCAGCAGGAGATACTTCTATCGGAACCGGCTCTTGCTCTTGTTGGGAAGCATCAGGGCTCGGCGAAATGAGTATTTCTTCTTGCTCTGCGAGACGAACAATATCGCCATCTTGTAATCCGACAACCGGTTCGGGAACGATAATCTCGCCCACCGCGATTCCGCTGATAACTTCGATTTGGTCACCTTCTTTCCGTCCGGTTTCGATGAGGCGCTTTTCAATCATCAAAACAGTCCCCGATTCGCGCTCGCCTTCGCCAATGACAAAGACTGATGCCGGTTGCTGCGACGCCAGACTTTTAAAGGGAATCATAATAACTTCTTCATTTTGAGGAAGCGCAAAAGTGGCAGTGGCAAAGATATTCGCAGGAATCGTTCCACCCGAATTATCAAGAGCAATTTCGATTGTGATGCGTCTCGTAGCGGCATCGGCTATTGGGAAAATATTAGAAATGATTCCCTTACGTTCACCAAAAACATCAATCTCGATTTTTACTGGAATTCCCTTTTTGAGCGACGGCAAGACTTCGAGCGAAACATCGCCGCGCAAGGTCAACAAATCGACTTGCGCAATGACCATAAGCGGTGCGCCCATCGAAACGGTTTGTCCCGCTTCGACAGAAGTGCTGGTAACCACGCCGCCAACAGGAGCGACAATCGACAGTTTGGAAAACTGCGTTTGCGCACGATCGACGGAATTACGTGCGTTGTCACGATTCGCTGCGGATTGTTGTATAGCGATTTCGTTTTGCTTGCGTACGATTTCAAGCTGGACTCGTGTCGATTCGAGAGCATTTTGTGCTGAACTGATTTGATTATTTGTACCAACAAGCGAAACATCGCCGCCACTTTTGGCTTGTTCGAGTGCTTTTTGCGATTGTAGCAATTGTTGCTCAGCGCGCTCGACAGCAATTTCGGCGCTGCGAGTCCGTTGCGGTTTGGTGGTTTGATAATCACGGAACTGTTGATCAATCGCCGTTACTGCTTGGAAAGTATTTTCGATGACATTCCGATTTCCGGTGGTAGTCGCCCGAAAACCAGCCAGCTCTGCTTCGCTCAAGTTGGCGCTGCTAATACTGTTTTGGAGCATGATATCAACCTTGAGGAGAACTTCACGAATCGCCTTGGCGAGCTCGACCAGTTCAGTGCTCGTGACAGAAGTACTGTCAGCAGCGTAACGAGTTTCGAGCGCGACAAATGTATTCCATACTTGCAAAAATTGGTTCTGACTATCAATAAGGGTTTGCTTGTCGCGGAAACCCAGATAAATTTCGTAGCGGTCATTTTTGCGTTCGTTGGCGTCCGTCGCGCCAACAATTTCGTCGGTTTGTTGCAAAACACTGCGAAAATTTGTGATGGCACTCGAAATAGTGTTCGCAACGTTTTCTTGAAGACTTTTGTCTTGCTCTGCAAGATTTGCTTGTAAATCGGTTTGTTCTTTTTTGGCATTGCGCAAAGTAATCTCGGCAAGTTCGACGCCACTTTGGGCAGAAGCGATTTGCGCTTCGACCGATCCGCCGGTAGAAGTACTAGTTTTTTTGGCGTTTTCGAGGTTTTTCATGGCTTGCTCGACTGCCAATTGGGCGTTCTTTTCGCTCTCTGTTACCTGCTGACGAGTCAGTTCGAGCGAGCGTTCGGCATTTTGCAATGATGATTGCGCCGAAGACAAATCGACGCTTGCCACATTACCGCCAGCTGCCAAACGCAAAAGCTGTTGTCCGGCAACGACCGTGTCGCCTTCTGTCACATAGAGTTCGGAAATCGTTCCCGATGCTTCCGCCGAGACAGCAGATTGGTTTTTGGGTTCTAGAGATCCCGAGACAGTGATTGTTTGGACAAATGGAACTTCTTGCACCATCAAAGCAGGTACTGTGGTGAGTTCTTCGGGTGAATTTTCATCGGGTAAATCTCCGCCGTTACAACCGGCAAAAAGCAGGAGTGCAGCAAATAACAGCAAAGTAGGTTTTTTCATCGTAAAATAAGACGATAGAGTTGGTCACATTTTTGTACCGGATCACAATCATGATCCAGATCACCTTCCTTGATCGGCAGGCTGAGCCCCATCATCAAGAAGTCCAAAAAGCCCGCAATGATTTCGGCAGTAAGACGCGGGTCGACATCACGAAAAACTTTTTCTTCGACGCCCTGATTGATGATACTTGTTAATGCTTTGAGAGAAGTGTTGCGTTCGTGCAGTACGGTCGCCAATACTTCTTCATCATGAGCAAACATGAGCTGCACCAAAAGTTGTGATACGGCATCTTCACGCTCGATGGATTTGCTGAGCTGTTCGAGGACTTCATGCAATTTTTGATCAGCAGGAATTTTTTTTCGAGCGACTGTAACAATCAATTCTTTCACTCCCGCAGGAATCATTCGCAGAGTCGCGACAAGAATCTCTTTTTTATTTTGGAAAAAATAATAGAGTGCTGACTTTGAGACTTTGGCGCGAATGGCAATCTCGGTCATGGAAGGATTCATTTCGCCTTCCGAAATAATTTGGCGAGTAGAATCAATAATACGCTGACGCGTAGCAGATACAGGACGGTTCATAGATATGAAAAAAGTATATAATAAAACTGACTGGACGGTCAGTTTTTATCAATTCTACATTTTCGTCAAGATAATTTTCTTGAAAATTTCAGCGATTATTTTCTCTCAGAATCTGCTCAGGGCTTTTTTTAGAGCCGTAAAATAGATTTTTTAGGAAAAAAACGACTGTAATCAAGGCTACTATTCTTGAATCCGTTTCTGAAATTCGCGGGTTTCGGTATTAACCTGAACAGTATCACCATCGTTAACATAAAGTGGTACCAAAACAACCATTCCATTCGTGAGAGTTGCTGGTTTGGTGCCGCCTTGAGCAGTGTCACCCTTGACGCCAGGCGGCGTTTCGGTAACGACAAATTTGAGTGACGGCGGAAATTGCACTTGGATTGGTGTGCCTTCAAAATGACGGATATCGACTTCTTCGCCCTCTTTCAAAAAGACAGTGTCATTGCCCAACATTGCTTCTGGAAGAGTAAATTGTTCGTAGTTTTCGCTGTTCATAAACTCATATTCACCGCCATTGCCATACAAATATTGTGCGCGAAAAAATCCGACTTCGGCGGGCTCAATCTTGTCACTGCCTTGAAAAGTTTTGGGAATGGTCGCTCCGGTTTTGAGATTTTTGATCGTGGTTTTGAGTACACCAGCACCACGCGCCTGTTTGCTGTGCTGACACGCTGTTACAACAAACGGTTCGCCATCGATAATAATGCTGTGACCGACGCGCAATTCGCCCAACGAATACATATATTCATGAAAAAGATCGCAGCGATTCTGCCAGAAATAAGGAAGTATCGGCAATCGAAAAACTTTCTTCTACAGAATCTTTATTCCAAATTCGCCAAAGAATAAATTGTCGTGCGAGAAAAAGCCGTCCTCCTATTTTTTGTCGAAGAGACCGGTGATTTCGCGTTTAAACTCGTCAATGTCTTTAAACTGGCGATAGACGCTCGCAAAACGAATATAAGCGATATGATCGAGGTCTTTAAGCGCCGCCATCACCGTGGCACCGATTTCTTCGCTGCTAACCTCATTGTGGCTTGCCCAAGTCTCAGACAAATCACTAACGACTTCGCGCACACGATCGCGCGAAATTGGGCGCTTGCCGCAGGCAATCATAATACTTGCTTCTAATTTTTCTGGTGAAAATTTTTCTTCCGTGCCATCGCGCTTAATGACGATTAAATTTCCGGTAGAAACTTTTTCGACTGTCGAAAAGCGGAAATTGCATTTTTCGCATTCGCGACGCCGCCGAATCGAGCGCCCTTCGCGCTCGGGACGCGAATCGATAACCTTGGTGTCAGGGTGATGGCACTTGGGACAGATCATGAAAAACTGGGAAACAAAACTATTGTGCCAAAATGAGAAGAAGTTGCCAACAGCTTGAGAAAAATCTAAAGCTGCGCGATGACTTCGGCAAGATCTGCGGGGAGCGGACTTTTGATGGTGAGTAGTTCGCCGAATGTTGGCTGCGGAAAAGTGAGATTTGCAGCGTGTAAAAACTGCCGTTTGAGACCAAAGCGCTTGCGAAAGGTTTTGTTTTTTTCAAAATCACCGTGCAGTTGGTCAAGACAAATCGGGTGTCCGATAGCCGCAAAATGCGCCCGAATCTGATGAGTTCGTCCGGTTTCGAGGTCAATTTCGACAAGTGTTGTATCGGCAAATCGCTGCAACACACGAAAATGCGTGACGGCGCGTTTGCCACCACCAGTCGTGATTTTTTGCCCGTGTTCGTGGCGCTCAAGCGCGATGTCGATTGTGTCGCTCTCTTTTTCAATTTTTCCAAAGACGAGAGCTTGATAAATTTTTTGGAACTTACCAGCGCGCAGCGCGACCAAAAGGGTTCGTAATGCTTTGCCATGTTTCGCCACGAGTAAAATTCCACTTGTATCTTTGTCGAGCCGATGCGCGAGACGCAAAGTCAATTCGGGATACATCGCCGAAATCACTTCGATAGCGCTGCGCTGAGCGGCAGTTCCGCTGCCAGGATGCACACTCATATTCGCTGGCTTGTCGAGCGCAATCAAATCTTCGTCTTCATAGAGGATTTGGATTTTGGCTTTCACCGCTTCGGGGATTACTGCTGCTTGTGTCGGAGCAGTTGGCTTGTTTGCAGTATCCGCAGCAAAGTGAAAATATACCGCAACCGCATCGCCTTCGGATAATATCTCTTCGCCTTTGGCGCGCTTGCCATTGAGGCGAATCCGTTTGAGGCGCAATGCTTTGTGAATCGCCGACAGCGGCATATCGGCAAATTGTTTCCGCAGCCATTTGTGGAGGCGAATACCGTCGTCGTCTTTGGTGATAGAAAATTCGTTCATGCGCCGAAAGGAGAAAAAAAATGGAGAAAACTTACAAAAACTATTTTGCCCATTTTTTCCGAATTTGGCATGATGATTTACGAATTTTCCCCCAATTCCATGTTCAACCAAATGAAAGATCTCTACAAAATGCAGAAGCAAGCCAAGGAGATGAAAAAAATCTTGAAGACAATCGAAGTCGAAGCCGAAGAAGACGGCGTACTTGTGGTGGTAAATGCCGCGCAAGACATTGTTTCGGTCGAAATCGGCGAGTCACTTTTGCAACCGAATAATAAAAAACGGATTGAAAAAAATATTCTTACCGCGCTGCAACGCGCCAACAAAAAAGCGCAAGAGGTCGCGGCGGAAAAGATGAAACCGCTGATGGGACAAATGGGGTTACCTGGCGGAAGCGAATAAGCCAACCGATTATTGTCAGCAGAATGTGTTTGACAAAGAGATAAAATAATTTATTATGCAATATAATTTTATTGCATATGAAATCAGTACTGGAAAAATTTACGGGAAATCGTACGCCAGAATCCTTCCGTCAATCTGGAATACAAGTAATTTTGGACGGAAAATTGGTAGATCCAGAACTTGCCGGGAAGGTTAATTTTATTCTTGGTGAACAGGTTCAACCAAACGAACAAGGAAAAATCCCCGACACTCATCCACCTGTTGTGGTCAAGAACGTTGTTGTAGAAGAAGGCGCACAACTTCCAGAATGGTATGAAGCTTTTGTGAATCACCAAATTCCAATTGCCAACAGTGCTGATGCGATGATTGTAGACCTGCAAGTGATTATCCATAATGTCAAAGACCGCATCAAAAAACAGAACCTGGAGAAGGGTTTTCCTTTTTTGAGCGAAGCAACCCCACGTGCAGAGAATGCGCCGACCATAATTGATGGTGGAATCCTACATCCCGAACTTGCCGGGAAGGTCAATTTTCGCATTGTACCATCATCGAAGCATCTGTTTGATCCAAGCGCACCAATTAAGATGCAGTATTGCTTTCAGAAACAATGGCATATAAAAATGGAAATTCTTGATGAAGATTTGCCGCCCTGGTTTCGCAAATTTGCAGTTCAAATAAATACTTTTATTTTTGATGAAAAAGAAAGAGATCAGATTTTTACTAGGCTGGAAGATTGTATTTTGGCTTTCTGCGAATGCAAATAAAAAGTTGGATGGTTGGGTTGTAATAGTCTTTAGAAGCACGAATTTGAATGTCCGCTCACCCGAGGAATGGTTCGATCTGCGCCGGAATGGATTTGTAACCCATTCCACATGTTTTGTTTCTTCGGGGGCGAATTTAAATCCGCTTCAATCACAAAAGAAATGGATCGAGTTACAAAATCGAACTAGTGGAAGTCATTCCTCCTTTTATTAAGCCTGATACTACCGAATTGACTTTAAAAAATTCTCTCGCCGTAATTCTTCCTTGGATTCCTCGACTTCACACTTTTCCACATCCCCAAGGAGTTTAATACTTCTCCAAAAATTCTCAATAACCATGCGAAATATATCTTGAAGTTTGGTAAAAGTTGATTCTGCTGTTGCCTGCAATGATTCTCGTAATCGAATCTTCGAAGCAGAAGGTGCTTCTTTTGTTTCACTCATATACTGCATTCAAAGTCGTTTGCATTTTTATCCTCGAATACCAATTTGGCAAGTATTTTCTGCGGAATTTCAGCGTGTCAGAAGTGCGACCGTCTCGACATGCGGCGTATGCGGGAACAGATCGTGAGCACGCACACGCACGAGCTTCCAGCCAAATGGCTGTAAATCGGCAATATCGCGCGCCAATGTCGCCGGATTGCACGACACCATCACAAGTTTGTCTGCCGCCAATTCGGCGAGAATTTGACGTGCTTTTTTGGGCAGTCCGGCACGCGGCGGATCGATGATTGCGGTATCGAAATGTTTTTGCTGCGCGATTTTACCAAGAATTTCTTCCGCGGCTCCGGCAAAAAACTCGGCATTGTGAATATTATTTTGGGCAGCGTTAGTGCGCGCAATCTCAACTGCAGATTCGACAAGTTCGATACCAGTTACCGACTGACATTTTTTGGCAAGCGCGAGTCCGATAGCGCCCGTTCCACAAAAAAGATCAAGCACATGTTCTGTCCCAGAAAGCTCTGCAAATTCGGCGATTGAAGCAACCAGGCTTTCGGCAGCTGGCGTATTGACTTGAAAAAAAGCATCAGAAGCGACTTCAAAATTGAGCCCACAAAAGTGCTCGTGATACGAATTTTTGCCAGCAATCACTACCGAAGGCGTATTGGGCGGTGCGACCGAAACACCATTGTACGTCGTCACGACCAAACCGACAAAACCTGTAATTTTTTCTTGAAGAATTTTCGCTAACGGAATGAAAAAATCCGCATCGGTCTGCATCCCGACCGTCAAGCGAATCAAAAGTTCGCCCGTAGAATGCGAAAAACGTACCATCGCTTCGCGCCAAAAACCTTTATTTGGAAACGGATTCCAGACAGGGAGTTTGCTCGCGAGTGCAAAATTTTCAATAATTTTATTTACCTCAATCATCTCTCGCGGCGCCAGAATTGTGTCGGTAATGCGCACGATTTCGCGCCAGTTGCCGCGGCGATGGAGTCCCAACCCTGGAGATTCGTCACAAAACTGTTTGCTGCCATCAGGCAAAATCGTCATGCCGACTTTTTCGTGACCGAACGAAAATTCCATTTTGTTGCGATAGCGCTCGGTAATTGGGCTCGCAACAATCGGCTCCAAAAATGGCACAGGAATTTTGGCAATGCGCTCAAAACCATCGCGCACAAATTGTTCTTTCCACTTGAGTTGCTCGGGGTACGCAATCATTTGCCACGGCGCCCCACCATGAGCCGGAAACTCTGGATCAGGAGCAGGTGTGCGATGTGGCGAAGGAGATGTGATGGAGATAACTTCGCCAAAAAAGGCTTTTTTTTTGCGACTCGTAATACGAAATTCGATTTCATCTTCAGCAACCGTAAGCGGAACAAATACTACTTTGCCGTCGTCAGCCCTGACAACGCCGCTGCCATCCGGCGAAAGCGCCATGACTGTCCCAGCGAGATTGGTTTTTTCAGGTGCAGCAATCACTTTATAACTGAGATTCTGAATGATCTTTCTTGATACTCTCATCTTTAGCACGCATATCTTTGAGCATATCGTAAACAAATTCTTTCCCGCCAAGCCCTAAAGCCAAGCCACCAGCAAGCGCGAGCATGGCGACAAGTGCGGTAAAGAGAATTTCAACAAGGTTTTCGGCGATACCAATTTGCGACAGCGCCGTCATGACTCCAAAAGCAATGATGGTATTTTTGGCAACCGCAGCGATAATCCAACGTGCTTGTTTGTCGCCAACGCGTAAAAGATTTTGCAAAAGTGAAGCCGCCGTTCCAGCAAACTGCAAAGCAAAAAGCAAAATTAGCACCGCGATAATAATATCTGGCACAAGTCCAATAACTTTTTTGAGAAATTCTTCCACTTCGACAAAACCCATAATACCAGCGGCAACACGGAGAAAATAAGTGATAATCACGCCTTTCAAAAACTTACCGACCAAATGCGAAGGACTTGATTTGATGTTTGCTTTTTGAAGCAGGTCGTCAAATCCAATTTTTTGCCAAAAATTGGCAAGCCGCAAGCGGTTACCAATTCTACGAAAAATATGCTCGATGACATATCCGATTAAAATACCGATAAAAAGTACTGTAAGAGCCTTGATAATATCTGGCAAAATGGCTCCCCATTCGGCAAGAGTTTGATTGACCGAAGCGGAAACACCGGCATAAAAACTGGCAACCGCGTCATAGCTTTCTTCATGGAGCGGCACATCGGTATTAGTCAAAAACGAATTCGGCAGATTGTTCATAAAAGCAGAGAGAAAGACCGATTATTAGTCTGCCATTATTTCTGCTTGCGGACAAATCCGGCTTGCTCTGCGGCTTCGGCGGAGCGAAAAAAAGCGCGATTTTTGACGGTGATAAGCGCTGCCTCGGGCGCATCAAGCGGATAATAATACTTGCCTTGTTTGCTCACCACAAAAGCAGACCCGCTTGGAGCAGGAATATTTTTGAGGTTCGGGAGAATCTCGGTGAGAGAAAATTCGAACTCTCCCGGAAAAATCGAGTATACTTCTTGCGCGTCTCGCACCACAATCCGTGCTTCGCGCCCTTCCAATTTTCCTTTGAGTATGCCATTCTCAATCGAGTCGAGGTGCAGCAGGCTAATCGTTTCCGAAAAATCCCCCACTTCAATCGGCGCACGACTGGCAAATGCTTGCCAGCGTTCAAAGACGATTCCGCCGAGCATTCCGGCAATTACTGCCGCCAAAAGGAGTGCGTAAAATTGCACATAGAGCCACAAATTTTCTCGCTTTTTCATATCCTTTCGTGAAAACATATCTCTTTCAATTCGGGCGTACGCCACAACTGTCACAAGCAGAAGGCGAAGCACGCTATGGTCATTTTGAAATGATTTCCAAAAAATGTCCAGACTTTTATCAGACGAGCGGCGAAGCAATCGAAAATCCGCAAGCATTCCTCGATTCGCTCGGTGGTACAATTCGCATTGCCGAAGTCATCGACACGGTGGCGTTTCCAAAAGTGACTGATCTTTTGGTGGAAGAATTGATGCAAATTGTGCCGGAAGGCAAACTGACATTTGGCATGTCGCACTTTCCGGCAGATGAGTGGAAATTAAAGACGCTACTCATCGGCATCAAAAAAGCACTCCGCAAACATGACCGCTCAGTGCGATTTGCCAATCGCACTTTTCGGAATCTCGATGCTGGCACACTCCATAATGAAAATTTGTTTCCGCCAAAAGGCGCCGAAATATTGGCGATTGTAAATGATGAAAATAAGTTGATCCTCGCAAAAACTCTCGCCGCACAAGATATCACCGCCTTGTCCGAACGCGATTATGGCAAACCTGTACGTGATATGAAAGTCGGCATGTTACCGCCAAAACTTGCCTTGATGCTGATAAATTTTGCCGCAATCGACAAAACATTGCCAAAAAAAATCTGGGATCCATTTTGCGGCACTGGAACGATTGCCGTCGAAGCCGTGCGCATAGGCGCAGAATGTGCATGCTCGGATGTTTCGGAAAAAATGATTACAGCGACAAAAGAGAATCTGGAGTATTTTTTCCCTGAACAACGCTTTCAGATTTTTGAGCACGATGCCACGACGGCTCTGTCACAAAAAATCGATGCCGAAGCGATTGTCAGCGAAGGCTATTTGGGACCGATGTTTTTGCGCGAAGTTTCGGACAGCGATTTGGCGAATGCCAAACACGATATCGAACCGATATATGAGCGCTTTTTTGCGCAAGCTGCCAAGTCTCAAACCATCAAAACGCTTGTCATTTGTTTTCCCTTTTGGCGAACACGACATCGGCGAGATGCATTTTCGGAAAAAGCACTTGCAGCAGCCCAAAAATTCTGGAAAAATGCCTTGGCATGTGAAGGTCTCTCGTCACGTGGATCATTACTCTTTCGACGCGATAATCAGTTTGTGGGACGCGAAATCTTCGTCTTTCACAAAAGGTAAATCGCAACAAGACATCACCGATACCGATATTTCTTTGTGACTTCGCGACATTCGCATTCGGCTGTTATGCCGAGTAGTCGGCACACTGGTTCGCCTCATCACAGATATATGTTCACGGTCTATCTTGTTGAAAACCCTTCCGGAAAAATCTATATTGGATATACATCCGATTTGGAAGCGAGGCTCAAAAGCCACAACATGAGCGAAGGTAAGGACTGGACGCAAGGGAGAGGGCTATGGAAAGTAATCCACACCGAGAAGTTTGAAACGAAGATGGAAGCAATGCAAAGGGAGAAGGTTCTCAAAAGTCTCAAAGCAGGTAAACGCATCAAGCAGATACTGAACATCACCGATACCGATATTTAAGAACGCATTATGTGTTCCCCTGTAGCTCAGCGGTAGAGCATTCGGCTGTTAACCGAAGGGTCACTGGTTCGAATCCAGTCGGGGGAGCCAGTTTTCAGTTTTTGAAGCATCAAGCAATACTTCAAACGGTTCTTCCAGCTTGTACAAGAGCTTTTCTCCATTCCACCAAAGGTTCGAAGTAACAAAGTTTAAGATTTGTTGTTTTCTTTCTGGTTGTGCTTCTTTGAATATCACACTTGCGTTTTGAGCCAGTTCCAAAACGGACAAGCTTGTTTTTAGAAACTTGGTATCTGCCTTGCTTGCTTCATCTAGTTCTTCCTGCAATTCTTGCTCTTGTTGTACAAAACCTTGTAGGTGTTTGTCATACTCAGCGGTAGTAATTCTTCTACTACTGCATCAATCGGCGCATGTTCAATGACAGGAAATGCCATAAAAAATAACAAATCCTTTCATGCTAACACAAAAACAACTTTTTTTCAATGCTTATCTTACTTTTTCTGGCTGTATACCTCATTAATCAAATCTACCATCTTTTTACCCTTAAATTGCTTTTCAAACCTAATGTTCACTTCATTACCAAAAAACCTTTTAGCGTGTCGAATTTTTTGTTTCTCTTCGGGGCGAAGTGATTCTCCTTCTGCATTCTTGGTTTCCACAATAAAATAAAGTTTTGTCTTTCCATCTTCAAAATTAAGAACATAAGCAAAATCTGGTGAATAGCTTTTTCCGCCTGCAACAGGTATTTTTATAGAATTTTTTGGAATTTTAGTAAAAATAATTACTTCTTGAATATTGGCTTGGATGTTTTCTTTTTCGAGTTCGCTATCATAAAATAATTTTTCAAAAAGATAGTTATCAGAAACTCTTTCGTCAGAATAAAGAATGCCAATATCAGAAGCATTGATTTCGTTCTTTATCCCCCCGTTTTCGTTAGTAAGTTTTGTGGGATGAATGGTATTTGTTACTTTTTTATATTCTATTTCAAACGCATCAATAGCGTTGTACATGAGGTAGTTTCCAAATTTCTGTTTTATTGTCCGAATAGTGGTGGCGTTTAAGTAGGAATTAATCTCGATGCCAGAGTCGACCAACGCTTTGTGGAGCGTCTTCATATTCATATACAATGCATTTGAAAGTTGTTTGAGAAAATCAGAATATCGCATGGTGCACACTCGTTCAATTTCATTTTTTTGAATAGTAATTTCTTCTTTCCAAACCGCCCGATCATCTTCAATTTCTACTTTTACGGTCTTCTCTTTCAACCCGCTTTCTGAGAAGGCATTGGCATATTCTTGTAAGAAAACTACAAACAGCTTTTTAAACTCATCTTCATTTTCAATTTTGTATTCCAAAATCACCTTTTCATTAAGCTTTTCCCAAAGTTCTTTTAGTTCCGAATATTTTTCTATTCTAATGGCGACTTTCTTTTTCTCATCGGTACTTTTTCGAATTTTGGTAGATCCAACCCCTTCAAAAATAAGTGGATAGTTGTGCTTTATAAAATCAAAACCGCCTTCCTTAAATTTGTGAGAGGCTCTTATAATGCCTTTTTCTACCAATTCATCGATAAAATCATCTTCATTTTTAATATCATATTTTTCAATAATCTGTTTGATCATTTGGTCATGCAGTTTTTCTGGCACCTCTTCAAGCGAAATCGCACCAGATTTTTCATTGATCTCATTCACAAGACTGTCTACAAAATCACTTTCGGTAAAATCCACAAAATAGTTGAGATAAAACTGTTCGTCTTTTACTCGGTTCCCATATTCATTTACTGGCAAGCGTAGACCTCGCCCTACTTCTTGGAGTTTTGAAATATCTGATCCACTACTTCTGAGCTTACAAATCTGAAAAACATTCGGATTATCCCATCCCTCTCGCAGCGTCCATTTGGAAAAAATAAATCGTCTGGGATTCTCTAAATTAAGCATGGCTTGTTTATCATGCAGAATCTCAATCACTTCTTTCTCAATGGCTTCATCTTTTTCACTGTTGTCTTTGCTAAAATACCCTCCATGCGTTTTTGATACATCCTCAAGTGTTTTTTCGAGATATAATCGATAAAAACCGACTTCTTCCGTTTTCAGAATTTGTTTCACTTCTGCTCTTATATATTTCTCTACGGTCTTTCTAATATATCCATTTCCCCCTCGATACTCTTCAATATTATCGATAAAAAATAGCGTGAGGGGTTTTATTTTTACATCTCGTTTGAGAAATTTCTTTTCGAGTTCAAAATGGTGCTGTACTGCCTTTTGAATCATCGTTTCTTGCAATGTCTCAGAGTATGAGTAAGGGTTTAATTTATCGCCCTTTTTCAACTCTAACCCGTTAGAAAGAATCACGGTACTTTTGTTTATGCTTTCAATAATCAAATCCTCCATAGCAGAGTGTATTTTTTCTAAACTTTCTTTTTTGCCTAATTTTTTACTCTCTTTTTTCTCTCCTTCAATTATTTCAAAAGTTGCCTCTGTTCCATCAGAGGCAACAAATTTTACCATTGCATTTTTTCCGCCTTCAAACTCGGTAATATGTCCAATAACACCTTTTACGAGATTTCGATTAAAAGAATCCACGGCAGTAAGTGTATAGACCAGGTTCTCATACCCTTGAAAAGTCGCCCCATATCGTAAAATAAATTGCGGTTTCATTTGCTGAATATTTTCCCAAGTTTTATTCGATTGTGAGAACTTATGCGGCTCATCAATTATCATAAAAGGGTTGGTGGCAGAAATTGCATGGAAAGGCACTGAATAGGTATCAAAAAGCGTTGTGTCAAAGCTCTTTTGCATCGTTTCGGAATTGATCATTCCGGCGTTGATGATGAGAACTTGAATTTGATTTTTTTCATAAGTTCCAGCGCTTACAAAGCTGCTAACAGCAGGTGGAAGGTATGATTTTTTACTTTTTCCTCCCTTTTGGCTTTCCACAATATGCAAATTGAGAGTTTTTCCGTATTGCTCCCTAAAATGTTCTCTACTGCTTTCCGATTTCAAAAAATCAATCGTTCCGGCTTTAATAGAAAGTGTGGGAACAACAACAACAAACTTAAAAATGCCATAGTATTTGTTGAGTTCAAAAATAGTTTTGGTGTAGGTATAGGTTTTCCCCGTACCTGTTTCCATCATAATATCAATGATGTTGCTTTGTCCGTTTACCTTTCTTTCAATATTGTTTTGTTCTTGAAGAGATCCTATGTTTTGCACATATCTTAAAGAAGCGTCTTTGTCGAGAATTGGATTTTTGCAGTGCTTTTCTGTTCCTGTTTGTTCTTTTGTATCAAGTCCATCAAAAACTTTTACGGTTGTATCTACCGCTTTTTGTTGATGCTCAAGGTTTTTTTCAAAATTAAATCCTGCCATGGTTTAGTAGCGAGTAAGAAAATCAATATCTATACTTTTCTTGTTGGCGTACGAAGCAACATTTTCGGCAATTTCTCGCAAAACCTTACTCTCAAAATGGTAGCCAAAAGCAATAATACTTGCAGGGCTAAAATCTTTGTTTTCGTCAAGTTGCTCCAATAGCCTTTTAAGGTGTGCTGTTGTAAATCCTTTGTGCATAAGATACAACCGTTTTTCAGAGAAGTATCCGGTATATCCTCCAAGATCGATCTCTTTGAGTTCCTCTGTAAGTGGTGTGCTATCATAAGTTTTCCAAGTAGTCAGCAGTGTTCTTATGTCTTCTTCTGTCAATTTGCTTTCATCGAACATTTCTTGCTGTTCGTTTAACTCTTCGGCTTCAAAGTGGTAATCTTTCCAAATCGGCTGTGTTTCAAAAATCTTAAATCCAAAATCCATCCCCGATAGATCTTTTGCCTTTTGTGCTTCTGCTTTCATCGTATGCTCACCCTTGCAGCTGGGGCAATGTTCATCTTCCACACCTTCACATTTTACTTTTTCTGATTTTGTGGGTGTATCGACATTTTTGTTTTGTATCTTTTTTGCGGCTCTTACCAATCGCTCTTTCGTGATGTCAAAAATAGTTGGTTCTTCAATTTTGAGTTCATTTTTTACAAAATCATATGCAGTTTTGTTTCCCTTGGGATCAATGGGTTCTGGAAGTTGCACGAGAATATATTTTCGGTTTCCGCCATCTTCGGCATTGAGCTGCGTCACGGCATCGCCCGTGGTTCCAGAGCCAGCGAAAAAGTCGAGGATGAGATCGTTTGAAGACGCGCCCCTTTCAGTCAAAAACTTTATTAGTTTTGTAGGCTTTGCATAATCGAAAGGTTTTATTCCAAATATATTTTTCATTTCTCTCGACGAATTTGTATTGCCACCAACCACCTCTTTTTTTAGCAATGAGGCAGGCACAATTTCATCAGAGGCATATATTTTTTTGTATATCCTCCATTGACCATCTTTTCCTTTTTTAAAATTTAAGTTATCCCTTTCTTTCTCAACTTTTTTCTTGCTCCAAAGCCAGAAAGACACACCTCTTTCACCAACTGGATATACTTCTGATCCATCTGGGGCTTGGATGGGGTAATCCAAGCTTTTTGAGTACTGTAGTCCCCCCACATTCCATAAGCTATCCCACTTATATTTTTTCCCATTTTCATCTACCAGTTTGTAACTACTTTCTGTTTTTACATAGTTTATATCAAATTTTTCCTTGTTTTTCGTGTATATGAATATTTTCTCGTGTTGAATATTTAAATAATCGTTATCATAACCCCCTGTAAGTTTTTTGTGCCATATGAACTCACCCACAAAATTCTCTTCCCCAAAAATCTCATTCATTAAAATACGCAGTTGGGCAACTTCGTTATCATCAATGCTCACAAAAATCACCCCATCTTCTTTTAAAAGCTGTTTGGCAATATAAAGCCTTGGATACATAAAAGTAAGCCACGCACTGTGGCTGTTGCTCTTGCTATCCACAAAATCCAAAATCCGTTTGGCTTTTTCTTCGTCAACTCCTGCCAATTTTTGAAACTCATCCACGCTAAATTTTCGGTCGTCTTGGTACACAAAACCATCACTCCCCGTATTGTACGGCGGATCAATATAAATCATCTTTACCTTCTCAAAATACGCATTAGAGAGGTGCTTAAGAACTTCAAGATTATCACCTTTTATGAGCAGATTTTCAGAATTTTTATTTACTTCTTTTTCGTTCCAGTCTTTATCTTCTTTTAAGAGCGTAGTGGCAGGATCACTTGCCAAAAGCCGTGCATAACTCTTCCCTAACCAATCCATACCATAACTTTCTTTAGAAAAATCAATTTTACTCTCTGTAAGTTCTTTTTTAAATTTCTCAAAATCAAATTTTTCGTTTTTATCAAAACAATGAGAAAAGTGCCTCTTGAGGATTTCAAGGTCATTGTTTGGCGGTGTAATATTTTGAGTTGTTTGCTGTATTGCCGTCATAAATCCCAAAGACAAAAAAAATCTTTTCTATTGTACCGAATAAATGACTTTTGAAAATCAAAATTTGGAAGTCACATTGCACATCCGCATTAATAAGCACCTCTCTCGCTTTTGCACAATTATTTTTGCAGAGTAGTTTCGCTTTTCGTGCTGTTTTCATTCACTCTCAAAATTGATTAAAAAATCAGAAAATCAAAGGCGAAACTATCCGCAAATCCGGCAATTGTGCAAAGTTCTTCACCTACTGTTACAAAAGGGTAAAAAACCCAAATTTTAGAGAGCCTGCAAGTAATAGAGAGCTTCTCAGAACACGCTTGCCCCTTATCCCAGACAGCAAAAATTACTTTTTCCACTCATCTTTCGGTATTCCGCTTTGCTTTACAAATGAGAGTAATTCCCAAGCAGAAAAGCTTTTCTTTCCCATATCTATTTCTGTGTATTTATAATCCTCATCTCCCTTGTCTCCTTTGCATAAACAGCAATGATCTCCGCTTTTTTTTCGCTTTATTTCTTCAAAACCATTTTTTAGTAAAAACTTTTTTACTTGTCTTGGTGACCAATTCTTTAAAACCAGAGACATTAGAAACTATAAAGATCGCGTTGTAATGTTTTTTTTGATCTTCTGAGCATATCACTAAGTGATTCTATCTTTTGAGTAAGATTCTTAAGTTTTTTGGTTTGCATAGTATTTGCCAGTTCATTATAAAATTCTTCTGGTAAACTTTGGTTTAATAAGTGCTCTCCGAGTCGGTCAGAAATAATATTTTTCAAATACTTTTTTGCATTTGCCAACATTTCCAAAACAGCATGCTCTCTGTCTTTGTGCTCCACCAAAATACAAAGTTCTTCGCAGGCGGCAACATATGTTTTTTGCTCTGTTTTCAGAACAATAAGTGTCAGCTGTCCATTTTTATAGGTATTTTTCATAATAGAACAAATTGAAGCATCAGAGATGGTAATTCATTCTATCAAAAAAATGCAAAGAAAATCTATAACAAATTTTTAAAACCAATAAAAACCACCTATTTCATCTTCCCATACCAAGAGTAATAAAAGCCTGTTCCAGCCTTCTCTCGTGCTTCAGTAGCTTTGCATATCTCTTGGTCATCTTTCCTTTGTAGTATGGTGTTCTTAAATTCTTATACATCTCTTCAATTTCGTAAGAATATTTGAGCGATCCTATCTGTTTAAATATTCCGCTCAAGTTGTTGCTCTCATAACTCAAATTCCAGCAAGTACGGCACGCCAAGGGGCTTTCTCCGCTAAAATATAGCGTTCCTACTCTTTTGTAGCAGTTCGGGCATACAAACCAGTACCGTACGCCACCAAAGAAACAAGGGCTTGTTGTAAGTCGTATTCTGTATTCCCTTGGCTTAAAATATCCAAGCTCTACATTATTATGCCATAAGCAAAAAGAAGTATTTGATGAATCAACTGAAAAAGAAACTCTTTGTCGCACTTCTCCATTTCGACTCCATGTCATTGATCCGCTTTGATACTCTCCTGTTTTAAAGTAGCGGTGTTTATTTAGGAAGGTGGCAAAAATACACCTCATGCTTTCTGTTGTTGCCTTTGCCGGATATGGGTAAGAGTATCGTGCCATTGTCTGTTTACCGAAATCAATAAGAATTGAAAGCTATCATTTGCTCTTAGAATACACCTCTATATTGGTGATAAGCCACTATTATCAATTATGAAAAATCTAAAAAAAATTTGAAATTTTTGCATTCACATATTCATAGTGGGGTAGGTGGCTCAAGGGGGGTATCGAAAAATATGGCAACTTTTTCAGGCGACTAACCCATAGGGGGTACTTGTAGTTATTATCCCCCCCCCTCCCCCCCTCCAAGTAAGGCTGGAATATGAAATTCTCTAATGCACTAATAATTCTCGAAGTTTCTCAGGCATACCGAACACAAAAGTAATCATTGATACTTGAAGTATTTTTTAACAGGCACTCAAAATACCGAAGAGACTTGTAACACTTGGTTCTAAATAAGAACGGAATGCTGAGCCAGTTTTTTGTGCATTATCGTTATTTGCCCACCTTTTTTCCCTTGCTCGTAGTTGGGTTTGACCGTACATGGGCAGGCACTTTCACCACCTTGCCATTCACTTTTTTGGTGTAGGCAGGTATACGATTGAACTTGCGACCGTCTCTCGTTTCAGCCATAAAACACTAAAAAAAGAAAAATGTTCCCTCTTCCTTATCCATGAAATTCGAACAATCTTCAAGTTTTCTGAAGAAAAGAGCAAAATCCTGAGAAGGAGCAATTCTCCTGAATTGCTACAGCCGTTTCTTTCACATATATTTCTCGTCTGACTGAGGATCGCTGAATGTTGTCGCCTTTCCATTTCTTCCTCGGCACGGTCTCTCGCAAAAGGTCTATGCCGCATACACAGTCCTTAACCGGAGACTGTGACGGTGATAAAAAGAGTGGGAATTTGGATTGTATTCAAGCAATGTTCGAAGCATGAAGAAATTGGGGGCGCCAGTTTTTGGTATGTGTCGAAGCGTATTCAGTTTGACTTCAGGAAGTGAAAAAGGATACCCAACCCCATCGTACATACACCAAAAAACCAGCATGTAAAAAAAGTGCCGACCCGTTCCTGTCAGCACTATTTTGCTTTCTGCATTTTTTTGGATTCCAAGGTGTATCCATGCTTGGGGCGATGTTTGGTGACAGACTAAGTTTATAGACTATTTGACATATTCTTCAAGACAGGAAAAAATACAAGCTCGTATTTTATGAAAACGAACTATGTCAACACAGAGCCTGGCAACGGCAGAAGAGAGATATGAACAACAAGATAATATTCTTGAACAGGAAGCAACAGATGCAATTATTGAAGTGCTGATACCAGAGGGGCTTCTCGATCAAGTTTATCACTATATGCGCACCAAAATGGTCAGTATTTGCTCTGATTGCAAAATCTCCACCTGCAGCTCCGGAATGGTGAAAGATGTTCAAGGAGGATGCCCAGACTCGAAAGAAATCCCCAGATGGCTACAAGCATGGAATCGCGCAATCGGTGCACTAAAAGAAGACCGGACTCTTGTTTTTAGTGCAGCCGTTCATGAAGCATGGCAGGATCTGTCCGCCAGTCCGCTCACTCGCATTACCGGCAGGATCTGTCCGGCGCCCTGCGAAGGCACTCAGTTGCCTGGAGATTCGTCGGGATGTATCGAAAACAGAGGAGGAACACCACCGGTATCCATCAAAAAACCGGAACAACTCATCTCTGATCTTGCGTGGCATTTTGGATGGGCAGAACAAGGTTTTCAAGAAAAAATACCAAAAGAAACGAATGGCAAGAAAATCGCCGTCATCGGCTCCGGTCCTGCCGGCTATGCTGCGGCATGGCAACTCGTGCAAGATGGCTACGAAGTAACAGTATTCGAAAAAGACGGTACTGCCGGCGGACTCATGACCTACGGCATTCCGGATATCAAGCTACCACAAGATATCGTGAGTCAGGAGTGGCGACTCCTCACCGAGACCGGACGAGTCACCGTGGAGACAAATACGAATGCTACAGCAGAACGAATCGAAGGATTTCAAGATCGCATCTGGGCAGTCGGCAAGCAGCTTCCCATGGAACTAGTCGATAATGACGGCAGCCCGGTTGATGGCAGCGACAGCGAAGGAATAGGCTATGCAATGGATTTCCTTCGCGCGCATCAGGCGCACCAACTCGAAGAAACGGATACAAATATCATGAGTGCGGAGGAAAAAACAGTCTTGGTGCTGGGCGCTGGCGATACCGCCGAAGATACCGTACACACTGCCAATCTGCAATTTGCACAATCCGTGGACATGGCGATCCGCAAAGTCGAAGCGGAATTTAAATCAAATCGCAAATATCCGTCTGCATACACACCGGAGCAAATCGGAAGTCACGAGCGACATTACGGCACCATCATCACCAAAATCGAAGCTTTGAATGGAGGCAGTCTATGCGCGCACTTTGTCACAACCGCAGCAGACGGAAGCACGCGAGAATGGCAAAAGGAATTTGACATGATCCTCAATGCCTACGGCTTCCAAAAAACGCTCGAGCCGGAGATGGCAGGTGTTTCAAGTGATATTACGAGAGACACTCGCGGAAGATTGGGTTTTGTGGATGAGGCTTTGGTCGCCGGCGATGCCGCGCATATAGGGCGCACAACTGCCGAAGACCTTGTTGTGACCGCATTGCACGAAGGAGTACAGAGAGCAAATGGAATACACCAAAAACATTTCCCTCCAAAAAATACCGGAACGAGATATCGTTCGTACCAATGGTAGAGACCGGCTTTATGAAATTTTCTCTTCAACTTCTATGTCTTTGATACTTCCAAAAGATTTCCATGAATCGGCGATCCATCCAGACAGATATTCTAAAGAAGGATCGGATGCATGTGGATTGTCCGGATTTTGGCAAGAAAGACCGACTCAGGAAGGAGTAGATCGTTTGCTGACGGCAATCAGCTGTAACGCTCATCGTGGTGGCGAAACCGACAGGGGCGCCGATGGAGTGGGGATACTGTTTAATACAACGAACCAGTTTCGCGCCGCTCTTCTGGGGCAGGCTTTGGAGCAAACACCGGACACCGATCAAGAGCGACCAAGCATGGAATCGATAGCAAATAATCCCGGGCTCGGTGCCGGTTCGGTATTTTTCAAAGACAAATCACGAGAGGAAGTTACCAAACAACAACAAGTGATTCAGGAGCTTTGCCAAATGCATGGTGTCGAAATCCACGCCTGGCGCGAAGTTCCGGTCGATGATAATGTGCTTAATCAACAGCAAACCGAAGATCGCCCCGCCATCTTTCAACCGCTCTTTACCGTACCGGATAATATGAGTGCCGACGAAGCGGAAATGCTCTGCGGAAATCTGCTCGCCATCATCAATCGCACTTATGGTGACAAAGGGGTGAGTATGTCATCCTTTTCGATGGAGACCATCATCTACAAAGGCATGATCCGGGCAAAAGATTTTTCTCAATTCTACCAACATGACTTGGTCAAGATGCAACCGGAGACACATGCAGGTATGATTCATGTCCGCTTTAGCACCAACACTTCTCCGGATTGGTCACGAGCGCAACCGTTTAGCTATGTCGCCCACAATGGCGAGATCAACACTCTCACCACTTGTCGCAATGCGGCTGCGCAACTGGAAAAGTTTCGAGAAAACAACCCTTCCCTTGCAAGAAGTGCAATCGAGGCGGCACAACAAATCGAGGTATTGCCGTATGTGCTCTCGCACATGGGCAGTGACTCGCAGGATTTTAATCAATGTCTCCATGCGTTTTTGCAAGCGGGGTATCAATTGGTGGAAGCTATGCGCATCATGGTACCGCAAGCTGCTCCGGCAGTGGAAGCCGAAATCAAGGCGTATCTCGATTATATGCAACACACTACGGCAGGTCTCGGATCATGGCATGGTCCGGCAGCGCTCATTGCGCAGCATCGTGGCGAAATGGTAGCAATGGTCGACCGTATGGCGCTCAGGCCGCTCAAGTGGGTACTCCTCAAAGACAACACGCTTTTGGTTGGCTCTGAAATCGGCGCACTGCACTTTGACTGGCAAGAAGTAAAGGCAAGTGGACAGCTCAATCCGGGCGAAATGATCCACATGAGTCGTGATGGAGAGTTTTCTGAGACACAGCAGATCATGGAAGCTTTGACAAATAATCTCAAAGCAAAAGGCATCGATCCGCAACAAGTGTCGCAGGTATATCTGTCTCAGTCGTCCGTTCGAGCTGAAGGCAATGCAAAACTCAACGAACAAACGGAAGTACCGCCAAATCCGGAAGATGTTTTTTCGGAACTGATTTCCATCGGTTGGAACAAAGAAGATGTCGAAGCCCTCAAGCTGATAATCCGTGACGGCAACATTCCCCTGGTGGCAATGGGTTACGCACGACCGCTCTATGCACTGACAGACAAGCCGGAAATGCGCAGGCTGTTTGAAGTGTTTCATCAGCACTTTGCACAAGTCACCAATCCCCCGATCGATTCGTTGCGCGAAGGAGCAAAGATGAGTCTTGTCACCTTTGTCGGCGGCAAGCGCGGCGATATCAAAGACGCACATGACCCGTCAGCGTATGCTGATCGGCATTGTGTCGAACTCGCTTCTTCGGTAGTGGATGAGGCGACCCTTGAGGGCATTCGCCACAACGAAAACCTGCAAGTATTATCCATTGATGCTTCGATTCATGCAGGCGAAACCGTAACGAGTGCCTGCGCTCGCATTGCGGCGGAAGCCGAAAAAGCGACCGAAGGTTCGGTGATTCTGCTTGAGGACAAAACCGGATTTGCTGATGGCAACATTCCACTCCCATCGGCGCGAGCGGCATGGGCAGTAATACAAACCCTCAAAGGCAAAGGGCTGGCACAATGTGTCGATGTCGGAGTGTCGGCAAGTGATGTTGCCGAACCTCACGATGCCATGGTGCTCATGAGTATGGGAGTTGGGTTTGTCTATCCACGCGGCGTGCATCGTCTGGTGGATGCACTTGCTACCGAAAACGATGAAAACAGCGTTCTTGTTCCCAAAAAATCCACCAAAAAAGAGATACCACTCTATGGAAGTAATAATGAAGAAACAACCGTGGTCAACTTTCCTCAACATGGGCAGGAAGAAAGTGTCAACATCGATGATGCTCGCAAGCAGATTCAAAAAGTCTTTGATGGCGGAATGAAAAAAATCATGGCAAAATTTGGTATCCCCACTATCGAAGGGTATCGCCATGATGCGGCGATGGTCATTATCGGATGCAAGATATTTGAAGATGGATTTGTGACTCCTGTCGGCGGTTTTGATGACAGGGCACTCGATGGATTGTTGCGCCGACAATCTGCACACAAGGGTGAAACGGATTTTCCATCGCTCAAAATAGATGAGTATGATTTTAATACTCCGATTCAAGGAATCCATAATGTCTTGGACAGCGATCATGATTTGCCAACGATTTTCAATTTATACATGCAAATTGCTAATCGGGTCAATCAGAGACAGGCGATTGGGAAAGGAGGAGCAGAAGGAGTGCATATGAGTATGTTTTCTGATTTGCTGCAGATTAAAGGGTTGAACCGGGAAGATAATAAGGTTGAATTAGATCCGGAGGTTATAAAGGAAGTCCTTCAAGAGAGTGTCGTTGCCGGTGCCATGTCACACGGTGCCCTGGGGGAACTCGCACATGAAGCGATTGCGAAAGCATGTAATGAGCTTGGCGTGCAATCCAATTCCGGTGAGGGCGGTGAATCCAAAAAGAGGACTCCCGGATCAGAAACGCGCATTCGCCAAGTCGCCTCCGGTAGATTCGGAGTAACAGATGATTATCTTGCCGCCTTAGGTGTCGAAAGCATTCAGATCAAAATGGCGCAAGGAGCAAAGCCGGGTGAAGGGGGTCAGCTGGTTGGCGACAAAGTAAATGAGAGAATTGCCAAAAATCGACATTGCGAACCCGGCACGACGCTTATCTCACCCCCACCGCATCATGATATCTATAGTATCGAAGATCTGTCACAACTGATCTTTGACCTGCGACAGATCAATCCGACTGCAAAGTTAGAAGTCAAGCTCGCGGCAACAGCCGGCGTGGATGTGGTGGCGTGCGGTGTCGCCAAGGCGGGGGCGGATGTGATTGTCATCGATGGATTTCATGGTGGTACCGGAGCCACACCGCAAGATTCCAAAAATCATACCGGTATTCCGTGGGAAATCGGGCTCCCGATGGTACACAAAGCACTCTGCAAAGAAGGTTTGCGTGATGGGATAGAGCTGCATATCGGGGGCGGTATGAGAACCGGTCAGGATGCGGTCAAAGCGGAGATACTCGGAGCCGACAAGGTGATCTTGGGGACAAATCTGATGATCTATCAAGGGTGTACCAAAGAAGACGAATGCCACGGCACAAACAAATTCTGTACTGCTGCCGTTGCGCACGAGGGTGCGCTCGCCGGACTCAAAGAAAGAGATCCGACAGAATACACAAGATTACTCGAACAGCGCGTCCGAATGATCAAGAACGGTCTCATGTGTTTGGCTGCGGAAAAGCAAGTGATCTACCAACAACTCGGTGTCGCAAACGGCAAAGAGTTGCGAGGACGCACTGATCTGTTCAAGAGACTGACAGATAGCAATGGTAGAATCGTAGCATCCCACCTTGATTTTGATAACCTCCTGGAAACAGCACCGACAAACGAGCAGACCTTTTTCCCGGCACAAGAGCAACGCGAAGAAGTCAAGGAATCACTTGGGCACCGACTCGCACAAGAACTCAAAGACACACTTAAGCAAGATAAAATTGATTACGACTCTGAAATAATCGAACTCAAAAGTACAGATAGAACAGTCGGAGGAGCAATTGCCGGAGAGGTCGTTCGTGCTGGCAAATCAGGAAAACTTTCAGACGATAGCATTCGCTATCGATTCACAGGAAGTGCCGGACAAAAATTCGGCTTTGCCCTCACTAAAGGCGTCACCTTTCATCACACCGGATCAACCGAAGACTATGTCGGTGAAGCCTTGTCCGGTGGTCGCATCATCGTAAAGCAACCGCATTGGGATAATGCTGATCCAAAAGCGCAATATACCATTGGCGGCAAATGCGGTTTTGGCGCGACCAGCGGCGAGCTCTTTACCGATGGCAGGGCAGCTGACCGCTTTGGCGTTCGACTGTCGGGAGCAACTCTCGCCTGTGATGGTTGTGGCGAATTTGGTGCCGAGTATATGACCGGCGGAACGCTGATTTCGCTTTCGCCAGTAGGAGAACACTTTGCCCATGCCATGACCGGCGGAGTAGCTTTTGTTTACGATGATAATAATCTGGCAAACAAACTCGGAAAAGCCGAGACCGATGGGGAAATCAGGAATATGACTGAAAATGATGAGAATCGACTCAAAATAATATTGGCAAAATACGCCGGTAGCGATTCCGGAACCGATAGCAAAAAAGCCCAAGTGATTCTTGCAGACTGGGATCAGGAAAAGGGGAGATTTTCAATGGTCGTACCAAAGTCTATGACTCAAAAGCAGGTGCATTCTCCACAACCAAAAGCTTCTGTTGCTCCCTCCGAGAAAGCCGCTTGATCCGCCATTCTTCTTTGGACGCTTGCGCGCGATCTGGCATATTTTTGAGATAGACGATTTTTACTAAAAGAGACTCTGATCTATCTGATGGTTTTTATTCTTGTGTTTGAGGGACAATTAGTGTTGGGGGTGCTGGGAGGAACAATGCTCTGGAAGCTCTGTCATCGTTTTTGGTCGTTTCACGATACCAAGAACTGCCCGTGCGTGGACTAAAAAATATGTAAAACTCAAGGCAGGCAAGCGCATCAAAAAGATTCTAAACATCATCGATACCGATATAATATTTTTCGTCCGTTATAACCGGCTACAAATTCTTCCTGATCCCCTTGCGTCGACATTAGTGATTACCTCCGAAAAAACATGTAAAGCAACTCAGGAGAGTTGCTCCTTCCCGAGGTCAAGAAGAGTTGTTCCTTCTGAGGCTTTTTGCTTTTTTATAATCCGATTGTTCCGTAAGCGCCGCCACAATATCGATAATCGTAAATTACTTTATTTCCATCTGACCTCTGTATTCTTCCAATGTGTTGGATCAGTTTTCCGTCATGAGAAAACGGATATACTAAGAAAAGCGTGTTGAAGTGAGATATATCTACACCTTCACCAAAGAATTGCCCTGTAGAAATCAGTACTTGAAAATGCCCCATTCTTAATTTACTCAAGTTTGGGATTCTTCATACTCTAACTGAACACTATTTTTCAGACATTTTTAAGACTTTGTTATGAATGATACTTTTCCATCTTTAAGTTGCTGAAAAAATCCAGAAAATATCGAAGAGATACCCCAGTTAGAAGCCATGGATTCTTGCATGCCTATTTCGTACGCACACAACCACCATTCGTTTTTAAGGGATCCAGAGTCTTCTAAAATGCTCTTGAGTTCTTTTGGGATATTCCTCTTGCCCTTTACTAATCCTTTCTTGTCGAGCAAATATAATGAGAGAACAATCATAGGATGTCTTTTATCAATAATTATTTCTGCAATTTCCTGAGAGCAAGGGAGTGAAAGCAAGGAAAGAGCGTGGAGTAGCCAACATGCTTCAAATTCATGTTTTGTTTTTGTGGCTTCAGCAATTTTTTTCTCAAATAGAACTCTAATATGCTCTTTATCTTCTTCAGAAAAAAAATCTTGATAGCGCTCAAGCAAAGATACAACCTTGGGAATACAGTTCGGTTCAATGTGTATTGCTTGTAAAATCATTGATTTTGCATCTTTCCAAAAATTTTCATTACCAGAACCTTCTATCATGCTTAATCCATATTTGATCGGATTGTCAGTGGAAGTTTGCAGTTCTTTTGCCCAGTGTAATATCGTGTTTCTAAAAATTGAAAAATTTATTTTTCCATCACTTGTTTTTGCTGATCCTGCGTCTTGAATCTCTGTTTTCCAAATAGACTCTGTGAGAAAAGGAGACTCTTCCATTTTGGTTTTTTGCGAATTAATCTCCAACCTGTACTCAGAAAGTACTTCAGAGATAATGTGCAAAGCATCTTTTCTGTGTTCCGGATGTGAAAAATAAAACCACATATCATCAACATATCTTCCTCCGCTCCACATATTTTCACCAAATGCTTCATTAAATTTAATGGTGATTTCTATATCAATTTTTGAAAGGATAATCTCTGCAATAGCAAAAGAAAGCCATGGAGAAATCACAACACCTTTTGTTTCTTTATTTTGCATACACCTTACACATTCATCCAACTTATTTGACCAGTGATTATCACCTTGTTTCTCTTTCGCCTCCTTTTTTCCCCTGATTGCCCAAGGAATCGAATGAGTATAAATACTTGGATAAAACTGAGCAATATCTGTTGTAAGTCTATAGACAAAACCTCTGGACTCAAGAAAAGCAGCTTCCTCCCCCTGTATTTCCTTCGGTTTATTGGAATCATACGAAGCGCATTCGCCCTCTTCATACATTTTTTTTGCGTAGAGGCTGTCAAATGGTCGAACATAAGATGCGATTCTTGATTTATTTTCATCAGGTAAATCCTCCTTATTTTGAAGAAGCAGATTCGATGCTCTTGCATAAAGTTCGGGAGTAGGGATTTGTAATGTTCTTCTTCTTAATCCTGATTGGGGGATGTTGAATGATGCAGGTTCTGTTGCAGTTTTTTCCCCGTTATCTGGTTTGTATTTTTTCTTCTCCAAAGATTCAGAAAACTCTTTAGTGGAAAAAATGGGAGGCAGTTCCTTTGGGAAATAGCCCAAGGAGAGAATATCAAACAGGCTCAATGAGTCATCTGGCTTGTTGGGTTTCTCAGTCATATATTCTTTACATCTTGCAGATAGCGTATCCTTTTAAATTGCTTTCGTTAATGATTTTTTACCATTTTATCCTCCGCCGGACGGGGTGTTCTGCTGCCTTACCCCGTCCTTACCATTTGGGTATATGTTGGTCATGAAATAAAACGCGGGAAATGTGATGCGATTACATCTTGTGTTCCCACAGAAACCAAACATGTGGAGCAGGTGAAACAGCAGAACACCTGCTCCAGCTTTAGTTTTATGAAGTTTTTTGCAAGACAAGCAAAGCTACAAACTGTGCATAATAAAATCGGGAAACAGCTCGACCTTATTTCTGTCTTTTTGATTAAAAAGAAACGGGGTAACATCTTTTGATAATTCTTTGAAATTTAAATCGGATATTTTTTCCAATAAATATTCTTTTAACTCTTTTTGATTTTCAATGTTAAGATTTTTCTTTAGGTATTCAAAATTTGGCTTTGCGCCAATACCATACAAAAACACAACATCAAAAAAGTCTCGCCCCATAATCCTTTTTCTATTTACGCAAGCATAGAGTTTTTGTGCCAGTAGCAAATCTTTTGGCACTGTTGCAATATTTGTGAAGACTTCAAATTTATTCAAAAAGAATCTGTCCGGAGTGTAATCAAAATTTTGTGGAACTGTGTCCACTTGAATCAAAATTTTCTGCTCAGGCAGAGAAGCTAAACCTTCTTTAAACAATAACTGTGGTATGCGAATCTTGATACGATAGGCATTTTTAGTTTTTGTATCAATTTCCACATCAAGCCCTTCTGTCTCTAAATCTTTTTTAATAATGTCGCCCAATTCAACAAACTGCGCCTCGCTAAGATTAAAATTATCAAAATCAAGATCCTCAGAAAAACGAGTACTCCCATGAACAATCCTCAGTGCTGTACCGCCAAGAAAAGCTAATTTTTTTTCAAACTTGCTGTCAAAAATACTTTGTAAAACCTTGCATTGCAAATATTCTTTTAAAATACTTTCTCTATGAGAATGTAGATGTTTTGGATATTCCTCTAGGATTTGAGTGAGACTAATCATTTTAGATGGTGTTTAAAAAGGTATTGGCGCACTTGGTGAGTGACTTATTACTAAAAGCCTCAAGATACTTTTGAAACTTTTGTGCGTCTACATATTCCGCAAAAGAATCTTTATTCACTCTCATTCCTTCAAAATCATCGACTGTTTTGAGGCGAGGATGGAGATATAAATAATCCAAAATTGCCTTCTCTGGTTCAGCTATCAAAAACTTTGAATTGTTGATTTTGACGAGCTTATACCCCCAAAAGAGTTTTGGAGAAATATGTCGATAGCTAAAATTTCCAATAGGAGTTTCAAATTCTGTAGCCTTTTTAGTACCGACAGAAGTGATTTGAAAAACTTCCTCAGGAATCAATCCATAATATTTCATGGCTTTTTCAAGCGAAATATATGATGGAGCATAAATCTTATTTGCCACCAAAAATGAGTAACTCTGATCGATATCCTTGTCTGCCAAACTATAAAACCCTTGCTTGATTTTTAGTAAATAGCCTTTCTTTTCCCAGCGATCAATTTGAATTCTATTAAAATTCGGAATAATCTTTTTGATTTCCGAAAGAGAAAAAATTGCATATACCGAGAATTTTTTTTGAAAGTCTATAAATTCCATAATCATTCTAATAATATACAAATTTGTATCTTTACAGAATAATCTTACGCACCCAAGGAATAGAAGTCAATTGTTTTCCTGCGCAAGTTATTACACAAAAGGTTCATAGTGGTAGGGTGCCTGTTTTCTGCCCGAACGAGATTTCGTAAAAATCGGAGATCAACCGCTCGGTAAAAAAGCATATGCTAATTATAGTTGTTTTCTCTCTATAGAGAGCCATTTAGCCCCAAAAACATCGAAATAGTCTTACCGATTTATTCAATCATTTATGATATCTCACGGAAAATAAGGGGTGTTGATAAAATATGTTCGCATAGCGTTCAACAGTTCGAGCCAGTTTTTTGTTGTCCTATTCTTCCCCCTGATAAGGAGCCTGTGCCGAGAAATTTGGAGGATTAAGGGGGTTTCAGTATAAGAAAGAAAACAGAGGAACAACTTTCCCAAGTTATTCCTTCTCAAGAAAGTAGTGAACGAAATGGCTAATATTCTATTAATTCACTTTTATTTGATATTTTTTAGTGAATGAAATATGATAATAACGGTTTATTCACTATATTTTGTAAAAATGACAACCACCGCGCCAATTCGCAAACGAATTTCCGCCCTCAAAAAAGAATTTGACCGACTCAAAAAAGGCAAAGAATCATTGCTAATCATCATCGATGAAGCTGAGATTCCCGAAATTGTGTATAACTCCAATGCGATTGAAAACTCTACCCTCACGCTAAAAGAAACCGAGAAAATCCTCTTAGCAATGGAGGTCTCTCGTAATGTCTCTGTGCGTGAGGTGTTTGAGGCAAAAAACCTCGCTCGTATAATGGAATATGTTCGCAACAAAGTGAAAGAACGGGAGCTGGACGCGGACATGCTCCTTTTGCTGCATCAAATGTTGATTGGTGGCATTGATGACAAAATCGCAGGCAGGTTTCGTCAAAAGGGAGAATATGTACGAGTAGGCACGCACATTGCGCCGCCGCCCGAGCATGTCGCCCGCATGGTCGAATCGTTGTTCGACGAATATGCCAATTCTCTTGAAGGATTTGCGATTGATACGATTGCCAAATGTCATTTGGATTTCGAGACCATTCACCCCTTTATTGATGGCAGTAGACGCATCGGGCGTGTAATCATCAACTACCAACTTCAACGACTCGGTTTTCCTGTACTTATTTTGAGAGACCGCGACAAGCAAGATTATTACGATGGATTTAGGGCATACAATGACAAAAAAGAAACCAAGTTAATGGAAAAAGTAATTGCGCTCGCGCTCACCGAATCACTGCACAAACGCATTACCTATCTCAAAGGACAAAGGATTATTTCTTTAAAGGAATATGCCGCCAAGTACGGCAAAACTCCTGCTTCTGTAACAAATGCTGCTAAACGGCAAAATATACCTGCGTTTAGAGAAAAAGGCGTGTGGAAAATTGGAGAAAATGTGTAGCTTTCACAGAACGAAATATGTGGAGCAGGTGAAATAGCAGAACACCTGGTCTGGTACGAAGTTTATTGATTCCAACAAGATTTCACTCAGCAATCAGCCCCAATTTCTCCTCTTTTGTCAGCTGCTTAATGCGCCACTCTTCTTTGGCAGCCTCTGTCCGATTCGCACATTGTTGCGAATAAACAATCGTAACGGGGCGGCGACTGCGCGAATATTTTGCGCCCTTAGTGGACGAATTGTGTTCCGCTTCGCGTCTTTGCAAATCGGTTGTGATCCCCGTATACAGACTGCCGTCATTGCATTTGATGATGTAAACAAACCACATAGTAAACGAAGTGTAGAACAAGCAGCATTTTGTGGCAATTTGTAAGAAGATAGATGAATCTCTTGCGAAAAAAATGCAGATATGACTATTATTTTGCGAACCATCTACCGCAAAAATGAAGCCTCAATTTGAAACCCTACTCGCAAAATGGAGCGAAGAAAAAGTAATTACAACCGAAGTCGCTGCCAAAATGGAAAAAGATTGGAAAACCTATTCGAGCGAAACCGCCGGCAATCGCTGGACAGTAGCGATTTCGACGATTGGCGCAATTCTTTTGGGAGTCGCCGTAATCTCGTTTATCAGCGCCAATTGGGAAGAGCTCAGTCGATTCCAGAAATTATTTTTGGGCGTGTTTGCCACGCTTACCAGTTTTGGCAGTGGCTATTATCTTACTTATGTACGAAAGAATATTCCGCGCACCGGACAAGCGCTGATCTTTTTGTCGACGATCGCCTTTGGTGCGACATTGGCATTGATTTCGCAAGTCTATCAGCTGAGTGGTGAACCGTGGAAACTGCTCGCACTCTGGATTGTGGGGATTTTGCCAGTCGCGTACGGACTCAAAAACTCGATTGTCTTTCGTCTGGCGATTGTGCTGTTTATCGTGGCGATGGCACTATTTTTGTCCGAAGCGGATTCGCTTGATATCGGAGGCGTATTTGAGGCGATTTTTGGCTCGATGTTGCGGTTTCCGATTGTTCTGATAATCAGTTTGTTTTTGTTTGCCGTGGGATCGCTGCATCACTTTTTGGCGGAGTTTGAAGATTTTGGACGGATTTTACGTATGGTCAGCATCAAGATTTTTGTCTTTGTGCTGTTTTGGGTGACATTTGACGAAATTGTGAAAGAGATGATTCGAGAACTGGGAGATCAGTCGCACATTTGGCAAAAAGAACTTGTCTTTAGCCTCTTGACTGGCGCGCTGGCAATCGGTGCATTTGTGCGAAAACCAAACCTCGGCGAGATGATTGGGTATAGCACTGCTTTTTTGTTTGCGCTCCTCTCGATGTATATTGTCTATTCTGGCGCAGCAGAAGCGGAGAGTGGTGGTCTTTGGTTGATGGTCATCTTCGCCAATCTACTTTTTGTCGGCATAACAGGAATGCTCCTGTTTATCGGCTACCAGAAGGAGAATCTGGCTGCCATCAACTTCGCCACCTTTGCCATCGGCGCCTTTATTTTTGGTAAATATATCGACCTCTTTGCGAGCCTGATGGATACGACGCTTTTCTTTTTGGTTGGTGGCGTCATCTTGATTGCTGGCGGCGTCATGCTCGAAAAATATCGCCGAAATTTGATTCGACATCTTTCTCACGACTCATGAAAAAATGGTATATTGCGCTCGGCATTGCGGCATTTTGGCTGCTGATTTTTGTGGTAATGATTGCTCCGAATCAAATCCAAGTATCAGTACCAGACAGCTATCCGCGCGTGATTTTGCAAACGCAACCGGTTGATCCGCGTGATCTTCTGCGTGGAGATTTTGTAATCTTAAGTTATGACTTTAATCGCTTTAATAGACAATCATGGGAAGAGCCAGCGGGAACGGAATTTGAGGCAAGCACAAAAGCCTTGGAGAATAAGATAAACGAAGCACCGTCCGGAACAAAAATCTATGTCGTGCTCGAAGTAGACGAACAAACTCGCTCTGCCATCGCCAAAGGTATTACTTTTGACAAACCCGCAACAGGTTTGTTTTTGAGCGGAACAATGCGCGGCAATAATAATAATTGGCGCGGACGCGAGGCGCGTTTTGGAATCGAAAAATATTTTGTGCCAGAAGGGAAAGGGCGCGAACTGGAAAAAGCGCGTAATAGCGAGCGACTGCAAGCGGAAATTGCGATAAACCCGACAACCGGCAAAGCACTCGTCGTCGACTTGCTGATGGACGAAACATCGGTCAATTTTTCGGAGATTGAAGCAAAAGAAGTGAACTAACAATCTGTATTGCAAAAATCCACAAAAAAGCGTATTATAAGATGAATAATGCATAAAAAATGGAAGGTGACGCTACTCCTCTTAAGCAGTTTGTCTTGTTATTACTATTGAGACATGCCGCATTTTCTATAATAATCTGCAGCATAGCTTTTGGAGTGAACCTCGTTGAGATGATTCCCTCTGCTCAAGCTCGCATCGAGCTGAAAGAAAAAACAGTAATTGCCATGGACTTTTCCCCAATGTCCGGATCTTTTATGTATCCTGGTGACAATGTCGCAGCATACAAAAAGAATATCGCCGATATGCGCGCAATGGGAGTGGGCGCACTAGTAGATGATATGTTTAACGCTTCGCGGGACACCAACAATATGGCTGCCATTTCTACTGCTATTAAACAATGGAATGCAGAAAAGAATGACAATTTTTGTTGGTTTATCTTGGGAGATGCAATGGACGAGAATCCTGCTACGCTAGTAAATTATATGAAACAATATGGCAATGGATCAGAGTATTGCCAGCGGAAAGGCAAACCCATGCTTGCTGTCTGGAATGGCGGGCGGGCGGGCGCAACAGGCAGTAATTATGTGAACAAACTTTTGAATCCGCTCAAGAATGCCAGTCTAGAGCCGTATTTTATTTACGAACGTGGAGGTGGACCAGGAGAACCAAGCAAAGTAAAAAATGAAATTTCGGTTATGCGTAATGCAGGATTTGATGTTGGTTTTTATGATTTTGGCGCAGGCGCATCTGGTGGATCTATTAGCAAAGTCTCGGCGCTTAGTAATGCACTTAATTCGATTGGTGTCGATGTTTTTCCGGGATTTTCGAGCGCGTATTGGCAGGTTTGTGGCAAACCGACAAGCAACTATATGGAGCACGATGCTTATCGCGGTTGGCAAAATTATTGGAATTCGGTTATTCCGGGCGGGAAAAATGCCAATTCAAAATTTGTTTGGCTGACAATGTGGAGTGATATGGGCGAAGATAATTATCTGACTCCATCTGATCAGAGTTGTAAAGGACCATATACTGGTAATTATTGCGTCAGTGGATTTCAGGGCAATAGCCAAATGCCCGTCTGGTCGCATCGTGGATTTTATCAATTCGCCAAGCGCTATGCCAAATGGTATTCCACAGGACAAGAGCCAGCAATTACACACGATTCGATTTATTTTGCATATCGACAACATCCAAAAGATCTGGGAATCCCATCCGGAGACCAGTGCGCTGCCAAAGGTACCAATATAAATGGGACTGGAAATGCGAAAGATGTTGTCTATGTCACGACCGAACTCACGAGTCCTGCCACGCTTACCGTTACCTTAGGTGGTGCTCAAATCGGTTCGTTCAATGCACCAATCGGAACAACTCATTTTGATGTACCATGGAGTGCTAATCGTGGGAAGCCGACATTCGCTCTGGTGCGTGGAGGCGCAACGATCCTGAGTGGGCAAGGTAAACTTGAGATTACCAATTCTCCCAAGGCATTTAATGGCAATGGCACGCGTAATTTTGGCACCTATGCAGATTTTATTTCGACAGACAAATCCACTGGCAAAGCCTATGACGGTGGTGGCAGCGCTTCATGCACACCACTTTTTCCATCTGGCTCTCAGGCACCCGGCGGGTACGGTGCAGCATGGAATGTATTTAGTACGGCTCGTGAGCCGGTGCTCATTGGTGCTTGTTCGGGAAACAATATCCAAATCACGATTGGCTCTCATCAACCAAATCAATATATTTTTAATCATGGTTTTTATTGGGATGGTGGTCAGTGGCGGCAAATAAACTTGAGCGGTGCAAACCCGGCAATCGGAAGTTGGTTGGCGCAAGAAGCAAAAGGGTCGTTTCCAAAGGGGGATCAATCGCCGGCAATCTTTGTCGGATATATGTGTCAGTTAGTAGAAAATACTTGGAAATGCGGTTGCGCAGATAACGCGTGCACAACACCACACTGGCAAGTACAGGCAATACGATAAAAATCACTTCATCACTATTCCTCTTTCGATTTCTATGATTAATATTTTTTCATCTCGTTCCAGACTTCTTCTGCTGATTTTTACAGGTTCAGTTGTTATGATGTTCGGAGGATTAGCTTCACAATCTTTTGCCCAAAGTTGTGAGCAGCTATTTCCGTCTGGATCCCAAGTGCCTGGTGGATATGGAGCATCATGGAATGTACTAACGACTACCAAGGAATTACTTTTAAGCGGCGTTTGTTCGGGTAACAATATTGAAGTCACTGTAGGATCGAATAAAACGAATCAATATGTTTACAATCATGGGTTTTATTGGAATGGCAGTCAGTGGCGACAGCTAAATCTGAGCGGATCGAATCCTGCTGTCGGGAGTTGGTTGGCACGCGAAGGGAAGGGCTCGTTCCCAAAGGGAAATCAATCTCCTGCAATTTTTGTCGGCTATGTTTGTCAGTATTCAGATAACAAATGGAAGTGTGGCTGCGCAGACAACGCGTGTACAACACCACGCTGGCAAGTACAAGCAGTAAGGGAATCATCCTACGGTGGGGGAACTGGCAATCCGACTGGTGACCTGCTCCCACCCCCACCGATGGATAATCCGCTTGTTGTAGAAAATGTCTGCCCAGAGGATTCGCGCTGGCCATCAAACAGTCAAATGGCAGGACGAGACGTCAAAATAACTCTTCCCAAAGACAGGGTTTGTAAGAAGGTTGGGAATTTGGGGGGTACCAAAAGTCAATCAGCACATGATATCTGGGTATCGGGAGGCGAGTTGGATATTTACAGCAGCTCACCAAGTAATGGTGCCGGACTCACACTCACCTATTGGGATGGTACCGCGCTGTTTGAGGGACTCTATATCGATATCAACAACTCCTGCATGGACGGAATTCGCACCTATTTTCCACGCAGCGGACGCGTGATTATTCAAAACTCATATATTGCCGGAATGAGCTACTGCACTCCTGGAACCCATGGTGACCTTTTCCATGCCCAGGGCGGTGATGGTGGCAAAAATATTACGGAACTGATTGTGCAAAATCTGCGTGGAGACCTCATCAATCAAGGCTTTTTTGTCCCTCCACGACCAGATGGGCATGGAGTAAACCGTCTTGTGCTTGATCATGTCGAGATGAGACTTGATTCACGCTTTAAGTTCAGTCAGAACAAGATCTCGACAATGGTTTTTGCCGATCCAACCGGTGGTGGTGGCAACAACTATCCGCCGAATGGACAAAGCTACAACGAAGTGTATCTCAACTGGTGGGAACCATGGTATCCAGGCACGGAAAATCGCACAAATATCGTTCTTCCTGCCGCCTCTTCATTTGACAGTAAAGGGTGTGCCGTCTATTCCTCGGATGTAAAAAATAAGGCAAAGCTGGACGGTGCATGGTGCAAGGGCAGTCCTCCTGGCGGAACCTTTGTGCCACTTGATAAGATTGGGCGGAACTATGACCGCTCATTCTTTGCCAAATAGCCCTCAGTATCGGAGGATGCCACACCTTTGTTAAAAGATAGTATTTTCTGATGTTGCATAAAAACAAGGAACCACCAAGATTCTGTGCTTGTTTTTTCATGGAGTATAGTGTTATAATGTATTATAAATCAAATATATTTTTTTCACTAAAAAATGAAATATAAAATTGCCACCTATGATTTGAGAAACATGGGAATACATCTCGCAATTGGTGTGTTGGTATTGCTTTTTTGGGGAGTGCACAATGCTCATGCAGCCGCTTGCGACCACACCTATCAAAGCGGTTCGCAACCGGAAGCAAGCTATGGCGCCGCATGGAATACACTGAGCGCAGAAAAAGAGCTCCTTGTAGAAGGGATCTCTTGCCAGAATACCGAAGCCACTCTAAAAATTGGGAGTGATGGAAACAAGCAATATGTATACAAGCAAGGTTATTATTGGAATGGAAATCAATGGACAAGCATTAATTTGAATAGCACAAATCCATTACTTGCCAATACTTGGTACAAGGGGAATGCGAATGGATCGATTCCACTTACAGATAATAAAAGTACATATGCAGTCGGTTTTGTTTGTCAATATGTAAATAACGCTTGGAAATGCGGCTGCCAAGATGCCGCCTGCACCGAAAGCCTATGGCAAATACAAGGCATCTCAGAAGCAACCAATACGTACTCAGGAGCGGTACTCGAAGAACCTCCAGTAATGGATCCTAACAATACTGTTGTTTTTGAGAATGTCTGTCCGGAAGATGCCGGTTTTCCAACGCGCAATCAAATGGCAGGCAAGGATGTAGTCATCACCTTGCCTTCTGATAGAGTATGTACCTCAAAAGGAAGTATCGGCGGAACAAACAGTAATCCGTCACACAATCTCAGACTTATTGGAGGGGAAATCGATATTGCCACGAGTGATGAGGGTGGTGGTGCACTTACCGTTGCTTGGTGGGATGGAACGGCAATGATAGAAGGTATCGAAATCGATATGCACCAGGCATGTAGCGATGCGATTCGTTCATATCGCGTCAAGGGTGACGGGCGCATGGTGGTACAAAATTCGTATTTGCGTGCACCTGGTTATTGTACTGAAGGAACGCATGGGGATATTATTCATATACAAGGCGGTGAACCAAGTGTTGGTGATGTCAATCTGAATGAACTCGTTGTACAAAATGTCCGAGGTGATCTCATCAATCAAGGGCTCTTTGTCCCCTATCGTGTGGATACAGCGCATGGCACAAAAAAACTTGTGCTTGACCATGTCGAACTCAAACTCGACACTCGCTATAAGCATACTGAAAATAGGATTGCCACTATGATCTATGCTGGTAGTTATAATGGGAATTCTGACCTTCCACCACCAAACGGACAAAGCTACAATGAAGTCTATCTGAATTGGTGGGATCCATGGTACCCAGACACCATCGACCGTAAAAATAGTACTGCTCCAGATGTGATTGGGTATGATGAAAACGAATGCGGTATTTTTTCCGAGCAAACCAAAATTAACAATAATATTCTCTTTGGGCAATGGTGCAAAGGTTCACCACCCAATGGGACTTTCGTTCCACTCGATAAGATTGGTCTGAACTATGACCGCACATATTTTGTCGGGCAATAAGGCGATAAGAGAATTGAATACTTGAACACAAAAAACCACGGCATGACCGTGGTTTTTTGGCAGGGAATCATGGTGACTCACCTAAAACACATTTGGTAAAAGGAGGAACACCTGAATAAATTTTGACGCTAAAATCAGGCTACAAGCAACAAAATTGTAAACCAAAGACATGGAAATAAATTGTCACACGATACACTTCATATCGACGGCAATCGCACCGCGATCGGGACTGACAATGAGCGGATTCATTTCAAATTCGCTGATCTGCGGATAATCGGTGACGATCTGCCCGACACGCACGATTACATCGGCGATGGCATCAAAATCGACCGCCTTTTCGCCACGAACACCTTTGAGAATGCTGACCGTTTTGATTTCATCGATCATGGCAAGTGCCTCAGCTTTGGTGACCGGAGCAATACGGAAGGTAACGTCCTTGAGCACTTCGACATATATTCCTCCTAAACCAAACACGAGCATGTGCCCAAATTGTGGATCGCGGTTGACTCCGATAATGATTTCTTTCCCAAGTGAGAGCATCGGCTCGATGGTGATGCCATCGATTTTTGCCTGAGGCATATGTGCCTTTACATTGGTAAGAATCTCTTCAAAAGCAGCTTGTACTTCGGCTGCATTCTGCAAATCCACTCGAATCCCTCCGGCATCGGTTTTGTGATAAATATCCGGCGAAGCGATTTTGAGCACGACCGGATAGCCGATTTGCTCGGCATGTTTTGTCGCTTCATCCGCCGATTTTGCCAAACGAATATCAGGAACATGAATACCATAGCTTTGGCAGAGCAGCTTAGTTTCGGCAAAATCGAGCCGATTGCCGGGATTTTTGTGAGCAAAAATCGCATCGGTGGCGGCACTCCGAGGTGAAGCTGGTAAGAGCTTGAGAGCTTCAATACGTTCTTGTTCAGTATCTTTCCAAGTGGAATACGCTTGCATCTGCTGAAGCGTGTCAATCGCCTCTTCGGGAAAAGTATAATTTGGAAAACGATGACGACGAAAAATCTGTCGTCCACGCTCGATGCTTTCACCGCCAACAAATGCGCTCAAAACGGTGACATCCGGATACTGACGGGCAAGCGCGGTAGTGATAGAAGCAACTTGTCGAACCTCTGTCATAATCTGTGGAGTGAGGATAACAACGAGCGAATCGATTTCGCCACTCGCCAGAAGAACATCAATCGCATAGCGATAGCGATCCGCAAGCGCATCACCAATGACATCAACTGGATTGCTGAGCGCAGCAGTCGATGGCAAGCCTTCTGCCAATTTGTCTTGTGTCGCCTGCGAAAGCTTGGCGAGTTGCAAACCGGCGCGTGCCATTTCATCTGCTGCCATGATTCCCGGACCACCGGCATTCGTGATGATACCAACGCGGTCGCCTTTCGGCGGATTTTGGTAACTAAACGCCTTGGCGTAATAAAAGAGGTCTTCCACCGTTTGCGCGCGAATCACGCCTCCCTGACGAAATGCTGTTTCGATGGCGATATCCGAACCGGCAAGCGAGCCGGTGTGCGAAGAAATCGCTTTTGTACCAGCTTCGGACGTACCGGATTTGACGATGATAATTGGCTTTTTGAGGCTGATCTTGCGCGCAAGTCGCAAAAATTCGTCACCATCGGCGATACTTTCGAGATACATGAGAATCACTTTGGTGTCCGAATCTTCACCAAAATATTCGAGGAGTTCATTTTCGTTTACTCCGGTCTTGTTCCCCATACTGATGATTTTTGCAAAACCAAGTCCGCTTTCATACGCCCAGTCGATCATCGCTACCGCCATCGCGCCCGATTGAGAAATGAGACTTACATTGCCAAAACTTGGCATGCCTTCTGCGAAAGAAGCGTTCATGAGAATTTTGGTATTGATGATGCCCAGACAATTTGGCCCAACAAGATTAATTTTGAATGTGTCGACAATTTTTTTCAGCTCATTTTCGCGTTTGATTCCCTCACCACCGATTTCTTTAAAACCGGCAGAAATAACCACAATATTCTCGATGCCAAACTGTCCGCATTCTTCCACAATCGCATTTACGAAAGGCGCCGGAATGATAATCAGTACCAGATCAGGAATCTCGGGCAAAGCAGAAATACTCGGAAGAATCGGCAATCCAAGTACCTCATCACCTTTTGTGTTGATCGGAAAAATTTTCCCTTCGTAGCCAAGATTGACGAGATTACTCAAAATATCGTAACTCAGCTTGCCGGGAACCTTGGAAGCACCCACAATGGCAATCGAGCGTGGGTTGAAAATATTTGGATTCATGGTGACTATGTATTTGATTTTATTCTACCACAAAAGGAGGCTTTTTGCCAGTTATCATGAACCAAGCAACGAACAGAAAAAGCGTCAGGCGTTGCAAATTATTCTGACAAAAATCCTTTGGCAATCAGAATCTCTCGAATGTCAGCTCGCGTCAAATCGACCCTGTTTTCGAGAATATCAAAAATGCGCTCACGACTATCTTGTAAATCAAAATAAAGGTTATTTTTGAGCTCATCCAAATAAAGACGCAGATTCGCAAAAGGGATTATGATTGAATCACCTTCAGCCTTTGGGATAATGACAACACCATTAATTGTGTCTATTTCAAAAGAATTCTCGTCTTTTTGGAGAAAATTTTCTGACATTTTTCTAAGAATTTTGTGATTGCAAAATTGTATCGTCTCCTGTGATTTTAAGACTGGCCCCCGTACCGGCGCCGGTAAATTGGGCTGCTTCTAATCCCAAAATAACACGCCCTCGCAATCCTCGCCAAAAAATTACATCTTCATCAATGTTTTTTTCTCGAAGCATTACTGCCCTTTCGTACATCTTACTGTAATCCCCTGTTGTGATTACGCGCAATAGTTCCGCCAAAAAAGCATCGATATCGTAGCCGTATTCTTGTTTACTAAAGCCTTTGTCACGGCGCTCTTCCGCGCCAAAATATTCGCCAAAGAGGTAATTGTGCGCCCCATGACCTTGACAATCAGTGCGCCAGATATTTTTGTCAGAACCGATAATCAGTTTTCTGCCTACTGGTTGGTGGCTGATGATTTCGTCAGGAACATCAGGATTAATCCCTAATTCTGGTGTGTTTGCGTCGTATTTGTTAATGATGGCAAGAATCTCCTGAGCAGTCGCAAGACAAAACTGCTGAATCTTCCCATTGATTTGTACTGTCTCTGGCAGCTGAAGCGCAAATGGTGGTGTCTGCTCGGGCGGATAAATACTGTGATTTTTGACAGTGTGTTTCGCAAAAAGTCCGATTGCATTGACTGCACTTCTATCGATAGTGTTCGGCAAGCTTTTTTGCAATTGTATCAATTCGCTATTGGGGATAGCAACTATACCTTCCGTGTGTGTTTGAAGAGCTACATTGATTTCTGCAGTGCTAAAATACTGAACGATTCCTTCTAACTGCCGCTGAAGAGCAGTCAGCTCTCGCCCAGAATCAAAGGAAATACCTTGCATTTCCGTCTGATCGAAATTCGATTCACCTGATCCGTCCATAACAAGAAGAAAGAAAAGAAAGTCTATTTTTGGAAATGCGCACAATCGCTAATGAACAAGGTCATCAGCGAAAGAATCGCACACAGGACCAGAAACGCTTTTGGGAATACCATCAAAGATGCAGCATCCGAAATCTGGGATAATGGAAATTTTTTGGGGGGTAAAACCAATATATTAACCAGTCCCTAACTATGTTAAGATCCATATTTTTAGTTTGATGATTAAAAAAATGCCCAAAGTGCAGTTCTCACCATGTTCAGAAATGGGGCAAAAAGAATGGTTTGCAAGAGTGGAAATGTCAGGATTGCAAGTATCGTTTTCGTAATCAGAGAAGGGTGCCAAGAAAACACCAAACCGATCTCTTAGATGCATACAGAAGATATGCCAAACACGAACAGACACTTGCTTATCTTGCGAGCGAAAGAGGTACCACCATACGAACACTACAACAACAATTTGATAGTCTCCCAGTCGTTACAGGTGAGTGTATTGTCAAAGAGAAAGATGTGGTAGTAAGCATGGATGTTACCAATCTTGGGAACCTTGGTGCCCTTCTTCTTTGCAGAAGTAATCAGCAAAATCTCTACTGGAAATATACAAAAATTGAGTGTGTTGAAGATTATGAGCAATCTGTTCGAGCACTACATATCATTGGATACAATATTCTCGGTTTTGTCGTAGATGGCAAACCAGGAGTCATCAAGATGCTACAAAGGCAATATCCAAATATTCCCTGCCAGTATTGTCAGTTTCATCAGATGGAAACCATTAAGACATACATTCCACAGCGTGCCCAAAGTAAGGCAGCAAGGAGCTTGCGAAGACTTGCATTACGGCTCAGCAATTATCACTCCATACAATTTACAACAGGGCTACAGATCTGGCTCATGCTTCATCGTAACTTTCTCAATGAGAAATCTCTCTGTAGTAATCCAAAACGCAAAAGAAGCTGGAGATACACACATCAAAGACTACGAAGTGCATATCATTCATTAAAACGAAATCTACGATATCTCCATGTATCAGAAGGGTATCCTGAGAGAAAGATTCCAAACACTACGAATGGTTGTGATGGATACTTTGCTCACCTCAAAGAAAGACTCAAAAGACACAGGGGATTATCAGTCAAAAGAAAGAAGAAAATGACCGACTACTTATTGGAGAATTGGGATGATTAAAAACCCCCCAAAAAATTTCCATTATCCCCGAAATCTCACTTTTTATTATTCCAAGAGAGTTATATATCCAAAAGTAATTAATGTCAAATAATTGGCACGCGAGAAAAACATCTCCCAATAAAGACTCGTACAAAAACCTAAGAGGAGATGGTGGGCGAGAGAGGACTTGAACCTCCACGAACTATTATGTTCACAAGGCCCTCAACCTTGCGTGTCTACCAATTTCACCACTCGCCCATACTTGCAAAGAACTGTCTCTGGTTCCCTCATGCCGAGCAGTCGGCACTCCTTATTTTACCACTAACCTAATTGGCTACCAAAGATCACACTTTCTTCGAGAAGAAAGCCGTGGTATTGTGCGTATTTATGCGCGCGAAGTCAATTCAAAAATGTTCTGATTTGCTCTAGCGGAATCAGCAGCGCACTTTGCTCACGAACCGCAACCAGTATTGCTACGAGCTCGCCTTGGTTATTACAAAAGGGTTTCCCAGAATCTCCGATAACGAAATCTCCGGGTAAAACCGCCAGATTATTCAGCATGACGGAAAAAGACGACAAAGGCGAATCCGAAAAAGCAGAATCCTCAAAATCACTAATCGCGCCATACGATTTGTCGGAAGTGCAGTCATGCAACACATCACCTTTTGTAATGGGTGAACTCGAAATCGCGAGTGGTACACCACATGTTTTTGCTTCTAAAAGCAAGAGGTGCTTTTCTTCGTCGTATTTTATTTCCTTAAATCCGGCCGCGCTCGCATTTCTCGGGACAGCGTGCGCCACCGTAAGAACCTGCGTATCTGTGATATAAACTCCTTTGGCAAGAGTAGCAACATTTTGAATCGATACATTTTTGCCATCATCAAGTCTCGTTGGTATCTGCGCGACAATTTTGGTTTCTGCAGGCAAACAATTCTCGGGCGCTCGTTGAACAAGCGGCGTTTGTACTGTGCAACCGCTCAAAAGAAAGAAGAATAATATGCCGACGAAACTAAACCGCCCTTTTGTCATTCCAGAGGAGAATATGAACACGTGGAGAAACCTGCGCACCGCGCTCGGTAGCAGCAGCGATTACGAAATCGATTTTGGAAACAATTTGTTCGCGCGTAATACCTTCTGGCTGCAGCCACACTTGCGCAAACGGCACAGCGTGAGTCTCGCAAAATTTGTCCATCAAGTCGATGTCCGCTTGATTGCGAATTACAAATTTGAAAATCGTTTTCTCGCTCGGAAGAATCCGAATCGGATTGGGGAAATCAAATTTTGGCGACACATTAAATTGCCCGACTAAGTCATCGATCTCACTCGCAATCGTACCATTGGTTTCGATTTCGACAAAAGTGGGCTGAGCTGCTGCGCAAATCGCACGAATGTCGGCTTGCCGCAACATTGGTTCGCCACCGGTAAATATTAGGTTTTTTGTGGGAGAATTTTTGATTCCAGCAACAACCTCGGCAAGCGAAAGATATTTTGGCTTTTCGAGCCTGCTGTCCCACGCAAAGCGCGAATCACAAAAACTACAAGTAAGATTGCAGCCCCACAAGCGGATAAACAAAGAGGGAAGACCAACGCGTGGTCCTTCCCCCTGTATCGAACAAAATATTTCGGAAATGGGAATCCCCTCTTGCATCAAACGCTTACAACGGAAACAACACGTTTTTTGTGCACTTGTCCGTTAAATTTGCGCTTGGCAATTTCGGAAAATTTGACGACCCCGTCCGATGTTGCGAACAAGGTAAAATCTCTGCCAAGACGAACATTGTCGCCAGCCATCATCTTGCTGCCGCGTTGGCGCACAATAATACTGCCAGCGGTCAGCTTTTCGCCGCCGAATTTTTTGACGCCCAAACGCTGAGCATTCGAATCGCGTCCGTTTCGGGTAGATCCACCCGCTTTCTTATGTGCCATAAGCTGCAAAAATTCCATGCTAGTTTGGCAAATGCTCGCGGAGCTGTCAAACGGAATTTATACGATATATAAAACACACTCTCTCAAACACTTCTCCGTGATACATATCAATATTTCCTCAGCTTACCTGCGATGCGGCGTTCTTCATCTCGTTTTTTGAGAGTCGCACGCTTGTCGAACTGCTTCTTTCCGCGTGCCAGTCCGATTTCGAGCTTGGCATAACCGCGAGCAAAAAAGAGCCTCAGCGGCACTACAGTCAGCCCTTGCTCGTCCAATTTGCCAGTAAGACGATTGATTTCACTTTTTTTGAGGAGCAGCTTTTTGTCGCGCATCGGATCGATTTCTTGTTGAGCATATTCCCATTTTGGCACCTGAAAGTTTTTGATGTACGCCTCGCCATCACGAACAGAAACATACGCGCTCGCCAAACTGCCGCGTCCGGCGCGAATTGATTTGACTTCGGCACCAAGCAACATGATTCCCGCCGTCATCCGGTCGAGAATCTCGTAGTCAAAAAATGCCCGTTTGTTGCGAATTTCTTTCATCAAAAAATATTGTCACAAAAAATCCGCTCCGCTGCAATACTCAAGGCGGCATACGGCATCACGCCTAAGATATGGTGGAACGATAATCCAAAAAAAACTACCGATTCTGGTCACCTATCCGCCGAAGTTTTACGAAGGTGGAAGCCAAAATGATTTTATATTTCGCCAACCGCGCTTTCGTAATGTTCGATTACAGGACCTGGGAAGGTAACCGTCACGACATCAATGCGAAAATCAACATCAGCCAATTTGTGCTGTTCGAGATAGATATAAGCAGCAGCAGCAAGTTTTTGCGCCTTTGCCGGTGATACTGCCTCGAGTGCGGATCCGAAAGCATTTGATTTGCGCGTTTTGACTTCGACAAAAACAAGTGTTTGTTTGTGCTGCGCGACAATATCAATTTCGCCCTGACTCACGAGAAAATTGCGTTCGAGGATTTTGTAACCATTTTTGCGGAGAAATTTTTCCGCTGCCAATTCGCCCTCATCGCCGAAGATGCGCTTGGTGGTTTTCATGCAGTCAGCCTAACAAAAAGTAAATGTCTGCGCGAGCTCTCCCCCTGGATAGGGGGAGCTGGAGGGGGTTGAATGGGGAATGAATGAGACTCCTGCTTCCACCCAGAATCTTACCGTTTGCAAATTGAGGATCGTTTTCATTTCTCCAATTTAACAAGCTTGGTGCGATCAGTCGCCCCAGAAATCACTTCTGCCGAAATACCGAATTGTTTCCGAAAAAACTTTTTCAGCTCCGCATTGGCTTTGCCTTTTTCTGGCGCGGCTGCGACCTGACATTTCCAAGTTTCGCCATCATCCATCAGAGCGACAATCTGACTTTTGGAGGCACCGGGCACAATGCGGAGTCGGATATAACAAGGAAATTTCTGTTGTTTGAGGAAAGTGGCAAAATCATCCATTTTTATATTCGCGAAAACGAACAATAGCTTGGCACATTTCTCCTCGAGTTACAGACTTTGTGGGAAGAAACTTTTTCCCAACAAAATGAAACATCTTCCGCTTTCGAGAAGCCAGCGCGTATTGGCAATACCACGCATCAGAAGGCACATCGGGAATATCTGAGATTCCTTGTGGAGCGTTGACATTTCCGATTTCAAAAAGAAGCTTAGCGATTTCAGCGCGATTTATTTCATTACTGGGACGAAAAGTTCCGTCTACGTATCCATTGGTAAAGCCACGCTTTTTGGCAGTCGTGATATACGTCACGTGCCAGTCCTTGTCAGACACGTCGGAAAAAAGTGATGCATCGGCATCAAGCAAGGGAATCTCGAAACAAAGCAGAATGATTTTGAGAGCTTCCGCGCGAGTTACCGTCTGATCCGGATGAAAGGTGCCATCTGCAAAACCACGGACAACACCTTGTTTTCGTAGTGCTTCAATCTCGGCATACTGAGTATGTGTGGGCAAAACATCCGTAAAAGAAGCGACTTGTGAATGTTTCCCAAATAAATCAAGTTTGCCATGAGCATCAAAAATCCGTCGTACGCCAATGATTCGACTTGACCAATATCCAGTCATAAAAGCTTCTTCAATCACCTTTCCACCATGGCTATTGGCATTAATCATCTTGCCATTACCAATACAAACACCATTGTGGTTTGGCACGCGATCTGTCCAACCTGTGTCAAAAAAGAGGAGGTCACCTGGCAAAATCTGTGCCAATTCGACCTCGACCCCCAGAGCAAACTGATCAGTAGAAATACGTGGTATCTGCTCGGTAAAAAGCGTTGTAAGTGCACAATAAAACAGCCCCGAACAGTCAAAAGTCGCCGGACCGGTCGAACCAAGGATATAAGGTTTGCTAAGTTGTTTTTGGCAGAAGTCTAGGAATCTGTCGCGATTAGTCATGATGAAATGATAAAATGCGCATTGTGTTGATAGGCAGCGTTGTACGGAAGGTCATATTGCTGCGTGTTATGTCGCTTAAGATCAAAATAGTGCGGATCCGTCCGATGCCTGTCACGCTCAACCAGCCGCTGATGCGTAACATCGAAGGTAACATCCAAAAACACGAGAATGTCGCAATGAGGGAAGGTTTGTTCATCCATCAAATAAGAACCTTCACAAACGATAATTCCGTGTTCTGGCGGGATTTGAAGCACAACATCCAAATCCCTTTCACCACTTTGCTGATTCCACATATTTTGTAATTGAACCTGTCGATTTGTTTTTAAGCGCTGCAAAGCTTCAAAAAAAGCGATGAAGTCGTACCAGTTATATGGATTTGCCTCTTGTTCTATAGTCTCAGGTTGATTTGAGGCAATGGCTGCATAAATGCGTTTTTTTCGTTCAGGCGAAGAATGATAAACAAACCAGTCGAGTGCGACATATACCGCCTGCTCGGGAAATTTTTCACACAACTGTCGTGCGAAAGTAGTCTTCCCACTACCCGGCAAACCTGCGATAAAAACAACGACATCGCTGAGTTGTTCCAACTTGTGCTGAATTTCTGCTAAAAGTTTATGCATTGTGTCCGAATTCATGCTTTTAAAACAAAATCTTCCTTAAGTATCTCATACAAAAAAGTATCGTGGAATCCGTCTTGTTTGAGAAATTTTTTGCGCTCGAGCCCAACGCGCTTCATTCCACACGCTTCGTAACAGCGGATTGCGCCCAAATTATTGACAAAGACATCCAGATGAATCCGTTCGAGTTGTAATTGTTCGAAGCCAACTGTGAGAATTTCGGTCAGCACTTCGCGCCCATAGCCCTGATTCCAAAATGAAGTATCGCCAATAATAATACCGAATGCTGCCGATTTGTTGTTGAGTGGATCAATTTCAAGCGAAGTCACGCCAATTGGTTTTTTACTTTTGCGTTCGCAAATACTGATTGGCAAGCATGCCAAATTGGCGCGCGTATCATCAAAAAATTCTTTTTCGTCTTCGTATGTTAGTGGCGGCGAAATGCTTGTCCATTTGGTGATTTCATGATTGTTGAGCCATGTAACCCAAGATTCGATATCGCTTTCTTCGTGTAATCGTAAAAGTGTGCGGCGAGTTTTGTGAGGGAAGTATTTACGGCGAATGTGCAGCATTTTGTGTTCATTTTCTGAAAGTCCGACTAAATGCGCCAATTGCCAATCCTCGATATCGGCATGATTGCCCGAAAGCAAGACTTGTGGGACAGAGAGCCCTTCCCAATTTTCCGGACGAGTAAACTGCGGAAACTCGGCACAGCGAAAAAGCTGAGAAGAAAAACTTTCGGAAGCAACAGAAGCTTCTTTACCAACAACTCCGGGAACCAAGCGCGCCATCACATCGATCACAGCGGCAGCAGCGATTTCGCCACCAGACAGGACATAATCGCCGATGGAAAGTTCTTCATCAATGAGCATAGCGCGAATGCGCTGATCAACGCCTTCATAACGACCGCTGAGGAGAATCAGGTCTTGTCCACTCGCAGCAATTTCTTCCGCTTTTTGTTGAGTAAAACGCTCACCACTGGGCGAAAGATAAACAACACAAGCATTGGGGAGTTTGGCTTTTGCTGCGCGAATGGCAGCAGCAACTGGCTCGGGCTTAAGGAGCATTCCCGCTCCCCCGCCATAAATTGCATCATCGACTTTGCGATGTCTGTCTGTAGAATGCGCACGAATATCATCGGTCGTGATTTCGATAATGCCTTTGTCCTGCGCGCGTTTCAAAATAGAATCATCTAAAAAACCACGAAACATTTCCGGAAACAAAGTGAGAATATGGAATTTCATTTCTGGTTCCGCAAAGAAAATTTACTCGCTTAGCATAGCGTAAAAATTACTTGATTACCAAATATGCATACTCCGCCCATTTATGAGAGTAAAAAGTGACAACCAAAAAAAGCGGCTATAGCCGCTTTTTTTGAAATCTTGTAGTGGAATCTTCTTTTTATTCTTCAGTGGTTTCTACTTCGTCAGCTTCTTCCTCGGCTTTTTTTGCTTCTTTCTTCTTTGCTTTCTCTTCTTTCTTTTCCTCTTTCTTGTCTTCTCTGAGGCGCATCGAAAGCTTTAGGTTGTGGTCTTCTTCATTGATTCCAAGCACCTTGACGGTAACAGGATCGCCCACACGAGCGATTTCATCTGGACGCATTTCGGGATCTTCAAATTCGGAAGTATGCACAAGTCCATTCAAGTTTCCGTCGATGGTAACAAAGAGTCCAAAGTTGGTAACCTTGTTGACTTTACCGCCGGTAATCGTGCCAGCTGGATATTTTTTGATAAGATCCATCCATGGGTCTTTTTGGAGGCGCTTGATCGAGAGTGAAATCTTGTCGCCGTCGATACCGATAATTTGTGCTTTGACCGGATCGCCGATTTTGAAGACTTCGTAATGATTGCGAACGTGCTCCCAGCTAAGCTCGGAAGTATGGATAAGTCCTTCGAGATTGCCAAAAGTAATAAAGACACCAAATTTGACCACGCCGTTCACCTCGCCTTCAACCACGGTGCCAGGTTTGAGTTTGCGGATTTCTTTACCACGAACATCGCTCATTGCTTCGCGCTCGGAAACGATAATCTTGTCATTGCGCAAGAAAGTAATAACTCGGACAGTAAATTTTTGCCCGACAAATTGACCAAGTCTTTCGATAATAGCTTGAGCGTTGGCGCCATCGACACGCGGATAATTTTGCGGCGCGAGTTGCGAAACTGGCAAAAAGGCATGTACGCCATTTGCGTCACAGATAAGTCCACCTTTGTTGGCTTCTTTGGCGACGACTTCGATGGTATCGCCGTTTTCGAGACATTTTTCAAAATAATCCCAGTTTTGCATTTGGCTGGCTTTGCGCAACGAAAGAACCATCATTCCTTCTTCATTTTCGTCATTCAAGACGAAAGCGCCGATTTGTTCGCCGATTTCTAGTTTTTTGGCGGTTTCGAAGCCGTCGTGCATTTCGCGTCCGGCAATGATTCCGACCGCAACTCCGCCTATTGACAGCAGAAGATAGCCGGGCTCTTTGGCGATAATAGTACCGGTAACAATATCACCAGCTTCGGGCATGCTAAATTCGAGCTCGTCCATAAGCTCTTGCATTTGGTCATGCGATTTTTGTGCAGTTGTCATAAAAAATGGGGCGGCCTTTTCAAAAAAGTATCAAATGGCACGTTGCTTGTCCCAAACCCCGAAAGCCGCGGGAAGTGTTTGGTAAGTCAACAAGTACTCAAGTATTCTTCTTGTTTATCGAGGAATTGTCAATAAAAATGAATTCCAAAAATCCAAAGACCTCGAAACCGTCTTCGTGATACAAAATAGGATTTTTTTATACATGAAGTTCAGCTGATTCTATTGAAGTCAGAAAACTGCGTGAATTACTTCTGTTTTGCTTGCTTGCGCTCAAGCTGGGCGGCTTCACGTTTACTGGGTTCTTTCATCATGGTGCGCAGAGCCGAAGTACAGGCACGTATACGAATCCATGAATTTGTTTCAGGATCAAAAATACGCTTCCACTGAAGGTTTGGCAAAAAGCGGCGATTGGTGCGTCGTACCGAATGCGATACATTGTGACCAGTAGAGGGCTTTTTTCCGGTGATTTGACAAACTTTAGACATGACCTTCACGAAAGAGTAATTTTGCGCCACAATGAGCCGCAGAATTATCTTGTTTTTTTCTTTTCTTGTCAAATGTTTTCAACTGGATTTGACCTTTGGTATCTGCTCGCCTTGGGGATTACGCTTCTGTTTTCGTTGGCTTTTCATGAGGCAGCACATGCGTTTGTCGCCCATGCACTGGGAGATAACACCGCTCAAAGAGAAGGTCGCCTAACCCTTAATCCCGTGCGACATTTGGATTTTTTTGGAACACTGGCATTTTTGATTATTGGTTTTGGCTGGGGCAAACCAGTGCCCGTAAATAGTCACAATCTCGAAAGACCGCGTCAGGATCTGGCGCTTATCGCCATTGCCGGACCGCTCACCAATCTTTTGCTCGCTTTTGTCGCTGTAGGCGTTTCGATTATGATGAGTAGATTTGCGCTCCTTTCGGAAGGAAGTTTTTGGGCGCTGCTTTTACAACTGATGATTTTTATTAATACTCTTCTGGCGCTCTTCAATTTGATTCCGATTGCGCCACTTGATGGTGGCAATCTTTTACTGGGAATTGTACCTAAGCGTTCTGCCGGTTCGGTGGAAGAATTTTTGCAAACACACGGCTTTGTCCTGTTGATGGTATTACTCGGTATTGATTTGTTTTTTCATGTACCAATTATCACGGGCCCGCTTTTCTTTCTCGCAGAAAAAATCATTACCCTCTTTGTCTTTTTGCTGACGCCACTTCTTGCAGGCTAAGGCTTGGCGATGGCACCAATCGATGGTTAGCAGAATATCTCAAAAAGGACTTGAACTGGAAAAAAAGAATATGAAATAATACTCGTTGCTAACGACTTCTGCATTGTTCGTTCACTCTTCGTTTTTACATTTCTCTTCTGTTTCCAAAGGGGAACTTGGGCTTTTGGCTTCGCCGTGGCGTTGTCATAGTCGTTCCCACTTTATCATCCGAGGGAACAGTGACGAGGGCATGCACGGCAGTTCGGTAAAAAACAGCTCTGATATTCTCGGAGCTGTTTTTTTATAATCAAAAATTATTCTTACGAAACCGCAGGGCAAAATCCGCCGTATTGAATGGAGTTATCTGCACGCGCAGATTGGTTTTCGATATCTGTTTTGACGAGCGCTTCTAATTCGACAACGCGCTCGAGGAGTTCGTCGTTTTCGGCTTTGAGTTCTTTGACGGCTTCAATGAGCGGCGCAATAAGCCCATCATAATGCACAGATTTGGTTTGTGCTTCGTCATCTGCAGTTGTGACCAATTCGGGAAAAACGGTTTCAACATTTTGCGCCAAAACACCAATGTCAGCCTTGCCGGTTGCTTTCCAGTTAAATTTGACGCCATTTAGCTGCTCGATTGCTGCCAAACCAGAAACGGGAATAATGTTCTCTTTGAGACGCTCATCAGAAAGTCCAGAGAGTGTCGCTTGTGCAACACAATTCGCGCCGTTTGTATCACACCATTCGCTCGCTCCGATTTTGCCTTGTACATCAAGACTCAGTCCGTTTTTGACGGTCGTAGCGCCAATAGCAATGTGTCCATCTTTGTCAAAAACGATTTGCGAATCGGGATTGATCCACCATTTTTCATCACCGTTTTTCCAGGCAATGCCGCTATCATCAGTGCAGACAAACTCATCGTCAACAGCAGTTACTGTTTGATCGCCTATTTTGTAACCGACTTCGATATTATGAGCGTCGAGAGGAATTTTTTCGTTGCCGACAGGACAATCGTCTCCATCGCCATCGCTACTTTTGTCAGTCAAAATCACGCTAGAGCCTGATCCGACAAGATGGAATCGCGCAGCAGGCGTATTGGTACCAATGCCAATGCGAGCGTTGACAACATCGGTATGCAAGACGTTTGTGATTTTGCCGCCAGCTACTTGTCCAGTGGGAGTACTGGGCCAAACGATCGCTGCGAATGCCGCTTGTGAAATCAGGAGTAAGACGCTGATTACCAGTAAAACAGCAAGAAACGAACTGGTAAAAATGCCGCGGAGTGCAATTGATTTTTCTTTCATTTTTGTGTGCAATATTTCTTTATATTATACCGTAAAAGAGCCGGTAACTTCAAGGTAAAAAATGCTTTTCTTCCTCTTTCCCTAGCCTTTCATCTTTTTGAGAATTTCGACGGCTTCTATATTCGCCACAGGAAAATCGAAATGAAGGATTTCTTCGGGGAAAACCCATCGAAGTGCGTCGTGTTCGTACGCAATCGGCTCGCCATGTAAAATTTGGCAGCGCGCAAAACGGAGTCGCCAGAGATAATCGCCTTCTTCCCAAGTTTTTTCGAAAAAATGCGGTCGTGCCGAAATCTCGACACCCAGTTCTTCTTGGATTTCGCGCTTCAGCGCATGGCGCCAGTCTTCGCCCTTTTCACGCTTGCCACCCGGAAACTCCCAACTGCCGCCTTTTGCCGCAGAACGCTTGGCGATCAGATATTTTCCGTTTCGATGAATACAAGCAACTGCAACTTCCATCGGAATTTTAGGAGATTTTTTTTGCCGAATTCCCGAAGCCCTGAGCAAACCTTGTTCCCAAATATCTTTTTTTCCGGAAGTAAAAAAATGACATCGAGAAGCCAACGGACATGCTTCGCAAATTACTTTTCGTCCGGTGCAAAGTGTCGAGCCAAGATCCATCAGAGCGTGATTAAGAGAATGTGCGTTACCAGAAACCGCGGCAAAAAGCGCATCTGCACGTGGAATCACTCCTTTGTGGGTACAGCCAAAAACGCGACCCAGTACACGCTCGAGATTAGTATCAATTGCAGGAATCGGCACCTCAAAGGCAAAACTCATAATTGCTGCGGCAGTATATGGACCAACACCAGGGAATTGTTGGAGCAACTGCAAATTTTTCGGGAACACGCCATTGTGGTTTTGCACGAGCAATTCGGCCGTTCGCAGCATATTTTTGCCACGCGAATAAAACCCCAACCCGCGCCAAGAGGGCAAAAAATCATCCCAATTCGCTTCTGCCAATACAAAGACAGTCGGGAAGCGCGCCAAAAACCGCTGATAATATTCGATTACTCGTGCGACTTGGGTTTGTTGCAGCATAATTTCTGCAACCCAGATTTTGTACGGATCGCGTGTTTGTCGCCACGGCAAGTCGCGAGCATGTTCGTCGTACCAATCGAGTAAGCTTTCGCCGATATTCTGAAAATCATCATTGTTACTCGCAGTCATTCTGATTCTAAATATAAAACATCCTTTCTCTCCCCCTGATAAGGGGGAATTGAAGGGGGTTAGGAAATAAAGATATTCGATTTATAGTTGGAATGAGCATTATATGGAAGAATCATCGTTCTTCCAGTGTAACGACAAACTTCACTTCTCTCAACGGGGCAGAATAATCCATCTAAAAAAACAGGCGCCAAAGTATAGTACTTTAGCGCTTGCTCATCTTTTCACTTTTGTGAGAATTATGCTTCGTCTTCGATTTCGCTTGGCTCTTCCTCAGTATCAGCTGCTACAGCCACTTGCGCGTCAACCTTCATCATCAATTGACGAGTCACTTCGTCGGTCATTTCGGGATGACTTTTCATAAAATCAATTGCTTTGAGGCGTCCCTGACCCAGCTTGGTATCGCCGTACGAAAAGAATGCGCCAGCTTTTTTGACAATATTGCGTTCGGTCGCAAGATCGAGAATGTCGCCTTCGCGTGAAATTCCTTCATTGAACATAATATCAAACTCCGCTTGGCGAAAAGGCGCAGCGACTTTGTTTTTGACAACTTTGACACGCACGCGGTTTCCGGTGACTTCTTTGCCGTCATCAGTCGCAGAGTCGATTTTGGCAATGCGACGAATATCGAGACGAACGGAAGAATAGAACTTGAGCGCGTTTCCGCCAGTCGTGGTTTCGGGATTACCAAACATCACGCCAATCTTCATACGAATTTGATTGATGAAAATAATCGTGCACTTGGATTTTGAAACAGCAGACGTCAATTTGCGGAGTGCCTGACTCATCAAGCGCGCTTGCAAACCCATGTGTGAGTCTCCCATCATTCCTTCGATTTCGGCTTTTGGCGTCAACGCCGCTACCGAGTCGATGATAATCAAATCAACTGCACCGCTGCGAACCAGCATTTCGGTAATTTCGAGAGCCTCTTCACCCGAACTTGGTTGCGAGATTGTACAACTATTGAGATTGAGTCCGATGCGCTGTGCATATTCCGGGTCGAGAGCGTGCTCGGCATCAATAAAGGCAACTTGTCCACCCAATTTTTGGCATTCGGCAGCAATATGCAGTGTCATCGTGGTTTTTCCCGAGCTTTCTGGACCAAAAATTTCGATAATTCGTCCTTTTGGAATTCCGCCGCCCAAAGCGATATCGAGCGAGATTGCGCCCGTTGGAATAGTTTCGACTTTCATCTTACCGGCGTCAGAAAGATTCATAATTGCGCCTTCACCAAATTGTTTTTGGATTTGTCCCAAAGCGGTTTTAAGCGCTTCACTACGTGAGTCTGATTGTTTTGTTGACTTTGCTGTCATATGGTATAAAAAAATAACAATACTAGTTTTGTCGATTTGCTAAAGAAAAGCAAACTTTTTTATGAAAATTTATTTTTTTCGCTTACCGCCTTCATTAAGGCGAAAAAAATTGTTGACTGATTTTTGTGTTCCAAAGGAAATATTTTTGCCTTTGCAGACAGCGCAAGTAAATTTGACGGCGTTTTTATTCTTTTCGGCAGCGACGATTTTTTCACAATCGTTACAAAAAAATACAATGGCTTGGTCTTCCCATTGATCTTCGGGCAGAGATTTGACTTTGAGTTCGTAAGCGATCGACAAATCAATGTCGGTTTCTTTTACTTCACTATTTTTTTCGTTGTCAGCGTAAAACTGGTTTTCGCCCGGCATCGGCATCGGATAAAGAAAGTTGTTCGTAATGAGCTTCGGGTTCTTCTGGTTGTATATGAAAGCCACCATATGTGCCCGGCTGCGGAGAAAGTGAGGCGATGGTTTCGGATTTTTGACGAGATTTTTCTTCAACATATCCGCCAAAAAGAATCAGCAGATGCGAAAAAAGTGAGAGAAACAAGCCAAATCTCAGCTGCGCGCTAGGAATCGATTGCATCTCACTCGAGAGGACAAACAGCGCAATCATCAGCGTAAACACACTCTGCGCGCCCAAAAATGCCCACGCTTTGCCGTGCGTAATGCCAAAACTTTTGCGAGTGCCAAAAAAATGCTGCACAAATAAAATCAGGGCAGCAATGGCAAAAATCACAGAAAGAAAGCCAAATATCGGAAACTTGGTAAAACCACTGCTCACGTCAGGAATCGTTTGGATTCGAAAATCCAAGCTTTCGACGCGCTCCATCTGATACCACGGAAAAAACGCAGACACCAAAGCCAACAATCCACCAAAAAAAACAAGTTTTGTCCCAGAGCCAAGCCGTTGAAAATCTCTGATGAGTACCTTACTATTCACAATTCGCTAGAAAAATATGCTCTTCTGCGATTGTGGCAAAATCAAATGAAGATGACAATGCAAAGTTTAATTAATAATTGGATGCGAACAAATGCTTATTCCGAAACTTTTGAACTCCTCAAATGCGCGGCAATCTCACCCCTGCAATTCCGAAGCGTATCATCAACTGCTAAAATTGCATTCACTAATCGAGACAAAATGCCACCTCGTGATGTGCCTATGACAATATCAGCATTATTTAGCGCAACCGACGTAGATGTTTGACTTAATTTATCTATCGCTTCAACAGGAGCAATAATATTATTTGCTGCCATCAGTCTTTGAACTCTGTTCACAAAATCTTCTGCGAATAAAGCAATTGCAGTGGCGGAATCTTCCTCTTGAGTCTCTCGATTCTCGGTTGTTACTTTTTTTGCTTTGTTTTGAGTGCTCAACAAAGCTCGTTGCGCTCTCCAGTTATCCACACATTGTTCGCGACCTAATCTAGACATAGTTCATTAAAAATCATGAATTTTTTTATATACTTATCATATTTTTGTCAAACTCAAGCCCGATTCGTAGTTTACATTTTCAAGATCTCCTCAAACACTTCGTCATAATGGAAGAATCCAGTTTTATCGTTCAAATATTCTGCTGCCATCACCGCACCCAGAGCAAAGCCTTCGCGACTGCGCGAGACGGATTTGAGCTCGATTGTTTCTGCCGCAAAATCAAAGAGTACCGAATGTGTTCCAGGAATCTCGCCGGCGCGAATGGTCGCAAGATGCAATTGTTGTGGAGCGATTTTTCCTTGTGGACGATCGAGGAGAAGTTCGGTCTTGCGGTCGATTTCGCCCAAGAGAATCTCGCCGACAGACAATGCCGTGCCACTTGGCGCATCGGCTTTGTGGCGATGATGCGCTTCCCACGAAGCGATATCACATTCGGGTAAAGCATTCGCGATTTGCGCTGCGCGTCGTACAATGCGAAAAAACATTTGCACTGCTGGTGAAAAATTACTCGCCCAAATAAGCGCGTTCTCGGATGATTCGATAAGCGCACGAATGCGCGGCAAATCATTGCTCCAACCGGTTGTACCAACCACGATTTTGTGACCGAGTTTACACGCAGTTTCGATATTCTCGACGACTGCATCAGGATGAGAAAAATCGATAAAGACATCGGCACGAGAATCTTTGCTCAAAACTTTTGCGGTTGCTTCCGCCGCTTGCGGATCGATAATTGCACCAATCGTGTGCCCGCGTTCTATGGCTATTTTGTGAATCAGTCGCCCCATTTTGCCAAACCCAATCAGTCCGATATTCATGATGAAGAAAGAGAAGAAAGAAGTTTGCCGTCCGCCAATGTGAGCGTGCGGCTTGCTTGTTTGGCAATCGTCGCGTCGTGCGTGACAATTACGAGTGTGGTGCCTTCGGCAGTATTGAGAGAAAAGAGCAAATCGATGATTTCTTTGCCCGTAGTTGCGTCGAGATTGCCCGTCGGTTCATCCGCCAAAATCAGTTGCGGCTTGCTGACGAGTGCACGTGCAATGGCAGCGCGCTGACGTTGTCCGCCAGATAATTCGGCAGGCTTGTTACGCAATTTGTCCAATAATCCCACTTTTTGCAAAACCGATTCGGCTTCACTCGCTGCTGTCTGGCGAGAAATATTGCGAATCAGCAGCGGCAACATAACATTATCGAGCAAAGAAAATTCGTCCAATAAAAAGAAATCTTGAAATACAAAACCGACATGTTCGTTACGAAAGCGGTTGCTTGCTGATTCAGAAAGCTGCGCGATGTTTTGATCGGCGACAATAACTTGTCCGCTTTCGGGAACTTGCAATCCGCCCATCACCTGCAGACACGTCGACTTGCCCGAGCCAGAACGTCCGACAATCGCGACGGATTCACCCTGCTCGATTTCGAAAGAAACCGGTCCAAGTGTCCAAGTAGTGTCTCCCAATCGGTAGGTTTTGGTCACATTGTCAAAACGAATCATGCAAAAAAAACTCTCTGTAATCCTACTCAGTTTTGTCGCATGAGTAAATCGGAAGGCAAATTTGCGATAGAAGAAATGTTATTTCTGTTGTTTGTGCTTCAATTCAAAATACTTCATCAGCTCTGAGAAAGCGAAAACAATTGCCCCGGAGAGGAGGCAGAGCAGCCAATACTCCATCGGAAACGGTTCTAATTTCATAAAACCATTCAGCGGCGAATAAAGCGCGAGCAAAAAAAGCACGAGCCCGACCACAACTGCACCCAGTACCCAGAGGTTTTCGGTAAAAGCACCTTTTTCTTGCCAGACAAGCGAATCACGTCTGATGGAATAAATGACTGTCAGCTCGATCATAACAATAGTCGCCAGTGCTATGCTTCGCGCTTGGGATTCGACCAAAGACCAATCACAGATGAGAAATACAGCAAGTGTTAAAGCAGCGCCGATAATGCCAAGTCCGATAACATACTTTGTTTGTCCGGTCAGAAAACCGTCACTAACGGGGCGCGGAGGCTGCTTCATAATATTTTTTTCGGCAGCTTCGGCAGCAAGCGCAAGCGCCGGAAACGAATCGGTCAAGAGATTAAGAAATAGGATATGTACTGGTAACAGCGGTAAAGGCATTCCCGTTGCCACTGCCACAAAAACGATAAGCACTTCCATAAAATTCGTGCGGAGCAAAAACGAGACGGATTTTTTGATGTTCGTAAAAATTCGCCGTCCTTCTTCAATGCCGACGACGATTGTGTCGAATTTGTCATCGAGCAAAATAAGATCACTCGCTTCGCGTGCAACACTCGTGCCGACTTTTCCCATTGAAATCCCAATTTGCGCGGTTTGCAGTGCTGGCGCATCGTTAACACCATCACCAGTCATTGCGACAACGAGCCCATGGAATTGAAGTGCTTTGCAAATTCGCACTTTGTGCTCCGGCGAAACTCGCGCAAAAATATTGGTATCGAGCACGATTTTTTGCAAATCAAGATCAGAAGTTTTTTCGAGTTCTGTTCCTGCCATTACCTTTCCTTCGAGTCCTACTTGGTGCGCTATCGCTTCGGCAGTCACCGCATGATCGCCCGTTATCATAATAGTGCGGATTCCCGCGGTATTGGCGCGAGCAATGGCATCTTTAACCGTGGGGCGTGGCGGATCAAGCAATCCCACAATTCCGATAAATTCGGCAGTTTTGGCGCCTTTCGTACGCATCGCGATGCCAATCGTACGCAGTCCTTGCTCTGCCATTTTTGTCGTAGCAGTTTCGATTTCGGCATGAATCAAATCAGAACAAAAAGTTGCCACGATTTCGGGAGCGCCTTTGATATATTCGATTTCTTCATTCTCGATGAGGTGAGTTGTGCTCATCCATTTTTTCTCGGAAGAAAATGGTACTTCACCGATTCTGTCGCGCTTGTGAATACCGTAATCAGCGGCGATTTGCAGCAAGCCGATTTCGGTCGGATCGCCGATGTCCGGAAGTTCGGCATCGTTGCAACTTGCTACCGCATCGAGCATTTGTTTACCAATTTTTGTTTCTGCCAAATTTTTAAGTTTGCTTTGGTCAAAATGTGTTTTGTCGGCATACGCTGCAACGACGCGCATCTTGTTTTCGGTAATCGTTCCCGTCTTGTCCGAACAAATTACATTGACGCTACCGAGTGTCTCGACCGCCTTCAGTTCGCGCACGAGTGCATTCCGTTTTGCCATAATCGCCACACCAACGGCGAGCGAGATTGTCATGACTGCTGGCAACCCTTCTGGTACGGCAGACACTGCCAAAGCAACAGCCGTGAAGAGTGCTTCCGTAAAAGGAATGTCTCTCAAACGCGCAACAATAAAGACAAGTACGCAAAGGAAAATCACCGCGCCCCCGATTTTTTTACCGAGTTTGTCGAGTCGTTTTTCGAGTGGCGTCGGCGGCGAAACCGCTTCAAATACCATTTTTGCAATTTTGCCTAATTCGGTGTGTATGCCGGTGGCAACGACTAAACCGACTCCGCGACCGGAAGCAATCTGCGTTCCCGCAAAGACCATATTCTTCAGATCGCCGATCGCACCGTTGCCCTGCCAGATCGCATCTTTGTGTGATGGCGCGGATTCGCCCGTGAGCGCTGCTTCGATGATATTCAGTTCGACCGCTTCGAGCAGTCGAATATCCGCAGCAACCTTGTCGCCTTCAGCCAAAATCACAATATCACCCGGCACGATTTCGGTGCTATCGATGATTTGCTGCTGATCATTACGCAACACGGTGGTTTTTTCGGGCTGCATTTCTTTAAGCGCTTCGAGTGTATTTTCGGCTTTCAGTTCTTGAAAAAACCCAAAAAAAGCATTGAGGATCAAAATGATCAGAATGGCGATTGGATCAATCAGGTCTTCGATCGCGAGTCTGTGGTGTTCGATGAGTGGAATCGCCAGCGAAATAGCGACCGCGCCAAAAAGAATAAAGACAAGCGGACTCGCAAATTGCAAAAGGAGCATCTTGAGACGGCTGCGGCGTTTTTTCGGGAGTTCATTTTTCCCATATTTTTGGAGTAACTCTTTCGCTGCGGACTGAGTCAGTCCTTCTTTGCGGGAAGAAAATTGCGTCAGTAAATCGTCGATGCCTTCTGCAGAATATTTCATGGATTGATTTTTATTTGTGAATATTATGCCATTTTTATAAGAATTTTTCTAGCTCAATCCGCTCTCGGATCAAATTTTGAGAATCGAACTTTTGATAGCTTTCGGAAGCGCCGTCAGAGAATAATTTCCCTTTGCCGTCACGACCAAAGTGTCTTCGATGCGAATACCAAAATTTTGTGGGAAATAAAGTCCGGGCTCCGCCGTCACGACCATATTTGGAATAAATTTGTCTTTGCTCTTGATCGAAACCGCCGGATATTCGTGGACTTCGAGTCCAACGCCGTGACCAAAACTATGAATCATCGCTTCGCCAAGTGATTTAACAGCAGCATCGTGCGGCGCGGAACATAAATTTGCTCCTTGGATTTTTGCGATTCCCGCGGCTTGCGCTTGCAACACCCGTTCGTACGCTTGTAACCATGCGGCAGTCGGCTGACCAAAAAAGAACGAGCGCGTGCAATCGCTGCAAAAGCCGTCTTTTTGAAATCCCCAGTCAATCAAAATCGGCTCGCGCGCTGCGAGTTGGCGGTCGGTCGGCTGATGATGTGGCAAGGCGCTGTGCTCGCCAAATGCCACGATTGATGGAAACGAAACCGCTTCCGCACCCAGTTCGCGTCCGGCTTTTTCGAGTTCCCAGGCAAATGCTTTTTCTGTAATACCTTCCTTTAACTGCGGCAAGACTTGCAAAAGCGTCGTGTCGGCGAGAGCGGCGACTGCGGCGAGTTGCTCGATTTCGGCTGCCGATTTAGCGGCGCGTAAGCGATTTTCCTCGCCAGAAAAATCCACGATCGTGATGCCAAAATCCGTACGCCATTTTTCAAGTCGATCGGCAAAAATCCGCTCGTAGCTGACTCCTGCGGTAGTAATTCCCGTTTTCCCAAAAAATCGCTGCCACGCTTTTGCGCTCGGAATCTCATCCACGGTGACTTTTGTCTTCGCAAAAAAATCCCGTGCCGCTGCCAAATAGCGTCCATCGGTGAGGAAAAATTCATCCGCTTGGGTCACGATATACAGCGCATTACTGCTGACGAATCCGGTAAAAAAGCGCACCGAGTGCTCGTCAAAAAAAACCGCCGCATCCAGCTTGGTTGCTTGCATCGCTTTGCGGATATGCGCGAGTCGGGAGGACATCATCAGCAATGGGCAAGATCGATCTTTCCGCCGCCGAGGAGATGCATGTGGAGATGGAAGACGACTTGCCCCCCTTCTTTATTCACATTAATCAGCGTTTTGTAACCAGCAAGTTCTTGCTCACTCGCAATTTGTTTACTAACAAATGCCATGTGACCGACCAGTATTTTGTCGGTTTCGGACATTTCGGTCAGAGAATGAATATGCTTTTTGGGAATAATAAGAATATGCACCTTTGCTTTGGGATTGATATCATGAAACGCCAACACTTGATCGTCTTCGTACACCTTGTTAGCGGGAATATTGCCCGCAACGATTTTACAAAAAATACAATTGGGGTCACTCATAAAGAGAATAAAAATCGCTTCTATTTTGGCGAATCGGTCTGCTATCGGCAAGGCGAATCTTTGTAAAAAGAAGAAGCGGAAATCAAGATTTTGCTTCTCAAACAAGAAGCGTATAGTGCAGATATGACCAAAAACCGCTTCCGCCGTATTTGCTACAATTGCCTGCACGAGCCAGTCGACAACTGGGCAAAAGCGCTCAACTCGCTGATTGCGATTTTGATTGTTATCTCGGTTGGCACGATTCCATTTTATCTGATTGCTTCACTTGCGCCACTGTTGCCGATTATTGAAATTTTTGAATGGGTGACGATTGTGATATTTTCGATTGAATATTTTTTGCGTGCGTGGTCGGCGCCAAAACCCCTTCACTATATTTTCTCGTGGTTTGGAATGATTGATTTTATCGCAGTCTTCCCCTTCTACCTTGGAATCTTTGGAATTTACCACATGCCGCACGCGCTGCTGTCACTCAGGCTTTTGCGCATTTTAAAACTTGGCAGAATTTATTACGCCGAGCGCATGTCGGTTGGCAAACTTGCGCAAGAGTCGCACGGACAGTTTGTGCCACTGCATCAAGAATGTATCGAAACCATCGTTTACAAGCACCCACTGACCTTTACGCTGATGATTATTCCGCCGATTGTGTTTGTCTCGGTGGGATTTCTAATTTTGGCAGCATTTGGACTTGGTCCCGCGGCAATCGCGATTGCGGTAATCTGCTTTGCTTTTGCCATTATCTTTTTTTTGAAAGCGTGGCTCGATTTTCATTACGATGTGATTTATGTCACCAATCAGCGCATTATCATGCAAAATCGGCAACTTTTTGGCTACAAACTCAACGACATTTCGTATCCGGCAATTACCAATATCCGTCCCGATAATACAGGATTTTTGAGCTATCTGTTTGGCTATGGCAATATCAAAATCGAAACTGCTGCCGCCAACGGCGAACGCGAATTTAGCAACATCAGTGATCCACTCAAAGTTGTGCAAAAAATCTCTGCCAATCGCGCCAAAGCGATGGCACGCGGCGAATATGTGTTGCAAAAAGGACATGAGCAGAATTCGTAACAGATATGATTTTGCTCTTCACGAAAAATGCGGCACAATAATTGTCGATGAGTAAACTACAGATTGATTTTTGCGGCGTGCATTTTGACAACCCCCTCGTCTTGGCGAGCGGCATCTTGGGTGTCACGGGCGGCTCGATGGCTGCCGTAGCAAACGGCGGAGCAGGCGGTGTGACAAGCAAATCGTGGTGGGCACAGGCGCACGAAGGACATGCCAATCCGGTTATTATCGTCGAAAACGGCGTCATGCTCAATGCCGTTGGTTTGCCAGATGCAGGGATTGCCAAACACAGCGAAGAGATCAAGATCTATCGCCAAAAGGCAAAAGCACCGTTTATTGCGAGTATTGTCGCCGGCTCGATCAAGGATTTTGAAGAAGTGACGGAAAAAACCGCCGCTCTCAAGCCCGATATCATCGAAGTGAATATCAGCTGCCCGAACGTTTCCGAAGAATTCGGCGATCTGTTTTCGTCCGGTTGCGACTCTGCAGCGCTGATGACCAAGATCGTCAAAAAATATTCGGGGTCGATTCCCGTTACCGTCAAATTGTCGCCCAATGTTCCAAATATCGGCGAAGTCGCCAAAGCTTGCGAAGATAATGGCGCCGATGCCATTACTGCCATCAACACCGTTGGCCCAGGCATGCGCATCAATCCCGAGCTGCGTGCGCCAATTTTGAAAAATAAAAAAGGCGGCGTTTCTGGTCCGGCGATTTTGCCGATTGCGATTCGCTGTGTATGGGATATTTTTGCCGCGGTCGAAATCCCGATTATTGGAACCGGCGGCGTAACCTACGGAGCCGAAGCAATCGAAATGATGCTCGCTGGCGCACGACTTGTAGGAATCGGCAGTGCATTGCATTTTCGTGGCAAAGATGCTTTTACTTTGATCGCAGTGGAAATGAAAGACTGGTGCGACAAAGAAGGAGTTCAAGATTTGGAAGAACTTATTGGCGCCGCACACAGATGAAAAAACGCGATTTTTTTTCCCTTTCGCTGGCGGTCGACATCATCATTTTGGACATTGTAACCAAATGGCTCGCACATGCCCACCTCGCCAAAGGAATCGAAATCATTCCGCAGTTCTTGGTGCTTCAATTACACAAAAATCCGGACCTGGCATTCTCGATCCCCTTTCCCAATGTGATGCAAATCGTATTATCCGTGGGGCTACTTGTACTACTCATTGTATATTGGAAGCAAAACCAGCGCACCAGCTACGAGCATTTTGCTCTGGCTGCAGTATTCGGCGGTGCAGTCGGTAATCTGTCCGAACGGATTTTGTTTGGCGAAGTCACGGATTTTATCGCAGTGTGGCAATTTCCGGTATTTAATGTCGCGGATATTTCGATCAGTCTTGGAGTTGCGGTACTATTATGGTCAGAGTTGTTTGCGAAGAAGAAAATAAAAGGCAGTCAGGGAAACTGATTAAGCTGCTTTTGCGGTAGGGACAATTTTTTCCGTGTTTTTAGTATTTTTAAAAAACTGCTGAGGAGTCTTTATAATCCCATCTTTTTTTCTTGCTTCTATCGCCAGTTTCTTTTGCCCTTCTGCTGATTCGGCGACGTCAATATCATTTTCGCTCAAACACTCAAGAAAATGTTCAAATAACTTTCTTGTACTCATTCTATTGGCGCTATCTTCACTCACATCATCTTTATATTCAAATTCTAATCGTACGAGTTGAAAACCTGGTTTTCCAGACTGAGGATAATTGACAAGATCAATATGTACTATTTTTATGAGCTCCTCAAAATCTTTTGAGAGAGAATCAGCACTCACATCATTTAATAATCCTACAAACTCCGAAAGAGTAAGAATGGAGCGAGTTTTGTGAAGCACACCCCTTGGATTGAGTTTATCATATGCTGCTGTTATTTCGGATTCGTTATGTAATGTTTTCTCATCCTCTTGTGCTTGTGTCGCTTGTCCTTTGACCTTTCTCTCCTCTTTTGTTTTTGTGCCGCTTATCCATTTTTCTGTATCAGACGCTGTATTGTGTGCAATTTCTTCCTTTCGTACTATATATTTTGTAGTCAACGCATCAACTTTTTTCAGCCATTTCCAAATATCTTGCTGTCGAAATTCGGCAAACAGATTATTAAGCGAGGGAATATCACGCTCCGCTACCAGAGTTTCATGCGTAACTTCTAGCTCTCTCATCTGTGTTGACACCGATTCTGTCATAGAGATTGATTAAGGTCGCTTATTCTCTGTTCGAACCCCCCAAGAGTCAAGCAAAATTTTTGCCAAATTTTTAGAGTATGTATTGATGCAAAGTTATTTCGTGCGGTTTTTTTGATGCCGAGAGTGATTCAGATTGGGTTTTGAATGGAAACGAATAGGAAATTATGCGCAGTGGCTTGGTTTTATTTTTGAGCAGTTGAGTGTAGAGTTTTTGGAGCGCATCGGGCATACCAAAAACATAGAGCGCGTCAGCATCTGCGAAATTTTGGTGAAAAATATTTGCGCGTTTGAGTATCAGATTTTTTTGAGGGGAGAAAAGATTTCTCAGTTTGGCAAACAAAAATAACAGCGGCGATAATTCGATACCGATTATTTTTACTTGTGGATTGAGTTTTGCCAAGCCGTGACAGACTCGCCCATCCCCGCAGCCGAGTTCGTAAAGGACTTCACCGGGTTGCAAGTCGGCGAGTTGGTTGATGCGCACAATATCGCGTTTGCGCGTCGGCACCCACGGTGCCAGCGAAAAACCGCCACCGATGAGTAAGAATACAATGAGCGCAAGCGCGATGGCGACAAAGGCAGAAGTCATATTTTTTTAGAAGTATAGTATATTGTAGCGAAATATTCAATGTGCGGTTGTTGTGAGTTTGCGCTATGGTGAGCTATGGCATCCCACCGTTCTCATGAAAAAGCCGCCTGTCAGCATCTTTTGGTTCCGCCGCGATCTACGACTCCACGACAATCACGGACTGTTTCGCGCGCTGCAAAGCGATACTCCAGTGCAGCCGATTTTTATTTTCGACAGCGAGATTCTTGACAAGTTAGAAGACAAACACGACAAGCGTGTGGAGTTTATCCATCGCGAGCTTGGTGAGTTGCAGGCGAAACTCGCGCGATACGGCGCTTCGCTCGATGTCCGTATCGGTAAGCCGAAGGACGTTTTTCATTCGCTCCTGCAAGATTACGAGGTGAAGCAGGTGTTTGCCAATCACGATTACGAACCGTATGCACGTGAGCGAGATGCGGAGATCGCGGATTTTCTTGAGCAGCATCAGGTAGAATTTGTCACAACCAAAGACCAAGTCATCTTTGAAAAATCCGAAGTGACCAAGCCCGACGGCAAACCGTACAATGTCTTTACGCCGTACTCACGCCGCTGGCGCGGGCGACTGGAAGAGGTCGGTCTCGAGCATTATCCATCGGAATTGCAACTGAAAAATCTGTATCAACAACAAGCACGCCCGCTTCCATCACTTGCGGAAATCAGGTTTGCGCCGACGGATGCCGAGTTTCCGAGCAAAAAAATTCCGCTCGAAATCATCAAAAACTATCACGAGACACGGAATTTTCCGGCAATCGATGGAACTTCGCGCCTGAGTGTGCATTTGCGTTTCGGGACAGTGAGCGTTCGCGAGCTTGTCGAAATCGCTCTTATGACAAACGATGCGTGGCTGAACGAACTCATTTGGCGCGAATTTTTGATGATGATCCTGTGGCACTATCCGTATGTGGTCGATCAGCCGTTTCGCGCGAAATACAAACACATTCCCTGGCGGAATGACAAAGACGAATTTGCCGCGTGGTGCAAGGGAAAAACCGGTTTTCCGTTGGTCGATGCCGGCATGCGCGAATTGAACGGAACTGGCTTGATGCACAATCGCGTGCGCATGGTGGTGGCGAATTTTTTGACGAAGATCCTTCTCATCGATTGGCACTGGGGTGAGCACTATTTTGCACAAAAGCTGCTCGATTACGAACTCAGTTCCAATAACGGCAACTGGCAATGGAGTGCCGGAACAGGCGTCGATGCTGCGCCATATTTTCGGATTTTTAATCCGGCGACGCAAATGGAGCGCTTCGATCCGCAAATGAAATATGTCAAAAAATGGCTGCCGGAATATGATTCAAAAAATTATCCCGCACCGATTGTAGATTACAAAGAAAGGCGTGAAGCGGCACTGGCAGCATACAAACATGGTTTGCAAAGCCGATGAAATTATTACGCCGCCTCCGGGACAAACTGGTGCACGAATACCGCTCGATGCCGCCCAAGCGCTTCTGCATCGATGTTGCGCTCGGCTGGACGATCGGACTATGGCCAATGATTGGTATCCGCACGCTGCTTGGTTTGCTGATATTTCTTGTCTTCAGTCGCAACAAGACCCTGTTGGTCGCCACCAATCAGATCAGTTTTCTCCCGTTCTTGTTGCTCTATTTTGCGCATTTGCGCCTCGGCGAATATTTGCTCGGCGCGCCGAGGCTAGAATTTGGTTTTATCGAAATGTGGCACTTTGTCGAAGCCCATCCGATTAATTCGGTGATTGCTTTGCTGCCGTCAGTCGGTCACGCCATTGTCGGCTGGGCAGTGCTTACTCCGTTTTATTTTGCGAGTGCGTATTTGGTGAGCAGATGGTGGAAGCAGACAGTTTGAATCTCGCAAGCAATAATGCTAATCTCACTTGGAATTTTTTATTAGATTTACAAGTTTCTTTTATCTCGACTAATGCAATCTTTCATTCCAAACAAAGCACAGGCAGAAAAAATCGCCAACGAATTTGGGACACCAGTCTTTGTCACTGATGCAAATATTCTCCGTAGACAGGGAAAAAGGATGCTCGATGCTTTCGATTGGTCGAATACGAAAATTCTGTACGCCATCAAAGCAAACTTCAATCCGGCAATTGTCAAAGTGCTCAAAGAAGCTGGTATTCATGGTATCGATACCGTTTCGGCAAATGAAGTTCGCCTTGCGTTGGAGCTTGGTTTTGCACCTGAGAATATTGTTTTTACAGGAGCAATGCCCAGTGATGCAGACATGAGGTCCGTCACGGAACAAGGCGTGATCGTCAATGCCGGTTCGCTTTCGGAAATCGAACGATTCGGAAAAATGTTCCGAGGGAAAGCCATTGCCATCCGCATCAATCCCGGAGTCGGTGACGCGCTTTTTGCTAGCAATGTGACCGGCGGGGAAAAATCTTCATTCGGTATCATCCATTCAAACTTTGCCGCCGCGAAAGACTTGCTCAAAAAATACGACCTACGGCTTGCCGGAATTCACTCTCACATCGGTTCCGGATTTTATACGCCGGAGATTTTTATCGAATCCGTAAAGCTGGTTTTGAAAGAGGCGGCGGAATTTCCGGATTTGGATTTTGTCGATTTCGGCGGCGGTTTTTGCGTACCCTACAAACCGGAAGATAAACCTGTTGATTTGGTGGAATTCGGCAGACTGGTGAAAGAACTGCTCACTGATTTTTCCGCACAAAACGGCAGAGAAATTGAAATGCGGCTAGAACCGGGACGCTTTATGGTAGCGGAATCAACCGCTCTTCTTACAAAAATCACCACCCGCAAACAAAGTGGAAAATACCTTTTTATCGGCACCGACACCGGCATGAATCACCTCATCCGCCCAGCGATGTACGGCTCATACCATCACATTGTCAACATCACTAATCCGGAGGGGAAGAAAGAAATAGCGAGTATTACGGGCAATATCTGCGAATCAGCCGATTTCTTCGCGAAAGACCGTGAGATATCCGAACCGCGCGAAGGCGATCTGCTCGCTATCCTTACTTCGGGAGCATATGGAAATGTAATGTCCGCCAACTACAATCTCTATGGCATGGCAGCAGAAGTGATGGTCGACGGAGAAGAAGTCGGACTCACGCGCAAGCGGCAGAGTTATGAGCAGATTATGGAGAATTTTGTTTATTGATTGCATATGCCGACAGCATGGGAATTGCTTACTACAGCGCTGATTCTTGGGGTAATCGACGGAGTGGTCCCGGGTCCGATTTTAACGATGCTGATTGGAAACCTGCTCAAGGGCGGCTTTCGTATTGGTCTCGTGAGTTACTTTTGGGCATCATTTATAGATGTAGCCAAGGCCGCTGTGGTTGTACTTGCGATTCTCAGTCTGCAAATCCCCAAAGAGATTTTTTATTGGTGGAGTATCGGAGGTGGTTTCTTGCTCTTCTATTTCGCCTATGGAACCTGGAAAATATCAAAAGTGCTGGATAGAGGTATGGCGTTTTCTGTCAAAAAAATTCTCGTTGCCTACCTTACAAGTCCTATTGGCTATTTGACATGGCCACTAATCTATATTCCGCTGATGCTTCAGAGCGGGGCACAAGTCCGATTTGGTGAGTTCTATTTTTTTGGACTCATAGAGTTCGGATGGATGATAGGAACAGCAGCTATACTACTCATGATGCTCTTCTTTCGGCGTTTCATAAAAAACGAAAAAATAATGCACCATGTGTTTCAGGGATTGGCGGTATTGCTATTTATTTTTGGGATCAAACTGATTTGGAATGCCTTGGTGATTTTGGGCTTCTTGTCAGTATGATTGTAAAGCTCGATTATTTCTGTACTCAAATTCCACTAATTCGGTCTTCAATTTCTCGCTTCCGACTTGTCATGTGACCATGCGTCACCAAGACCAGACCGCTCAGGATGAGTAACGCACCGATTCCTTTGAGAAGAGAAAAAGGCGCATTTAGCAACAGTATCGATCCCACTAGCACAAACACCGGCTGGGCAAGCGAATAAATGTTTAAAGTCGAAATCGGGAGGTAGTTGTGCGCTTCAAAATAAAAGATCTGGCTCACGAAAGTCCCCGACATGCCGGCAACAAACAAAAGCAGTAAAATCTGCCAGGAAGGCGGCTCGAGTCCTTGTCCAAAAAGAACCATGCCCATTCCCCATAACAAAGTGATTATGATCGTGCGCAAAAAAGAAAACGACGGACCACTCAGTCCGGGGGCATATTTTTTGATGAAAAAGCTTTGCAACGAATACAAAAAAGCAGAAAAAACAACTGCTGCAACTACTCCAAATGATGCCTCTCCTTTGAGACTCGAAATACAGATAAAGCCAATCAAGGCGAGGGCAATTCCCAAAAGTTGTCTCCAGCCCAATATCTCTTTGAGCAATACGACACCGAGCAACGGAATAAATATCATTTGGGTCTCATGCAAAAGTGAGGCAATGCCAGAATTCGATTCGGCGATACCCCAAAATAACGAAAAAATAGCAAAGGTAGATATGACCGAAATGCCTAAAACAGTCATGCCATCTCTTTGAATGGTTATTGCGAGTTTTCGCCGCTGTTGTCTTTTAAACAAAAAAAACGGAAAAACTATGAAATCGATTGTCAGAAATGCCCAGAAGAGTGCACTTTGCGGAGAGATATTTGACTTTTGAAAAACCGCATCGAAGAGCAGATATTCGATTGCAAAAAAGAACGCACTCAAAACGACAAAAACTAGGCCTTTGGTACTTTTCGCCTCACCGATCATTCGCGCTTTTCAAATAAAGTAAGAGTACTACAAAACTATTGCCCCATGATAGACAAACTCCGCCGGACCGGTTTTGAAAACGATATTCTCAGCTTGATTCCATTGCATCGTCAGGTCGCCACCCGGGAGGTGCATGACAATGTCTGTATTGGGGAGAAATTTTCCGGCAAGCACTCCGGCGACTGTAGCCGCCGCCGCGCCGGAACCACAAGCCAAAGTTTCACCACAACCGCGTTCCCAGACACGCAAATTTGCTTCGGTTGATGAAAGCACTTCGAGATATTCCGCATTGATGCGGTTTGGAAACAAGTTGTGATGCTCGATTTTCGCACCTTGCGTCAGAACCGGAGCTTCTTTCGTTGAACTGACAAATTGCACCGCATGAGGATTTCCCATCGAAACACACCAGACTTCGACATTCTTATCATCGACTTCGATAGTTTTTCCAAGAAAATCATTGGGAAAATCATCGACTCCTCGAATTTGTGAAGCGCCCATATTAATGCGGATCCACCAAGGAGAATCCGTGAGAATTTCGGCGGTATCGACCTTGCTGCTTGGATTTTCGATGCTCACAAATTCGCCGGAAAGATGACCGTGTTGCAAGCCAAAAGCTGCCGCACAACGGAGTCCATTACCACAGGTTTCCGCGACAGTACCATCAGCATTGATATAATTCATTTTGCAATCCGCGGTATCTGATGGTTCGAACAAAATAACCGCATCCGCACCGATGCCGAATTGACGATGACAGAGCTGCTGGATTTGCTCAGGAGAAAGAATAATCGACTTTTGCCAATTATCAATAAAAATAAAGTCATTCCCCGCGCCGTGCCATTTTTCAAATACAATGTTCATTTTGTCGTACTGTGTAAAATTCGTAAGAAAATCTTCGCAAAAAATCGCGCACTTTGCAAAAATAGAAACACATGAAGAAAAAAATCGTTATCGACGGCAGAATGTGGGGGGCTGGATTTACCGGTATCGGAAATTATATTCGTGAGATCGCGCCGCGACTCTTTACGATATTGCCTGATTACGAATTTGTGGTATTTTCCTCAGCAGAGACTCAGACGGAGCTCGCACGATTTCCGAATGTGAGCGTCAAAATCGCATCGCAAAAAATCTATTCCATCGGCGAACAAACGAGTTTTTGGTGGCAGATTCGCAAAGAAAAAGCCGATCTCTATTGGTTTCCGCATTTTAATGTTCCGCTTTTATTCGGGCGTCCGTTTGTCGTAACGATTCATGATTTGACGATTCTGCGTTTTCCCGGCAAAAAAATGCGCCGCAGCTGGCATCGCTCGGGCTATCGGCATGTTCTTAATCATGCGCTCAGTAAAGCGGAAAAAATCATTGCAATATCAGAATTTACCAAAAGTGAAATCCTCGCCTTTACACCACAATGTGAGAAAGAAAAAATCAGCGTCATCCACAATGGCGTCGATTTAGAGCGCTTTGCAAAAGTAAAACAATACCAAGTTGCCGAGTGGCGAAAGAGGTTTGTCGCGCCGATTTTTTTGGTTTCTGGAGTCTGGCGCGAACACAAAAATATTCCCAATGCAATCCGTGCTTTTGACATGTATCGCAAATATGGCGGTAAAGGCAGTCTTGTTATTACTGGCAAGCCCGATCCCTATTATCCGGAAGTCGAGCAGCTCGCGCGTCAATCGCGCTACGCGGATGATATTCATCTGCTCGGCTTTGTCCCCGATGCCGAAATCCCACCGCTGACCCAAGCGGCAAATGCCTTAATTTTTCCCAGTCTGGCAGAAGGTTTTGGCTTGCCAGCACTCGAAGCCATGGCAGCCGGCACGCCAGTCACCGCAAGCAACAGCTCGAGTTTGCCGGAGGTTTGCGGAGAAGCAGCGCTCTTTTTTGACCCACAAAATGCCGAAGATATAGCGCTCAAAATGGTGGATATTTGTGAAAGCAGCGTTCGTAAAAATCTCATTATAAAAGGGAAAAAACATGTGCAGAATTTTTCTTGGGATTTGACCGCCGCACAAACCGCATCCATTCTTACTCGCGCCTTACAAACAGATGAAAAAAATTGACCGCTTACAAGTTCTGTCGGCTGCTTTCCGCAAAAACCTCTCCGCACCGGCAAAGGCGTCCGAAGTGCTTTTTTGCGCACAAAGCTGGCTTAATGAGAATCTCGGTAATGAGTTTTTTTGGCAACCAAAAACATGGAAAAACGGCACGCTCCGTATCGCTGTGCACAATTCGGCAACGGCGCTGCGCATTTATGCGGTTAGTGAAGATCTTTTGGAACACTTGCGAGAGCAGTTTACAGAATACCAATTTCGCGAGATTCGAACCGAAATCGTCACATAAAACCTCTCCCTGTTAAGGGGGGGGGTGAGGGGGTTTACAATTATTCTTCGTCTTTTTCCTCACAAAAGCCCCGAATCGACAATATTTCCTGTGAGTACGTTCATTATTTTTGGCAATGCGAAGAGCATCCCGATAAGCGGTATCACAAAAAAGACGAGGCTCAAGATCATTGTCCATTTGAAATATTGTCGAATGCGATCGACTGATTGTTTGGTGGCGGTTAATTTGGAATCAAGTTCGTCGAGGCGTTGGAGCAGTTCTTCCATTTTTCAAAAATATATTCTCTCTACTGTAGCCGAAAATCAGCTTTGCTTCAAGTAATCGCTGTTTGGCATAAATACTGAACAATCGCAAAAAAAAGGAAATCTCACAGACTCGAGTTGATCTGAAGTCCTCTATAATTTTCTTTTACAAAACCCCGCCTCTCGCCCAATACTCAAGGTAATATTTTCTTTTCAAAAAAAATGATGTCTTATGTTATTGTTTTCTCGCTTGCTATGGTAGCAATACCGTTACATTGGCATTTTTATAGCAAGTGCCTCTTTAATGAGGATATCAATCGTCCACCAATTTATCGTTCATACAAAGGTGAACTACTTGTAACTGCTTCAAAAATACTATGGTTTGGTACTATTCTTTTCTTTTTCAAATGGTACTTTGTATTAATTCCCATACTTATTTTAATTGTCTTGCAAAGAGCCGCATTTTTGAAGTTCTATCGATTTATTGTAAGAGAAGAGTTGGGTGCAGGGGCAACACTAGATGAGGCGAGAAAAATGGCGACAGCCGTTGTTAGAAATTTACATAGACACTAGTACTTTGTCCCGGAGCAGGTGTTCTGATGTTTCACCTGCTCCACAGGTTTGGTTTGAGGGATAAGTGAGGCATGATCACAACACATTTGCTGTGTCTTGAGAGGAGCAGTCTGCAAAACTGCTCCAGCGCAAATAATTTCGCTGCAGCAAATCAAAAATCCCACTTCCCAAATTCCCACCTTGCAATTTTTGAACGAATGCCCGAAGATGGCAAATGGAGCTAAGCCATGTGACATGTAACTGTCACTTTTTTCTTATCCACAAAGCAGATGCGAATACTCATTACTGGAGGAGCAGGGTTTGTCGGGCATCATTTTGTGGAACATTTTCTCAAGAATACTGATTGGGAAATTGTGGTTTTTGATAAATTGAATTATGCCGCACTCGGTTTTGACCGCCTACGCGATATCGATGCTTTTGACGACAAGCGCGTTACCATTTTGACTGCGGATTTTTGCTATCCATTGACCGTTGGGATTCGCCAAGAAATCGGACAAGTCGATTATATTTTTCATCTGGGCGCCGAAAGCCACGTCGATAATTCGATTGAAAACCCAGAGCCATTTGCAATGTCGAATGTGATTGGGACTTTGCACATGCTCGACTTTGCCCTGACGCTGCCAAATCTCAAATGCTTTTTTTACTTTTCGACCGACGAAGTCTTCGGTCCGGCACCGGAAGGAACCGACTACAAAGAAGACGATCGCCACAACCCGACCAATCCATATTCGGCGACCAAAAGTGGTGGCGAAATGCTCGTCAAATGCTACCGCAATACTTACGGGCTGCCAGCGATAATTACTCGTTCGATGAATATTTTTGGCGAACGCCAACATCCAGAAAAATTTATTCCCAAAGCGATTAATGCCGCACTCACTGGTGACACGTTGCCGATTCACTCTGATTCTGGCAAAACCAAATCAGGAAGCCGTTTTTATATTCATGCTCGCAATGTTGCCGATGCGTATCAATTTTTGATCAATAAGATAGAAAGTGGCGCCAAAATCTTAGGAGAAGATTTTCACATTACCGGCGAACGCGAGGTGAATAATCTCGAAATGGCGCAGTTTATTGCGCGTATTATTGGCAAGCCGCTCCATTACGAAATGGTTGATTTTCATTCGAGTCGTCCAGGGCACGATTTGCGCTATTCACTTGATGGCAACAAGATTTTTGACCTTGGCTGGAAAATGCCAAAGACATTTGAAGATTCTTTGGCAAAAACTATTTATTGGACACTCGAACGTGATCGCTGGCTGCATGCCGACCTCCCCGAGATGTATAATGACATCGAATCGACTCTCGCAGCGTACAAAAACTTTCGTTTGCGCTATCGTCCTGCGCAGTTAAATAACAAAGATAATCCGCCAAAAAGCTCTCTTGGTGACAAGGTGAAGCATATTTTTGATCCACACAGATAAAATTTGCAAAAGGATTTTGAGGAAAGAAAAGACACGCATTTTTTGCGTGATATTTTTGCGAAAAGTCGGCATACTGTCGGGCGAAGACTTTTTCTAAAAACCATGTTTCAAGGAATCACAAGCCAATACCATCCTTTTGTCAGTAATCAAATTATCGCAAGCCAAAGCAATATGTTGATACCTACTGTTATCGACAAAACTCCTACTGGCGAGCGTGTTTATGATATCTATTCGCGCTTGCTCGAAGATCGCATTATCTTTTTGGGAAGCGCGATTAACGATGCTGTTGCCAACACGGTGATTGCTCAACTTTTGTTTTTAGAAAAGAAAGACCCGAAAAAAGATATCACGCTCTATATCAATTCCCCCGGTGGAAGTGTCTCGTCAACCCTTGCGATGATTGACACGATGCAAGTCATCAAACCCGATGTTGCCACTATTTGTATCGGTATCGCTGCCAGCGGCGGTGCCCTGACACTTGTCTGCGGAACCAAGGGCAAACGCTATGCTTTGCCACATTCGGAAGTCATGATTCATCAACCGCTTGGTGGCGCCGAAGGACAAGCGACTGACATCGCGATTGCCGCCAATCATATTATCAAGACAAAAGATTTGCTGAACGAAATGATTGCGAAGCAAACCGGGCAGAAGTTGGCAAAAGTCAAAAATGATACCGAACGTGATTTTTTTATGAGTGCCGAAGAAGCCAAAAAATACGGCATCATCGACGAAATCATTAAGTAGTTTGGCGTTCTTTGGCGCAAATGATTACACTTCGGGAGTCACAATCGTAAAATGTAGAATCGCGATTTCTTCTCCATTTTTTGTGAACGCGCGCAATTCGAGAACATACTCCGTTTTGGGCTCGTACATGAGCATCATCAAACGTTTGCGAACAAACAAAGGACGGATTTCTTCTTGCGAACCTGCCTTAAGAACTACTGCTTCAAATCGAAATGTGTCGCGAAGGACATCAGGGAGCAAAGATTTGTAAAAGACAAAAGCAAAATGGCGATTATTTTTGGCAAAAGTCACCGACTTGACCGACCAATCATCGGCGAGTGTCGTTGCCTTGGGCGAACCAAAATCTTCGTAGGTAACTGGTGGTAGGGTTTTATCCGTAACGACTTCTGCTACAGATGCTGTTGGTTTTGATGCCGTTTGCTCTGTTGACTTCACTTTTTTGCGTGCTTCCGCAACGCGCAATTTTGAAAGTTCGCGCTTAACTTCTTCGAGCGTAGTATGAGCCTCAGCAATGCGCGGTGTATAATCAATCACTCCTGCATTTTCCAGGGCAATTGCCTGATTGCGATCAATGATTTTGAGGTTTGCTTCGTAGATTTTTTCGGCATCGGAGACATTTGCGATAGAGCGTTCGAGATAATCTTGCCATACCTGTTCCAACCGATTAACCTCGGACTGGTAAGTAGCATCAGAATATTGCGCTTTTACTTCTGCCAAATAACTGTCGATTTGATTGCGATAGTCGCGCTGCTTTTTTTGGGCGCTGTCACGTACTCCTTCTATCTGCTCGTCTTGATCATCACGTTGTTTTTCGTACGTGACGACAATGTCTTCGTAAGATATTTTTTGTGCTTTTGCAAGTTCCTGATAATTTTGAAGGAGGTCTTCGAGTGCAGTTTTACTCTTTTCGAGTTCTTCGACTGTTTGCCCGAGCGAAACAAGCCTTCCGTAGCCAGCTCCCACGAGCCAAGTTTTGACAAGATCAATCGGTATTGCGAGTCCGGAAGTAGCAAAATTGCCGGTGAGGACTGCGACATTTACGCCAACGACTGTTTCGTTGATATCAATCATTGCACCGCCAGAAGAGCCAGAACTGAGCGAAGCATCAACTTTGATGCGGCTGCCGTTGTCGATATAGCCGCTAATCCTTCCGCTTGTGACGGTTAGTGAAGCGCCACCACTATCGGGATAACCGAGTAAAGAGACAGAATCGTCAAGTGCCAGACTGTCCGAATAACCAAGTGACAAAAAGGGGAATTTTTTGCCTACCTGAACATCATCGATTTTGAGGAGAGCGATATCAAGCTCGGCATCTTGCACAATAACTGTCGCCTCCAAATCACACACGAGATTACGTTTGATGTCCGGCTGACGACATATTTCGACCGAAGAAGTGCCACTTACAACATGTTGATTGGTGAGAATATATCCATCTGCGCTGATCAAAAAACCCGTTCCACTTTTACTGCTGGTACGAATATTTATAATGGCTGATTGCGTAGATTCAGACAAAGCGGCAAACACAGGTGCCACGAAGGAACAGGCTCCAAGGATTGTCAAACTGAGTAAAATGTTTTGTATTCTCATCTTTTTTAAAGAAAAACCATTGATATAGTAGCTGTTCTGACAGAAAAATCTAATCAGATTTTATGGCTTCCAAAAACGCATTTCATGCATTACATGTCTTTTTGAGGGGACGAAAGCTTGACCTTTATCAAAAGTTTACTTACAATTTGTGAGAAGACATGGGGAATGCAGGTGGTGAGGATCTTCGTTTCTAGCTTAATGAAATTTATTCTTAACGCTCTCCACCTCCAAAAGATTAGGAGATTACGCTTCAAGCGACATGCTCGTACTGTGCTTGCACGGAAGAGTGTGTTTTTTCACGAGAGTGTCCGTTCGGTTGAAAAAATCTTCTTTTGGCGCGTACTCTCGATTGCGACGCTCGCTTTGTTTTTCTTTTCAATCGTACCACGGTTTGCGGTGTCAGGTGTCGGCTATGCTGGTTCTTATGACGAAATTCTCAATGCGCCGCTCGAAGACATGGTCTTCGTCGACGACGGCTTCTTGCTGAAGCCCGAGATGTGGACAGAAGTCGGCGATCGCAGTGATGTTGGCGGTGCAACAGAATATACAGTAGCGCCGAATGATACGATTTCGGGTATTGCACTCAAGTTTGGCGTCTCACAAAATACAATTATTCAGAATAATAATTTCTTGGATCCCAAACGGCTCAAAGCCGGAACAGTGCTCAAAATTCCTGCCGCAGATGGACTTCTCCATGTCGTAGCAAAAGGTGATACGCTCAGTTCGATTGGTAAAAAGTATGATATTGATGTCGACAAAATCTTAACACAAAATCAGCTCACAAAAGGAGCGATTCTCGCCGAAGGCACGGAGTTGGTTTTACCAGGCGCCAAAATGGCGGCACCGACGCCAGTAGCAGTTGCACGTGGTGGTGGTTCGGCAGCGGCAAATGCTTTTGTCTCTGGTGCAGGCGCACCATCTGGCAATGAGACATTTGGCAGATTACTCTTTCCGACACAGGGCAAATTTACGCAGTATTATCACTACGGACACTACGCCGTCGATATTGCACAAAATGGAGGATCTACGATTTGGGCGGCAGATGGCGGAACAGTCGAGCGTGCTGCAAGCGGTTGGAATGGCGGCTACGGCAATGTCGTAATCATCGATCATGGCAACGGCATGAAAACGCTCTACGCTCACATGAAAGAAATCTATGTCTCAGTAGGTGACGAAGTTGGGCGCGGCGCACCAGTCGGATATATGGGAAACACAGGTCGTGTCTATGGACGCACAGGAATCCACTTACATTTTGAAGTGATCGTTAACGGCGCCAAAAAGAATCCGGTTGCGTATTTCTAAACTGAAAAAGAGACATTAAGTTACATTAGCCTTGTAATCGCTGTAAACGTTTTTCATATTCCTTGATCCCTAGGTTTCCAGGTGCGCCAAGACTAACCTTCTTTTTGATGTTTGTGAGCAAATCGACTTCTTGCTCTACTTGTTCGAGCGCTTTTTTGTATGCCTCACGGAAAGGCATTTTTTGCTCCGACACAAGATCGTTTGCGATGTCCGCAGCGAATATTCCCGTGGAAATGTGTTTTTGAATCACATCCGGCTGTGGTTCGCTTCCTTCCAAATAGAGAGCAGCGATATCAATGCTCTGTTGCACAATACTTGTACTTTCTATGAGAGGTTTTTTGAGAAGTTGAAATTCGCGATTATATCCAGACAGGAGATTCTTTGCCGTATCTTGAATAAAGTGTTGAGAAGAAAGGATACTACTCACATGCCCGCGTAGTATCTCTAATCCATCGAGGTTGCGTTTTTGTGGCATAATACTCGAACCTGTGACAAGTGCGCTATCGACAGCAAAATAAGCCGTTTCTTGAGCAGTAAAAAAAAGCATATCTTGCGCAAATCGCCCGAGCGAAAGCATCACCTGAACGAGCCCTTCCATATAGAGACTCTCAAATTTTCCGCGACTTGCTTGGCAATAGAGAGAGTTTTGTTGAATCGCTGCAAATCCGAGCTCATCGGTGGTGCTTTGGCGATCAAGAGGAATCGAGACACCAAATCCTGCTGCGCTCCCGAGCGGGTTTTTGTTGATATGCATTTCAATACTTTGCAAAAGTTCGGCATCATCGAGGAGGCTTTCTGCAAAACTGCAGTACCAATGCCCGACAGTGCTCAGCATTGCCTGCTGCATGTGAGAATATCCCGGCAAAGGCGCAAACTCGTATTGTCGCGCTTTCTCAAGAAATATTCGTGCAAGCTCGAGCAGTTTTTGACGAGTATTTCCTGCGTTTTCTTTGAGAAACAGTCGTAATGCTACAAGCGATTGGTCGTTACGGCTTCTTCCGGTGTGGATTTTTTTACCAGCATCACCGTATTTTTCAATCAAATAATTCTCGATCACCGTATGACCGTCTTCATCTTCGTGACAAATACGGATTTCGCCTTGTTGGTGAAGCTGCTGCAATTCGTCCAGTCCAAGCAGCAGAATATCTAATTCGCTTGGCGTAAGGATACCAATGTGCTGAAGCATTGTGGCATGCGCCTTGCTTGCTCGAATATCGTACGGAAACAACGTCAAATCATTTGCCAAATCATCACCAACGGTAAATTCTTCAACGAGTGGATGAAGCTTTGCCAGCCCGGGTTTTTGCCATATTTTTGTCATTGAGATTTCGGAAGATGGTGAGCATTGTACGCCGTTCTTTGTGCCAAATTGTAGAGTTCGATAAAACCTGCTGAAGCATTTTGATTAAAACTCATGTCTTTGTCGAATGTCGCCAGCTTGGCATCAAAGAGCGAATATGGTGATGTGAGTGCCACTACTTCACAATTCCCTTTGTAGAGACGCAGTGTCACCGTACCTGTTACATATCTATTTACCGAATCTTGGAAGGCGTGGATGGCGTCCATAGTCGGCTCGAACCATTTTGCACCATAACAAAGATATGCCCATTTTTCATCGATGGTTTTTTTGAATTCGTTTAGGTCTCGTGTGGAAACAAGTTTTTCTAATCGCTCGTGTGCAGATATGAGAATGTGTGCGCCTGGCGCCTCATACACTCCGCGAACCTTAAGCCCAACCAGACGGTCTTCGATCAAATGAGTGATACCCACGCCATGCTTGGCTCCAACGGTATTTGCTTGCCCGATGATTTCTTTGATATCGGATTTTTCTCCATTGAACGCGACTGGTATACCTTTTTCAAATTCCACTTCGATAATCTCAGCTTCGTCAGGGGCATCTTCGGGATGAGTGCAGACTTCGAGAATATTTTTGAGAGGTGGAACAAGCCGCGGATCTTCAATTTCGCCGCCTTCTCCGGTCGAGCCCCACATGTTGTCATCGTATGAATACGGCTTGCTTTTCGTTTGTTTAACTGGAATTCCGTGTTTTTCTGCATAGGCGATTTCTTCATCGCGCCCCATACTCCACTCGCGCACAGGAGCAATAATTTTCATTTCTGGTGCCAGTGTCGTAATGTAACTTTCAAAACGCACCTGATCGTTGCCTTTTCCGGTAGAACCGTGTGCAATCACTGTCGCTCCGTACCGCTGAGCAACTTCGACGGCAATCTGAGACAAGATTACCCTTCCAAGAGGTGTAGAAAGGTGGTAACCGCCCTGATAATCAGCATTCGCTTTGATTGCTCTTGTCAGCAACTCGTTGGCAAATCTCTCGGTCGCATCAACCACGAGCGCTTCTTTTGCACCAAGCATAAGCGCCTTTTGGCGGGCGATTTCTAAGTCTTCATGTAATTGACCGATATCGACTGTCAGCGCAATAACTTCCGCATTATATTCTTCTTGTATCCACTTGAGCATTACCGAAGTATCAAGTCCACCAGAATACAGCAGAAGACATCTGTCAAATTCGCCTTTGTGCGCTTCGTGCGAAGCAACTTTTTGATAGTGAGATGATTGATCCATATAAAGGGTAAAAGAAGAAATAGCTCCTGATTCAGAGCAGTCTCTGCAGGAACGTGTGTGTAAAATCTCAAGAAAGACTTTAGACACACATTTTCATGTGTGTCCGACTACGCAAGCCTGTATAATCTTGCAATGATTTCACAGCCAATATCTTACTGTTTAGAAGAAAAAAGTCAAACGCCGCAGGCATTCTTGATTTGCTGCCTAATAAGATTGGTGCAATAATAGATGTATGAAAAATATCAACGTTCTTGTTTTCCCTGGCACCAATTGCGAAGTCGAAACGGCACGCATGATTCGCCAAGCAGGCTTTGCCTCAAAGGTGTTTCGTTGGAATGATGATGCACAAGAAATCTTTGCAAGTGACGGACTGGTAATCCCAGGAGGATTTTCGTATGAAGACCGTGGGCGCAGTGGCGTCGTGGCGGCAGCAAGTGCTATCAAATCTACATTAGAACGTATGGCGGCAGCAGGAAAACCAATTTTGGGGATTTGTAATGGCGCCCAAGTCTTAGTCGAAGCTGGACTCGTACCGGGAAAAAATAGTGACACACCACAAATGGCGCTCGCCCGCAATCGCCGGCAAAAAAATGGCGAAATCTTGGGATCTGGCTACTATCATGATTTTGTTTATATCAAGCCTACAGGAAAGCCTTGCGCATGGACAAATTTTGAAGCTGTGCTGCGCATGCCTATCGCACATGGGGAAGGGCGATTTTTGGCGAATGATGACCTCCTCGCCTCCATTTTGAAAAATGGGCAAAATGTGATGACCTATTGCGACCAAAACGGCGAAGTAAAAGCAGCTTTTCCAATCAATCCAAACGGCTCGCTTGCTAACCTCGCAGCCATCAGCAATCCACAGGGAAATGTAATGGCAATGATGCCGCATCCCGAACGCGTTCCCGAAGGGCAAAAGATTTTTGAATCGCTCCATATCTTTTTTGCTCAAGTACAAGCAGAACCAAAACCTGAACAGCAGTCAGAAAATGCCTCACCAGCTCTTCACATCTTGCCAAAACCAGAATTGCCACTCGAGATTTTTATCACGCAAAAAATCACCGATAACGCCGAAAGAACAATTGAGTGGGCAATGCGCCGCGCGGTCGGGAATTCTGATTTGCAACTGCGTCGCAGTCAATATTGGGGCATCGCAACGACAGAGAATATTGAAACACTCGCTAAGAAACTACTTTTTTCTGGCGAGATTTATAACGAAAACAAAGAAGGTGCGCTGGTGCAAATCAATCAAAAGTGGTTTCGTGTCGACAAAAAGGAATTGATTGCTACCGACAAACAAACAGGAGGCATTGCGCTACTCGCTGTTGAAAATGATGACATCGTTGGTGAAGAAAAAACTACTTCGCTCAAAAAACATCTCGGCATTGATGCGCAAATTACTTCTGGTGTCTTGTGGGAATTTTCTGACATCGTCGATTCTGAAAAACTGCTCAAATCGGCGTTACTGGCAAATCCAATCAGCTGGAAACTGTTTGAAACAACAGTGTAGGTGAATTAAAAACACTCCTCGTTGCGCACAAGTAACATCACAGAAGAAGAGTGAGAGCGGGAAGAAGCAATACGCACTTTCTCAGGTTATGATGAAGAGATTACGCGCTGTTTTTATGTGAACCAGAAATTAATGTGAAAAAATGACTTTGTTTTAGATTTCGGGTTGAATGTTGTTTGCTTTTGCTACTGCTGTATCAGTGCGAATATATTGTGGCTTATCTGCTTTTACCATGCGTTTGATAGTTGTGTCATTCGCGAGTGCATCAAGGGCTTGCAGGTCTGCAATTTGCATCGACAAGACTTCGTTTTCACGCAACAGGTCAGAACGCTTGGCTTGTAACATCTTGAGTTCGTAGCCTCGAGTCGCAACTTGATTGCTATGTGTCAAAAACAGCAACGATAGTAAACAGATAATCGTAACGGTGATAAACAAAAATGCTCCAACGCCGAGCTCAATCCGCTCCGAAAGCGGACGCTTAGCGGAAGGTGGTCGAGTGTTGACCGATGGAGTAAGTTGATACTCAGGCACGAGAAGGATTTAAGAAGAGGAAATCTTTTCGAGAATACGGAGTTTTGCGCTTCGAGCGCGTGGATTGGTCATGAGTTCGCTCTCAGTAGGAACAATGACTTTTTTGTTGATCCGACGCCATGACGGGGTTTTACCTTTGGAAGCTTTTTCGGTATCACGGAAAAAATTTTTGACAATGCGGTCTTCGAGCGAATGGAAGGTGATAATCGCGAGTCTACCTCCGGGGGCGAGAAGATGAATCGCTTGGGGAAGAGCTAATTGTAATTCGTCCAATTCGTGATTGACGGTAATACGCAAGGCTTGAAAAATGCGCGCAGCAGCCTTTTTGGGATTGCGATAACAAATGGTTTCGATAACAGCAAAGAGGTCGGTTGTGGTTACGAATGGATGCTCTTTGCGGCGGGCGACAATTTGCGCAGCGATTGGACGCGCAAATGGCTCTTCACCAAGTGTGCGAAAAATATGCAGAAGTTCTTGCTCAGGTAAAAAATTGAGCAGATCAGCAGCGGATTGCGGCTGAGCACTGTCCATGCGCATATCAAGTGGACCGGTGTGACGGAATGAGAAACCTCGTTTCGCATCATCGAGATGAGGCGACGAGATGCCCAAATCCATCAAAATTGCATTCACTTGGTGGATATTACGCTTGGAGCATTCGGCTTGCATTTGGGAAAAACTGGCAGCAACAATCTCTGCCTGAGGAAAATCTATTAACCGTGGACTTGCGAGAGCACGATTGTTCTCATCCCAATCAAAACCAAGCAGTTTTCCTTTTCCAATTTTTTGTAAAATACTGCGTGCATGTCCTCCCATGCCAAGTGTGGCATCGATGACGATTGCACCATGTTCTAAAGAAAGCGCTTCCAATACTTCATCGTGCAAGACCGGAGTATGCTCTGCTGTCATAGTGGCGACGGATATTTTAAGGATCTCCGAGAGAAACTTTTTTCTTGAATACAAAAGGTATTCAAAATCAAAGAAAACATCATCCATTAGCATAGATTATGCACTTCCTTTGGTCAATCTATTTCCTATGCAGATTTGACAATATGTTTCAATTTTGTGTTCAAAAATCACCTGATGTGCCTTATTTAAAGCATATTTTTGCGATTTTTAAGCGTTAAAAAAATTATCTTGCACTTTCTGAATATCATTTTTTGATATACTTCCTTCTCGAACAATCGCGATTTTGTCGTACTCAACATTAATGATTGTGCTGGGATAAGGAGGATTTTGCTCGGTACTTGTTGCGACAAGAATCTGCTGATCTTGCAGATGGGCGGCGATGTCAACATTTTGAATAAGTGCCGACTCCCCTGCTAGATTGATACTCGTCGAAACAAGCGGCTTGCCGTAGGTAAATAAAAATTTGAGGAGTAATTTGTTATCCGGAATCCGCAGAGCGAACTTGGGTTCGTGCGGAAAAAAGTGTGGAAGCATTCCATGCTTGCGCGGAAGCAGTAGTGTCATTGGTCCCGGCCAAAATGCTTTTACAAGTCGCCGCGCGACATCGTTAAACTCGCAGAGCTTTTCGGCAGCAACAAAATCGGGCACCAGCAGCAAAAACGGCTTGGCAACTTCGCGCTGCTTAAGCAAAGCGATTTTCTCAAGAGCGACTTGGTTTGCTGCATCAGCGGCAAATCCGGGAATCGTATCGGTGGGCAAAACCGCTACTTCTCCCGCTTTGAACCAGGCAATCAATTCGGCAAAATTTTCCGATGAAAATGTGATTTGTTTCATGAACCAATACGAGTTTTTTCGATATTGCGAATCCGCTCGACTGCCTGCATTTCTGTAAGCAACGCGATTGTCGCTGCTGGCAATTGCTCGGTGAGAGGTTGTTCGTTTTTGAGACGCGCTCGTACATCGGTGGCGGTGATCGCCGTTGTGTCCTGCAAAGCGCAAACTTCGAGATTGGCGTTATCGCCAAAGAGCATTTTGACAAGTGGCGAGCCAGAATAGACACGCGCAAACGGTGGCAACAGCAATTTGTTGTGATGCGGCCACAAACCATAATGATGAATATTACGAATCGGACAGATGTTAAATCTGTCGGGCGTAAAACCTGCTTCAACCAAACTATCAAAAATCATTTCGAAGCGCTCGCCGGCGGTAAAAGGATTGTCGGGGGTGTAGTTTTCTTCGGCAGAACCGATTCCAATTACTAAAAATTTGGTTTTCCCATCGGCAAAAATCTGCCGCACCGCATCAAGATGTCCCAGATGAAACGGTTGAAAGCGTCCGATAAAGAGTGAAGTCGCCTGCGCGTCCATAAAAAAAGAGGAGAGTGCGAGCAGTATAGCGAGAACAAGTCGAAAGGCACAAGTCGCGTGAATGCATTCTTAAAAGAAAAATTGGTTTTTCTTTCTCAGACTCTTAATGTAGGAATACTGTCTGCAATATTCGCCAATTCTCCAGCAATTATCATTCTTGCCACTGTCAATTCGCTTCCATATAATAGTAAGATTCTTTCGGAATCAATATTCAATGATGTTGAATTAAGTAGATCGATTATCTGTTCAAGGGATAGATCTTGCAATTTAAGCAATGCGTCGGCAACAGATAGAACACTTTTGCGAGCTTCTTCAAGCTCGGCTTGAATCACTTCAAAAAGAGGTGAATTTGTTAATTGTACACAAGCACTTGTGCCCCCCAATTGAGATGCACCTAATCCTAACGTCTCACGAATTGCTGCTTCTCTCGCCGGATCAGATGGCGGTGCAGGATCACGCGCTTCATCTGTATCTGGATAAGTTTCCCCATCTCTGTATAGTTGAGCAATAACCATGGTGTGTTTTAAAATAAAGTGGATTTTATTGTATATTTTACAATAATATTTGCAAGGAAATTCGTGCGCAGCATTTTCGTAAATTCGAGAACCTTCTCCCGATTCATTCAAAACGGCACAGTCCCGAGTCAGAGACTGTGCCGAGGAATAATCAGGCTGCCTCTTGTAATCTTTCTGTTTCAACAGCAATAGTCTCAGTCTCCTCATTACCGATTATTTTTGCTTTTGCTCCGTTTTCGATTGCTTCCGTAATCTTGGCACGAATTCTATCAGCTATTCCAGGATCAAAAGGTGTTTCAATCTTACTAATATCTGTAGCTTGCACAACCATCACGGAAGTTTCATCAACAGTGAATGGGATACCAACTCTGCCAAGAATTCTTTCAACACTTAAACTTTCGCGTTGCCCCCTTGTGTCTAGCCCACCATATGTAGGCGCAACATAAATATCTTTACTACCATTTCGCATAATATTTAAAAAAACAGACTGTATTTTTAATGATATTCGCAAGCAAAGACAAGCCTTTAGTGCTGACAAAATTATATTGTCAGAAAAAAATTCTCACAAAATTGCAATTATTTGCTGCACATAAAATACTCAGCAAGACTTAGCTTTTCCGTCGAAACTTTTTCGCCGGTGCATCTTCTATCAGCTTTTTGCACTCGGCGAGGGTCAGTTTTTTTGGGTCAGTGTCTTTGGGAATTTTGGCATTTTGCTTGCCGTTGGTGATATACGGACCAAAGCGTCCTTCGAGCACACGAATGCTTGCTTCGGGAAATTCTTTGATCGTGCTGTTCTTTTTTTGCTCCTTTTTTTCGCTGATTTTTTCGAGCGCAGTTGGGAGTTCGAGGATAAAGAGGTCGTCTTCGTCGATAGAAACAAAAGTGGTGCCGGCTTTGACATATGGGCCAAAACGTCCCACACTCACCACTACTTCGTCACCGGATTTCGTTTTGCCGAGCGTGCGTGGCAGTTTGAAGTTTTGCAGCGCGTCAGCGAGAGTAATCGTTTCGATGGATTGGATTTTGAGAATCGGAGCAAAAAGTGGCTTGTTTGTGTCTTCGGTTGCACCCATTTGGAGCATCGGTCCGTATTTGCCAAGCTTGGCAAAAATCGGCAATCCCGTCTTGGGATCTTTGCCCAGTTCGCGCGCTTTGGTCGCTTCGGCACGAGTGATGTTTTCGCCGGCTTCGACTGTCGCATTAAAAGGCGTATAAAAATCACGGAGAAACTTGATCCAATCGGTTTTTTGTTCGGCAATATCATCGAGCTTTTCTTCCATTTGCGCAGTAAATTTGATATCCACAATATTTTTGAAGTGATCAACAAGCAAGTCAGTTACAACAAACGCGACATCAGTTGGTCTCAGTTGCCGTCCTTCTTTTTCGACATATCCACGCGTCATAATCGTGGTGATCGTTGGCGCATATGTGCTTGGTCGGCCAATGCCTTCGGTTTCCATCTTTTTGACGAGGCTTGCTTCGGTATAACGCGCTGGCGGTTTGGTAAAATGCTGCTTTTTGTCGAGATTTTTAGGAATCAGCGATTCGTTTTGGGCGAGTTCTGGCAAAATTGCTTCTTCGTTTTCGTCCAGATCATCATCACGTCCTTCAGAATAGACCTTGAGAAAACCGCTAAACTTGACGCGTTGCCCAGTTGCGCGAAAGGTATGCGATTTTTTCGCGCCACTTTTACCAGTGACGAGAAAATCGGCTCCTGTTTGCAGTAGCGTCGCATCAGTCATTTGGCTCGCAATCGTGCGTTTCCAAATAAGTTCGTACAATTTACGCGCATCGGGATCGAGGCGAGTTTTTGGCCAGTCGTTGATTTCGTCTGGTGTTCGGCTGAGTTCGGTTGGGCGAATGGCTTCATGCGCTTCTTGCGCGCCTTTTTGCTTTTTACTGAATGTCCGGCGTGAAGCGTAGTTTTTGCCATAACGATTGGTAATAACTTTTTCGGCATCGCCAAGCGCTTTTTCAGAAAGATTGGTCGAGTCAGTACGCATGTAGGTAATCAGTCCGCCAGCTTCGCCACCGCCCATTTCGACACCTTCGTAGAGTTTTTGCGCAAGGATCATTGTTTTTTTGACGGAAAAGCCCAATTTGCGCGCCGCTTCTTGTTGGAGTGTAGAAGTAGTAAATGGCGCTGCTGCACTGCGCTTGACTTCTTTTTCAGACACATTCTCCACCACAAACGGTTGCCCTTTGACGGCGGAATAAATCGCCTCCGCTTCTTCGGCATTTTTGGGAACGAATTTTTTACCGTCCAATTTTTGAAATTCGGCAAGAAACGAGCGTCCGCTTTTTTCGAGTTGAGCTGTCAGAGTCCAGTATTCTTCTGCATTAAACGCGCGGATTTCACGTTCGCGATCAACAATCAATTTGACAGCAACCGATTGCACTCGCCCGGCAGAAAGCCCAAAGCGGATTTTTTTCCAGAGAAGTGGCGAAAGTTTGTAGCCCACAAGTCGATCAAGGATTCGCCGCGCTTGTTGAGCATGAACCAAATCGATATCAATGGTGCGCGGATTTTTGACCGCTGCTAAAATTGCATCTTTGGTGATTTCGTGAAACACGATACGTTTTACATCGTTCGATTTTTTCGGCTTGAGGATTTCGACCAAATGCCAAGCAATAGCCTCTCCTTCGCGGTCTTCATCGCTTGCGAGCCAAATGGTGGTGTTTGCGCCCATGTGTTTACGAAGTTTGGCGACATGCGGTTTGGCTTTTGGTGGAATGACGTAGAGTGGTTTGAAATCGCCTTCGACATCGATGGCAAGTGAAGCGTACGGCAGCTTTTGATCAGCTGGGGAGAGTTCGGCTTTTTTGTTCGGCAAATCACGAATGTGCCCAAACGAACTTTCGACAACATAATCATTTCCCAGAAATTTACTGAGCATTTTGGCTTTTGTCGGCGATTCGACAATGACAAGATTTTTTACCATATGTTTTTTAATGAAGGGAACTAGCGGTGAGTTTTTCAGAAAAATAGCTCTCTGTCAAAAAACTTCTATATGTGTGTCGAGCGCCAAATATAAAATTGTCAGTCTTTTAAACAGTTTTCGGCATTTTTACAAACCACTTTTTCGCTCTCTCTTTGCTTGCTCAATTGTGCCAAAAAATCGTTGTCAGAGAAAAACCGAAAAAAAAGGGCGACTTGCTTGCCAATTACATCATCTTTTGGAAAAATATCGCTCGATATTTGCAAATGGTTTCATGGCAATCCTCAAAGTAAACCCCACTCGTGTCAATCTATTGTCGCTGCGCAAGCGGGTCAAGACTGCTCAGCGCGGGCACAAATTGCTCAAAGACAAGCGTGACGGACTCATGAAACAATTTATGGAAATCATTCGCAATACCAAAACTTTGCGTGAAGAAGTTGAAGCGGATATCGGCGAAATGTTTGGCTTATTTTTGCGTGCAGGTGCTGTTATGAGTCCTGCAGCAATCGAAACAGCTTTGCTCGCGAGCACTGCCAAGCTTGATCTCAAGGTTATGACCAAAAACGTTATGAGCGTGCATATTCCTCAATTTGAAGCGGAATTTAGCGGCAAGGCAGTTGGCTTTACCACGATTGGAACTTCTGCCGGGCTGGAAGCTGCGCTGCAAAAATTGCAAATTATTTTCCCCAAGCTGCTCAAACTCGCCGAGATGGAAAAGGCAGCAGAATCGCTCGCAGACGAAATTGAAAAAACTCGTCGTCGTGTAAATACGCTCGAATATCGCATGATTCCCGATTTGCAAGACACCGTACGCTTTATCACCATGAAACTTGCCGAATCTGCGCGTGATTCATTGGTATCAGTGATGCGCATCAAGAAGATGATTGAAGCAAAAGAAAAAGAACTCGAGCGCGCAAAAGCGTAATGATTAAGTCGAAATGATGAGAAAAACAATTTTTTTGTGTCGAATTTTTGATGTTCGATACTCATTTTGATATACCAAAAAAATAAGAAAGGCTGGAGAAATAAACTTTTTTTTCTAAGGAACAGACTTTAGATCAGCGACTTCTTAATGATGGTAATGACTTTGTCGATGTCGTTTTTATTTGCCAAATTGCAGTATAATCCATGATAACGCCCAAAGACCTGGTCAGCATCGGCGATTGGCTGCGATACAAAAATCATACATGCTTCTGAGGCAAAGCCTCCTACAAAAACATTTTTATCGTTTTTGCCATTCAAAATAATACAGCGAGAATTGGGATTTGAAGTCACTTTGCATTCGAGAATTGCCGCCAATGCACTTGTCAAATCTTCTACAGCCATTTGGTATTCTGAAGTAAAAGTATTTAACTTGGCTTCATTCAGGTATTTTTCGATGAGGAGCTCTTGTTCCAAAAAATCAATTTTTTCCATCTGCAAATTGATGAATGTCTCTTGTTTGCTCACAATCGATTTAAGATCGCCGCCATCGCCAGATTCTGTCTTGGTTTTTGACTGTGCAAGTGGCTTGGCGTCAGTATCTTTTCGTACGGAACCAATTGCATGAAATGATGCCTGTAGTGTGCGTGCAAAACGCCGCATCCACTGCCACACCATATCCGTCGATATGCCGGATTCGATCACATGAGAAACCACCGGCATCTTCCACCATTTGCCAAGATTGGCTTGGAAAAACCCTGCCACCGCGAGTCCAAGGGTAATCAGATTAAGAAAAGAAAGTTTGTCAGGAAGCAGCGCAATGAAGATGGCAAAAATAAAAAGTATACTCGCCTGCCGTGCATGAAACTGAATATACGGCGAATCCTTGCGCGTATACAAAATTACCCACGATAAAATCAAAAAATAAGAAAACGCGGCAACGTCGCTGTTATTTTCGATATCTTTTTTTTCGGCTTCGGTGTTCATGGGCTGTACGAATGAAGTGCTTTTTATCAAGATAGTATCGCATTTTTTATGGAAAAATGCAAGCAGTCAGATCTTGCGGAATTGTGTTTTTATAACTCTGGACATTGGGGGCAGCCTTGTCCAAAGAGCTGCATTTTGTGCCGTTCGAGAGCAACACCATGGCGCTCGGCAATCACTTTTTGCAGGCGCTCTAATTCGGCATCATAAAAATCATAAATTGCTCCGCAGACTTCGCAAATAATATGATCGTGATAGCCGCGTTTGATTTCAAATTTGCGCGAACCATCTGGCATCACAAACATATCGAGTACTTCTTTTTCGGTCAAAGTCTTCAGTGCACGATAAACAGTTACCTGTCCGATACGTGGGTTGACGCGTTGTACTTTTTTAGTGAATTCTTCGAGCGTAAAGTGCTCTTTGGTTTTTTTGAGTACCGCCAAAATCACTTCGCGCTGTTTGGTTTGATTCCCCGCAAAAGCTTGCTCCAAATCATTGAGCGCTTCCGAAACAAAGATAGTATCGGCTATTTTTTGGGGAACTATAAATCGTGCCTGTCCTGCCTCGATTGTAATTCCCTCTTTGGTGGTCGAAACCACGGTGATAATTTGTTTGGCTTTGACACCATGTGTAGCAAAAAGTTCCACCGCTTCTCGATTATTGTTGATTTTGAGAACAAAGACAGATGTTAATTTTGGGATTTGGCTCAGTGGCTTCATGAAGAACAAAAGAGGGAATAATCAGAATTTTTATCCAGCATTTTAGTATTTACTGAACCATTGCTCGTTGGTGCATAAAAAAAGATAGCACTATATTTTTGGCTCGTCTAGCCAACTTTAAAAGGACTCACATTTTAAGAATTGTCAAATAATTTATACCATATAATTTGATGGTATACGCTATTATTCAGCCAGATTAAAAACAAACACGTATTTGAAGAAAAGCAAATAACCACACCGCAAAAAGCGAGATAAAACTGACTGTCGAAGGAGATATTTTTTCCGAGAGGAAAAGTATCAGGCTTGCGTCAGAATCTCGAATCCATTTGGCGTCACCAAAATCGTATGTTCAAACTGCGCAGAAATCGCGCCATCGACAGTGCGCGCCGTCCAACCGTCAGCAGAATCAGTCACTTCGCGCCAATTGGAGCTGGCGTTAATCATCGGTTCGATAGTAAAACACATTCCCACTTCCATTCGCGCGCCAGCTCGCCCAGTATCATAATGAAAAATCGCTGGCTCCTCGTGGAATCGCTTCCCAACACCGTGACCGGTAAAATCTTGCACAATTCCATAATCAAATTTACTGATATATTTTTCGATCGCCTTGCCAATGTCATTAAAGCGCGCGCCTGGTTTTACCACTGCAATTCCCTTTTCCATCGCTTTTTTGGTGCGCTCGACGAGCAGTTTTGTATCGTCAGCCACTTCGCCAATCAAAAACATTCGTGAAGTATCGCCGTGATACCCATCTTTGATAACGGTCACATCAACATTGATAACATCGCCATTTTTGAGAATTTCGGTTTCGGACGGAATGCCATGACAAATCACGTCGTTGATGGAAGTGCAAATACTTTTGGGAAAACCGCGATAATTGAGTGGCGCCGGAATCGCGCCGTGTTCGATGATAAACTCGTGACAGAGTTGATCAAGCTTTGCGGTACTAACGCCCTCAACGACAAATGGCGCAATATAATCGAGCAGTCGCGCAGCCAGTTTGCCCGCAATTCGCATTTTTTTGATTTCTTCGGCAGTAAGAATCGGTATCCGTGCCATGTCTTTTGCAAAAAACACCGCAAGAATAGCGTGAAGAATACCTGCTTGTCTAATCGAGTTGCTTCTAACAAGAGGATTATTTACAATACGCTTCGCTATCAAAATTGGAGAGATGGCCGAGTGGTCGATGGCGCACGCTTGGAAGGCGTGTGTGGCAGTAATGTCACCGAGGGTTCGAATCCCTCTCTCTCCGCCAGTTGATTGTTTAAATTACGAAAACACTTCGCATAATAACCAGTTGTCCAACATACATTTTTTATCTTTTTTAGAGAATAAGGAATTTCCCGATTCGCTTTTGAAAAAGGAAGCAAAACAAAATTTTTCTAAAATTTAATGAGGGGAAATAAGGTGTTTTCTCCGCTATCGCTCCGAAAACGATTTAATATTTAGGGGAAAAGAGATACAATCTTTACATAATAACTGGAAAAACTATGGCAATATTTCTAACAGACTTTTCGCTGGAACAATCTTGTAGATTGCTCCAAAAAGTAGAACATTTGAGTGTCGCATAAAAAGTAAAGGAGGCAGATTATTTTGTAAGCAATTAATTTTAGACCTAATGTTGCAGGGTGGGGACTTATACAAGCAGTCTTGTCTTAAAGACTGCTCGAGCACCTGAAAACTGCCTCAATCGCTGACAGACAATAGTTTTCGCGGTATTTTTTCTGAGCAGAATCGCTTAAGTTATTTTTCTTTTTTGGTTGGACAGGAATTATTTTTGTGCGAACTGGAGCCGAAGCCAGCGCGTAGAACAAGCAAGCGGTAATAATTCCCATTCCATTTTTGCGGAAAAACCAGTATACTACAGAGATTTATTTGTTTAGAAATATGCTTCGTCCCACACAAAAAAACGGAACCGCTGGTTTTACGATGGTTGAAATTGTCTTTACCATTGTCATTATCGCTATTTTGGCGGTCGGCATTTTGCTGCTCTATAACAACATGCGCGAAAAAGCGCGCGACTCGGAACGACTCGTCGATTTGCAAACCATCAACTCTGCCATGCGCCAAATGTATGGCGATGAAAATCGCTACAAAAGTCCGGACGAAGTGGCGGCATATTTGATTGAGAAAAAATTTATCAATCTGATTCCAACCGACCCCTATCCATATAAACAATCCGCGGGTCTCCCAAATCCTGTAAAAAATATTTTTCCGCGAGCATATGCGGCTTCTAAGCAAACCGTCTGCCACAATGGAAAATCTCTCAGTATCAGTCAGTCTGCGGTCAGTGCCCATTTAGGTCACGGTGACAGTCTGGGCGAATGTCCAGCAGTAGATGATGGAACACAGTGTCTTTCGTTGGGGAATATGACATTTTATAATGCCTTAAGTCCGGATGCTTCTGGTAAATATCCTGCTATGGGTACAGAAAGCGACCAAGCGACCGTCACAAGTAGCAACCCCATTTCTGCTGGAACACTTTCTTTTGACCTTGTTTTTAATAATGTACCGGCAAATTTTGAAAATGCCAGTCTGAAAATGGATTTTGTCGATCTCGACTTGCATGGTGACACACTTAATTCGGGCAGCAAACGCCTGACATTGTTTGAAGCGTTTGAGCTGCGGGATGTTGAAGGCAATTTGCTCGCTTCACTGGACGAAAACTCCAGTCAAGACGATAGCTTTAGCTGGTCGACAAGCATTCCGAATGAGCTGCTCCAAAGTAGTTCGGTTACCTTGCAAGCCGAAGTAACATCACTTGTTACCTTGACCAAAGGAAGCTCGCTTACCATTACCAATTCGGATGAGGGCATTAATAATATCAAACTTTGTGGGCAGATTGGCGAAGAAGACGCTGGCGGAGGAGAAGTGCCTCCGAGCGAAGTCTCGACCATTTGCCATTTAGATAGTGTCCTCGAAACCGAAGAAACGATTGATGTTCCTAGCGAAGAGTTGGGGCTACACTTTGCACATAATGATTATTTGGGCGTTTGTGATGGGCGCACCGATTGGAGCGAAGAAGAAACAGAAACTGTCTGCCATGTCTTAGATGCCGAGCCTAATACAATCGAAATCAGTAGTTCGGCAGTCGCGGAACATTTGGCACATGGCGATTACGCCGGCGAATGCGAAGAAGCCGGTTGGGAAGACGATTATGATGATGAGGACGGCGAATCAGTTGGTGACGAAAGCGAAGTAACTTTTTTTGACATTTGTCATGTCTCAGCCGAAGGCGAAATAAACCTCACAGTCGTGCAATCTTCTGTACAAGCACATTTGGCACATGGCGATTACAAAGGTAATTGCGATGGGCGTACTATCGGCGGTGATTTTGATGAGTGGCAGCCGGATTGCGACAATCAGCTGTGCGGGATCTACCATTATGTCTATGGTGTTGGCGACGATTCGACTTCTGGCGACTATGGACAATATTTTGAAGTAAGCGCGCGTTTTGAAAGCAACAAAAACTCCAAAAGCCTTGTGGGAGACAAAGGAAATGATGATGACCGCTTCGAAATCGGTATCGGCACCGATATGATTAACACGCATTTTCTCGATCCAAATGGCTTACCTGCCGGACAAAATATGTTTGAAGGCGAAATCATTGGCGCCAAAGCTCTTTCGGGAGAATAATCCGCGAGAACTTATTTTTGGGGAGAAAAAAGGAGAACTTATGATGCCACAAACTCGTCGTGACCAGTGCGCATTTCTGGTGGTGGCATTTGGACGCCAAGCGCGCGATATATTTCTGCCTCGGTCTCGCCAGCGATTTTTTTGCTCTCGCGAAACAGTCCGTATTCGGAAAGTTTGAGCCCTTGTTTTTGTGCAATCTGGCGCAGCAAAACATTGTGTTCTTTGCTGCCGGTAAAATATTGCAACGCCGCGCCAAAACTTTCTGGCGGAATCACGCGCAGATCCACTTGGCGACCAGCAGTGTTGATGCGCATTGATGCCTTTGTACTGCCGCGCGCAATGGTATCCACCAATTGCGGAAAAGCAAGAAAATAATCGATGACTTCTTGTGGACGCACACTACTGACGAGAATGTCGATATCACCAACGCTTGATTTTTTGCGCCGCAAACTGCCTGCGACTTCGGACTGTTCGGTGGCTGGACATTGCTGCATATATTCGAGAACGGCGTCACCAATTGCTTTCGCTTCGAGATATGGAATGCGGTCTTCGCTTTTTTTGACGAGATCTAAAGAGTGATGGATATTTTCAACGGTCTTCGCGCCAAAGCCAGGAAGATGCTCAAGCTCGCCATTTTGGATAACCCGCACGAGATCGTCGTAACTCGTGACACCCAAATGCGTCCACATATGCGCCACACTTTTGGGTCCAACGCGCGGAATTTTGAGCAGTGCAAAAAGTCCAGGAGGAATCATGTTATATTGCGCATCAAACGCTGCAACTTTTCCGCTTTCGCGATATTCGATAATCTTGTCTGCAATCGCCTCGCCAATACCTGGAAGCGCTTTAAGTTGAGCCACGGAAAAAGTATGCAAATCATGATCAGGAATTTCGATGACCATTTGTGCAACACGTCGATACGAGCGGATGCGAAAGGGATTTTCGTTCAAAATCTCTAGGGCGTCGGCATACTTTCCAAACGCATCACGCAGTTCGAGAGCGAGCATATGCATAAAAAATATTCGCGAGGAGTATAGCAAAAAGAATACCTCGTTTGCGCTTGAATTTTTGTTGGACATGGCAGATGCTATTAATGAATTTTTATAAAAATATGTCACCAAAAAAAACCAATCCTCATCATTCGGCGCAGCAGGCGTTTTATTACCTGACCAGCTTTTTTGCGCTCGCGCTCGTTGCTGCCGGACTCGGCACATTGCTGTACGAACTCATTGAATATTATTTTCCGCAACAAACTGGCTATGGCGGTTTTTCGCAGGGTGCCGTCAAATTTGGTATTTCGTCGCTCATAATTGCTGCACCGATTTACTATTTTTTTACGCGTTACATCAATCGCTCACTTTCCAAAAAAGATCTTGACCTCGACTCGGGTGTGCGTCGCTGGCTGACATATGTTGTGATGTTTGTGGCGGTGGCGGTAACTTTGGGTGACCTTATTGCGATATTGAATGAATTTCTCGACGGTACAATAACAATTCGCTTTTTACTAAAAGCTCTCACCATTTTTGCAATTTCGGGGAGTATTTTCTTGTACTACTTTTTGGACATGAATAATGCCACTGATGCCAGTCGGAGAAACAAAAATGCGCTCTGGGGAATACTTTTTTGGCTTGCCATCTTAGTACCGTTGGTGTGGGCATTTACTATTTTTGAGTCGCCAAGCGAAGCGCGCCTTCGTCATGCAGATGAGCAAATTGTAAATCAACTGCAAAATATTCGTAATGGAGTTGAGAATTATGCAGCCAATAATAATCGACTTCCCGCAAATATCGATTCTCTGCTCGAAAAACCAGAACAATACGGCTATGGAATTGACATGGCGCTCCTTCAACAAAATGGTTTTGAGTATCAACCAGTTTCAGGGCGTGAGTACGAGTTATGCGCCATGTTTGAGCGCGACACTGTTGATAAAAAATCTCCAAATGAGTACACCGATTTGTACAGCGAATGGAAGCACCCACTCGGACGCCATTGTTTTAGCTTTGAAATCGCCCAAAGTGTGTTGGATGGAACCACATATCCAAACGAAAAGTTTGATTACGAAACTATGCCAGCGACTTTTCCAGATGAACTTGCTCCCCCACCGATTATCGCCCCAATGGAGACTGATGCAGCAGCGATTGAATCTCTGCCACAAATCACTGATGCCCCGCCTCCGCCAGCCTCGCCGCCAACGACAGAAGGACTTGAGTCGGTTCCGGTAGAATAAATATTAAGTTTTGCTTTGCTTCTGAAAAAGCCAGTACGAATACAGCACTGGTAGAAGCACCGCAATGAGGATTGAAAATATGAGAAGCTCAAACGCATAATCGCGAAAAAACCAGCCCGCAAGAATGACAAAACCTGCGAAAACAAACAGCCATTTCGCCAGCTGGTGGGTTTTGTCCCACACAATATCACTCGAAAGTGTCCACGGTGTTCGAATTCCGACAAACCAATTGCGTTTGGATTTGCCCAAAACCCTCGCAAGAGCAAAGAATAGAACAGCGACTGCCGGCAAAATCATACCGACAACATCAACCCCACTCGCAAGATTTGACCACAAAGACAGCACGTGAATATAAAGTAAAAGAATAATCACCATTGCTACCAAGAGGTTATATTCGGTGCGAAACAATTGCAGATTTGTTTTGAGGGGATCAAGTTTGGGAATAAGGAGAAAAACAAGAAAAAGAATAATACTGATTATTGGAAGCAAGAATGCTCCATATATTTTGGGAAGATATCCATCGACTTCGCCACGCATATTCCAATGCGAAGCCATTTGTTCGGGCAATTGTGAGTACAAAAATAAACTCACTAGAAAGCCGGTAAGTATCAGGAGCAGAATAAGAATATTCGTTATTTTCGTGGACATGGGAACAAAAAAAGTAAGGAACAAAAATCGCCAAGAAGCCAAGGTCATGCTACTCTTTTGATAAATTTTTTGGCAATGAATGTCTTCAAAAATATTGTACACATGGCAGCGACTCGAGCAAGACGCCGTTCATCTTGCTGATAAAATCGGTGAAGGAAAATATGACGCCATCATCGCTATCACACGCGGTGGTTTGATTCCTGCATATTATTTGGCGCGCCTGCTCAATATCAAGGTGATTCACACGCTGTCTTTGTCGAGTTACGAAGAAGAGCAACGCGGCACAATCGTGTTCCACTCGATCCAAGGAATTTCACTACAAATCGACTCCGAAATCATCGAGCAGAAAAAGGTTTTGTTTGTCGATGATATTGTCGACAGCGGCGAAACGATACGCACCATCCGCAAGCTGTACCCCGAAGCACCTTTTGCGACACTCGTTTCGCGCGGTAATCTCGATCCAGAATATTTTGTCGCACACGAGCACGCTTGGGTAGAGTTTCCGTGGGAAGCTGGGAGTAGACTGACTGACTGACGAAGAATTTATAAATATCTCGCCAAGGTTTTTGCGACTGCTGCTGATGATTCAGAATTAAGCGCGGCTAGATTGAGTCGCACGCCTTCATCTGCGACAGGAATTACTGCAACACGAGAAAGGTCAGGGGCATGTTCATAATCTCCCCATTTCATTTGTTTTCCTAATTCTGGAAAGACTTTTGCACCCAGTTCTTCTGGCTTTTGGTGAGCAAATTGCATAAAAATTCCTTTCGTGTCGCGCATGTAATCGGGCGCTTTTTCTCCGATAATATCCAAAATTGCGGTACGATTTTGTGCGACGCGGTCACGTGTTGCTGTCAGCCATTTGCGATGATTGACGAGCAATTCTGCATTCGTCTCGATTTTGTCTGCGATACGCTGTCCGCGCTCAGGAACTGCTGAAGTGCTTTGACGGATTTCAAAAAGTGCGTTTGCCTGAATATCTTTGGGGTTTTCAAAGTTAGCAGCAAAACCAGCACCAATACGGTTTTCGCCGTACGAATGATAGAGTTTTGACCCGGAGAAAAAGACGAGCATCGGCACACCTTGCTGATGAAAATAACGCAGCATTGCCGAATCTTCTTCCACGCCTGTTGCAAAACCCAAGTATGCCAAGTCGATTTGTAATGGTGTGTTTTCTGCTTTTAACATTGTGGCAATTTCTTCCCAATATTTTTGAGGAATATCGATGCCAAGTGGATTTTGACAGACACCATGAAAAAGTACCGATACTTCTGGATTTACTTTCGTGCGCCCTTCAAGTGTTGTGAGAAAAGCATCCATGTTAAAATCCCCACTCTCTGTCAAATATCGGTAGTTTGTAATTTTGTTGCCTGTTCTTTCGATGAGGCCTTTATGTCCAGGCCATGTCGGACTTCCAAGGAGCACCTCATGCGCAGTGTCTGTTTGGTTTCCTTTTGCAAAGAGAGTGTTTCCGAGCGCAATCGCATGCGAACCTCCTGATGCCGGCCATTTTCCGATTTTCGCAAGATCAGCATCATCACCAAAAATCATTTTGGCAGAATGATTTAAAAAAGCTTGGTTCCCAGCAAAATTATATCCATTGCCTTTTGCCTCCATCGCAACCGCCAAATCAGCTTGTTTATAAAAATCAGGCACATATGTTTTTCCTGTCTCAGGATGCCCAACAACTCCTGCAGTGGCATCAATGTAAACGATTTCTTCAGAAAGGGCAGATTTTGCAGCGGTTACGCGCGAAATTACATCTGGATTTGGTGCTTTTAAACTCTCGAGTGGCATTTTTCGGGAAAAAAGAATTACGTCTATTTTGTAAATATTCTCAGAATAGTCAATCTTCAGCTGACAATCAAATTTGGTTGCTGGTTGCTTTTTGGTGGGTTTTTTGCGATTAAAACTCTTCCCAAAAATGTTTTGTGCGAAGCATGATTCATAATTCTGTCAATCTGAATTTGCCAGTAGATTCATCGGCTTAAGATTTGCCATGACATTTGTAGCAAAAATCCACATACTGGATGTGATAGATATTTTACCAAAAAAACATGCTCGCAGGAATCATGGGAAAAGTCGCAACAATTGAAGACACCGCTCTCGTGGTCACGAGTGGATTCATGCGCCTACGCGTGGCTTGTCCGCGCCCTGTGCTTGCGCAAGCAAAAGTTGGGGAAGCGATTGATTTGCATACGCATTTGCATGTGCGTGAAGACGATTTGTCGCTCTTTGGTTTTGCCGAAGAAGCCGATTTGCGCCTGTTTCGCTTGCTCATCAGCGTATCGGGAATCGGACCAAAAAGCGGACTCGAAATTTTGTCCGCCGGTGGCGATGCTATTCGAAACGCGCTGATCGCCGAAGATATCCCGTTTTTGACTTCGATTAAAGGCATCGGCAAAAAGACTGCCGAACGCGCCATCATCGAATTGCGTGAAAAAATTGGCAGTGTTCATTTTGGCAATGGTCAACTATCAGTAACAAAACCACATTCTGTCTATGATGATGCTATCTCCGCTTTGGAAGGTCTTGGCTGGAAAAAAAGTGATATCGTCAAGCGTTTTACCGAAGCGCCCGAAGCACTCACTGATACCGAAAAACTCATCCGTTGGTTTTTGACAAAATCGTAGTAGTATGCTATTATTCTAGCGATAAAAACAACAAAATCTGCAACTTAATTCTTCGTCTCCGCACAGTGAATGCGATTTGTCGGTTTTGGCTTCATACAAAGAAAAACAAATATTATCTCCAGACTTTTGCAACACAGACAAAAATCATCTGCCTTCCACCTGGTGTTGGTACGCAAAACCCACGGTTTTACGCTGATTGAGTTGATTGTTTCGATGGCGATTATGGCGATGCTTAGTCTCGCATTTTTGACGCAAAGTGAAGCAACGGTGCGGCGTCAAAAACACGAAAGTTTTATCGCTGGTGTCGAAGAAATCTTGGGAGAATTGCGCTCGGCGCGTACCGCTGCTATTAGCAGTCGCCCGTTTGGACTTGATGATGATGGTGTCCCAGTTGCGCCAGAAGGAGGTTTTGGTGTCAATCTTGCGATTAATGCGAGTGATAACACCCTCACGGTGACCGAATTTGTCGACGACAGCGACGGCATTGATCCAGTTCCTGACGAAAAATATACTGCTGGCAGTGACAGCGAAATCAGTAAAACTGTCAAAAAGGCGCATTGGGCGACTCGTGTGCGTGCTCAATATCCTACTCCTGGTATTTCAGATAATTACAATCTGACAGTGCTTTTTGTGGCGCCTGATGCCACCATGATTATTAATGATAACAACGGCACCGACATGAAAAGCGCTGAGCTGTTTTTCCGTTACGAAAATATCACGCGCCTGATTTGTCTCAATCGGGTTTCGCGTTTTGTAGAAGCAATTTCTGGTGATAGCTGCTGATGAAAAAATCAAAGAGACTTTTGCGGCAAAACGGTTCGGCACTCCTACAAGTGATCGCGGCAATGTTTATTTTGTCGTCTGGTTTGACTGGGGCGCTCTCGCTGATTATTGGTGCGATGCGCGCCAACGATACCCAAATGCACCGCTTGATTGCGACCAATCTCGCGCAAGAAGGACTCGAGATGATGCACAATATGCGCGATACCAACTGGATGGTGTATCCGAGTAATTTGCGTGAATGTTGGAATTTTTGGCCGGATAAAGACGAAAATTATGAGATTAATGCTGGCGACGGCATATGCGAAGCAAATGTGAATACTGGACAAAATAATCATCCATGGGCAGCCGCGACAGGGAAAGATCCTTGGCCACATACATCGCCGACACCCACACCGACAAATCCGGAGCAGATTCCTCAAAAATTTATCATTGATGTTGACTTGAGTAATTTTCGCTGGAATCTTATTTCGGAAGACAACTTTGACGAATCTGGCAATTTTGATTATCGCGATGGTTTTCTGTTGTTTAAAAGAACTCTTAAGAATGGTCCGTCTTTTTATTCTCACAACAAGTATGATGATGACCCCAATACCGACGATATAATTGTAGAACCCACTCCTTATACGCGTTCGATTGGACTGTATTACATCGATAGCACCACACCGAATAATTATGACGACAGTGATTTCCCAATTATTCGTGGTGGTTATTTTCCTGCAGACAAAGCCAAAGACAATCGCTTGCTTGTGGTTTCGCGCGTCGAATGGAGCAATGGCGGAGTCACGCACAATGTCACCCTTAGTACGATTTTGACCGATTATCTTAACCGCGAAGGATGGGATTCATAATCAGCAAAACCAAAGGCTATACTTTTGTCGAGCTTATGGTCGCCATGGCGATTTTTGCCTCGGTGCTCGTCATTGTAACGAGTATCACGATCAATTTTAATAATTCGCAAAAGCGCGAACGCGCTCGTAATATGCTGATTGAAGAAACGCAATTTTTTATGACGCGTCTTGCCGAAATGATTCGCGAAAACCAAATCGATTATTCCGAATATTATTCGAACGGAGCTGGGCGCGAGCTCGTCCTCGAATATGGCAACGAGCCGCAAGAATACGAATGGCATTTTTGGTTTTTGTCGAGCTGCGAAACTGGCAAAAAAGATGGTGAATATAATGATTTTGATGGTGGCACCTGCGAACGCGCCAAAGAAGGAGATAACTTTGACGAAGGTATTTTTGACACTTTTGCCGATAAAGAATCGATAAATGATAACGAAGATGAGCACGCTCTGCTCGAACCAGATGATGCCGTTGGAACAGGTGGGTATATGCAACGCGAGCTGTATTTGATTTCGAAGGATGGCAAAACCAAAACGGTTTTAAAACGCATGAGTAACGGTATGGATGATGATGGTGATGGTACTATCGATGAAGACGGGTATACTTTTTGGAAAGACGGCGCCGATGACAGACGCGACGGTGGCGAGCGTTTGGGGATGTTACAAATGGTGACCGAAACCGGTGATGACGGCAAACTCAAGTTTGTCAGTGCACCCGACTTTCAGGTAGACGGTAACAAAGATATTTCGGTCAATGATCTCATTTCGATTACTCCCAAAACCTTGGATATCGTTGATCTCAAGTTTTATATCTCGCCGCTCGATGACCCGCGCAAAGCCTGGGACGAAGATTCTGTTGATGTGCAGGTGCAACCACACGTCACTATATTGCTCACCACTCGCCCTGGTATCGCTTGGCGACGTAATCTGGTGATTGGCGACAAAGTGTCGCTCTCGGTACAAACAACTGTTTCGTCACGAGTGATCACCGATGTTCTTTTCCCCGACTCATGAGCAACAAATATATTTCGTCGCGCAAAGGCAATGCCATTATGATTTCGATTGCAATTACTGGTTTTTTGTTTGTTGCTGCCGCTGGTGCAAGTAAAGTGATTACGGCATCACTCCGCGATTCGAGCAAAATTGTCGACAACAGCAAGGCACTCTATTCTGCCGAAAGTGCGCTCGAGTCAGCGCTGTTTGAAGCAAGTGGACGCAACACTGGCTTCGAGCATCCTGCAGGCACCGCAGCTGGTGACGTTGGCTTTGTTGGATTCAACAATATTAATTCGAGCAAGGGCAGTTGGTCGACTGGCTCGCAGACCGAAAAAAAACGCCTAGACGATACAAGCAGTGCACCGACAGAATATCAGCGTGTAATTTTTATCCCACCACGACGCACCGAAACAGAACTCGCAGACAGATTTGATCTCGCCAATTGGCGCAAAGTCAAAATGGGCGAAACCATTCCGCTCAATTTGTGGGTCGATACTTCGAGTTATCGCCTACCATTACCAATGGGTAATGAAAATGGAGTAACAACTACCAATGTCAGCACACCACTTCCAACAATCGCAGAAGATATAGTCGGACCCAACGGTATTCGTGCGGGCGAAACCGAAAGTATCTTTGGCGAATTTGGAACTGACAGCAATGATGACTTGGAAGACATGTTTATCGATGTACTGATTCCTGTGAGTGATGTAGCAGCAAGAAATGACAAAAATCCGATTTTGCTCAGTTGGAAGTTAGAAGGATTGGTAAAAAAAGATACATTCACGACGCGGGTCGTCAGCCTCAACGCACTTGCCAAATGTAACATAAAAGATTCATCCACACCCACTGGTGTCATCTGTCGCAACAACTATTCCGACAGCATGACAAATGAAAATATCTTCTCACTTAAAAATCCAGATGCAAAGACCATCGCAAATGATAAATTAGGCATGTTGTTACGCATTCAAAATCCCATGGGTATTTTAAATGAAAGCGAGAGTGGTGGTGGATATCAGTTGGGTATCAAAGATTTTTTGCGGCGCAACTTTCCGGCAGAGATGAGCTATCTGCTATCTGCACCAATTTATTTTCCGCGTTTAGTCTTGCAGATGGGCCCCCGCTTTATGGCGCAACCGATTGGTGGTAGCATGGGGAACGAAATCGAAATTGCAGAAGCCTATGTTCGTGTTGGTTTTAAGATAAATGGGTCGACAACAATGGACAATGTTATTAGTGATTTCCCCTTACCTGATGACAAGATCTCCATCAATGCCTCGGGCACTGCCGGCAGCATCAAGCACCAGATTAGTGCCGAGATCGAACCACAAGAAGTAGCACCAATGTTTGATTACGCCGTCTTTCAGCAGTAAGCCAAAGGGAAACAAACACTCCGCATCGAACATTCCTTACCGATTCTAAATAAAAATATCCTTTCCCTTCTTTTAATGCTTGCCCTCGACTCTGATCAGGGAGACGGGAGCCAGAGTGGGTTAAGAGTAAAAAATATTCGATTTCTAGTCAGAATTGCGTAGAGTGACTAGATAATTTTCTGAAATAACATATTGACGCATTTGTACAAATATGTTTTAAGTATATCTTAAGTTTTATTTTTTATATTTTTTATGAACGTTTTTTCTGCGTATCTCGGCAAAAACCAACACCAAAATCGCGCCACCATTTGGCACAAAATCTCTTGGCTTTTGCTGATTGCAGTAATAACGTTTGGTTTTGTTGCACCCCAAAGCAGTACGCTAGCAGCCACCACCAGTCAAAGAGTAACTGGTCCAGCTGCCGACAACAAAAATGGTAACCATTTTGGTAATAGTGTTGATTTGCAGGGCGATACCGCCGTTATTGGGGCCTTTCAGAGACGGTTAGATATCCCCAACTACACCTATAACGCCGGTGCCGTCTATGTCTATACCAAGGGCGCAGGGTGGAGCGACTCGCCCCCACCGCAGATGCTAAGACCCACTGATATCCTAAGGGGTGACCGTTTTGGTTGGGATGTAGCGCTCGATGGTGATGTACTTGCTGTTAGTGCTACTCAAGCCGATACGACAAATACTCCAACAACAATGACGGAAAGCAACCTGTATCATGGCAAAGTCTACATCTACAGACGCAGTGGCAACGATTGGCAATATTCTGCGACATTGATGCCGCCTCAAGATTTACTGGGAGCGTATTTGTTTGGGCATAGTATTCATCTAGATACCAACGGCACTCGTCTTATTGTCGGTGCTCCTGGTAGAACGAATTTCGTAAGCGGCAATCCTGGCAAGGGAGTACCAGGGCAGGTATTTATCTACAACTACAATGGCAGCGATTGGGGAACTCCCACAGTATTGACTGCAGAGCAGAGTGCAATCAACGACCGCTTTGGCAGCCAGGTCACAGCCACTGCCACCACGCTTGCCATCGGCAGCGTGGCATACAATCAGGTTGATTATCTGTACACAGAAGTTGCAAGCGCAGGCAGTGTAGACCTCTATACCTGGCAAAATAATGCGTGGGTATGGCAGCACAGACTTGATTCGGCGGATTATAACACTGGTGATCCAGCATATACGAACAAAGATGGCTTTGGCGCTGCGCTGCTTTTGGTCGATGACAATCACCTCTTTGTTGGTGCACCGATTGCGCCGTACCCCTCAAATCCGTCAAACTTCACAGATGGCAGCGTCTATGCCTTTGAAAAAGTCAATGGTAGTTGGCAGTTGACGCAACAATTCTGGGAGGAGAGAAGTCTAACAAATCCCAGAAAGGTATTTGGGGCATCACTTGCATATTTGGATGACAAGTTGCTCATTGGAAGCCTGACTGCAGGGGTAGATGGTCAATATGCAGACTACTTCGGCAGAGTAAACATCTATACGCAACAAAGTGGACAGTGGACAGTGATTGATAAAATTGGTCCTTCACCCGGATTTTTCGACACTACACAAGGTTTTGGCAGTGATCTCGCTGTCGATACCGCCACCAGAAACATAGTGATTGGTACCTACGGGCGAAGTGCTCCGTCAGGAGAGGCTTACTTTTACGACTTTAATACATTTGTTGCGCCTTCGCCGACTCCAACAGCTACCCCTTCGGCTACTCCTACGCCAAGCGCTACAGCGATTCCTTCTCCTTCGCCCACGGCTTCGGCTACTCCAACACCAACGGCGATTCCCCTTCCCGAGATTGCCGTCAGTCAAGATGGCACTAATATCACCATCGGAACAAGTGTCGATGGTGCAGCCGTCAGTGTCGGCAGCACAGCCGATCTCGAATTTGTAGTGAGCAATACTGGCAATGCAAATTTGGAACTTTCGGGCACGCCGCGTGTCGTGATTAGTGGTACGGACGCTGATGAATTTGTCGTGACGACTCAGCCAAGTCCATCAGTAGCGCCAAATTCAAGCACTTCGTTTGTGATTCGCTTTGCGCCAACAAGCACGGGCACCAAAACCGCCACCGTAAATATTGATAATAACGACAGTGACGAAAATCCTTTTGTCTTTACACTTACTAGTAGCGGAATCAGCCCCGAAATCGATGTGAAAGTAAATGGCACAACCGTAAGCGAATATGATTTTGGAACTTTGACTGTCGGCAATGAGAGCGACGCTGTATTTGAGATTACCAACAGCGGCACGGCTCCGCTTCAACTTACGGATTCGCCAATAGTTCGAATTACCGATGATAGTGGCAATCAATTTGTCGTGTTGTATCAACCAACGACAAACGCTTTGGAGCCAACAGAAAGCACTTCGTTTACGATTCGTTTTGCACCAACGAGTGTTGGAGTAAAAACCGCAACCGTAAGCATTGCCAACAACGACAGTGACGAAAACCCTTTCACTTTTACGCTTGCAGGTGAAGGGACGCCAATTCCCCTTCCCGAGATCGAGATCAGCTCGTCTGGTGACAATGTCGCCGCAGGAACGAGTATCGACCTTGGCGAATTTGCCATTGGTGGCACAAGCAGCACAGAGTTTGTTATTGCCAATAACGGAACTGCCGCGTTGCTGCTTACGGGCGCACCTCTCGTTCAAATCGAAAATGATAATCAGAACGAATTTGCGGTTACGACTCAACCGTCAGATACTATCGGCGTCGGGAGTTCGAGCACTTTTGTTGTCGAATTTGAAGCAGCAGCTGTCGGCAGCAAAACAATAGAAATCGTTGTCCCAAATAATGATAGCGACGAAGCCGATTATCGCTTCGCAATTACTGCAAATGTAATTGACGACACGCCAAAAAACTACTGTGACGCACAGCAGAATCCGATTGATTACACGCCAATTGTCTCTCCTACCTGTCCAGGTGTAGCGCCAGGAGCGAAAAAGTTTAAGCTTGTCGATTCCAAATGTAACCCTATTCGTGGTGCCATTGTCACTATTGTAAGGAGCAATGGTCAAACCGTTGGACTTGGCGTCACCGATAGACAAGGTGTTGCTAATTTTAGCAATAATTCGTTTAGTCGCAATAAGCCAGATCATTTCTTCATTCTCTATGCTGGTGATTCGTTTACAACACCAGCCGGAAGCTATGCGAGTGGTTACAGAATGCAGACACGTCGGATTGAAGTGCGCTTTGTAGACTCGCAGTGTCAACCGATTAAATATGCGTGGGTATTCCTCCGTGAAGCGAATGGCAGAATACGTGGTACCAAAATTATTACAAACAACACCGGTGAAGTCAGCTTTGAGATGCTGTCTGACACCGCTGTTCGTGTCGTTACATTCTTCCGGGGAAAATTTATTTGGAGCAATCTCGTTACCGGATCTCAGCGAGTAGAAATCAGCCAAGAAGATACGCCTGCGACAAACAATACCAGCTCACAATCGAGTAGTAGCAGTTCAAGGAGTAGATCTTTTCATCTTCGGACACGCTAATTGTATCTGGATAATTAAAAACTCCCTTGTCCGACAATTCGGATGAGGGAGTTTTGATGTTTCAGAGAGAATACACGATAAATTATTGTTCCATTTCTTTGCGTGGGAACAAAATAACTGGTTCGAGATTGTTGAGTGCCTCAAACATTTTTGCACCAGTATCCGGCAAAAAGATAGCGATTTCGTGCGCCATGATTTCAAGTGCACAAAGCCAATCGGCAATCATCGACTGTGTCGCCTCGACATCAGTCTTCACTAAAATCCACGGTTTTTTGCGATCAATATCATGATTCAGATATTCGACAGCGGTAAAGAGTGCCTCAAGCGCATAATGCAGTTCGCAGACTTGCATATGATCATCGATAGTATTTTTTATTTGCTGAATCGCCTCCGACAAATTGGTATCAATAATCGCGTCTGGAATTGTCACATTCCCTTTTTTGGCAAGTGTCAACACCCGCGAAAAAAGATTGCCGAGTCCGTTGGCGAGACGCGCGTTATAGAGTTCGAAAAAGCGCTTACGCGTAAAATCGGCATCACGTCCAAAGGGAACTTCTGCGAGTAAAAAACAGCGCAACGGATCGGGATTTCCGCCAAATTCTTCCACAATCGCAAACGGATCAACAACATTGCCGAGACTTTTACTCATCTTGTGTCCTTCACTTGTCAAAAAACCATGGACGCAGATTTTTTTCGGGAGCGGCAAATCAGCAGCAAGCAGCATTGCTGGCCAAATCGCCGCGTGAAAACGCAAAATATCTTTTCCGATAAAATGCATTACTTCGCCATCTTGCCAATATTGTTGCCAGTTGTCATTTTGCCCGAAGCCCACAGCAGTAATATAATTGCTCAGCGCATCGCACCACACATACATCACTTGATCCGGATCATCGGGGACATCGATTCCCCACGGCAAAACCGCTCGCGGTCGCGAAAAAGAAATGTCTTTCAGTCCTTCTTTTGCGAGTTGCAGAATCTCATTTTTACGAAATTCGGGGAGAATTTGGAGTGTATTTGATTCGATCAATTGAGCGATTTGTTCGGAATAACGCGAGAGTTTGAAAAACACGTTTTTCTCGGTGAGAACTTCTGGAGTCGTCAAATGATTGGGACATTTGCCATCAAGTAGTTCTTTTTCGGTGTAAAATGTTTCGCAACCGACACAATACAGTCCTTCAAATTCGCGATATTCTAAGTCGCCATTCGCCTTGATTCGCTCCCAAATGGCACGTGCACCAATTTTGTGACGCTCGTCAGTTGTACGAATAAAATCATCAATCGAAATCGCCAGCGTGTCGCATAGCGCCCGAAAAGGCTTGGCATTGCGATCGGTCATCGTTTGCGTGTCGATGCCTTCTTTTTTTGCTTCACGATAGATTTTGCTGCCATGTTCGTCGGTGCCCGTCAGAAAAAAAGTCGAATTCCCACGCGCCCTACTCCAGCGCGCCATCGCGTCCGCTTCGATCAATTCCATAGCATAACCAATATGCGGCGCCCCGTTGACATACGCGATAGAAGTCGTGATGAGTCGGTTTGTGGACATAAAATAAAAGATTTTTGTATACAGAATGCCATAATTTTGGCAAAAAATGAAGACGACAAATTTTAGGATTTTGGCGAGCTGTGGCACAATATCAAAGAATTTTTTATGTGAATATCGTTGTAGCAATTATTTTGGCGGCAGGAGCAGGTACTCGCTTCGGAAGTGATAAATCATCATATCGAATAGGCGAGCGTGAAGTAATCGAATATAGCATCGAGCGCTTGCAACAGAGCGCTAGTATTGACCAAATTATTCTTGTATCGACAAAAGAAAGACACGTGGCGGATCAAAAGAAGATGCAGAAATATACGAAAATCACCGATGTCGTGATTGGCGGAAAAACGCGTTTTGAGAGCAGCACGATTGGTTTTCGTGCAGCGGTAGCAATTGGCGCTTCACTCGTGGTGTTTCATAATGGCTGTAATCCCGGCGTAACTGATGCCGAAATTACTACAGTAATCGCGGCAGCAAAAACCGATGGCGCGGCTGGTGTCGCGCGTCCGATTACCGCCACGCTTCGACACAAAACAGGCGGTACGATTGATCGAAGTGGGCTTTTTGCTATGGAAACACCACAAGCGATGCGGAGTACGATTTTTGAAAAGGGTTTGCAGAATATCAGTGAAAATCCGACGGATGATTTGCAGCTTGCCGAAGCCGCTGGCGTTATTCCAAAAATAGTTGCGGCTTCTGCTACAAATTTTAAACTCACCACGCGTGCAGATTTGTTTTTTTTGGAATATATGTTGAGTCAGCAAAACGAAATACGCGTTGGACTGGGGCAAGATTCGCACCGTTTTGATACGAGCGGAAATTTGGTTTTGGGCGGCGTTACAATTACTTCGGCGCCCAAATTGCAAGGAAATTCGGATGGTGACGCGGTCTTGCATGCACTGACAAATGCGCTCTCGTCTGCGCTTGGTGGCGGGTCACTCGGCACTTTTGCTGACAAAATGTATACTGGCGGCATTACCGATTCCAGTCAATATTTGGCAGAAATCATGAAAGCGTTGTATGAAAAAGAAGGAAAAATTACCAATCTCTCTGTCAGCATCGAAGCCAGTAAGCCAAAATTAGAAGCATTTTTTTCACAAATGAAAGAGCACATTGCTGCTGTATGCGAAATAAACTCTCATCAGATTGGCATTACAGTAACTTCTGGCGAAGGACTGACAGCCGTTGGCAAAGGTGAAGGCATTGCGGTATTTGCTCTTGTGACCGTTTCGCTTCCGAAGGTGACCGTATGAACACGCATCTTTTACTGGTGCCGGCAAAAATCAATCATTCACTCCGGATTGGCGCAGTACAAACCAATGGCTTGCATACGATTGAAAGCGTTATGCAAAAAATCTCACTTTTTGATCGAATAGAAATTAAAATCCTTCCGACGAGTATAGGGAAAATAGAAATTATTTTAGCAGAAGACTCTGTCTTTCGGATCTCGACAGACAGCAGCAATCTCATCTTTCGGGCGGTGCGTCTGTTTTTTGGTTCTGATCTACACCCCGATGTGCGAATAATCCTCACAAAAAAAATTCCTATCGGCGCTGGTCTTGGTGGTGGCAGCAGCGATGCCGCGAGTATGCTTTTATTTTTGGCAGAGCAGTTTCCCGATTACAAAAAAACCGTATTAGAAATGGCGACAGAGTTAGGTTCGGATGTGCCGTTTTTTCTCGGGGAAGCGCCAAGTGCCCTCGTGAGTGGAACCGGCGAAACACTCGCTACGCATCCCGCTGAGTTGGGCGAAATTTTGATCGTCAAACCACACCAATGTGCAATCGAAACCGCGTGGGCATATCGCGCTTTTGACGAGATGCAAGACCAGAAAAGCGAATCCTCGGTAAACGATTTTGAACCCGTGATTTTTGCGCATTTTCCCGAACTGGAGAAAATCAAACACACATTGCTCGATTGTGGTGCCAAGCATGCACATTTGAGCGGATCGGGCGCCACAGTATTTGGCATTTTCGAAGAAAAAAAAGATGCCTTTCTTGCGCAGCAGCATTTTGATGACGCACAATATTGGAGTTTTGTCGGACGGCTTCTTGATTGATTTTAGAGACGAAATCCGCTATACTAAAACGAAAAAATAACTCTCGAGTCAAAAACATGCTGCAATACAAAATTCCGCAGAACGTAGAGGTTGAAGACAAAATAGTCGGACCTCTCACCATGAAACAGCTCATCATTTGTGCGGTCGGTGGCGGAATCGCGTATGTCCTTTTTTTGGCACTCAGCAAAACGTATTTTATCGAAATTTGGCTGCCTCCTGTGGGACTTGTTTCAATAATCACGCTTGCGATCGCTTTTTTACAAATCCGCGGGATTAAGTTTACCAAATGGATTTTTTTGATGATTGAAGCGATGGTCAATCCCAACAAGCGCATTTGGGACAAGGACGAATCGACAATGCTTATCTATGCCGTTCCGACTGCCAGACTCGAGGCGGAAGAAAAAAAGCGTGAGCAAAAAGAGCAAGCCGCAAGCGAAGAAAAGATGCAAGAAAAAGCGCTCATGCCGCAATTGGACGAACTCACCAAAGCGCTGCATTTTCCAAGTCCGACAGAACAAAAAGCACAAGATATTCCCTCGTCGCCCATTGCCAAAAACAACCAAACAAGTGGCGACCCCAACACTACAACCAATCAAGCCCCCGTGCGCCCGACAATTGCCCGCAAATCGAGCACCTGATGATTCTTTTTTTTGTAAAGCATGTCCGAAGAGCAAACTGACAAAAGCGTCAAACAACGCAAAAAATCTGCTACTGCCAGTTCGCAACGTTTTCTGCCAATTGCAGAAATCCGTGATGGAACGGTGGTGCTCAAAAATGGTGGTGTGCGCCTGATTTTTAAAACGTCTTCGGTGAATTTTAATCTCAAATCGGTGGATGAACAAAATGCGCTGATTTATGCGTACCAAGGATTTTTGAACACTTTAGAGTTTCCCGTACAAATCCTGATTCGCTCGCGCAAATTGGATATTGATTCGTATGTCAGCTCGCTCCAAGAAATCGCGCGCAAACAAGACAGCGCACTGATGAAGCGCCAAACCGTGGAATATATCGAATACATCAAAAAACTCGTGGAGTACGCAGATATCATGGAAAAAAACTTTTTTGTAATTGTTCCGCACGATCCGCTGCGAGCGCAAAGCACCAATGGTTTTCAAAAATTTAAACAATATATTTCGCCGCAAGACAGTTTGGCAAATATTCGCCAGCGTCACCGCGAGTTTGAAAAGTTGCGAAAAGTGCTTTCCGAACGCGGCAATATTGTCCGCGCGGGACTCGAGGGCTGCGGTTTGCAAATTGCAGAACTTGGTACGAACGAAATTGTGGAACTGTTTTACCAGATTTATAATCCAGAGATTTCGCGTCACCAAAAACTCCACAATCTTTCGGGTGAAAACTTATTGCCGATGTAGTGTTGTCAAAAAAATCTTTACGAAACGATAAAAAACAGGTTAGTTTAGGGTGTTACTTGCTGCATTTTTTATGGAGTATTTTTTACTGAAATTATTGTTGTATCAAAATTACAAAGATGCATTGTTTGCGGCAAATTTTTTTTACTGCGAAAAATAGTATTGAAGCATTTTTTCTTTTTTCCCTCCTCATGCTAAAAACTTTATCGTGCGCTTGTGGAGCCGATTGTATTGGATGCACAAGTTGCAAAAGCCCGAGCTGCGAATGCTTTTGCGATTTTGCCTGCGAATCAGATTTTGATCCAATTCGTTTTGTAAAATTAGTCGAAGAAAGCAGCAACGATTAGGAAGAAGTTTTTTCCATATCCTTGAGACGCAATGTGCTGTACCAAGGGCGGCAAGTTTGGTTGACAAAAGCGCTGCACTTAGAGACAATACGAGAAGTAAGCCACCTTAGCTCAGCTGGTAGAGCGCCCGCCTTGTAAGCGGATTGTCATCGGTTCGAATCCGATAGGTGGCTCCATCTCTTGTCATCAAGTGTGCGCTTCGCAAACTTGTGAATAAAAAAGAATGGGCGGATAGCCAAGCGGTCAACGGCGGCAGACTGTAAATCTGCTCTCTCTGAGTTCGGGGGTTCGAATCCCTCTCCGCCCACCACTACAAAGAATAGTCGACAGTTTGCCGGCTTTTTCTTTTGTTCGTGCACGCCCGGCTTTTTGCTACAATACGCAAAGAATTGTGGCTCTTTTGTTATTTACAAATGCATGAAGGAGAAAACAAAAACGCCGTCAAAAGAGAGTGCGCTATGGCGAGATTCGTATTATCACAAGTTATTTGGACTCAAAGCAGCAGAAGAAGTTATGTGCCTTCTTCCTCTTTTTGAAAAAGAAAATCCCAATGACAATCGACCGCGAATTGCGATAGAAGTGCTCCTCGCTTGGGCGACAGGAGAACATACATTGGGTATGGCAGAAGTACGCAAACTCTCGCTTGATGCGCATGCAGCTGCGCGTGAAGCAAAATCCGATACAGCAAGGTTTGTGGCTCGCGCTGCTGGACAAGCAGTCGCCACATGGCATGTTCCGACGCATGCTTTGGCTGCTTTTGGATACGCTGGCAGAGCAAGGGTCGCCAGTAAAAACAATTCTCGTTCGGCAGCGAAATAGTTTTTTAGCAGCGCAAGAATAAGTGTGCTGTTCTCATTTTTTTGGTTAATGAAGCACTATCTACGAATTAGTTGCTGAGGGTGTTCTCAATCTTGCTAACAGAAGTGCCCACACCAAGATCAATCCATTGTACGGCCAACACATCAGTGCCATCAATCCAAATAACGTCATCTTGTCCAAATGCATCGCTATTAACATTGATGGTGGCAGTAAGCGCACTATCGGCACCAAGAGTATAAACATCTGCACGGATTGTATAGGTTTCACTATTGACGTACGAATCGTTTGCTTCAGTCTTCACGATATCTCCACCCAGGTTCTCATTAGCATCATTATCGACTGTCAGGATAAATTTGCCGCTGCCAGTATTAACAGCCGAAGCAATCAATGCGTTATCGCCGTTGTACAGATAAACTGTGCCATTATTGGTAGTACAATCGCCATCAGCACTCACACAAGCTCCGTCTGAACTTGCAATATTTACTGTGACTTGATGCAAATATGGCGGATTGTTTGTATCGCCGGTGAACTCAGCATCGAATTTGAGTAATTCTTGATTGGCGCCAGAAGCGAGTAGTCCGCTTGGCTGACTGGCAGATCTCTCAACAATAACTTTGTTGTTAAAAACATAAATTTTACCGGAGGGAAATGTTTTTTCTGTTACTTCGTCTTCGACGGTGATGTCGTCATCTTGTAAAAGAGTGGCAGAATCAACACCTTGAATACTAGTATCAGAGGCGCCAAGATCAAGGCTCATTGAAAACGCGTGACCCGATTTAGCCATTGACTCAGCCATATCATTTAAGTCGACACGAACTTCAATCGATGTTTGAATTCCATCTTCAATTATTAAATTCAAGTCTTGGAAAAGCACCTCGCCATTAAGAAAAGGTACGGTAACAACAGCATCTTCGCCACCAACTTTTTTTACTGCGGTGCCATCATTGTGAAAAAGTGACACTTTTTTAATTGCCGAAGCGTCATCAAGCACATCGGCTTGATTAAGAGCTGGAGCGTAAAGTCCTGTCGTATCAATTTCATTAATCTTCACGGCAAGATTTTTAATTTCAAGATTTTCGTGAGCCGCAACAAAAGAAAATACACCAACCGGAATATTTTCAGTCCCAGCAGTTACAATCCTTGATTCGACTTGTTCGTTGATTGTAGTAACGACAAGTGTGCCGTGTGCGCTTACTACTTTTGTCGCTTCCGCCTTCAAGATAATCGTTTTGCCAGACCTTGCATTCGAGTTCATTTTGGCAGTCAACACAAGTTGCAAATTACTTCCGGCAAGCAATGCCGTATTTGGAAAAGAAATTTCAACTCCAGCACTTGCATTTGGCGAAACATTTTCTTGAAGAGGGACAAGTGTGCCGTTTTCACTGTGAGAATAGAGAGAATAAGACGCAACGTCTGCTTCGGTCGCCGTTCCACTATTGGTAAAAACGATTTTTTCGAGATTGAGCATTACTGTATCCGAACCAAAGATTGTGCCTTGCCAGATGGTAATTTCGCCAGATTTTGTTTTGACTACATCACCAAAAGCAAAAGTGGATGCGGCACTGGCGTTCTGTATAAAGCGGTACGACGGCTGCGCATCGGGCGCAATTCCACGAGAATGAAAACTAATATAAGCAACTGCAATCAGCGTAAAACCAAGCACAATCGACAAGATGCCAAATCGTAAACCAGTCATACAAAGGGAATAATAATCACAAGCATTTTCCATTATTTAATATTTTTGTCAACCACAACATCGAGCAGCAAAAAGCTACACAAGATTTTTCCTGTTCTTTGATAGAATAGGCTTACATTTATAGGAATATGATTCACATCGATGATTTTTTGAAGCTTGATATTCGTGTCGGCAGAATTATGGAAGTGCAAAATTTTCCCGAAGCGCGCAAGCCAGCATACAAGCTGACGATAGACTTTGGCGAAGAAATCGGTATCAAAAAAAGCTCAGTACAGATTACAGAAAGATATGCACAAGCAAAGCTTGTGGGAAAAACGATTTTGGGTGTAGTCAATTTGCCACCACGACAAATTGGTAAATTTGTGTCAGAAGTGCTTACGCTCGGGGTTCCGGATGAAAACGGAAAAGTAATTTTGGTTACGCCAGAACAAGAAGCACCACTGGGAAGCAAGTTATTCTGAAGGATTTTCTTCCGAAGTGATCTGTTGTTTGAGCCATGTTTCTGCTGCTTCGACCGTTGTGATATTCCCAGCAATCTGTTCTTGTCGCAAAGTATATTTGAGTTCGCCGATTTTGCTTCCGGCAGCAAGTCTGGTCAGCTGCATAATTGCGTCGCCATCAAGAAGATCAGGGTGAAATTGTGGCAACAAACGACTCTCACGCGCGGCATGATACTCGGCTTCGATTTGTTGGACGAGACTATCATTACCATCATCTGCAAGTGCGTCACATCGACACAAACGAATCAAATCTTCAAAAAATGGATGATCAAAAAAATGCAAACGATGCGAGCGCGTCATCTGCAGAGTTTGATAAAAAGGAATATGCTGCTTGCAGAGCCAAGCGATTTTGTCGGTTTCGAAGCGCGAAAATTTGAGACGACGAGTCACCTGCTTGGCAATTTTTTCAGAAGCGATTTCGTGTTGTGGAAAATGATTGCGGTCGCCTTTGCGTGTCAAAGTTTCGGCTTTGCCGGTATCATGGAGAAGCAGCGCCCAGAGCAGAATCGCGTCATTTTTGGCAGGAAGAAATTCGATGCAATCGAGCGTATGCGCCAGCACATCACGATCGCGATGCGCGTCGGGAATTTGGCGCAAGGCTGCGACTTCGGGAAGTACGATTGATAAGATTTTGAGGCGCTCAAGATCACTAATCGCACCAATACGCGAAATGTCGAGGAGCATTTTTTCGAGTTCGGCTTTGACACGTTCGGCAGCAACTTGTCCCACAAGGCTTGCGTGCTTTTGCAGAGCGGTTTCGAGCTTGTCTCCATACGCAAAACCGAGTGTATTTTTGAAACGCACCGCACGCAGAATTCTCAAAAAATCTTCGTTGATACGGGTTTCTGCATCGCCAACAAAGCGCAAAATTCCATCAGTAATATCTTGTTGCCCGTTTACATAATCGTAGATTTGTTCCGCAATCGGATCCCAAAACAAGGCATTACAGGTAAAGTCTCGGCGCAAGGCGTCTTCTTTTTTATTAGTAAAAAAAACCGCATCCGGACGGCGTCCATCGCTATATCCGCCGTCACTGCGAAAGGTGGCAATTTCGAAATGAAGATTATTTTCTTCAATCAAAACCACTCCAAAATGTTTCCCGATTGCATAACTCTTGTCGAACAATGCTTCGATTTGTTCGGGTGTCGCACTTGTTGCGATATCGATATCGTCAGATTCTTTCCCGAGCAAACGATCACGCACCACGCCCCCAGCAAACAACGCCTCATGACCAGCATCTTGCAATTTGCGGCAGATAGCGATTGCGGTTTGGCGCATAAAAGGAAAAACATTTGTAGTATACGGTGAAATCTCTGTACTGCCAAAAGCTGTGGGAATGTTTTTTGTAGAAAAAAGCCTCTTTTGCTTGCTAAATTAAAAATAAAGTTTTATAAAAACATATCGCTATTTCTGTAATCAGGATATGAAAAAAATTGTACTCTCGGTCGTCACCGTCGTCTTACTGATAACTCCACTGCTTGCGCGCGCCGACCAGTCACTCATCCATTTGTTTCCGCGTCAGTCCGCATCGGGCGTGATTGCCACCGAGTCCTATCAATACTTGTGGTTTAGCGCCAAACAAAATAATCCCGTCACCTTTACTCTCGGGCGCCAAGGCGAAGTGTGGTATCGATTTAAGATTTTGGATGCGAGCGCAAAAAACGTGCTTCTCCAAAGTGATGTCGAAGGGGTCGCTCGTGAGGTGGTTTTTGCGCCGCCCGCCGATGGCGACTATTATATTTTGCTGCTTGGCTTTTATGGATATGGAAAATATCAGATTCGTTTTCAGAATATTCTTGCTCAGCAACCCGCTTTTTCAAGTGAAATTCAACTTCGACCAGGTGCAAAAAGAAGTGAAGAAATCGCTGTGGGAGTGCGTCGACAATTTGTCTTTGATGGCAAAGCCAACGAACCACTCAGGTTTGTTGTTTCTCCAGAACAGAATATTTGGTTTCGGATACGTATCTTTGCTCCTAATGGCGCACTCCTTCGCACGGAGGATATCGAGTCGGCGCGGCGCGAAATCATTTTTACACCGCAAAAAAGCGGACGATATACGCTCACGACTGCGGGATATTATGGCAGTGGCAGTTACGGTATTGCTTTTGATCTGATTAAAAACCTGCTTTAGCGCATGTCTTCTTCGCGTCGACTCGCGCGCTCGGGAATACCGATATAGTCACCGTGGATTTCGCTAATCTTGGTGGCTTTTTGATCCGAATGCGGAATAAAATGCATCGAAATTCGCTGGTAGACATTACTTTCGATATTTAGTGTTCCAAAGTCGAGAATGTTTGCGAGAATTCCGCGTTTTTCGTGATGAATCGCGCGGATAAAATCAAACGGAATTTCATCCATTTCGTCACGCAAAAAAGTTGTTTTGTGGACTTCAATCACGCGCTTGTTGGTGACCATAATAAAATCCAGAAAATAGTTAATACAGGTCAGAAAAAAACTATGAATAACAATCAAAAGGTATGTCATTATCAAAATGAGTAGCCCATCCGAAGCGAGCAGACCATACTCGGCTTCGTTAAAAATACTGCTTTGCAAATAGACCAGCGCGACCAGCGTCACCAAGGCAACGAGCCAATATCGTGTAAGAGAAAAAAAGAGATGGATCCCGTGCTTGCGAAAAAATAGTAAGCATTTTTCATCGACATGAGTAAAGTCGATATGCGAATGACCCGGTTCTTGTGGAATGGGAGCGATTCTCATATCAGCGGAAAAATAAGCAAAAGCTGTACCAACAGTGAAGCGAGCAAACAGAAAAAATAGATGAAGAACATCAGGCGAACCGTAAGAACACCAAAAAGTTTGGTTTCGCGCGTTTCATGAAAATGGAACGGCTTAACATGATGACTGACGCGAATCAGGACGATAAAATAAAACGCGAAAGAAATCAGATTGATGATGACAAACCAAATCAGGTTTTGGAGCATAAAAAATGATGATGGCAATTAATAAGTGTAGAGCAATAAAAAAGAAGCGCAAGCGCATCTTTGCATTTGTGAAAGTTGTTTTTTTATTCCAGAAGAAAAACGGTCAGAAACTGATTAGGCAGCGACATCAAAACTGGCTTTTGCAGAATCATCGAGTAATCCTGCTTTTTTCAAAATCTCCCAAGCAGCATTGCGAACACACAAGTGCTCATGCTCTAACAACTCTTCAAGTTGAGCTCGTGTCGCTGTCAAGTCCCTCTGTATTTCGGCAATTCCTTTGGTCAAAATCTGGCAAGATTTAAGAAAAACTCCCCCATGCGGTGCGTCTGGCGGAATAATAAACTCAATCATAGCGAAAAAAATTCGCCTTACTTTCCTATTTTTTGTACTGAGAGTCAACAAGATTCTGACTGATTTTTCTCCGGATAATTTGCATATTTCTTCCCTTTTATTGTGAAAATTACCTACACATGTCGCAGTAGAATCAAGAGTGCTGCGGTATTATTGAGCATATGAAAAGCGATTCCTGGGTACAAAGAGCGCGTTTTGAGAAAAGAAAATCCCAACAGCACGCCAAGTAAAAAATAAATCGGCATCAAAATAAGCGCCGAGCCGAGTTCGGCAAGTGATGGTAACGCTAAAGACATGCTTTCGCCGCCAAGTCCGGGGAACAAAGCAGTCGGATTGAGATGTGCAACCGCGAAAAAAATTGCCGACGTCAGCAAGGCCGAAAACGTGCGCGAGTGCTTAAGACTACCTGCTAAAAAGAAACCGCGAAAAATCACTTCTTCGAGCACTGGAGCAATCACACCAGCAAAAATAAAGAGTACCGGCAGCGGCACTGTTCCTTGTGTAATCATCTGTTCGGCAGCGCCATTATCAGCGGCGTCTTCGATACCAAAAAAGTGATAGAATCCTACGACACCATTTTGGATCAGAACACTCAAAACAAACAGCATCACTACCATTACAAGTAGCATCTTGAGCGGCAAAGTGCGAAATCCCAATTGTGTCATATGGATGCCATATTTCCACCGCGAATATGCGTAGAGCAAACTGAGTTGCAAAAACACCTGCATAAAGATTCCCGCGATGATGGCAATCGATATATGTTCGTACAAAAACAGCGACATCACGCCATAGCCATCAATAATATCCAGTTCCATCGCTTCTTGCGTCGTCATCTCGAGTCCCAATTCTGCAAGTAATCCAGGGGCTTCAATAAAACCTCGATTTACAAGTTCGACACCTAAATAAAATCCACCAAAAATCAGTGCTGAAAACAAAACTGTCGAAACGAAAACCACAATCACCGCATCTTTTTTTGCCCACGGAACTTCAGGAAAAGTATGCGATCGAAATGGTTCGGTAAAGAACGCCGATATGGATTGAAAAAACTGTGCGCAGCTATGAAGAAATTGGATCATGCTTTTCATCGTGAAGAAGAAAAGATTTTTTCCAGCACGCTTTTGCTCCACTGATACCACGCATCAACGCCAAAAGCTGCTTCAGTGGTAGGAATACTGTTGTCATCTGCAATCGGACTTGGTGTCGGCACGCTGGCAAACTGATTGAGTTTTTCGCCTTCCCAAGCAGCAATGACGCTTTCGTCGACTTTAATGTTGTGTTCTCGACGAGCAATAAGCACCTGCTCGCGCTGTTTTGCTTTGATTACAGCCACGATTTTTGTCGGAGAATATTCTTGGTAATTATTGTTGCTGTCAGGATTATAGTGCGCACCGATAACAAACAGCAAAGCTGCAAACACTCCCACCGACAGAAAAGCAATATAATTCATTTGTATTACGAACTGAAGTGATAACAAAAACCGCGCACCATCATGGTATTATACGTTTCTTAAGAGGAAAAGGAAAGCCATATTTGAAAGAAAGCCTATTTCTTTTTTCCAAATTTTTTCTACAATGTGATGCATTTTTTATATCTCTATGAAAATCTTACTCGTCCACGCTTCGCCAGAACCAAAGTCCTTCGGCAGTGCCATGAAAGATCTTGCAGTCGAAACGCTTACTGCCAAAGGTCATAGTGTGACGGTCTCGGACTTGTATCAAATGAAGTTTAATCCAGTTGTATCGGGCGCCGATTTTACCGAGCGCATGGATCCGTCATATTTCAACGACATGATCGAACAGCGCAATGCTGTGGAAAAAAATCTCTTTGTCGATGACATCAAAGCAGAAATCGCCAAGGTCAAAACGGCGGACTTGATTATTTTCAATTTTCCGGTCTGGTGGTTTGGCGCGCCGGCAATCCTCAAGGGTTGGATCGATCGCGTGTTTGCGCTCGATGTTACGTGGGGGTTTGGTGCTATGTACGCCGGTGGTCTGCTTCGCGGCAAACGCGGCATGCTCAGTGTAACAACAGGCGGGCCAGCAGAATTGTACAAAGAAGACGGTGTCCACGGTACGACTTTGGATCAGGTACTATTTCCGATTACGCATGGTGCGCTCTATTTTTGTGGTGTTGAAGTCTTGCCGACATTTGTCGCTTGGTCGACTTTTCAAGTCGGCGATGATGGACGCAAGCAATATTTGGCAGACTTCAAAAAACGCCTCGAAAATATCGAAAGCGAAGCGCCAATGGAGAAACATCGGTTTGGGTGACCAAGCGGCAATAAATCGGTGAATACAGAGTCTTACGCCTTACTCTAAGATATTCTGCTCAGTTCCTAATATTGAGCTACTACAAACTTGTCAATTGGTTTGAAACCGATTGCTATATACACTTTTTGCGCTGCAATATTGTCGTTCGCTGTAAACAAAAGGCCATATTGCAACCCTTCATCAAAAAATGACTGACAGAGTTTGCTGACGACTTGTCGGGCATAGCCTTTTCGGCGATGTGTCTCCAATGTCCCGACTCCACCGATTTGAAAGTAATGTTTTGATGCTCCATGGATGTTCGCTTTTGAGACGATGGTTTCGTTTATACGAAGTACAAACTCATTTTCAAAAAAAACTTTCTTTCGCTCAATTTCCGTAACCTTCTCTTTTTTTCTCTGTGAATTAAAAATCGCCAGCTCATCGATATCCTCGGTCGATGCTCTGGTCTCGGTACAATTGGAGTAATCGATAAAATCCTTTTTTTCCAAAAGAAACACGGTTTGGTCGCTGATAGTTTTTGGTGTTTTGCCATAGGACTGTTGCAAATGCTTGATGGTCGAATCCGCATACTGTTTGAATGCAGCAATACATTCGATGTGAGAATTATTATGCATGGCAAAGTCGATAATCGCTGCGATGATTCTTTTATTCGGTGCATTAATCGCTAGGTTGCCGAATCTTGTGAAAAAAACTCCCAGCCCGACAAGTTTTTCATTTTCGAAATAACCGTAAAATGCGTTCTGCTCAAACGTATTTTTATAATTGGTAAAACTCCCGATCACAAACAAGTTCTCTTTTTCGCATAGGTAACAAAAATCCAGCACTTGTTTTTCGTATCGAAGGTCAAGTTGTTTGATCATAGGATTTATTTATAAATGAATTTGAAGTATATATTAGTGCTAATGGAAACAATTAAGAATATTACAGCGACTCGAATATAATAATAGTTAGGTATCCGAAGGTTTATTAGTTTGTATGTGTAATATGTCGCCCATGTAAAATCATAGTCGGTTTTGGGATTTATCTTTTTCCTGATTTCGAACTCCCATCTGCTCAAGATACAATAGCCAAATACGACATCTGAAATGAGAGTAGCAACTAGAACAAGCATATAAACATTCCAAAATCTTGATGATGTCCAACCAAAGAGTGCAATTACAACAACAAAAAAATGAAGAAGAAAAATACCGTCTGCTGCTAATCTATAAATGACTTTCATCTGAAATACTGCATAGATTTCCGTCTATAGAGGAATGAGGTTTCAAGAAATTAACTTCTTCAAAATATCATTCGCCATTTGCGGATTCGCCTGACCGCGGGATTTTTTCATCACTTGTCCCACGAGCGCGCCGAGCGCTTTGTCCTTGCCACCCTTAAAATCCGCGACACTTTGCGGATTTTCATCAATGACTTGCTGACAGATTCTTTCAATTTCGCCGCTGTCTGAGACTTGTTCGAGCCCTTTTTCTTGGATCAGTGCTTCAATCGCTTTTCCACTTTCGAGTAATTCGGGGAAGATTTCTTTGGCGATTTTTCCTGAGATTGTCCCTTTTTCGATAAGCGCAACCATCGTGCCAAGATTAGCGGCAGTCAGTTTTGCTGCGGAAATTGGTGTGTTTGTTTCGTTTAGAAATGCAGCGAGATCACCCACAATCCAGTTTGCCGTTTTTTTCGGATGTGTTGAAATTTCTGCTGCAACTTCAAAATATGCCGAATAATCTGCATCGCCAGCGAGGATTTCCGCAGTATCCCACGCGATGCCATAGTCCGTAACAAAGCGTTCGAGCTTTGTTGCTGGTAGCTCGGGCAAAGTACTTTTCAAAAGAGCAATGTCTTCTGCGTCAAATTGGAGCGGTGGAATATCCGGTTCCGGAAAATAGCGATAATCGGCGGCTTCTTCTTTGCTCCGTTGCGAGACCGAAACCTCTTTCTCTACATCCCAGCCGCGGGTTTCTTGATCGATCTTGCCGCCAGCTTCAAGAATCTTTTGTTGGCGGATGACTTCCGCTCGAACAGCTTTTTCGATATTGGTAAAACTATTCATATTTTTGAGCTCGGTTTTGGTCCCGAACTTTTCTTGACCTTTGGGGCGGAGCGAAATATTGACATCGCAACGCATCATGCCTTTTTCCATATCGGCGTTCGAGCTACCGACCGTACGCAAAATCTTTTGCATTTCTTTCAAAAACGCCACGATTTCTTCGGGATTGCGAAAATCGGCTTCGGTCACCATTTCCATCAGCGGACTGCCGGCGCGATTAAGATCGACGAGTGATTCGCCGCCTTCGTGCACAAGTTTGCCAGCATCGTTTTCGAGATGAAGGCGATTCATGCGGACAGATTTTATTTCACTCGCGACAAAAAACTCCACTTTTCCATTGGCTGAAATCGGTTCGTCAAATTGCGAAATCTGATAACCCGATGGCAAATCGGGATAAAAATAACTTTTGCGGTCGAATTTGGAAAATGCAGGAATCTGGCATTTGAGCGCCAATGCCGTCAGCGCGCCCAGGCGAATTGCCTCAGTATTTGGCACAGGCAGCGCGCCGGGGAAGCCAGCGCACACCGGACAAATGTGAGTATTTGGCTCGGCGTTAAAAGTATCGTTAGAGCACGCACAAAACATCTTCGTCTTCGTCTTGATGCGAGCGTGGATCTCGAGTCCGGCGACCATTTCCCATTCCATTTTTTTGCAGAAAATTCGGTGACTATTGTGCCGCAATCAGCTGCGTGGGGCAATTCGGAATTCGCGGAGTCAGATTTTGAGCCAAGACAAAATCATCTGCTGTCAATGTGAGTCCCCGAGATATCGGCTCTTCAATTGGGAGATCACCTTGAGAAGGAGTTTGGCTTAATAGAGAGTATCGAAGAGGCAATTTTTTAAATTACCCGCCCGATTCCAGTCAAACTGGAATGACGTCCACTGGCACTTACTTCCGATAACTTGCCACTTGCTTAACGCTTTCTCCATTGTGGTGCGCGACGAGCACCCTTGAGACCTGGTTTTTTACGTTCTTTACGGCGTGCATCACGTGTAAGGAGTCCAGCTTTTTTGAGAACAGGACGAAGTGAGGCGTCAAATTCTACCAGTGCGCGGACAATTCCGTGGCGAACGGCACCCGATTGTGAACAAACTCCTCCTCCTGTTACCTTGATCGTAATATCAAAGTCTTTTTCTTTACCAGAAAGCGTAAGTCCTTGCAGCGCGTCTTCAATTAAAATTCCAAAGAAATAACTCTCAATATCAATATTATTGATAAAAATTTTGCCCTTTCCCTCTTCATGCATACGCACCAAGGCAGTAGCCGATTTGCGCTTCCCAACACCCAAATAATACTTGCGTCCATTAAATTTGTCTTCAATTTGCAATTTTCGCTTCTTGCCCTTTGAAGTGGCGAGTGCTTCCTTCGTTTTTGTTGATTCAACAGCTTTAACAGCGGGCGCAACTTTTTTCTCAGCGGCGGGAGCTTTTTTTACAGAAGTAGCTGCAGTCTTTTTGGGAGCAGTTTTTGCTTCTACTTTTGCTGCTGGAGTTGCTTTTTTAGCAGCTGTTGTAGTCACCTTTTTGGCGACTTTTTTCTCTTCTGCGGAAGTATCTTTCTTGGCTGGCATCAATACAAAAAAATAGGAAGAAGTATCAAATGTTGATTGTTTCGGGCTTTTGCGATTGCAAATTGTGTTCTCCTCCGACAAAAACGCGCAATCGATTCATGATGTCTTTTTTGAGACGATTACGAGGAATCATGCCAGCAACCGCTAATCGTAAAATTTCAGTTGGTTTTTTGGCGTGCATATCTTCAGCAGAAGTAGCTTTCAGTCCACCAGGATAACCCGAGTGACGATAATATTGTTTTTGTACCCATTTGCCACCACTCAAAGTGACCTTTTCGATATTGATGATAACAACACCATCACCCACATCAAGATGTGGAGTAAAGATAGTTTTCTCTTTGCCTCTGAGTAGCTTTGCCGCTGTAGTGGCAATATTGCCAACGCTTTTGCCCTGGGCATCGATTACATACCATTTACGTTGCAAGTCAGCCTCTTTTGGTAAAAATGTCTTCATTTGGAATCTGATACAAAAAGTTCGACAGCTATCATTGATCCTCCATCACCTTTTCGTGGTCCTAGGCGAGTCGTACGTGTATAACCGGACGAACGACCAGCAATTGCAGGAAGGATTTTTTCAATCAAATTGCGCTGTGCATCTTCATGAAATAAGACAGCTTTGGCACAACGGATTTGTTCGCGCTGTTCAGGTTGACGGCGCACCTTCGTGATCAATTGATCGACTTCTGCTACGAGAACCTTCGCCCGCGATTCGGTAGTTTTGATACTTCCGTGTGTCAAGAGTGCGGTCAGCAAGCTGCGTACCAGCGCTTTGCGCTGATGAGTTTTTCGTCCAAGCCGGGGTTTGTCTACTCTGTGTCTCATTCGTCTTCTGCCAAAGAAAGGTTGCGTAAAGCCAATACTTCTGATACTTCGTCCATTGCTTTTTTACCAAAGCCGCGCAAATTTTCAAGCTTTGCCGGAGCACACTTGACGAGCTCTTCTACAGAGCCGATTTCGCCGTTAATCAAGGCGTTTAAAGTGCGTGGCGAAAGATTGAGGACTTCAATCGGAGTGTAGGTTTCTTGAGGGGAGCCTTCATCATCGTCATCTTTTGATGCTACCGTGCTAGAGAGGCTTGCCATAAATTCTGGTTCGACCAAGTCGGTTTCGTCTTTTTGGAAGAGTAAGAAGTAGGATTGAATAATACCTGCCGAAAATTTCATCGCTTCTTCTGGGGTCAGTGAACCATTAGTTTCGACTTCTATTTGCAATTTGTCAAGGTCAGTATTTTCTCCAACACGTGTCGCTGTGACTTCGTATTTAACCCGAGTCACAGGTGAAAAAGTAGCATCGAGGTAGATCCAGTTTTCACCGGTAGTTGCTTCTTTTAGTTGTGCGGTTGCAGGTATATATCCGACGCCTTTATCAATTTTGATTTCCATTGAAAGCCCGTTGGATTTTTCGCCCAATTTGGTCAAGACCAGCTCGGGATTGAGGAGTTCGATATCGCTCGAAACCTTGATGTCTTTCGCTACCACGTCTCCTTTTCCTTTTTTGGAAAGCGTCGTGATTTCACTCCCTTTGCTGTGTTTGCGAAGAGCAACTTGCTTAAGTCCCAAGCAAAGGTCAAGAATAGTATCTTTGAGACCTGTAATAGTGGAATATTCGTGAGAAACTCCATCGATTCTGACCGCAGTAATAGCGGCGCCAGGAACGGAAGAAAGGAGAACTCTGCGGAGGGCGTTGCCAAGGGTCATGCCGTATCCGTTTGGAAGCGGGGCGATTGTGAAGAGGGCGTTGTGCTCTCCGGTCGATTGCGAAGTTATCTTCGGTAAGCCGATTTCTTCATGGATGATGTGCATCGTTGGTAACCGGAAAAGAAAAAAATTAACGTGAGTAGTACTCAACGATAAGTGGGGCAGTAATCACCATTTCAAATTCGTCAGCTTCAGGAAGGCGATCGATGGTAATAGTCTTTTTGAGTTCGTCGACCTTGAGCCACTTGGGCGCAAATTTGGTTCGTTTGGCAATATCGCCAAAGATGGGATTTGTCTCAAAACGATCTCGCACCGAAATTACATCACCAGGAACTACTGAGATAGAAGGAACATCAACACGTTTGCCATTGAGAAGAAAATGACGATGAGAAATAAATTGGCGAGATTGGATACGAGTCATGGAAAAGCCCGCTCGATACAAAACATTATCAATGCGAAGCTCTAGAAGTTGTAGTAAACGGTTACCGGTAGAGCTCTTAGAACCAGCAGCTTGTTTGTAGACACGTTGAAATTGTTTTTCGGTCAAACCGAACATACGCTTTGCTTTTTGCTTCTCACGTAATTGTTTGCCAAACTCAGAGAGTTTTTTAGGTCGAGCAGTAGGAGATTGTCCAGGTGGCGCATTTCTGCGCTGCATTATCTTGGTATACTTCTCGGGTCCAAAAAGGTTTACCCCTTCTCTTCTGCAAAGCCGTGCTTTTGGTCCTGTATTTCGCATGAACGGAATAGAAAAAATTTAGACTCTTCGTGGTTTCTTTGGGCGGCAACCGCCGTGTGCAATCGGTGTGCGATCGATGATTGCAGTCAAATCAAGTCCGGCAGCGTGCAAACCACGTACCGCTTGTTCTCGTCCTGGTCCTACTCCTTTGACAAACACCTGTACTCTTTCGAGCCCTGTTGAAATCTTTGCTGTCTCGGCAGCGCGCTCTGCTGCGACCTGAGCAGCGTAAGGCGTACTTTTACGAGCACCTTTAAATCCTGCCGTTCCCGAACTGCACCATGACAAGGTGTTTCCTTCTTCATCGGCGATTGTCACAATCGTGTTATTAAAAGTGGCACTTATATTAGCAATCCCGCTCTGAACTGAGCGTCGAATCTTTTTTTTGGTGCTTTTGGAGGAGGATTTTTTAGTAGCCATATGAGAGAAAGGTTACAAGTAGGGGAAATATTAGATCTTCTTATTCGCGACAGGAGCACTTTTGCCCTTGCGAGTACGAGCATTCGAACGCGTACGTTGACCTCGACAAGGAAGTCGGCGGCGATGGCGATAGCCACGGTAACAACCGATTTCTTGTAATCGTTTCAGGTCATTCTGCACTTTGCGTCTTAGGTCACCTTCATGAGGAATTTTGTCGAGCTCAGCCGTAATCACCTTCACTTCGTCATCTGTCAAATCGTCCGCTCGCTTAGCAAGATCGATTCTTGCTGCTTCCAAAATCTTTATTGCAGTTATTCTGCCCACGCCGTACACATAGGTGAGAGCGATGAAGGCAGGCTTATTCGGCAGTGTTACTCCTGAGATACGTGCTGGCACAGGACAGGGATAAAAAAGAAAGAGTGATTAACGAGCAAGCGAACTTTTCTTCTTGCGCTTGCCACCTTTTTGACGCTGTTTATGACGTGGTTCGGTGGAACAAATCACCATGAGCTGACCTTGACGACGAATCGTTTGGCAGTTGGCACATCGTTTTTTGACTGAGTTTGCGACAATCATGGTTGTGGTGATACGGAAGGCGGGGTTGTGGAGGGCTTTTTGCTGCCTTTGGGACCAGAATTACGATAGACAATGCGCCCTTTTTTGAGATCGTAGGGAGAGATTTCTACCGTGACCTCGTCTCCTGTGATAACGCGAATCGAGTATTTTTTGAGTTTTCCTCCTACTCGAGCCAAAATCTCGTGATTTTTTGGAAAAGGTCCTTCGGTGAGACAGACTCGAAACATGGCGTTAGGAAGGCACTCCTCCACAATCCCCTCCGCTTCGATAACGTCATCCTGTTTCGCCAAGTCCATTCAAAAAAAGCTAAAGCATTGTACGGAAACTTATTTTTCCCTGTCAAATGTTTTTTCTTGAAAAAGGCTATTTTTTCTGTTTTCGGTGATTTTTAAAGCTCACGAGCCTGTAATTCGTGCAGTTTTTTGCGGGCTTCTGCCAATCGATTATCAAAAGAAATTTCTTCTTGCAAGAAAATATTTTGAATGTATGAGCCAACAACTGCCATGCTCGCAGCGTGTCCGATTTTTTCGATGTGTTCTGGTTTGCTGACACCAAAAGCCATCGCAATTGGAAGATCAGAATGTTTTTTGATATTTGCAATTTGCTCTTTTGTCTCGTCGCTAAAATCAGCACGAACACCAGTTACACCGGTGCGAGAGACTAAATACCAAAAACCGCCAGCATATTGACTGAGTTCGGCGATGCGCGCTTCGGTCGTCAGCGGCGACACGACTGGGATCCAATCGAGTTCGTACTCTTTACATGCTGCCAAAAAGTGCTCGTGCGGCTCTTCGTTAATCGGCATATCTGGCACGATTACTCCTTGGACGCCGCTCGCCTTCGCTTTCTGACAGAATTCTTTCACGCCAAAAGAATGAATAATATTGTAATAGGTCATAAACAGCAGCGGCGCCCTGATGTCTTTAGTCAGTTCTGCTGCCATTTCAAACGCCTGAGAAACATGGAAACCGCGTTCGAGCGCGAGTTCGTTGCAGCGCTGCATGGTCGGACCATCGGCAACCGGATCCGAAAACGGAATTTGTATTTCAATTACGTCTGCACCTATTTCGTCCATCATCTTAACGATTTGTTTTGATTCTTCCAGACTCGGAAAACCAGCGACGACATGCGTCATTAGCGCCGGAGAGTTATGTTTTTTGCGCAGGCAATTAGTAATTTTGGAAGTCATTTTCTTATAAAATCGCTTCTTATTATGCCAAAAACCAAACTAGAAAAACACTATTTTTCTTGTAAGAAATTTTATCGCTTTCGTTTTTCAAAGACCAAATACTCGAATTTTTAGTGACAAGCAGCAATCATCTTTTTGAAAAAAGCCAATTCGCTTCATCCTCTTTTTGCTGCTATACTCCTGACAAATCTATTCCATTCGTGAATATTACTCATCAACTGCAAGCGCTTCTTGAGCAAGCTGTTCAAACTGCAACTGGACAAAGTGAATTGATTGTTTTGGAAAATCCGCGCCACGAAGGCTTTGGTGATTACGCAACACCAATTGCCATGCAACTCGCCAAAAAACTTGGACAAAATCCGCGTGAAATCGCGCAGCAAATCATGGAAAATATTCCTGACAACACTATAATTGAAAAAGCAGAAATCGCTGGTCCTGGGTTTTTGAATATCACGCTTGCGCCAGAAATTGTGAGCGAATCTTTACGCGAATTTGCAGCAGAAAAGCCGCTCGTGCCAGTTCGTAAAAAACGGATTGAGGTGGAATTTGCCAGTCCCAATGTAGCAAAACCACTGCATTTTGGACATTTTCGCGGACTCATTTTGGGCGAATCGTTGGCGCGACTTTTGCGTCACAGTGGGCACGAAGTTTTGACGGATAATTTTGTCGGCGATTGGGGCACACAATTTGGCAAACTGATTGTAGCAATCCGCAAGTGGGGCGACAAAAAGACCATTGACCACAATCCGATTGAAGAACTCGTTCGCTTGTATCGCAAATTTCATCAAGAAGCAGAACATGACGCCGAACTCGAAAAACAAGGTGCAGAAGAGTTTCGCAAAATGGAAGTCGAGCACGACGCGGAGAATCTCGAACTGTGGAAATGGATTGTGGGCGAATCGCTGAAAGATTTTTTTGTCGTGACAGACCGCCTCGATGCGCATTTTGACGAAATGCGCGGCGAATCGTTTTATGAAAAAATGTTGCCAACCGTGTTGGAAAAACTGCGAACTAGCGGCATCGGTTCGACTGGCGAAGCTGGCGCGCTCGTGGTGGAATTTGGTGACGAGAGCAAATTGCCGACAATGATTTTTCAAAAAAGTGACGGTGCGACCCTCTATCAAACACGCGATTTGGCGAAGATTATTTTTTATGATAGCGAAGGATTTGACGAAATGATTTATGTCGTCGGCAATGAGCAAAACTTGCATTTTCGCCAAGTGTTCGAGACAGCACGCCGGCTTGGTTATCAGGGAGCGTGGACGCATGCGGGACACGGACTTGTCAGATTGCCAGAAGGCAAAATGAGCGCTCGCGCCGGCACAGTAATAAGTTTGAGTGAAGTGTTTGACGAAGCGTACAAGCGCGCTTTTGCCAGTCTCATCGAGCACAATTCGGAAATCATAGGGAAAGAACGCGAGGATTTGGCGGAAATTCTTGCCATTGGCGCGCTCAAATTTAATGATCTCGGACAAAATCGCAAAACCGATATCCTTTTTGATTGGGAAGCAATGCTCGACTTCAACGGCTATTCGGGTCCATTTATTCAATATTCGGCAGTGCGCTGCGCGAGTATTTTACGCAAAGCAACCGACCATTGTCCCCCTGTTAAGGGGGAATCAAAGGGGGTTTTATCATTCGAGCATGAGGCGGAGCTGTCGCTTGCCAAAAAAATCCTCCGTTTTTCCGATGTCGTTCTCGAAGCTGCGGAGCGACTCGAACCGCATGTGTTGGCGGAATATTTGTTTCAGTTGGCGGGGGAATATAATAGTTTTTATGCCAAATGTCCGGTACTCAAGGCTGACGAGCCAGAGCGTACTACGCGCTTGTTTTTGACGCAAAAAACCGCAGAAACACTCACTCACGGACTATATTTGTTGGGAATCAAAACACCAAAACAAATGTAATTTGGGAGAGAAGGCTGCACATCACAAAACTGCAATTGTGCGAAAAAACAGAATCTCATCATTTTGTTTCCCGACTTTTTCTTTTATACTGAAATTACTTTTCTCAAAAACATGAGTGACCAGTATCGTGAATCCGGTGTCGATATTGCAGCCGGTGATGCTGCGAGCCGTTTGGCGGCAACTGCCGCTCGTTCGACTTTTGCAGGACGCATGGGAAAAATTGGTCAGCCAGTTGATCTGCCGGGTGGATTTGCCGGAGTGCTCGATTTTGGCGATTTTTACCTCGTGCAATGTTGCGACACGGTGGGTACCAAAATCGACCTCGCTAAAAAAGTAAATGACTATTCTCAGCTTGGTGCGGATTTACTCGCAATGGTGTCTGATGATGCTATTTGCCTGGGAGCAGAAGTTGTTTCGATTACCAATACTTTTGAGACGCACAAGATAAATAGTACCGAGATTGGGATTATGATGGAAAGTCTCGCCGCCGCTTGTCGCGAACAGCAGATTGTGATTGCCGGAGGCGAAATCGCCGAAGTCGGTGATAAAATCAATGGAACCAGTTGGGGCGCAGATGCCATCGGAATTGTAAAAAAAGACAAAGTTATTACTGGCGAAAAAGTTGCAGCAGGTGACGCAATTATCGCCTTGCAAGAAAATGGCTTTCGCTGCAACGGCTACTCGCTCGTACGCAAAATCCTGCGCGAACATGCGCCAGACGACCTCGCTCTCGCAAAGAAATGTATCGCTGGTTCGCTTGTGTATCATAATGCGATTCTCGCTGTCTGCGGTCATTATGGCGAAACAGCGCAAGCGACTGTAACAGGAATCGCACATATCACGGGCGGAGGCATTCCGGGGAATCTGAATCGGATTTTGAAGAAAAAAAATCTTGGTGCAAAACTGACCAATCTTTTTGCACCACCAGCTGCTATGCAGAAATTAAAAGAATTAGGAGAAATTTCGACGAGCGAATTTTTTCAAGTCTGGAATGGCGGCAATGGCATGCTGCTTACGTGTCCACTCGCCGAAGCGGAAAAAATTATTACCATTTTAAAAACTCACGGTCGCAATGCCCAAATTGCAGGAGAAGTTACTGAAACAAATATAATCGAAATCACCGCTTGGAACGGCGAAAGTGTGTCGTATTCGGTTGCATGAAAAAAGCCGCGCTCGTACTTTCGGGTGGCAGTGCACTCGGTGCAGCGCACATCGGTGTAATCAAAGAATTAGAAGCGCGAGGCTATAGCTTCGACTATATTGCCGGAGTTTCTGCCGGCTCAATTGTTGGCGCTTTGGTTGCGACTGGTCATTCGGCAACTGCGATACTCGAACTTATGCGCCAGCTCAAATTAGGGCGAATGGCATTCGATTTGACGCGGAATGATTTTGGAGTTTTTGGCGGCAAAAAATTGTATGCTTTTTTGGAGCGCGCACTGGGAAAAAGTTGCATCGAAGACGCGGCAATTCCGCTACGAATTGGAGTGACCGATTTTACAACTGGCGAACGCGTTATTTTGAAGCAAGGAAAAATCGCTGATGCGGTCAGAGGCTCGTGTTCGGTTCCGGGGATATTTGAACCGTTTTATCACAAAGAACAAAAGCGCTGGCTTGTCGACGGTTTTTTGACCGGCAATCTTCCGCTCGATATCGCTACAAACGAATATACAGGCGATACAATTTTTGCCATTGATGTCGGTGCATCGTTTTCGCAGAATGTTGATTTTTCGAGCACTCACTGGTTTCCGCAAATTGGTGGCATCAAAACAGCAGCCGAACGTATGATGCGGATTATGTTTTTGCATCAGCGCGAATATTTGCCAGAAGACAAGCGCGTAATCCATATTGTGCCAGATTTGAGTGCATTTTCTTCGATGGATTACCTGAGGCTCGACAAAATCGTTGCTGCCGGAAAAACCGCAGCCGAGGCGGCAATGCAGAAATAACTGAAAAAACCCTGCAAAAAACTTGACAAAACTACAAAAAAGAAGGAGAAGAAAGGTGCTTTTATCCAATCACTATGTTTAATGATAGTGTAGATTCCTCTCGTCCTCCTTCAGAATTTGATGTCCCAGATTCGGGACACGGAGATTCTATTGATGCGCTAGGAAGTGGTCAAGAGGAAAATCAGGGAAAAGTGAGAAATGTAAGAAATGGTGTTCGCCAAGTGTTGTTGGCACTTTCCGCAATAGTTGTGGCACTATCTTCGGGAATGAACAAGGCAGAAGCAGTGGAAATAAAGGCGAATGATGCGGAATTGGCAGCACTACAAGAAGGTTTTGGGAATGCGGCTAGTGCAAAAAGAGATGAAGCGAGAGTACTCCAAAGTGAAACGAGAAGTTTGTGCTTGGAATTAGATGCTATTATTGGGGATGATAAAGCAGGTTGGAATGATGTTGATGCTGAGACAAGAAACATATGCAATAAGCTATTTAATTAGAAAATTATTATGGATATTGATAAAGCACCTTCTTCGGAGCATTCGGATAATGAATTACGAAAAGTGGCGCTTAAGAAATCAAATAGCTAAAAAAATACAATCGAGAAATCAAGAATCCCAAAATGCTGAGGATCAAGCTCACCATTTGGAGTTAGCTGAAAAAAGAATTTCGGAGATCAGTCAAATGCCCAACGATGAGCAAAAAGTCGCGGCAACCTATGCGGTTTTGCGAGAAAACGAAGACTTGATGAACTCAAATAAAGAGCACTTTGCCAAGACATCGGTCAGTTTTGCTTTTTCCGAAAAGGGTACACCTGAAAGTGGCACGACAATTCTCAAAGTCGATTCAGATGAAGTGGAGTCCTATGTTTTTGGTGAGAAGTCGAATACAGAGACATACAAAGATTCCACGACTGAAGAAATCGCAAAAGTCGCCCAGACAAATACCGAAGACTACATCCACTTGGTCGTTGCTAAAAAATTAAGTGAAGTATGGCTCGAAAAAACTGAAGGAATCCAACAGCAACAATTGGCAAATCCGCTTGATTTTGAGGAACTCAAAACTCTTGCTCAAAAACCTTATTTGGAAAAGCTTGTTACTACGGCATCACTCTTTGCCGGACATTTTTCCAAAAGTGATTTTATCATCAAAATCACACCCAACGAGCAGACAATAGGCTCGATAGCTTTTGCCGTTGGCATCGAACATGTCGTCAAGCAAATGAAATTTGTCGGAAATTTTTACTATAAAGAAACCAAAGACCCACAATGGCTTAATCCGGAATTTTTGATATCACACCCAGAGTCCCCACTTCGCTTGCAGCCCAATGGCTATCCGGTCGATCAGAAAGCTTGGTTTACGCAAAGCGAGGAATATTTTGTTTCGGATATCGATGTGCAACTAGCCGAACAAGAATTGGAGAATTTGCCAAATAAGAGCGCATAACCGGTTTTCCCCTCCTCTCAAATCAAAAGATTACATCATCCAAGACTTTTTTAAAAACAAAAGTGAAACAATTTCGCCTTCTCATTCGTTATATGTGTTGAACCAGAAGTTATGAACATATTTCGTTCAAACCATGGTGTATCACGCACAGAAAACTGCGGCACAAGTATTTTCTCCGAAAAAATTCCCTTCTTTTTGGGGCGCCACTTTCTTTCAAACAAGTATTTTCTTGGTAGGTGCCACTTTTCTTTTTTTTATTTTATGAAGCAATTTTTCTCCCATCTTGGGGCTGCGCTCTTTGTCGGCGCATTTGCTTTGCTTCCTCAGAGTTTTGCGATGTTTACCGACGTCAAATCTGAGGACACCTACGGTCCATCTGTGCTGCATTTGCAGCAAGAAGGTATTGTTGAAGGTTTTGCTGATGGTACGTTTCGCACGCAAAGCAACATCACGCGTGCCGAATATACCAAGGTTCTTCTCTATTCTAAATATGGCGAAGCATTGGTAAATCAGTGTGACGACGCATCTTTTCCGGATGTCGAAGCTTCTGCTTGGTATTACAATGTAATCTGTTACGCCAAACAAGAGAGCATTGTTTCTGGCTACGCCGATGGAACATTTCATCCCAATGACAATATCTCGTACGCCGAAGCGGCAAAGATTTTGGTAAATATAATGATTGCCAACACTGATGATGCAACTGGCAACGAATGGTGGACAACCTACACCGGTTTGCTCGAAGCCCATGGCGCATTGCCACCGACAATCGGTGTTGCGACTAATCCCCTTTCACGCGGCGAAATGGCATATATGGCTTCCCGAATGATACGGAACACAACCGCACTTTTTATCGAGAAAAAATTTGATAACAAGCTCGTGTATTTACTCAATCCCGGTACAACGATTGAAGAACTTCAAACGCACTGTGCGATAGAAGGCGGAACATTTAACACATGTGGATCAGTCTGCGCAACCGATGCCGAAATGTGTGTCAAAATGTGCGGTTTGACTTGTGAAAATATTCCAGAAGAAAAGTCCTTTATCCGTGATCGGTTTACCGGCAAAGTCGTTTACCAATTGGGTGAAGGCGTCACCGAAGCTCAGCTGCGCAATCACTGCGCGCTCGAAGGCGGAACCTTTAGCATGTGTAGCAGCAGTTGCGCACCAGACGCCGAAGTCTGCACGCTCGAATGTGCTGTCACTTGCGAAAACATTCCGGCTCGCTCGACAACAGAAGTAGATGAAGACACCGACACCGAAGAGGAAGAGCCTGTCGAAGAAGCCGCATGGAAAAACTACACCAACTACGATCTTGGCTTCCGCGTCAACTATCCAACTGCTTCCACGATGGAAGAGTTGAACGACGAAACGAACGGCGACACCGTCACATTTATGCTGACTGGTGAAACGCAAGAGCCTGATACCGAAATCACAGATGGTTTTGTCGTCAGCTTCGATCGCGTCACCCTCGATGAAAACCAGAGTTTGTCTGCCTATGTCGACAGCCAAATAAACGAGAGCAAAAAAACTGGTGAAATCACGAAAGCAAAAGAACGCTACGAACTGGCAAACAAAGATGGCTTTCGCTATATCGCAAAAACTCAAGGCGATGTAACACACATCTACTTGCCAATTAATGCGAATGAAGCTTTTGTCGTTTCATACTCAGTTGAAGATCCAGAAGAGATGAAATATCAAAACCAGATTGATGAGATGCTCACTTCGCTGCAACTCATCGAATGGGAAACGACTACTCTTGGCAACGAAGCATTTACGCTCAAATATCCAACAACGCCGTTTACAAGCGAAACCAGCACCAACAAACTCACATTGACGCATAACGTTGCTTACCAACATGCAGATGTGTGCGACGCCAAAGGCGACGCTGCTCCGCTTGATGATTTGACCGATTTTGATGTCAGCTTTGAGTCGTATGACAAAAACCTGGCAGACACCGTTACAGCGCTTGAGCCAACTGGTTTTGCCGACGAAAATCTTTCAGAAGATAAATCTGAGTTTGTCGCACAAGACGGTTTTATCGAACAAGTTACCATTGGCAAACTTGATGGCTGGCGTGTGATTTCTGGCGCCGAAGGATGTGGCGAATATCGCTATTACTTTCCGATTGCTGGCAACAAAACACTCGTTGTCCGTCGCGCATTTGTGCCCGAGTTTTCGGATATCAATGCCAACCAAAAAGAAGCACTCGCGGTAGAAGGTGCGCTTTCTCCTGCGCAAGCTGATGCGGCTTTTGACGCTATTCTCAAAGCGGTAACAGTTACGGAAAATCAGTAAAAATTTCTGCATTGAAATAATAAAAAACGGCTGCCGCGGCAGCCGTTTTTTTGATAATCGAAGAAGTATGTAGGTGAGTTTTGAAGTGAAGGAATTTTATTCCGCCGCCACAAACGATTCAGCTCGAAGCGCGACTCCGCTTAAATCGACTCCACTCACAACAGCATTTTTGGCGATGACCGAATTTCGCACACTTGCATTACGAATTGTGGCTCCAGCTTCGACAATCGTGTTTTCGAGCACAGCATTTTCAATCTGCGTATTCTCACCTAAATAGACTGATCCCGAAAACGAATTCGTTCCACTTTTGTCTGCACCGTGATCAATAATATTTTCACCAATGACATAACGCTGCGCCTGCAAATAGGCGCCAAAACTGCCGATATCAAACCAAGCTTCGGCAAAGCGAAAATATTCTGTTGGTTCGCCAGATTGTAAAAAATACTCAAAAATACCACCAATATCATCATTATGTTTTTGTGAATAGTCTGTAATCGAGTCGAGTAAACGCTGTGGAAAAAACATGCAACCAGTACAAACGAGTGTACTTTGTGGCTCGGCTGGTTTTTCTTGAAAAGCAGCAATTTCGTTATTTTGTCCGGGCACAACCACACCAAAGCGTTTGGCATCTTCAGTATTACCAATATCGTAAGCGGCGAGTAGTGGCTTGCTGTCACATTTTTGTAAGAAATTTTTGATGTCAAAAAAGAAGAGATTGTCACCGGCAAGCACGAGAATATCTTCCTTGATTTCAAATTTTTGTACCACGAGCGCCACGGCAGCAAGAGCACCTTTTTTCTGTTGTTCTCCATCCGAGTCCTCGATAAAGATGGTAACCTCTCGGGAGTCAAAGTCGGTTTGCCACATTTTGAATGCTTCGCCAAAGACCGCATTTGTTGAAATAATGATTGGTAATTCTGGCGGCAACATTTCGACCAAGTACGACAAAATCGGTTTACCAGCAATGGTCAAAAGCGGCTTGGCGGTATGCTCGGTGAGCGGCCACAAGCGCGTGGCAAAGCCGCCAGCAAGAATAATTACCTTCATTTTTGGCGGGAGAACGCAAACCACAGAGAAAGGAATAAAATCGCTAAATCTTTGCGAAACGACCACGCAAAAATATAATGCGTATCGAGTTCGAGTTCGCGCTTGTTATCTTCTGCTGAACCTTTAATGCGTTCGAGTTGCCACGCACCAAAGATTCCGGGTTTGACCACCAGGCGTCGCCGTTCGTAGAGTTTGAGATTGGCGCGTTCTTCGTTGCTCCGTGGGCGTGGACCAACGAGCGACATTTCGCCATAGAAGACATTCAAAAACTCGGGGAAGAGCTTAAGCCAGCCATCGCTACTACGGAATTCGTATTTCCAAAAAACAGCTTCATCGGGTCCAATTGCCATCAAGCGCGAAGTGAGTTTTTTTGCCAAAAACAGTGGCGACCCAACGAGCAGTACAATTGTTGCGACCAAAATATCGAGCAGGCGTTTCCACAGTTGTCCCCAACCAAACAGCGGCGAAATGCGATGGCGCAAAAATGGCATTCCGGCAATTTCTTCGGACATCAGATTGCGCCGAAACGCACCAAGCACTTCTGGCGCGAGGAGGAATTCGAGGTATTTTCCTTCCGCAAATGAAAGGAGGTTGATCGTTTGTTCACCAGCTTCTGTCTGAACGATAGCGCCGATTTTTTCGCGTTCGACGATTCTTTCGAGTGCATCGAGTTTCCCCAAAACGGGAACACCTTCGATACTTTTATCGCCACCACCAAACGGCGCCAAAATCGCCACCGGCTGAAAGCGCGAACCACTATTGCGGAGTTTGGCAATAATACTCGCAGCAGCACGACCATTGCCGACAACGAGCGTACGGAGAGCATTTTTGCCGAGTTGATGGCGCTTGATGGCGATAACGTGCATCAGCGTATGAAAACCGAATAGAAGTGCCGCGGCAAAGAGCCAAATATACAAGGGAATCAAGCGCGAAAAGAAAATCTCGCGACGAAAAAAGAAGATGAGCGGAAACAGCAATGCCCCGATCAAAGCGACATTAATGCAAATCCGCGCGATCTCGATGAGTGACTTTTCGCGCAGACTGTACATGCCAAACCATACGAGTAAAATCAAAAAAATCGGGACGAACACGAGCGCCAGTTCGAAATATGGTGCAAACGGAAAATCACTACTTTGCAACTGCCCAATCCGCATATAATACGCACCAACAAAGCCCAAAATCACCAAAATCGCATCGATAAAGATTTCGAACAGCCGCTGCAAAATCTGATTTTTAGCATTTTTCATCACGACAGATTGTGCCTGTACTGCGAAATTGTGACAAGTCACAGTTGGCGAGAGCAAAAGTAATTCCTTCCGCTGAACGAGGCGTTTCGCTGTTTCATCTCGTTCGCAATATTTGAGGCCATGAAAAAACTACTCCTACTCCTGTTCGATCATGCCGGAGCAGGTGTTCTGCTGTTTTACCTGCTCCACACGTTCATTCAATGGATTGGATATCGACCAACGGCAACAAACGTTCAGGTGATGCGGAGGAATAACGCCAATGACTCGGTTCCGAAACAAGTCCCTTCCGTATCGGGTTGTGTTCGATGTAGTTGTTCTTCTGGGCAAAGATTTTATCGGTGGCGATGATGACCGGCATGTTCGTCTTTTCCCAGACAGTATATTTGCCGGAAGAATCGGTGAAGAGATGGGCGATGTTCGGTTCGGTGGACAAGATGTTGCGCATCAGTTGGTGAGCAGTAAACTTTTTGAAATCACGGATAAAACCGGAGACATCCGGGGCGGCAACGATCAGATGGAGATGATTGAGCATGAAGACCCAAGCGAAGACCTGCAGGCCCTTCTGTAGCTGGCAGTGACGCAAAGAATCGAGAAGGATGTCGAAGCGATTGTGGCGGTCGAAGAGGGAGTACCAGTTGTTGACCGTGAATGTCAGGAAATGGATCGCTGCATTATCGGCTTTGGCAACGCGCTTACTGGGCACAGAAGGGAGAAAATGGATGTAAATTTTACTCCTAAAAATCCACGGTTTGCAAGTTAGCGGCGGGTAAACGGCTCTTCCAAACATGAAGGAGCAGGTGAAACAGTAGAACACCTGCTCCGGCGGATGTTCGCCTGTTATGAAATAAAAGTCTGGTGCATTTTTCATTTGTTTACTCATTTTTTCGCCCTACTCAACTTGTATTCACAGATCATTACTATAAGGAATAAAAATAAGATATCGATTGCCAGAAAAATGGGGGGGTCACCGGTAAACCATTTTGGAGGAGTCCAATTGATAATGGAAAAATTTACAGTAAATAATAAAACATAAAAGAATTTAGTAAATTTACTGTACAACGAAAAATATACTAAAATTAATTTTAATATATACAGAATTAACACAGGAATTACGCTCAAAAGAAGAATAAGAACTAAGTAGTCCGATGGAGACATATCTGTACAAATACCAGAATTTCGTGAATTGGTGGCAAACATCATTCCAATGGTATTTGCTGAAACGATAACGAAATAGAGAATGAATAATTCTTCAATTACCGTAATCGCACGCGTAATAAAAGTGCGCTTGTGAATAGGCAATCTATTAGTTGTTTTCATTGTCGGGATTAGAGGAATCGGCATCCAACGAAGTAATTTCATTCTCCGCCGGACGGGGTGTTCTGCTGCCTCACCCCGTCCTTCCTGTTTGGGGAAACGGTAAATCATGGAGCAAATACGCAACAAATGTAATGCGATAATACTTCGTTTTTCCGTGGAACAAAACCTGTGGAGCAGGTGAAACAGCAGAACACCTGCTCCGGCGGAGGTTGCTCCTTCTCAGGGTCTTATTTATTGATACTTCGCACATAATTTTCTGCAATCATTATTGCTATAACAAAAAACACAAATTCAACTGCTAACGGAATGGGAGGATCACCAATAAATCGTGGTGGTGGTGGCCAGTTAATAAAACAAAATGCGGTTGCAAATACAAATACATAAAATGTATTAGTAAAATGCCGATACAAAGAAAAATAAGCCAAAATAATCCTTAACAAATAGATTACAACTACTGGAATGACAGTTAAAACAAGAATTAAAAGCAAGTGATTTGATGGTGACATATCCATACAAATACCACTATCTGTTTTTTGTGTGGCAAACATCACCCCCATCGAGATGGCAGATACAGCAACAAAGTAAAGCGTGCCACATTCTATTGCAGAACTAAATATACGTTGCAGTAGAGATTTCTTCTGCGTCTTTAGAATTTTAACTGTCTTCATCATCATTCTGGTCAGAGAAATCACTGGCTTGAGTCTCGATATCATTCGCATTCCACTGTCGTTGCTGGATAGGGCCATAACGAGATGGATAGGGCATGGATTCACCAAAACCGGGATCTGCAGTATTTTCTATATCTGCCATATGTATTTCATTATAAACGACACTATCAACGTCAATGTGCCGCTGCTTAAAAAAAGCCATAAAAAGCCAAGCGGAGTTGTTGTGGGACGCAGCCACCAATGGATACAGGCTGTGATTAAAAACGCAAACAGGGCACTCAGCCACATACCTGGATATTCGCAAGAAGGTGATTCAATGCCAGCGTCAATCAGCCCAAAATTACAGACGAAAACAAACGACCCAAGCAACATAAGCGTGTATAGATAACTTGCTTGTGTTACTGAAAGAAAACGAGATGGTGGTGTTCGCCATGAGAAAATAGCCCCTATAAACATGAAAAGAAATACCACGATACCGAGAATCAGCACTTCAAGTCTTTCATTTGAATCTGCATAGGCGAGCCTACCTAACCACAGGAATCCGAGTCCGACTGCAACAAGGGTGATAGAAAGCAGGGGGGTGAGAATTTTGCCAGCAGAGAGTCGTGTCGACATCGTATGCACTAGAGAGTAAGCTATTTTTCGGAGTTTTTAGACGTTTTGTCGGTTTTTGGTTTCGAAATGCGCGCCCCATATTTTTCCCGAATGTTTTTTAATGAATTGTTTATAGATGATAACATTCCCGTCTGGTGTTGTCCACGTTGATTATCATTCATATGCATCAATACAGTCAACTTGGAGATGACATTCCGAACATCAGAATTTGCGTCTATTTGTGTATGGGAGGTATCCTTAACAAGAATATCGTTTGAACCTTTAACACTTGCAGCACCGGTTGGATCACCGTCTTTCTGATAAAAATTGAATCTTCGCCGGAATGGGTGTGTCGGCAGAACCACTGCCATTAAGTTAAGAAAAAAACCTTTGCAGAAAGCCGAGCATCAAGTATGGTTGGGCTGATTTTTGAATACAATTTATGTTCACATATCACTCGACAAGGAAAAAAAAGACCGGAAACAGATATGTCTGG
>JBGSOV010000032.1:0-2004 GCA_041738935.1 Candidatus Altimarinota bacterium | reverse complement strand
AAGGTGAACCATTATCCACTGCTTCAATATCAGACATTGCTGGTAATATACAATTTTAAGGTTCTCATCTTCATCTGTTTTTTCATTTATAATTTTTTTAAGGTCACAGTTTGTGCTGTTGAATCATTGCTGAATAAGTGTAATATTTGCTCTGCATACCCCTCTGCCGTGATAAGATATTCGCCATAAAAACCCCTAAAATCAATATAACCATTCTTTGTCACTTTATTAATATGTGTATGCCACTTTTCATTGATTAGCACATCAAGTACTTGTCCTGTTTCTGATAAGCTTCCGTCTTCACTGATCACACCAGAATCTTCGTTTAAGTATGGCCACCAGGTTATCTGATTCAAATAAGGTTTGGAAAACGCTAAAATATGGAAGTTTGCAACCCAGAGTGCCAGTTCCCTGCGATCGACTCCAAGTTCTTCGAGCGAACCAATCTTGTTTTTTCGTGTCCTTGAGGGTGGTGCAAATTCTGTTATGGAAATTTCTTTTCCTAATCCGGAAAATAACTCAAACCCATATTTGATACTTTCCATGTAAAACATGCGTGGGCCGATTTCATTGTTCCCTTCTTTTAGTTGATTTCCAGCTTCAGGATTATAACGCCCCTGGTAACCAATAACATCAAAAGGCGCGTTCAGTTCAACCAGTCGTTTATAGTAGGTATAAATATCCTGGCTCACTTTATTGTTTGGGTAATCATTCCACACGCCGGTTTCAAGAACCACCAGCTTCTGGCTCGGAAAATGTTTACGGGCTTGTTCCACTACTTTGGCTCCATTTTCAGGATTTTTCATCCAGTTGAAGACAAAGTAATTATCCATGTTATGTTTTGCCCCATCATATTTTTCAAACCAAATGGGCCAGTGGATCATTTCGTTCATTACATCGTATTCAAAAAATCCTTCGGAATAATGTTTGGCCACATCGGCAGCTCTTTTCTCATAAAAATCCCAAAGCTCTTCCTCAGTATCAATCTCTTTCCACCAGACAGGTTTACCCATATGTATGTATTGGATGATATGAAAGCGAGGATCTAGTTCGAGTTTTTCGCACCATTCCAGCTTTTTATTATAATTATCCCAATTGCCATAAGGTTTGTCTTTTGACTTCCACCAGGTACTATGGTAATTGCATATGTTTGCTGCATTAAATATTTTCATTATCGACGATGCAGATCTTTCAAAGAGGCTATCCTCATCTTGAGAGTCAATCATTTTTAGTCCAAATTTGAATTCGTGCTTCACATGCTTTAGCTCGACATGTGCATCAACGGGAATCCCTTTCTCATCTAAAAATTTAATTGAAAAATTGCCTTTTCGGTATTGTTCAATATCTTTCACAGCCTGGTCCATCAATGAAACATTGAGACTGTCAACCCCAGACCAGGGGTAAGTTTGGCCACTTGCATCAGCAAGCGATTTTGACATGTCTATGTCCTCAAATAAGTAATTGTAATTATCAAGGTATTTCACCTCATCAATGTCCGTTTTGCCAGGTTGCTTGCACGAAGTAAGCAACAATAAAGCGAGTACGATCAGAAAATAATTTTTCATAGTCTTATTTAAAATCTTTAAACATCTTATTAAGTCCCTTAAGATTGTTGCTCATACTAACAGCTACATTATGGGCAACTAACATTTCTGCACGTTGTTTAGGTGAACGATTCATGGCATCGAAAGGTCCTATGCACCAGGCTACCAGGTTTTCTTTTTTAAAATTCTCAAGTTGCTTGCTGGAAATCAATGATTTGGTTCCGGTTTGGGCAAAAGTTCTCATAAAAATTATAAATTAGAGGGCAGTTAAGAATTATTTTGGTTCAAAGATTATCCTTCTGTAACTTGTGAGCTTAGGTACGCCATTATCAGTTATTTCGCAAATTACATGGAAAGTTTTCCCGGCCGAATCACACGGCACTTCAATATGAACTGCACTTGTGTTTTCATCTGTCAGGGTTATTTCCTTCGCGTAGCTACCCGCCTCGGGTTGAATCCA
>JBGSOV010000031.1:0-3014 GCA_041738935.1 Candidatus Altimarinota bacterium | reverse complement strand
ATGCCCTTGACCAGCGCCAGCTCGTCGACCGAACGGAACGGGCCGTGCTGGGCGCGATGGGCGACGATGGCCTGCGCGCGGGTCTCACCGACGCCCTTGAGCTCCCGGGACAGCGTGGCCGCGTCGGCGGTGTTGATGTTGACGGGCTCGGCCGCGGCCAGCGTGGGCAGCAGCAGCAAGGACAGCAGCAGCGATTGGAACAGTGACATGGAGTTCTCCGTGAGCGCGGCGGAATGCCGGCGACGGAGAAGGTAGAAGCGTCGGGCGCGAGACGCGACGCGGTAATCGCGCGTGTTTGCCCCGATACGCAGGCTCACGCCTCGCAGGCGCTGCCGCGTCGCGCGTCAGTCGCGAATCGGCTTGTCGGTGCCTTCGTTGACCCGCTCACGCAGGTCCTTGCCGGGCTTGAAATGCGGCACGTACTTGCCCGACAGCGCCACGGCCTCGCCGGTCTTGGGGTTGCGCCCCTGGCGCGGTGGCCGGAAATGCAGCGAGAAGCTGCCGAAGCCGCGGATCTCGATGCGTTCGCCGGTGGCGAGCGCGTCGCTCATGATCTCGAGCATCTGCTTGAGCGCCAGCTCGACGTCCTTCGCCGGCAGGTGCTTCTGCTTGGCGGTGATGATCTCGATCAGTTCGGACTTCGTCATGCGTGGCCCCGTGACGATCGCGCACAAGGTCGCCCGGCGGAAGCCCGGGCGCCCGGTGTCATGCTCTGGTCTGCTTGTCCTGCATTGCGACGGACGAGGGCCGGCAGCGGAACCGCCGGCCCGATCGTTCAACCGCGATCGCGATCGCCGCCGATCTGCGCCTTGAGCAGCTCGCCCAGGCTGGTGCCCGAGGTGCCGGACTGCTCGGAGCGATAGCTCTGCACAGCCTCTTGCTCCTCGTGCATCTCCTTCGCCTTGATCGAGAGCGAGATGGTGCGGGTCTTGCGATCGACGCCGAGGAACTTGGCATCGATCTCCTCGCCCACCTTCAGGATCGAGCGTGCGTCCTCGACCCGGTCACGGCCGAGCTCGGAGGCGCGCAGCTGGCCCTCGATGCCGTTGCCGAGGTCGATGATCGCGCCACGCGCGTCCACTTCCTTGACGACGCCGCGGACGATGCTGCCCTTGGGGTTGTCGGCGATGTAGCCGGAGAACGGGTCCTTGGCCAGCTGCTTGATGCCGAGGCTGATGCGCTCCCGCTCCGGGTCGATCGACAGCACCATGGCCTCGATCTGCTGGCCCTTCTGGAAGTTGCGCACGGCTTCTTCCCCCGGGACGTCCCAGGAGATGTCGCTGAGGTGCACCAGGCCGTCGATGTTGCCCGCGAGGCCGATGAAGATGCCGAAGTCGGTGATGGACTTGATCTGGCCGCCGACCTTGTCGCCGCGGTTGTAGTTCTCCGAGAATTCTCGCCACGGGTTCGCCGCGCACTGCTTGAGGCCGAGGCTGATGCGGCGACGCTCTTCGTCGACGTCGAGCACCATGACTTCGACTTCCTGGCCGGTCTGCACGATCTTGGCCGGGTTGACGTTCTTGTTGGTCCAGTCCATCTCGGACACGTGGACCAGGCCCTCGACGCCATCCTCGATCTCGACGAACGCGCCGTAGTCGGCGATGTTCGTGATCTTGCCGAACACGCGGGTGTTGGGCGGGTAGCGGCGCGCGATGTTCTCCCACGGGTCGGCGCCGAGCTGCTTGAGCCCGAGGCTGACGCGCGAACGCTCGCGGTCGAACTTGAGGATGCGCACGTCGATCTCGTCGCCGACCTTGACCACTTCGGAAGGATGCTTGACGCGCTTCCAGGCCATGTCGGTGATGTGGAGCAGACCGTCGATGCCGCCGAGGTCGACGAACGCGCCGTAGTCGGTGAGGTTCTTGACCGTGCCCTTGACGACCGCGCCTTCCTGCAGGTTGTCCATCAGCGCGCTGCGCTCGGCGGAGAACTCCTGCTCGACGACCGCGCGACGCGAGACGACGACGTTGTTCCGCTTCTGGTCGAGCTTGATGACCTTGAACTCGAGCGGCTTGTTCTCGAGGTAGCTGGTGTCGCGGACCGGGCGCACGTCGACCAGCGAACCTGGCAGGAACGCGCGCACGTGCTCGATCTCGACGGTGAAGCCACCCTTGACGCGACCGGTGATGACACCGGTGACGATCTCGCCCTTGCCGAAGGCGTCTTCGAGGCGGGTCCAGGTGCGGGCGCGCTTGGCCTTCTCGCGCGACAGCCGCGTCTCGCCGGTGCCGTCCTCGACGGCGTCCAGGGCGACCTCGACTTCGTCGCCGGGCTTGACCTCGACTTCACCGCGTTCGTTCTTGAACTGGTTGATGTCGATGACGGCTTCGGACTTGAGGCCCACGTTCACGATGACGATGTCGTCGGTGACGTCGACCACGAGGCCGGAGAGGATCATCCCCGGGCGGATTCGCTGGCTGGCGAGGCTCTGTTCGAAGAGCTGGGCAAAACTTTCAGTCATACACTCTCTCGCACGACGTTGCGTCGTGACGCTTGGCCCGCGGCCCGGTTCCTGGAGCCGTGGGGGTTACCACGATAGGCGCTGCGTCCTTGCCGCGCCCGGTTTGGAAAACTCGATGGACCCTGCCCCGGATGGCGACCCACGTCGGCCAACCTTCGAAGAGCGACAGCCCTTGGAACCCGATCAGGGCCAGAGCGCGCGCTGCCGGCCGAGTTCGAGCACGCGTTCGACCACCGCTGCAACGGGCAGGCCCGTCGAATCGAGGATCAACGCGTCCTCCGCGGGGCGGAGCGGCGCGACGACGCGGGTGGAATCCCGCAGGTCGCGTTCGGCTATCTCCCGCGAAAGGGCGGCAAGACTAACAGCGGACCCCTTGTCTTTCAACTGCTTATGACGTCGGGCGGCCCGTTCGTCGGGGCTCGCGGTCAGGTAGATCTTGAGACGGGCCTGCGGGAAGACGACGGTACCCATGTCGCGACCGTCGGCCACCAGCCCGGGCGCGGCCGCGAAACGCCGTTGCCGATCGAGCAGCGCCTGGCGCACCGGCGGCCAG
>JBGSOV010000038.1:0-3071 GCA_041738935.1 Candidatus Altimarinota bacterium | reverse complement strand
GCCATCGAGTGCGGTCCAAGGTATGTTGGTGCCACAGCATGTCTTCCGATGAGCACAGCCACACCCTGTGACCCTTGCGCACCGCTCACATAGACTCCGTCGAAGCCGGCGTCGTAGGACATCTTCTCGATTGCGTTCATACTCCCGCGCGCGTCACGGCGGAACCCTAGTGGATCCTTGTTCACATCGTAGAGATTGTTGAGCTTGACTGCATGCGCATGGCCACCAACGTCTGACTTTGGGCGGATGCCTTGTCCCTCGTCGATGTAGAAGTGAATGCGCTTGGATAGGATTGGATTGCCTTGTACGCGAGAAGCTTCAGCACCCTTCATGCCAGTACCATAGGCTAAGGATGAGAGCGCGCGACGCTCCTGCATCGAGTAGTGTAACCCGATGACAGGCGTTGCGTCTTCGTTCAGCTCTCCGTATTCTGCAGCGACTTCTTCAGGGCTGACTCGTATGCGCTCTCCATTGTTTGCTCGGCTAAACCTTGGGGTAGATTTGTCGCTGGCGATGAACGCTTTGGCTCGCTTGATGGCTGCGGTTGTGAGTGGAGATTTCGCGGGAAGCTCGCTTGATACTCCCCGTCCAATAGCCCCGTCGCCTCGGTTACCGTACGGCCAGAGGCGCGCAACTCCTTGTTTAGCGCTGGCAACGCTGTCTCCCAGAGCGCTATTCGCTGCGCTGATTTTTGATTTGAACTCATCGATTTCTCCTTTTGTATGCTCTCCAACGTAGTATGCGGTAACGAATGTATCACCAAACGTCAAGCCATACAAGCCACTATCTTTGATTACTTTACGTATCTCTTTTTCACTTAGTGAGCGGTTAAGATCCCAGCGATACATCGGTGTTGCGTAGGAGCCGTCTGAGTATGTGTGGCCAGCCTTCTCTTTGGCAGAGGCTAGGTGATTCTTACCTGCCTTCATATCTTTAGAATCGATTACCCACTTCTCCGTTACGGCAGCGTCTTTGCGGCCAGCAGCAGACGGCACCGTAGTGCTCACCGTCTTTCTGTCTTCGTGTGTTGCGAAATCATTTTCCTTACGCGAGAACGACGGGCCGCCCATCGCCGACATGTCGGTGCGATTGTTTGGATTGGTGCGGTTGTAGTAAGCGACAGCCTCAGCCAGCGCAGTGCGCATCTTTGGAACGTCAGTGATGAACTCGTCGCCACGGAACGCAGGAGCGTCGCCCAGCTTGGCTTGAATCTTGTCGAGCAATTCGAGGATGGTCTTTACGATCACCTTGAAGTGCTGAGGAGATTTGTCTGCGACTTCCTTCCAGAATGAGCCTTCGTTCATTCGGTTGCCGGAGATGTTTCCTAGCAACTCTTCGACGACTACATCCTCTTCCATGCCTTCTGGAAGTTGCTCATCCTTCTTGAACTCCGCCAGATTCTTAATCATCGGACGAACGATTCTCACCAGCTCTTTGTAAGCCTCTTTGTGATTCTCTTTTAGGTGATGGATGAACTCATGCCCGAACACTGCATGTGCTGGCTTCTGTGTGTCGATGTCCATGTAGACACGGTTCGTGCCCTTCCAGTAGACACCGTTGAACTTGAACCTACCGTTACCGCCAACCTGACGTGTCGGGATGACGCTGATGCCGAAGATGTTCTGTATCTTCTTGGTCAGATCCCAAGAGCGGTCTCTGGCAGTGGGAGATTCCGTAGATGCCAAGTCCCGCACCGGAAAGGCAACAGCAACAATCTTTGTCCCTCGAGTCTCGCTGCTTTCTTGCATTGCACTCTCAAGCGCTTTAACTGCAATCGACGATTCATGATTTTCTCCTAGTGGAGTTACATTCTGAACCTGTTTATTCGTTTTCGCAACACGAGAAGAATTTGGTGGCGCAGTTGTTCCATCCGATGTGATAGTCGAGGAGGCATCGTTTGGCTGCGCCATTGATTGTTGTGCCTGAACAGGCGTGATTGGTGCAGCTAACTCGGCATTCTGCGGAATTTCTGTTGATAGTTGTTGGTCTTGGATTGGCTGACTAGCAGTGTCTACAATTGGAGACACAGGAGTTCCCTGTATACGCTGAATCTCTGCCAACAATCGCTCGTTCTTGTCATACTCGGCCGTCTGCTCTGTCTTGGCTTGAGCAACATCTGCTGCTGTGACGATTGGCGCATCAATTATTGCACTAGCTTCTGCCACCGCCTGCTCTCCGCTGGTGGCGTTGGTGATTGGCGCAACAGACTCAACCGTGCCATTCTCTGCGTTGGCTTGTGCAGCAACATCTACGTTCTCCTGATGATCTGCAATAGGGTCAGGCGTGATTCCGTTAATGTAACTCTCTTGGCGCTGTCGCTCTATCTCTCCATGAATTGTGGCAGCTTTATTGACTGGATGGGCATCAATAGCGCCCATCACTCCGCCCAAAGCAAGTCCAGTTAAGCCGCCTTCAATCGATTGGCGTAGAACCCCATCCCATGTCTCTTGGCTTGGGTTGATATTCTCTTGCGTCATTACGTTGGAGATGAGCTTCTCTGCGCCACTCTGCGGAGCCTCCTGAGCAAACTCCCCTACTCCGCCCCTCACTCCTCTCTTCACGAATCCTTCGGCAACTTCAGTGCCTGCCTTGCGAGCAGCATCTCTTGCGAGCATCTGCCCTGCGACGCCACCACCGAATGCAGCGCCAAATGCAGCAGTTGATGTAAATGTCTTGCGCGCATACTCACTGGACATCGCATCACCAAGCATATCCCTAGCCTTCGCCTCGCGCTCTTCAATGTCTTGGATATCTGATAGTTGATTCAGTAATGCGACATACGCAGGGGCTTGGCGAAGCTTCTCGATTGGCATCTCGCTGATGTCCTGCTTCATCTGCGCGCCATTAGACAATCCCGCCATAGCGCCTTCGCCAACGCTGGCTCCAATAGTGGCTGGAGCAGCACCTGCGATTCTGCCGGCTCGCGTTAGTGGCGACGCAGCACCTGATGCATATGCAGCTGCCGCCCCGCCGCGCCCAGCGCCATACAACACCTGAGCTGTCTTTGTCAGCACCCCTCCCACGCCAGCACCGATAGGCATACTCATAACCATGGCAGGCAGAGCTTCTGT
>JBGSOV010000015.1:0-88628 GCA_041738935.1 Candidatus Altimarinota bacterium | reverse complement strand
CCATTGCGGAAAATTCCTCACTGCTGCCTCCCGTAGGAGTGTGGGCCGTGTCTCAGTCCCACTCTGCCTGGTCGTGCTCTCACACCAGGTACGCGTCATAGTCTTGGTGAGCCGTTACCTCACCAACAAACTGATACGTCGCAGGCTCCTCCCAGATCGATAAATCTTTCCCGACAAGTCGGGGTATCCGGCATTAGTCCCGCTTTCGCGGAATTATTCCTGAATCTGGGGCAGATACCAACGTGTTACTCAGCCGTTCGCCGCTCGTGTACCCCGAAGGGCCTTACCGCTCGACTTGCATGTGTTATGCATCCCGCCAGCGTTAATCCTGAGCCAGGATCAAACTCTTTTGTTGATGACAAGGCGAACCTTGTCAGATTTTGAAAAGCATCACTGCTTTCCAAGGTTTAAGAGCCCCGCCGAGGCGGGGAATTTGATTCCTTTTTCGTTGTTGTTTTTAATTTTTTGGTTTGTGCCAAAACAACAAGACACAATTATTGCGCTCTCTTTTGTACCGAAGATTTCAAGGGTCAAAATATCAGCGCTCCTCGTTGAAGCGCCCAAGCAGTTTTCCTGATTTGCGCGTGCGTGTCAAGATTATTTTCAAAGAAAATTAAGAGAACCGTGGTTTTTGCTTTCTTAGTCATTTTTGTTTGGCTGTATACAACAAATAGTCTCTCATTTGAAAGAATCGAATAGAGAGAGGTAATCCAGAATAATGAGAAAAGTGTGGAGCAACTCGGGAGAGTTACCCCTTCTTTGCTGTTTTTCTTCCAAATCAAACGTTGTAGAATGGAAGTCCTGATAAATCGGGAACACTGCTCCAGCAAATCACTCTTTGAAAACTACTCTCATGACTCAAAAAAAACTACCAAACCAAGCGTTCGCCTTGGTGAATGAGTTGTCCGTTCGGGAAGTTTGTGCGAGACATTGTGGCAAGCTCAACAACCGTACTCGCACCATCCTCGACTTCCATTGGTGCGGCATCCGTCCCGAGATCAGTCTTCACCCATCCAGGATGCGATGCTGCAACCATAATTCCCTTGTCTGCTAATGTTTTTGATTGAATCACTGTAAGCATGTTGAGTCCAGCCTTGGATGTCGCATAACCTACTGACATAAAACCTCCAACCTTATCCCACGCATTCTCTGCATTACCGATTGAGCCAAGCTGTGAGGATTGATTGATCACGCGTGCGTCATCACTTTTTGCCAAAAGTGGGATAAGGGCTTCTGTTATTGCGTATGGAGCAATCAGGTTAACCTCAAGCGTGCGGCGAATCTTATCTGTATCAGTTGGCTTTCCGTCCCACTCGAGGGCTATGCCGGCATTGTTTACGAGTATATCAAGCTTACCAAAAGTCTTGTCGAGGTAGTCTGCTAGGTTGGCAATATCGTCAGGACTGGTAACTTCAAGCTGTACTGCATGCGCATCACAATCTGCTGACGCAAGTTCATCCCTAGCCTTTTCTCCTGCTTTTATGTCGCGGGAGGTAAGGACAACTGTATATCCCCGTATACCGAGCTGTCGCCCAATTTCTTTACCCAAACCTTTACTTCCTCCTGTAATAAGCACTACTTTGTTATTTTTTTTCATAATATTTTGGTTAAAAATTAAAAGTTTATCAATAAATCGTTTTCGGAAACGGGGCGCAAACAAACGCAATCTTATCCTCCTCCAAAATTTTTGAAAAAATCAAACGTATTCATATCTCAAAGAAAATTAAGGAACGGTGGTTTTTGCTTTTTGTAGTTATTCCCACCTAACCGGAATTCTGTGTAGATTCTCTTTTTTTGAGACAACCAAAAACCGGAATGGGTGTCTCGGAAGGTACCCATTCCAAGAATGTTTTGCACTCCGGCGATATCGAATCGAACTTCAATAGTTCCTTTCTTTGCTGTTTAAATTCCAAACCAAACGGTACGGAAGAGGTAGTCTATTGACACACTCATTCCGACGAAAAACATGTGGAGCAACTCGGGAGAGTTGCTCCTTCTAAAAGTTTTCTATTCGCAAGACATATTTATTTCTCTTTGTTTGGATTGTGTAATTATCATTATGGTTTCCACTAGCGAGAAAAGAAAATTTAACTAAATCTTCATCAAGTTTCTTACAAATCTGTTCTATTTGTGATTTTGTAATCTTCATAGTATTTAGATAAGGAAGCACGTTTATATAAGTTGCCCAAGCCCCAGCACATTTTAGCCCAAAAAATTATTTCACTTAACGTTTCGGCGTATGCGATGTTTGCCAGTGGCATAATTGCACGAAGTGCTTACCACTGGCAAATATGGGTGGAGGCTTGCGGAGGTACGGAGCAAGCCGTAACCGTATACGCAGTGTTATATGATGTACGTGTTTTCCTTCAATTTCTGAAAGAAATTGTTCTTAAAAAGAATCTGATTTTGTTTTTCCGTTTGGGGCGAAGGGCAGAGGGGATCAAGGGGTGAATGCCCAAGCCCCAAACACCTTATTCTTCTATTTAGTGATGGTGGCCCTGCTTAGAATGGCGAGCCAAACTAAATAGCGTAATAGCTACAACAATGGCTACGATATTTAACCAGAAGGTATAATCAATTTGGAAGGTTGCTAATTCTGTAATACTTTTAAACTCAGTTGGAAGTATATTTAGTAGACTGAAAAGCAGGTGAACAATAATACCTGTTAGAATTGCGGAGACTCCTGTTACTGCTGCAATATAAAGAGCAAATGGCCAACCGTAGTAATTTGCATTAATTTTTACGGCTGGTGGAACATTAAAGTCTGCATATAAAAATGCCATGATGGCACCAAAAGTCACGCCGTTGTTTGCTAAAATTGCTGCTAAAGGCCCATTTCCCATTGATCCAATAACTGTAATAATCGCAAGTATTGGTGCGAGTAATGCTTGAATTGGTACAAGTAGCCATGGAGCCAGATGAGTTGGGAATATGGCTTTAAAAAAAGATGGAGGTACGAGTGTCACTACAAATCCAGCAAATAAAAACCCAATAATAATTTCTTTGTAAACCATTTTCCAATCGCCTTTGTAGGCCATACCAACCCGCTGCCATGTAAGTTTGGTCATGAGTTTCTTCTTTGTGGATTCTGGCAATCCTTCCGATGGATCCATCTCCATCCCAATGTTTTTTTTTGCATTCTCTAGTGCACTAGCTGCAAGTTTTTTGGGGAGAGTTAGTTTTATAATAATGGCCTGAATAGTAATAATAATCGGAGCACCAACGAAAAGACCAAGTGAATACTGCCAGCCCAAAAAGATATATGCTAGCGCTGCAACCTCAACAGCCAGATTTGTCGAAGCGAACATGTATGCAAGGGACGAAGTTAGTGAAGCACCTTTTGCAAATAGACTACGAGTGGCTGATAAAGCGGCAAATGAGCAAGAAGAAGAAATAAAGCCTAAAATTGCAGCAATACTTAATTGTTTAGGCCCGCCTTTCCCCAAATGTTTTGCAGCCGCTTTTTTAGAAATCAAAACTTGTATTACTGCAGAAAAAGCATACCCAATTGCTAATGCCCAGAGTGATTTCCAAAGCAATCCTGCTGTTGTGTATAGTGATTGTATAATTGCTTCCATATAATTCGATGACTATTGAGTGATTAAACTTTACTCCTTAGGTTAATTAATAAAAAGCGTTTCCGTAGCTTTGCGTAGGAACACCATATTTCCCCTTATAAAAAAGAACAACAAAATCGGATTCTTTTTAAGAGCTGGGGCGATAGCCCCAAAAGGAAAACATGTATTTCATATAACTCGTTTTTATCCGAACTTTGTACTTGAAATGTAGCAATATTTTGTATGTTATACAAACAACCAAACTTGTCGTATTATTTCCTCCGATTCCCACCTTTCGCCCGCATATCCAGTATAATTGGTGTGCCCCAAAAGCCGTACACCTCGCGTAGGCGGTTTTCCAAAAAGCGACGGAAGGAAAAATGCACCGCGTCTGGGTCGTTTACGAAGAAACTGAACTTTGGCGGATTGGTGCCAGTTTGCGTGACATATTTTACCTTGAGCTGAGTCTTGGTGCGACTCGCTGGCGGATGCAGTGACAAGACGTGTTCCAAAAAGTCGTTTAATTCGGGAGTCGGAATCTTGCGCTGACGCTCGAGTTTGATCTCGCGAACGGTTTTGAAGATATCATGAATACCGCGTTTTTCAATCGCGGACAAAAAGAGCACTGGTGCCCAATTTAAAAACGGCAGTTTGCTCTGCGCCTGGCGGAGAAGATACGATCGCAGTGAAGCGACACTTTTGCTGATCTTTTTTTCGACTTCTTTTTCATCATCCACCGCGTCTGGGCGCATGATTTCTTTACTTTTTTGATCTGCTTCGACTTCGTCACGACCTTTTTTGCGCACAAGATCCCACTTAGAAAAAATCACAATGACGCCGCAACCGGCTTCAACCATGGCGTCGGCGAGTATTTGGTCTTGATGGCTGATTCCTTCATTGGCATCAATCATCAAAATCGCGATGTCCGAACGTGCGAGTGCGCCGAGGGTTCGGAGTCGCGAAAAGCGTTCGATTTGCTCTTCGTTCATGCGAGATTTTTTACGGATTCCTGCAGTGTCAATCAGCATAAACGGCTCTTTTTCGAACATTACTGTGGTATCGATGTTGTCTCGCGTGGTGCCGGCTTTTTCGGAAACAATCGAAATTTCTTTCCCCGCAAGAGTATTGAGTAATGTCGATTTGCCGGCATTTGGTCTGCCGACGATGGCAATACGTGTAACGGCATTTTCTACTTCTGTATCATCCTCCGATTTTTCTGGAAAACTACGCCGAGCAAGTTCGTCTTCTGTCGCATCAAGCAGTTCGTTTGTGCCGCGGCGTTCTTTCGCAGAAACAAAAAAGATATCGCGATCGGTAATCCCGAGTCCATAAAATTCGCTCGCGGCCTCGTTGGCACTTGTTTTTTCGGCCTTGGTAGCAACTAAAAAAACGGGAATATTTTTCGGCTTGCGCTTGCGCAAAATCTCAGAAATTGTCCATTCTTCGGCGGTGAGTGGTTGGCGTACATCAATACAAAAATAGATTACATCTGCGCCAGCGATTGATTCTTCTGCTTGGGCGCGCATGTTTTCTTCAATGTCATCGCTGATTTCTGTGGTAAGTCCACCAGTGTCCACCAGCAAGAAATCAAATCTTTCGCCGATTACTGTGCCAAAAACTCGGTCACGTGTGGTTCCGGGAGTATCGGATTCGATCGCGAGTCGTTCGCCCAAAAGTGAATTGAACAAAGTCGATTTCCCCGCGTTGGGTCTGCCGATGATAGCAACAGTTGGCATAAGATTTTACAAATTACAAATTAAATATTCTCGATACTGAGAGCCAAAACATTGTAACAGGAGAATCCTGGAAGCAGAAATATTTTCTTTCGGAGCCAGGAAACAAAAAAAGTACCTGATAAAAAGTACTTTTTTAAGATTCGTACAAAAACCAAACCTCTCTATGCGTACAGAATACGCTCCATTTTTTTCTTTCGGTAAAAGTCGCGTTTGATAGCTTCTTGGCGAACACGTGTCTTAGTCTTATCGCTTTTAAAATAGCGATTTTTGCGACCAGAAGGTACGATTCCTTGCTGTTGTACCTGCTTTTTGAAGCGGCGCATCAGCTTTTCGTTGTTTTCGTTTCGGCGTCTTACACTGTAAATCATGGGTTCTCCTTAGATGAGAAAAAAGTCTGCCATAACAGTGTCGCATAACTCTTTTGTCATTGGCAAGGTGTTTTTCTTATGACTGTTTTTTGGAAGACCAAGAGGATTTCGCATCACCTTTCCTTTGCCGGACGTGGTGTTCCAGGGGACACTGTATTCTTAGTATTTGGGAAATAGTTTGACACGCGAGCGCGCTCAAAAACACAGCTTGATTATAACTAAATTATTCCACAGAACCAAAAATGCAAAGTAAATGAACAAAACACAAAGCTTCTTCAGCAAAAATCAAAAAGTTTTCATTTATATATCAACTCGTAATCTTCTCCTTGAAAAAAAACCAATATCTCCGCACAATCACACACACTTAGTTTGTTTATGCATATTACTGCTCAGACCGATTTGCACGCTCTTCGGCAGCCAAAATCCGAGCGCCCCGAGTTGCTTGCAGATGATGCTGTCGGGCAATTGGCGGTTGATATTCTCGAAACCGCCGCGAGTATTTTTGTGATTGCGCCGATTGCCGGCGTGGACGAAAAATCAGTTGCCATCTCGATCGATGATGATCTGCTAGTAATCTCGGGCGAGCGAGTGTATCCTCAGTCGTGTCCGCAGAACGCCAAAAAACATGCCGAAGAATGCTACTGGGGAACTTTTCAACGAAGCATTTTATTGCCGACAGCTATCAATTCTGCCGATATTACTGCCAAAATGGTTGATCATATTTTGACAATCGAAATCCCCAAGGCGCGTAAGGCGACTTCTAAAATTATTCCTCTTTTCCAGCGATTATGAGAACCGTCAAAAAAGCCGTGATTCCTGTTGCCGGACTGGGAAGCCGATTTTTGCCAGCGACCAAATGCGTCCCTAAAGAGATGTTGCCTGTCTATGACAGACCAGTAATCGAGCTGATCGTGCGCGAACTTGCAGCAGCAGGAGTAGAAGAAGTAATTTTCGTGATTCCGCCAGAAGGGAGTGTTACGCCCAAACATTTTGAACCCGACGCCAAACTCGAAGCCGCATTACGCCAGAAAGGAAAAATCGACAAAGCGGATGAACTGGCGGCATTAACCAAACTCTGCAAAATTTCTACAGTCGTGCAATCCGAACCGCTTGGTGATGGACACGCGATTTTGCAAGCAGCGGATTTGGTAGGGAATGATGATTTTTTTGCCTTCTTTGGCGATGAAATATTGGATGCTCCTGTCTCCGCACCGCAACAATTATTATCTGCACGCGGCGACCACGATGGTTGTGTGCTTGGTGTGCAACAAGTACCACAAGCAGATATTCACAAATTTGGTATTGTAGCGCCGGCAGAAGGAGCTGACACGGCGGGCGAAGCAGCTTTTGAAATCGTGGCTTTTGTCGAAAAACCGCAACCGCAAGATGCGCCGAGCGATTTGGCACTTCTCGGAAAAAATCTCTGTACGGCACGAATTTTTGATGTTTTGCGGCGGACTCAACCAGGAGAAGGCGGCGAATTGCGCTTGGTCGACGCCTTTATCTTGCTTGCCGAAACCGAATCACTCTTTGGCAAAAAACTTGTGGGCGAACGCTTTGATGTCGGAAATCCCGACGGGTTACTCAAAGCCAGTCAGTATTTTGCGGCAAAAAGAAAATAAGAGCTTGCAAAAGTTTTTTTATGCGATTTTTCCAAGATGCTCTTTCCCCTGTAGTGCAGCAGCTTGTGCTAAAAAGAGAGTGAGAGATGTTTTTGTTTCACCATCAAAACACCACCTTGTCTTTCTTAATTTATTGAAATCTTGAGTTATTTGTGATAAAATGATTTGAACTATTTGTCAAGAATGCAAAAACAAAGATCCGCTCGCCGCAAAATGGTAAATGTGCTTAATCAGCATGTGATCGAAGAGCTTGCTCATTCAGAAGAGCTCAAGCTTGAAGGTGAGCATGTGCAAGCACTCGAAGTTGCCGAAAAAATTCTCATCGAAGATCCCGAATGCGTCGAAGCCGCCGAAGAAATTGCTGATAATTTGCTTTCTCTCAATCGCTTGAGCGACGCAATCAAAGCAGCACAGTACGTTTTGTCTTTGCATCCCGAAAGCTATATTGGTAATTTTGTCATCGGTTTTGCCGCTTCCAATCAAGAAGATTGGACAAAGGCTATCAAATACTTTCGTTTGAGCAACGCAAACCAAGCCAATAATCCTGAGATTTTGCGCTGTTTGGGCTGGTCACTTTTCCATGCCGAAAAACAATCTGAAGGCGTTGCAACACTACGTCGCGCTCTGTTTTTGCGAGAAAACGATTCGTCGATTTTGTGCGATTTGGCTGCGTGCTTGCTCCAACAAAATGATTTTACCGAAGCCATCGCACTTATCAAAAAGGCGATTGTGATTGATCCGGACGAACTACGCGTGCAAGAATTGTATGATGTCGCTCAGCGTCTCCAAATCGCCTTTTCGGAGGACGTTACCTGATGTGTTTCCTTCCCCCTGATAAGGGGGACTTGAGGGGGTTTGCGATTTCTGGACCGAAGTGAGGCTGCAAGCTCTCAGAAATGGAATTCGAACTCTAGTTGTTTTTTGCGTACCGTTTTCGCTAAACTTTTTGCGTGAAAACTGTTCTCGCCACCGGCGTCTTTGATCATTTGCATCCGGGGCATCAGTTTTATTTGCAAGCCGCCCGCGAACTAGGTGACCGCTTGGTTGTCATTGTTGCGCGCGACGCTAATGTTGAACGTGTCAAAGGATTTTTGCCGACGCACACCGAAACCGAGCGCAAAGCAATGGTTGAGTCGCTTGCTCTCGCCGATACTGTTTTATTAGGAAAACCAGGGAATAATTTTTTAGCAATCCTTCATGAAATTCGTCCAGATATTCTTGCTGTGGGATATGACCAACAAGTGCCGATAGATTTTGAAAACAAATTTCCTGAGATATCAATTATCAAAGTGGAGCCAAAAAATCCGGAACAATGGAAATCGAGTAAATACCGCAATCAAACGAGTGACGCAGCATAAAATACGAACTGTTTATTTTGTGTCTCCGAGTCCGCTACTTTCTTGCACACGTCGTGATTGATGCAAAATTTCATCAAAAATTGCTTTGGCGATTGCCGGCGACAATTTCTCATCTTGTGCTTTTGTGATGATTTTTTCGAGGAGCTCGGCTTCGCGTTCGGCGTCAAATACCGCCTTGTTCATACCAATTTTAATAGTGGCGATTTTTCGCGAACACGCAAAACGCTCAGCGAGTAAGCGAACCAAGTCGCTGTCGATTTTGTCTATTTGCCCGCGGATATTTTCAAGTTCTGCCACAATCAAAATTGTAACGCGCTCTTAATGCAAGAGCAAGAGACATGTAAAACAAGTCCTCTTATTTTGGCGCTCTTCCTCAATCATTTCGTCAAACTTTTTACTTGCACTTGTGCCTTTGTCTGTGCCAAAATGCTCACGAAATCAAGTGAGCGTAGGTTTCAGGTCACAAAAGAGGAGCGCTTTTTGGAGAGAGTATTATTTTAGTATTGTTCTCGTTTTTCTTCTTCCCGCAGTGTTTTCGTCATTGTTTTCTTCCCGCGAGTTTTTTAATACTTTGGCTACTTCTCTTCCCGAGAAGTCGTCTTTTTCGGGTTTAGCAAACTCTTCTGCCAAATTGGGTCTACTCGCACATTTGCTACAACAAGCCAAAGTGCTCACGGATACCAAGAATATTCTTTTCCTCACGCACGAGGCAACCGAAGCAATCGAACTGCGAACTTTGGCGAAACTTTTTTTTAATCCAGAAGAATACGCGATTCATCATCTGCCGATCAAAGACGGTCGCGACGAAATCTGTGTCGAATGGATGATTGCTTTTGCACAAGCTAAAAACGCTACAAAAAAGAATATTTTTCTGTTGTCCGAAAAAGATGCGACAACGACGAATTTCCCCGAGATGCACCAACTCATCAGCGAACAAATGCTCGTGCAAAAAGGTGATCGTATTGATCCGATTACGCTTTTTAATCGGTTAATCGAAATGGGATTCGAAGTTTCGCCGGATATTACTTTACAAAAAGGACAATATCGTCGCAGTGGCGATATCATTGATGTATTTCCTGTTGGCGCAATGCATCCGTTCAAAATCGAAATTGAATTTGAAGAAGTCAAAAATATCTGGTCGTTTTCGATGCAGGACAAAAAAATTCTCAAAAGTTTTAGCAAACTCCATATTTTCCCTGCACGGATTGAGCGCGCGCGCAAAAAATTCTACGAACTCCTCGAAGCGCCAGATCTGATTGTTACCGATGATATCGAATTTTTATCCGATGATTTTTTTGAAACAACTTCCGCTCGCTTGCTCCGCTTTACACCGTTTGCCGAATCCGACGAAGAAAGTCACTACCAAATGCGGTTTTTGTCGGTACTCAAATTCTATAATATTTTTGATCTGCTCACCGACTTCCGCGGAAAATTACAAAACAACTATTTGATTCATGTCTTTACGAAGCGCATCGACGAACTCAGCGCGATTTTGACCGAAGAAAAGATTTCTTTTGCGACAGAAGACGATAATCAGTCGCACGGTCTTGTGCTCATCGACGCGTCGGAATCTGAGGTGATGCCGCCCAGTTTTCAAAATCCCGACCAAAACATTTTGTTTTTGACCGACCGCGAAATCTTCCAACTTCGCAAAAGTCGTAAGATGAAGTCAGCCGACAAGCTCAATCTTGAGTTTTTGACGAGTCTCAAAATCGGTGATTACGTCGTACATATGGATCACGGAATTGGGCATTTTTTGGGCGTAACCGAGCAAGAGATTGATAGTCACACTCGCGAATATCTCGAAATCGCATATGCCGGTAATGACCGCCTCTTTGTTCCCGTTGATCAAGCCGACAAGGTGTCACGGTTTTTGTGTGAAGAAGGCTCCGAACCCAAGCTTAATCGGCTTGGCTCTGCCGAATGGGATAATGTGCAAAAGAAAGTCCGTAAAGAAACCGAAAAAATTGCCAAAGAACTGCTTGCACTGTATGCCGAACGCGAACAAGCGCGCAAAACGCCGTTTGCACTCGACAGCACTCGTCAAACCGATTTTGAAAAAACGTTTCCCTACGAAGAAACTCCTGGTCAAATCTCTGCGATTCTTGATGTTAAATCGGACATGGAATCCAAAAAACCGATGGATCGCCTTATTTGCGGCGATGTCGGCTTTGGCAAAACCGAAATTGCGATGCGTGCCGCTTTTAAAGCTGTCGAAGACGGCAAACAGGTCGCGCTTATTTCGCCAGTGACAATCCTTGCACAACAGCATTTTGAGTCCTTCACCAAACGGATGGACGAGTTTGGCTTTCGCATTGATGTGCTTTCGCGTTTTAAAACGCATGCCGAACAGCAAGTGATTTTGGCACAGCTTGCCAAAGGTACGCTGGATATTGTGATTGGAACACACCGTTTGTTGCAGCCAGATGTCAAATTCCACAATCTCGGACTTCTCGTTATCGATGAAGAACAGCGCTTTGGCGTCAAGCAAAAGGAAAAATTCAAAGAACTCCGCAAAAATGTCGATATTCTCACATTGAGCGCAACGCCGATTCCGCGTACGCTTAATCTCGCACTCAACAAATTGCGGGATATTTCGACCATCACGACGCCCCCACCCGGTCGCCTTCCTGTGATTACCGAAGTACGCAAGTATTCTGACCGTCTCGTCGTCGACGTCATCAATAAAGAACTCGAACGCAAGGGGCAAGTTTATTTCTTGTATAATCGCGTCAAGACAATCGAAAGCATGGCAGAAAAACTGCGTTTGCTCGTGCCACATGCTCGGATTGTCGTGGGGCATGGACAGTTGCCAGCCAACGAACTCGAAAAGCGTATTATGGCTTTTAAACTTGGCGAATACGATATCCTTGTCTCGAGTACGATTATTGAAAACGGTATCGACCTGCCTAATGCGAATTCGATGATTGTAATGAATGCCGAGCGCTTTGGACTCTCACAATTGTACCAGCTGCGCGGACGTATCGGGCGTGGCAAAAAGCAAGCCTTTGCTTATTTCCTTTACCAAACGCAAAAGCTCTCGATTGAAGCCAAAAAACGTCTGCGCGCTATTGTCGAAGCAAGTGAGCTTGGTTCTGGTTTTCAAATCGCTATGCGCGACCTCGAAATTCGCGGTGCCGGAGACGTGCTCGGAGTCAATCAGTCTGGGACTGTTAATTCTGTCGGCGTCGGACACTTCCTCCGCTTACTTAACGAAACCATCCGCAAGATGAAAGATGGCACACAAACTGCCACAGCCGAAGAAGTAGTGGCGAATGTTGTTATCGAATTGCCAGTAGATGCTTTTATTCCAAGCTCGTACATTGCCGATTCGAAAGAAAAAATTCTCGCCTATCAAAACCTCGCTGCCGCGCAAACACTCGAACAACTCAAAGAAATCTCCGAAGATTGCAACGAAGAATACGGCACACCACCGCGCGAAGTGCGGGCTTTGTTCAAAATCATCGAACTGCGTATCTTGGCTCGCCGCGCAAATATTCTCGCAATTCGCTCATTGCCGGTGTCGCGTACTGACCGCGAAATTCAAATGTTAATGGGCAAAAAAGTTGGCGCCGCCGAAATCATGAATCTCTTGAAGCATCAAGAAAAATGGTTCGTCTCGAGCGATCGCCTCAAGATTCCGCTTCGCGATCTCGGGATGGATTTCTTGGGTGAGATCAAAAAGGCGTTAGAATGTTTGGTGGTGGGGAAGAAGTAGGCTATGCAGCTTCTTCAATTTCGAGTAATGCTTTCGCAATAGCATCTCTTACGAGTGTAATTTTTTCTAATTCAATTACACTTGGATTACTTGTAGTCAATTTATTAAGATGGTGTGAATCACCAAGACTTGTAGCGATAATAGCGATAGCAGTATTTACTATATTCCGTAAATGCGTTATGCCTGATTCATCCGTACCTGTTTCAAATTCTTGATTAATAATCTCAAAATGATAAGCCCGACCTTCTCTTGTGGTTTTAAGTCTTTGATTGAATAGTGCTTTAGTCTTATTTCTTATTCCAATCTTCACTTTAATACAATTACCTTGATTTTCTAACACTTTAACTAGCAAAACTTGTTCATATTCCTCATCTCCTGGAGTTGATTCATTGGTTACTAGTATGTCTAATGCTGTTTTTGGATTTGACATGATTTTTAAATCAAAATAGTTTTATTCGAAAAATGTGGTAATTATTTGTATTATAACATATGCATATGTTATTAATCGAGTCAAATTATGTTCCTGTTGCCACCATCTCGACAAGGCATTCGTCTTGCCGATTTGTCACGCATTTGCCACAATAGGGACACTTGCTTTTTCCCTCTGTCATGGACTATCACACACTCTTGCAATCTTCCGATCCGGAGATTTTTTCCGCTTTGCAGGGAGAAGAAAAACGCCAAAAAGAGGGGATGGAGCTGATCGCTTCCGAAAACTATGTCTCGCCGGCTGTCCTCGGCGCTCTCGGGAGCATCTTCACCAACAAATATTCCGAAGGCTATCCGGGCAAGCGTTATTATGGCGGACAGACCTACACTGATATCATCGAGCAATTGGCGATCGATCGCGCGATTGCCCTTTTTCCGGGAGCAAAATTTGCCAATGTGCAGACTCATTCCGGTTGTCCTGCCAACGAAGCGGTCTATCACGCAATGCTTGAGCCGGGTGACACCGTGCTCGGCATGGATCTGTCGCACGGCGGACACCTGAGTCACGGGCATCCCGTCACCAAGATGGCAAAGCTCTTCCGCTTTGTCCGTTACAAGATGAAAGACGTCGAGACTGGCGAAATCGACTACGACGAACTGCGGCAAGTCGCGATTGCAGAAAAACCAAAGATTATCCTTGCTGGATTTTCCGCCTATTCGCGAGAGCTCGATTATGCCAAATTCCGTGCGATTGCGGATGAAGTCGGAGCGCTTGCCATGATGGATATGGCGCATATCGCTGGACTGATTGCCGGCAAGCAGCTGAAGAATCCATTTGATTTCGGTTTTGATATCGTCACTTCCACGACACACAAGACCCTGCGCGGACCGCGTGGCGGCTTGATTCTCACGCGTGATGAAGAAATCGCCAAAAGAATCGATAAGACCGTGTTTCCGGGGTTGCAAGGCGGACCACACATGAACAACGTCGCCGCCAAAGCGGTGGCTTTTGGTGAAGCGCTCAGACCGGAGTTTCAAGAATATGCGAAGCAAATCATCAAAAACGCGAAAGCGATGGAAGAAGTTTTCCACGCCAACAATGTTCGCATGATGGCAGGGGGAACCGACAATCATCTCCTCCTCATCGATGCAATGACGAGTTGGGGCAAAACTGGCGGCGAAGTCGAAAAGGCGCTCGACCAAGTCCACATTACGCTTAACAAAAATTCCATCGCCGATGATCCACGTTCGCCAATGGATCCGAGCGGAATTCGCCTGGGTACGCCAGCAATGACAACTCGTGGTTTTAAAGAAACCGAGTTCCGCCAAGTCGCGGAATGGATTATCGCTACTGCGAAAAATCACGACAACGAAAGCAAACTTGCCGAAATCGGCGCGGCGGTTAATCAGCTCTGCAATCAGTTCCCAGTACCAGGAATCAAGTAAATGACAAATTACAAATTGAAAAAGGGATCTACTATCTACGTCATTCCTGCCAAATGTGTATTTATGTGCGGAAGCAGGAATCTCGTAGCTTATCGAATTGACATGCTTTAGGTGTGGATTTGGGTAGGAATTCTCCCTCTGCAATAGGGGGAAGTTATTGGAGGTCGAAACAAGTGAAGACAACCCCTCCCAGCCTCCCCTAACTCAGGGGAGGAGTACTCCGCGCCTCATCTCGCCAATATTCCCTCAACGAATCTCCCAAAGAATATTTTGGTTCAAAACCTAATTCTCTAATTTTTTTAGCCGAATGCTCGCGCTGCTGAAAGCCCAAAAAGACATTTTCGGCATGGAGGTCGGGAATCCAATTCTCGAGTATTCGTGCGACAAAAAATGCGAATTTCGTCAAAAACCGCGGGATGACGAAGATGTGAGTGTTTTGCCCGAGAATCTCGCGAATGGTCGCGAAGATTTCTTTGAAGGAATGTGTTTCTGAAGCGATGATATAGTTTTGATTTAATGGTGCTTTTTCCATAACGAGTACGATTGCATCCGCAAGGTCGCGAACATCGACAATAGAATTGTTCCCCGGAGGAGAAAGAACAAATTTTTTATTCAATATATAATCAAAGAGCGCACCTGTATTAGTTTTATCACCGATACCCAGTACGAGAGCGGGGAAAATAATATTTGTCGCGAGGTTACAAGAATCGATCTCTTGATTAGCGAGATATTTGGAATGCGAATAAGAGAGATACCTATAGTTGCTCCAGTCAAAAACATGCTCTTCATCGATTTTTTCTTCATCAAATCCTAAAGCGGCTGTTGAACTGACATGAATCAATCGCTCGATTTTTGGCGAGACACAACAAGCACGCGCAATATTTTGTGCGCCTGCGGCATTGATTTTGTTTAGTTTTTTCTTGTCTTGCTGTGCAAAGGACACAAGTCCGGCAAAATTGATTACAATCGTCGCGGATGCAAGCGGCTTTATTAAAGTTTCCGGTTTGGTGATATCGACACCTTCGATATATTCGACTTCTGCGATTTGTGTTTTTGGACGGCTGCGTGATAAAGAAGCGACATTGCTGTAGCCATTTTCTACAAGTTTTTTCGCGACTGCACTTCCGATAAAACCACTACCGCCGACAAGGACAATATAATCGGTTTTGGCAATCATGCTACGACTTTATTAAGAATTTGCATAAATAGAACCCCGCCGATCATCGCATAAACACCGGCAACAATATCATCCAGCATTACCGAAGACGGAGTTTTACGATTATCAATCGATTTGATACCAATGGGTTTCAAAATATCAAAAAAGCGAAACATACCAAACGCCACCAGAATATGAAGCAGTGTTAGCTCGGCAAAAAATAAAAAGGGAAGGATTGTAATCATGATCCCGACAACCTCATCAATCACAATCCACGACTGGTCGACATCATGACCGCGCGTTACCGATTTGATTAGTGGAATCGCAATGAAAGTCAAAAAAATTGCTGCCAGTACGATTCCAAAAATTAAAATATCATGCGGAATTTTGGCAAATTTTTCGAGAGCGACAATCACCAAAAGTCCCACTGCCGTTCCAAAAGTTCCGGGAGCAAATGGAATAAAACCAATGCCGCCAAAGCTCAAAAAGAGTTTTTTACCACCAAACATTTTTCCAACCTAAAAGATAAGAAATCGTATTCGCAATGAGACTCAAGAACGGTGCGAGCAATATGAGCAAAATAATCCCCAAAACCGTTGGCACATAGATGGGCGACAGTACAATAAGGGCACCAAAAATATAATCCGTTCCGTCCCAAAAGGGGAGCGGCGCACCGGGTTTTTTACCAAGTTTGCGCTTGATTGCGCTTTCGACAAAGTCGCCAATTAGTGCGCCTATTCCGAGCAAAAACCCAATGAGGAGTGCCTTTTGGAGGGTGATTTCTAACGGATACCAGCTGGGGAAAAACAAAAATTGTAACCATGCGACCAGTATCGCCATGAGAGTGCCAGAGACAAGCCCTCGCCAGGTTTTATTTTTACCAAAAATCCGCGCACTAATCGGCTGATTCCATTGTGAAAATGGTGGAATATTTTTGATAATAACCGGTGTAGCATTTGCAACAAATGCTGGCACAAACAAAAAGACAAGCTGGAGAAAAGTAGTCATCATCGGCGGAGCTGAGAAAAGAAGCGGGCGGTGTACACCGCTCCTGAATAGTATGCAAAAAATATCGAAAACAGGGCAAAAATCGCTGTCGTCGTCTCAAACCAGGTGACTTCGGGCAGTGCGAGTTGCAGAATTGCCGAATGAATCAAAAGCACTTGAAAGACAAATTTCCATTTGCCACTTTTGATTGCCGGAATCGGCTTGCCCTTACTGAGGGACATGTTCTTGAGTCCATCGACAAACAGGTCACGGACGACAAGTCCAATCACAACTTGCAAAGCAATCACATCATATGGAATCAGCAAGATGAGCGTTGAAATCGTCAAGATTTTGTCAAAGAGCGAATCAAAGACAATGCCAAAATCTGAGATGACCTGCCATTTGCGCGCCAAATAGCCATCGAGATAATCGGTAAAACTTGCGAGAAAAAAGAGCAATAAAATCACAAAAAATTTGCCGGGAATTTCGACAAAAAAGATAATAATCAGAGTGAGAGTGAGGAGTCCGCGTGAAAGCGTGAGTCCATTGGGAATATACTTCTTCATGTGACAAAAAAATATGCGGTTCCGAGCACGAGCCATGTGGCGACTATGGTCCTGAGTCCAAAGCGATTTTCCCACCAGTCACCAAAACCGTCCCACTTAAAATCTGAAAACGGATAAAAAGGACGACACGCATACATTTTGGTATGTGTGGGAATATCCCACGCCAAGTGCGAGAGATAGCCCGCCGCAAAAGCGAGCAGGATGGTATTCTTTGAAAAAAACGCAATTATTGTAAAAACTGCAATGGGCAGCAAACTATGTGCAAGCCAATACGGAATATAGAATTTTTGCGGAATTGGACTCGTGACATCGCTCGAGCGCTTAAAGTTGTCAATTGTACCAGTAAAAGATTTTGCTGTTGCATACGCCTTTGCATAGATTGGCGCCATCATGATATCCGGAATAACAGAGCCGATAATGCAGAGCGTTTTTGCAGTTGGGTTTTCAAACGCAGTCGAAAGCAAGATTCCCGTGGCAGCGTGAGTAACAATATCCATGACTTGCTCTTTAAATCATGAGGCATTGTAACGGCTTGCATTTGCATTTTCAACCGAGAGTTGTGGTAAATATTTTACAAATCTTCCTGATTGTCCATGGCTTGGTTTGCTAATTTGTCAGCAAATTTATTTTGTTCGCGAGGAATATGCTCAAAACTGACTTTTTCAAATACGCCGACAAGATTTTGCACTTTTCCAAAAAGCGGTTTCATATCTGGATGTTTGACGCGATATTGACCATTAAGTTGTCGCACAATGAGTTCCGAATCGAGACGACATCGCAGGATTTTAATCTCCATTTTTTGAGCTTGCTCAAGTCCCAAAATCAATGCCGAATATTCCGCAACGTTATTAGTGGCAATACCGAGAAATTTTTTTCCATTCGCCAAAACTACACCTTTCTCATCGACGATTACAAAACCTGCACCCGCAATCCCCGGATTGCCGCGGCTACCGCCATCCGAATACAGGATCGCTGCAGAAGTCAAATTAGAGCTTGGTCAAGAGTGTTTTGCTGCGTGAAATCTTTGTTCCGATCAAAGATTTGAGCAGAGTGCGCGTGATGGTAATGGCGGTAAACATCGAGAGAATGACTCCAATTGCTAGCATCGTGGCAAATCCTTTGATGATTGAAGTGCCAAAGATGTACAAAATAGCGCAAACAAGAAGTGTCGTCAGGTTCGAGTCGCGGATCGAACTCCAAGCGCGCTCGAAGCCAATAGCAACAGAACTAGAAAAATTCTTTTCGTTGCGTAGCTCTTCGCGCATACGCTCAAATATAAGCACATTCGCATCAACCGCCATGCCAATTGACAAGATTATACCTGCTATTCCGGCGAGCGTCAGAACAAAGATGGGAATCATCTTTAGCACAAAGACGAGCAAGATGACGTAAATAACAAGAGCCAACATGGCAAAGACACCGAGGGTACGATATGAAAAAATTATCCAGAATGCCAACATCGCCAGCCCGACAAGCGCTGCGGTAAGCGAGCGATCAAGAGCTTTCATTCCAAAAGTTGGAGCGATTTTTAATTCGCCATCCAGACTGATTGGGGCGGGAATTGCTCCGGCATTGAGGTCATTGGCAAGGGAGTTTGCTTCACGCAAGGATTCGTAATAATTGGCAGCACCAAGACTGATTTGCGCAACGCCACCACTAATTTTTTCTTGAATAATCGGTGAAGAAATAAAGTCACCTCCAACAAAAATTGCCATTGGTTTGCCGACGAGTTCACCAGTCAACTCTTCAAACTTTTTTGCGCCTTCGTCATCAAACTCGACCAAGACGACGCTCATATTTGTTTGTGGATCAGCTGCTACTTTGGCAATGCGAAAATGCTGTCCATCGAGTCCGGTTTCTTGCCAAGGATTAGGGACGACATCAAAAGCGAGTTCGTCAAAGGTTAGTTGCTCTTCTTGTGATTCGACTTCTTTGTCTTTTACCCGAGCCAGTGCCGCCTCCGCTGCTGCTCGATCACCAAGGCGAATCTGTGCGACACGAACGTTGGGGATTTCTTCATTTGCTGGTAACAGCTTAAAAATCGCAAATGTTCCGTCCAGTTCATAAATCTCTGAAATCTGATTTGGCTGAACATTCGTCAAGATATCAGTTTTGGTTGCTTCGTCAAGTTCTTCGATTGAAATCTCCTTTTGCTCTGAAGTGTTCACTTCGGTAGCGACTGTTGCAAAATCCTCGCCAGGTTCGGTTTTGGTTCTGGTAGTTACAGCTTTCTCGCCGACTTTGTACAGTGAGAAGCGAGTTGACGGACGCAATTGTCCAGTATTGGCATCATATGTGTAGCCGCCTTCGTTCTCGATTACTTCCGAAATAATCGCCCCTGGTGCGGCGTCCCAGATTTTTGCGGCGACAGGTTCGGAGAGTTGGTCGCGGTATTTTTTGTCTCCTTCCAAAAATTGTGCACGATATTCAATAGTTTCGCCTTCTGGCACGACTGCTTCCTGCGCTTCTGTTGCCACTGTGGCAAAATCTTCACCAGCATTTATACGTGCCAGAGCGGCTGCTGCCGCGGTTTTGGTGACTTCAATTTCGGCATCATCCGCTGCTTCTTTGGGTTTTTTAAATTGAAGGTCGATACGTTTTTGCAGTTTTGCGCGGATTTCCTCGTTATCCAAATCGGCGGTCAATTCGACAAAGACATGTTTTTCTTCGCCAAAATCTGCCGTATAGATATTTAATTCGCGAGTGCCATCTGGGTCGATTCGGCGCTGCAGGGTTGCTTTTACGCCATCAACGACTTCGCGTTCGCTGATCGATTCGCCTTGGGCGATTTTTTCGCGGACACGACTCATATCAATAACAAAGTCCAACTGCGAACCACCATTAAGATCCAGTCCATACTTGATATCTTTGGAGAGCAAATAGTTGCGATATGAATCACTCAGCCCCGCTGTCGGTAAATAAGAACCTTCTTCCCACCAAATTGCTGGGAGATCGGGAACACTTTTTTTCCAGCCTTGCGGCATGGCAATAAGACTAGTGATAACAACAAGGAGCACAACGAGCAGAAGGTTAAGATGATTGCGTTTCATTCCTCAAACAGAAAAAAATCAGAGGAATTGTGCCGACTTTCTCTTTGCTTTGCAAGAATAAGACATATTTTTTCCTGTCCTCAGCAAAAATCTTTCTATTGAAAAAGCTCGGACTCGATTTCTTCTGCGCGATTTTGCAGATACGCGAAGCGTGCTTTTTCCTTCGGTTGTAACACCTGTAAGAGCTTTTGATAGTTTTGCGCGGCGAGCTGCCAATGAATTTTATATTCTTCTATATTTCGGGTACCATCTTTCCAAAGGTACTTCTGGCTCTTGCCATCGCGAAACGCTTTGCCGAGATGATAATGCGCGTCTGCCAACATTCGTACTTTTTCAAAATTTTGATATGGATTTTTTGTATCGATTTCCGTTTTCCAAAAGTCAACCTGTGCTGCGCCTCTAATTTTCTCTATTTGCCAGTCTTGCTCTTGATAGCTAGTTTTTTTCTCTGCTTGATCTTCGGCGATGGCATAATAAATCCCCAGTTCTTTTTGCCGTCGCATATTTTCGCTATTGTTATTTGGCGTATACATCTTGTGCAACTCATAGAGAGCGGTGATTTTGTAACTATATTCCGCTGCTTCTTTGCTGTAGCCATTTAGCAGATTGTCAGATGATTTTTCTGAGAATTCAGTGAATATTGCAAACAATTCACGCGCAGATGTTCCAGGAAACAGCTCAAAACTATGTGCTGACCATTTTTTGAGAAAATAATCGAGTCCGGCGATAATGCGACTTTGACCGGCATTATAGGCGTTTATGGTCAAAAGATCGAGAAAATCGTCATCGCTTTGTAATTGCGGAAGTGCGTCTTTGATTTGGCGAAAAGCAGACGAACGCGCAATCGTTTGCTTACAAATTTTGAGATGCTTGATGGCAGCTTCGGTCGAGCGCTGGGGATTAAATCTCTCGTCTTCTTTTTCTGAAACCGTTAATCCATAATCACGCGCAGTATCCGGCTTGAGTTGCGCAATGCCGGCGGCATTCGGTTTGCTTACCTTTGTCGGATCATAACCAGACTCTTGAAAAAACAAAAACGGCCCGCGTACCTTCAGAAAATCCGACAGATTGGATTTTTCAAAAGCTTCTGTAGCTTGCTCAAATGGAGTTTTGGTCTCTTCATCAAATGGAACATTAGCATTCCAAAACCAGTCTTGTAGGCGCATTTTACGAAAATCTGCTGTTGCAACTTCAATAACCTTCTTATTAAAAGTGGTGTTTGCCAAAAATGGTCTCTCGGGATTTGCCACGATTACGCTATTCGCTGATGAAGAAGACTCTATTTGTGGTTGAGTATCTTGGTCATATTTTTTTTTGTGCCCTGGGTTTGTGTCTGATGCTAAATAGCCCAAGCTTGCTGCTGCGAGCAAAGGAATCCTATATTTTAATGTTTTTTTCATGATTTGTAATCGTCCATAGAATTGAGCAATGTACGCATCTAACTATTGTATTATTTAATACTATATAAGTATAAATGTCAATGTTTTTATCCATCTTTTTTTCCTATGGAAAGCGTTGGAGTTTTTTTTAAGTTATGAAAGAATGACTACGCTTCTTTTTCCCCCAGAAGCATGTGTGGTATCTTTGGAATGTACTCCTCCGAAGGCTTTCTGGCGCAAGACTTGTTCGATGCGTTGACGGTTTTGCAGCACCGAGGTCAAGATGCTGCGGGGATTGCCACTTGCGACCAGGGCGGAAGATTTCATCTGCGCAAAGCAAATGGGCTTGTGCGCGATGTTTTTCATACACGTCATGTTCGCCGTTTGGCAGGCTGCATGGGGATTGGACACGTGCGTTATCCGACCGCTGGGTGTAATAGTTCTTCCGAAGCACAACCTTTTTATGTTAATTCGCCATACGGAATCGTACTCGCGCACAATGGCAATCTTACGAATGCAGATGAATTAGCTCAGGCAATCTACGAAACTGACTTGCGCCATCTTTCGACCACCTCTGATTCTGAAGTATTACTCAATGTCTTTGCGCACGAAATGGCAAAAAGTCATGCCAAAAAACCGCAAGCAGAAGATTTGTTTGCAGCCGTTTCTAACACTTTTAATCGCGTGCGTGGTGCGTATGCTGTTGTTGGAATTATCGCTGGGATGGGAATTTTTGCTTTTCGCGATCCACACGGAATCCGCCCGCTTTGTATCGGCGCGCGAATCGGAAAAGGAAATCAAACCGAATATGCGGTCGCGTCCGAGTCTGTCGCCTTTTCGCCGCTCGGATTTAGTTTGATGCGTGATGTGGCACCTGGCGAAGTAGTTTTTATTGATGCGAGTGGCAAGTTGCATACCAAGCAATGCTCTCAAAAAAGTGAACTTAATCCTTGCATATTCGAGCTCGTGTACATGGCGCGCCCCGATTCGATTATGGACAAGATTTCCGTGCACAAATCGCGTTTGCGGATGGGCGAATATCTCGCGCAAAAGATCAAGCGAGTTGCCCCTAATATCGAATTTGATGTTGTCATTCCCATTCCCGAAAGTTCGCGCACGGCTGCTCTTCAAGTCGCTTGGGGGCTTGGTGTTAAGTATCGTGAAGGCTTTATCAAAAATCGTTATATCGGACGCACTTTTATCATGCCGGGACAAAAAACGCGACGCAAATCCGTACGCTACAAACTCTCTGCCATCGACCTCGAATTTCGTGATAAAAACGTTTTGCTCGTCGATGATTCGATTGTCCGCGGGACGACTTCCAAAGAAATCATCCGTATGGCGCGCGAAGCCGGCGCCAACAAAGTATATTTTGCCAGTGCTGCGCCGCCAGTCCGATACCCAAATGTCTATGGCATTGATATGCCGACGCGTAAAGAGCTCGTCGCGTATGGTATTACCGAAGAAGAAGTCGGCAAATTTATCGGCGCGGATGGAATGTTTTATCAAGACTTGGAAGATTTGATCGCCTCAGCACGCGAAGGGAATCCGGATATCAAGCGTTTTGACGCATCGTGCTTTGATGGTGAGTATATTACGGGCGATATCGATGAAGACTTTTTGTACAAACTCGAATCTAGCCGCGGAAATGGTAGAGGCACGGACGATGATGAAGGCGAAAACCCGATGACGCTGTTGTAGTAATTCGCTGATTTCAACAAGCAATTCTAGCAAGAATGTATATTTTGTACCTGATGATTTGAAGTGTGGCAGGATTTATAGTGCGGAGCCTCTCCCCCTGAGTTAGGGGGAGTCGGAGGGGGTCGAATCCGATACGTATCAACCCCTCCCAGCCTCCCCTATCTTAGGGGAGGAGCAATCGCACAAATCACCAACCAATCTTTCCGCAAACGTTTTTGGCTCTTGAGTAGGAAAATCTTTTAGCTTGAGCAGTCTTCCGTCACGGCGGACACGGTACAGACTGCTTGTAATTGTCCCGGTTATGATAATCGCTGCGTAATTCCCCTGCTTCCTCACCGAAATCACACCCTTTGCCCTCCTGAGGCGGACAAGGCAGGGGTGACGCAAATGGAGAGCAAGATTGTGTATCTTGCGACTTACAACTGACTGCTTATTTCTTATCCGGTCCTACTCTTGTATCTTTGAGGCTTGCGCCAGCATCAACCATCGGATAAATATTCTCTTCGGCAGCAATGCGAAATTCGATAAAAGTTGGTCCTTTGATTTTGCGCGCTGCTTTGATTGCCTTGCGTGCGTCTGCAACATTGTCTGCGTAAAAAGCCGGGATTCCGTACGCTTCTGCCAGTTTGATAAAATCCGGATTCCACAGTTGGGTGCTGGCATAATTCTTTTCGTGATACATGTCTTGCCATTGGCGTACCATGCCCAAATATTGATTATTGAGAACAGCAATTTTTATCGGAATGTTGTCTTGTTGCAAAGTCGCCATCTCGGGCAGATTCATCTGAAACCCCCCATCGCCGCTCAGCGACCAGACTTCTTCATTGGGATTGGCAATTTGCACGCCCATAGCGAGTGGTAAGCCGGCGCCCATTGAGCCAAGTCCGCCCGAGCAAACATGCCCACGAAAGCGTTTGAAGGGATAATATTGCGCCAAAAACATTTGGTGCTGTCCGACATCTGCCGTCACAAAAGCTTCGCCGTTGGTTTCTTCGCCCAAAATCCCGATGACATCTGGTGCAATCATTTTCCCTTTGTGGTCTTGGCTTCTTTGTCCTTTGTCGATGGGAAATTCTGTCTGCCATTTTTTGATCTGTGTCCACCATGCTTCGTGCTCGAGCTGCTTGGGAAGTTGGGGGTTAAGTTTTTGCAAGATTTTTTTGATATCACCAACAACGGGAACATGCGTAAAGACATTCTTCCCGAGTTCTGCGGGATCAATATCAAAATGGATAAACTTTGCCCCGGGAGCAAAATCATCCAGTCGTCCAGTGATGCGATCGTCAAACCGACTGCCGAGTGAAATGACCAAATCAGAATTATAAACACTATAGTTTGCCGCTGCCGAGCCATGCATACCGAGCATCGAAATAAAGTTAGGATGATCCGCCGGAATCGTCGAAAGTCCATGTAATGTCGCTACCGCCGGAATATCTGCGGTTTCCAAAAAAGTAGTTACTTCGTCACGAGCATCAGCAATAAGTGCGCCATGACCGATGATCGCAATCGGTTTTTTGGCTTGTGCGATCAACTCGATTGCGCGTTTGATCTGATGCTCACTCCCTTCTGTTGTCGGTCGATAGCCCGGCAGATTTGGCATCAAGTCACCAAAATACTTGGCAGATTTGATAAACGCGTCTTTGGTAATGTCGACATGTACAGGTCCTGGACGCCCGGTTTCTGCCAGATGAAACGCCTCAACCAGAGCTTGCTCGATATCTTCGGCGCGATCGACAAAAAAACTATGCTTCACAATTGGCATCATGACGCCGATTGCATCGGTTTCTTGAAACGCATCGGTGCCAATTAAATGCGAAAATACTTGTCCGGTAATCGCTACCATCGGCGCGTTGTCCATCATCGCGTCTGCAATACCAGTGACGAGATTTGTCGCACCCGGACCGCTCGTTGCGATGCACACTCCAGCCTTGCCAGTAACACGCCCAACGGCATTGGCAGCAAAAGCGGCGGCTTGCTCGTGTCGCACGAGAATATGTCGCAATTTTTTGGCATGGACGTATTTTTTAAACATCACATCATAGAGCGGAATCACTGCTCCTCCTGGATAGCCAAAGACAGTATCGACTCCTTGTCGTAACAAAGATTCCATTACGATTTCTGAGCCAGTGAGATTTTGCGCACTCATAATTATTAATTACATACAGATGACATTGTGGCATAATCGGGTGACTTTTTTCAATCCTTCTCACAAACCATTTTTGAAAGAATATTTTCAGAAGAAAAATCAAGGAATGTGATACATTTCTGTCAAGAAACACTTGTCAAAATCGCACGTTGTTGTCAAAATATCTTCAGTTCTGTAATATTGTATGTCCAATATGCCTGTTGTGACCGGAAAAAACACCGAAGTGCTGCGCACTGTTGCAGCGCCTGTTGATATTGTAGATAAAGGAATCCAAAAATTAGCTGCCGAAATGCGCAAGACGATGAAAGCCGAAAAAGGGGTTGGACTTGCCGCGCCGCAAGTTGGGGTTTCAAAGAGAATCATTTTGGCAACGCTCGACGAACGCGATGTTACGGTGATGATTAATCCCGAAATAGTGTCTTTTTCTGCTGCAACCGACATCTGCGAAGAAGGCTGTTTGTCGCTTCCTGGCGAATGGGGAAATGTCTCACGCGCGAAGCGTATCAAGCTCAAGTATTTAGACGAAAAAGGTGAAGCTGTTCAGACCGAACTGAGCGGACTCAATGCGCGTATTGTGCAACACGAAATCGACCACTTAAATGGTGTGCTGTTTGTCGATCGTCTGGTTGCAACGACTGAGACGATGGCGATACAAAAACGATAAAAGCTACCAAAAGGTATTATAACAGTAACGCCGCGCTTAAAAAAAATAATAAAAACATAGGGATTACTACGAACAAGGAACCGCCACAGATAAATATTTTGCGCTTTTTACCAATCTTTGAAGAGTAGTAGATTGTGGTAATCATTAAAAATTTGGGTGGAATAACGATAAAGCCTGCCAAAAGCCGTAATTCCTGTATATTTCCTAATATAAGATAAAAGAAGCTTACTGGGGCTAACATGGACATAATTATGAAAACAACCGCAGTTTCAAGCGAATCTGGTTTATTTGAGGTTTCACACAAATTATTTAACTCACTGATAAAATTATCATAATCAACAACATTGCCGTTGATTTTTATTTCTGACTTTTTTCCATCGCGTTGAATAAAAACTGTTTTAAGGTCTTTGTTTATGGCTATTTTATGAATCTCATTCTTGGGTATTGTCTCGCAAATGCTCCCATTCTTAATTATCGAGAAACTATCCTCATCTAGCTTGTAAACTACATCTAAATATTTTCTAACATAGAGCCTTAGCGCAATCCAAGCTCCGACACAAAACAACAACGGAAAAAATAACACAACAATGACTAACATCATTGGCGTAAGAGAAAATCCCTGTAAAAAATTAATGATGAAGTAGTACAAAACCAGTAACCCCATACCAAGAATTATCATCTCGACGGTATTATTCTGACTAGCGATTTCCATTTTCTTTTCATCGGGGATTATGAAGTCGCTCATTTTTGCCTATCTTAAAATAAAAAATCACAAAGCTGATTTAATACGAAAGCATTATAAAATACAAGTATTAGCCAACCTTTTACTACCAATCAATAATGCCCCAACACTCGCAAATTCGTCGTCAATGCTTCTAGTTTTTCTGTGAGTTCTAGACGCAATTCCCCTTCAAAATCGATAAAAAAGCGGTATTCTGCAAAGCCTTCGCCCGAGGGCATCGACTCGAGTCGCACGAGATTGATTTTTGCGTCAGCAAAAATTTGCAGAATGCCAAAGAGCGCGCCTGCAATATTTTTGAGCCCAAAAGTAATTGTTGTGACTGATTTTCCTGTCATAATTTCTTCCCCATTTTTTTTGCGGATAAGAGCAAAGCGAGTTGTGTTTCCGGTTTTATCGGCAATTTTTTCTGCTACAATCTCAAATCCTGCGGATTCTGCTGCCTGACGACTGCCAATTGCCGCAGAATTTGCAAACAAGCGCGCTCGTACAAATGCTTCAGAATTACTCGCAACAGCAACCAATTTTGCTTGTGGAAAGCGCTTTTTTAAAAAGTCACGACATTGCGCCAACGAATGACTATGCGCAAAAATGGTAGTAATTTTTTGTGTTTGCAACGCCGCCAAAACATGTTCAATCGACAAATCAAAAACCTGATCAATCCAAAAATCATGCGCGGCAATACCATCCCAGACTTCGCGCACGGTGCCAGAGATATTATTTTCAATGGGAACAAGTGCCAGAGCGATTTTGTTCTCCTCGAGTGCGCTAAAAATGGCGGCAAAATTTGGAAACAGTCGCTTGGTCGTTTCTGGAAAAAACCGCTGCGTTGCTAAGTCACTCCATGTGAGTGCGGGACCAAGTGCGCCGATGTGCGCATTTTCTACCACGCTTTTTTCTTCCAGATTTTCGGCACTCCGCTGCGCCAAAAAATCGATGATTTCGTTACTCTCGCATTTGGCTGCTTCACAAAAATCACCAAAATACTCTTTTCCTGCGGCGAATGCCTGCAAAAATTCGCTACTCCCTCCGCGATTAATGCGTTCGGCAATGGTCAAAAATTTCTCAATTGCTGCTTTGGCAGCGGGCGTTCCATGAACAATTTGATTATAGAGTTTTTCGTCTTGTCCAATAATCCGCCCCACCAAATCCATTTGAATGCGATAGACCGGACTCGAAACCGCCAAAAGTGCATCGAGCGGAATATTTATCTGCGCGATGGTGGCGGCAAATGTCGTTTCCAAAAAATGTTGTAAGCCTTGCACAAGTGCCATGGCTTGATCGTGGGTGTGGGCATCGAGCTCGACAATGCAAAAATCTGCAAAAATCTTCTCCACGCGTTTTTGCGCTGTGCTATCTCGCCCCGGGCAAAAGACAATCGTCTGTCCGGGTAACAGATTTTCTGGACCAAAGACGGGATGCATTCCGACGACGGCTCCATTGTGAGCTGCGAGCATGGCGACGAGTGGATCGGCTTTGATTGAAGTAAAATCCGCCAAAATTGCCTGCGGTTTTAAAAACGGCGCAATCTCTTCAATCGTCTCAATCGTATTCGCAATCGGAACCGAAATAATAACGATATCGGCTTGTGAAGCCAGCTCTTTGTACGTCAGGGCGGTTGCGCGTCCAGAAATCAAGACTGTGTGACCTCTTGCACTCAAATAGCGCGCAAACGCTTGTCCCATTTTTCCGGTTCCGCCGATAATGCCGATGACCTCTTTTTGCATGATGTTTCTATTATGCCAGTTTCTTCCAAATCAAGAAACAGATAGCAGGAAACAAATATCAGGGAGCAGATAACAAAAATCAGGATTTAAGATTTAGGATGTAGGAATGTAAGCACATGGATTGCTTCTCCCGCCACGGCGGGATCGCAATGACGCTGCTTCTCTCCCGAGGACTCGGGGATCGGAATGACAAGGGTTTGTCTTTGCGAGCGATTCCGAAAATTTGGGAGAGCGTGGCAATCTAGAAATAAATATCAAAAATGAGTGAGCACAAATCACGAAGCAGATATACGACTAAAAACGATCAAAAAGCGGTTGATTTCCTAACATCAAAACAATAATTTGTTTTTACAAAGCGGTATAATAGGACTCACTACTCAAAATGCTTGCAAGTATCTTTTAAGAAAGAGTATGATAGAAGTGAACAAATTTTTTTATTTAATTGTTATGGACACCAATCCAAGCGTTCCTCCTCTTAATAACAGTACTCCTCCTAGTCAAAACAATGGATCAGCTACTTCACATCAAGACGGACAAAAACGCAAACGCCGACGTTTCGGCAAAAAAAAACCCCCTTTTGCGCAAAATAGCGCACCTAGCACAAATCAGCCGATAACCACTGGCAAACTGCGCTTCTATATTATCGGCGGACTCAACGAAGTCGGCAAAAACTGCACCGCAGTCGAATGCGGCAACGACATTATTGTCATCGATGTCGGCTTGGCATTTCCAGATGACGAAATGCTCGGTGTGGACTTTGTTATCCCCGATACGACTTTTCTCGAAAATAACAAACACCGCATTCGCGGCATCATTATTACGCACGGGCATCTTGACCATATTGGCGCATTACAACATGTGTTGCCAAAAATCGGCTTTCCGCCGATGATTATGACGCGCTTTTCGGCAGGACTCGTCAAAAAACGCATCGAAGAATACGGCATTGATAAGCAATGCACGATTGTCGAAGTCAATCCCGAAGTAGACAAACTTAACCTTGGTTGCTTTCAGGTCGAGTTTTTTCCGGTCAATCATTCCATTCCCGATTGTATGGGAATGTTCGCCAGCACACCCGCGGGAACATTTGCGCATACCGGCGACTTTAAATTCGACTTTACGCCAGCCGATGGCAGACCAGCGAACACCGCCCGCATTGCCGAAATTGGTAAAAAGGGCGTTGACGTTCTCTTTTGCGAAAGTACGAATGCGCGCAAACCAGGCTTTTGTGTTTCCGAAAAAGTCATCGCGCAAAATCTGCATGATGTTATCGAAAATACCAGTGGGCGCTTGATTCTCGCGAGTTTTTCGTCACTTGTTTCGCGTATCGAACAAGTCGTGCATTTTGCGCACAAATACAATCGCAAAGTCTTTGTCTCGGGACGGAGTATGATGAATACGCTCGAAATTGCTGCCAACCTTGGCTACTTTAAAGTTCCCAAAGGTTCGATTCGCAAGTTGGGTCCCAACACTGACGATTTGCCAGATAATCAAGTTTTGATTCTGACAACCGGTTCGCAAGGAGAGCCGCGTAGCGCGCTGACACGAATTGGACTCGGGACGCATCCGCAGATTTCGATCCGCAAAAATGACACCGTCATCTTTTCGAGCTCGCCGATTCCTGGTAACGAACGCGGCGTCTACAGCACGATCAACAATCTCATCAGGTTGGGAGCAAAAGTGATTACCAACGACACGATGGATATTCATGTTTCTGGACATGGCTACAGCGGCGATATCAAATTGATGCATTCGCTGATGCGACCCAAAAATATTGTCCCGATTCATGGCGAACTCTTTATGCGCCAAGCACACAAAGAACTCGCTTTTGACCTCGGTTATCAATCCGATCAAGTTCCACTCCTCGAAAACGGCAGTATTCTCGAATATGAGCAGGGAAGCCTGCGCCGCAGCAAAAGCCGGATTCCGTCCGAACTTATTATGATCGATGGACTCGGCAGTGGCGACATCGGCACCAAAGTGATGGAAGAACGCAAAATCATGGCAAATGGCGGAGCAATCTTTGTTCTTGTAAAAGCCTTTGAAAAAAGCCGCCGCCTCGTCTGCGACCCTGATGTGACTTCTAAAGGATTTATCTACATGCGCGAAAGCCAAGAAATTCTCAAAGAATGCGAACAGCAAGCCAAAAGGTCTTACGAACAGATTATCAAAGATCATCCCGACGCGAGTGTACAAGATATCAAACGCGCCATCGAAAGGGGATTACAAACGCTTGTTTACAAGCGCATTCAACGCGAGCCGATGATTTTTCCGATGTTGGTGTTTGTGTGATTGTTCGGAATAGATTTTTGCACTTGGCTGTGGTGTTCTTTCGAGAGGGCACCACAGTTTTTGTTATCCAGAAAACAGCATGACACGTTTTGTATGAGAGCTTACGAACCTCCTTTTTTACGAATAATCTCAGATTTGGAATACACAAAAAAAACCCACAAAGGGTTGGTGCAGGGCGGCTCTTTGTGAGTCCGCCCTGCTTTTTTTGTCCTGTCCTGCCGCTTAGTCGTTTTTCTGACTTTCTTGGAGTGCTCTTGCGAGCACTTCCTTGGTATGGTCGATGTTGTCCCGGAATACTTCGGGGACTGGGTTGACGGGGTCTTTCGACCGCCGCCAACCAATCCAGGCGATTAACTCGCCCGTCGCCGCCGGCAAGTATATTGCAATATATTCCTTTGGAATATACATCTCCGACGACATGATAAGAATCAGACCTCCTCCGCATTGGAAGAGCACCATGGCATTCAACCATGGTGTTTTTTTTCCTTCCGCTTCGGTGGCTGCCAGAACGGCCATTCCCGCCATGAGCGGGAGGATTCCGACGGCACCCATCATAGGGGTGAGTTGGAAACCCATTAAGGCTTCCAATTCCGCAAGAACGAAGATTAACAGTAGCATAGCCTTTCCTCCATTTTTGCTCAAAGTTGGGCGGTTGTTGAAAGCGAATAGCAGGCAGGACATCTGGAATCGAAGTGGCGTTCCGCGCTGTTGGCACAATCTTTCGATTGACCAACAAAAATCGGAAAAGTACCCTTCACTTCCAGAAAAATACCTGCTACACGGGTTGCCGAAGTTGTCAAAGAGCATGCCCCTTTTTGCAAAGGATTATATTATTAAATAAAAAAATATATTTGTCAAATTTTATACAGGGCTTTTGTGCAGCTGTCTATAATGGTTTTATACGCCAAAAAAGGTGAGACAATTCGGACAAAAGTATTATTTTCTCATTTTTTTTGTACCCTGTGACCACTCGTTTGAGAATCGACAGGAGCAACAAAAAAAGAGGGTGGAAGACCGGGACTTACCGGCCTTCCGAGTTTTGTGGGGGAGAAGAGGTTAGGAAGTTAGTTTAATACCATTCTTCCCGCACCTCCTTCATCATTTTCTTGAACCATGTGCTTGACGGAAACCATATAATCCCCGTCTTCGCGATGGCCCAGTGGACCCCCATTGCAAGGAGCACGATTAGGATGCCGACCGCGATGATGCCGATCTGGCTCACAATCGGCTGCAGCAGATCGTTTGCTGCAGGATGAATGTATCCCCAGAAGCCGACGTAGGCTGCGAATCCCAGGGCGTAAATGCCCTGGACGATCCAGAAAGGCCCTTTCAGCCATTTCTTGGTGTCGTAGAGCTCTGGGAACTTCGACCCAAGCGCAACTCCTGCGCTTGAGCCAAACCAGAGAGAACTTCCACCAAATCCGACGGCATAGGCGAGTTCGCCCCAATCAAAGCCGCCAAGATTTATCCCCAGTTTGGTCAATGGGATGTTGTCGAAGAATGCCGATAACACCCCGAGCGAGTAACTTACTTGAGTGGTGCTCAAGTCGGCCAGCAGAGGCCGAAATGCCTCCGTGGGAATCAGACTGGCCGCCGCGACCAACCCGACTAGAAAATATGTTGCCTTCATGGCGGTTGAATTCGGCACGATCTCCAACCACCTAAATGGGACTCGTCCCAACAGGCAGCCTAATGCAAGACCTGCCCAGAGCCCAAATCCGGGCTCGTCGAAGAGGATGTTTCCCAAGACGAGTCCTGGGATCCCCAATAGGGGCGCAAAATACTTCCACTTGACGGGGGTTGGTCTGCCTTTTTTTGTCGGCAACGGAAGCAGCTTGTGCTTTAATAATCCCAGCGTAAATTGCGCAGGGATGGTGGCGACGAATGCTTTCGCCAGCACAAGAATGGAGACTCCGGTGATGTACAGCATCACCGTCGTAGTGTCTCCTATGAAACTACCAGCGCCGCCTAAATTGGCAGCGCACACAACCCCGACCAGAAGCACGAACGGTGCGTTGCTCTGTCCGTACCGCGCTCGAACAAGCACGCCGCCGATCATGGCAGCAGCAATGTTGTCGAGACCGATGCTGAGGACGAAAACCGTCCAGAGCAACTTCCCGTCGCTATCGATGTACTTCGAGATTCGGGCATCGAAGCCCGAGTGCTCGAAGTAATAGGCGATGATCGAGAATCCTGGCAACAAAATCGCCAGGTTGTAGAGGAGGTGGTACTCCTCCTTTTCGCTGAAATGATGGGCAAGCGCCCATACATTCCATTCATGTCCGATGACAAATAATATTGCCATTACGGGCAATGCACCTCCCACCACTAACAGCTTATGATGATGGAATGTCGTGAGCATTCCAAGCATGACCAAGAATGTAATAATTCTTGGCTCCGCTAACAGAATCCATAGATCGTGCAGCATCATTTTCTCCTTTCATTTGCCCCCACGGGGCGGTTTATGCCCTATGGTTTTTGACGGGCACGAAGCAGTAGTCGACACGTCGACCACTCTTTTGTACCCGCCAATTGGCTTTCTATTTTCTTTTGTCCGAATTGTCAAAGATCTGGTTGCTCTTGTACTGCATCCCGAAGTCTCGGGATCAGACGAAGAAGCAAATGTCCTCCTACCTTGTGCCCGGCGGACAAGTCCGCAGACAACAAGAGAATTTGGAGGAGATGTATTCTGGCAAATCGTGTAAAAAAGTCAAGCCAATGAATAAATTAAAAAATAGCGAAATGTCCGAGGAATAAGGAAAATGTTTGCTTTATTGAATAAAAAAATTATTCAACAAATTCCGCCCCTCAGGAGTAACACCAAAAATATGGATTGCCACAGTACTTGTTAGTCTTTTTTGCTGAGGACTTTTTTGCTTTTGGGCGGATTCCATGCCCATTTACTGATTTTTGCTTCTACCACGCTGCGCGCCTTGCCATAGCGCTCGCGCGAGACATTGCGGATGACTTTGACGCGTTCTTCGTCGACTTCGTATGCTGGCGGAGGCAAGGTCGCTGCCGAAAAGACCGGACTCACCAGCCCATCGATCATCAAGCGGATATACGCTTGATATTTTGGCAATGCGGCGATATCCGCCGGCATGATTTTTTCTTCCCCGCCAAACTGATCCGAAAACATCTTGGCATCCTCAAAACCCACTTGAAACGTGATCATCGTCCCTACATTCCCAAAAATAGCATCACAGACTTCTTCTTGCATCTGCGACAAATATTGATTGGCGACCGTCAGACTTAGGCGATATTTGCGCGCTTCAGAAAGGATCGTCGCGAACGAATCCGTGGCAAAATTTTGAAACTCGTCGACATACAAATAAAAATCCCGTCGCTCGGCTTCGGGAATATCCGCGCGACTCATGACATCCAGCTGAAACTTGGTAATCAAAAATGCGCCAAGGAGCGCCGAAGTATCTTCGCCGATTTTTCCCTTCGAAAGATTGACCAAAATAATCTTCCCCTTGTCCATCGAAAAGCGCAGATCAAGCGTACTTTTTGGTTGTCCGAGGATATTACGCACGATTGAAGACGACAAAAACTGCCCGACTTTATTCTGAATCGGTGAAATCGCTTCTGCGACTTGCTTGGGTGACCACTTGCCAAATTCGTCTCGCCAAAAACTCAAGACAAGCGGATCATGGACATTCTTCAGCGTTTCTTCTCGGAACTCATTATCTGCCAAAATGCGCATAACACCAAGCAGCGTATTGCCACCGGCTTCGATGAGCGCCAAAATCGTATTCCGTAAAATATGTTCGAGACGCGGACCCCAACTTTCGGCAAAGATTTTTTTGAACACACTGATCACGCCCGAAGCGACCAAATGCCGATATTCGGGATTGGGACACTCGAGCACATTAAACGAGACTGGATATTCGCGATCCGCCGGATCAAACAAAATCACATCGTTGGTGCGGCTTTTGGGAACAAATTTGAGCACGGCTTCGACCAAGTCGCCATGTGGATCGATGACGGCAATGCCTTTGTCTGCGGCAAAATCCGAGGCGATCATATTTTCTAGCAGCGTCGATTTTCCCATGCCGGTTTTTCCGACGACATACACATGTCGCCGCCGATCATCGGGACGAATGCCAAAATTGCCAACTCCACCACGAAAATTGGATATGCCCAACAGAGTCAGGTCTTTTTCTGGATCCATCGGAAGATTGTATGGTGGTTCGAGCTTGCGATAGGTAACCCAATCAATACGCGGAGTCGAGACTGTTTTGTTTGGTAGATGAAAAACCGTCGCGAGTTCTTCGGTATTCAAAATCATCTGCTTCAAAATACGAACATTTTGGATGCGTTTTTTGAGGAGCAGACCATTCTTTTTGAGTGTGCTCAGCTGAAAACCATTGAGTTGCGGAATATGGAATTGCTGAAATGCACCTGCTATTTCGCGAATCTTATCTTCCGCTTTTTGCTCGTCGACTTCAGGTGACATATAAAAAATGCGGATCGCCGTTTCAAATGCAAGACGACTGACTTTGTCGCCAGCTGCGGTAAATTCGTTTTCACGCTCGTGGCGACGACTCATTTCGATTTCGCGATCATCCTCTGTGTATGTGCTGCTGTTTTGACCGATACCTGTCGCAAATCTGCGAAAGAGACGGTGTTTTAATATAAGTAGAGACGAAAGAATACCCTTTTTGAGGAAACGTTTTTCATAACGCCCCTGGGCAGCAGGTGAACGAAAACTCCGGTTTTCAATGATTTTAAGAAGCTTGATAGCGCGATGGCGAAAACTTGCCGAATCATTGGGACGACAGGCAATCTGGATTCCTGCCATTGCTCCATGGGGGATTTGCGAAATTGGCAGCGTAAGACCAGCCATAGGATCGTGGAGCATACGCGAGATATTATCTTCAAATTGAGAATACCGCTTGATTGGCCACAAGTCCGAATTGATCAAATGGAGATCAGCCCATGCGACGGTTTTTTGATTTTCATGTGAAAAGTAATCGGACACGATACTAATTTCTGTATCGGGATAATTGGCATAGATTTGCGCCTCTAAAAGTTTTGCATAACGCTCGGGGATGCGTGCAAAAAAGCTAATCCTTCCTTCGACTGTCGTTACTTCGAATGAAAATGAGGTTTGAGGTTTTCCGGTTAACTTTTCCAAAAAACTATGTTTTTGAAAAATTCCATGGAGAGCTGAGAACATATGTTCGGCTACGGCGGGGTTTCTTTCGCTCAAAAAATTCGGTCTAATACGAAATACTGTCCAACGAATATCTTTGGATTGTTTTTCCCAATAGTGGTTTCCGCTCACACGGATGCCCCAGAAGGTAACGCAGATAAAGAGAAAACCGATAATGAGAGAGATTGTCATCGCGCGCAGACGAAAATATAGAAAGTTATTCTTATAATATATTTAAAAAAATGCAAGAGAAAATTCTCTGTTCTCAGAATTAATGGCAACAAAAGAGAGAATCACAAATAATTTTTGGGAAGAAAATAACTCACAGATAACGACTTCTCATAAAACTTTTTTAAAACATCTTCCAAAAAATGTGTTGTCTTTGCGAGGAGTGTACGACGAAGCAATCCAGACAAAAACAACAAACAAAAACAAGCATCAAGTAACAATGAACAAATAACAACAAACAGTTATCAGGGAGCAAACAAATTTTTAGATAGTCTCGCACTGCTTCACCCACTTCGAATGGATTGCCGCGTCATGCCGAGTTCTCGGCACTCCTCGCAAAGACGAGACAGGAGTCTCGGCTAACGCAGTCACAAATAACCCGATAGCGTCTTTGCGATTACTCCTCTCCCGACTTCTCGGGACAGGCTCCTAACCTAGGGGGAGAGGAATGTGCCTTTCCCTCTCCTGAGTTAGGAGAGGTTAGGTGAGGTTGTTTTTTTCAACCCCCTCCAGCTCCTCCCGACTTCTCGGGACAGGCTCCTATCCTAGGGGGAGAGGAATGTGCCTTTCCCTCTCCTGAGTTAGGAGAGGTTAGGTGAGGTTGTTTATTTCAACCCCCTCCAACTCCTCCCGACTTCTCGGGACAGGCTCCTATCCTAGGGGGAGAGCAGCTACACCTAGGGGGAGAGCAGCTACACCTAGGGGGAGAGCAGCTACACCTAGGGGGAGAGGCGCTGCGATGACGTGACTTACAAAAACAGCCTCGCCGTTTGGCGAGACTGTTTTTGAGAAGAGCAGTGATCGAAATCACTTATTCTGCTTATTAGCTGTTATGGTGGTAGTTTTTTTCGTGATCCTTGTCTTTTTTACCACCTTTCTTGTCAAAGGGGACACCATATTTGTGGTGTTGTTTGCCCCATTTGTAGCCTTCGTAGTCGCCGCTGCAGTTTGCTTCGGCTTCTTCGAGAGCGTTTACCAATTCGTGTAATTCTTCTTTGTACTCGTCGGTCAAGTCACGCAGGTCTTGTGCATAACCACGACGGTCAAACTGCCAGTAACCACCCCAACGACCACGCTTTACCCACTTGGTATTGTCTTTGACAGCCTGGCGGATGTCTTTTTTATACTCTTTTTTGAGGTCTTTGATCTGGTCTTTGATAGTGTCAACCTCTTCGCAGTAGTTTGGTCCGACTTCACATTTCTCGTTCCAAACGATGACATATTGGTTTGCGTTCAAACCAGTAAAGCTTGGAACAGTTGTGGTTTTTACAGCGGATGCGGCAGTTGCTTCATCGGTACCTACAGTGTAACCAACAAGGGCATATGTTTTGCCTTCTGCACAAGTTGCGCCAACATCAGCACTTGGTACTTCTTCGGTTGTATAAGCTGCACCAGCATCCATCAAAGAAGTGGTGGCAGTATAGCCATTGCCTGTTTCGAGTGTGTAGTTACCACTTGCTTGTACGCCACCGCTTAGGTTTGCAGCAGTCCATGTCGATTGCATTGCAAATGTACCTTCGGTTGCAGGAACCAAACCAAGATACTTTTTGATAGTAACGGTGTATTGGTTAGGTGCAACAACACATTTTTCGTTCCAGACAATCACATACTTGTTTTCTTGCAAGTTAGTCCAATCAGGAGCGGTAGTTGTGATATTATCTTTATCTTGTACAGTCGGAAGGTCGTTTCCGTATGTGTATCCTTCGAGGGCGTAAGGTTTGCCTTCTTCGCAAGTTGCACCAACATTGTCGTTTAGGATTTCGTTGGATTTGTAGCTCGAACCAGCATCAAGAGGAGCGGTTTTTGCGGTATAAGGATTTCCTGGATTGTTGTCGCCGTTGGTTGGGTTGAGTGTGTATTCGTTGTTATTAAACCCAAGGTAATCAAGGTTGTCCGCATCCCATTCTTGATAGGCAGTAAAGGTTGCGGTGTTATTAACCAAGTCATCACCAGCAAAGTTGTCATCGATATATTTGTAAGTCGTAACGGTGTATTGATCAACTTCTACTGGACATTTTGTGTTCCAGATAATGATATACTCATTTGCTTGCAAATCAGTAATCACTGGAGCAGTTGGGCTAGGACTTTGACTTGCAGCAGTTACTTCGTCTGTAGCTTTTGTGTACCCGACAAGTGCAAATGGTTTGCCTGATTCACAAGTTGCACCAACATCATTTCCACCGAAGGTTTCTTCGATAGAGAATTGAGCACCTTCGTCTAATGGTGAAGTTGTAGCAGTATAAGGATCTGTACTATATTGAGAATCTTGTTTTAATTCGTAATTTGCATCTCCATTTGGATTGTTGGTTGCATTCCAAGTCTGATGAACTGGGAAAACACCTTCGGTTGCAACAGCACCATCAATATATTTCTTAATCGTAACGGTGTATTGATCTGGGATTGGTCCATCACAAAGACCGTTCACGAGATCAGCAGATGTAAGCCAAGGAGTGTAATCAACACTTGGTCCTACCAGTGAGCCTGAACCTGTTGCAGGTCCAGCAGCGTCACCCCACCAGTTACATTCTCCGTTTGCATCATTGCCACCAGTCAAACCTAATGCCAAAGCAATACCATATTTAGTACTGCCTACATCTAAACTGTTTCGGTTAACTAAGACAGAAGCGAAAGATGCATTGTCTTCAAGAAAAACACCAACCACATCAAGGGTGGGTGCATTTGGAGTCAAATTGCTGATTGTATTCTTTTCTACAACTGCACTTGGAGTATCACCTTCGAGTCCGATGGCATGTACCCATTTACCATTCAAGATATCAATAGTATTTCCTTTGATCAAGAGACCAGTGTTACTGGTATTCCGAGCATTAATTAAAATACCATATGCACCCTTAATGGTTGATGTGACATTTGCGATTGTATTGTTTTCGATAGTCGCATCAGTTGTGGCATTTGTGTTATCAGAATCGCCGATATAGATAGCCTTGGTTGATTCTGTGCCAGAAATACCGTCGAATTTGTTATTCAAAATCTTAGCATTGTCTGGACCCTTCAAGAGGTATACACCATGTGCTGTACCGCTTGCAGTAGTGAGACTAGTAAAGACGTTGTTTTGGATAAGTGCGTTGTCGGCAGCATCGTCTTTTACCAAGATACCAGTTGTACCACCTGTGATTTCAAATCCATCAATGGTGACATCTGCACCAGTGACATTTACAACCGTGCTAGTACCATTGATGATCGATTCGGCTCCGCGTGCGGCGTTACCATTAACACCAACATTTGCGCCACTCAGAACGACTGATTGGGTGATAGTGAGATTTTCGGCATATGTACCAGCAGCGACATAAACCGTGTCTCCGACTGCGGCTTTGTTGATTGCAGCTTGGATTGTCTTACAAGCGTAACCAGCACCAGCGGCGTCACAAGTGTTGCTGTCGTTACCATTGACTTGGTCTGCGTACCAAGGTCCATCAGGCGTGTAGCTACTTGTGCTTAGGTTATCAATTAAAAATCCATTTCCATTATTAGCTGATGCAGCAGTGCCACTAGCTCTAAATATTATTGTTTTAACAATTCGAGGACTTTGTTCTGCACTAGCTTCTGTGTCAAATCTGAAGTAATTCTCCCAACTTGTGCCAGTATGAATCAATGTGCCGTCTATCCACACTTTAACGACATCATTCGATGCTCCATCAAATACATCCATCGTTAATTTTATATCATGTGGAATTGTGCGATCATAGGTTCCTAATACAGTTGGTACAAAATTAGCGGGGTTGGAAGTACCTTGTACATCATAGAATTTAATTTCTATGCCTCCTGTGACATCTGCAAAACTCAGATAGCTCATGCGTGAACCGTCTCCTCGGTCAGGTGATACAGACATAACGAGACCAGTTTGTTCTGATGCTGGTACTGCAGAAGCTATTGAGAATTCCATTTCAAAGTGAGTCTGCTTTGTACCTGCTGAGAAAGCACCATTCGTTGCCGCAGTTTCTCCGACCGAATCAGTCAAAGGTTTTGCAAAAGTTTGGTCACTAAATGAACCCGATGTAACGGCATTTGAGAATCGCAAGCTTTGTGTACCAAAACCAGTTGGTGGTGTTGTTGGAGCATTCACAACTACATCAAATCCACCTGTTTTTATCCAACCATCTTGTCCATTTATATCACCTACAGTGTAGGTCGAAGGTTCAAAATCAATTGGACCGACAGAATCAGCCGAAGCCGATCCGGCGAAAAAGAAGGTGGCAAAGACCAAACATGCGCTCACAAAAAGAGCGACGATGTTGCCTTCGCGAGAAAGGAACATTTTCATAAAAGAAGAAGAAAAAGAAAAATTATTTTCGCCCGCCATCTTGCTTTATCAAATGGTTATTGTCTAATGTTTATTTGTTGAAGAGAGTTTATTTTTGCTCTAAAATTATACATTCTATAATAGATTATGCTATATATTGGCTCACAGTTGCGACAAAGTACGCATCAGACAAAAAAAACTTTCAGATAAAAATGCAATTGCGTATCAAATAAAATATTGTATAATAATCTATTTATATAGACAAAAAGTGTTTTTGTGGTAGGTGTGATTCTGATGGATTTTTTGTCTTTTGGTAGTTGCTGTTGCAAGGTTTGGGCTGTTTTGATGAAAGCAGATAAAATACCGCGTCTTTGCGAGCGATCCCGACTGCTCGGGACAGGCTGGGTGGGGTTGTGGTGTGATTTCGGGCAGGTCTTCCTCCCTGAGCCGGGGTAGGATTGAGGAGGGTCGTTGCGATTATCAACCCCCTCCAACTCCTCCCGATTTCTCGGGACAGGCTCCTAATCTAGGGGGAGAGGAATGTGCCTTTCCCTCTCCTGAGTTAGGAGAGGTTAGGTGAGGTTGTTTTTTTCAACCCCCTCCAAGCTCCTCCCGACTGCTCGGGACAGGCTCCTATCCTAGGGGGAGAGCTGCTACATGGATTATTTCTCACACCACGGCGGGATCGCAATGACAAGACAATGACGAGCGCTCAAAACATTCCCATTTGTTCTGGCGGAACGGCATCCGTAAAGAGTCTTTTTGACCACGCCAAAAGGCGTTTCGAGTTGATTTCTTCCAAAAACGCTGGCAGCTGGTCTGGCATAGTTGTGGGAACCTTGCCGCTTTCTTCGTCAAAACCTGCCACATCCAAATCACGATGGAGCAGCGCCATGTCTTTGGTAGCAATAGCTTGCGCTTGGTGCTCTTTTAACAGTTCGCCGAGTTTGCCCGCTATCTCATCGACATGTGCAATGGCGGCTTCGAGCGAGTGATATTTTTCCAAAATCTGTACTGCCCCCTTGGGTCCGATGCCTGGTACGCCGACAAGCTTGTCACTGCTATCACCAGCAAGCGCTTTATAATCGGCGATGCATTCGGGCGGGACACCCAATTTGTCGATGACTTCTTGACGTCGGATACATTTGGGCGGCTTGCCGCCGGTTTGCGGCTGTAAGACGCAAATTTTGTCACCAACGAGTTGCAACAAATCCTGATCACCGGACAAAATCAACACTTCGGTATCTGGTTGTTGGCGAAAATGTTCGGCAGCGGTGGCGATCATATCATCCGCTTCGTAGCCTTCTTTGCTCAGAAGTGGAGCGCCAATCGCTTCTTCGACAAAGCCAAAAATATATGGCAGCTGATTCACCAATTCTTGCGGCATATCGGGACGACCGGCTTTGTAGCCATCCATTTTGCCATGCCTGAGTGTGGGGCCCTGGAGGTCGCGGGCAAAATAAATATGGGTCGGTTTTTCGGATTCGATCAGTGAAAATGTCGTCGAAATTACGCCATAAATAGCATTACTCTGTAAGCCGCTGCGCATTTGAAAATTCGCGGGAACCGCAAAAAATGCGCGGAAAAACAAATGTGAGATATCGATGAGAATGACTTTTTTCATATGTTTTGAAATATTCATATTCCTTCTGCAAGGGCAACAAATGGCGTTTGCTTGTTTTTTGCAGTATAATGAAGAGAAAACTAATCACACAAATATGACACAAGCACTTCCGGGCGCCGCCTACGACAACAAAATTTATACCAAATACTCCAAAAATACCATCGAAAAGAAGGCAAAAAATAAAGCCGATTTTTGTGAAGAATTTGAGTTGGTCTGTGATCAGCGGCAGCTACTGATGGGAATTGTGGCGGAGTTGACCGACAAAAACGGTGCACATATTTTTGCCGAAGTCTTACCCGGACTTGCTGCGCTTAATATTTGTCTTGCAGTACGTGGTGTTGGGAGTGAGAAGTTTCAAAAATTGCTTGCAGATTTTGCTAAAAATAATCCCGGAAAAATTGCAATCGTACCTGATAGTAACGAAGATGTGCGCAAGATTCTTGCAGCATCTGATGTGAGCTTTTTCTTTTCTTCTGGGGAAGAAAACGAGCGCTATGCGCTTGGTGCACTCAGTTATGCTGCGCTGCCGATTACGCCCGCGAGTATGCAACATATTGTCGAAGACTATAATCCCAATCAAGAATCTGGCACGGGGTTTGTCTATCGCCAAGAGAATATGTGGTCGGCGTTTGCCGCAATTGTGCGTGCCCAAGAAAATTTTCGCTTTCCGTATGACTGGAAGACGATTCAGCGCAGTGCGATTGATGTGTAGACAGGTAACAAATAACAGATAGCAGTTAGCAAATAACAAAAAGTAAATAACAAGTAACAAATAGCAAATAACAAGTAACAATAAACAGTTAGCAAGTAGCAGTTAGCAAATAACAAGTAGCAGGGAACAAATAACAGATAGCAGATAGCAAGTAGTAAAAAGCAATTTTTCTGTGAGCAAATCACAGGATGTAAGATTTGGGATGTAAGAATGGAAAGCACATGGATTGCCTCTCTCCTCGAGAGGGGAGGATCAGGTGGGGTGTGGTGTGATTTCGGGCAGGTCTTCCTCCCTGAGTTAGGGAGGATTGAGGAGGGTCGTTGAGATTATCAACCCCCTCCAACTCCTCCCGACTTCTCGGGACAGGCTCCTATCCTAGGGGGAGAGCTGCTGCATGGATTATTTCCTTTTCCGCTAAAGCTACAAAGAGCAAGCCGCTCCTCGCAACGACAGCACTTTTAGATTTTATCTCAGCTCATCCGAGCTTGTCTGCCGAATTCGTTCTGGGCGCAGTTTTGCCACCTGATCTCGAATGCCATCTGCCAATTGTACTTGTGGCGCGTAGCCAAGTTCGTCTTTAATTTTGCTGATATCGGCACATTGACCGCGCACGTAGCCTTCTTTGACGGGATTTTCGATATAGATGGGGGCAATATCGCTTTGCATCGCGTCCACGACTGCTGACACAATTTCATTCAGCGAATGGGCTTTGCCAGTACCGATATTAAAGACTTTTGCGCCAAAGTGTTGGTCGCTTTCGATCGCCAATTGCAGTGCCTGCACGACATCACTCACATGAGTAAAATCACGATTTTGCGTGCCATCGCCATAAATCACTGGTGCGGTTTGGCGTGCGATATCCCAAATAAATTGCGAAATGATGTTGGCATATTTGCCCTTGGCTTCTTCGTTGGGTCCGTAGACGCTCATAAAACGAAAACCGATAATATCCATTTGTGGCTTGATGCGGGCGACACAGGCAGCACATTCTTCGTACAAATGTTTGGTCACAGCATAGTGATTGGGCGGAATCACCGTTTGATTTTCGGTAAGGGGAATCGGATTGTTGCCATAAAGCGAAGAAGTCGAAGCATACAGCACTTTGCGAATGTTGTTTTTGACAGCAAAGTCGAGTACTTGCGTAAACGAAACAACCGAATTGCGATATGGCTCTGTGATGCCATTTTCGTTAAACATTGGTGCAGAGGACGAACCTGCCAAATGAATAATGGCGTCAAAATCGGTGCCACATTTTTCTAAATCTTCTTGTTTGCAGGCATCGCCTTCGACAAATGTAATTGCCTTATCAAGGTTGTTGCGATCACCAAGAAACAGATTATCGAGTGCGACAATGTCATATTTTTCTTGACCCAGATTACAGAAGTTCGATCCGATAAAACCAGCACCACCGGTTATGAGAATTCGTTTCTTCATACATTTTTAAGATATCGTGCGAGAAGTGTAGCGCAGACAAGGTGAGGGTGGCAATCCGTGTACTTTGTCATTGCGATCCCGCCGTGGAGGGAGAAGCAATCCATTCGAAGGAGAAAGCGTCAGGAAAAATTCCAATCAACCCTCCTTTAGTCCTCCCCCGGCTTAGGGAGGAAGTAAAAACCCCTTCTCCTGAAATAGGAATCTATAGTTTGTGCTTTGTGCGATTGCTCTCCCCCTAAGATAGGAGCCTGTCCCGAGAAGTCGGGAGGAGTGGAGGGGGTTGAGAGCAAGAATCATAGATCTCTCTCCCGAGGACTCGGGATCGAGATGACACAGCTTTGCATTCTTACATCCTAAATCTTAAATCCTGCTTTCTGCTCTCTGATTTCTGAGTTTGGCGAATCGGGCAAATCTCGCTATACTGCAAGATGCCTCTTTCTCCTCATTTTCTATGGCTGCCACTACTCTTGATCAAATTGTTTCACTCAGCAAACGCCGCGGTTTTGTCTATCCCGGTTCGGATATTTATGGTGGTTTTGCCAATTCGTACACTTACGGACCGTATGGAGTACTGCTCAAGAACAACATCAAACAGCTTTGGTGGAAAACATTCGTCACCAAACGCCGCGATATCGTCGGAATCGATGGTGACATTATTTTGCATCCCAAAACGTGGGAAGCAAGCGGTCATGTTGCAGGCTTTAACGACCAGCTTGTCGATTGCAAAAACTGCCGCGCGCGCCTCCGTGCCGATCATTTGGTTGAAGCAGCGCTCAACTGCGATTGCGAAGGCTTGCCCGATGCCGAAGTTACCGCGATGATTCGCGACAACAATATTAAATGCCCAAAATGCGGCAAGGCGGATTTTACCGAAGTACGCAAGTTTAACCTGATGTTCGAGACCCAGATGGCAAAAACCGGCGAAGATTCGACCGCATATTTGCGCCCCGAAACTGCGCAGGCAATCTTTTTGGAATTTAAAAATATCATTGATTCGATGCGTGTCAAACTGCCATTCGGAGTCGCACAAATCGGCAAAGCCTTTCGAAATGAAATCACCCCAGGAAACTTTATCTTCCGTCGCCTCGAGTTTGAGCAAATGGAAATCGAATTTTTTATCGAAGAGAAGGACTGGGAAACACTTTTTGTCGAATGGCAAAAGGCGATGAAAGCTTGGTGCGATTTGATTGGACTGAGCCCAGAGAGATGCCATGATTTGGAACATCCCAAGGAAAAACTTTCGCACTACAGCAAGCGTACCGTCGATATCGAATACGATTTTCCGTTTGGCAAAAAAGAACTGTACGGACTTGCCTATCGCACCGATTTTGACCTCAAGCAGCACGAAAAATTTAGTGGCAAAGAGCTTAAATATCGTGATCCCATTACGAACGAAACTTTTGTGCCGCATGTACTCGAACCGACTTTTGGTGTTGATCGCAGCGTCCTCGCTGTCATGTGCGAAGCCTATACCGAAGAAACCCTCGGAGACGGCACAATCCGTACCGTGATGAAATTCCGCCCACAAGTCGCGCCAATCAAATTCGCTGTCTTGCCACTGATGAAAAAAGACGGCTTGCCCGAAATCGCTGCCAAGATTTTTGAAGAACTGACCGACAACTTTGTCGGCGAATATGATGATGGCGGAACGGTGGGTAAGCGCTATCGCCGCCAAGACGAAATCGGCACACCGTTTTGTATAACAGTCGATTACGAAAGCAAAGACGACAACAGCGTGACGGTGCGCGAGCGCGATAGTATGACACAAGAACGGATTAAGATTGCGGAATTGAAGACGTATTTGGCGGAGAAGCTGAAATAAAAATCCTTTTTTCGCTTCCCCCTGTTAAGGGGGACTGAGGGGGTTTTGAAGCTCCAGCAAGGCTGAGTTGAAGTTTTGGTGAGGAAACATTGGTCTAAAAACTTTTTCGCTGGAGCAATCTTGTAGATTGCTCCAATAGAGTTCCTGAATAGAGAACCTTTGAGCACCAGCACAAAAGAGCAAAGAATAAAGATTGGTTTGAGAGTAGTTCATTTTGAGCTTCATCTTACAAAACATTGACTTATGCAAGCAGTCTGCAAGACTACTCGAGCATCAGAGGTACGACTTTTATTGTTACGCTTTCATCTGGGGTCATTAAAAAGACGGAGCAAAAAGACGAAGTTGTAGTTCGCAGTTAAGCCTCCATTCAATTAAATTGTAAAAAATAGTGCGCTTCTCACCCACTTTGGAAAAGCGTTCCCTGCGAAATTTCCCTTGTTCCCATAACAAAAAAGTGGTATTATAATACGAATCTTTCACACAAATATGAAATTTACTGCGTTCTTCTCTGCAATTGCAAGTTTTGCTCTCGTATTCGGACTGTTTGTCGGAACCGCTTCGGCCCAACGTGATCCGGGTTTTGACCCATTTGCCGCCCCACCAAAAAATTTGCAAGGTGAAGATGCTGCTAGCTACGCACAAAGTAATAATAGTGCGCAACAAGCTGCACAACTCGGCAAAATTGATGATACGCATTATGCTGGTATCCTTAAAAATGCTGATCGCAGTGTCGATGGTTACTTCACCTATTCACTCGATATCGGCAACGGAAAACAAGTTCCGATCAACACCAAAAAAGATCTTTCGCACTTAATTGGCGAGCAGATCACCATCGAAATTACGCGTACTTCGGACGGACTTGTCCTCAATAGCATTACTGTTATGTCGGCTGGCGAGACATTTTCTCTCACCGAAGGCGGCGATTTGCATTCTGCTCCGACTGGACCAAAAATGTGGTTGCTCTTCCCGTTCTTCCTGCTCGTTCTTGCCGGGCTTGTCGCCACGGGAGTCTTTACGCGTATGGGAATATTGTCACGAAAACAAAAATAAACGAGTTCGATGAATCAAACAAAAAAAGCAATCCTCGGGTTGCTTTTTTGATATCCGGTTTTGCGGCGTGGAATATCTTTGGATTGCACGTCTTGCTCTAAATATGCTCAAATAAGACAGTGCGACGGTTCTTCTTTTTTGCAGAGAGTAACAGTAAAATTTATGAAAAATATCTTCACAAAAATCCGATTTTTAACACTTGGCTTATTGGTAGCAGCGAGCTTTTCGGCGTGTAATTCTGCCGATGAAGTTTCCGTTGATCTTCCTCTCGTACCGCCTCTCAAGTCAGAAGCAGCTGATACCCAAAATGCACCACCGGCAAAAACAGATCAAAAATCCGACTTTCATAATCCTACTGTCGAAGTAAAAAATATCTCCGAAGTCACACCCGAAGAGTGGGATGGTGTGATTAATGCCATTATCAATACCAAAACCAAACTTCTTCTTGAAAATCAGATTTACATCATCACGAACAAAAACGGTGTCTTTCCATTCTGGGAAAACAATAAACGACTGATTTCATTAGGATTTCCGCATGGCGAACAGCTCGACAAAAATCCGTTTCTGCTCAAATATTTGCGCGAATTTCCGAGCAGTATGAAAGAGAATGATTTTAGTTTACTCGAAGACTCACCATATTCCACTGAAAAAAAAGCCGAATTGCAAGCATATCGCGCCAAGATAGAAGCGGTACTGCCATTTGTGATTACTGACAGCATCGGTGATTTTGCTTTTCTGCAAGTCGAAGCTGCCCACGAAAGTGGAAAATATGTAGCAACCTATCGCAATGGCGAAACCGAATATGCCATTAATATTTACGATATTTTGAGCTACAAAGACGGGAGTTATGACGACATTAATCCCGAAGATATTTTTGGAACCGAGCGGATGCCCAAAATTGGAAGTTATGTCTATCACGACGAGTTTTCGCTCTTTTGGCGCAATCAAAATCATATGTTTGATATCGATGTCAGCAGCGAGAACGCAAGTGTAGAAGCCGTTACTCCGCTTGCTGGGGCGTACCTCGAACGTTTTCCTAGTGAAAAATTTTAAATGAAACAGCCCACTCTCAAATCCATTATTCTCGATGTCGTCCCGCAAGGAACCAAGCAAGGTGTTGCCGAAGAAAATCTGCAAGAACTTGTTTCGTTAGTACAAACAGCAGGAGGAATTGTTATCGAAAAGATTATTCAAAAGCGCGGACGCCCTTCTGGAAAAACTTTTTTTGGATCCGGAAAAATTGAAGAAGTCGCTGAGTATGCGCTTGAGAACAAAATTGACCTGATTATCGTCAATGATTCGCTCAAACCTAACCAGTATGTCAACTTGGGCAAGATGTTTCCCGATATCAAAGTGTGGGATCGCATGGATCTGATTCTGAATATTTTTGATCAACATGCCAGTGCGCCAGAGGCAAAATTGCAGATCAAGCTAGCGCGGATGTATCACGAAATCCCGAAGATTTATGCACGCGATGCGACAACTCTTTTTGAACGAGCTGGTGCTGGCATCGGCACGCGTGGTGCTGGTGAAAAGGGGATTGAAGATGAAAAACGTCACATTCGTAGTCAAATCAAGAATATCAAAGAACGGCTGCAGGTGATGCAAAAAAAGCAAGGCGCACAGCGTAAGAATCGCTCACAAACAGGAATGCCCACGGTTGCTATCGTCGGTTATACCAATGCGGGCAAATCTTCGCTTATGAAGGTCTTGACCAAAAAAGACAACATTCGCATTGATGATGCGCTGTTTGTCACACTCGAGACTAAAATCGGGAATTTGTGGCTGCCTACTGTAAACAAAAATGTATTAGTGGCGGATACAATTGGTTTTATCCGTGACTTGCCACCCGAACTGGTGAGCTCGTTTTTGACAACGCTCGAAGAAGCGCGTCATGCCGAGCTTTTGCTGCATGTGGTTGATGTCTCTGATCCAAAATATTTGGAAAAAATTACGGTAGTAAATAGTATTCTTGCACAATTAAATTGTTCAACTATTCCGACGCGTGTTGTATTAAATAAAGCAGATCGACTTGCAGATTTTGCACTTATCCAGAGTGAGAACGCTTGTTTGCGTCTTCCTCCCAAATTGCGTGCGTTGCAGCCAATCCTTATTTCCACTACTGCAAAATTTGGTATCGAAACTCTTAAAGAGACGATCAGTGAGCACTTTTTTTCAGGTCTTCACGCTTAGTTCGTTCAGTTATTTTGCTGACTAAAAATTATTGCACGTCTTCTTCCTCATCATGATAAGGCGTTTCTTGCTGAATTACTATCACTTCTTCGGCGTCTTTGCGTTGTTTCTCATTCCGCTTTTTGAGCAAAAAATTGGCGATAATATCGACCAGTTTTTCGGACTGCTTGATAAGAAAGTCGAAGACAATATCGATGGCATCGCGTGATGGTTTTTGCTGATTCATAAGATTTGATTTTTCTCTCATATTATAGCGGAATTTGCGGAGGTTTTCAATTGAAGTAAAAAGTGAAATCTGCACCACAAATTACCGGCGGAAGTCATTTTGAAAAACAGACTCGAGGCTCGAGCAGTTTTGCAGACTGCTTGTAAAAGTCCCTGCTGAGCAACCATAAAGCACAGAATCAATTGCTCACAAAGAATTATCCTCTTTGCTTTTTTGTGCGTCATTCAATCATTCTCTGATCCGGGACTATATTTGGAGCAATCTACAAGATTGCTCCAGCGAAAAATTCCGACATCCTGTATTGAAGTAATAAAAAAAAACTTTTAAAACGATATTCCTCCAAATCCCCATCTACAAATATCTTTTGAATTAATTCATATTCTCCAGATTCGATAATTTTCTGAATATATTTTAAGGTCTCTTCGCTCTTATCGAGCATTGCTGCAGTACATGCAATATTAAAAGTGGAAATATTTACTTTGTCAGAATATTCTTGTGATTGCTTAAAATATCTTAGCGCCTCTTCATATTTTTCTTCTTTATAGAGAGAAAAGCCTTTATTATTCAAATATTCGCTTTCCTCACCTTTCTGGAGCTTGTTGGGATAGTTAGGAATACTGAGGTGCAATCCCTGAGGAGAATGAAAGACATACTGTCCTAATGGACAACAGATAAGTGAATCTTTCTCTCCTTCGGGAGCAATAGGATTAAAAATGGTATCAAGTGTGTCCCTTTCAGTGATTGGAACATTCTTTACAAGGGTAATAGACTCATACAACCCAGGGAGCCCAACTCCGTAGCAATCTCCTCGATACGACAATATAAGCAATACAAAATCTTCACCAGGAAGCCCATACCCTCTAATATTGAGTCCTTCTGGGTCTAAACAAATCTTTAATGAAATATTCTGAAGCCATTTTTCGTTTCTTCCAATTTCCACTCTATAGAAAAGCCCCTCTGATATTGGGGGCTGAAGTGATTTAACAAGCAGAAATTCATCAACATCAGAAGTCATTACTACTTTTCCAAAGAATCCTAATTTTTGTAAATCAAGCTCTTTTAGTTTTTCGGGATATTCTCTCCTCAAAACCTTTTGTCGCCATTGCATTTTTTGTTCTGCAGTCGATTTTTCGTCATCAAAGAAAATTTTTTCTGCTTCTTTAGGAGAAAATAGAAGTGTTTTTTCTCCTGTAATCACATCAATATCATATGTCCATGGTATGCCTGGCGCCCATCCTCCGGAAAAGTCACTTTCATAACGTGCAACTTTCTTCTCTTGATTAAAAGATATATTGGATATTGTTGAATTTGAGCCACCTGAAGCAAGTGTGCAATGAGGGGTGAAAAGAAGCAGGATAGAAAGGTAGAAGATAATACTCTTCATGAGAACAAAAGTTTGTGAATATACTAACATAATCAAATCCTGGAGCCGCCTTCGAGATTTGAACTCGAGACCCCCTCCTTACCATGGAGGTGCTCTACCACTGAGCTAAGGCGGCGTGATAAACCAAAATGTCGGACAGAGGCGATATGCTTTTACCAGTTGAAGTGGAGCCACCAACCGGATTCGAACCGGTGACCTATCGCTTACGAAGCGACCGCTCTACCAGCTGAGCTATGGTGGCGGACTTGGCTATTTAAGCATAGCGCGACATGTCGGGTCAATCCAAATTGCTGTCGGCAAGCAGCAGCGACTCTTCTTCGGTCAGGGCAGCTACGATATCGGCAAAATCTCCCGCCATGATAGCGGGAAGATTGCTAAAATTTTTGACATTCCCTGTGAGTCGATGATCGGTGACACGATCTTGCGGAAAGTTATACGTGCGAATTTTGTCAGAGCGATCGCCAGAACCAATCTGAGCAAGACGTTTTTTTCCGAGTTCTTGTGCTTTTTTCTCGGCTTCTGCTGCTGCCAAGCGACTGCGCAAAACGGACATGGCGCGGATTTTGTTTTTCAGCTGACTTTTTTCGTCCTGACAACTGACCACAATCCCTGTCGGGAGATGCGTGATTCGTACTGCCGAGTCTGTTGTATTGACGCTTTGTCCACCGGGACCGCTACTACGAAAGACATCGTAGCGGACGTCGCTTTCTTTGACCTCAAATTCGGCTTCTTCGATTTTTGGCAGTACCACGACCGAAACCGCCGAAGTATGAATGCGCCCTTGCGATTCTGTCGTTGGTACGCGCTGCACGCGGTGAACGCCACCCTCAAATTTGAAATTGGCATAGGCGCCGCGGCCGCGGATTTCTAAAATAACTTCTTTAATACCACCGCCTTCGGTTTCGTTTTTTTCCAAAACTTCTACCACAAAACCTTGTGTCTCGGCAAAACGGAGATATGCCTTAAGAAGTTCGCCGGCAAAAAGCGCGGCTTCGTCGCCGCCAGCACCAGGACGGATTTCGAAAATTGCGTCTTTGGCATCGTTGGGATCTTTGGGCTGCAACAAAGTTTGTAAATTTGTACTGAGGCGTTCGAGCTCGGCTTTGGCATCGGCGATTTCTGCCTCGGCGAGTTCACGAAAATCCGCGTCATTTTCTAATTCCTTCGCACCGGAGAGTTGTTTTTCGCGTTGCTGATATTCTTCAAAAAGCTCGACTGCATCTCTGATTTCGGCAAGACGCACCGAAAGAGTACGAATTTTTTCGCGATCTTGTACAATGTCGGGCTGCATCAATTCGGTTTCGAGCGCGGATTTTTCGCGCGCAAACATAACAAGCTGATCGCGCATGCGTTCACTGATCATTACAAATGGAAAAAGCTAATCTTTGGTGATATTCAGCTGCATCGAAAAATCGACTGGCGAGACAGCATTCGTCAAAAAGCCCGAATTGACGGCATCTGCGCCGGTTTTGGCATATTCAACAATATTACGCGGAGTAATGCCGCCGCCAACTTCGTAAAAAATTCCTTCGGGTTTTTCAACCGAACTCATAAGACTTTTTACATCTTTGGCTGAAAAATTATCGAACATAATAATTCCCGGGCGCTGCTTGGGGAGATGATTCAGCAAATTATAAAACTCTTGTCTACTCTCGACTTCGATATCCCAAAAAGCACCAATTTCTTTCTCATTCGAAATTTTATCGGCGATTGCTTTCATGTTGCCATTCATCAGGCTCAAATGATTTTCTTTGATCAAAATCGCATCGGCGAGATTAAGCCGATGGGTAAAGGCGTGTCCGATGGCGATACCTTTTTTGTCGAGCGGTCCCCACAGCGTTTTGCGCGTGGCACACAGATGAACCCCAGGTGGCAGCATTTTTACGACATTACGAGAGAGTGTCGCGATTCCCGAGAGGCGGGACAAAAAATTAAGCAAAGTACGCTCAATTTTGAGTAGCAAGCGGGCGTCTCCCCAGATTTCGAGCACTTTTTCACCCGCAAGCAGCTCTTCACCGTCGTGCTTCAAAAAAGCGACTTCCAAGTCTTCTTCACCAAGCAAAAACTCGATTTCTTCTTGTCCGGCAAGTATGCCTTTGGATTTGGCAAAAATCTTGGCTTTGGCAGTAATGTTTGCTTCTCCCAAGAGCGTCGCTGTGGTCAGGTCAAAACCATCCCACTTGAGTTGGGTTTCCCAAAAATCACTCAGAATATTCGCATACCAAACATCGCGCGGTGTGAGTCGTTCTTGGCGATCAAAGGGATTTGTCAAACTCATTCGCAAAATTGCAATTTATCAGGCATAATTTTATCAGTTTTCTGTAAAAAAAAGAAGTGACTTATCGATTCCATATTCAAGGTCAAGCACTCGTGCTCATCGACTGGGCAAATGTCTTCAATTGGCTGCGTGGCGGCGGCAGCGAAATTGACCCAAAGCAGCTCTACGATTATCTGCGTACATATCCCAATATTGACCGCATTTGTCTGTTTGCCGGTGAAGACGACCATCCCAAATCGAAAGAATTTTTGGAAGAATGCCGCAAGATTGGCTACGAAGTGATTTCTAAAAAAGTAAAATATATTCCGACACTTGTCGAAAAATCGCCATTTTGGGATGCACTCAAAGAACATGTTCCCGAAAAAAAGCTCAGCAAGTTGCGCAATCAACCAGTGTTGCGCCGCAAATGCGATTTTGACGTCGAACTCTCGAAAGAACTTCTGCTCAATCTCGAAAAATATCACACCTACATTTTATTTAGCGGTGATGGCGATTATGCTACGGTGATTGAAGAAATCATGAAGCGCGAAAAACGCGTCTTCATCGTTTCTGCTCCACGCGCATTGGGTAAAGAAATCCGCGAAATGCAACACAACAAAGTTCATCCGCTGTTTGTTGATATTGTCCAGCTGAAAGATGTCATCAAGCGGCGCGGTGGTGGTGGGAAAAAACGTCAACAGCAAGAAAAAAAAGGGCTTTTCAGTCGGCTTTTCTCGGGTATACTGGGCAAGCGCTAATTTTTTGCCTTTCGACTTTTTATGCTCTTTCATCTTGCGGTTTTTGGTTGCCAAATGAACGCCAACGACGCCGACCGTGTGCGTACGGTATTGCTCGAAATTGGCGGCACAGAAACAGACAAAATGGAGACCGCTGACTTGGTGATTTATGTGACATGTTCGATTCGGCAACATGCCGAAGACAAGGTTTTTGGCTTGCTCCACAACACAATGAAAGCGCGTGGCAAAGACAATGTGGTCAATGCAATTACCGGTTGCATGGCGCGCAAAACGAGCAGCCGCAAGCAGGATGATTATGATCCGCTGATTAAGCGCAGCAAAGCGCTCGATATTGTTTTTCGCATTACGGACACTCACCGCTTACCCGAATTACTGCAAGATTATTTTCCCCAACTTTCCGAATTTGGCGGCGAATTCGGTGGTATTTTTGAAACGATTCCGACGCAAATAGAAAACCATTCCGCTTTTGTACCGATCTCGACTGGCTGCGATCACCATTGTACTTATTGCATTGTGCCGCATACTCGCGGTAAAGAAGTCTGTCGCAGTCGCCAAGAAATCATTGACGAATGCAAACTCCTCATCGCGCGCGGCGCGAAGGAGATCACGTTGCTCGGACAAAATGTCAATCGCTACTATTTTGGCGAGCGGAGCGCAAATCCGTATCGCACTGACTTTGCGGAACTTTTGGAAGAAATAGCGGAATTGCCGAACTTGAAATGGCTGCGCTTTTTGTCGCCCCATCCGCAGCATTTGGGGGAAGACGTAATCGAGGTGATGGCAAAACATCCGAATATCTGCCGACATCTCCATTTGCCGGCACAATCGGGCGATAACGAAATGCTGCAAAAAATGGCACGCGGTTACACGGTGGAAAAATTCAAGGAGACGGTACAACTGGCGCGTGAGCGGATTCCGGGCATTTCGATCACGACCGATATCATTGTTGGTTTTTGTGGCGAAACCGAGGAGCAATTTCAAAATTCGAAAGCGCTCTGCGAAGAAGTCGGCTTTGACAAAATCTTCATCGGCAAATTTTCGGTACGCCCCAATACGCCAGCTGCCAAATGGGCGGATGATGTTCCACTCGATGAAAAAAAACGCCGCTATCACGAGCTCAACGAAGTGCTCAAACAAACTGCCAAAATCAGTGGTGCACGCGATATCGGCAGAACGGTAGAAGTACTCGTTGATCGCGTGGATACAGAAAGCGGCATGGCACAGGGACACACGAACGAAAACAAGATTATCGATTTTGCCGTTGGCAAACGCGGCACAGATTTTGTTGGCGAAATCGTGGAAGTGAGAATAACGGGTGCGAAGACCTTCTTTTTGGAAGGAGAGTTGGTGACAAAAGAAGCCGACCCAGTTTCGCATACTTTGAAAACAAAAATGGCAGTAGCATAAAGTTTTTTTATCAGTCAACACATCAAGTGAATGACACAAAGACGACAAGACCACGGATTTACACAATGAGCTTTGCGAGAGTGTATCCTCTTTTAGTTGCCAAGGTAGAGAAAAAAGGGCGGAAGAAAGAAGAAGTCGATGAAATCATTCGTTGGTTGACAGGATATAGTCAGAAAACATTAGAATCCCAACTAAAAAAACAAATAGACTTTGAGACTTTCTTTACGAAAGCTCCTCTCTTGAATCCTTTGCGTGTTTTAATCAAAGGCATGGTTTGTGGTGTTCGGATAGAGAATATCGAAGATACAACCATGCGAGAAATTCGCTACTTAGATAAGCTGATCGACGAGTTAGCAAAGGGAAAAACGATGGAAAAAATCCTACGGAAATAAAGTGAAAAGTGAATGTATTTGATTTTTTGAAATATTTTAGAGAAGAATAATGGTGTGCCTGTTATTGTGTTTTGAAAACGAATTATCTATAAAACTTTTTCTTTTTAAGAAAAATATTATGAAAACACTTACATACTCAATCGTAATTAATAGACCGCAAGATTTTGTGTTCAACAAAATCATGGATAAGACGGTATATGCCGACTGGGCGAAGGCATGGGGCGAAGGCATGACCTATGAAGGAGAATGGAAAGAAGGAGAATATATTTCTTTCTTTGATCCATCACATGGCGGAACCAAAGTGATTATAGAAGAATTGAGACCAAACGAGTATATCAGAGCTAAGCACATTGCTATGGTAGATTCACAAAATATCGAAGTGGAACTAACGGACGAAATGATGCGCAAGTGGATTGGCTCGTTAGAGGAATACTCTTTCAAAAAAATGAGTAATGACGAAACGATGTTTGAAGTTGTGATGACCCTTGATGAAGCATTCCAAGAAATGTTTGATGGCGCTTGGCCAAAAGCACTCCAATACTTCAAAGAGGTTTGCGAAGAATAAAACGATACACTCTTTTAGAATGAATAATTTGTTAAACAATATGAAAATATTTATTTCTATCCTACAAGTCATACTGGCGCTTTGGACTATGACTGGCAGCGTCTACATGATGGGGAATTACGAAGACATAGCTAGTGTCTGGGCACTTGAGACATTGCCAGCGGTATTTTGGACTGGTCTGGGCATCATCCAGCTGGTATTAGCTGCTGGATTGCTCGTTTCGGTGCGCGAAGGAACCATGCGCAAATTCGCGGCACCGTCAGCAATTGGGCTTGCGCTTATTTTCCTACTCGGGATTGCGCTTTACAGTTCTTATGCTGGTTTTGTGGGAGCACTTTGGGCAATTATTCCAACTGCCCTATTTGGTTTGGTGGCGTATCAAAGAAAGTAGCATAAAAAAAATCTCTTGTTACACTCGCGCCTTAAAGAGCTTGAGACGAAGCGCATTCAGTACTACCGAGACAGAAGAAAATGCCATGGCTGCCGCCGAGAATGCCGGATTAAGCAGCCCAAAAGCCGCCACCGGAATTCCCACCGAATTGTAGAAGAACGCCCAAAACAGATTCTGTTTGATGTTGCGCAAAGTCGCACGCGAAAGTTCGATCGCCTCGACTGCTTTCATCAAATCGCCTTTGACAAGCACAATATCCCCTGCTTCCATAGCGATATCGGTCCCAGTCCCCATGGCGATACCGACATTGGCTTGCGCTAGTGCCGGACTGTCGTTGATACCATCGCCGACCATTGCCACAAAATGTTTTTCCTTCTGCAAATCGGCAATAACCTGTCTTTTGCGGTCAGGAGTCATCTCCGCATGCACTTCATCGATTCTGACTGCTGCGGCAATATGATCGGCTACTTTTTGATTGTCACCTGTCAGCATCACTGTACGAATGCCGCGCCGCTTCAAAAGTTCAATCGCTGCCTCAGAACTTTCTTTGACACCGTCTTGCACACCGAATATTCCCAGTGCTTTGGCATCGTCTGCCAAGATCAGCACGGTGTAGCCGTTTTCTTGCCAAGCTGTGATCTGCTCTTTGGCGCGTGCATCAAGGAGTTGCAGCTCATCCAAATAGCGCGATCCTCCCAAAACATAGTTTTTGCCATCGATAGTACCGCGCACACCTTTGCCTGTTACTGCTGCAAAATCGGTAACTTGTAATCGTTCGATGCCTGCTTGCGCTTCGGCAAAGTGAATGATGCTTTTAGCGAGCGGATGTTCGGAATTTTGTTCAAGAGCAAGCGCCAACGAAAATGTCTTGGATTTGTTATCTGTCAAATCAACAAACTCTTGCACGGCAGGTTCGCCCTTAGTGATTGTGCCGGTTTTGTCAAAAACGATTGCCGTGATTTTGTGAGTCTTCTCGAGGCTTTCGGCTTTTTTAATCAAAATCCCCATCGTTGCCCCCTTGCCCGAACCGACCACGATCGAAATCGGCGTCGCAAGCCCAAGCGCGCACGGGCAAGCAATGATCAAGACAGAGACAGTGATTAAAAGCGCTGTCGAAACCGGAACACCCACTACCGACCACCAGATCGAAAAGGTCATCATTGCAATCGCCACTACTCCCCAGACAAAATAGCCGGAGACAATATCGACCAGTTTTTGAATGGGCGCTTTGGACATTTGCGCTTCTTGCACCATATTCACGATTTGCGCCAGCATGGTTTGGGAGCCGACTTTTTTGGCGCGCATCGTAAAAGTCGTGTTGCCGTTGATCGTCGCGCCGATCACCAGATCGCCTTGCTGTTTGTCGACCGGAATACTTTCGCCAGTGACCATCGCTTCGTCTATCGTGGCATTGCCTTCTTCGATTGTGCCATCGACAGGGATTTTTTCGCCGGGTTTGACGCGCAGCAAATCTTCGACTTGCACTTGGTCGAGAGGAACATCTTTGGTGCTGCTATCTGCCATAATCTTGTGCGCTTCTTTTGCCGAAAGCTGCAGGAGTTTTTTGATCGCTGCACTCGCGCTTCCCTTCGCTCGCGCTTCGAGATAACGACCAAGCAGAATAAAAGTAGTGATAATCGCCACATCCATAAAATATTCTTCCTCTCCTGCGGTAAACAGCGTGTTGTATGCGGAATACAAAAATGCAGCGCCAACCCCCAACGCGACGAGTGTATCCATGCCGGGTTGACCTTTGAGTAATCCAGGGATTCCTCGTGTAAAAAATTCGCGCCCGCTATATGCCAGCATCACGAGGGAAAGAATCATCATCACTTCCATGCCGTACGGAACGGAAAAGACGAAGGAAAGAAGCAAAATAACAATGCTGAGGACGAAGGCAGTCACAAGTTTTTGCAGGCGAGTCTTGATCTCCGAACCGGACTCGGCGGCAGCATGCGCAGAATGATCTTCGCCAGTAGCATGTTCCATGTGATGATGTACGTCAGTATTCGTTGGAAGTATCGCCTCGTAACCGACTTTTTTGACTGCTGCCAAAAAATCGGTAGTGGAAACTTTGGCGGGATCAAATGTCACCGTCGCATTCTCTGTCGCAAAGTTGACCGCAACGTGCTCGACTCCTGCGAGACCACCGAGAGCTTTTTCGATGTGCATGACACAAGAAGTGCAACTCATGCCGTTGATGTGGAACCGAACTGTTTGCTTATTTTCTGGCTGATGTGAATGTTCCATAAGAAAATTGGTTAAGAAGAAGCGTATTTGAGTTTTTCAAAGAAGAAAATATAGATCATCAGATTCGCGAGAGAATAGACGAGAAACACGCCGAGCACAAAAGGCGAATGGAGATCACTCGCAAACACGAGCTCGATAGCAGGAGCAATGATCGAGATTTCAACCACATGTTGAATACTGATCCGATGATGTTTGAAGTAGGACAACAGCAAACGAAAAATTTTTACGAGAACCAATAAAAACACAAGGTCATGGATAAAATGTTGCTGACTCGGGAAGAAGAATAGCGTGTAGATCTTTTGACCGACAAATAAAATCAACACTAAAATAGTAAGTGCAATCAGTGTATTGATAGCGAGTTGAAAGGCGTCCGCTACTACTTTTTTGGTGCCGATGGTAGCGAGCAAGGATTTTTTCATAGAGAGTTCGCGATTGGCTTCCACAAAGTGCCGAGGTAGTTATTTGTAAATAACCACCTCGGCGATAGAAGATTATTCTACGATAAAATCATCATAGGCGATTTTGCCGCCGACGAGATCATAGACATTGCTATAGCCTTCTTCGGCAAGCTGATACGCTGCCGCGCGACTCATGCTGCCACTACGACAATAGAGTACGATCTTGGTATTTTTGTCTGTGGGGAGTTCGGCTGATTCCAAGATGGTGTCGTAAGGAATAAACGCATCCGTGCCTTCGATATGCTGTTGTTCTGGAATATGAGTATCAATCAGGACAAAGTCTTTTTGCTGGAGCATTGACGCAAACACCTCAGGAGTAATGGAAGAATATTCTGGTTCTTCGTGCTCTTCTTCTTCGGACTCATCATGCGTAGATTTGAGTTCGAAAGCTTCGGCTCCCAGGTCAAGATCGATTTCTGTCCAGATCTTTACTTCTGGCATTTCTGCCAAAGCAGGTTCGGTCAGCAAAGACACCGTCTTGAAAAATTTTCCAGTCGGTTCTTCGTGCAAGTTGGGATTAAAGGTAACAGTGAGCACACCGGTATCACCCGGTTGCAAAGTCGTTGGCGTTACTTTTGCGCTGGTACAAGCGCAACTCGTCGGAACACCTGTGATCTTGAGCGGTTCATCTCCATTGTAGACAAAGGCAAAATCATGCGAGACTTTGCCACCAGATTGTTTGATCGTACCAAAATCGTAGGAAGTTTCGGCAAAAGCAAAAATTTCTGTATCGCCTGCTGTTGGAGTCGGGAAAGCGACTGCGGACTTTTGTGAACCTTTGATTACATTCCCTTGAAAGGAAAATCGCACTTGAGGTGTCGTTTGCGAATTGGTCTGGAGAATCACATCGCGCTTGATCACGCCGAGGGCGTTTGGACCATGCGCCATCGGATCGAATATGGCGACCAGCGTTGCCTGCTCGCCGGGTTGCACCACTTGGTCGAGCTTTGCGGTTGCACCATGTCCTGCCATTTTGATACGCGGCGAAGTGACACCGTCATTCGTTTTGACTACTGCTTCTGTACACATACAACTCGTTTCACCGCCAAGCAGCGTCACGGCTTCTTCTCCGTCATTGGTAAAAGTAAAAGCCACTTCGACATCACCGCCTTCGATCGGGATTTCGCCGAGGTCGATATTGTTGTCGAGAATTGTGAGAGCACCACTACTTGCAGTAGTTTTGGATGGTGTAGGTGATTCGGAAGCATCTGGCATAGCGCATCCTGCGAGCACCAAAAGCACAGGAAGAGCCAAGAGAATTGAAGGGAAGATTTTCATGAAAGGAAAGAAAGAAAGTTATTGGACACGAAAGTTAAACATCATCCCGGCGTGCATGTGCTCGGCAATATGACAATGTGCAATCCATTTGCCGGGATTGGAAGTCTCGAGCAAAATCTGAATGGTTTCTCCATCGCGGATCAAAACAGTGTCTTTCCATTGGAGATTTTCGTTGGGAATGCCGTCACGGGTCAAAACAACAAACCGCTGCCCATGAAAGTGGATTGGATGCTGCATCGGATGCATCGAAGTCGGGTCATTAAAAATTTCAATTTTGACGAGCTCGTCTTTGGCAAAAACCCAATTTTCATTCATCTCGACATTCGTCTTGGGATTCTGCGGATCGGTTTCATCAATTATTCTCCATTCTACCATTTGATCGGTGCTCATGGCATTCATTGGCGGCATGTTGTCTTCCCACTCGATACCAGCTTCGTCTGAATGAGTAGCGCCAGAAACAGAACCCATATTAGTCATTCCACCGCCCATCATCCCCATTTCGTCAGACATGCCTTTCATGCCAATAGTGAGGCGCAATTTTTTGTCGATCGGCTGCCGCAACAATTGCTCAAAATTCTCACGAATCACGGCGTAATCAATTGGATTTTCACGAAGTACAAGCACCTTAGTGTCTGGGGAAGATACCGGATTTTCTGCGACTAATATCTCACCGATTTTTTGACCGCGATGCTCGATGGCAAATGTGCCCGGCTCATCAAAACTGACCTCAAAAATCACCCGTTCTGCCGGAGCAATCACAAAATGATCGGTTACAAATTCTTTTTCAATGCGACCAAGATCACCGCCAACAATCTGGAGCGTTTGTCCTGGAATCGCAAAGTCAAAGGTTCTGGTATTGGCGGTGTTGGTTGTAAAAAAGCGGATACGCTCGCCTTGCTCGACTTCGAGTCGAAAATCTTCTTGATTGTTGACGAGTAGCAGATTACCGTATCTGCCCATCAGTGTCTTATTGGTTACATCTGTGTAAAAGGGATCATTTTCGGAAAAATCATCCAGAATCAAAAATTCTTCTCTGTTGACCGGATTCCAATAATTCTCTTCGGTCACATGAAAGTTGCCATAGAGTCCCATTTCTTGGGTGTAATCTTCGCGAATGTGCGGATGATACCAATAGACTCCTGTATCGGGAAAAGTGAGTGTGTACGAAAAACTTTCGCCGGGTTTGATCGGTGCTTGATTACCACCCATGTCAAACGGCACGCCATCAAAATCATCATCAACACGCACCCCGTGCGAATGCAGCGTCGTAGGCAATGGCAGATGATTAGTGAGAATGAGCGTGATAGTAGCGTTTTTCTCGACTTCGAGTAACGGGCCGGGAATTTGCCTATTGTAAGCGAGACGGCGGATTGTTCGATTGCCGACTTCTTGTTGTACGATTTCGGCTGTCATCTGAAAGCTATCACCATCTTGCAAAGTGACGATTTTCGTCGGCTCTACTTCAGGGAGATTGACAGTGCTATCTGCAAATTTTTCACCATTGTCACTGCCGTTCATCATCAAGCCGAAACCCCTATTCCCCATGTTGTGCCCCATCATTCCGCCCATTTGTCCGTGATAGCTTGGTGAATTACAAGGCTCTGCGCCAGACAAACACGCTTCGTCACTATTATTTTCAAATCGGCTATTTTGTACGGAACGAGAAAATGGCGTTTGCAGATTGCATCCACCGAGTCCCACGATTATGAGAGCGAGTGTTATGAAAAAAGCTTTTTTCATAATGTGGAAGAAAAAGTTTCCATCAGTTTTTTTACATCAGCATCAATCTGAGTGACGAGTGCCTGCAAGTCAGCGTCCTCGAAGAAGTGTCCGATAATTTGCGGACGCAGAGCAGCAACATGAATGCCACCATCGTGCTCAAAAACAACGATTTTGCAAGGAAGAAACAGTCCCACCAAAGGGTCGATATCGAGTGCTTTTTTGGAAGCAGGTGCACGGCAGAACTCGATCAATTTGTAAGGCGGATGTTCGATGCCTTTGCTCGCAAGCGTCGCCTGCACATCGTGGATATGCAAGGTTTTGAAATGGTGTGCCTCGATGGCGCTCAGCGCCGCCGTAACTGTTTGATCAAAATCCGTTTGGACTTCGATGATGAAAGCGTATGTGTTCATGATTTTGGAAAAATGCACTATTTATTCGTGATGCTAAAGACGCGTACCAATTCTTTGATAAATTTTTCTCGCTTACTCGGATCATTTTGTGCGAGATTTTTGGGGCCGCAGGTCATCAAGTGGCTTTCGAGAATATGGCTGTTCGACTTTTTGAGTAAGCCGAGCGCTGCATTGATCTGGCTTGCAATATCAATACAATATTCTTCTTTTTCAATCATCTTGAGCACATGGCTGATTTGCCCTTGTGCCTTTTTGAGATTGATTACTGCCTGCGATTTGAGGGGATCGATCATGGAGATTATAAAGAGTCGTCGTTTCAAAAATACCCCCACCATGGGTATGGGTCAAGAGAAAAAAGCAAAAAATTGAGAATGCCAGAAAAACGCTGCATAGTACTATCTCTCGCCGGTTCAGGACTCATATCTTGAACCGAGAAATTTACGAAATCGAATAGCGAACAAGATTTTTCGGCAATCTTGACTGTCAAACCATCAAAAAACAGTCCGCCGAGCAGGCGGACTGTTTTTGATTTTTAGTCGGTTGTCAATATAGCGGATGCCGTCCTGGGATCAGTCCATGCCACGTGGACTGGAGACGTTCATATTTCCTGGATTGATTGTAGGCGGCCAAGAAGGTAAAGTGCCTGGTCCGGTAGGTGTTTGTCCGCCGCCGCCATCATTACTGGCAGGATTTGGTGTTGGGAGTGTCGCCCCATCGACCGGTGGGAATAAACCAGCGAGTGAAGGAAGTGACCCTGCCGGCAGTTCGATTTCGGCATTGACTTCGTTACAAGCGATAGGAGGAGTATCTTGCTGAGACACAGTTGGTGGGGGGCTGAGAAAATTATTAGCAACAGCCACATTACTTTCGATCAAACATGTATTCGGAACAGTTGCTTCTGTCCACAAGAGAAAAACCTGTTCCAATTGATCTGCCCACACTCGACCATCAATATTATCTTCTGGTTTTGTTCCGGCGCGAGCGGGAGGGAAAATTTCTGAAAGCAGTTTGACACTTGGTGAAGCGAAACGATTATCGATGTCTTTAGGGAAGATGTCCATAATTTGTTGATGAAGCTTGTTGAGTGCCTCTTGGCGCTGTGCATCGCCGTTTCCGTATGCCAACGCATCACGAATACTTATTAGCAGCTGCTTTGCTGGTGAATCTGCAGTTGCGTTGACCCCCTCTGCAAAGGCTTCTCGGTTTAACGTGTCGAGTCCGGTGGTTGCTCCACCAATCGCGCCAAGGAGAATACGTTTGATTACTTCTGCCGTTAAGGCTCGATCGACAAATTGCTCTGTTCCTTTAAGCGCCGCATTGTCAGCACTGCCATTATCAATCATCGTATAAAACGTGCTCGGACCCAGTTTGGTAATAATTACTTCCGAAGCGAACGTATTATTGGCAGAGCCAGATGGAAACGGAAACACTCCGCGTGCGACATCAGGATAGCTGTCCGGTAAAATAATCGAAGCGAGCGAGTATTCTGAACCAGCGCATAGTGGGCGTCCACATGTTGATGTCGATTCGATTTCGACTGTTAGCGGATCAGGAGGAGCCATGTGTGTACCAATCACAAAATTTTGGTTCGTTTCTTCTTCTGTTTTTCCTTGCCAGTCTTCTGTCAAAAGTGTCCATGCATCAACGATGACTTTTTGGTCGACCAGCGGCCACAGCACGCGCGAATGAATAGGAAAGATAACTTGCCCACTTTGATCGCCATTACCAGCATCAACACAAACCGTAATGTCTGGGCGTTGTACTTCGGCTTCTGCCGAATACAAAAAGAATTGCATCGGCTTGTTCGGTTGACCGGTCAAATATAAGTTCGTGGTTTCTCCTTCTCGTACCTTAAGAACGCCACTTTCGACATGGCTAATAATGGCACGTTGCCAGAGATCGCCGTTTTCGTCACGGATTTGATAGACATCTTTCCAATTTTGACTTGCAGGAACTTGCGCTGCCAAGTCGACTCCACATTGATCGCCGAGTGCTGCTTCGACCGGAGGAGCTGTAAACACTCCGCTGAGTAAGAACGAAAAAGCAAAAGCTGAAATCGTGAGAAAACCTTTTTTCATATTTTTGTGATATATGTTTACTCATATTATACAACTTCTATCAAGAAAATGCAATTCCTCCGCGATGGAAAATAGCAACTTTCTCTCTTCGAAAAATTATAAATAAATTTCTCGAGGTTTAGCGCCGCGTGCTGGTCCAATCATACCTTGTTCTTCAAGCTCATCCAAAATCCGTGCGGCACGCGCATAGCCGATAGACAAGCGCCGCTGCAACAAGCTCGCACTTGCTTTACCACTTTGACGAATGATTTCAATAGCTTGCTCATGCACATTTCCATTACTGCTGCCGCTCGCTTCAAAATCCATAAAACCACCACCGGCGTCTTCTTCACCTTCGATAATGCTGTCGTCATATTCTGGCTGAGCCTGCAGCTTGATGCGATTGGTCACGCGATTGATTTCTTCACTGCTGACAAAAATGCCCTGAATACGTTTGGGACGCGCCAAACTCGAATTAGAAAATAGCATATCGCCTTTACCAAGCAAATCTTCTGCACCGACCGCATCCAAAATCGTGCGCGAATCAATAGAGCTCGTCACCGCAAAAGCAATTCGCGTCGGCATATTCGCCTTGATAAGTCCGGTAATAACATCCACTGATGGGCGCTGGGTGGCAACAATCAAGTGCATTCCCACAGCGCGCGCCATTTGCGCCAACCGACAAATCGCCGCCTCGGTATCTTTTTTAAACTGGCGCATCATCAAATCGGCAAGCTCGTCAATGACAATCACAATCTTCGGCATCTTTTCTTCTTCTTTCTCATTAAACTCCGTAATATTTTTGTACCCTTTTTTGGACATTTCGCCATAACGGCGCATCATCTCTGCCACGCCCCAACGCAAAGCAGCAAGCGCTTTGTCGGCCTCGGTGATTACTGGCGTCAGCAAATGTGGCAATCCATTGAAGGCGGCGAGTTCGACACGCTTGGGATCGACCAGAATAAGTTTTAAATCATCAGGAGAGTTTTGATACAAAAGCGAAACGAGAAACGTATTCATCCCGACCGATTTGCCCGATCCGGTTGCACCCGCAATCAGCAAATGTGGCATATCCGCCAGATCGGCGATAATCGCATTACCAGCGACATCACGTCCTAGCGCGAGTCGCAGCGAACTTTGAAACTTAGCAAATTCGGATGATTCGAGCACTTCGCGCAAATGCACGGTTGTACGTTTGTCATTAGGAATCTCGACTCCCACCAAGTTTTTCCCAGGAATTGGCGCTTCGAGCCGTAACGAATCAGTAGCGAGCGCGAGCGTCAGATCATTTTTGAGCGTCGTAATCTTCGAAAGTTTGACGCCTTCATCCGGTCGCAACGTAAACTGCGTTACCGTTGGTCCAACATGCACGGGACCCAATTCGCAACCGATACCAAACTCAGCCAGTTTTTGACGAATATTCTCAGCTTTTCTTTGGAGTAGTTTTTCGTCAGCAAAAAACTCGGATTTTTCGCTCGAAAGTAAGTCGATCGAAGGAAATTCCCATTCACCAACCTTGGCAACAAGTGGGCGCTCGTCTTCTTTTTCGGCTTGTTTACGCACAAATTCTTGTCGCCGCCGGAGCGCTGCCTCAGCATCGCGGCGTGATTCGGGCGAAACGATTTGTAGCTCTTCTGTTTTTTTTGGTTCCAGCTTGCGGCGTGTTTTTGTCCGTGTTTCTTCTAAGGGTAATAATTCGCCAAAAAGTTTCATCACCATTTCAAACGTCGCCGTGATTGATATAGGAAAAGTGAGGATAAAACCAATCAAAGCGATTCCTGCCAAAATGACAATTGTGCCAGAGTCGCCGAGATAATAACGCGGAATACTGCTTGCTGCTGCGCCAAAAAATCCACCTCCCATTTGCAACGAAGCAAATGTGCGTTCGTAAGTCATTTGTGTTGTGTGCAGAACACCGAGTCCACCAAGGAGCAACAAAAAAATACCCACGACGCGCGTAAAATTCATCCGAACGTGCTTTGCAAAAAAGAACGACAGCGCTAGCGCACCAAAGATAACGGGTGTCGTGTATGCACCAAGTCCAAATGCCACAAAAAGTCCTGTTACAAAAAGTTCACCAAAAATCCCCAACCCTTGCGAAAGTGCGAAGACCGAAAGAACAGCGAGGACTCCAAAAAGAATCGCCCAAATTTCTTGGGATTGGCGTGCGTTTACTTCTAATTTGGGCATATCGACACGCTTGCGTCGTCGTGCCCGTTTGCGAAGCACACTTGTTTTTTGCCGTAAGGTGCGTCTTCTTGCCACGTTTGCGAATAAAATAACCAAAACGAGTCTGCCAAATTTTTGCTAATTGAGCAATTTTGTCTTGCTTTTTTAGTCAATTTTCCCCAGACTAAAGCTCGCAAGGATACATATGAGTGGTTTTGATTTTAAGAAGAGGTTTTTCTTTACTGAAAAGTCTCCCGTTCGTTTAGCTTTTTTAGTAATCATGGACAAAAGCAAATTTATCGCTGCGATGACGCAAATCGCCGCCGAAAAAAATCTTTCAGAAGACGTCATTATTGACGCCGTCAAACAGGCGATTACTGCTGCTTATCGCAAAGATTTTGGCAACAAAGACCAAGAAATCGAGGTTGTTTTGCGCGACGACGCACAGTTCGCAACTATCTTACAAATCAAAGAGGTCGTGGAAGAAGTCGAAAATGACAACTTTGAAATTTCACAGAAAGAAGCTCAAAAAATCAAGAAAGATGTCGAAATCGGTGACGAAATTCGTATTGACGTTACTCCGCTCGAATACGGACGCATTGCAGCACAATCCGCCAAACAAGTCATTTTGCAGCGCCTGCAAGAAGCCGAACGCAGCTCGATGTTCGAGCGCTTTAAAGATCGCGAAGATTCGCTTTTGACCGCAACAGTAAGCCGTGTCGAAGGAAGCTATGTCTTTCTCGACATCGAAAGAACAACCGTTCTTTTGCAATCGCGTGATCAGATTCCCAGTGAAAAATACTTTCCGGGACGCCGCATTCGCGTTTATCTCGAACGCGTACAACAAACGAGCAAAGGGCCAAATCTCAAAGTCTCACGCACCCATCATCGTTTGATCGAACTTCTCCTCAATCAAGAAATCCCCGAAATCGAACACGGCGAAGTCGAAGTCCGCGCAACAGCACGCGATGCGGGCATGCGTTCTAAAGTCGCCGTAAGTTCGGACGACAACAAAATCGATCCAGTTGGCGCTTGTATCGGTCAGCGTGGCACGCGTATTACTCCTGTTATGGACGAATTATCAGGCGAACGCGTTGATGTGATCGAGTGGAGCGATGATCCAACCATGCTGATTGCCCGCGCACTGCAACCGGCAAAAGTCAGCAATGTTGTTATCGTGATTCCGGAAGAAAGCCAAGACCCCGAAACCGGTCGGCGTGTCAAAAAACGCGCGGCAGTATTTGTGGAAGAAGTCGAACGCGCGATGGCAGTCGGTAAAAAAGGACAAAATATCCGCCTCGCCAGCGAGCTGACCCAGTTTGAGCTCGATATGTACAACGCCGAAGAATACGAACCGTTCTTGAGCAAATTGAAAGAGTTGCAGGGGAAATAATAACTAATGTCGATTCTTTATTCTTGCTGGAGTAGAGTTGTACCCTGTTTCATTGCGTTTTGAATCCGAGAATTAAACACCTCGTCATACCTTAAATGAAGAGGAGTTTATTATGGCAAAACCGAAACTATGACAAGCAGTCTGCAAGATTGCTTGAGCTAAAGGAAAAAACCGTTCCGACTAAAGTGCTTAGTTATTTTTGCAAGGAAATCACATTCCCTCTGAATCCTCCTCCGTCAAAACTTCCGCGGATAAGCAGGGAAAAAAGGATTGATCTACTGCTTATTTCGTCTTGCCTCGGCGCGTTCGATGCGCTTTTTGATAGCCGTATATTGTGCTGCCTTCCACGCGAGCCAAGTGATAAGTCCCAAAACCGTAAGGTAAAACCACAGACGCATCGAGAGAAACGGTACTTGCTCCAAACGAAACCACACAAGAAAGAAAATTCCCAAAGAAAAAGACATTATTCCCACACGGCTTTTGGCGAGAATTTTTTTGAGCGGCTTGTTATGAGTTTTTTTGCGTACCATCGGAACCAAGAAAAAGGTCACCAGCAACACAATTGCCAAAGCAAGCGCAAGCCCCACTTTGATATTATCCATCGGACTTCCAGGATTAATTGCGACTAAGTCAGAAAAAAATCTACCCATGCCTATTTTAAAAAAAGCGGAGAGATTGTGACAAATATTTTTCTCTTTCGCAATAATTTGCAAAAATAGTTTCCGTATGTTGGTTGCAATTGACTTGGGCGGCAGCACGATTGATGTTTTGACCTTTGACAGTCAAAAGACTTTTGTTCATCGCGCCTCATTCGAGTCTGCTCACACAGACAAATCTGATTTGAGAGCAATTATTGCTGCGGCAAATATCAATCTTACAGATGTGACGCAAATCGCACTGACTGGCGGTCACAGTCGGATTTTTGCTGATCATCTCGATTTGATTCCAATCACGAGAATTTCTGAAATTGATGCCATTGGTAAGGGTGGTGGTTTTTTGACAAATCAAAATGATGCACTCATCTGCTCACTCGGCACTGGTACCTGCTGCGTGTCGTGGAGCCAAAATCAAGCACGTCATGTAGGTGGAACTGGTATTGGTGGTGGTTCGCTTTTGGGACTCGGAAAAACAATCTTGGGAGTAGAAGATTTTACCACAATTCGTCATTTGATTGCGCAAGGTAACGCAGCAGCCGTTGATATTTCGGTTGCCGAAATTGTTGGCGGTGGCATTGGTATGGTTCCTGGAAGCGCGACGGCATCAAATTTTGCCAAAGCAAATCAAGCTTCTGCTAAAGCCGATCTTGCGCGCGGAATTGCGAATCTGATTGGTCAGACCATTGCTTCGATTGCCGTTTTTGCTGCGCGCGCCGAACATCACCAGATCCTCATTTTGGGTGGAAAATTAGTTCGAGTTCCCGAAATTGTCGAAGTTATCCAAAAAACCGCTGCTATTTATAATTGCCAGATTATCGTTCCTGAATATGCCGAATTGATGAGTGCTGTCGGAGCCGGTGTACTTGCAGGCGAAGCTTAAGTAATACGTGAACCCGAAAAATGGATTGGGAGATTATTTTTCAGCACGCCGTTAACTTTTTTGCTGATACCGATTGGGATGCCATCGTGGCGCACAATAATGTCTCCTTCGGGAAGTTCGGCAAGGTTGTTTGGCGCCAAGTTTTCTTTGCGAAAGTAGCTTTGTGCTTCTGACAGACTTGCTTCGTAAATATATTTTCCTGCGCAAATATTGCCAAAGGCAATCACAAATTCGTGGTCAAGTCGCAGATTGTTGGTGTGTTTTTGGGCGAGGCGAATACCAGGGCGACTTACTGGCAATGTATTGAGTACGCCGATTCCCGCGACTGGCACAAGCCAATAATCGATGCGGCGATCGCTTTCGCGTTTGATAATTTCGTATCCTTCGGGGAAAGAAAATTCGTACCGAGAATTGAAAAAATCCAGTAATTGATCTTTTTCTTTCTGACCAAGAAATTCTTCTTTACTTTTCTTCGCTAGTGTCAGAGATGCAGATGAGGCTTTTTGAATATCGCCTTTTTTGCGTAGTGCTGCGATAAAAAATCCTTCACTGTCAAAAAGTTGTGGCCAAATTCGTAGCGCTTTTTTGAGTTGCGGAAAGTGCTCGCCTTCAAATTCTACCAAAGCCGAGCATTGCTCTGCTCCAACAAAAAGACGAGAAAGATCAATCAGCTCTGCCTCATCGCCGACGGCTGCCAAAAAGCGCGCAATCACGCGTTCGTTTTCTTCTGGGGCGAGCGTGCAGGTCGAATATACAATTCTCCCGCCGGGTGTGAGCGAATTCCAAGCAGAGGAGAGTAGTTTTTCTTGTAGATATGCGGCTTCTTCGATTCGAGCAAGTGACCACAGGTCAAGTGCTTCGCGATCTTTGCGAAAAGTACCTTCGCCAGTGCACGGCACATCCAAAAGAATCGCATCAAAAAACTCTGGCAATGCTTCTCCAAAACGCGTGCCATCCACAGAAGTCACGAGCGCGTTGGGCACGCCGCAACGTTCGAGATTAAACACCAGTTTTTTGACCCGCGAGGTCACAAGTTCGTTCGCAACCAGAGTCCCATTCCCATTCATCATTGCTGCCAATTGCGTCGATTTGCTGCCGGGCGCTGCCGCCATATCGAGCACTGTTTCGCCGGGTTGCGGTTTGAGCGCTAACGGTGGCAGGCAGCTAGAGGACTCTTGAATATAAAACCGGCCTTCGGCGTGACCAATCGTATTGCCGAGTGGAGCTTTGCGGTCGGCGCGATCGATCAAAAAAATTCCTTTGCCAAAGCGATGCTCCGTCAGTTGCCAATCAGGGTGATGCTTTTTGACCCAATCCAAAAATTCTTCTACCGAATTGCGCAGCAGATTGACACGAATTGTCTTGGGCAAGGATGAGTTTTGCGCATTACAAAACTTTTCAAATTCTTGCTCAGGGAAAAAATCTTGCCAGCGCTGCCAAAAGCCATCTGCTTTTTTGGTCACAAGTTTGTAGAGAAATTTTTTGACACATAGCCAGCATACCGATTTTTTTCCCGAAGAAGAAAGAATACTCATTTTTCGTGGCACGTGATTGCTGTTGTTTCGTCCACAAATGCTGTAAAATAAAAGCATGAATCGTAAATGGCTTTTTACTCTCTTGGCATTTTGGCTTCCTGTTCGCGCGAATGCGGCAGAGTTTGCCATTATTCCCAGCAAAATGTACGAAAAGTTTCAAACCGGTGATCTGCACTGGATTGATTTGATCGAATTTGCATTTCATCTGATCGAACTCGCTTTGGTGCTCGCGGGGTCGATTGCCGTAATTTTGCTGATGATTGGTGGTTATCAATACATCATTGGCGCAATTACCGACAATAAAGAACAAGGGAAAACCACCATTACCTATACACTGATTGGTCTCGCGGTGATTTTGCTCGCGTGGATTCTTGTCGACTTAGCGGTGGCGCTCATCACTTCTGAATGATTTTTTTGATAGCATGAATCGTCTTACTAAGTTTTTTTTAAAGAGCTCGCAGCGTCTCGAAGCGTGGCGCGACAATATTATTGCTCGCCAAGGACAAAAAAAACCAGAACGCGAGATTGAATCATCAGTACCCACACTCGAACCATCAGAAGAGTCGACAGTTACTATCGAAATTTCCTTATTATCTGCCTTCAAAACTACAATCGTCGTGATGCTCGCGATTTTGCTCGGAACGGTATTTGTCCAACTTTTAGATATTTTGGTGATGTTTTTGGTTGCACTTTTTTTAGCAGCAGCATTTAGTCCTGGCGTCGACCGCATTCAGCGATGGGGTGTGCCGCGTTCGCTATCGATTGTGATTTTGTTCACGCTTTTTTTCGGCTTTATCGCTTTTTTGATTGGGACGCTCATTCCTATTATCGCGACCCAGCTTTTTCAAATTGGCGATAGTATTCAAATCTGGTTGCGCGACAGTCTTGCTGTGACAGGCGAAGGAGAAACTCTCTTCCAAAAAACCTTTGGTTCGATGCTGAGTAACGTGCTGACGCAGATCAATTCGGAAAAGTTTTTTCAGACCATCAATGACAATATCGAAAGTATTGCGAATGGCTTGACGGATATTGCCGGCAAAGGCTCGCAGATTATCCTCGGAACGGTGAGCAGCGTCTTTGAAATCTTGCTGGTGCTCCTGCTTACTTTCTTTTTGATTCTTGATCGCAAAGCGACAAATATCTTTTTTCACTCACTTTTTCCAGAGCGTCATCAAAAATATCTCACCGAAAAAATGGGCATGGTGCAAAAAAAGATTGGCGAATGGGTGCACGGTCAGATTCTACTCTTTTTCATCGTCAGTACATTTACCTATATCACATTTAGCATCTTGGGCATCGACTATGCGCTGACACTTGCACTTCTCTTTGGCATTGCCGAATTTGTGCCGTATGTTGGTCCGATTTCGGCATTTTTGATTTCAACACCGATTGCCTTTAACGAATCACTGTTTTTGGGTGTCAGCCTCATTATTTTTTATGTCATTTATCAGTTTTTAGAAGGCAACTTTCTTGTTCCAATCGTGATGCGCCATACTGTTGGTCTTCCACCGATTGTGACGATTATCGCTTTAATTGTTGGCGCGAGTTTCCCCGAGCTTATCAATCCGATCGTCGGCATGATTTTGGCAGTACCTGTGGCGACGATTATCGCTATTTTTATTCAAGATTTTACAAAAATGAACACAGGCAACTTTCATAAGCGGACGTTGCAATCCTTGCGGCTCAAAAAATAAGTTGCAAAAAATGCAAAATTGAAGAATAGTACTCTTACTCACACACCAATATCGATGACGACACAAGGCGCACTTTCGGCATTTTTGCATGATTTTCTACATGTGGACGATGTTCCAGATGCTTGGTGTGTTAATGGCGTACAGGTTCCTGGCAAAACCGAAATCAACAAAATCGCGGTCGGTGTTTCGGCAAGTCGTAATTTTTTACAACACGCTGCCGAGTGGCAAGCAGATGCGGTGCTCGTGCATCACGGACTGTTTTGGAACAAGGGCGTGCGCACTATTGATTCGCTACTCAGTAAGCGGCTGGCGATTTTGTACAAAAGCGATATTTCGCTTTTTGCGTACCACTTGCCGCTTGATGCACATCCAACAATCGGAAATAATGCGCGCATTGCCCAAGATTTGCAGGCGACAACCTATGACATGCGCGACATTTGCGCAATTGCCGAATTTGCTGAACCAGTACAATTTTCTGAATTCTTGTCTCGTTGCGAAACGCTTTTTGGACAAGCGCCAATTTTTGCTTCGCCGAAAGAAAACTTGCCTGTTAAAAAACTGGGAATTTGTTCTGGCGGTGGCGCGGATTTTGTCTATGATATCGTCGCACAAGGCATCGATACTTTCTTAACCGGCGAAATCTCTGAACATCATTTTCACGAGTTTGCCGAACTTGATATTCGCTTTGTCGTCTGTGGTCATTATGCCACCGAGACTTTTGGCGTCCGTGCTTTGCAAACTGTATTACAAAAACAATTCCCCGAGCTCGAGCTTTCTTTCTTCTCCGAACCATGTCCGGTATAATTCGCGAAATCGAACTTCCTCTTCATGATGAGCGCGCACGTGGCAAATTGGTGCCAATCGAGCTAGACTCTGCCGTACCGTTTGAAGTCAAACGAGTTTATTATCTCTGGGGAATCCCTACTGGTGCAGTCCGCGGTGCTCATGCTCACACTATAGAGAAAGAATTTTTTATCTGCATTCGCGGACGTTGCGCTATCAAAGTGAGTAGTGACGGCTCGCCGCCACACAAGATGGTGATGAATTCCGCCAATCGTGGAATCTTTGTCGACAATTTGGTTTGGCACGAATTTAGCGATTTTTCACCGGATGCGATTTTGCTCTGTTTCTCGTCGACAACCTATCTGCCAGATAATTACATCAACGATTTTGCCGAATTTGCCAAAGTCGCCAAAAAGAATTAGTAATCTGCCAAAGGAGAATTTCACGGGTTCTTGCAGTTTTATTCAATTATAGAAGAACTCGATTATACTGCGATGACAAATGTGCACGACTGATTTACTCCGACTCTTTCTTGTAAAATCCATCTCGCTGCCCTACACTTCTTGCCTGAAACGGTGTTATATTTCTTGGAGAATCGCTCGCGCATGCTTCCAAACAGTCTCGTCGGGACGCTGGTTCAAGTCCAGCACTTGATAATCTTTTACATCACGGGCCCGTAGCTCAGTGGTTAGAGCAGTCGGCTCATAACCGATTGGTCACTGGTTCAAGTCCAGTCGGGCCCACCAATCTTCGTTCGCCAAATCCTTGCGCTTGTAGTCGGCTCGTATCCCGAGGACTCGGGACACTGGTTCAAGTCCAGTCGGGCCCACCAAATAGCAAAATGAAAGGCTTAATCTTCAAGATTGGGCTTTTTTAGTGCGTTTGCGTAGTTCAAGAATTTTGAAAAATATTGCCACCGTTTGGCAAGGTGTGGCGGTTTGTGAAAATTATTTGTGTATTTGAAGAGGTCTTTTAGCGTTTGGCGGTGGTTCAAGGTTTAGATTTAGATTGAAAAAAAACTATTCTTTGGTAATATGTTCATGGGGTTATTTTCCGATCAATTTAATACTTGCAAAATATGGACGATTCAAAACAAGAAACAATCGGGCAGAAAATAAAAAAACGTAGGCACGAGCTAAAACTAACTCAAGAAGGTTTGGCTCGAAAGGCTGATATTCCTTATACCACATTCGTAAAAATTGAAGCTGATGTGGTCAAAAGTCCATCTGTTGATACGGTTAAAAAAATCGCACAGGCGTTGGATACTACTATTGATGAATTAATCTCATAAATTTATGAAAAAAGAGCTTATTGTAAAAAATTTAAATGTTAATTTCTTCTCTCAAAAAGAGGAGGATTTTATTTCTTTGACGGATATTGCAAAATACAAGAATTCTGAATCGCCTGCTGATGTAGTGAAAAACTGGATGAGATCCAAAAGCACTATTGAATTCCTTGGTATTTGGGAGAAGATAAATAACCAAAACTTTAAACTGGTCGAATTCGACCAGTTATGGAATATGGCTGGTGCTAATGCTTTTGTGCTGTCTCCCAGCAAGTGGATTGAAAAAACAAATGCAATTGGAATTGTTTCAAAATCTGGGAAGAATGGTGGCACTTTTGCTCATAAAGACATTGCTTTTGAATTTGCCTCATGGATTTCGGCTGAATTCAAATTATATCTTATTAAAGAATTTCAAAGATTAAAACTTGAGGAAAATGAAAGAAAACAATTAGGGTGGGATGCAAAAAGATTTTTAGTTAAGGCTAATTACAAAGTTCATACAGACGCGGTAAAAGAAAACTTAATTCCAAAAAATATTTCTAAAAAACAATCAGGAATAATTTATGCTAATGAAGCCGATGTTTTAAATGTGGCTCTTTTTGGGGAAACTGCAAAACAGTGGAGAAAAAATAATCCAAAGCTCAGAGGAAATATGAGAGATTATGCAAATGTAATTCAGCTGGTTTGTCTGGCGGGGCTCGAAAGTTTGAATGCGGAATTTATTAGACAGGATATTTCACAATCAGAAAGACTTATAAAATTAAATGAAATAGCGATTATTCAAATGAAGTCTTTGACAAATGGTGGTGTTAAGAAACTTAAATAATTTAAATATGGCTCAATTAGATCAAGACAAAGCAATAATCTCTCAATATATACTTGAGATAGAAAAAATTCTTCAATCAGGAGATGCTCGTGAGCATGCTTATCGTCCGGCTTTTCAAAAAATGATAAAAGCTTTAATGCCGGAAATTCAAGTTATTAATGAGCCGGCATATACTGGGGGAAATGCTCCGGATTTTTTGTTTAAAAAAGGCGATACCCCAATTGCTTATGCAGAATGTAAGGATGTTACCGTTGATATTCAACATAAGGATGTACAAAAGCAGGCAAAACGATATGTTGATGCCTTTGGTCGAATCTTACTTACAAATTACTTTGCTTTTGAAATTATCCATGAAGATGGTGAAAGTATAAAATTCTCTATCGCTGAATTTGCTAATAATAAAATTGTTGCACAATCTGAAAACTTTGAAAGTTTTATCAATTTGCTTCGTGACTATATCAAGCCACTTCATCGAACGATTAATTCTGCAAAAAAATTAGCAGAAATAATGGCTAGTAAGGCTCGGCTGCTTCGAGATAATGCTTTAGCTTCTTTGATTGAGAATACAGAGTCAGATATTTTTGCTCAATACATGACATTTAAAGAAGTATTAATTAATGATTTAACTGAGGCTGATTTTGCTGACATGTATGCACAAACTATAGTATATGGACTTTTTGTCGCGCGATATTTTGATCCTACATTACTTACCTTTTCTCGGCATGAGGCTCATGATCTTCTTCCTTCTACAAACCCTTTGCTTAAAAAATTCTTTGGGCATGTGGCTGGTACGGATTATGACCCAAAGATTGCTTGGTTGGTTGATAGTTTGATTGAAGCTTATTTGAGTACTGATGTTCATGGATTAATGCACAAAGAGTTTAAAGCAAAACAAAAAGATCCTGTTTTGCATTTTTATGAAACTTTTCTAACACAGTACGATCAAAGCTTGCGAAAAAGTCGTGGTGTTTATTATACTCCGGAGCCTGTTGTTTCTTTTATTGTGAGAAGTGTGGATCAGATTTTAAAAACAAAATTTAATTTACCTAAGGGATTGGCGGATACGAGCAAAATTGAACATAAAGTTAAAGTACAAGCTGGTGATGGGAGAACTAAAGATGGGATTAAAAGGTCTAATGAGGAAATTCATAAGGTACAGATTCTTGATCCTGCAGTTGGTACTGGAACTTTTTTGAATGAAGTGATTCATCATATTCACAGTTCTTTTAAGGGACAGGAAGGAATGTGGCAGGGGTATGTAAAAAATCACTTACTTTCTCGCTTGCATGGGTTTGAGTTGATGATGGCGAGCTATACTATGGCACATTTGAAGCTGGGAGTGACTTTGGCGGAACTTGGATATGAGGGTGACGAAAGGCTTTCAGTCTGGCTAACAAATAGTTTGGAAGAGAGCGTGCATGAGGTGCCGAATTTATTTATGAGCCAGTGGTTGACTGATGAAAGTAATCAAGCTTCGAGGATTAAAAGTGAAATGCCAATAATGGTAGTTTTGGGGAATCCGCCATATTCAGGAGTGTCTGCAAATAATACGGAAAATGCTATAAAATTAGCTGACAAATATAAAATTGAACCTGGTGGAAACCAGAAACTGCAAGAACGTAAGCATTGGCTAAATGATGATTATGTGAAATTCATTAGTTTTGCAGAGAATCAAATTGCAAAAACACAAGAAGGTATTGTGGCATTTGTAACGAACCATGGGTATATTGATAATCCGACATTTAGAGGAATGCGATGGCATTTGCTCAAAACTTTTGATGAAATTTATATTGTTGATTTACACGGGAATAGTATCAAAAAAGAAACTGCACCCGATGGAGGAAAGGATGAGAATGTGTTTGATATTATGCAAGGGGTGGCAATTATTTTGGCTTTTAAAAAGCGGGACTCAAAATACAAACTTGCCAAGCTATGGCATTCAGAAATTTTTGGCAAACGAAAAGAAAAATATGAGCAGTTAGATTGTCTTGATTTTGGAAAAATGAATTGGAAAAAAGTGAATTATCAAGAACCATACTATTTCTTTGTAAACAAGGATTTTAAATTAGATGAAGAGTATAATGAAGGATTCTCGATTGAGAAGCTATTCCCAACCCAGTCAATGGGAATAACCTCAGCAAGAGACAATTTTGTCATTGATATTGAAAAAGAGTCATTAGTTGAAAGGATACTAGATTTCACAGATAAAGAATTATCAAACGAAGAATTTCAGAGGAAATATGCTCTTAGTGAAAATTATCAATGGAAGATAGCAGAACAACGAAGATTATCACCTGGATATGATAGTTCGCACTTGAAAAAGATAAGCTATAGACCCTTTGATGATCGAATAATTTATTTTCAAGATAATGTTGTATTTAGAAGTCGAAGAAAAGTCATGGAACATCTTTTTAGTGGACAAAACTATGCACTGAATCTGGTGAGAGCGGGCAGGAAATTAGATTCACATAATTACTTTGTAACAAAGCATGTTACTGACAAAAGTATTACTTCCTCCTTAGATAACTCCAATTGTTTTCCTCTATACCTCTGCCATGATGACGGCACAAAAACCCCAAATCTTGATAAAGATATTATCAAAAAATTGGAACATCATCTTACTTTAGAATTTACATGTGAAGAATCTGTAAAGGAGTTAGGTGATTTAGAAACTCCACCAATTGGAAAAATTGATAGAATTCATTTTACTCCGGAAGATGTTCTTGATTATATCTATGCGGTTCTACATTCACCAAGCTATCGAGAAAAATACAAAGAATTCCTAAAAATTGATTTCCCACGAGTGCCTTATCCAAAAGATAAAGCTACATTTTGGAATTTAGTTAAACTTGGTAGAGAACTTCGTGGACTACATTTACTTGAATCTCCAAAAGTTTCTGATTTCATAACAACTTTCCCAGTTGGCGGCTCAAATATTGTTGAGAAGAAGTATCCAAATTTTGAAAATGGTAATGTTTATATCAACGAAATTCAATATTTTGGAAATGTTCCTGAGTTAGCATGGAATTTTTACATTGGCGGATATCAACCAGCTCAAAAATGGATTAAAGATCGTCGTGAACTAGAATTAAGTATGGAAGACATCGAACATTATCAGCAGATGATTGTGGCTTTGAGTGAGACGGGGAGAGTGATGAGGGAGGTGGATGAAGTTTTTAAGATTTAAGGTTTATAAAATGAGTGATTTAAATGAAAAATGGCAAAAAATAAAATGTGGTGAAAAGATTTTTTTTGTAGATTTTGATTTTCACAATCACTTTAATCATAAAAGAAAAACTGGGCGTTTTAATTTTCAACAACCACTTTTTTCGTTTTTAGCTAAGGAGAATAAAGGGTTTGAGGAAAATAAAAAATGGAAATTGTATTTATCTCTTAATTTGTGTGATAAAGAACCTTTTTTTGAATTCGATGAAACTACAAGAAAGCTATCAATAAATTATCCAAAATTCAAAGAATCCTGTGAAAAATCCAGAAGTAGTAATAATAATGATGCCAAAATTTTCTTTGGAAAAGATTTGAATTTGCGTGCAGCTCTAAAAACTCAATCAAGTGATAAAAAGCAAGAAATTATTCTTGAAAATCTTGATGAAGAAACTGTTTTAAAATGGTGGGACAATCTTACAGAAGAGTTGCGGGTAGATTTTTTACATAAAATAAATACTGATTTTGATTTTTCTAAAATTTCAGACCTTGAAATATTAACTGAGCTCAAAAAGAGGAATTTAAATAAAAAAGATTTTTTTGAATTTGCAGTAAACTTTTTAAGTACAAAAGAAAAATTAAAAATTGAAGATTTGCAAAGATTAACAAAAACAATCGATTTTAAAAAAATTGATAATGTTTTAAAAGAATGGGAAAAAAATAAAAAAAATAATGAAGAGGTACAATTTTGGCAGCCATTTTTTAAAGATAATCAATGGATTATTTCACAAGTTTTTTCTTCGCCATTCACATTTTTTGATAATGAATTTTATGTTGGTGGTCTTTGTTCTGGAAGTCGAAAAGGATCAAAAAACACTGATTTTGGATATAAAAACAAATTTTCACAAAATGTAGCAATTATTGAAATTAAAACCCCCATGACAGATTTGGTAGAAAAAAAATTGTATGATAATCGAGCTAAGATTTATCCAATGAGCAAAAAGCTAATGGGATCAATTTCACAAATCTTAAATCAAAAGGATAATTTACAAAAAGATTTCCTTCATAATAATAAACAAAAGGATTTTGAAGTTTGGAATCCAAAAGCAATTTTAATTATTGGGAGTGAAGAAAATGAAAGATTGAACTCTGATCAGAGGGCTTGTTTCGAATTATTTAAAAATAGTCAAAAGGACATTGAAATCGTTACTTTTGATGAGCTTTTTGAAAAAATTAAAAATTTATCTAAACTTTATACAAATGACTAATAAAACCCCACTCATCCAAGCAATAAACAGTAGAAACCTAATTAATTTCACCTACGATAATCATCCTATTCGTAGTGCTGCGCCTCATGCAATATATATTAGCTCAGCAAATAATGAATGCTTAGATGCTTTTCAGTATGATGGATATAGCAAATCAGGAAATCTCCCAGATTGGCGAAATTTTAAATTAGATAAAATTCGCAATTTAGAAATTTTAGAAGAAAAATTCAATATTGCTGACGGATATAAGAGCAACTCCTCTAAATATCATAATCATATTCACAAATTATGAAAATCACCGCCTCAAAACTCTACGACTACCTCCAATGTCCACATCGTGTGTGGCGGGATGTTTATGGTCCACAGGATGAGAAAATAGATGAGACAAACCCTTTTGTAGAAATGCTCTGGAAAACAGGAGTGCAACATGAAGAAAAAATTATTAGGCGGATTGGTGAATATGTTGATCTTGGTGAAGGAACTTTGGATGAACGATTTAATAAAACAATGGAGGCAATGGAAAAAGGAAGTCCGCTGATCTATCAAGGCGTGCTTCAATATGAAAACCTGTTAGGAATACCTGACTTGCTTCATAAGCTTCCCGACGGGACATATATGCCGATAGATATTAAATCCGGCATGGCTTTTGAAGGTGAGGATAAGGAAAAAGGAGAAGAAGGGAAACCAAAAAAACACTATGCGGTTCAACTGTGCTTATACAATGAACTTTTACAGCAACTTGGTTTTTCAACTCACTTTAATGGCAAAATAATTGATATTCACGGGAATGAAGTGATATATGATTTAAAATCTCCAATGGGAGTGCGAAATAAAACAACTTGGTGGGAGTTTTATGAAAAAATCAAAAAACATGTTGAGTTTTTAATGAGCAATCAGGATATAAACAAACCTGCAATGGCAAGTATATGCAAAATGTGTCCTTGGTATAATAGCTGTAAAAAATGGTGCGTTGAAAATAATGATCTTACTCAAGTTTTTTATTTAGGTCGAAAAGTTCGGGACACATTGAATGACGACTTGATGCTTAATAAAACTCAGGAATTGCTTGATATAGATATTGATGATCTCATGAGTCAAAAAAAGAAAGATAAACAGTTTTTGAAAGGTCTTGCTGAAAAATCCTTGAAGACTATTACTCGTAGGGCAAATGTATTAGTAAGTACAAAAAAACCTGTTTTATATGAGCCAATTGTCTTTCCTGATGTATCTTATGAACTTTTTTTTGATATAGAAAATGATCCAACTCAGGAATTTGTTTACTTACATGGTGTTTATGAGAGAACAAAAGATGGAAAAGAAAGATTTTTAGACTTCACAGCTACGGAAATCTCCGAAGATGCAGAAAAAAATGCATGGAAACGGTTTTGGGATTATATTGATTCGCTCCCAAAAGATGATTTTGCGGTTTACTATTATTCTGCACACGAAAAAACAACCTATAAGAAAATGCAAAAGCAATATCCCGATGTGATTTCTGCAGAAAAGGTCGAAGAGTTTTTTGATAACCCAAATGTGATTGATTTATATACTCAAGTAGTATTGAAATATACGGATTGGCCACTTGGGAGCTACGGATTAAAGGCAATTGCACAGTATTTAGGCTTTAAATGGCGAGATGAAAGTCCTTCTGGAGCTGCTTCAATAGAATGGTTCAATAAATATATTGAGAGTAAAGATCCGAAAGATTTGGAAAGAATTTTGATTTATAATGAGGACGATTGTATTGCTACAATGGTATTAAAAGATGGGTTAGAAAAGTTGCAAAATAATTAATTTTCATCAACCGTGTCGGATTCGTCACCTTTAAATATTCTTTACATAACTATTCTCTTCCACCACACTCACAAACCATCCCACGCTTTCTTGATGTGCAATCATCCAATAATAAAACTCCAAATACACCATCTCAAACAATTCCTTGGTCAAATCATTATATTCAAACGGTATATCATCATGCGAAACTTCTTCTTTTTGGCCTAAATATTCTTTAACTGTTATACTCTTTTGGGATAACCCTTTGGTCGTCGGTTCAACATCTGTCTTGGAAGCCCCACCAATCTTCGTTCGCCAAATCCTTGCGCTTGTAGTCGGCTCGTATCCCGAGGACTCGGGAAACTGGTTCAAGTCCAGTCGGGCCCACCACTTCTTCCATAAAAGGGAATGAGAACATTTGGCATACCAAAATAATTTATTGTATGCTTTATTCACGACAAGTTTTGTACGAGAAGAAAATATGAAAACCATTTGTTTGGTAGGAAATCCTAATGTCGGCAAAACGACCCTGTTTAACCTATTGACTGGTCAACACGCAGCAACAATCAATGCCTCAGGCACAACTGTTGCGACACGCAGTGGTATTGCCACAGCATTCGACAAAACCACATGGACGATAGTAGATATGCCAGGCATGTATTCCAAAAATGCCAAAAAAGACGAAGAAGCAGCCGCTTGGCGCGCAATCGATGAATACAATCTGCAGGGAGATGTGATTTTTGTGCAGATTATCAATGCGACGCAATGGCGACATTCGCTTGCCGTAACGCTCGATCTGCAGCAGCACGGTATCAATCCGATATTGTTATTTAACATCAGAAAGGATGATAACGATTTGGGCACCGCATTGTATGCCGAAATTAAAGACAAGATGATGACGGAGATTATTTGTGGCGATATTGAAGAGCGTGGTTTTGCCAAATATTTTTGGCAACAAATTGCTCTTTATAAACACACAAAACCACCATTCCGCTCATTTTCGACGGATCAAGAAAAATTTTCATTTGTCGGAGAGCTTTTCAAAGATATCGACACACACCACGAACAAAGAGAGTGGGGGAGACTGCTGCTCGACCGACTGTTCTTACATTCCCTTTTTGGCGTGGTGATTTTCTTCGCCTTCATGTGGATTATCTTTGAGGCGACTTTTATTGTTGGCGCTCTCCCGATGGATTGGATCGACAGCGCAGTTGGCATCTTGCAATCTTTTTTACGAGGAATAATCGGCGATGGTTTTTTTGCTCGATTACTGGTGGATGGGCTTATCACTGGCGTTGGCGGTACGATTGTGTTTGTGCCCAATTTGCTCATCCTGTTTTTCTTTTTGTCACTCCTGCAACAGAGTGGGTATTTGGCACGGACGTCGTATATTTTTGATGTGCTTTTTAAAAAAATCGGTATTTCGGGCAAAGCATCGGTTCACCTCTTGATGGGATTTGGCTGTAATGTGCCGTCTATTATGGCGACCAAATCACTCGACAATCGCAAAGAAAAAATAATTGTGGCGATGATGACGCTGTTTATGAGTTGTAGTGCGCGTTTACCTGTGTATGCACTTTTGATTTCGGCGTTTATTCCATTTCGTTTTCAAGGTATTACGCTGTTTGCGGTGTATCTGTTCGGAATCATAATTTCTCTTTTGACGGGGCTGCTTTTGCACACGACACATCAGGGCAAAAGGCGCGGCAAACTGCTCGCTGTTATTCCTAGATTAGTGTTTCCTTCATTCGCACGTGCGCTTCGCTACGCGGTTTTTAAGGGAAAAATGTTTGTTGTGCGCATCGGCAAGTTTATCGTACCGGCGAGTATCATTCTTTGGTTGCTCTTCAGTTTTCCGCAGACTGCTGTCGAAACAGACGGGATTGGTGCATCGTATGGCGCCACTATCTCAAAAATAATCGAACCTGTCTTTGCGCCACTTGGCTTTGATTGGCGCATTACTGCAGGAATCTTGTCGGGACTGAGCGCTAAAGAGGTAATGGTGGCGAGCTTTGCGGGGCTGTATGGAACCAGCGACGAAACCATCGAACTAGGGAACGCGATGCGAGCAGCAGAAAACTTTTCGCTGCCGGTTGCGCTCGCGCTTCTTGTCTTCACATTACTGTATACGCCTTGCATCGCCGTGCTTGGTGCGATTCGCGCCGAACTTGGCACGAGATGGATGATATTTGCGATTTTGTATCCGACAGCGCTCGCTTGGCTTGCGGCATTTGCCATCTATCACTTTGCTTTGTTATTTCAATCATGAATTTGCTGAGCGATGTTGTTGCCGGCAGCGAAATCGTGGTTGCTTCTTTACAAGGCGACAGCGAAGAACAAGACCATTTGCGTGGAATCGGTATTTTTGAAGGCGGAAAACTAATTGTCATCCGCAATGAAGTTAAATCCAAACGCCCGCTTTTGATCGAGGTATTTGGCTCGTGCTTTATGATTGAGCGCGAAATAGCAACGCGTATTGTGGTTTTGGTTGAGGAATAAAAAAGTTTTGTGCTTTCGTCATTCCGGCTTGACCGGAATCGGCGTGGCATTTGGGAGTAGAAAAACCGACAACAAAATCAACCCTCCTCTAGTCCTCCCTAGCTTAGGGAGGAGGAAGGAAGTGGAGGAATCTACGACTTGTGTTTTGTACTGCCTCTCCAAAACTATAAATCTCTCGACGTGCCTCGAGATGACAAAAGCTTCGTCTTTTTTCCTTCTGGTCTTTACTTTACGAATAATTGAAAACGACCCCCACTTCAGGTTGCAAACCTAAAGCATTGGAAGATGTTTTTTTCTGGATTGCTTCGGTCGTTCCTCCCTCGCAAAGACGGAATCTGCCCCATCCTTTATGTACAGCTTGGTGATTCTGTTTCGATAAACCATGAGAGCAACTCAGGAGAGTTGCTCCTTCTCCGGATCAGTTAGCAGATAACAAAAAACAATAACCTCCCCCCTGATAAGGGGGGATTGAGGAGGGTTTGTGATTTTTAAAAGCAACACACAGGGAACAGGAATCAAAAAACAGGATTCAAGAAGCACAAATATTCTCGGTTTGGACTTGTCCAATGATTCAAACTTGATTCTCGATTTCACTTTTTCGGTTGAGTCAAAAAGACTCGACCGAACTTTAGACTATTCTTTTTCTGGTGCGCATAATTTTGCTGCATCGAGAATTTCCTTCCTGATTGGCACTATTTTTTTTGCAATTTTTTGATTTCCGCCCGCAGCTTCGATTGTTTGAACAAAATATTGTGAAGTTTTCATTAACATTCTTGCCATAAATGCGAGTTGCACACCATAATGATCGACCTCTTGGGCTGTCGGTAATGAATCAGTGACTGGAGACGGTTCGTAGTTTGGTAAATCTGGCGGTTCATCCAAGCTACCTATCTCATGGCACAAGGTAATCGCTGCACGAATAGCATCTGTGATTGCTTGTGGTTTTGTGTCTTTGGATTGCGGACTTGAAATACTGATATGGGTCAAGAAGTGATCAAGGAGCAATTGCAATGAATTTGATAATTTCTCGAATGCATCACGATAGGTTGCTATTTGCTCAGCGGTAGGTTCACCTTCTCTGTAAAATACTTCTGACCCATCTGTTGCACTCATGTTTCTGTAAAAATATCACCTCCTTTTTACAGAAATTCTCCTTTCCTTGTCAAACAATTATTTTATACCAAAATATATTTCCTTACCACACTTTGCGTTTGCGCAAAAATACCGACAGCACAATTGTGATAATGAGCGAGATTGCTACCATCAAAACCAAGACGACTATAAATGCATTCGGACCTTTTTCGAAGTGATTGACGAGGTTCATACCAAACAGCCCAACCACCACTGCCATTCCACTTAAAACAGCGGTAATCAGCGAAATAAAAAGGTCAAATCTAATGATTGTATTGCGGCGGTTGCTCATCTTGAGCATGATGATTTCTTGTGTGTCGTCGATATTGTCCGACAACTCATCCACGCGATGATTGAGGTCTTCATAGCGTTCCCAAGCGTGCTCCAAAATCGATTCGACTTCCTCGTCGCGGTCTTCACTTTCGTCATTAAAGCTCAGTGCGTCCAAATCTTCTTCATCTTTTAGTGTTTCGGTGATTGATTCTTCAATCTCTTGCACGGCGATTCCCAGTTTGTTGAGACGTTTTTTGAGCGTCAACAAGGCTTCGAGACTTTCGTCTTGAAGTTCGTGTTTGAGTTTACGAAAAAGCCGATGGGTGGTTTTTTCCATTTCGTCTTGCGATTGCGCGAGTTTTTGATAGACAAAAAACAGCAACGTTTCTAACACTAAAAATGGAAAATACGAGTTTTTTTCGGCAGCCTCGATTTTTTCTGCTAAGACTTCGACAAGTTTACGCGACATTTCGGGGGAATGAATATCAAAAATCATTACCTTTTCTGCGCCGATGACGACTTTGATTTCGTGGATATTGACGATGATTCCTTGTTTACGCGGCGTAATCGTAGCGAGTTGTTTAAACGAAAATACCGAGCGCAAGTCACGAGGATGGGTATTAAATTCGTCAGCAATTTCTTTGCGAAAAAGATCACGTTCGGTTGTTTTGCCTTTAGAATCGATTTCGAGAATGTGCATGGATGGCAGATTTTGTGTTTACTGATGTAAGAAAGCATTCCGTCTTATTATCTCAAAATCACGCTAAAAAAGAAAGTGAGCGCATTCTTCAAAACAATGCGATACTTATCGCTTCGACAAATTGTTTGCAGGAGCAGAACTTTTCATGATTTTCTTAAGCAAAAGTGGTAGCCAGATGAGACCAATCGTCAGTGCCGTACCAAAATATTTGGTCTGAAATTCCACACTCGCGCCCGGAATAGTTGCCAGCAGTTTGATAACGACAAGGCTTACGTGCAAAAGATTCCAAGCAGCAAATGCAATGAGCGAACCGATAAACCCGATAAATGCTCCCGGAAAGATTGCCAAAAATGAGAGCAACATTTGGATTGGCACCAAAGGTGCAATGAGCAAGTTGGCGATGGGCGCAATCAATGATATTGCGCCAAAAAGTGAGAGCAGCAACGGCATGACGCCCAATTGTGCAGCCAGTGTTGCTGCAAGCAGTTCTGTCCAAAAGAGGTTGTGGATTTTTCGATTGACGAATTGCTTGATTGGAGTCGCAAACCCGATGAGTCCCAAAACACCGGCGAACGAAAGCTGAAAAGACGGATCAAATGCCAAAATAAGAGGCGAGATGGTAACCATGAGTACACTTGCGAGCAATAATAAGGTCAATCCATGTGCATTGCGTCCAGAGTGCACCACAAAGAGCCCGATTGCTCCCATCACTGCTGCACGGATGATACTGGAGCCACCGCCGACAAAAATTACAAAAAATACTAAAAATGCCATCGTAATTGTAAGACGAATCCGTTTTCCGAACCATTTGAGCAGCCAAAATACCGCGAGTACGATAATAGTGATGTTGTAGCCCGAAAGTGCTAATAGATGTGAGAGTCCGGTTTTGCGAAAGGCTTCTTCGTATTCTGGTGAAAAACCACTGCGGTCGCCGATTAAAATTCCTGCGGCAAAAGCTGATTCTGGCGCAGGAATCGCGCGTTTGAGCGAGCGATCAAACCATTGGCGTAAGCGAAAGAGGGGAGTCATGACGGGATTTGACACCGACTTGCCAGTTTTTTCAACCTGCGGATAATTCATCACTGCGTAGATGTGCGTGCGCGCAAGATAATTTTTGTACGAAAATTCGTCTGTCTCAAACGGGATTTCGAGATTTCCTCTCAAAATAATGATATCGCCATACTCAAGCCCATTGCCACTTGGAATCTGAAACAGCATTTTTCCTTTCACACTCTTGCTTTCGCCATTTGCAAAAGTGAGCTCCTTGGCTGTGAGCACCCATTTTTCTTTGTCAAAACGATAATCCGGAAAGCGTGATAATCTGCCCATAATCTCGACGCGAAGTGGATCATCGCGCGTCGTTGCAAAACTGCCGATATTGTTTTCTGTCGGCGCGCGCGGCTCGAGCATGATGCGCCCCATTCCAACCAAAAAAGCAACCACCACAATAATCACAGCAAAACGCCATTGTCGAACTGATATAAACAAAATCGCACTAACACAAATCAAAATTATGGTGATTATTTGCCACTGCCAAAAAGTCTCAGAAATAATTCCTACCAAAAATGCAGCTGCAGCAAGCTGAATCAGTTCTTTACGTCTGGGTTTTGAAAGAAGTATATGCGGCAAAATTTATAAAACTTATTTGTACTTTACAATATTATGAGCAAAAAAACAGCCCATTTAGATTTTTATAAACGCCAAAAAGAAAGACTGCGTTTCGCAAATATCTCTTCTACTATTCTATTATTTGGTTGTGATTGAGCCAAATGCGAGAATATCAAATACTAAGGGTATTGACTAGATTAGAGAAAAAAAAGTCTCTAATCTATCTCTATGAAGCCAAAAAATAAGTACTGTAATCATACGCACATTTCCGAAAGGAAATTTAGGGACATACTGAAGTATTTTTCTGCAGATGAAACCGCA
>JBGSOV010000036.1:0-2257 GCA_041738935.1 Candidatus Altimarinota bacterium | reverse complement strand
TTCCTCACCTTGGGATTTCGGCCTCCAAGATTGGGAACCTGGTCGGAGAGACGATTATCGCGGAAATGATGAAGCGTGGTTGGAGTCCGGCGGACGTCCATGGGATCGCGGCTACCAAAGCAGAGCTTGAAACAGCGATGTTGCGGATTGACGGTTGCAAGGAGATTCTGGTTCAGAACGGAATTCCGGAAGCCAACATTCACTACACGCCTTGGAAGGGAACGGACATTACGGGAGCCTTGGATGCGGCTCAGACGGTGATTACTCAGAATCCGGGCGTGCAGAAGTGGGTTGCGTTCAGTTCGAACGACGACGGGATGATGGGGATCGTCCGGGCACTTGAAGCCAGAGGTGTGAAGGCCGAGAACATCATTGGCGTCGGGATTAACGGAACTACGGCGGCGCAAGACTTTAAGAAAGATGGGATGACGGGCGTCTTCGCTTCGATCTTGTTGAAGCCGAGGATTCATGGAGCGCAAACGGTGGAGATGATGACGAATTGGATCAAGACCGGTACAGCTCCGGAGATGGAGACTTATACGGACGGAACCGCGATCACTCGCGATAACTATCAAGAAGAACTGAAGAACGAAGGCATTACCCTCGAATAGAGCGTTGGCGTTTCTCCGTTTCCAGTCGCTGAGCAGGGAGTTTCCGGGGGTCAAGGCCCTGGATGCGGTTGGCTTTGATGTTGATGCCGGCTCGGTTCATGCCCTTTGTGGGGAGAACGGAGCTGGCAAGAGCACCCTTTTAAAGATTCTGAGCGGGGTGTATCAGGCGGATTCGGGGGGGATCGAGATTGATGGAGTGGTTCATCACTTTCGGGACGCAAAGAGCGCGTTGGAATCTGGGGTGGCGGTGATCTACCAAGAGCTCAATTCCGTGCGGGATGTGAGTGTGGCGGAGAACATCTGGCTTGGCCACCTACCTCAACGGTTTGGGATGGTGGATTGGAAAAGCTTAAACAACCATGCGCGGGAGGCTCTGATGCAGGTCGGGCTTAAAATCGATCCGCGGACGAAGATGGCCTCACTTTCTTTGGCTCAGCAGCAGATGGTCGAGATTGCGAAAGCCCTTTCGCACAACGCTACGGTGATTGCGTTTGATGAGCCGACGTCGTCGCTGAGTAGCCGAGAGGTTGAGCGTTTGTTTGAGATCATTCGAGAGCTGAAAACGCAGGGAAAGGCGATTTTGTACGTTTCGCACCGGATGGACGAGATTTTTAAGCTCTGCGATGCGGCAACGGTGTTGAGAGACGGGAGGCACGTCGAGACTTTTGCGACACTAGACGAGATTGATGACTCGGTGATTGTGAACCGAATGGTCGGGAGGTCGATCCAGGATGTATTCGGATACGAAGAACGCCCGATGGGTGATGTGGTTTTGACGGCGATGAACGTCACCGGACCCGGATTGAAAGAGCCTTGTTCGCTGGAGGTGAGGGCGGGAGAGATTGTGGGGATCTTTGGGTTGGTCGGGGCAGGGCGGACGGAGCTGTTGAAGGCGATTTATGAGGTAAGCGGGGATGTTAAGGTTGGGACGGATCGGATTTCGGGGAGAGGGCCGCGGGCTTCGATCGGGGCGGGCTTGGTGTTCTGTCCGGAAGACCGGAAGCACGAGGGGATCGTGCCGTTGATGTCGGTGGCGGAAAATACGAATTTGAGCGTGCGTCGCAAATTTGCAACGGCAGGGATGGTTCTGAACAAGTCAGCAGAGCGAGACAATGCACAGACATTTGTCGAAAAGCTGCGAGTGAAGACTCCGGGATTGACGACGCCGATTCAGAATTTGAGCGGGGGGAATCAGCAGAAAGTGATTTTAGGTCGGTGGTTGAGTGAAGATGTTCGGGCGATCATGCTGGATGAGCCGACCCGGGGGATCGATATTGGGGCGAAGAGTGAGATTTATGCGATCATCCAAGATCTGGCGAAGTCGGGAGTGGCGGTTTTGATCGTTTCGAGCGAGTTGCCGGAAGTAATGGGGATCAGTGACCGGATTTTGGTGATGCGACAGGGTCGGTTAGTGGGAGAGGTTTCGGGTGTTGAAGCGACGGAAGAAGTTTTGTTGGGGATGGCTTTGCCTCAGCAGGAGGATGTGGCGTGAAGGTACAGAAGTTTTTGACCGACTACGGGATGATTGTGATCGGGGTTCTGGTTTTCGTCTACTGTTCGGCGTTCGTGCCGAACTTTATGAACCTCGATAACCTGATTAACTTGGGTTTGGCGGTTGTGAGCGTGGGGTTGGTGGCCTGCACGAT
>JBGSOV010000033.1:0-1892 GCA_041738935.1 Candidatus Altimarinota bacterium | reverse complement strand
GTCAAGCACGGTGACAAACAACCGATGAATTCATCATCGATTTTGCAGACAACGTGCTCATACAGTTCTGCCACCGGCTGAGCAGGCGGACCTTCGGATGGGAGGCCAAGTGCAGAACATGGACGAAGAACACGACCAGCTCCCCACTCTCGACGAAGTGGTATCGGAAATAATTCGCAACCACGAAGGCGTCGCGAACGATTGGAAAAACTTGACAGGTTGGGCACCTGCAAACGCCGCGGCGTTACTTGACGCTTCCCGGCTGGATTGGCTTGCTTCGCTTGCACACACACTGCGTCTTTGGACCACGACCAAGCCGAACCAGGAGGAACACGATGGGCAACTCATTCTGGCATGGGCGAACCTAGGGAGCCTTCTGGAGGGAACCATGAAGTTTGAAATGGACCCCGAAAACTGGACCAGCCTATAAGCTATAGAAGCTGGCTTTTTGGGCCGGTAGTTTTTTCGGGAGGAACGGAGCATGAAGCGACGACGACGAGTGTTTGATGGGGGTTTTCGGGCCAAGGTAGCTTTGGCGGCGGTGAAGGGAGACAAGACGCTCTCCGAGCTGGCCAGCCAGTATGAGGTGCATTCGACGCAGGTGGCGACTTGGCGGAAGGAGCTGATCGACCGTGCCGCGGAACTCTTCGAGGATGGCCGCCAGCGGAAGCAAGCAGCCGCGGAGGCGGTGGCCGAGGAGGAACTGTACGCGCAGATCGGCCGGCTGAAGATGGAAGTGGAGTGGCTCAAAAAAAAGTCAGCGCAGCTCGGCTGAGTGTGCGGCGCGGCTGGATCGAGCCGGACCATCCCCAGTGGAGCGTGCGGCGGCAGTGCGAATTGCTGAGCCTGAACCGAGCGACCTGGTATTACGAGGCGGCAGCGGAGTCGGAAGAGAACCTATGTCTGATGCGACTCATCGACGAGCAGTATTTGCGGACGCCGTTCTACGGCTCGCGGCGGATGGCCGTGTGGCTGGAGAGCGTGGGCCGGATCGTCAATCGCAAACGGGTGCAGCGGCTGATGCGTCAGATGGGAATCGAGGCCTTGTATCCCAAGCCGCGCACGACGCAGCGGAACGTAAATCACCGGGTTTTCCCGTATCTTTTGCGGGATGTGGAGATCATGCGGCCGGACCAGGTGTGGAGCACGGACATTACGTACGTGCCGATGCCGCGGGGGTTCATGTACCTGACGGCGGTGATCGACTGGTACAGCCGTTACGTGCTGGCCTGGCGTTTGTCGAACTCGTTGGAAGGGACGTTCTGCCTGGAAGTGTTGCAGGGAGGCCAGCCGGAGATCTTCAACACGGACCAGGGAGTGCAATACACGTCGTCGGCCTTCACGGGCCGGCTACAGCAGGCCGGAATCTCGATCAGCATGGATGGCCGCGGCCGGGCTCTGGACAACGTGTTCGTGGAGCGGCTGTGGCGGAGCGTGAAGTACGAATGCCTGTACCTGCACGGCTTCGCGACAGTGCCGGCGCTGGAACAGGGCTTGGGCGACTACTTCGATTTTTACCTGCACGAGCGGCCGCACCAGGGCCTGGAATATTCCACGCCGGCGAAGGTGTACGGCCGGCGCAGGAAAAGACGATAAACATTTTGCCGCGCGAAAAAATTCTGGCTGCGCCAGACTTCCCGTGCCTTTCTCACACTGCTGACCAGCTGTCACCAGCTGCTGCGGCCGCGCGAGACCTGGGGTATGGGTCTCGCGGGCCGCTTGACCACACCAACCTTATCCAACGCGTTTTCTGGTCCAGCGCTTGGGGTCCACTTCACAAGTCCCTGAATCAACCGCTGATTCAGCTTGTTCTTGATTCACGGCCGCGTCACAAACCCTTACCCGGCAAGGATTTGACCCCTGAATATACCTTCAGTGGGTGCCACTGGCAG
>JBGSOV010000040.1:0-1855 GCA_041738935.1 Candidatus Altimarinota bacterium | reverse complement strand
CTCAAACCACAGACTTCACGATCCCGGTTCTGGTTTCCGATCCGTCACCGCCCGTGGCGCTGGATCCTGCTGGCCATCGTGCTGACATTCGGTTTGCCGGTCGGTCTGGTGGCGTATCAGTATCTCACCGCTCGGCACCTTACGATTAAAATTTCGAAAGATACGACCTACGTCACGGAACATCTCACCGCGAGGGGGCTGCCTGATTACGTGGCTGCTTTGAATGCCCGCATGGGGGCGGGAGTGACGCCCGAAACCAATACCGCAGTGAAACTGTGGGAAGCGCTCGGACCTCTCGCAGGTTTACTCAGCGCGGAATTTCATGCAGCGATGGCCGCGAAATTGGGGATGGATGGAGCGAGGAAAGATGGCCGACACTTTTGCGAAAGGAATGTCGCTGACCCAGGCGTATATCGAGGAGCACATAGCCATCGCGAAAAAGTTGAATAAACCGCTCGTTATCGAAGAATTCGGACTGACGCGCGATAACGAATCGTTCGACATATCGGCCCCGACAACGATGCGCGATCAATACTACAAAAAGGTCCTGTCCTACGTCCGCTCCATCCCGCACGTCGCCGGAGCCAACTTCTGGGCCTTCGCCGGCACCGCCCGCCCCATCAAAGGCCAACTTTTCTGGAAACAAGGCGACCAATACACCGGCGACCCGCCAATGGAAGAACAGGGCTTGTATTCGGTTTTTGATTCCGACAATCCGACCTGGAAGGTTATTAAAACGTTGGCGAAATCAAAGATAGAGTAGTTTAAGAAATTCAGCAGCGTTCATTATCCGAATACCTTGATAACTTTCCAGCGAAAGTAGATCATCATCACCTGAGACGATAATTTCACATTCCGCAGACATCGCACACGCGAGCACATGGTCATCATCTGGATCACGAGAAATGATCGGCACGATAGCGACGGTATCTACGACCGTGGCCAGCGCCGCTATTCCGTCAACCAATTGATCTACTGTGGCTCCGATAGGCTGTTACGCGCCCAGCAAATCGATCGCGGTCGAGAACGTCCCGTAACTCGTCGAGAAGGGTTTCGCTGGTGAATAGATCGATAATCCCGTCCCGTGCGGCGTCAAGAACGGCGCGCGGGTTTCCGCGCCAGAAGAGACCGGAAATGATCACATTCGTATCCGCAGTTACTCGCATCTACGATGGCCGCTTTTCACGTCGGACCGTAGCGATCTCTTCGGCTACATCATCTTCGGAGATCGGTTCATCCAGATCAGCCAGTCGGTCTGCCGCCGAAAACAACTTATTTACGCGGCGTCTGCGAAGTTCCGCTCGAAACAGGGACGCAACAAACTCAGGCGCTAAAAGGCCGAATTCCTTCGCCTCGCTCGCCAGTTTATCCGGAAGTGTCAGGACAATCTCAGACATAATCATTCTCCTGTCGCCAATTATAACCTGAATCGAAATGTATGCCAGTGTCTTTATTTTGTCCGCCGATCGGTTTGACTTTCAACCGGTCGGCGGCCAGTTTACAATTCAGATGCGTTAGTACTCACCGACACATTCCCTTTCGCTCGAAAAATCTTAGCCATTCGGCAGCAGTTATCGAACACTTTCGACGTAACGTAGAACGAATCGGGTTCGGTTTCGGTGGTCGACGATGCGCGGCCGGCTTTGATCAGCCATGCGGTCGCGGCGGCGGAGTTAAGGTCATAGGTCGGCAGCCAGTCTTCGTCTGCCGGCGGGCGGCCTTCTTTGTCTTCGAGTGACGAGGAGATCAGAAGTTCGTCAAGCTCATCCTCGGTCAACGCGGGATCGGTGTCCCAGGCGGTCAGTTTCTTCAGTTTTTCTTGTGGTGTATCCATAAACAGTTGTCGGTGGTCGGT
>JBGSOV010000026.1:0-1554 GCA_041738935.1 Candidatus Altimarinota bacterium | reverse complement strand
TCCATGGCGACGATCCTGCCGTCCCGGCAGCCGATGTCGATTCCCGCCCGGCCGTCCTGCAGCGTGGCGCCCCTGACGATGGTATCCAGCATACGTATGTCTCCCCGTGGCGCGCGGATACTGGCAGCAATTCCCGTGCCGGACAAATCGTCCTTTGACTCAGCGCGACGTGTGAACGGGGCTCCGGCGGCTCGGGGCTGGTGAACCGGTTTCGGTTCGTGCAAGGTCGGCCGCGACCATGCTGCGCGCGATCGTCATCCGGCTGCTGATCGTGGCGACCACCTTCCTGGGGGTCACCACCCTTGCCTTCGCCCTGATCCACCTGATCCCCGGCGACCCGATCACGCTGATCGCCGGCGAACGCGGGGTCAGCGAGGAGCGGCATGCCGCTCTGATGGCGCAGTACGGCTTCGACCAGCCGCTCTCCACCCAGTATGTCCGTTATATCGGCGACGTCCTCCAGGGCGACCTCGGCACCTCGATCAAGAGCAAGCGTCCGGTGCTGAGTGAGTTCTTCGCCCTGTTCCCGGCGACGGTGGAGCTGTCCTTCTTCGCGATGCTGCTCGCGATCGCGATCGGCCTCCCGGTCGGCGTCCTGGCTGCGGTCAAGCGAGGAACGGCCCTCGACCACACGGTGATGGGGATCTCGCTCACCGGCTATTCGATGCCGATCTTCTGGTGGGCGCTCCTGCTGATGTGGCTGTTCTCGGTCACCTGGGAGCTGACGCCCGTCTCCAGCCGCCTCAACGTGATGTACTGGATCGAGCCGGTGACCGGCTTCCACCTGATCGACTCGCTGCTCGTCGGCGACTGGGAGGCGTTCTGGTCGGCCTGCTACCACCTGATCCTGCCGTCGATCGTGCTCGGCACGATCCCGCTCGCGGTGATCGCCCGGATGACGCGCTCGGCGATGCTGGAGGTGCTGCACGAGGACTATGTCCGCACCGCGCGGGCCAAGGGCCTGTCGCCAGCCCGGGTGATCGTCCTGCATGCGCTGAGAAACGCGATGATACCCGTGGTGACGGTGATCGGCCTGCAGGTGAGCGTGCTGCTCACCGGCGCCATCCTCACCGAGACCATCTTCGCCTGGCCCGGCATCGGCAAGTGGATGGTCGACGCCATCGGCCGGCGCGACTACCCGGTGGTGCAGGGCGGAGTGCTGCTGATCGCGACCACCGTGATCCTGGTCAATCTCACGGTCGACCTGCTCTACGGCGTGATCAATCCCCGGGTCCGGCGCCGCTGAATCCCGGGGATTGCCGCGGCACAACTGTCCACAGAAAATTCACGGCAGCCCGGCACTTGCCGCTTGCGGGCGGAATCCCGCTTTCATAGGGTGCTGGGTGTGGTGTTTCCCACGCGTCGCGCCACAATATATAGACTCCTGCCGGGCGGTCCGCTCCGGCGGGCCCGGACGAAGGCAAGGAGGGTCCATTCCATGGGGACAATCGCCGCGTTCCGCTCCGAAACCGCAGCCAACCCGATCGACATGGTGGAAGAGCTGGTGTCGGCCAATGAATGGCCCCATCACCGGCAGGGAGACGACGAGCTGGC
>JBGSOV010000035.1:0-1828 GCA_041738935.1 Candidatus Altimarinota bacterium | reverse complement strand
AAATGCAACGACCGCCATCAGTGTCGACACGACGTTGTAGCCGCTGACTAAGTGCTCCAAGTATCGAAAGGAGACGCCGTAGCGCACGTTACTGAGGGCAAAGATCTCCTCGTCCAACGAGGCTGCAACGTCGAAGCCACTTGTGGCTGCCTGAGCCACTGGAATCACACCCAGAATTTCATCACCAATCCAAAGCAACCATTCGGGTGCCATGACGGTGAGTGCCCCTGCCAGCGCCAATGAATAGACCGCAAACTGATTGAAAATCTTCTTGAACTGCCATCGCACAGCCGACGCTGTCGCGATTGCCGCGAAAACCAAAGGCACCACGATCCCCCCAGGCAACTTGAAGGCAATCGCGACGCCACCGAGCGCACCCGATGCGACGAGCCACCGCATCGTCCCTCGCTCTTCGTAGAACGTATACAAGAGCACACTGGTCCACATTGCCAGCACCATGCCGATGTCGACGTTGATCACCGTCGAGAACTGCACGTGAAAGTACGCCAGCGCACCGAGGCACGCCGCAATCAATCCCGTACGCCGATCATACAATCGTCGTCCCACCGCATAGATCACGAGGACCGTCAGCGTGCCCATCACGGCGGCCGTCACGCGACCAAGCATGTAGGCCGTCGTTCGGCTTTCAAGCACTGATAGCGCAAATTCACGTGAATCGGTGACCCATCCCATGGCCATCGACACCACATAGTAGATGCCGAATTCGAGGAACAGGATCATGTACATCCCGCCTTTCCCAAAAGACCAGACGTACTCGCCGACACCGAGCTTGAACGCCCGGTGGACCTCCTTGGACTCCTCGTACGTCAATTGGGTGTAAGTAACGCCCTCGTAAGGCAAGCCGAAGTCGATGCCCCAAAGTCGAACCAGCAGCCCAATGGCCAGGATGGAAATCAGGACCGCGTGGCGCCGCACGAATCCAAATGCAGATCCTAAACTCAAGGCACTCGATGCCTCACCATTATCCATACCTGTACTCCACACTCCGCGCGCTCAGTTAATCAGCGTCGACATCCGCAATCCACGCGTCTCGAGTATCCGGGACAGTTCATCATGGTTGCGAATATAGGCGGAGGCAGGCCGCTTCGACTGCTTCTCGGTGAACCGAGCTGCTGGGGGAAGCTTCCCGATGTCGCACCCCAGGAAATCGAGGCACGACTCGAGGCCGCGTCGGTTATCCGTCGCGAAGTCCTCGTAGACGACCCTCAAATACGGATTCGTCGAGGCAAGGCTCGACAGCCGCCGATCGACCCAGTTCTTCGCCTCGAGCGCTTTGACTGCGCTTATGATCGGCACGGTCACTTTGGCATCGTCTGGATAATGCGTGTGCGTGAACGACCCAGTCGCGCGAGCAAGGTACTTGGACTTCAGCCAGTCGATTCCGTCGGCGCGAATGAGCTGTATGATGCGGACTTCCTGCGACCGGCGCAGCCATGCCAAGTGTGCCTCGAGCCTGTCCACCACTAGTGCGGGTGCAAGCCTGGGGTGCCAAAACCATTTGTCCGACGACCGGAACAGAACCTTGAAGCCAAACCAACCCGCCGTCGCACCCAACGTCCGGACGCGCTGCATTTCGTCGACAGGCCGATGCCGCTGGACATCCTCGACATGTCCGGCCAACGCGCTCCTGGCAACCAGGACCTTGCGATGCATGGACACGTCTTGAGTCCACTCTCCGCCACAGACCACTTCCGGATGCAGGTTAAGGGCCTGAAATAGCGCCTGGCTACCGGTCCGCTGCGTTCCTACTATGAGGAAGCGAATTGGCATTGTTGTTCTATCCACCACGAATGACCCTGCCCCGATT
>JBGSOV010000003.1:0-14039 GCA_041738935.1 Candidatus Altimarinota bacterium | reverse complement strand
TTATCGAATCTTGTATATATTTGTTCATGGGGAAATTGAGATACATGAAGATGGTTTGCGTCACTTTACTTATCTCTTTTCCCCTATTAGAGGAAGCCGTTTTTTTGATTTTTGAGGTTTAGAAACTGGGGATAATTCAGTATTTTGACATTTTACAATAAAAATATATAGTATTGATACTTATTTCAATCTCATGACTGTCAATTCTCAAAAACAAGAAAAATGGGTATGTTCCATGGATTGCGATGGTGTTAGGTTTGTAATAGGTGCGGCGAGTAAAAAAAGAGAATTATATCCTTATCAAATAACCGAACAGATTGTGCCGTTAAATGTCGTTATCGATGAGATCAGATATGAGTTTTTTGCAACGATTCGACATAGGCCTCATAACGAAATTCATACTTCCATTGGTCTTCGTGCTGTCCCCGGAATTCCTGGTCATATTGTAGATTTAGTCAATCAAAGGTTAAAAACCACATTAGATGGCAAAACTACGCTTGAGGAACAATTGAAAGAGCAAATGATGGAAATGACTTCGTCGTAAGTTTGCAATAACAAATATATTCCACCGATTCAAGATTGCTACGCGGACTTTTTTTTGTGACTGAGCCGGATTTTAAATCCGCGGCAAGAAGTACTCAGAGCATTTTGCAAAGCCGTTCCAGCGAAAAAAATGTTGATCATTAGCAAATAAAAGAACAATTTTCCTGCGAATTTTCTCATAGAGAAGTGATTGGTTCTTAGTTCTTGCTAGACGTTTCTGACAGCCATGCGTTTATTTGGGGGCGGATTTTTGTTTCGTAGTTTGGAAAGAGTAGACCTATTTCCTTGTGGCTTATTTTGTCGGCTTTCTCAAGCCATCCAAGAATCAACCTAACTGCTTCTCTTTCCTTCTTGATATGTTTTTTGAATGCTTTTTTGCGTTGGCATTCTTGCTCAAGAGCTTCTTCAAGTTTGCTCAGCCAGTTAATCGCCATCTCCCTGCAACTGATGATTTCTTTTGGGCTTCCACTTGTGATGAGAATTTCCAGATATCCAAAAGCTGCCAATGCTTCTTTAAAATCTTCGAGCGATTTTCTTTTTCCTTCATGTTTTTTCCATTTAAACATGTAATTTGAATTCTAAAAGAAAGTGAGACATGTCTTGGCTCATTATAGTGAAATCATTTTCTTGGCCAAAGCAGAGTGGAACTCTGCTCCAAAGAAATTCGGACTTAGAAAAATTGCAGCAAAACCTTTTGAAAAGGAAAGAAATATATTCTCTTCGACAAAGAGCTATGCCGTATTTGCTAATACGACGTTTTTCATCCAGCCCGAAATTTTTGCTCTGGAATCGCCATCAGATTCACTTTTGTCAGTAAGCATTTCGAATATTCTATTAAGAGCAAAATACTGTGCCTCAGCGCGAGGAGATAATGTCGTACCTTGATTATCTTTAGATGCTTGGATAATTTGCAGCAGGCTTATCAACGATGCTCGCGCTAAATTCTGGCGACGGTGTGCTTCGTCAATAGCATCACCTTCTGCCCCAGTATAGTCATCGATTTGAGCAACTGCAGTGTTGAAAGACGATAGCACGCTCAAATCATTAATCCCTTTTTCTGACATAGTTTGAAGAAAATATTACAAATACATATTAAATAATCCTCCATGATTGTCAATAGATTTGCCCACTCATCTTACAAAAAAGCCGCTGACAAAGGCGACTTCTTTACCTTTCCATTTTTTAAATAAACTTACTTCGAAACCCTCACTCCCATCGAACGTGCTGTGCCTGCAATGATATTAACAGCGGCATCCATATCAATTGCATTAAGACCTTCCATCTTTGACTCGGCAATCTGCTCCAGTTGAGCGCGAGTGATGGTGCCGACTTTATCGAGATGCGGTTTGGCACTTCCAGATTTAAGTTTAAGAATTTTTTTGATCTGCACAGAAGCTGGCTCGGTTTTGACTACAAAATCAAAAGTGCGGTCTTCGTAAACCGTGATTACGACTGGCAAAATGACATCGCCTTTTTCGCGCGTTGCATCATTAAACTTGGTACAAAAATCTTGAATCTGTACACCGGCAGCGCCGAGCGCTGGACCTACTGGTGGAGCAGGTGTAGCTTTTCCTGCTAAGATTTGCACTTTGATCATCTTGGTAACTTTTTTGGCCATTTGAAATTACTGAAAGAAAAGAGGGAGAATTTGCGCGACTCGGTCATTGTATTCACGCGAGAACTGTAATGCAAGCACTTTTGTTCCCGAACGAGTTACAAGGAAAATCATATTAGGGAAATTTTTAGCATCATTCAAGTAAAAATTGGCTTCACCACGAGTATTGAGTGATTCGGAAAGAGTAATAAGCGAGCTATCATCAGGCGAAATGGAGCTAAAAAGTTTTTTGCGGACGAGCGACAAAAGTCTGCCGGCACTCATTTCTTCCGTGGGAATAATGCGACTGACTGTACCGATGGTTTTGTCATTTTCCTTGATAAGAAAAGTTACCAAATAAAAAGGATCGACATAATCTTGTAGCTCGGCATGACGAAAAACGGCTTTTGAAAGATTCCCTTCTTGCAAAGTAATATTTTGCGCTACGAGTTTTTCGATTTCAAAATAATCTTCCGGACGCACATTTGTGACAGCGATAGGCGCCGCTGTTTGGCTTGTCACTGGTATTGACGAGATATTGGCGTTAGGAATGATTTGTGGCTGCTGCTGGAGCGGGACAGCTTTTTTAAAGATTTCGGGATTCATGTACGTCTCGAGCGAGACGACAGCAGCTGCAACACACAGAAGAAAAATTCCGATTATAAGTTTCCCCACAAGTTTTTTACAAAACAATCAGCAATATTGTAAACGAAAGCATCCGCAGCGACAAATACAAAACAGATAACAAAAATCAGATAACAAGTAGCAAATATCAGTTATCAAATAGCAAATATCAAGCGAGATTACTTCTTCTGAACTTGGTTAAAGCCGAGTTCCATCGGGGTTTCGCGCTCAAACAACGTGACGAGGACACGGAGTTTGCCTTTGTCTGGATAGACTTCGTCAACAACACCTTCGTGTGTGGCAAACGGTCCATCGACAATTTTGACAATATCGTTTTTGCTAAAGTCGGCTTTGTACTTTGGCTCGCTGATACCCATGCGTTTTTTGACAATGCCGAATTCTTCAGGCGTGACGGGAACAGGAACATTGCCCGAACCGACAAATCCAGTCACATTGGGGGTATTACGTACAACATACCAACTGTCGTCGGTTACAATCATATCGACAAGGACATAACCAGGGAAAATACATTTTTTCCGTTGAATGGGCTTGCCTTTGCGCAAAATCACTTCTATTTCTTTCGGAACTACGATTTCAAAAATCTTTTCTTGCATGTTCATCGATTCGGTGCGTTGTTCGAGTCCGTTCTTGACCGCGTCTTCATAACCAGAATAGGTATGAATCGCATACCAGTTGCGACCAGCTTTCTCGTCTTGGCGACCGCCGCCTTTCTTGAGCGATGATTTGATCTCCTTGTTTTCGGTATCCGACATCAATGTGTAAAAAGAAGAATTTTGTTGAGGATATAATCGACCATTGCGATTACCAGCGCACTCGAAACCACAAAAATTGCAGAAATCGTGCTGATTCGAAGCGCGTGATTTTTGGTCGGCCATTGGACTTGGCGTAATTCGTGGACTGCTTCGGTAAAATACTTTTTGACAGCGTTCATGTGGAATTCCGGAAAAATGCAAACAAGATATTGCAAAAAAAATCGCAATCGAGCAAGTCAAAACATTTTCTATCGCCAAAAACAACTCGAATTTCTTTTCATCTCATGGCAAAGTTGCTTTGATTCACGACTATCTTCTCTCTCATTTCTCCTTGTGAAACAGATTATTCTGGCTGCTCCACGCGGTCCGTGTGCCGGTGTCAATCGCGCTCTCGAAATTGTGGAGCAAGCATTACAAAAGTACGGCGCACCAATTTATGTTAATCACGAATTGGTACACAATCGTTATGTTGTCGAAGATTTGACCCGACAAGGCGTGATATTTTCGCGTGAACCAGAATCGATTCCTGCGGGATCTATCTATCTTTTTTCGGCGCATGGCGTATCGCCCACTTTTCGCGCTCGGGTCAAAAATTGCGATCTTCATCTGATTGATGCGACGTGTCCACTCGTCACCAAAGTCCATGACGAAGCGAAAAAATTTGCCGTGCACGATTCGTATATCTTTTTTATCGGTCATCGCGGTCATCCCGAAGTCGAGGGAACGATGGGCGTTACCAAGATGCATTTGGTCGAATCTGTTGCTGATGTGGCGAAAATTGATTTGAAGGATATTTCTGCAGAAAATATTTTTGTACTGACGCAAACGACACTTTCTGTTGATGAGACGACTGATATTATCGCGGCACTCAAACACAAATTTCCGCAAATTAAAACGCCACCTGCCAAAGATATTTGTTATGCGACAACAAACCGTCAAAAAGCTATTAAAGAACTTGCTCAGCTTTGCGATTTGATTCTCGTGGTCGGTTCGCGTAATTCTTCCAACTCTAACCGCTTGGTCGAAGCCGCCGAGCGCAGCGGAGCAAAAGCAATACTGATTGAAAAATTGGCAGATGTTCCGGAATCATATTTTACGAACGTCAAAACACTCGGCGTCAGCTCTGGCGCCTCTGTTCCCGAGGTTCTTGTTCAACAATTGATTAGCGAATTACAAAAAATGTTTTCCGATATCGAAATCCAAAATCTCGAAATTCTCAAAGAAAAAGTGATTTTTGCGCTTCCAACAATCTAACCGAGAAAGTTGCAAAAGATTCTGTTTGCAATCAGACATGAGATTCAGCCACAATACTCTTTGATGGAAGGTGTTTTTCACATTCACGGCAACAAAAAACTCGCTGGCAATGTGGCAGTATCGGGATCAAAAAATGCCGCTTTGCCGATTTTGGCAGCATCATTGGCGCTGAACGGTGTTTCTAAAATCTCGAATCTGCCAGATATTTCGGATATTCAAAAAATGCTTTCGATGCTCGAATCACTCGGAGCTAACGTAGAGCGCGCTGGTGACGAAGTATTGATTACGAGCGAAGACAGCGCACTGCCCACTTTTCACTTCGAACATTCTGCTATCGGAAAAATGCGCGCGAGTATTCTGCTCCTTGCGCCACTTTTGGTGCGCTTTGGCGAAGTGAGGATGGCGTTTCCGGGTGGCTGCGTATTAGGGAAAAGATCAGCAGATGCGCATTTGCGAGCGTTTGCTGCACTTGGCGCCGAAATTGTCGAATCGCAAGAATATTTGCATCTTCGTTTGCCACAGAAGCATTTTGTCGCTGCGAAAGTGATTTTGCCAGAAATCTCAGTCACGGCGACCGAGAACGCGATTATTGCTGCGAGTTTTGCCACAGGCGAATCCGAAATCCGCATGGCAGCTACCGAGCCGCATGTGCAAAATCTCTGTCATTTTCTCGTTTCGGCAGGAGTCGAAATGGATGGCATCGGAACCCACTTTCTTAAAATCCGCGGAAATAGGCAGGCAGCAAACGCCTGCGAGTCAGTCACTCCCGATTACTTAGAAGCGGGGACTTTTATTCTTGCTGGCATTTTGACTGATTCTGAGATTACTGTCCAAAATGTGATTCCGGATCATCTCGATGCTTTTTTTGAAAAACTTGCCGAAGCTGGTGCTCATTTTGAAACCGATGACAAAATGAATGAAGTGCGGATTTTTCCACGTAAGCAAGATTTTGTCGCAACTACTATTCAAACAGGAGTTTTTCCCAAATTTCCGACTGATCTTCATCCGCAATTTGGTGTTCTTATGACGCAAAGCCATGGCACTTCCAAAATTTTTGAAGTACTTTTTGAGCGCAAATTCGCCTATCTGCTCGAATTGGAAAAATTGGGTGCCGACGTACAAATCCTTAATCCTCACGAATTTTTGATTCACGGTCCTCGGCAATTGATTGGCGTACCGGTCGCAAGTCAGGATATTCGTGCTGGGGCTGCTATTTTGTTGGCGGCGCTTGTGGCAAAAGGGGAGTCAGAGATTTCGAATATTCATTATCTCGATCGCGGCTACCAAAATATTGAACAAAAATTACGCGCTTTGGGGGCTGACATTTCTCGCGAGAACCGTTAGTATTTGCTCTGATTTTTTCCATCTTCATGAACATTACGAGACAGTCTGATACGATTTTTTTGCAGGATAAAGGAGTAAAAATCTCGATTGTTACCAATAAGAGTGTGGTCATCGATGCGGCTTCTGCAACAACAATTGATTGGCCGGGAGAATACGAAGTACAAGGCGTGACCGTCCGCGCTTTTCAAGAAGAAAATGGGCTTTCACTCCTGATTAGCTACAATCAAACACGCTTTTTTGTTCCGGCAAAAGCGGCTTTACAACAAATCGAAAACGACCTCGAAGAACTCGGCGGTTGCGATGTATTGCTTATATCCGCGGAATCTAGCGAATGGACAGCAAAAGAATGGAAAAAATTTGTAGAAGACCTCGAGCCGCGTATGATTATTTTTTGTGAAGACGGCGAAAAATCTGACAAATTGCGTAAAGAGATCGGAGCTGAACACGTCGAGAGAATTGATAAAATTGACATACAGCCAAAAAATCTTCCTAGTGACACCACTCTTTTTATGGTATTAACCAGCTCGTAATATATTTGTCCTCGTAGTTCAACGGATAGAACAAGGTCCTCCTAAGACCTAGATTCAGGTTCGATTCCTGACGGGGACACCATTTGTCTACAGACTAAAATTTCGTTGCCTTCTTCGTGGTAAGATTCAAAAAAAGCGGCCGACAAAATATTATTCCAATTCTGCTGAAATGGTCTCCTCTACAGCTTGTCGTACCACATCAAAGGCGAATCCTTTGCTCGTAAGAAAACGATACAACTTTTCTTTTTTCTTGATGCGGGGCAGTTGAGAGGAAAGGGTACGGAGCTTGCGTTCTACTAAACTACTTGCCAGTGCTTGTTGCGTCGGCTGAATGGCAGTAAGTGCTTCGTCAATCACATCTTCTGTAACACCTTTTTGACGAAGTTTTTGTCGCAGCAATAAAATGCCCTTGGGGCTTGTGTGTTCGACATAATGGAGGTATTCCGCAGCAAAGCGTGCATCATCAAGTAACTTGTGTTCTTGGAGGCGAGTAATGATTTGCGTGATTTCGGTTTCGTGATCGGGAAATTTTTTGATGAGTTTTACGCGTATCTCATCCGAGGAGTGATCGCGTACACCCAATATCTGCATTGCCGTCGAAAGAATTACTTCGTTCATTGCTGACATATTATGACTAGCCATTCGCAGTTCGACAAGAGCTAAAAAGAGAAAACATTGAGTAAAAAGAGAGACAGATATTGTACAAATTTTGTCTTCATAGAGCCAAAATATGTATAAAAAAAATGAACAGCTGGAATCAGATTCTTTGAACACATTTTTTTATACCTGAGCGGATCTACTTTTTGGCTTTCTTAATATATGATAAATGAATATATTTTTGATTCAATGTGACAAAAAGCAAGTTGAAATCAAAGAAAATGTTTGCGCCATGTGCATTGCTTTATTTAGAATACCCAATGGTTCTCCAAATCGGTCAGGAACGAGGAATTGTTTCTTACCCATTTCTCCTCTGAATATCTTTTTTATTCAAAACTATGGCTCGAGAAAAAATCATTACCGGTGTCGATATTGGAAACCAAAAGATCCGTACAATCGTTGCCATCCTTGAGCCAGATAAAAAGGAGCCACATATTATTGGCGTCGGTATTGCGCCTTCATTAGGACTCCGTAAAGGTGTCGTTGTTGATGCCGAAGAGCTGACAGCCAACATTTCGAGTAGTCTCGAAAACGCCGAGCGAATGAGTGGTGTACCAATTAGTCATGTGTTTGTTGGCGTAGGTGGCACACACGTGCATTTTACCGCTTCACGCGGTGTTATCGCTATCGGAGGCAAACAAATCACAGATGATGATGTCGAGCGCGCACTCGAGGCGGCAGAAGCAGTCTCGCTTCCACAAAATCGCTATCGTTTACGGACTATTCCACGCGACTTCGCCGTCGACGACCAAAAAGGTATTAAAAATCCAATTGGCTTGGCAGGGATTCGACTCGAAATCGATGCTCATATTATTTCAGGTCAAAAGCAAATCGTTGAAAATATCGAGCGCACGGTGCAACAAGCTGGTGTCGATATTGACGATATGGTGCCGTCTTTTTTGGCGGCAAGCGAAGCAGTCCTCAGTCGTCGCCAACGCGAACTGGGCGTCGTGCTCATTGATGTTGGAGCAGATTGCACGAATATCGTTGTGTTCGAAGAAGGATCAATTTTGCATTCGGCTGTAATTCCCGTCGGAGGAGCAAGCGTGACTAACGATATCGCTATCGGATTACGAACTTCTATCGATACTGCCGAAAAGATCAAAATCGAGTACGGCACGACTATGCCAGATGAAGTCCGTGACACCGAAACCATTGACTTGTCGCTTCTCTCAAAGATTGACACTCAAAAAGTCAGCAAGAAACATCTTGCCGAAATAATTCAAGCTCGCTATTACGAAATTTTTGCTCTTGCCAAAGAAGAGCTCCGCTCGATTAATCGTGATGGCATGCTCCCTGCGGGAGCCATATTGACTGGCGCCGCTGTCAAAATGTCCGGAGCACTCGATATTGGACGCGAAGTATTGGGCTTACCAGTACAAATTGGTTTTCCTCAAAATGTTTCTGGAGTTGTTGACAAAATCGATGACCCCGGCTTTGCTACCGCTACCGGACTCGCCATTTGGGGAAGCAAACACGATTCCGTTCGCTATGGTTTACGGATGCCGAATATCGGAAAAGCTTTTTCATCGATTGGTGGACTCTTTAAAAAACTCCTCCCATGATAAAAACACTCACCTTTTCATCACAGGCGGATATCAAGACAAAATTTACCGAAATCGATGTTGATTCACGAGCGGTTGATATGATGCTCGAAAAGTTTGAATTTGTGATTGTCGAAATCCCCGAAGTCCGCAATGTGGAGGCGAATATCATCAAACAAGAAATGCTGGTATTAGGAGGGGAGGCCGCCGTCAATCGCCATGCTATTTCTTGTTCGATTCCTACGACGACTGTTTTGCTCGCCGGTACCAAAAAATCTATGCGACGTCTGATCGAGCGCATCAGAGCACAGCAGATTGGTAACTTACCGCAGATTGCTACTGACCTCGAAACCCTTTTGTTTTGATTTTTCTCTTTTTTAATTTCACATGTCCGATTCAACTTTGAAATCGATTTTTTCTGGAGGTAGTCAAAGCCGTACCCAACATACTGCTACTGGACACGAGGTCAAACCAGATCTTTCGCCAAATGCTGTCATCCGTGTCATCGGAATTGGCGGAGGTGGTAACAATGCTGTCAATCGCATGATTCAGTCTCATATCGAAGGTGTCGAATATATTCAGCTCAATACCGATGCCCAAGCACTCTTTCACAGTTTGGCGCCAAAAAAGATTAATATCGGAAAAGGAACAACCAAAGGTCTCGGTGCTGGCTCGCAGCCAGAAATTGGGAGAAAAGCTGCTGAAGAATCCATCGAAGAAATCCGTGATTTTATCGAAGGCTCGGACATGGTCTTTATTACCTGCGGACTCGGTGGTGGAACAGGAACCGGTGCTGCACCAGTTGTTGCCGATCTTGCTCGCGAGATGGGAATTTTGACAGTCGGAATCGTTACCAAGCCGTTTTCGTTTGAAGGCGTTCAGCGTACAACCAAAGGACTTGATGGACTGAAAGAACTCGAAGAAAAAGTCGATACACTTATCACAATTCCAAACGACAAGATTCTTACAATCATTGATAAAAAGACCCCTCTCATCGACGCCTTTACAATTGTTGATGATGTCTTGCGCCAAGGTATTCAAGGCATTTCGGACTTAATCGTGACACACGGTCTTATCAACGTTGACTTTGCCGACGTTAAATCAATAATGCAAAATGCTGGTTCGGCCTTGATGGGAATCGGTTTTGGCAGCGGCGAAAACCGCGCCAGCGAAGCTGCTCGTCGTGCAATCGATTCGCCCCTGCTCGAGATGTCAATTGATGGCGCGAAAGGAATCCTCTTTAATATTACCGGCGGACACGACTTGTCGATGTTCGAAGTCGATGAAGCCGCACGCATCATCACCGAAGCCGCTGATCCACAAGCGAATATCATCTTTGGAGCAGTTGTCAACGAAGCTTTCACTGGAGAAATCAAGGTCACCGTGATTGCGACCGGTTTCGAAAAGAAAGCATCCGAAACTCCGCGCGAAGCACCTTCTTTCCGTCGTTTGGGTCAAGGCGGAGGATTTTTGAACGGCGATAACCAATCATCTTCCGGAGGAAGCCACTCGAGCAACCCACAGCATGATGATCTCGAAGTACCAGCATTTATGCGCAAATCACTTAACAAGAGTCAGTAAAAAGCTACAAACTATAAGGAATAAGTCGTAAGAAATAAAAGAGTACAAGATTTTGTGCTCTTTTTTTGATAAAGTCGAGATATGAAAATTCATACTGTGCAATCGCTCGCTGAGCCGGTCGGAACCATATGGAAATACTTACAAAACGAGTATACCGAAAAAGGCTATTTTCATGTGGCAAGTCCTTTGTCGAGCACCCCACTGCCGATTTATCAATGGATTATTGTGAATGCCGAAGAATTCGTGAACTGGAACAAAGTCCGATTCGTATTGATGGACGAAATGCTACAAGGCGAAACCCCGCCATTTTCATATGTTCAACTCGATGATTTGGCAAGTTATGAAGGTTTTGCTTACAGAAATTTCCTTACACCGTTACGTGAGTCGACCGATAAATCGATTCCGATTGTAAAGCCCGATGTACAAAAAATCGAAGAATTTGAAGTCGAAATCGACTTGCTTATCTTGGCTCTGGGAGTTGGAGGAAACTATGCCAACATCATGCCGGGTACGCCGGAAAATGCAGGTTGGCACATTGCAGACCTGACACCCGAATATCGAGAATCTCACACAAAAAGTACAAGTATGTCATTCGCGGATGCAAGATTCGGAAGATATGGCATGTCACTTAGTCATCAGCAAGTATTGGCGGCAAAAAATATTCTTATCATTATCAGCGGTGCGCACAAGCGCCAATTGACAGAGCAACTTTTGTCATATTCAAACTTCAATGCCGAGTTTCCGCTCTCCATCATTTTCCATCCGAGTGTGCGTGAGCGAGTCGAGATTTTTATTACGGAAGATGTTTTATCGTAATTCCTTTTTTTCCTCTTAATTAAAACATGATTCTCGTCAAAAGTTTTCGACCACATGAGGCAATACCGAAAAATATTATTTTTGGTCAGCAAACTCATTCTACCAACATCGTTCGTATTGTTACTGGCAAGGAAGATTTGTCGAATACAGACGGACTTATTACAGACAATCATAATTTCATCCTCGGTGTAAAAACAGCGGATTGCGCCCCGATTGTTTTTATCGGTAAAAAGCAATTTGGCATTGTGCATGCGGGCTGGCGCGGCTTGGTCGATGGGATTATCGAAAACATGCTCGCGGAATTTGAAGATACAGTGCGGATTTGGATCGGTCCGCTCTATCCTGTGTTTGAAATTCAACAAGATGAATGTTATGAGCGCATCGCGCACAAATTTGGGAATCAATTTTTTTCAGAAGTGGAAGGAAAACTGATATTCCGATTTTTGCCAGCAATCCAGTCAATCGTGCCTCAGGCGGAATATTGTGGTATTTCAACATTCGAGAATCCGACTTACGCGAGTTGGCGCCGCGATGGGGTGATTTCCAAACAAAATATCACCGTGGTCGGGAGGCTGTAGATTTTCCGATCTGAATCACGGACAGGATTAATGCGGTTGTGATGGTGTAATGCTGGGTTGGTCTTCCTCCCTAAGTTAGGGAGGACTGAGGAGGGTTGTTTGTGCTTTCGACCCCCTCCAGCCCTGTCCTCGACTCCCATCGGGGATCCTCCCGACTTCTCGGGACTGGCTCCTAGCTCAGGCGAGGTATAGGAATCGCAAACCCCCTCAATCCCCCTTAACAGGGGGAAGGCGCAGCAATAAATGCCGCCAATGATATTTGATGGCGTCGCGCATATGAACGCGCACCAAGCGTTTTTTGAAAAAGTCGCTCAGACTGCCAGCAGAACTGCGAATACCATCAGCTTCGACCTCAATATCTGGCAAATAGACAACGCGCATATCCATTTTCCACGCCTGGAAGCACATTTCGACGTCTGACATGAAGACATAATAGTATTCGTCAAAACCGCCAAGATAATCCCAAAAATCTTTGCGCACCGCCCAAAACGAAGATTGTAGCCATTCAACGTCTTGTGTTTTGTTCATGTTCATCGATTTATTCTCGTATTTTTCGATAATCTTTTGAAAGTACGAAAGCTGCCGCAGAGCAGTTCGTCGAGCAATTTGAGCAATAATCCCCGGAAATCGGCGTGCGGTATATTCGTAACTTCCATCAGGGTTCTTTTGCCGTGGTCCGACAATGGCAACATCCGAGTTTGCAGAAAGATAATCTGCCATTTTTTGTAGGGTTTTTGGATCAGGCGCTTCAATATCGGGATTGATGACAAAAATCACTTCACCGCTCGCCTCTGCTGCGCCGGCATTGTTGCCCATGGGATAACCAAGATTGGCATTATTTATCACCACGTCAACTTGCTGATTTTTGCTCAAAGGGAGCAAGAGAGAAGCGTTCTGCGAATCGCACGAATTATCTGCCACGCGAATATGCAGCGCAAAATCAGTTTGTTGTTTGAGTAAGCTTTTGACATTGGTGACTACTTTTTTGCCTTTGAAAAAATCCAAAATCACGACTGTTGCTGCAGTGACTTTTTTGAGCTCGGTAAAAGCGACTTGATTGCCAAAGAATCTTTCTAGCTCTATTGCCGGAGATTGCGCAATAGTGGCGATTTTTTTACGCTGAATCGCGTTCTGCTGACGGGTAAAACGAAACAGCGCAGTCAGCACATATGGTTCGGTAAAGAGACTAAAAAGAAATTGAAAAAGCAATCGACCCAAGGCAATTCCAACGATTGCGAACGAATGCCCACGCCCAAAAACATGTTTTTGTAATATTACCAATTGACCAAAAAACGAACTTGTCTTTGCCCAACGCGGCATTGTCTTACGATGTTTGAGACGCTGAAGAAGATTTGCACTGGTGCCGCCATTGCCCATCTGGCGATCGTGCCAGACATGTGCCTCAGGGACGAGCATGGTTTTCTTACCTGCCCAAAAAAGGCGATACGCAAAATCAATATCATTTTTGTAATGCAGGACTTCATCATAATACTCGACTTCGTTTGTGTCGATATGATAGGCAATATCGCTGAGCGCTTGCTTACTCACAAACATTAGCGCGCCGCTTGGTCCAAAGATCTCCCTTCTTCCGTCATATTGTCCATAATCGGCTTCGCCTTGTCCGATATCAAAAAAATACTGCGACCGCGTCAGCCCCACGCCAACAGAGTCAAACCTTTTCGTCTTTTTGTTCTTCGCAAAATCCCATACCAGCGATTTGGCAGTTGCCACCTCATATTCCGGATTTTGCTCGAGTGCGGCGATCACGAGCGCAAACGCATCCGGTGCGTACAACATGTCATTGCTCGCTGCGACATAATATTTACCAGTCATCTGTCGCATCAAGCAGTTGTGTCCGCCGGAATGCCCACGATTGTCTCCCGTCTCGATTTTTATTTTTTTTGGAAAAACCTCCGGCATGATCTTTTCCAGATGCTGTTTGGCTTCTTGACCGGGGGATTGGTCACGGAACAAAAATTCGAGCTCGCCATCGTACTGCTGCGCAAGGAGACTTGCAATCGAGTGTTCGAGATAGTGCAAGCCATGATAGAGCACCACACCGACGGTAAGCTTGGGGAGTTTCATTTCCACAGTATTCTACCCGAAAATGTGCAGGAAGAAGAATCGATTTTCCTCTTGCTTATTGCATAGCTACTTCGAGATAAAAAGTGTTTCTACAAAAGTAGAAATTGAATGGGTCT
>JBGSOV010000019.1:0-93648 GCA_041738935.1 Candidatus Altimarinota bacterium | reverse complement strand
CCTACTGGAATCTTCTGTATGTCTTCATCAGTCAATTCTAACCAGTAACTGCCATAGTAAAACTCGCGGATGGGGGTGACGAGGTTCTTGATCTTGGCGTATTCTTCAGCGGAAAGGCTGATGGGGGTGCCGATTCCGAGTGCTTTTTTCTTTTGTTCCCTGGTCATGGAGCGGAAGAGATATTCGGCAATTAGGTTTCTCGGAATTACTTTCGCTGGATAAAAAGTAGAGTCGTCTTTCTCCGGTAATAAGTTTTCATTGAACATATACTGGGCATACGGAGCGTACCATTGGGTGGCATCGGCATCCGGAAAGGTCTTTTGGATTTCGATAGTGTCCGGCAACGGATACTCGCGCGACTCCACCAGCAGCTTCACCGCCTCCGCCTTGCTCACTTCTTTATTCGGTCGCATCGTTCCATCTGGAAATCCTTCTACGATTCCATTGTCCTTTGCATAACAGACATAAGGTGCGTACCAATCGGTAATCTCTACATCGGGGAAACATGGTTCCGTTGGTGTATTTGGTTTTACAAACCCTTCCTTCGCTTCGAGAAGGATTTTCAGGAGTTCCGCTCGGGTGAGGGTGTTCTCGGGACCAAAATTGCCATCAGCATAACCGTTTATAATCCCTTGTTCTGCAAGGTATTCGATTGCTGATTGGTACTTCGTCTCTTCCGTAACATCGGGGAAGGCAGCAGTAGTAGTAGTAGTAGGGAGAAAGGCAAGGGAGAGAAGAGTGAAAAGGAAAGGTTTGTGAAACATGCGAATGTACGAAAGAGAAAATTCAAGAGGACAACACCAATTACCCGACCAATTCCCAAAAAAGATTCTTGTCATCTTCTTTTCTTGGTAAGAGGGCGGTTTGATCATTGTCGCTTGGGATATTACTCGGAAACGGTTCCGGAAAGAGTACATACCAGCTGAGGAGTGCCGCTACCATCGGCGCGCTAAAACTCGTACCACTTACCAGCCCATAATTATTCCCCGGCAGGGTGCTCAGGATATTCACTCCCGGGGCGGCGATATCGACACGGGTCTTTCCGTAATTACTAAAGCTCGCAAGCGTGTCGTCGGTATCGAGCGCAGCAACGCTGATAATATTCGACAGGGCATAGCTTGCCGGATAAATCGGTGTGGTGTCGCTATCGAGCCCGTAGTTCCCTGCTGCTGCGGTGACGAGGATATCATTTGCCTCAGCAAGCGTGAGGGCTGCTTGCATTTGCTCCGAAGCGGTCGGTCCACCAAAGCTCATATTGATGATATCCGCCCCATTATTGATGGCAAAGGCAATGGCGCGACTGATGTTTTCTGCCGTGAGGAGGTTGTCTTCGGCGACTTTCAGCACCATCACTTCGACATGATTATTGGAGGCGCTCGCCATGCCGGTTTGGTTGTTCGTATTTGCGCCCAGAATACCGGCGACCGCGGTGCCATGAGTGGCGCCATCATCAACGCTGGGGTCGGTATCGTCATCGACAAAATCATAGCCGCCATTGAGGCAGCCGCCTATGATGGGTTCGTTCAGGTCGTCTTTGCAGTCTGGGTCAGACCAAAACTGCCCCACGAGATCTTCGTGGTTCAGGTCGACGCCGGTATCGATCAGCGCGATGATGACTTTGGCGTCTGGAGTTGTTCCGGTGCTGGTTGGAATACCGATCGACTGCAAGCCCCACTGTTCGGCAAAACGGGTGTCATCCGCTGCAAACAGCTCGGCAGGGAGTTCGGATTGTAAAGTGAAGAGAACATCTGGCTCCGCCACTTCTCGGGCGACTTCCAGTTCTTCACCGCTGAATTCTGCTTTGAGCGAGGTTTCGAGATCTTGCTTCAAGGTCTCGTTTAGTTGGCGGAGAGTTTCGAGTTGTTTTTGATTCTCTGCCTTAAACTGCTGCCGCAGGGCTTGCTTCTCGGGCTTCGTCAGAGTACTTGCCTTGATTTCATCTTGGAGCTGCTTTTGCGCCGCTTGTTGTTCGTTTTTGAGTTGCTTCTTCAAATTTCTGATTGCGGTTTTTTCTTGGCGTTTTTCTATTCTTTCCAGTTTTTGGAGAAACTGTTCTTGCTTTGCTTGGGGCAACTGCTTACCTTCGAGCTTCTTTTTGAGGCGCAGTTGCTGTTTGGTTTGAGGGAGTGGTTGTATCGGTTGTGCCGGAGTTTGCTCTGGTGCAAGGCTCGACTCGACTGTTGTACTTGCTTCTGGTTTTGGTGTTGCTTCCGCAGCAGGAGAAACAACCGGATCTGTTTCGGCGAAATCATTCGCACTTGCGACAAGTGGCGGCAGGGCGAGCGAAGTGATCGCAAAAGTGAATGCAACAAACAGACTCGCGGCTTTGCGAAGAAGAGAGAAGAAAGCAGCCATGCGTTTTTAAAAATATTACCTCGAGTATGAGACGAAAGCGACTTTTTGTCAAAATGGAATTTTGGAACAAAAGTTTTTTCTCGCTTATTACGTTTTTGCCAGCACATCAGCTCAGCGGTCGATACGGTGAGGACGGGGTGAGACAGCAAACACTACAATCGGCGGAAAGTGGTATGTTCGTATCGATGACAATCCTACGTACAGATTGCATTCACCGCTTCTTCCAATCTCTCTAAATCATTTCTTACATTGTTCCAATTATTTTTGAAGGTCTCCACCAATATCAATCTCGATTTCGGAGAAATAAAAGATGCTTTTTTGCCTTGCCCAATACATTTTGTACAACCAAAAACCGGTGATGTCAGCTTTGGCTGCCAGTCACCGGTTGCGGTCTTTTTTCCGTTTCCCTTCAAATGCGAACTAGAGTTCTGTCTCGGCTTCTACAGTGGTGGGAGCGAATTTTCCTTTTCTCCCATGTCCGCCACGTGCATGCGGATGATTCGTATGCTGTGGAGGCTCAATACCAAGTTCTTCACGGATGCTTTGGGCGGTTTCCAAATCGCCTGCCTCCATTGCGTTCTGCATTTCTACAAAACGGTCGAAGTTATTCTTAGTGATGTCTTGGAGAAGCGGAGATTCTGCTGGCAATGCCGCAACGAACGCCTCATAGTCGGTCGCTTCGATGGCTGCTTGTGCTTCCTCGTTGTTGCGGAACATACCGCCGCAACCGCCGCCAAGGCGCGCGCCGATGTGTCTCTCGATGCCGTATTCGTCAAGCAGATTGTGCATTGCATCACGGTCGCCGCTCTGAGCAGCTTCTTGCAAAGCAGTTTGCTGCTCGCTCGTCAGGTCGGCATTTTTCCAGTCAAGACCCTGGGCGCTCGCCAAGCTCTGCCCAGCGATGACGAGGAGGGCCACGAGACCGGCAATAGCAATACCTATCTTGGGTTTGCTGAGTACTGTTTCTTTCATAGTCGTGAGTTAAAGAAAATATGAATCGGCCGATTCACTCATTACTACGCTGTAGAAAATTATTTTTTTCATATTTTTTTGGAAATAAATCCACTTACTATTCTGGAATTTGGTCAAGATAATGGAGTGGCATATTACGATGCGGAAACGGAGGCAGGGCTGATTCGCGACGCTCATCATCTGGCACAGAATCGTCTCGGCGCAGTTGCATGCCTCGCGGCTTCATGCGCTCCCAGGGCAACAACAATCGTGCAACAATCGCTTGCTCGCCAGTCGGATCACCCAAAACCTTGATGCGCACACCCTCCAAAATACCCTGCTCTAGTTGGGCACGTATAAGAGGATGTATTTCGCGCACCGCACCAATATCAACATTCCAACTCTGACCCTGAAAATCATCGACCATCAGTAAATGTTGCTCCGGCAAGGATTGAATAACCGTGCCCGCTAAAAATCCCTCGCGTGGGTGCGACCATACTTCGCGACGGCGATGTTCGATACCTTTATAAAACGGCATTGCTTGAGCAAGCTGTTGCTCTATCATCTCAGCACCAACCCATTGATAAAATGCCAGCCCGAACAAAATGCTCAGAATCAAGTTGCCGACGACCAAACGAGCAAATGGGAAGCGATAGCCTTTTTTGGTCTGTCGCACGCTGTAAAAGGCGAGTAAGAAAAAGAGTCCAAAAAACACGAGCCAATAGAGCGGTAGTGTCACGAGAAAAAAGCCAAAGTCTGATGATGACATATAGCGCAGAACTTCGAAATCGGCTTCGAGAAAGATGTATAAAATCATCGCAAACGTCGCGGCTCCGACCAAAACCGCCAGACTGAATAGCAACCAGAACCCGCAGTTTTTGAGTACGAAATACAGCCGCGGTCGCTGGCTGATGTGTTGTTTTTTGATCTGCGCAGTAATCTTGCTTTTGAGATCAGTCATGTTTCCGAGAAAAAATAATCGTGCGCTTCAGCTTGTTTACCACTCTGTCGCAATCGATCACGCAGCATCTTTTTTGCTCGATTGACGAGAGTCGCCACCGACCCGAGCGGCATACGCAGAATATCGGCAATTTCGTCATATGATTTTTCTTCCAAATATCGGAGGATAATGGCATTGCGATAATTATCCGGCAACCAGGTGACTGCTTGGCGAATGCTTGCAGCATCAAGACGGCGATCAACATCGCGCGGTACTGCAATATCACCAGGCAGGTTGGCAAACAATTCTTCGTCCCATTCTACACGCTGTTTGCTGCCACGCGCTTTGCGTTTGCGGTATTCCGAAATTGTTTCGTTGTGCGTAATACGATAAATCCAGCTACTAAACTTTTGGCCCTCGTCAAATTCGTTGATGTTCTTCCAAGCCTTGATAAAAGTTTCTTGCAAAACTTCTTCTGCTTCTTCTTGCGTAATGTCCGACAGACGCAAAACATAGCGGAGCAATGGTTGTTCGTAGCGTTCGACAATTTCGCCGAAGGCATCGACATCATCTCGCGCAGCCAAGGCGAGTTGCTCGTCAGTAAAAGGAGAAAAAGTTTGCGTCATCGGATATTGCTACGGAATATACGGTACTTTTTTTCACAAAAATACGCGATGAGGAATTGTGGTTGTAAGGAGAGAAGACTTTTATGAATTACGGATTGTGGTCGCATGATGCAGATGGTAAAGAAGTGGAGCATGAAGAGCTACTACTCAAATCTAAGTGCTTCGATCGGATTGAGTTTTCCCGCTTTGTAGGCGGGATATGCACCGAAGAATATTCCCACCGTCGCCGCAAACAAAAAAGCGAGGAGAATCGAATCCATCGTTACACTTGCTTCAAGTGCGGTTTTATTGGTCAGTATCGCCACCACCGCGAAGCTTACGAAAATACCAATCAGTCCGCCCGCCAAACTTAGCAAAGTGGATTCGGTAAGAAACTGCCACAAGATATCGTGCTCCTTAGCGCCAATCGCCTTACGAATACCAATCTCGTGCGTGCGTTCGGTCACGGAGACAAGCATGATATTCATCACGCCGATACCTCCTACAAGCAACGAAATTCCCGCGATTCCGCCCAAAAGCAACGTAAAGATTGCAGTCACTTCGTTTAACGTTTCAAGCGTGTCAGCTTGATTGAGTACGGAAAAATCGGCAATGGTCGGATCACTAATCTGGTGTGCGGTAAGCAAGGCAAATTGTACTTCGTCCGTCATGTTATCCATCTTGTCAGCATCCGTCACCGACAAATAAATAGAATCGACCGAACGACTACCGTGTACTCGCATTTGTGCAGTGGTGAATGGAATGAAGATGACATTACCGCCGCTATTAAAACCTTGACCTTCTTTCTCTTCCATCACGCCGACGACTGTGAAGATGTTGTTTTCGATACGAATGTCTTTGCCAATCGGATTAGCATCGTCGAACAAATCTGCGACCACGTCTTGTCCCAATACCGCTACGCGGGCGAACTCGTTATTGTTTTCTTTGGTGATAAATTGTCCGTATTCTATATGAAAATTACGAACGGATTCGTATGTGGGATACACGCCAGTAATAGTGGTATTCACATTATTGCTACCATAAATTGCCTGTTTACGCCCTGATTTTTCAGGAGAGACCGCGGCGATACCGTCGAGTGCTTCGAGTACGGCGACATCATCGTTGGTGAGGGCGTCAGTGTTGCTTCCACCACCGGCACTGCCGCGTACATTTGTTTGCGACGAATTACCCGGAGTGACGATCAGCAAATTGGTGCCCATCTCTTCAATCCGCGAAGTAACACCGCGCTGTGCACCTTCACCAATAGCTATCATCACGATTACGGACGAGACACCGATAATAATACCGAGCATCGTCAAGCCAGAGCGGAGCTTGTTCGCAACAATAGTCGCCAGTGCGTTGAAGATATTTTCGAGAAAATTCATAAGTGGTGTCCGGAAGAAACAATGTTGCCATCGCTAATCTGAATAATACGCCGAGCATAATCGGCGATTTCTTGCTCATGGGTAATGAGAATGATGGTCTTTCCTTGCTTGTTGAGTTCGGTGAAGATTTCCATGATTTCTTTGCCGGTCTTACTGTCTAATGCCCCGGTTGGCTCGTCGGCAAGAATAATCGCCGGATCAGTCACCATTGCTCGGGCGATAGAGACACGCTGTTGTTGTCCGCCAGAGAGCTCATTGGGGCGATTTTGCATGCGATCGTCTAGCCCAACAGCCCGCAATGCCACTGCGGCACGTTGCAAACGGACGGCATGGCTGACACCTTGATAGCTTAATGGTACCGCTACTTGTTTGACAGCAGACATGCGCGGCAAAAGGTTGTATGACTGAAAAACAAAGCCGATCTTGCGCCCACGGATTTCAGCTTGAGCGTTACTTGTGAGATGCTCGACATTTTGCCGATCAAAAATATATTGCCCATTCGTCGGCACATCCAGCATGCCAATAATATTCATCAAAGTTGATTTGCCAGAACCAGATTGACCCATAATCGCAACAAACTCACCAGCCTTGATTTCGAGCGACACGCCCTTGAGTACGGTCAATTGTTGCACGCCAAGTTGATAGGTTTTGGTAATGTTGTGAAGGCTGATCATGGGTTTAACGAGAAGGTCCGCCACCAGTCGCACGCATAAACTGACGCATAGAATCCTGTCCTCCACTATCGCCAGAGGTGTTTTTGGCGGCAGATTGTACTGCAAAGTTTGTCACTACGATTTCGTCCCCTGCCTGCAGACCACTCATGATTTCGGTATTTTCCCCGTCACTCAAGCCGGTAACCACTTCCGCTTCGCGTGGCACACCGTTTTTCATTTGTTGTACATATGTCGCACCATTGCGACTGGTAATGACGAGACTCGGCACCAGCAAGACATCTGCCTTCTCGCTGATAAACACTTCGATAGAAGTTGTCATTCCAGAAAAGATTGGTTCGTCATCTTTGTGTAAGGTAATCGTCGCTCCGTAAGATACCACGCCAGATTGCTCCACTGGTGTTTGGTCAATCTCTTCGATTTCGCCCCAAAACTCCTGCTCAGGTAATGCGTCAAATACAATTCGAGTACGATAACCCTCTTTGATTTTTACAATATCGATTTGATCGAGAAGAATCGTAATTTTGAGCAGGTCAGGATTTTCGAGGTAGGCAAATTTGTCTTCGTCGGCGAGCAGATTGTCACCGACTTTGAAGTCGATTTTGCGCAATACGCCATCAAATGGTGCGCGCAATTCGTAATCTTCGAGATTTTTTTGAACCCGCTCCAAGGCCAGCTCTTTTTGAGCAACGTCATTTCGTGCTATTGCGATGCGCTCTACGGATTCCCCTTCCTGAACATCTTTTAATGTTTCTGCCTCCAGACGCAATCTGCTCTCAAGGTTGGTGAGCGCATTTTCTTTACTCACTCGCTCTAGGCGTTTGTTTTCTTTTTTAACAGTGAAAGAATTCCGCAGATTGGTAAGTGCATCTTGCATCTTGGTGAGTGCCGTCTCGGCACTCCGTACCGCATCCTGCTTCGCAGTAAGCGTGTCATCTTTGCGTCGTTCGGCGAGATCGACTTCTTCTAGGTTTTTTAGTGTCGTGACCTGATTTTTAAAACTACTCAGACTGCTTTGTGCCGTACCGCGCGCTCCAGCAGCAGATGCCTTGAAAGAATCAAGTTGAGATTGCGACAAGCTGCTGTTCGTAATCGATTGCTGCAACATAATATACGTGCTGTCTGCTGCGCTAAAGATAGACTCAAGCATAACCACTGCTCCGTCAAGCAGTACAACGGCATCATCAACAGATGGACTTGTGATGGCTTCGAATGCTGATATATCTGTGTCTAACGCTTTGCGGTCATTACGCGCTATCACATAGGCGTTACGCGCTGCTGTTTTGGTATTCTGGTCGCGAAAGCCCAGATACAACTCGTAAGCATCATTGTCTTTTTTGGTATTTTCTTCCACGCCCAAAATCGCATCAAGGTCATCGCGGATGTTATCCGCATTAATCATGGCGTCTTTGACGTCAAGTAGTGCCTTATCAATGGATGCTCGATAAGAGACGGTCGTTGATTCGATACCTTCTTCTTCATAGAGCTCCGTATTTTCGAGTTGTTTTTTGGTGCTCTCAAGCGCGATGTTTTTATCTGCGAGATCTTTTTCGGATTGTGCAAGTTCGAGCTCTAACTCAGTGATAGTATTTTGTTCGTCTTGTTTGGCAATTTCAAGGTCTTGTTTGGCAATTTCAATTTGTTGCTTGGTTTCGGCAACGGAATTTTGCGCTTGCAAGATTTGGGAAGCATCATTGCCTTTTAAAATCTCTTGCAAAGAGAGTTGGCTGTTTTCGAGACTGATCTCAGCCTGACGAATATCATTGTAGCCCTCGGTTTTGTCAAGCTCAGCAATCACTTGGTCTTTTTGGACCTGGGCGCCATCTTGAAAATACACGGCAGCGATGGTGCCCACCTGGGTAAAACGCAAGGTCTGCTCATCGACGAGCTCGGCCTCGCCGAGCACTTTTATTGTCTGACTAATGTCACCGCGTTGCACTGTGGTGGTACGCAGATCGGTAGTCTGAATCTGTGTCTCTTCGCCAGACAAAAATATGGTGTACAGCGCGAACAGGGCGACGACAGTCAACAGTCCGAGGAGAAAAAATTTACGGTGAAAACGGTTGATATTTTCCATAAATAAAAAAATTATTGCCCTTTTGGCGATTCCAAAACAGCGGGGCTCTCGCTGGCATCGATAATGGGAGATGTCGATACTTCCAAAGAATCGGATGGGGTAGCTGATGCTTCCTCTCCGACATTTTGCCCACCGCGACTATTACCCGAAAACTCGCTCACATCGATTCCTTTTTCTTTCGCCAAATCACGAAAAACCTTGCCGGCATCAAGCTCGGACTGCAACTCTATAGCGGTCATTCCGAGTATTTCTGCTTGTCGCTCGAGTATAGCACTGCGATCAAACGAGCCGGTTTCGCTTCCGGGGTTACGACGCCTATTTTGATTGCCACCGTCCTGAAGCTGTTCTGTCCGGGCTGCAGGCTGAGCGGTTTTGTTACTTGCCAATTGATTTGTAACTATCTGGTAGCCGCCAATAACCACTACGCCGCACACGACTCCGATCAAATATGATGACCAGGCAGGAGAGATTTTCATGGGGAAGGAATATGTTACTTTGTATTACGCACACCAATATGATTTTTTTTCATTATTTTTAGAGAGTAGATTCGCCGCCCTCACCAAATGTAACTGCCGCTTTTTTGATGTGCTCAGGATTCTTTGCAAAACGGTCACAGCCTGAACTTGCTCCTGATTTACCCTGTTCTCCAAAAAGAAATTAGTATAAAATAAAGAGATATAACTCGAAGAATGAGAAATACCGACAAAAAGGATTTGCCAAGAGAACAGAAACCGCTGCAAAAAACAGCCGAGCGCAGCAATATTTTTCGCATGAGTATATTTGGCGCAATCGGACTTTTGGCGCTGATATGTTTTGGTGCAGCGATATTTGTTGTGAATGAGCAGAATCAAGAGAACAATAATTTGAGGAAATATAAAAATATTGAACTTGCCACATCATCTGACAAAACACCAATGGCTGACGCCGGACGCTTTTCTGTGGTAATCGCCCAATTTGACCACGACTCAGATGATACGCTGAGAAGCATATTCCTCGCAACAATGAGCGAATCTGGTGAAATTCAAACTCTGCCACTCGATCGCACGCTCGTAAACGAAGGAAGTGAAGCGGCACTCCAATATCTGCAAAAAAGTGGCGCAGCGGTTCTCGTCTGGGGAAGCGTGGTGGATTTTGAGCGCAAAACCGCCGAAGTGTTTTTGACCACACCAACTACAACAACACGCCTTCCAGAAATGTCTTGGTCAGAGATGACAGAGCTTCTTCGTCTAGTAATCGCTACCCAAGACGCACAGTTCCGCGCAAATATTGGAGACCATGAAACAAAGTGGCTAGACGATTCTATTGCCGCCGTCCGACAACGACTTGACACCAATCGCAATCGACAGGAATGGAGTATTGATGCCCGCGGCTCGACACTTGTCATTTTTGCAGAAGCACTGCGCACTGCAGGATATTTGTCGGGAAACATCGCACCGCTGGAAGCAGCGATCGAAACATATCGAGCGGCTTTGGCGATTTTCACACGCGAACAAGCGCCGCAAGAATGGGCGACCTTGCAAAATAATATGGCGGTCATATTACAAGAACTCGGCGGACGCGAAGGCGGCACAAAACAGTTGGAAGAAGCTGTTACGGCGTACCAAGCAGTTTTAGAAGTCTATACGCGCGAACAGATGCCGCAAGAATGGGCAATAACTCAGCATAATTTGGGAGCGGCGCTCAGAGCGCTCGGAGAGCGCGAAGGCGATACAGCAAGGTTAGAGGAAGCCATTGCGACATTCAGAATATCCCTGCAAGTCTATACGCGCGAGCAGATGCCGCAAGAATGGGCGGTGACGCAAAACAATATCGGCAAAATACTGACCACACTCGGCGAACACGAAGGTGATACAGCAAGGTTAGAAGAAGCTATTGCAGCGTATCAAGCAGCGCTGGAGGTACGGACGCGCGAGCAGATGCCGCAAGAATGGGCAATAACTCAGCATAATTTGGGAGCGGCGCTCAGAGCACTCGGCGAACGCGAAGGCGATACAGCAAGGTTAGAGGAAGCCATTGCAGCGTATCAAGCTGCTTTGGAAGTACGGACACGCGAGCAAGTTCCGCTCGACTGGGCAAAGACAAAAAATAATTTGGGAGCGGCGCTCAGAGCACTCGGCGAACGCGAAAGTGGAACGGATCGACTCGAAGAAGCGACCGAAACATACCGAGCAGTTTTGGAAGTCTATACTCGCGAGCAAATGCCGCTGTATTGGGCAACGACGCAAAACAATCTCGGCGCCGCACTTTGGTCCATTGGAGAGCGCGAGAATGGAACGCAGCGTCTAGAAGAAGCCGTCGCGGCATATCAAGCCGCTTTGGAAGTACGGACACGCGAGCAAGTGCCACTCGATTGGGCAACAACAAAGCATAATCTCGGAGCAGCGTTGCAGACACTCGGCGAGCGCGAAAGTGGAACAGCAAGGTTAGAAGAAGCCGTTACAGCGTATAAGGCAGCGCTAGAAGTATTCGTCGACGCACATACAACTTCTTATGTCGAAGTCATCAAAACGAACCTGTCTGCAACGGAAAAATTGATTGCTGAGCGGAATTGATACTGATGGTGTTACTTACTGCCAATATTCCGAACAGTCACATTTGGAGCAGTATCAGAAAAACCAGTTGCAGCACGAAGATGAGAGATTTTTTTTCTTCGCGCCATTCTTCGGTATCCGCCATCGAAGCAATCGAAGAAACAAGCAGTGGCACCGTACAGCGTCCATCTGCCAATTTTGACACACAAAATTCTTCCAAGTCGAGCACAGGATCAATCGGCGGTGGTGCAGCAGATTCTACAGGAGGTCTGACAAATACAGATACCGGTACCGCCAAAGCAGAAGGAGGCGCAGCGATGACAACGATCAAACAAAACACGATGATTGATGCCGCGAGTGATGATTTGTTGATGCTCATGTGGAAAGAAAAGCGGGAAGCTCACGATAGGTGCGTCTGCGAGTATATCACTTTTTGAGCTTTTTGATTTCGCCGGTGCTACCATCGATTTGCAGATATTCGCCAGATTGAAAGTCTTTTTTGTCGCCGATAACAACGATTGGAATGTGTCGTTCGCGAGCGATAATCGCCAAATGTGATAACAATCCACCTTTTTCCGAGATTATTCCCGTGATATCGGCAAAGTGTTTCGTCAATGTTGGCGACAGCATTCGAGTAAAAAGAATCCTTGGTGTTTGACTGCTTGATACGGCATCCGCTTCGACGACAAACCCCTCCGCTATCCCGGGCGAAATTCCTTGGATAACACTTTTGTGCGAAAGCAAGTGTGCTGTCAGTTTTGTCGGAAGCTCAAAAACAGTATATTGGTCATAATCCGCATTTCTCTTTGCACAACAGTCTTCGTCCCATTTTTGCTGTCTGATTTCATCCAACGACTGAAAAAAGACATGCTTTTTGTCTTGAAATTCCGTCAATTCGAGGAGCGATTTTCTCACTTCGTTCAGATTTTTTATCATTACAATGCGGGCAATTTCACAACATTTTTGGAACAAGAGCGCTTGCGTAAGCGGATTTTTGTAGAGCTTTTGCTTCCAACGCGGAAGTCGCCTCCACCAGTCCAAAACGCCAGTATCGATTTTTTCAGTCGTCTGCGGAGCATAGAATTCGTCTTCATCGGCAATCTCTAGCGTATTACCCGTGAGTCCTTTTTCGACATCAAAGAGGAAGAGTCTCTGCTGATCAGGATTGAGGAACAGCGATTCGGCGCTCAGCAAATCGGCAAGAGTGATGCTTTCTTTTTTGAGTAAAACTTCGGCTTTTTTTAAGTTTTTCGCCGCCAAAAGATTGGTTTCAAAAACAACCTCGTAGTCATGAAGAAATCCCTGCAGCGCATGTTCAAAGTCTTTTGTTCGTTCCACTGATGTCAACGAGTCGAAGAGTCGACGACAACAATCATCGACATCCTTGAGGAATATGGTAGACAAGATATTCGTGAATGTGGCGGGAAGATTCCTGATAGTGGCGAGTCGCAGCCGATAGTTTTTGTTGAGGAGACTGCATGAAGGCAACAAAGTTTTTAGTTCCTTCTCCTGATCGACAAAAAGTTCATTGCCAATGATTTTAAGAAAAGGCTGCGGAAAATAAGCAATATGGTGTTTTCGATACACATTCATGATTGGACCATCTGTTCCGTATATCGCCTGCAGCAATGAAAATGTAAACGGCGTCGGTCTTGGCGAAACCTCGGAGATTTGAGTTTTTGCGTAACAAAAGTCTGCCTCGGAGATTTGTGGCAAGGCTGTTTCTAGGAACAAAATCTCTGCATATTTGTCTTGTGAAATCGTGGTGATCGGGCGTGTTTGCAGGATAAACAATTTGTTGTCTTTGATCCCCCATTCGATATCTTGCGGAAAGCCAAAGCTCCGTTCGATATCGGTAAAAATGTTAACATTAAACGGATAATCCTCGGGAATATTGTTCCAATAAAACGCATCGCGCTCGGGAGTAATCTTACCGCCAACAAGGCTCCCGCCCTCTCCTCTGTGATGTTCGATAATCAGCTCTCTTTGTCCGGTCGGGTTTCTGGTAAAACAGACTCCGGCAATATCGACATCGATATATTCTTGGATAATGAGAGAAAATTTGTCCGATTCCCCCAGCAAGATGGTTTTTGATTGAGCGATTACATTGTTGATGGCGGTTGCCAATTGCTCGGGAGGCACTTTGATTTCTGTTAAGAACTGCCCCGCCAAAGATGATTGATTTTGGTCTTCGATAAGGGCGGAAGAGCGGACGGCATAGAGCATTTTGGGGAAAGTTGTGCGAATTTCTTCGCAAAGCTTACTGCATGCGGCAAAATCGCAGTCGATCCTTTGCACGGTATCCGAAGCAATAGCGACAAAATCAGGCACCAAAAAACCACGCTCGACTAACCTTTTCAGATTTTTTGTTTTGTTGCCGATTCGGCAATCGTGCTCCGATATGTCATTTTGCCGTATCAGCATTCCTATAAAAATATTCCTAAAACTCCCCCGAGGTGCTGTATTTTCCCAAAAATATTACACCTCTTCTTTCGAGCTCGATGCCGGTAACGGTCGCGTCAAAACAGCTCGCGAGTTCGTCACAAATGGTGACGACTTTTGATCCTTGCACAACTTGCGCGTAACGGCTTTGCAATTCGCTGCTCGGCGTGGAGAGGGTGGCAATATTTATCGCTCCGCCAAGATGTCCTTGCGAATATTTTTGTGGCAATCGAGTATCTACGAGAACCACTTCTGCCGGCAGCTGTTCTAGCTGTTCTGCAGACAAGAGAGACGAATATCTTTCTTCCGCAAAAACTTTGTAAAAATCAATTTTTCCTTCCCAGTTTCCTCCGAAATTTACCCAATCGAATGCTCCTTTTTCGAGATATCGCGCCGCCAGTTTTTTGTCTCGTAAAAAGTCACTGACTTCTTTGCCTCTCATACCAGAAAAACAAATGACATAAATGTGTTTATCGGTCGGCAATTCCTTCCACTCTCCGGCGGTGAGGTCAGCAAATCGCATGTGGATGCTGCCGGGAATATGACCAAGCTCATATTCGATGTTTTCGCGCGCATCCAAAATAATGTAGTCACTCGCCGCGCTGCTACCCAGAATTGTGCGGAATTCTGCATTTGATATTTTTTCGTCAAGATCTTTATTCAGTTTGTAAAAATCAGTCTCATTGCCTGCAAAAAGCGGAATATCGGTATTTTCTGGTGGGGCGGATTTTAGTCCATTCTCGCTTTCACGCAACTCTTGAGACCACTTATCGGTCAAAATTGTCTGCTGTTTGTGCTGATAGTGTTGGTCAAAAAAGTACGCTCCAATTCCTGCTGTTGACACGATTGCAATCAGCGAAACAGTCCAAAAGGTTTTTTTATGACTGATGGCGTACGCTTTGACGAATTGATACAAAGTGGAAAATATTACGGAACAAAGCACCATTCCAATTGCAAAAAAACTTCCGATTTGCGAAGCAACTTGAATAAGAAAATCTGGCGGCGGAATCGCCATCGCGCTTGTGGGGAATGCTATCGCGAGGAAAGCGATGACTGCAAGTGCCGGTTTTTGAAAACACCATTTCATTGTTTGTTTGTCTGAGAAATATCAGGGAGGGCGATTGTTGGATTTTACGCGACAAATTCGTCTATGACGTATCTGGTAAGTATACTTTATTTTCCGAAGGAAACCAATTGTAAAGCTACTTGCCAAAAAATTATCTGCCTAATAATTCGAGTGTCAAATACACCATCTTGCTAAATTCTGCTCGTGTAATTGTGTTGTCGGGAGCAAAGGTGCCATCAGAATACCCACTGACAACCGCTTGCTTGACCGCCCAATTGATGTAGGGAAGATACCACGCGCCAACTGGCACATCCGCGAAAGGCGGCTTTTCGTTCTTAAAATCAGCAACGATAATACCAGCAGCCACACTGATGAATTTGAGCGCTTCGGCACGCGAGATCTGCACGTTAGGGCGAAACGTTCCGTCTGCAAAACCATCCACTATTTTTGCCTCTTTCGCAGTGGCAATATATCGCAAATACCACGCCGCTTCTTCTACATCAACAAAAGGGCGCATAGTAACATTGGTGATAATTGGATAATCAAAAGCAAGTAAGGCGATTTTGAGAGCTTCAGCACGCGAAATCGGATTATCTGGTCTGATGGTATTATCACTGTAACCAGTAAGAGCATTGCGCTCGACAAGCCCCAAAACAAAGGTTTTGCCCCAATGATTATGCACATCACGAAATTCTGATTTTTCCGCATCGCTAGGAGAACCGCTAGAATCGAGGATTGCGGCAACAGCAAACGAAGGCAGTGCGAGTGCGTCGCTGATATTTCCGAGAGAATCGGTGACAGTAAATGTGCAATCGGAATACATGCCATTTTTGAGCGCACGCAATCGAATCGTCGTTTCGCCATCAATCACATTTGTCTGACTACTCGCGCAACTCCCTGCAAAATTGATTGCGCCAGCTTCTGTGGAACCGATAGTAAAAGCAGGTGTGGCAGAATCTGTTACTTCTGGAATCTTTGAAAGCAAAGTAAGGCGCGGCGGAAAAAGTGCCGCGTATGCATCCACCAAGCCGTAACCATAAAAATCATCTTTTCCGGTTGCACCAAGATCATGCGCACTTTGTCTGAGAATATTTCCGATTTCCGCCGGACTCGCTCCAGGAAATTTTTCCAAGACAAGTGCCGCTGTTGCAGATACATGCGGAGCCGCCGCCGAAGTGTATCCACCGGGAGCCGCCAAATCGATCCACTCGCCATAATTGGATGCCTGCGCAGCAAAATTGGCAGAATCGACCGCACTCACCGCAATTACTTCTGGGTACGCCGCTGGATATTTTGGCGTGCTCGAGTGTTCGTTTCCTGCTGATGAGACAAGAACAATGCCTGCTTTGTATGCCGCAGCAACGGCATCTGCCTCAAACGGGTCAAACTCGGGATCACCGATGCTCATGTTGATGACATCCGCGCCGTTATTCATTGCATAATAAATCGCCTCGAAAATGGCGCTGACAGGCGCAAAACCAGTATGATCGATGACTTTGAGCGGCATTATCGTGGCATTTGGCGCTATCCCCACACGCCCCATTCCATTGTTGGCGCCCGCAATAATCTTTGCCACATTTGTTCCGTGTCCATATTTGTCTGCCGGATCGTTGTCTGGCGTTGGCGAGAGCGCATTGTCTCCGGTAAAATCCCAGCCGTGGCAATCATCAATATAGCCATTGGCATCGTTGTCGATACCATCGCTGCAATCGGTTTCGCCGATATTTGTCCAGATATTAGGGCGAAGTTCTGCTTGCGTAACATCCACGCCCGAATCGAGAACAGCAACAATCACGCCCTTGCCGGTGATTTCGTTCCAAATGTCATCGGCATCAATATCAAAATCCTCCACATTGCCGCTGACATCAGCCCATGACGAAGTGCTGTTTGGCAAATAAAAAATATAATTCGGCTGCGCCATTTCTACAGTCGGATTGTTTTTGAGGTCTTTTACGAGTTTTTGCGTATCCGCTCCCGACTTTTGAAAAAGAACGAGACCGCTTGATTGCTGCGATTTGATTTCGAGTTCTTCTTTTTGCGCAAGATCGACCGCCGCATCGTTGAGGCTTTGCACATACGACTGACCCTGTGCAGGAAGTTTGAATCGTACCAAGACTTCTCCGGGCACAAATGCCGTTTGCGCGTTACCTGTAGTCGCCAAGGAGTCGGCGGCGGCAGGAAAAACCTGACCGCCAACAAGAACAATCGAGAGAATACAAAGATATATGCCTTTAATGATTCGAGGGAAACATGATTAGTTTAATTCTATTCTATGGCGATTTCTTGTCAACTGGGATGGAAAGGTGTGTTTGCAGTGAACAAAAAATAAAAGAAAAACAAGATTAATCTGATATGCGGCTTGCTACCAAGCATTCTTTTCAGAAAACGCGTATCGCTGCTTCGTCCATCAGCCTTCTGTATGTTGTTATAGCCTTTTCGGCTTTTACTCGATTTTCTCCTCCCTTCTCGTAATTTTCTACGATATCAACAAAACCAGAGAGCAGAGCATTGCTGACAAGGCGCTTGTAGCAGAGTTTGTTTCCAGATTTTTTTTCGTAAGCAGAAACGATATATGGAAAATAATCCGGATAATCTCGGATGTAACGAGAAAATTCTTTGGCGATTTCTCCGTATTCGGCATCACCAAAATCAATAATACCAGATATCATTTTGTCCTTGATGATAATGTTTTCGTGGTGCGAATCGTTGTGGACAAACTGAAAAACCACTCTCTCCATTGTTGTATCTAACATTGCCCTCGCTTCTTTTGCCAATGTTTTATATTGTTCTGGCACATCTTCGCGAACAATCAGCCTCTCGTATTCTGCAATTGATTCTGGGTGAATATCTCGAGATGCATTGATTTGGACACCACATGCTTGCGCCATTTCTTCCGTAAATTTTTGCCCGATCTCTGCGTGAAAATATCCAAGCGCAGTGCAAATACAAATTCTTTCGTCTTCTGAAAGAGATGCCCATTCTTCTATCATCAAATTACCCGGAAGATATTCGTAGCCGTACATTTCGGGATTTTCTGAAACAAATACTACGCGAGGCGTCGGCGCAGCGAGATTGAGACCAAAAAGAGTTTGAGCAACTTTTGCCTCGACAATCAAATTATTTTGTTCGTGAAGCTCTTTATCATCTCGCGCTTGTTTTACGATATATTGACCGCCTTGATTTGTCTCAACAGAGTAGGCGTTGTTGCATGCTCCCTTGCCTTGTAGTACAAATTGCGTAATTTTTTCACCGAGCAGCTCTTCGATTTTTAGCTTGAGTTTGTTTTGGTTGGTTTGCATAAAGTGAATGATTATTCGGCAGCGGCAGCAATCACCTCGGTCGTTAGCATATTTTGAGCGACTACTTTTGCCTTTGTTACGGTATCGACAAAATTTACCGTTACTGCTCGGTTACTTTTTTGGGCGATGCTTTCGATTTTTTTAGTCAACGTGTCGTTACCAGCAAGCCCAAATATTATAAATTTTACTACGCCATTATTCAGCATGCCTTCGATGATTTGCTGAAATTCTACTGGTTTTGTCAGGTGATTGACAGATTCTTGAGAGGGATCCACCATGATTTTGCCTGTGGAATTTGACCAAAGCGCAGTTTTTTTGTTGTCGGGAACCACAAGTCGGTTGCGCACATCAGCCGTCATTTTTACAAAAGGGATAGCTGCTTCTTGCCCCAATTCGGTATGAAACGCCATCACTGCACCCGCGTCAATCGCTTTGATGCGCCTGTTCAAGGTCTCGGATAAAAGCTGAAGACCTTGTTCAGAAGTCTCGACCGATACGCCAACGACTGTCGAACTTGGATCAGCATAGATTGCAGGGAATATCAGTTGTGCCAATTCTGCATTGGCTGCCAAAGCTGCAGCCAGTTCTTCTCGCGTGACACCCATCAACACCCTGAGTCGACTTGGCGTACTGTCTGCGGCAAAATCTAGCGCGTCCGCACGTGCCTTATAAAAAGTCCGAAAGTCTTCGGCGGACGCGAATGAGCCAGCAGCCCACATCGCAAAGAGTTGTCCCAATGAAAATCCGCCAAGTTCAAAATGTGTTTCGTCAAAATCGGGATCAATGTTTTGGAGTTCAGTAACAAACTCGTGCCACAGCGCAGCGCTCGTTTCGAGAATCGTCGGATGCGTATAGCCATTTTGGATATCACTATCACCGGACATTACCATTTGTTGCGTCGCAGTATCAAGAGAATGAAAAGGATTATCTTTTGAAACCGAATCAAGCTCTGCCTTTTGTCCGGCTGCATTTGGATTTTTTCCACCTTGTCCAGAACCAATAATTCCAATTTTTTTCATAATCCAATTTCAAAATATTCAATTGCAAATTCTTTCACATTTCAAATTTTGTGTCAAAGCTCTATTTTTTTACAGCATCACCCGATTTTCAAGCGAACGCGCCAGCGTAATTTCGTCTGCATATTCGACATCGCCGCCAACCGGAATGCCGCGCGCAAGTCGCGTAATTTTAAGCATCGGAAAATTAATTAAGCGCCGTTGCAAGAGTGCCGCCGTTGCTTCGCCCTCAAGCGTGGGATTGGTTGCGACAATAATCTCAGAAACTTCGCCAGCCTGCAGACGCGCGACCAGACTATCGATTTCGAGATCCTCCGGACCGATTCCATCGAGTGGCGCCAGCGCGCCGCCCAGCACATGATAAAGTCCTTTGAAAGCAGAAGATTTTTCGACCGCCAGCAAATCAAGCGCGTCTTCCACCACGCAAATGATGCTCTGATCGCGCCGAGTATCTTGACAAATCCCACATATCGTTTCATCTGCAAAATGCCCGCACTTTGCGCATTTTCGTAAATTGTGACTCACGTCCAAAATTGAATTCCCCAGCTTTTGGCGCGTGGCTTCGGGATTGCGCAGCAAAAAAAACGCCAAGCGTGCCGCAGTTTTTTGTCCGACACCGGGCAAAATACGCAAGGATTCAATCAGGTTTTCGATGGGAACAGGTAAGGACGAACTCAAGGGAATACAAAAAATCGCAGTGATTCTGACATATTTTTTTGCAAGACGCAGGCAGGAGCAGTTGACAAAAAACTACAAATAAATATAGTAGATAAGTCGCTGCCTTGATGAGAGCTGATTAAGCGGGAACAGAAAAGATTTTGTTTCCACGTCAAACTTACGGCATACTGGGGCTCGACGTTTTCTTCTTTTTCACTTTCATGTATTCACTCAATCACATCCAAATCATCGGACACTTAACCGAAAATCCCGAAGTCAGACAGCTGGGCAACGGCACCAGTGTTTGCGATATCAATATCAAGTCCGTCGGAAAAGTCGTCAAAGAAAACGGCGAAGAAGCAATTCTGAGCAGCTATCACACCGTCACCGTCTGGCGCAAATTGGCAGAAATTGTTGGCGATTATTGCCGGGCTGGCAGCCAAATCTATGTTTCGGGACGCATCAAAACCGAAAGCTGGGAAGGCGACAATGGACAAAAACGCTACAAAACTAAAGTCATCGCGGACGAAATTATTTTACTCGATTCTAAAAAAGAAGTCGCCATGTTGCCCGAAAGCTCGGCAATCGCTGGCGGACTCAATCAAGCCGAAGTTTTGGGAAATTTGACGCGCGAACCAGAAATTCGTCAAACCACGAGCGGACAAACCGTTGCCAATCTGGGCATCGCCACCAATCGCCGTTGGCAAGATCGCACAACGAACGAACAAAAAGAAGAAACCGAATTCCACACGGTTGTGGCGTGGGGCGCTTTGGCGCAAGAAATTGCTGACAAAATGAAAACTGGCGAAAAGATCTATGTTCGCGGACGCCTACAAACCCGCAGCTGGGAAACACCCGACGGCGAAAAACGCTACGCCACCGAAATCACTGCCGATCATGTGTTGCAACTGGGCGCCAAAAATCTTGAATTTGCCGATGGAGCGGCGCCAGTAGCCAAGTTTAAAAACACTGACCAAGACGATCAACCTGCTCCAGCTGTCGATATTCCCGAGATCAAGTACGAATCAGACATCAAGCCCGAAGACCTTCCTTTCTAAATTCTTATTTATGAAAAAACTCTTCTGGATTGACCTGCGCACCTTTGATAAAAAACTTTTGACCGCTGCTATTGAAGCAGGAGTCGATGCGATTTATCTCGAAAAAGGCAAATCAGAACTCGTCAAAAAAATGGGGAAAGTCACAACTATTGCCGAAGATGGCGACGTTGTGCTTGGCAAAGATGTGGCGCATGTCACCATCACCCAAAAAGCAGACGAAGACAAAGTGGTCGCGCACAAAGGTAAGATTCCGGTAATCGTCGAAAACATCGACTGGACGATTATTCCGCTCGAAAATCTGATTTCCAAAACCACCAATCTCATTCAAACTGTCAAAAATCCTACCGAAGCAAAACTCGCGCTCGAAACCATGGAGCGCGGCGCGGACGGCATTTTGCTCCAACCAAAATCAGTCAACGATATTTTGGCAACTGCCAAAATCGTCCGTGAGATTGGTGCAGAGACAGTGACACTTGAAACAGTCAAGATTATCGAAACAAAAGCAGTCACTATGAGTGACCGTTGTTGTTTGGACACCACTTCAATTTTGCCTCCCGGGACTGGATTATTGGTGGGAGATTCGAGCAAAGCAATGTTTTTGGTTCATAACGAAAATGTGCAAAGTCCGTTTTGTGCGGCACGACCGTTTCGGGTCAATGCCGGCGCGGTACATGCCTATATACGCCTGCCTGACAATCGTACCAAGTATTTGTGCGAACTGACGACTGGCGACGAAGTATTGGCTGTTGATCCCGACGGCAAATCGCAGATTGTGGCAATCGGGCGCAACAAAATCGAGCGCCGTCCCATGCTTCTTGTCATCGCCGAAAACAAAGATGGCAAGCGCGTCTCACTCGTGATGCAAAATGCCGAAACCATCCGCCTGACGACGCCCAAAGGCAAGCCTATTTCGGTAACAACTATCAAGCTCGGCGACGAAGTATTGGCATTTTTTGGCGAAGCAACCGGCAGACATTTTGGCGAAGCGATTAACGAGACGATTCGCGAACAATAATCAGCAAAGAGAATCGGAAGTTGATATACGTTTTTTTGGACTACGGAATCTGAGAGAAATAAAAAAACACCCGCATCAGATGGGGTGTCTTTTTAATTTTTATTTTTCCATGTCTCTGAATAATTTCGTCCGCGGTACCTTAGATAAGAAAATAAGGAGCGAATGATAGAGTCACGGGGCGAGCATGAACGTTGCTCAAATCTTGCCTTCCTCCGGAAGAGTTTTTGGTCGTTCCTGCGACCTGCCCGTTGGTCACGTGATCGATGCCGCCAAGGCGGTATGCCACGTGCAGGCAATTGGGTTTGGGATATTGGTTCGTTCGGATCCGATATCCGCTTGGAAAGCTAAGAAAATGGAACCCTCCGCTTGGGCGAGCACAAGCTTCTGATTTGTGGCAAGCGCATAATTTGTATGCTGCCGAGTCAGAAGGCTACTGTGACGAGGGGCTGAAGAGCTCCCATTTTCTCCGCTTTGGGAGATGGGGGAATGTACATTGTTAAGGGTCTTTTTGGCTGGGGTCTGTTTGTGTTCCGTTTTGTTTGTGTTGGGCTTTTGTTGATGTTTGTATGCGTTGGTGTTTGTATGAGCGTTTGTTTTTGTTTGGTTCTGTTGGTCTGTGTTTGTTTGCGCGTCTGTTTGTTTTTGTTGCGAAACCATTTCTTTCTCGAGGTTTCACAAAACTATAATCGAATAGAGCACAATCCGTCAAATCTTTTTGGTTGAAGAAGTGTAGAAATGTGGTTTCGTATATTTATTTTAGGCACAACAAAATCTGGAATATTAGCAAGTAGCAAACAAAAACCGCCGCAATCAATCACTGACGATTGTGGCGGAAAAAAACCTTTTTTTGTGAAACTACGAATTAATTTTATCAAATAATCTTTTGCAATTCTCGGAAAAAAGCTCGCACTAGGCAGCTTCTGAGAAAGCATCCTGAATTTCCCAAAGGCTTTTTATGGCGGATTGATGAGACGGTTTTACACCATCCTCTCCTTCATCAGAAAAACGACTGAGAAATGTGATGATTTTTTCTCGCACTACAGCTTCTTCTGGTAGGTGAGGAACAATATTTTTCAATGAGGTGGAGATTCTCTTTACAAGACTCTCAGGGTCGGCAGGGCTATCGTGATACAAGACATCTTCCAATAAACCTATTTGTTTGTGGAGTCTTATTGGGAGAGGTGTTTTAATTTCAGCCGAGGACTGCGTACTATCTTGTTCCATATAAGGAAAGAAAAAGGAAGAAATTTTACTGACAACAACATATTGTTGTCACACCACGCTTTTTTGTGGTGAGCTATTTAATTCCATCCAGATTCGCTTGTCAATCATTTTTTTTCCAATTTTTTTATTTTCTTTTTGGCTTGCCAATCCGTTTATTCTCCGCTATTTTTTTGCTTTTACCATGTCGCCGATTGCCTCCAGCGCGCGCAAGGCTTCGACCGGCAGCATCCAAATCGTCGTATTCGATTGATCGCTTGAGAGGTCGTTGACGGATTGAAGGGTGCGCAAGTGAAGTGCGCCAGGCGCGGACGAGAGTACATCCGCTGCTTTTTTCATATTGGCTGATGCCGCGAGTTCGCCTTCTGCCTTGATAATAACAGCCCGCTTCTCGCGCTCGGCTTCGGCTTGTTTTGCCATTACGCGCTTCATTTCGTCATTGAGTGAGATGTCTTTCAGCTCGACTGAGATTACATCGATTCCCCACGGATCAGTTGCGATATCCACATCTTCTTTGATTTCTTTCGAAATTGCTTCGCGATTACTGAGGAGGTCATCAAGGTCTGTTCGCCCCACCACATTGCGCATTGTGGTTTGCGCGAGTTGCGAAATAGCATACCAATAGTTTTCGACTTCCAAAAAAGCCTTCGCCGCATCTTTAATACGATAATAGATAACCGCATTAATTTGCGCCGACACATTGTCTTTGGTAATTGCTTCTTGATCTGGAACGTCGACCGCCTTGGTGCGAATGTCGACCTTGTACATTTTTTGCAGAATCGGAATCACGATGCGCCAGCCGGGCTGCTTGATACCACTAAATTTGCCGAAAGTCAGCATGACACCGCGCTCGTACTGGTTAACCTGTTTGATAAAGACCACCAAAAAAATGACTGTCACGACTACCAGTGCAATCAGAATTTCAAAACCATTCATGGGAGACAAAAAAGACCAATCCCATTTTGCGCTTTTGGCAAAAAAATGCAAAGCTATCGCTACGACAAAAGCCACAACAATAGAGAGAGTGGTCATTCCGGCTTGACCGGGATCAGAAGGATCTCCGTTTTTTTGAAGCAATGAATACCGCCAAAAAACACTACAGCGAAGGAGAAGACTATGTGCAGATTTCGCTGACAAAAATCCGACAGGAGCTGCAAAACAATGCGCCACTGGAAACTTTTTCCTACCAAAAGGAAATTGATGGCGACCAGATTATTCATATCGAATCGCCCGAACTTACCTGCATTTGCCCGTTTTCGGATATGCCGGATTTTGGGCGCGTGATTATCGAATATGTTCCGCAACAAAAATGTTTGGAGCTGAAGAGTTTCAAGCTCTTTCTCGGCGCATTTCGGAATCTGAAAATCTTTCACGAAGGCGTAACAGAAGTGATCGCGGCGGAATTCGCCGCAGCGGTCGATCCAAAGTGGGTGGAGATTACGGTGGAAATGAATCCGCGCGGCAATGTCACGACCATATGCAAAAAACAGATCGGGAAGCGCGAACAGTAAAACAGATTTGTTTCATTTGTAGTGAAGAACGAACAAATCAGAAGGTTATAAAAACTTCTGTCTCTTCAAACCAATGTCCACTTTCGTCCGACAAAAGAGATAAGCTGAGCACAAAATCATGAAGCGCAATTTTTTGTTGGATGTTGAAATCAAAATATCTTCTCATACTCGACCATGTTAATACGGTTTCAGCAAAAACATGAAAATCGTTTTTTGCTACAAAAAAAATATTTGGTTTTTCTTTCGCCTTGTAGAAGACTTTGGCTTTTACCAAATCCTCTAAAAAAGTTGGTGTTTCGTATCTTTTTTCTACAAAAGGTTTGTGCATTCTTTGATTCAATTTCGACATAAATGTCTTTTCGCTATTACTTACTACAAGCACCAAGCCACTTTTTCTTTTCAGGTTGCACATTTTGGCGATGTTCGTTTGGTTCGAAAAAGTGAAGATGCTATGAATAAAAAGAACGAAATCATATTGTCCATTTCGTAAATCAGCATTCTCAAAAATACAGTTTTGTCCTTGAAATTGAGCAAATTCTGCCACCTGTAAGAAACTCTTTTTTGCTTGTGAAAAAGCATATTTCGATGGTTCTACAAAAAGAACTTCGAATCTGATTTTAGGAAAATTGGTATGCGCTTTTTGCAAAAGAGACACCATTCTTTTTCCATCGCCACCTCCGATATCACACATTCGAAAAACTCCTCTATGACCTTTTGATAAAACCGGCGCGAGTACATCGTCATATATTTTTTGCACGAGAAAATCATTCTCGCCGTAGAGATATTTCTTAAACTGATTATATGTATCATATCCAGCTGATGAGTCAAGATAGCTGAGATACTGTGATCGTGCAGAAGTATTCATGCACCCAGCCTACCACAAACTCCATACAAAAAAACCGCTCACCAAAGGCAAGCGGTTTTTCTTGATTTCAAACAAAGTGCTTAGCGAACAGAATCCTTAAGAGCTTTACCAGCTTTAAAGACTGGGATCTTCATTGCTGGGATCTTGATCTTTTCGGTTGGGTTACGTGGGTTGACACCTGTGCGGGCAGCACGGCTGCTAACACGGAAAGTACCAAAACCAGTGATCGTAACACTCTGACCCTTTTTGAGTTCAGCAGTGATGAGGTTGATAACTGCCTCAAGCGAAGCAGCAGCAGCCTTTTTGGTAATGCCAGCAGAAGCGGCAATCTCGTTTACCATATCAGCTTTTGTCATAAGACAAGAAAAAAAGAAAAATCATTTCCTATTTTGTCGCATGTACAAAAGGAAATCAAGTCTTTTTTGTAAAAGATGGCTTCTCTTCGTCAGAGTGAGTCTATAAGCGGATTATTGCGGTTTTTGTTCATCCGGTTTTTCGCGCTGAATCGGCAAATCAATCTCTCCGGCAATGTCTTGTTGCGTTTGAAGCGGCGACTGCGGCGCAGGCGGGGGCGGAATGTTTGATGGAGAATTTTGCGGTTGTGGATTTTGAAATTGAGGTCGATTTTGTGATGGCATTGATTGCTGCTGAGAAGAAGCAGGTGGAACATTTGTTGGTGGCACTGGCACAAAGGGCGGAGGAGGAGCCGTTTGTACAAAGGTCTGAGGAGGAGTCGCCAGCTGCGCTGGTGGCGGAAGTGGTACAGATGGTGCGAATGTTTTCGGAACAATTGGCGTTTCTTCAGTTTTTACATCGGCAAAAACGGAATGCTCGTTTTCTGGTGCGGTTTGCTGCGATGGCGGCGGAACATCTTGTTGGTGCGGACTGACCTGTGGAGCAGCCGATGAGGATTCTTCTGTGACGGTTGGCGTTGATGGTTTCGAACTTTCGCGCAGCCAATCTGGCATTTCTTCTTTTATATTTGAGCGAGTATCATCTTCCGACTCAACAGTCATCTCAGCCGAGGGGGGTAATGGTTCTGAAGATTTTGGTTTCGGCGTTTCTTCAGTTTTCACATCGGCAAAAACGGAAGGCTCGTTTTCTGGCGCGGATTGCTGCGATGGCGGCGGAATATCTTCTTGATGAGAATTATTTTGTGGGGGCACAGATAGCTGTCCATTTTCAGCAGGTGATGATTTTGGTTTTTGCACAATGGTCGCATCTTCAATGTCAATACGAGTATTTGCTTTTGACTGCTCTTCGCGCTGTGCTTCACGCTGTGGCTCAGCAGTGACAGAAAAAGGCGAGGAGCGTTCTTCGAGAGGCAAAAGAGGTGAGCGCGGCTTAAAAAAACGCGCGCGTTCTTCGTCTAAGATTTCTTGAAAACTTTGATCCGGATCATGAATCTTGCGATATACAAAATAGCCGCCGAGCAAGAGGAACAAAAGGAGGAACAAAAAGAGCACCCATTTTAAAAGCGTCACAATAAAACTTCCGTTCTGTGTGTCGTCAGTTTGTGTGGGACTACTTTCACTCGGGGCTGGAGTCTGGCTTTCTCCGGAAGCCTGAGGTGTTTCGGTACTCGTTGTACCAAGCTCGGTGATAGCAATATCCACAGATTTTTTGGCAACCATCCCTGCATTATCGGTAACCTCGAGTGTCGTGGTGAAATTGCCAATCTCAGTATATTGGTGTTCGGGTTCGCTATCTGTGCTCGTAGCGCCGTCACCAAAATTCCACGCAAATTGTAGGGCATTTTCTTCGAGGCGCGGATCGGCGGCAGAAAGATTGGTAAAACGTACTGTGCTGCCTTCGACGACAAATGAAAAGTCAGCGGTCGGCGCCATCGTGGCAGACGAATCGCCAGATCCAATTACGACAGATATCGACTCTGTAATCACTTTGGTTTGGTTGCCGTACACCACTGTTACCGTTGGAGAATACTCGCCTTCAGACTGGTATGCATATTGCGCATTCGCCTTCTCGCTAGAGGCATCAATAGTGCCGTCATTATCAAAATCCCACGAAAAACGCGCGCCCTGCGGTGCACCAAAGATACTAAAAGACAGTGTTTCGCCGACTTTTGCCTGACTCTGATTCAAAAGTAGTTTTGGCTCGAGCAAAATACCTCCTCCGGGAGTTGCAGTTGCACCCGCAGATTCTGGGTCTTGAAATACAACCTTGCGCCTAATGCGGCTCCCCTTACCGTCAGCAGAGACAACAATTAACTGAAAAATTTGATTTTCGCCATCGGACTTGCGCAGTGTAACCTGAAGCGGTTCTCCACTCAGAAAAGATGGGTGGTTTTTGTTGTCGATATCGTTTGCCGGATCGCCGTCGCCGTCAGAATCGATGGCAATGTTGTTATCAAATCGATATTGCACAATGTTTCCTGTGCTATCACCAAAATAGAGCACTGCTTCAGCAGCGTCGCCAGCGAGCTGCATTTCGCCATCGCTATTGATAGCGGGTAAAGCAGCGATATTGGCAGTCAACTTGGTGTCTGGCGCTGCAGCAGGCTTGGTGCGAAAAACAACGTCAGTACTTTTTTCAGAGCCATCACTCCCTACGACTGTCAGGCGTGAAGTAGCGGACGCTGCCAGTTCGGAAAAAGTTATCCCCCACGGTGCGCCTTTTTGCAAGCTGGCGTCAGACGCATTGTCGATATCGTTTGCCGGATTTCCGTCGCCGTCAGAATCGATAGCAATATCACGATCAATTCGATATTCAACGATGTCGCCTTCGCTTTCACCCGCATAAAAAACCACTTGCAATTTGTTCGGGTTCAAAAAAACCGTTCCGGTTGTATCTGTAACAGGCAGAGTTTGGAGTACAGCTTTTAGTGACAATAGTTGATTTGTGCGCTTGCCGACAAGAATGTCTACCGTTGATGTTTCACTTTTGCCAGCCGCATCTTCTGCAGTAAGCGTGACAATGTAATTTCCAGCTTCGTTGAACATATAGCGGAAAGTTGCGCCGGACAGTTTTTCGATGACAGATTCTCCCTGCATAATTGTCCATGTATACGTTGGCGAAGTGAGCGTGGTTTCTGCTGTGACTTCGACCGTTTCACCGGGCTCGGCAATCATTTGTCCGCTGGCTTTAACAGCCACTGGCAAAAGGAAGAAAAGAGCGGCGAAGAGGGAAAGCAGTCGAGTCATGATGCATGGTCAAAAAAATCCGATGGTACAAATTCGATGCGCTCAGAAATACCACCCAAGGTAGAATCGGTCGTTACCTCAACAATAGTGATTTTTTGGGAAGCAGCTGTCTTGAAGCGCGTCGATGCAAATCCGTTAGCAAAAGGAGCAGCTGTTTCGCCTACAAACTCGCCATCGCCTTCGACAAGCCGAAACGTAGCTTTTTCAGAAAATTGGAGCATATCAAGGTCGGTTCCGTAGGTTGTGATTTCGAGTTCGTCCTGCGTGTCAGCACTCCCACGACGCACAAGCAGTTCGAGGTTTGCGGCGGGCAAATTATAGACAAGACGTGGTGTTCGCAAAAAGGGCGTTTTTTGCATGTGCGCTGATGCGGCATTTTTCTGGCGCAATTCGACCATTTGTCGCTCTTCATTTACGGTGCCTTCTGTATCAGTGACACGCAAAACGATTTCATAAAGTCCAACAGAATCGAATTGGTGCTTTGCTTGTACGCCACTCGCATCGATATCATCATCCGGAACACCGTTCCCATTGCTGTCTACCTTGGCATCAAAATCCCACGAGTATTCTAATTGTCCTTCGGAGAGCGGGTCGGCGCGCGAATCTGCGGCATCAACAGTGACTTTTTGATTTTCTAAAATCGTGTGGTAAAAACTTGCCAGCGGATACGCAATGCTTTCGGTAACAGTGATGGTGTGCATGGCGCTATTAGAAATTCCATTAACAGTGGCGCGCAGACGCACAGAATATGTTCCGGCTTCGGCAAAAGCATGAGTTGTCGTAACGCCGCCTGCAGTATCATCGAATGTGCCGTCGCCGTCAAAATCCCATGCGTAATCAGCGCTGCTCAGCATCGCTCCGTTGGGATCACGCAGACTTGCAGTAAAAGTTATCGGCTCACCAGCATTGACATATTGTTTGCTCGATGAAAAATCTACCTCCGGAACCGGATTATCTTGATTAATTATTGTAATGCCACGCGATTTTCCCAGCGCTTCTTCCGACAAAATACTGCCGCCTTCGGCATCAACGACTTCAACCGCAAAAAAGAAATTACTTTGGTCGTTTTTGGCACCCAGTGCAGGAATACTGAGCGTGGTTTGCGCGTCTTTGGTGACAGAAAAGGCGACTTTTTCTGGATTGCCTTCGCGGTATGCCCACCACCGATATTCTTCGATACTGCCGTCTGGATCGCGTGCGCCAATCGCCGCAACATCAACCAAGCACGGTGTGCTACAAGGAAATTTAGCCGATTGAACAGTGAGCTCCGAAATCACAGGAAGCGCATTTTTGACAAACACATAAATATCGTCTGCGGTTTTTTGTGCGCCAGATTGCTGATCTTTGACGAGCAGGGTAATGCGTTCGCAGGTACTTGCTGTCGATATTTCTGAAAACTTACGTGCCGTGCGTGCGCCGTCCTGAAAAGCATTATCGTGAAAATCCCAGACATATTCGAGCCCCACCGGCTGACCATATGTGTTGACCGAAGCACTTGCATCAAGTTGCAATAATTGATTACGAAACAAGCTGATTCCCGATTTTCCCACACCGCACAAATCTGGTTGAAGCGGAACTTCTTTTCCGTCGACAGTCACCTGCGCCAAGGGAACAGGCGTAGTTCCATCGCCAATGATAACGGTTTTTACTACAGAATTCGTTTCACCATCACTGTTTGTGACGAGCACCTGAACCTGGTAGGTTCCCGCGGCAGCATATGTGTGGGTAATATTTTTTTGTTCATTTTGAGTCTCTATGATGCCATCACCAAAATCCCATTGAAACTGAACTCCTTTAGGCGCATCAATTTCGAAAGCAATTGCTTGACCCGCTTGTGCAGCTGCTCGATCAAGAAGGAGTCGAACATTGAAGACCGAATCGACACGCACTGTCTTTGTGACCGTGGCAGCAATGCCATATGCGTCAGTTACTTCGAGCGTCACCGCATATTCACCAGGAGCAGAATAGGTATGTTCGGTAATGGGATACATTGATTCTTGCTCGTCCAACCTCCCATCACCGTCAAAATCCCACGCGTAGCGCAAAGATTGTTGACCGGCTCCGTGCGTACTGCCAGCATCGAAACGAAGAGTGCCTGGCTCTGTTTGACTTTTTTGTGCTGATGAAAAAATCGGAGTTGGTGGTTTGGGAGTAATAACAAAAGTTTCGACGGTTTTAAAACCTTTCCCGACAGTGAGCTCCATGCGATATTCACCTGGTTCGTCAAAAGTGTACGGAAAGCGCGCATCCGAAAACGTATGGAGTTTGGTACCCGTATCGTCGTAAAGTTCCCATAAATATTGAAACGAAGTGCTGTTTTCCACAGAAGATGCTGCTCCATCAAAAATAATTTCTTCACCGACGCGAGTGGCTTTGCCGAGCATTTTGATAACAGCAATACTCGGGTTTACATTTATGGTGATGTTCTTTTTGCTCTTCTTGCCCATGCTATCGGTAACCGTGAGTGACATTTTGTAATCTCCTGCTGTGGAAAAAGGATAGAGTATTTTTTCGTTGGTAGTGCGGCTTTCGGTGTGGCCCTTAAAATCCCAACGATATTCGATAATATCAAGTCCATCACCAGGCACCGAGGAAGAAGGGTCAAATTCAATTCCTGCTTTTGCTTCTTTCAGCGAAACATTGTGTACGGTCACAACCGAATCACCATTCACCAAAAAATCCGCCCTGGTTTCGCGCGGTTTTACTTCGATTCGAAAAGTGCGGAGTCCAGGAAGAACTGTTGCGTCAAGACTTTGCACGCGCAATTTGATTCGATATGCATTTGCTTCGTCAAAAGTATGCACCTTAACTACTCCGGTTCCCAAATCGCGATATGCTCCAGTGCTATCCACATAACTCCACCGATAGTGATCTTTTGGCACAGTCATGCGACTAGGATCGATGGTTTCAATGCCACTCATAGTAACAGTCAGCGGCGCGGGTCCGTCGGATGGTTGTGTTTTGACGACCACTTCGACTCGCGGCAAATGCTCCATGGCGTCCGCGAGATCACGAAATGCTGTAATCAACTTTTTTTTTACTCCCTGCAAAGCCTTACTTTCATCAAAATCTGGCTGATCTCGTTGTGCCAAAACTGCTGATTCGGTTTCGTTAAACAATAAGAAAATATTGTTGTATTTGCGTTTTAGCTGTCCCTCTTCAAACTGGTAACGAAAAATCTCTGTCGTATCAGAAGTTGGCAGTCCATCAAGAATGTTCCGAAAATCCTTTGCCAAAGAGGCATATAACAATCTGCTTGGCTCGCGCTCGTCGATTTCGAGATAAATATCTTCGATGCGTTTTTGCAATTGATATTCGGCTTCATCGCGATCGACATTGCTGCGATTTGTATTAAAACCAACTCGCGACGAAGCAGTATTGGCTGCTGTGGCATCGCTAATCGTGGCGCTGACAAAAAAGCTGACAATCGCATATGAAAGCAGAATCAGAATAATGCCGATACCGATATAAATAATTCCTTTGCGCGCCTTAGTATACTGCTCTTCGTCGCCACCCGCTACGACCATCAAAAAGCCGAAATAGATAACTGCGACCACCGCAATCAAGCCCAAAAAAGTCAAAAAGTAATTGACGATCGTCAAAATTTGTCCGCGCAAATCATCATTCGCAATTAGTGGATCGACTTTTTCTACTGGTGGCGGCGCAAGTCCGCTTCCGCCCGGCAGAGCACCATCTTCAATGGCGAACACCGAGGCAACCAGCGGCAAGCAAAAAAGAAATGTGAACAAAAAGATGCCGCCATAAAAAGAAACTTTTTTACTCATGCTGTGGCGCGGATAAGGGTTGAAACCGCTGCGTATGATATCAAAATCACAATCAGCCCGATGGAAGTCCAGATAATAGTTTTTTTAGCAGATTCGGCATTTTCTTCATTTGCAAACGACGTTACATACAAAAAACCCGCATAAATAAACGCAACAAAAGCAATTGTCCCGACTAACGTCAAACCGAATTGAATCCAACCCAGTGTCACATCCACAATGCTTTCGCTCTGAATGAGTCCCGTGCCTGGTAAGAGGCTAAAAAGCGTCGTGAGTCCCCCGTCTATTCCGCCTCCCTCAAAAACTGTTTCTTCTTCCATTTTTAACAAGTAATAATTCATAATATTCTAGCACTTTTCACGACAAACCGCAAACACAAACACCAAAACTCTGTGTTGCATCAAGAGATATATTTTGCAAAAATAAAATTAATTTGCAATGTTTTTTAGATGTCTTCATTTCTCTTTCTTCCTCGGCGCATTATTTTTTGGACAAGCCTCATTTTACTAACCAGTATCTGTGCTCTTGCCTGGCAAACATACAAAAGTTCACCACAAACTGTCGGCTTCTGGGCATTTAATGTTCCAGGCGATGCGCTTTTTTTAGTTTTCCCTGATGGATATCATCTTTTGGTTGATAGTGGTGAAAATGCTGAAGCTGCTGCAAAAATTGCCAATACGCTTCCGTTTTGGTCGCGCGAAATCGATATCTTTTTTTTAACCCATGCCGATCGCGATCATATTGGCGGCGCACTTAGTATTCTTCAGCAATACAAAGTCAAAAGCATTGTTTTGCCTGGCAACGCGGAAGATTCACTGCTTTTTGTTGCGATTGTAGCTGAGGCTGCTCGACAAAATATTCCCCTTGTTTATGCAAACAGTCAGACTGATTTTCGGATTGGATCAGTTGTTCTCGACATCCTTTATCCACAACAATCACTTCTCGCCAAAGAACTTCCAAAACGCAATGTCACTTCGCCACTCATGCGCCTGACAACAGGGAAAGAGTCGGTACTTTTTACTGGTGACGCCGAAAAACCAACCGAAAAACTCGTGCTCAAAACACCAGTTCGCTTGCAGTCTACAATCTTAAAATCTCCTCACCATGGCTCCAAATCTTCTAGCACAGAAGATTTTATAAACGCTGTTGCTCCTCAAACAGCTGTAATATCTGCGCATATCGACAATCCCTACGGACATCCTCATGCTGAGGTTGTGCAGCGTTATCAGGACAAACAAATTGCCCTTTTCAATACCGGCAAAATCGGGGATATTCATTTGCGCATTTTTGATTCTTTCTCCTCATCTCTTCCTTCACTATGACGCCTCAAGTAATCCTCCTTGCTGCTGGCAAAAGCAGCCGCACTTGGCCCATCGAAGAAAAAACACTCTTTCGCTTTTTGGGTAAAACCGTGCTCGAGCATCAAATTAACACATTGCTTGCTGCGGGTCTTACTGATATTTGTGTGGTTGGTAACAAGCAAAACATCACGCATTTTCAGGCTGTGTGTGCTGAGATTCCTGCTGGAAAATTTGATTTTGCGATTCAAGACAATCTCGACGAAGGAATTCGCGGCGGCATTTTAGCAGCCGAAAAAATAATCGATAAGCACAAGCCACTTCTCGTGGTGTGCTCTAATGACATGGTGGAAAAATCTGCATATGAAAACATACTTACTGCTGCTAAAAAATCATCTTCTTTTATTTTTCTGGTGGGTAAAATTGTGGAAAACTATTTTCCTGGTGGATATCTGTGCATATCTTCTCAAACACCAAACCGTATTGATGCAATTTTGGAAAAACCAGGCGCGGGAAATGAGCCAAGTAATTTAGTAACAATCTTGGTTCATCTTTACAAAAATCCTGCTTCTCTCCTTGAAGCGCTTCACAAGGTGATACAAGGTGATAATTATGAAGAAACATTACAATATCTTTTTGATAGTGGTGAGGCAGCTGAGGCAGTTAAATACACTGGATTCTGGCAAGCAATCAAATATCCATGGCACCTTCTTGCACTTCAGGATTATTTTTTACAATCACTAACCCCACATGTTGATTCAACAGCTGTAATTAGCCCAAAAAGTAGTATCAATGGGAATGTTGTTATTGAGGAAGGAGTCAAAATTATGGATTTTGCAGTTATTAATGGTCCAGTGTACATCGGTAAAAACACAATTGTGGCAAATCATGCCCTTGTTCGGACAGCAAATGTCGAAGCAAATTGTGTTATTGGTCACACCACTGAAATCGCTCGTAGTGTACTACAGCCGCATTGCTGGACACATCAGAATTTCATCGGTGATAGTATTTTTGACGAGAATGTCTCACTTGGCGCAGGTGCGCGAACAGCAAATCTTCGCCTGAACGAACAAAATATTTTTACAAAAATTAAAGACGAAAAAATCAATTCAGGGCAATCAAAATTTGGCTCTGTTATCGGAAAAAATGTCCGTGTTGGAATCAATGCCAGTTTGATGCCAGGCATCAAAATCGGCAAAGAAACATTTTTGGGTGCTGGTGGTGTTTACACACAAGACGTTGCTGAAAATCAATTTGTCTACCTACAACAAGAGTATATTACCCTTTTAAACAAAGAAAATGCTTCGATTCGGAAATAATATTTATTTTTCTGCTTTGACGCTTTTTTTTCGTCAGTGTTTATATAAGAGTGATAAACGATAATTGTGTTTTTAATATTATAGTCCGATCCAAAAAAAGCACTTATAAGCCTGCTCTTCTTATACTTTAGATTGATTACACCACAAAGCCATTTATATGAATTCTATTTTTGCTCAACATCTAAAAGAATGACTTCCTCCTTTGTAATATCTAGTTATTACTTATTTTACCAAAACAGTTTTTCATTTACATGCGGTTATATTATTTTTTTTAAATAAAAAGATTAATTGAAGTAATAATAATAATCTGGAACAATTCTATTTGAATAATTCTTTGACTTTTAACCAGAATGAAATTCTCATGCTTGCAAAAAGATATTCTTCGCGCCCTAAATATTGCTCAAAAAGCAACAGGAACAACAGGAACTCTACCTATCCTTGAAAATATCCTTCTTTCTGCCGAAGGGCAATTCGTCGAAATTTCTGCAACCAATCTTGATATTTCGATTACTGCCACGCTTGATGCCCACGTATTAAACGAAGGGAAAACGACACTCCCTGCAAAAACAATTGTTTCGTGGATTGGTCTTGCTTCTGGCGACACTATTGATTTTTTAAAATCTGAAGGAGAAAAAATTAATGTAAAAACGACAGGGTCAAAAACAACAATTAAAGGTATTTCTGCTGATGAATTTCCTGTAATTCCTTTTGTGGAAAAAGAAAATTCATGCATGATTTCTCAAAAAGCACTAAAAACAGCTCTCGATGAGGTTGTTTTTTGTGCTGCAAGTGGCGGTACACGACCTGTTTTATCAGGAATTTTGTTTGCAACAGATGGAGATGAATTGATTATGGCTGGAACAGATAGTTATCGGCTTTCAGAAAAAAGAATACCCTTTTTAACAGCACCAAAAGAAAATGTCTCTTGTATAATTCCGGCGCGAACACTAATGGAACTTGAGCGCATTCTCTCACCAGAGGAAGATGGAAAAATTGAAATTATTTTTTCTAAACACCAGATTCTCTTTCTATTTAATGGCGTGCGTATTGTTTCGCGACTCATTGAAGGGCAATTTCCTAATTATCAACAGATTATTCCAAAGTCTTTTCAGAGCACCATCGAAGTTAATCGTCAAGAATTGATTCGTACAGTAAAACGCGTTGGGATTTTTGCTCGTGAAAACAACAATAATATTAAATTGGTTTTCAAAAAATCTGAAATGGAGATCACAACTGATGCTACAGAAATTGGGACAGAGGAAGCAGTGATCGCAATTGAAAACTCAAATGGTGAAAACGCAGTAGCACTTAATAGTCAGTTTTTTTTGGATGTTTTACAAGTGCTCAATGGTGAAAAAATAGAACTTCATGTCGGCGAAAAATTAAGCCCCGTATTAGTAACCTCTCAACAAAATAAAGGTTTTCTGCATGTGATTATGCCTCTTAAGATTTAAATCCATTGAAGCGTAAACGTATTCTTATTTGTGGTTCAACCGGATCAATCGGAACACAAACACTCGAAATCATTCGAGAGCACAGCAGTGATTTTGTAGTTTGCGGACTCACTGCAGAAAAAAATCAGCAGAAGTTGTTGCAACAAATAGATTGCTTTGATCCAAAAGCAGTTTATATTCAAGATAAAAAAGCTCATCAACGCATTCTTTCACAAAATACAGGGAAAGATTTTAAGCTATATACTAATCAAGAAGAACTTATTCGCAATACTACAGCAGATATTGTGGTGATGGCGGTTGTGGGTGAAGCTGGGATTCCACTAGTGCGGGCGGCACTCGAAACCGGAAAAGATGTCGCACTTGCAACCAAAGAAGTAATTGTTGCTGCTGGGAAAGAAATACAAGCACTGGCGCAAAAATATAATCGTCAAATTCTTCCTATTGATTCAGAGCATTCGGCGATATGGCAATCTTTGCGAGCCGGAAAAAAATCCGAAGTCACCAAGATTTGGCTTACTTGTTCTGGTGGACCGTTTTATGACCCGATAAAATGGCCACTTAAAAAACTTCAAAAAGCCTCTGTAGAAGAGGCACTGCGTCATCCAAAATGGGAGATGGGAAAAAAGATTTCAATTGATTCTGCTACACTGATGAATAAAGCGCTCGAAGTAATTGAGGCTGCTTTTTTGTTTGATATTCCTGAGCAGCAAATCGAAGTGGTTATTCATCCTGAGTCTCAACTTCATTCGGCTGTCGAGTTTCAGGATGGATCTGTTATTGCTCAAATCGGAACCGCAGATATGCGCACTGCAATCGCATATGCCTTGTATTATCCTGAGCGTCCGATACTTGCATTCCCTAAATTTTCTTTTTTTGAACAACAGTGGAATTTTGCTCGTGTTGATCATACACGTTTCCCATCAATTCTTTTTGCGCGGCGCGCTCTTCATTTGGGTTATGAAGCAGAATTCAATCGTGCCAACGAAAAAGCAGTCCAAGCTTTTTTGGATAAAAAAATAACTTTTGGTGAAATTTTTACTCACGTCGAAGCAATATTTGACACATAATGTTATCGCCACAACAAGGCAAGTATCTCTCTTTTGGTTGCAGATCTTACTGGAAAATACGCAAACAGAAGTGCTGCTACCAAAACACCAAAACCAACTTCACCGACAAGTCGATATGAAAACGGAAAAAAATCACCAGCAAGAAAAAGAAGGTCAGGCAGTGTATTTTTGAGAACACGCTCAATAATTAGGCTACTTCCATAACTCAAAAACATACCGCCTAAAATCCCAGCGAAAGTGAGAATTACAGCAAAAAATAAAAATATCTGCACGATTGTTTGTCGCGAAGCACCAAGTGCCCGCAAAATTCCAATATTCTTTTGGTATTCAATAATAATTATAGATATCAAAGCAAAAAGTGCAAAAAACGCAATTATCAAAATAATTGCCGCAGCAAAAAAAAGTATTACCCGAATGGTGTTTGCCAATAGTCGCACTTCTTCACCAAGTTCCTCAAACGAGCGAGCCGAAAACCCCATTGTTTCAATTGCGGTTTTTACCCCAGATATATCATCCACTGTTTTGGTTTCAACAAATAGTTGCTGAAAGACTGCTTCGCTGGGCGCAGTTTTGCCAAATGATTGATTTATTTCGAGTGCAATGGACATAGGAATACTGATGCCCACAGGTGGTACGCGCGTAGAAAGTGTAGTGACTTCAGCAGCTTTTTCACGCGTTTCATTATTCCCGACCTCAACACTAAAAAAAGATGATTTTCCGAAAATAAGAGTCAGATGTCGATGCAGTACGGTTTCAGGAGACAGACGGGATGCGCCCGGTAAGGATTCGGCAAATGACGAGTTAAACAGATCAATCAGATACGGCGAAATTGCTACTGGTATATAATTTTCATCGCCGTTTGTAATATTTTCATCAACACCAAAAACAGGCACGTCTGAGGTGATTTCGATGCCAAAAAGAGACATCCGCAGCGAATTGGGGAATCCCAATGAAAGCTGGCGATCAACCTTTTGAACACCTGTTGTTTGATGGATTTCCTCCACAACCTGATTGGTGATTTTTGTGCCACCAGTTAAAAAATCTAATGAACGATAATTCGGACTAATAATTAATGTTGTTGGGGATGAGCGCCCTAAAATCGGTGTCAAAACCGCTTGCTCGAGGCCATTGGCAAAACTCAAAAATAGCAACATGGCAGCAGTGCCAATCATAATCGAACAAAATACGATGATGGCGCGTCCAGGCTTGCGAGTAATGATCGCCAAAGAGAACCGAAGCGTCTCAGAGAGCTTCATGAGAACTTAAACAAATTCGGCGACTCCTTGTTTGGAAACAACAATTTGCAAACGGCGTGCGCGACCTTCTCCTACGCTTTGAGTGGTGATTCCCTGAAAACGATCATTGCTGATATACGTGTGAATCATTTTTCGTAAGTACGGCTCCAAAAATGGCATGGTTTGTGGGATGCCAGTGAGGCGCGCTGCCTCAACTTTTTCTTCGGCCAATGCGACAATTCGTTCTTCGCGTGATTTACGATAATCGTCGATATCAACAATCACAAAAACATTTTCAGTCAAACCCTGCTTCCACAAGATGTTCTTGAGTATGTGTTGAATAGCATCGATCCGCTCGCCGTACATGCCGATTAAAAACGGTGCTCGATCGGTGACGATATTGGCACGAAAAACACCATTGTCTTCTTCAAGAATCTCGATCTGTGAATAAGGAACTTCTAGTTTGTCGATAATTTGGGTGAGTATAGACTGAATGGTTTCTAGTACGTGTGTTGCGGACATGATAAAAGGTGTTACAGCACGATATATTTTGAGGAACTTTTTGTGGAAAAGCAAGCGGTTCACCAACTTTTTAGCCATAAGCTAGTCTTCTTTGTGTTAAAAATCGCAAACCTTTGTTGGATACGAATCATCTATAATTCTCTTTACTTCGGAAAAAGCCTTGCATTTCCCATAGAAGTTGTTAGAATTTGCACACAAAAACCGCTCTGGATTCGGTTTTATCAGATAAATCCTGCCCCAAGCTTTTGGGGTCTATCTGTCCAGAGTCGCGCTGTAAAAGGATTTTTCCCCCTCTTAATGACTAATCTACCTGTCTCTGTGACGCTCCGCGAGCTCGCAGAAAATGCTTGTCACTTTGGACACAAGGTCAGCCGCTGGAATCCCAAAGTTGCCCCGTATCTCTGGGGAAAAAAAGGCGGTGTGCATATTTTTGATCTCGACAAAACCGCGACGGCTCTTTCACGGGTGGCACAAACAATTTCCGAACTTTCTGCTGAAGGTAAAGTAATTTTGTTTGTCTCAACAAAACCCCAAACCAAAACTATTTTGCGAGAAATCTTTACCACCAAGGGGTATCCTGTTGTTTCGGACAAATGGGTGGGCGGACTGCTGACAAACTTTGACACCATCAAACAACGTATTCGCCGCCTCAAAGATATCCGCGAGATGATTGACACTGGTGATATTGAAAAGTTTCCCAAAAAAGAACAGTCACAAATCAAAAAAGAGCGCGAACGGCTCGAAATACTTTTTGGCGGAATTGCCGATATGTATCGCGCGCCCGACGCCCTGTTTGTCATTGATGGTGTACGCGACGAAATTGCCATCAAAGAGGCAAATCGACTAGGAATTCCGGTATATGGAATTTTGGATAGCAATGCTAATCCTGATGGGTATACCGATTTTATTCCTGCAAATGATGACGCAATTACCTCATTGAGTTTTCTCTTGGGAAAAATCTTTCAAGTATTATCACCATCCAAAAAGACGAAAAAATGAGTGATGCGGAAGCACAATTCGCGGCCGAAAATGGAATGACTCCCCAAGATGCATGGAATTATATCTTGCGCTGGCGTGAGGAAGGTCGCATTGAGCAAGTGCGACGCGGGTGCGAAGAGCTGTTGAAGTTTTTTCCTGGACACGAGGAAGCGCACCAAATTTTAGAAGAAATCAATCATCCACAAGTTCAACCACAGAATGAAGATGGCGGGGGTGATTTTGCTGGTGCAGACGAGATTGTGCCTCCAACCAAAAAACCAGGAATGATGGATTCGCTGTTGGGCAAGTTTCAGGCAACTGTGCAAGAACAACACCACAAGCTTCAAGAAATGAATCCGCCACAATCCCAAACCGCAAAACAGTCCGGCTCTGCCCAGGGTTTGCCCGGATTAACGCAACCAGATGATTCAGAAAAACTCATGGCAGCAGCGTGTTATTTGTATATCTTTGTAATAATTCCCCTGCTTTTAAAACGTGATTCACAATATGTGCAATTTCATGCCTGGCAAGGCGTTGTTTTGACGGCCGGCTCAATTGGTGTTGGTATGTTGCTCAAAATCGTTACGAGCCCTTTTTATATGGGTGGTGGCTCGGGACTCGGCGTGTTGACGGCACTTGAAACATTGTTGCGACTTGTGGTGGTTATTGTTTATTTGTGGGGAATGTATAGTGCTTATAGTGGAAAATGGCTTCGTATTCCTGTTGTTTATCCATTTGCGGAAAAGTTTCGTCGTGCCGTAAAATAACACCTCTTTCTTTTTTTTAGTTTATGTCCGAGATTTCAGCCAAAGCAGTAATGGAACTTCGTAATAAATCTGGCGTATCGATGATGGCGTGTAAAAAGGCTCTTGTCGAAGCAAGTGGTGATCTTGAAAAAGCAATCGACATTTTGCGTAAAGCTGGTGCCGAAAAAGCAGACAAAAAAGCAGGTCGTGCCACATCCGAAGGCGCTGTCGCGATTGCAGGTCGTGCTGCGGTATCACTGCAATGCGAAACCGACTTCGTTGCCCGCAACGAAAGCTTTTCTGCAACACTGCAAGAATTGGCAGATGTCGCCAACAGTAAGGGCACAGAAGAAGCTAAGTCTCGTTTTGAGCAACAGCGTGCAGAGTTGGTTGCGCAGCTTGGCGAAAATATTTCGTTTGGGGAAGCGGTCGTGATTAAGGGCGGGTCAGTAATCGGAAGTTACATTCACTCCAACAACAAATTGGCAGGACTAGTTGCGCTTGATGGTGGTGACGAAGAGCTGGCGCGCGATATTGCTATGCACATTGCTGCCAACTCACCACAAGTAATTCGTCCAGAAGAAATTTCTGATGAACTCGTGGCGAAAGAAAGGGAAATTTGGGAAGAGCAACTCAAAAACGAAGGGAAGCCAGCAGAGATCATTGGTAAAATTATGCTCGGAAAAGAGAAAAAATTCCGCGAAGAAGGTGCGCTTTTGAAGCAAGCTTTTGTCAAAGACCCCGAAATTTCCATCGAGACACTCCTTCAAAAGTCAGGCGCCAAGGTTGTGCAATTTGCTCGTGTCGAAGTCTAAATCTTCCTCTATGAAAACCACCAAGGTCGCCATTTTTGGCCACGGTATCATCGGCGGCGGCGTCTCACGTATTCTCCTTGCTGATCAGGCGAATATCACTGCCCGAACAGGAACAAGCCTAGAATTAGTCGCCATTTGTACAAAGGATGCCGAACTCGATTCCGAAATCCATGACGCGTATCGCCATCTTTTTCGTGATGCAGAAGAGGTTTTGGCTGACCCCGAAATCGATATTATTTGTGAGACAATAGGCGGCGAGGGCATTGCTTTGCAATTTGTAAAAAAAGCACTTGCCAATGGCAAAAAGGTAGTAACCGCGAATAAAAAAATGATTGCCCTGCACTTCGCCGAACTCGCCGCACTCGCAGAAGAGCACAACACCCAGATTTTATTTGAAGCAGCAGTTGGCGGCGGCATTCCCCTGCTTTCCACCATTACATGTGGCTTGTCGGCAGATCCAATCCTTTCTTTAGGGGGAATCCTCAATGGCACAACCAATTACATTCTCACGAAGATGGACCACGAAGGTGCCGATTTCGCCACTGTTTTGAGCGAAGCGCAAACGCTAGGCTATGCCGAAGCTGATCCAACAGATGATATCGAAGGCTTTGATGTTGTTTATAAACTTTCCATTTTGTGTGCGCTTGCGTTTGGCGTTGGCATTCATCCTGAATCCATCTCGCGAACAGGTATTGGCGGAATTACTGCAACTGATTTTTTATATGCCAAGCATTTTGGCGGTCGCATCAAACTTCTTGCCTCTGCGCAGCTTCATGCAGATGGAAGATTATCTGCACAAGTATCGCCGACACTTATCGTCGGGAATCATCGTATTGCCGGTGTTGATGGTGTGTTGAACGCCATCAATCTTATTGGCAAATACAATACAGTTGGCAATTTTTTAAGTGGAGAAGGTGCCGGTCGCTTTGCTACCGCCGCCGCGATCGTTTCAGACATGGTTGCGCTTGCGCAGGGTACGGACAAATCGATTCGCCCCACCAAAACTATTACCGAGGTTACAGCGCCAAAACAGGCATATTATTTGCGCTTCCGCGTTACTGATCGCCCCGGAATTTTGGGGGAGATTTGTTCGATTTTTGGCAAACATGATATCTCTATCGATGCGGTCGAACAACTGGGGCAACAAAAAACCAATCCGATTCACTTCGCACTCACGACGTTTCCTGTTGAGAACGAGCAATTTAAGACCGCACTCGCCGAGGTTGCCACTCTTGATTTTAATGCCGAAGCGCCGTTTTATTTACCGATACGTCATTAATTAGGCATGTTAATACCTATGTTTGCAAAATAAACCCAAGTGCTTTTGTTCTATTTTTTGGTTTGTCGTACGCCAAGTTTTGCTGATGTGCGAATATTCCTATTGACCCATACCATAGGTATAGGTATTATTGTATTAACTTTTATATTTTTAATGAATAGCCACAACTATACAAAAAAACAAAAGGCCGCTATTGCTTTTAAAAAAGCCCACGGTTCTCTCGCCAAAATCCAAACGATGATGGAAGACGGAAAATATTGTATTGATATTATGCAGCAGAATCTTGCTGTTATTGGTCTCCTAAAATCCGCACACCATTTACTGATGGAAAATCATTTGGAAAGCTGTGTCAAAACGGCATTGGCGACCGGATCACCCGAACACAAACAAGAAATGATCGAAGAAATCTTGCTTGTTTCTAAGCTCGCCAACAAGTGATGTAAGCATCCATTTTTTTTATAACTAATGAACACTCTTCGCATACCAATTCGCAAAATGCATTGCCGGTCTTGTGAAATACTTATCGAACGCGCACTTTTAGATATTCCTAATGTTAAAAAAGTCGAAGCAAGTACACGCAAGTGCTCAGCGGTAATTTCTTTTACCGGTGAAGTAGATATGCAAAAAGTAAAAACAGCAGTTACCGAAGTTGGCTACGAAGTCGGAGAAGACGAAACGCTTAAATGGCTGACGATGGACGCTCGCGAGTATGAACAATTGGCTGTGGGCGCTCTCATTTTTGCAATCGGGTTTTTCGTTTTACGCCAATTCGGTATCACGTTTGCTTTTGGAAATTCTATAGGTGGAGGAATCGTTTCTGCATTGCTCTTGGGGCTTACCGCCGGAGTCTCGACGTGTATGGCGCTGATTGGCGGATTGACACTTGCTATTTCTGCTCGATATGCAGAAAAACACCCGGAGGCGACAATCATGCAGCGCTTTCGACCACATTTATTTTTTAATCTCGGACGCATAATCGGCTTTTTTCTTCTGGGCGGGCTGCTTGGTTCGATTGGTGGATTTTTCGTCTTGGGGAATATGGGGCTCGCCATCATTACGATTTTGGTAGCAGTTGTTATGCTTCTTCTCGGTATACAGTTGATTGAAATTTTTCCGAAAGTAAACAACCTTACCCCGACACTTCCTCCTGCTCTCGGCAAATGGCTGGGAATCAACACGCAGCATACAAAAAAATACTCCCATCGCGGCACACTTATCGCGGGCGCACTGACGTTTTTTCTTCCTTGCGGATTTACTCAAATGATGCAAGTGGCTGCGATTGCTTCGACTGGCTTTATTCAAGGTGCGATAATTATGTCAGTGTTTGCGCTTGGAACAACCCCTGGACTTCTTGGTGTCGGTGGACTTACCTCTGTAATTCGCGGAACTGCCGCAAAGATTTTTTTCAAAACTGCCGGACTAATTGTCATAGCTTTTGCCATTTTTAATTTTGCGAATGGTTATCGCTTGTCAGGTTTTGTTCCTTTTTGGGAGAATATTCTGCCACCATCATCCGAAACGAGCTCTCCGCCAACCAACCCTGTCACTCTCAATAACGACGAGATTCAAATCGTAAATATGACTCAGGGTTTTGGCGGCTACAGCCCAAACGAATTCGTCATCAAAAAAGGCGTCCCAGTCAGATGGATAATCACTTCTGAGACGACAAATAGCTGCGCCGCCAGCATTGCTATGCCAGCCTTTGGAGTTCAGGAATATCTCAAGATCGGCGAAAACATTATCGAGTTTACCCCCGAAAAAACTGGTGAAATTCGCTTTAGCTGCGGCATGGGTATGTATCCGGGCAAATTTACCGTTGTTGATTGAGCGGATAGTTTACCGTTTTTATGAATTTTTGACTTTTTACTCCCTTTTTCCTTTATCACATGAAGACGACACATCTCACCATCAAAGGCATACATTGCGATGCTTGCGTCAAACTGATTGGCGGTGAATTGCACAAACTTCCTGATATACTAGAAATTAAAATTGATTCTGTCAGCGGCGAAGCAGCTATTTCTTTTGAAGGAAAAACCAGTTCTGCAGAAATTATTGCCGCGATTCAGCGTGCTGGATACGAAGCAATTCTCAATAATGAAGAAGATAATAATGATTCTACAATCGAACCACATGCTGCGGTCAACTCCTCTGCTCCTCTGCCTAAAGAAGTTCATCAAACGAAGGAATCAAATATCGCGGAAATTACGCCAGCACCTCACACAGAACAGTTTCCAGCAAAAGCAAATGCAACCATGCGCGTTTTTCATCTGCGCGGCATGCATTGTTCTTCTTGCGCTGCACTCATTGAGCGCGCGGTCAAAGAACTGCCAAATGTCGAACAAGCGAATGTAAATTTTGCCGCAGAAAAAGCGAGTGTTCTTGCTGATGTCACATTTGTTTCTGATGAACAGATTATTCAAGCAATTAAGAAAGCCGGTTACAGCGCCGCGCGAGCGCAAGAAAAAGATCGCGCTGGTGAGCAGAAAAGACGCCTTGTTGAAATACATACCGCATTCATGAAATTCTTAATAAGCGGCTTTTTAAGCCTTCCAATGCTGTATTTTATGGTGCTCGATTTTTTTCCAACACTTCCTTTTACTGCAGAAATTTTGCCATATGTCGGTATTATTTCGTTTGTCCTAACGATGCCGGTGCAGTTTGTGATGGGATGGGGATTTTACCGAGGAATGTTCTCGAGTCTCAAAATGAGAACATTTAACATGGATAGTCTGATTGCGATCGGTACAACAACAGCTTTTGTGTATAGTACTGTGAATTTGATTATTTATTTTTTAGCAAATAGCACAATAATCGCGCCAGTTGGGCAAAAAATCCCCGAGCTTTATTTTGAAACATCCGCGTTTCTCATCACTTTCGTACTTCTCGGAAAATGGCTTGAGGCAAAAGCAAAGGGCAAGGTTTCGAGTGCGATTACAAAACTGATGGGCTTGCAGCCAAAATCAGCACGCCTTGTACAAAATGGTACAACGCGCGACATTCCCATCGATAGTGTTGTAGAAGGAAATATTATACTTGTGCGTCCCGGAGAAAAAATTCCGGTAGACGGTATTATTGTCAGCGGGCATTCATCCATTGACGAGTCGATGCTCACAGGTGAGAGTATTCCGGTAGAAAAAAATATTGGTGATAAGGTGATAGGGGCAACAATCAACAAAACAGGCAGCTTTGAATTTAAGGCGCAAAAAGTGGGACAGCAAACAGCGCTTGCGCGGATTATTCGCCTCATCGAAGAAGCGCAAGGATCAAAAGCGCCGATTCAGGCGATTGCTGACCGTATCTCGGCGCGCTTTGTACCGACGGTGATTTTACTCGCGATACTCACCTTTGTCGTCTGGTATTTTATGTTGGGGGCAAGTCTTTCGTTTGCTTTGATGGCGTTTACCGCTGTTGTTGTGATTGCTTGTCCTTGTGCACTGGGACTCGCCACGCCCACTGCGATTATGGCGGGGACGGGTAAGGGCGCCGAGTACGGAGTGCTTATCAAAGGCGGCGAACCACTCGAGGCAGCGAACAGGATTGACACCATTGTTTTTGACAAAACCGGCACACTGACAAAAGGAAAACCCGAAGTCACGGATGTGCTTTCGGTAAACGAGAGTTCCGAAAACAAAATATTAGAAATTGCCGCCAGTCTCGAGCGCTCTTCTGAGCATCCACTCGCCGAAGCAATTGTAAATTATGCCCAACAAAAAAATCTTTCAATAACTGAAGTAACTCACTTTTCTGCGATTCCTGGACATGGCGTAGAGGGCAACGTACAAGGAAAAAAGTATTACTGCGGCAATCGCAAGCTCATCGCTGATAAGCTCGGAAAAGCACTTGATCAAGCAACCAATGAAGTAGAAAAGCTAGAAGAACAAGGCAAGACGGTGATGATACTTGCAGATGAATCAAGCATTATGGGGCTGATTGCCGTGGCAGACACCATTAAAGAAACAAGTCGTGAAGCGGTTGAGCAACTGCAAAAAATGGGTATCGAAACCTGGATGATTACGGGTGACAATGTCCGCACCGCAAAAGCAATTGCAAAAGCAATCGGCATCGACAATGTGCTCGCCGAAGTTTTGCCCGCCGACAAAGTCGAAGGTGTTAAAAATTTACAGCAAAAAGGCTTGCGTGTTGCCATGGTCGGCGATGGAATTAATGACGCGCCTGCCCTTGCTCAAGCCGACTTAGGAATTGCTATGGGATCGGGCACCGATGTCGCTATGGAAGCGGGCGGCATTGTTATAATTCGTGATGATTTACGAGATATAATTATCGCCATAGATTTGTCGCGCGAAACAATGGGTAAAATCAAACAAAACCTCTTTTTTGCGCTTTTCTACAATGTCGCGGGTATTCCGATAGCGGCACGCGTTTTTGTCTCCTTCGGACTTGTTTTAAAGCCAGAACTCGCTGGCCTTGCGATGGCACTGTCGTCTGTATCGGTGGTGACTAATTCGCTCCTCATCCGCCTTTTTAGGCCTCATCGGAAGAATTGGATTTCTCAGCTGGCACCATTCGTTATGGTAATTGTCTTTGCTTTACTGTTTTTCATGTTTGCGCGTTTCAGTTCTGGTACCATGGCGTAAGTCAGTGATTTTGAAAAGTTCGCCGATGTGTAATGAATCATGTCGATTAATATCACAACAATAGTACGCGCTTGTTTGATGTATGGGTCTTACAAGATTATTTACCCAAAATTTATCGATTAAAAGGCACCTTTGTAATCCACCATGCCAAATACCAGGTCACAACCAGTTGCAAAAGTGGAGAAAGACCGATGCCAAACATCGTCGGCATCAAGTTGCTATATTGCCAGGCGTTTTCAAAATAGAGTGCTCGAACCTCAATAAAAACGGCGAGCAATAGATTGCTGACGACAACAAAGGCATGATTTGATGGTGACATGCGCAAATACCAATGTCGATTGCGAAAAATCAACATGCTGACAACGAGCACAGAGAACAGCAAAAACATGTCCCTCAGAGAAACCACGACCATCATGCGGGTGTAATCTGGAGAATCTATAACATGATTTTGATACAAGGAATATGCCTGAACGGATTCCCAAAAAAAATTTGCCAAAAAACCCACAACCCCAAAGGTGATAAAGGCTCCGCCCAATTCTTTTATAATTTTAGACATCGCTCATTTCTTGATTCGGCGGCGTTTTTTTAAGCAGCTGCAAAATTTCAGGAGTAATCACGCCTAGGCGACGCAACACAAAGTAATACACTCCCGCAAAAATAAAACTGGTAGCGAAGAGACTGATAATGCTGCCAAAATTTTCAGCAAGCTGATGAACTCCAAGAGCAATTATTCCCGAAATCCCCGCAGCAAGAATTGTTTTTGTCGTATTCCCCAGCGGCGGATGCCATTGGTACGCACGATACGCGAAAGCTGCCATCAAACTAATCATCACAAATTCTGACATGAGCGAAGCGTAAGCGGCGCCGACAAAACCGTAGTGCGGAATCGCCCAAGTGTCCGCAAGCAGATTAAAAGTGACGGTGCTCAAGTTAATCCAAATGAGTGTCGATTGCTTGCCAATGGCAATCAGCAAAAAGCCAAAAAACATCGATACAAACGCGAGCGGAATCATCAGTCCCAAAATACGAATCGCAGTATCCGAGCCAGCACTTGTCGCGGTGCTCACAAACTCTTCCGAAGCAATAATGCGCACGACTTCGCGCGAAAGCATAACCATCAATATTCCTGCGGGAAGCCCGACTGCAAGCAAAAAAGCAAAAGCATTATTAAGAATTTTAGTAAGCAGATGTGATTTTTCCGCCAAAGTGCGCGTGAGAGTCGGTAGAACCGAGTTCATAAAATAAATTGGAATCATCACCACAATCTCGACCATGCGCGCGGCAACGGCGTACGAACCGACTTCGGTGTCGCCACAAAACCGCTCGGCACAGATACCATCAGTCGTGATTGGCAAAAAGAGCGACAGCAACAAAATATCCATTCGCAAATAGAAAGTGTTGAGTGCAAGTGCAACCGCAAATGGCGCCGCTTCAAAGAGTAATTGCTTTACAAGCGCCCAATCAAAAGCAATCCGCACCGGAAAAATCCGCATGGTCACAAGCGCCGTGATACCAAAAGTAATTGCTCCGCCAATCGTTCCTGCCCAGATCAGCCAAAAAAACGATTCTTCGGGAGCGCTCGGAAACCACAATTTTGTAATTGCCACAATCGCTACAACCGTAAAAACTTTGCCAATAATGAGTCCAAAGGCGGCAACTTCCATGCGCAGACGCATTTGCAGCGCTGCCGAAAATGTGCCGGACATAATCACAAAAAAGGTCGAAAGCGCCGCAATCGCAACGCCAAGCGGAATCACCGTATCGCGATACTGCGGAATAAACCACACCGTCAACGCCGCCAACAGCAAAGCTCCGGTGGTAAAAAATGTCCGCAATACGAGCGCATTACCAAAAATCGCCGCTTCTTTCGCCTTGTCCTTCGACATTTCGCGCACGGCAATCGTAAAAATACCAAAATCGGCAAAGGCGCCAAAAAATGCCAAAAATTCATAAATCGTCGCGTATTTGCCATAGCCCGCTTGCCCGAGATAAACCGTCAGGATTTTGACAACAATAACAGCCAGCAGCGCAGTCACAAAGCGCCCAGCGACTTGGGCAAAAGTATTGCCGAGGATTTTACGCGCAAGTGTCATTCGAAAATTTATCCAAAAAATCAGACCGATTGTGCCGCAAATTTAGGCTTTTGGATACTTTTCTTGCTTTCTCACATGTGAACAGGATTTGCCGACGATGCTACCTGCCAAGAGATAATCTTCAGCCCTACAAGATGCTTTAGCAGAAAGGCAGAATTTGCTATAATAATGACACCTCATGAAAGAAAGACGTAGTATTATTTTGCAGGCCATTGTTAAAAGCTTTATCGAGACTGCTAATCCAGTCGGCTCGCGCTTTTTACAAGAGGTTTTTCACTTTCCTTTTTCGCCAGCGACTATCCGCAGCGAAATGGGATCGCTCGAAGAGGAAGGGATGCTCGCATCGCCACACACATCCGCGGGACGCGTACCGACCGAAAAAGGGTTTCGTTTTTTTGTGGCGCATTGCCATGATGATATTGCCCACATTCGTCCGCGGGTCGAACAGCAATTTGCCACGCAAGTCGAAGCGTATCTGCGTCAAAAACGCTATGACGAGCGCGTTTATGACGCAGTCTCGGTATTAACCGCGATGACGCCAAATGTTGCGTTTGCCACGGTGCCGAGCACTGAACGGATGTTTTTTTTGGGATTTTCTAATGTTTTGCGCCAACCAGAATTTTCTAATCAACCCGATGTAGCGAGTGGAGTTTTTCGTGTACTTGAGCATAATTTTCAAACCGTACTCGAATCGCTCGAAATCGAAGACAACGGCGAACCACGCATTTTTATCGGCAGCGAAAACGTCATTCCCGAGATTCAGTCGTGCAGCCTCATTATTTCCAAATTTCGCGCAGCCGATCGTCCGGGCTTTTTGGGAGTGCTCGGGCCAATTCGCATGGATTATGCACACAACATCGTTGCCATCGAAGCTGCCGCACGTTTTCTCACCACACCATGAGCAGTACTATTGTTAGCATCGGTATTGCCCTGCTTGCTGCGACATTTCCAAACGCGCTGCCTGCTCCTGTTGCTGATTTTTCTCGGCAACTGTTGCCCGATAGTCGGATTGCCATTGTACTCAATTTTGTCGCCCACACTGACGAAGCGCAAACCGAAACGTCCAAGCGTCTTGCTACCGCCACCAAAAATTGGAAAAAGAAACGTGAAAAAGACCTCTCCCCATTTTTGAGTGATCAAGCCATTGTGCTCGATACGTGGCTCTACCAAGAGAATACCGAAAATTTGCGCTGGCCGATTCAAGAATTTAATCGTCAATTCCCCAATGTGACAGTCGCACTGCAAACTTTTTCGCAAGAGCGAGCATATCTCAATTCGCTCAAGCACGCGCTTGCTACTGGCGAAGCACCAGACATTGTAATGGTCAAGAATGGTTGGATCAAAGAGATCAAAAACGAACTTGCTCCCGCACCTGCCGCGCTGTATATTCCTGAAGAATGCTATAATTTTTTCTTCCCGTTTACCTGTGATGCGTTTTCTGATGGCGACAAAACTCTGGCAATCCCCCTCTTTGTTCGTACTTTGCTGATGATCGTGAATCAAGATTTGTTGCGGGACGACCGCATTGTCGTGGGAGACAGACCCAGCAAGGTGTGGTCAGATTTTTTCGCCGACCAAAAAAACTTTACGAAGTTTAATGAAAATAAAAAAAATAGTTTTTTACTCCTCGATGCGCCTGACAAAAGCAATACTGTGGGCAGACTTTTCACCTTGCTCATGCTCCAGTCTGGAGAAGAAAATCCGAGCGAAGAAGTCATTGGCGATGGTGTCGGGCTGATCAAAAGCTTGTATGATTTTTCGCAAGCAGAAGGACGCAAGCGTGATCAGCTTGATAAATCTGCCGTCGACCTCTTTTTGGAAGGAAACGCCGCGGTAATCTTTGGCACCGAAGAGGAATATTTGACAATTACCCGCTCGTTTTTGTCCGGAGTCAACACCAAGCTCAAGGATTCTGCTGTCGGCGTCTATGCTATGCCGCAAGTGGCTGTTGGTCGCGATGTGACGTATGGCGAAACGTGGGGGCTGGCGGTTCCCAAAAGTGCGCCGCATCCTGACCAAGCGTGGGCATTTTTGACACATCTGGCAGAAGAACAATCCCTTCTTTCGTACGCACAACGCTCCAAAAAAACCGCGAGCCGCAAAGCAATTGCGGATTTTAATATTTTTCGCGACTCGGCGCTCCTTGCCAAAAACCCAATCGTGCCGTTCGATGCCCTTGATTTTTATGACCTTTTTGCCAAAAATATCGCCGATCTGCTCGTAGAAAAACCGCCACGCGATGTTATTCCGACGACTATTGCTGATGTGGCTGCCGCTATTATCTCTTTCCGTAATCAATATGACGCCCAAAACCCCTCACAATAAATCTCCTGAAGAGGACAATTCTTCAAAAATTTCTCAATCTCCCACCGAACTCGACGAGCTTCGTACTCAACTTGCCGACAAAGAAGAACAACTACTGCGCTCGATTGCAGACCTGCAAAATGTTCGTCGGCGCGCCAACGAAGATCGCATCCGTTTACCACAATTAGGAGCAGAAAATATTTTACAAACACTCTTGCCATGTCTCGACACTATCGAGTTGGCGCTCAAAAACAAGCCAACCGAAGTAACCGATTGGACGCGTGGCATCGAAACGATTCTTTCGTCGCTTTTGACAACTTTGCAAGCGCAAGGTGTTGAGCGCATTGATCAAATCGGCGTGCCGATTGACCCCGAAATCCACGAAGTGATTACCATTGATAGCGAAGGCGCCGAAACTGTTGTCGAAATTCTTCAAACCGGTTACCGCTTGCATGACAAAGTACTTCGTGCCGCCCGCGTTCGTGGCGGATACACCGAGTAGCAAAACAACAACGGTTACAAAAGTCACCGATAAAACGATGCTCTAAAAAAATTCTTTTTATTTCTTATGAAAATCTACCTCGGAGCCGATCACGGCGGCTATTCTCTCAAAGAAGAGCTCAAAGCAATACTTCTTTCAAGCGGTTATCAAGTTGAAGATCTCGGAACGAATTCCGCCGATTCTGTCGATTATCCTGCTTTCGGTAAAGCAGTCGCTCAAAAAACCGTTGCTGATTCTGATGCATTCGGAATCGTGATTTGTGGAACCGGCATCGGTATTTCTATCGCCGCCAATAAAGTCGACGGCGCACGGGCTGCGCTTTGCTTTACTTCGACACATGCTCGTTTGGCGCGGCAACACAACAATGCTAATGTTCTCGCACTCGGCGCACGCACCACTGGCGCCGAAATTGCAAAAGATATTGTTACCACTTTTCTCGCAACCGATTTTGAAGGCGGACGCCATCAGCGGCGTGTTGAGCAGCTCTCTGCTTCTGAATCGTGAAATTACTCCTGATTCTCATTGGTTGGAGCGGAACATCGATTATTATTGTGGCGTACCTATTAAATGTCTTACAAATCATCTCTCCTGATGACGTAATATTTCCCATGATGAACCTGATTGGCGCAGTTTTTTTGGCTATCGAATATATTCGCAAAAAAGCTTATCCGGGCATCGCGCTCGAAGCTGTTTGGGGCATCATCGCGCTCATCAATTTTGTCACCATCTTTCGTTGATGACGCACACCAGTTTTTTTGCTAGACTTTTATTGCATAGCTATTTTTTATGAGCCAAATCAAAATCGCCCCTTCACTGCTTTCTGCCGACATGTCTCGGTTTGCTGCAGAAATTGCTCGCGCCGAACCATTCGTTGATGGCTTTCATTTTGATGTGATGGATGGACAGTTTGTGCCCAATCTCACTTTTGGCGCGCCAGTGCTCAAATGCCTCACTTCCACCAAACCATTTGACGCGCATCTGATGGTTGAAAAACCCGATGTGTTGCTCGAAGACTTTGCCAAAGCGGGCGCAGACGCCTTGTCGGTACATGTCGAAGTTTGCCCGCATATTCACAAAACGCTGCAGACAATTCGCTTACTGAAGATGCGAGCTGGCGTTGTGCTTAATCCGGGAACGAGTTTTGAATTTGCGCGTGAGGCAATTGCACTTGCTGATTTTGTGCTGATTATGAGTGTTAACCCGGGTTTTTCTGGGCAATCATTTTTGCCCGAAACGCTCCAAAAAGTACGCCGCATTCGTGACGAATTCCCTGATTTAGATATCCAAATTGATGGTGGAATGAGCGACAAAACTATTGGTGCAGCGCTTGCAGCAGGCGCTAACTGGATTGTCTCCGGTTCGTACTTTTGGCAAGCACAAGACCTTCAGCATGCCGCTAATATCCTACGTGGTAACTGATTGATTCAAGTACACACTTCGGGTTTCTCCACTAGATGACGGATTCCAGTGCTTAGGGAGCTCTAAACGCCTGAATAGAATACTCACCATGATCTGTGCAGGTGTTGATGCTTCCTGTGCAACCGCACTTCCATTCGTTGTTGATCAGGTCGCATTGATAGACTGCCAAAAAATTAAGACGCCCTGCCTCTGCGTCAGAGAGCGGTACATCGGCATTCGCTTCACCGACAAACCAGTTTGCAGTAGCATCCGAGGTCGTTTCGCCTTCGAGTTCTACCGGTTCCCAGGTCTGTCCATCGCGTGTAAAGAAGCCGGTATGCCAAATAAAATGAGTCGATTGACCGGTGCCAGCTTCCAATGAGAAGGCTTGTGCATTTTGGTCTCCTTGATCTTGTGTGCCACAAACCGCACGCAGGCGCTGATTGATATCTGCCGGAATAGAAAAGTTTCCCTGAATTCGCTGGAGTTGTTGATTGATAATCCCACAAAAGTTGCCAGCAAGTCCGCCGAGACCAGCTCCTTGTCCTCCACCAAGATTTCCAAGCTGTGCACCTGTGCCGGCACCGAGTCCTGCACCAAGTCCGGCACCTTGACCGCCAAGCTGTCCCAAGTCCGGCATCTGTCCTCCACCGACTTGCCCACCTACGCCACCACCCGTTTGACCACCACCGTTTTGACAGTCTCCGGCGCATTCTTCTGTACATTCATTGTTGACACACACAGTTCGGCAACCACATTCCGAGTTATCGGTTTCACCGCCTTGATTGCCACCACCTGTTGTTCCTCCATCTTGATTGCCACCACCTGTTCCTGCAGGAATTTCCGGAGTGCCTCCGTCATCTTCGGGAAGAGTTGGAAGCTGACCAACATCCGGTAGTCCCACACCTCCATCCTGATTGCCACCACCTGTTGTTCCTCCATCTTGATTACCACCACCTGTTCCTGCAGGAATTTCCGGAGTGCCTCCTCCAAGAGCACCTCCAAGGTCGATGCCACCCGGCATGCTTCCTGTACCGATACAAGCAGAATCTGTCGTACCAACATCCACATGATTCAGGAGTTCGCCGCCGCCTTCTGTCGGTGTGCACGACATGACAATCTGTTCGCAGTTGGTAATAGGACCATGTTTCATGCTGCCATTTTGAGGATTGGCAACATTTGTGGTAATCCAATGGCTCATCGATGACCAAATTCCACAAGACGCCACATTCGTGTTTTGCCAACTGAGAGTCACACTCCCCATCATTTCAACGGTAGTCGGATTGGCGGTGATATTAACCCGATCACTCCTTTGACCGGGAATCGAATATGCCGCAATGTCGGGCAGTTGTGCTAAAAGTTCGTCTTGATATGCAAAAAACGAACCAACGCTGCTCGCCAACACAAGTGCTACAGCAAAGAGAATGGAAGTTTTTTTCATTTTTATGTTTAAAAAACTGATTACTATTATAACAGTTTTTTACTCAAAAGTATAGAAAAATTTGCTCAATATTTATCAGGAGGATTTTTCCTCCATCGGTTCGATATAGAGTTTGCGCGTCAGTACGATGCCGGCGGCGACAATCGGCGAAGCGAGGGTGAGTCCCAAGATTCCAAAGAAGATGCCAAAGAGCAATTGCACAATCAGCAAAAATGCCGGGCGGATCGAGACGGTTTTGCGCTCGATCAGCGGTGTCAGCAGATAGCTTTCGACTATTTGGATCGCCACATACAAGAGAACGACATACAGTGCTATTTGTGGGCTTTGCGAAAACCCGAGTAAGACTGCGGGAATGGCAGACAGAATCGGACCGATGTTTGGGATAAACGAGACAATGGCGGCAAAGACTCCGAGTACAAATGCCAGCGGTACACCAATCAGCATCAATCCGATCGTGGTCGCCACACCGATCACCGCCATCGAAAGCAATCTGCCGGCAAGCCACCACTGCAGCGTCTTGCCGACGGCACGCATGGTTTCTGTCACCTTGTTTCGCTTTTTGGGCAGAAAGAGCGCCACAAGGTTTTTCTGATATGCTTGCGGATCGATTGTCAGATACGCGCCAGCGAGTACGATGACAAAAAAGTTGATCACTATATTGACGGCACTTGCCGCCGCGCCGGTCGCCTTGCTCACGATACCGCTGCCTCCGATGGGGATGTCTTGCCACGAAATTCCTTCACTCACGCGACTGATTGCTCTTTCTCCCAGCGGATATTCAGAAATACTGTCGCGGACGTTTTGCAAAGAATTGGGAATTTGTTTCGACAAATCTTCAAATTGTCGTTCGATGCCCGGAGCGGAAAAAATACCGAGTAACGTAAATAATACCAAGATTCCCGCAATGCCGGCGATGAGCGAGACACTCTGACGCCAACCGGTTAGATGCGACACCAATTCACCCAGTCCGTGAAAAAAAATCGCGAGGAGAATCGCCGCAAAACTGAGCAGTAAAACATTCTTGCCGATAATAGTGAGCGCAATCAGGATGCTGCTGACTATGACGATTTTGAGCACATACAGTGCCTTCTGCCGATAATGATCGAACTCGTTTGGAGAAGAAGTCATAGGAAAAAAAATATTATTTGTGTCCGTGCGATTTTTCTGCCTGGGCAGTCGCGATAGCGATTGCGCGCCCTTCGTCCATTTTCTCTTTCTCGAGCAGGGCATTGGCAATGCGAATCGCTTGATCTCGCACCTCTGGCGAAAGATTTTTCATCGAAGCCGGATAGTCGTTTTTTGTCCAAGGCATGGGTTGGAAATAAAGAAAATTGATTATTTTTTAAGATCATCATTCCCTTTGCAGGTGTAAAATACCCCTTTTCTGTAAAAATCCAACCTTTTTTTTGCTCTTCGTGAATGTGAACAAAGTGAGTTTCATGCTTTCAAATCGTCTGCAAGACAGCTCCTACAAGAAATGTTACGAGATTTTTTTCATTAGGGTAATTATTCTGTTTTAGTAGCCTAAGTTGTTGCCAAGAGGAATATTTCTCCACTTGCAGGTACAAATTCGTCTGTCCTGTTCATAAAATAAAGTTGCTCCATTTCTTTTGCTGATACTGTTTTTGCATCTTTAAAACCTGCATCATCAGCCATTCTCAATATCTCATTGGGTGTGAAAAAACTTATAAAAGGTGTTCCTGCTGCACGAGCACCTTTCTCTGACATTTCTTGCATAGGTTTATCTTCTTCATCTACAAGCTCTACTGGTAGGTAAAATGTCATGGCGAGTTTTGAGCTCTGCGCAAGCGTAGCAATTTGATCTAGAGTAGAAGTAATTGCATCTTTCGTTAAATACAAACTAACGCCCGTGCAGGCAACAACAGCGGGTTTATTCGGATCAAATCCCGATTTTAATAGTAGTTCCCACCATGAAGACGTTTCAAAATTAACAGGCACGAAATGCAGATATTTTGGAACGCCAAAACCAAGTTCAATTAATCGTTGTCGTTTCCAAGACAATGTATCTGGTTGATCAATTTCAAAGATTTGAAGTTTGGAAGCAATATCTGGTCTGCGCTCAGCAAAGGTGTCGAGCCCTGCACCGAGGATGACATATTGAGTAATTCCCTGTTTGCTTTGTTCAATAATCAAATCTTCAATAAAGCGGGCGCGAGCGACAATAGAAGCGCGAAGGCGCTTTGTAAACTTCATATCTGGACGCTCTTGCCAATCATTAGGCGGAGTTATCAATTTCAAGCCAATTTCATCTTTAAGAATGTGTGGTTTATCATCGATTTGAACGTGCAATGCTCTCCACAAAGCTGTTCTCACAGCTGTATTATCTGGTTCTTTTACTATTTTGTTACGGTTTTCTACCATATCGTTTAGTAAGAAGCTAAGACATTGTAAAGTTTTACTTTTTCTGCTCTTTATCCTTTTTCTTGAGCTCTTTTTCGAGCAGAATCCCATTCCAGGCAAGATCATAAAGCGTCTTCATGGCTTCAGCAATTTCTTTGCCCTCAATAATCACCCCGACCATTTCGTTACCGGAAGCGATTGTGACCTTGTCGTCATAAAACTGGATTTCGGGGAGCCACTTGTATTTTTCTTTATCCACAAGGAGCGATTCGCGATTCGATTCTTTGTCCTTTTTTTTGCGCTCAATACCAAAATCGCTATCTGGATAAATGGCACGCAGGTGAATGCCTTTTTCTGCACGGCGCTTGTAATAGTCTTGAAAATATTCTGGCAAACAGCGACTGCGCTCTTCAAAATTGGCAAAAGCACGAATGGTTTCGGTAGAAGAAAGACTGTCCTCGTACACCATTTTGAGTCCTTCTTTGCCTTCATAAAATCGGACCTGCGGGCGCGCCACTATTTGTCCTTGCAGTTTTTTCAGTTCGGGGATGGCTTTTTGAATTTGGTCAGATTTTTTCTCAAACTCTTGCATAAATTCCCATTTTTCTCCCTCCAAAAAGCGGATTAAGTGCTCTGGATCCATCGGTTGATAGGTGGTGATGTTACGATGTTTGTGCTTGCTGGCGACGCCTTTTTTTACCAAAGTTTCTGCTAAAAACTGCACGCTGCTGCGCGGGAGACCAATTTTTCGTGCCAATATCGATGCTGGTTGCGGACCGACATTGAGCATTTCCAAATATAAATCGGCTTCTTTTTTGCCGAGACCGATGTTGCGAAGCGCTTTATGGAGCATAATAAGGAACCAAAAAATCATCTACTCCTTCCCATTAAATCTGTAATTTTAAAGTGGAGCAATGTATTTTTCACTGATAAAGTTTACTCTGTTTTGTAAACGAATAATTTTTCATGCAAAATGCGTGAAATATGTGACAATACAATTGATGAAATATGCCGAATTGGCTTTTCGTGGGCGAACACCAAGTAGCAATGATGGGCTCTTTACATTTGCTGTGCCCGACGCACTTGCCATCAGTATTGCCGCCGGCTGCATTGTGCGAGCGCCGTTGCAGCACAAACCCGAACTCGCTGTCGTCGCGCATCTGCATGACAAAACGCCGCTTTTTGATATAGAAAATATTCTCGAAATCTGTACGCCGTCTTTGCTTCAAGCGCATAGTTTTCGCCTCGCACACGAAGTTGCACGGCGCAATTTTGTACCATTGGGACGAGTGTTACCGCTTTTTTTCCCGCTCCAGATTTTTGCGGGCAATGGCAAGCCGCCACTGGTGACCAAGATCGCGCTTGTTCCTCAAAAAATAGAGGGGCGACTTGGTAAAAAAATGCAACAAGTCGTGGAGCATTTGTGCGAACACGGTTTGGCAGATGTATCAAAAGTCCGTGCTGTAACTGGCGCCACAAAACAAACGCTAGAGAGTTTGCACGAACGCGACATAATTCAATTTTCATCTACAGAAAAATTTTCTGCGCATTCACCTTTTCTTCCTTCTCAAAAATCTATTTCCCTAGAACAAGAATCTGCACTTGCCGAATTACGCAAAGTTAAGCGTGTGCTGCTGTTTGCTCCAACCGGGAGCGGCAAAAGTCACCTAATGCGGCATTATGCCGCAGAACTTTTGGCGCAGCAAAAGACGACATTTTTCTTGGTGCCCGAAATCGGATTGACGACCGAACTGTTCGCAAAATGCGCAGAAGAATTTGGTGAAGAACGCGTAGTGCTCTATCATTCGCGATTATCAGAAGGTGAAAAAGCCGAAGCGTTTTGGCGCATTCGCGCGGGACACGCACAAATTATTGTTGGAAGTCGTGCAGCACTCTTCTTACCCTTTCAAAATTTGGGTCTCATTGTAATGGAAGAAGAGCACGAATGGACCTTTAAATCCGATCAGTCACCGCGCTATCATGCTCGTGACGTAGCGGGCATGCTGGCAAAACTCCATGATGCGCAGCTTGTATATGCTACTGCGACGCCCAGCATGGAAGTGTGGTATCAATCCCACACGAAGCAATTAGCAGTTGTTCACTTGCCAGCACGAACACCATCACCAACATTGTCGGTCGTCGATTTGCGTGAAGAAACGGCTGCTAAAAACAAAAGTCCGCTGTCGCGGGCATTGGTGTACAAGATTACAACAGCATTGCAGAACAAAGAACAAGCTTTACTCTTCCTCAATCGACGCGGGCTTTTTCGATCACTCGTTTGCGAAGATTGTGGCGAAGTAACACGCTGTCCCGAATGTCACATTTCTTTAGTTTCGCACGCCGGCAAAGCCGGAAAAGAATATCTGCTTTGTCATCAATGCGGGCGTGTCTTTGGCGTACTTGCGGCATGTTCGCTGTGTGGCAGTAGCAAATTGCGTTTTTTCGGCAGTGGCACGGCTCAAGTCGAGCGACTTTTGCAGCAAGTTTTTCCTCAGAAAAAAATCGTACGTATCGATCGCGACACCACCAGCGCTAAGACTGGCTTTCGCGAATTACACGACAGTTTTACTAGTGGTGATGCTGATATTCTCGTCGGAACACAAATTATTGCCAAAGGGCTTGATTTTGACAACATCGGCGTTGTGGGCGTTGTCGATGCAGATGCGGGGCTCAGTATTCCGGATTTTCGAGCAGCGGAACGTACTTTTCAACTTCTTGTTCAAGTAGCGGGACGAGCGGGGCGACGCGGACAAGGCGCTGAAGTCGTCATACAAACGCGCCTCCCGGATTTGCCGCTGTGGCAAACACTAATCGCTGCTGATCCAGAACAATTTTATTTGCAAGAACTGGTTGTGCGCGAAGAGCATTTTTTGCCGCCCATAAGTCGTATCGCCAAATTAATTTTTATTGCCAAGAAAAAAGAAACAGTGTTCGCTGCTGCGCGTACGCTAGAAGCGATTTTGCAGCAACGCAAAAAGGAACTTTTTCCCGACGAAAAAATTCAGATTTTTGTTGCGCCAGCACTCCACCCCAAAAAACACGGAAATTATTTTGCCAATCTGTTTGTCATTTCCGCCGAACCAGAACTCCTTTTAAAAGCGGTACCGTTGCCGCGGTGTCGCATCGATATTGATCCGGTGGATGTTGTCTCATAAACGCACAGCGTCTTTGCGAGGCGCGGACAAATGGATTCAAGCAGTACAGGATTCAATTATTGGAATGATAAAAGTGCCGGAAGCGCCGCGGCAATCCCGAAACAAACAGCAAACAAGAATAATCCTGTCTCTGTTTTGTCTAGATTGCTTCGCTCGCTCGTTCCTCAATCCCTCGCAAAGACGGAAGCTGGGGCTTCCGTTTCCTCCTCATGAAAGCTACACCCCTCCGATTCCCCTGATTAGTTGGGGAGAAAAAGGTCAATTCTTCATCCGCCAGTCGGTCGCAAAAGCGGAGTAAGTGAGCGCAAAAAAGATTACAAATAGAGCAATTGCGACGCCAAATGAAAGCGCAGGTGCAATGTCATTGACCCCAAAAAATGCCCAGCGCGTTGCATCGACAAAATAAAAAAATGGATTGAAATGCGATAGTTGGCGCGCCATTTCTGGCAGGGCGTTGATCGAATAGAACACGCCGCCCAAAAACGCCATTGGCGTGATGACGAAAGTGGTAATACCGGCGACGCCGTCAAAAGTCTTGCTCCAAATTCCAACAAGTGTTCCCATCAACGAAAAAGTCCCACTCGCAAGAAAGGTGATAAGTGCAAGCGCAAACCAGTGTTCGGGCCAAAAATCACGCACAAAAAATGCCGCAACGACAAAAATCAATATCGTCACCATCACCCCACGGATTACGCCGCCGAGCAAATACCCCAAGGTCTTTTCCATGGCAGTAAGCGGACTCATCAGCAAATCCGGAAGAAGTCCTTGATAGCGCGCAATAATTAGCGAACTACTCGGATTCTGAAAAGCATTGGTCGTTGCTTGCAGCAATGCCAGTCCTGGCACGATAAAAGCGAGATATGGAATATTATTAAACTCTACAATGCGCGACGAAAGTGCTCCGCCAAAAACGGCAAAATACATCACCGCAATAACAACCGGCGAAAACACCGTTTGCATCCACACCTTCAAAAAGCGGTGAGTTTCTTTGTATGCCAGAGTGTACAAACGGATAAGATTCATGCTTTGGTCAGATCAAGAAAAACATCTTCTAGCTTCGGTTCGCGAATTGTCAAATCCTTGATATCGGTGCGCTGACCAAGTTTTATGAGCGGGTTTTCGTCACTTTCCAGCTCAAACGATTCGGTCTTGCCATCTGTCGTTTCGATTTCGAGAATACGTTTTTGGCGTTTCAAAAGTTGCTTCTTTTCTTCGTTCACGATGATTTCGCCTTTGTGGATAATAGCGATCCGATCAGCGAGTGCTTGCGCTTCTTCGAGATAATGCGTGGTAAGCAGAATCGTCACGCCATGTTTTTGTCTCAGTTCTTCCAAAAACTTCCACAATCCTTGTCGCAGTTCGACATCGACGCCAGCAGTCGGCTCGTCCAAGATCAATATTTTTGGTTCGTGTACAAGTGCCTTGGCAATCATTAGTCGGCGGCGCATGCCGCCACTAAGCTTGCGCGAGCGGACATTTTTTTTATCTTGCAGTGACAATTTTTCGAGTAGCCAATCCAAATGTTCTTCGTTTTGGCGCAAACCGTACATGCCGCGCTGCATTCGCAAGATTTCTGCCGGACCAAAAAACGGATCAAAAGCAACCTCTTGCGCCACGATGCCGACACTCGTTTTGGCGAAAGTAGAATGTGTATCAATGTTTTTTCCTAATACTTCGATCTCGCCGCTATCCCGTTTTGTAACTCCGGCGAGGCAGTTGATCAGCGTCGTTTTGCCAGCACCGTTTTGTCCGAGCAGGGCAAAAAATTCCCCTTCCTTGATTTCGAGCGAGACCCCTTTGAGTGCCTCTAGCTTGTCGAACTGTTTTTTGACGTTGTGGAATTTGAGCGCTACAGACATGACGAGAAGAATGCGCTCACCATGGTGTCAGTTATTTTTAGGAAAGCAAAGTACAATTTCCAAAATATAATTTGAATATATTCATATTCTCAAATCAAGCAGTTTTTATGCCGAAATTCCCACGAAAAAGAATAAGTACAGCAGGTAAAAATTGAAGGCAAGAATAACCGATCCAAATACGGAAGCGATAATAGTGGTTATCTTGTGATTTACCAGCTCGCCCATTACTGATTTTTGCGCAGTAAAAATAATTATCGGAATCAACGGCAGTGGGATCAGCAAGCTGAGCACTACCTGACTGTAAATCAAAATATTAAGCGGCTCGACCCCCAACAAAATCGCAATCGTCAATGGAACAACGTTAATCACCCGTGTAACTATGCGCCTGATCCATGGATTAATCCGAATGCCAAGCAGCCCGTCCATAATCGATTGTCCGGCGAGCACACCCGTCAGCGAAGAAGAGATTCCAGCAGAAAGGAGGGCAACGGCAAATACAGTCGCTGCAAAGATTCCGAAGAGCGGTATCAAAGTCACATAAGCAGATTCGAGCGTTGCCACTTCGTCCTTAATACCATAAAAAGCCGCTGCCGCCATGATGAGCATCGCCGCATTGATAAAGCCGGCGATAAAAAGTGAAACGACATTATCGAACAGATGAAATTTGCGCGCCTGCTGCTTGTCTGTGATTTGCATATCGGTCATCTTGTTCTTAATCAGCCACGAATGCACAAAGAGGGCGTGTGGCATAACTGTGGCGCCAATGATTCCGACCGCCAAAAAAGCAGTTTCTTTGGTAAGCACTGGCTTGACCGAATGCACGAGTATTTCTCCAAGTGCGGGTTTTGTTACTACGACTTCATACAAAAAAGACAATCCGACAATTACTACAAAAAACACAAACGCTTTCTCCAGCGCTCGAAAGCGTTTTTTCATCAGGAGTAAAATCAGCAGAATATCGGCAATGGCAATGTAGGCTCCCCATAAGAGTGGAATGCCGAAGAGCAATTTGAGCGCGACCACAATTCCTAAAAATTCGGCAAGATCGGTCGCCAAAATCGCTAACTCTGCAGCAATCCAATACAAAAATATCAAAGGCTTCTTTTTGACTTTGATTTTGACCAATTCTGGTAATGAGTACCCGGCAATACCGATCTTTCCCGAGAGATATTGAAACAGCATTGCCATGCCACTTGCCATCCAAATCACCCACAGCAAGTCGTAATTAAAGCTTGCGCCAGCGCCGATATTTGTTCCCCAGTTGCCCGGATCGATGTAGGCAACGCTGACAATCAGTCCCGAGCCCATGAAGAGCCATAATTGTCTGTTTTTTAGAAAAGTTATGAATTTCATTTTCTCAGAGAAAGTAAATTGTAATATTTTTATATTTTTTCTTCTGTAAATACTTGTAAACCTTTTTTTACCACTCGTCAACAATGCTTCGTGGAAGAATCATAATTACCGGATAGTGCTTGTTCTAGAGCATTTTCACCAAATACATCCCGTCATCGACAAAGCCGCGTTTGCGATAATATTCTTTGACACCGATGCCAGCAATGACTGCGAGCTTTTTGTATCCTTGTTCCTTCGCAATTCGTTCGGCTTCCGCGAGCAATTTGCCGCCAAAACCGGTGTGCTGCGCTTCTTGTTTCGCTTTGCCGCCAACCGGCATTGCCGCGCCAAAAGTGTGGAGTTCGCGCACGATGGCGGCATTTTTCAAAACTCGAAAAACAGGTTCTGTATCTGTATTCGGTAAAAACAAGCGCAACATCGACAGCAAGGTTTCATCTGCCAACTCATAACTCAAAAACTGTTCCGTGCCAGATGTTGTCTCGTATTCTCTTTTCTGCAGTCGGACTTGATCCGCTGGAAAAGTCGCCGCCTTGATTTCGCGGCAGCGGATACAGCGACAACGTTCGCCACGTTTCGCCATTCTTTCTTGCAGTAGTTGGCGCAGGTTCGTCACCTTGCTGCCACCAAGGATCGCCGTGCCGGGAATATCACGAATGAGGCGCGAAATCCGCACCCATGGCGGCGTCAATTTCTTCATTGCGAGCAAAACTTCTTCGAGCGTTTCTGCAGAATATGGCTCGTATTTTCCTTCTTTATACCAGTCTGCCAATTCACTAAACGGCACAACGGCGCAGGGATAAATTTTTACCAGATCTGGACGAAAATCTGGATGCTCCATCATTTCTTTATAATTCGCGATGTCTTTTTCTGGCGAAGAAAACGGCAATCCTGGCATCACATGATAGCAGATTTTAAAGCCGGCTTCGCGCAGCAACTTCGTTCCACGTACGACCTCGGCGCGGGTTTGAATGCGCTTGGTTTTGCGTGTGATGCTGTCATCAAGCGTTTGGACACCGATTTCTACCCGCGTGCAGCCGAGACGCCGAAACTCTCTGATTTCATCAATGGTAATACTGCCCGGGCGCGTTTCGAGTGTCAGTCCGATGACGCGATGCTTTGCTTGTTCGTTGCGTTGTTGCGCCGCTTCCAAAGTATTCCATTCGCCTGTCGTATCTTCATTAAACGCTCGATAACAATGGGTGATAAAACGCGTGCGCTCGCTTTTTTTTAAATCAGAGAAAGTGCCGCCTTGCACAATAAGTTCGCATTTTTCTGCGGAATGTCCGGTTTTTTTCATGGCGGCGAGCCGACGCGTGATTTGTACAAAAGGGTCAAAACCGGCGAGCAGTGCGCGCATTGCACCTGGTTCGCTGCTCAAATAACTTTTCGGCATTACCAATTCGCCTGAGCGTTGGTATTTTTTCGGCACCGCTTGTGGACCATATTTTTTTTCGCTATCAATCTGAAAAAGAGTTTTTCCCTGCGCATTAGCGCGTTCACTGGGACAATAGACACAAGCGCTCTTGCACGGCGCTGGCGGCAGCAAAACCGAAATCGGCGCAATTCCCGACAGCGTGCGAATGCCGCGTTTGCGAAAAAGCGTCGCCAAAATCGGATTGGGCTCCAATTCGCCTTGTTCCACAAGTGCTTCGTAAGCGGCAGTCAAATGCGCATCGGGAAAGGTGTTTGACCCATAGTCGCGGCAAACGAGGTTTTTGATTCGATAGAGTTCTGCCTTGGTGCTCGCTTGCTCAGCAGCGGCTTGGCGCACAATATCAAAAGCAGCCGGTGAAAGTTGTGAATCTGGTGGCACAAGTCAAAAAAGCAAGTTCTGCTGCAGTGTAGCGTTCCTCTTCGTCAAACGGAAGGTTTATTCAATTTCAACAATGATATTCTCAGAGAGAATCTCGACAGGTGTAATTGGTGCTGGCGAGAGAACGGTATTTTCTACAGATGAGAGAGGAGTTTCTGTTGGCTCGAGTTCTGCTTCATTTTTTTCTTCACTTTCTGGCTCGGGCGACGAGATAAATTCTTCTGGCGAAGCAAGTGGAACCGCATTTGGAAGCGCTGTTTCTTCCAACACTGGTTCGGCAGTTGGCGAACTATGGGTGGGCGATGGCGATGATTCGTCAGCTTTGATATCGGACATCCGTTCGCGCTCTTTGCCCAAAATGAGAATAATCTTTTCGTCAACCATGCCGACGAGCTCATTCGGAACACGATTTTTGATTTCCATCAAAAGTGAGAGATTTTCAGCAGAATCTTCGATGCTGTTTAAATGATGATACAACGTATTTTTTTGACCAGTTATATTTTCGTATTTTTTGATACTCGCGATAATCTCGTATGCCTGATTGGTCGTGTTGCGGGTGGACGCGTCAGGAAAGCCCGGACGAATAATACGTGATGATTCGGCGACAGTCTCTTTTTCGAGTGATTCCGCGACACCTTCGGTGACTCCTGCCGAAGTGGTGATGGCAGAAAGCGCTGCCAATTGCTCTTGTTTTTCTGCCAAAATATCGGCGGTTTGATCCGGTGAAATCGTCTCTCTGGCGGCACCTTCTGCTTCTGTACTGCTTTCACGGACAATTTCTTCGGCAAGCGAAACATTTCCTGCTTGCGCCAAGCGGCGTGCCTCCCAAAGCCGAGTGGTACGACGCTCCTCAATGGCGATAACGGATGGTTTTTGCTCGAGTTCAAATTTGAGGTTTTCAATCGTCTTTTTTGCAGTAAAGAGCGGTGAATCTGGCAAAACAATGCTGAGCGTCTTTTCTGCTGATGCCAGCAAGGCAACGACTTGATCGTGATTTTTTTCGCCTACATTGTGAACACTCTCGACAAAATGGTTAAGCGCTGCTTCGTTATCTGCATTTACCAAAAGATGCGAAAGCATTGCAAAAAAATCCGTTTCTAGCTGAAAGATTTCTGCATCACTATCTTCACCAAAGGGAGAAGCGAAGTGTTCGCGCAATGATGCAACTCGATTTTCTGCCAAGATGCGCTGCGCGTCGATTTTTTCTTCCAAGATTGTGCCAATCAAGAGATCATCCGCAGCAAAATTCTGGACGACCCAAGGCTCTTGGTACGATGCTTCGCCAATTGGCAACATGCCCGAATTAAAGCCACCGTGTTGCAAAAACTCCTTTCCTTCCGAAAGAAACGCACGCACACCATTGCTGAGCGCAGCCGCAGACCTTTCCCAGACTCGGATTGACCTTTCTGTTTTAGAGACCGTCACGTCCAGGGCTCCTCCTGCATCCATCACAATTGAGTTTTCTGAGGTAAGCGTTATGACCAAGCGCGAATAATCTTCGTCGGTAGAAAAGGTTCTGACCCAAGCGCGTCCCTCCAAAATCGTGATACCGACTTCGCCCAAATCATCGCGTGCAGAATGCGGAGTGAGATTTTCGATGGTGACCCTGGTATTTTGATCAAGACGCAATATCGAATCCTCAAAGAATCGCACAGTAGCACCAGAGCGAGCACCAGTGGTGATGGCTGTTCCAGTAGTGATTGCAATATCTGGCGCAACAACTGTCGCTTGCGTACCAGCTTGCGTGAGTTGTACATCACCACTAAAAGCAGTGAGGAGTGTCAAATCGGTAGCAAGGGTGGTTGGGCGTGAGCCAAAAAAGACAGTTGCAGTAATCAGGGTAACAATCGTCATAACCGATGCACCGACTTCGAAGGCGCGACGCCATGTACGTTTGGCAGGTGCAACAAAAATCTTACGAGTTTGTCGTTCGTCCGCAACGAGACGTTGACGCAAACGTTTACGAAAAGCCTCTGACGGAACGGTTTCGCTTGCCTGCAAACGCAAGCGGGCTTCGAGCTGATTATATTCCGTGTCAAATTCTTCGAGGAGACGCTGACGCAGCGATGCTGTGAAAGTCTTGGAAGGAAGACCCAAAACGCGCCGCATGTGTTCAAGAATGTCGATCACCTGTATAAAAATCGCAAGGATTGCGTATACTGTAACGAAATAAAGAGGAAATTGTTTCGCAAAACCCCTCGACAAATGTGGATTTTGTGGCTTACAAAAATTACCTGATTTTTCCGTGGAATCGAGCACTTTCACCTAGTTGTTCTTCAATACGGAGGAGCTGGTTGTATTTCGCAATCCGATCAGTTCGACTGAGCGAACCAGTTTTGATTTGTCCGGTGCCAAGTCCAACCGCAAGGTCTGCGATGGTTGTGTCTTCGGTTTCGCCGCTGCGATGCGAAATAACCGTTGTCCAACCGGCGGCTTGCGCCATTTTTACCGCAGCAATCGTTTCGGTAACGCTGCCGATCTGATTCAATTTTATCAGTACCGAGTTTTGCACTTTTTCTTCGATGCCGCGCGCAATTCGTTTGGGGTTGGTGACAAAGATATCATCACCGACCAATTGGACTCGGTCACCCAGTTTGTCCTGCAAAGATCCAAAACCTGACCAGTCATCTTCGGCGAGTCCGTCTTCTATCGAAACGATTTGCGGAAAGCGTTGCACAAGATTCTCGTAATATGCCACCATTTCCTCCGAATTTTTCCCACCGTCGATTTTGTAGACTCCGTTTTCGTAAAATTCCGAAGCAGCGGCATCCATAGCAATGTCTATTTTTCCTGTATGTCCGGCTGCTTCAATCGCTTCGAGCAACACTTCAATCGCGGCAGCATTGTTCTGCAAATGCGGCGCAAAACCACCTTCGTCGCCAACGGCTGTCACCATGCCGCGACTGCTCAAGATTTTTTTGAGGTGATGAAATGTCTCCGCGCCAAAACGCAGTGCTTCGCGAAATGATGTCGCGCCGGTTGGGCAAATCATAAATTCTTGTATCTCGAGCCCACTATCAGCGTGTGAACCGCCGTTGATGACATTCATCATGGGTGTCGGAAGTTCAGTCGGATTACTCACGCCCGCCAGGTTTGCAAAGTGTGCATAGAGCGGAATTTTTTGAGAAATCGCCGCTGCTTTTGCTGCCGCCATCGATACTCCCAAAATCGCGTTTGCGCCAAGGACAGATTTGTTTTCTGTGCCATCGAGGGCGAGCATCGCTTCATCAAGCTTGTTTTGATTATCGGCGTCTAAGCCGATTACCGTTTTGGCAATTTTGGTATTTACATTTTCTACCGCCTTCAAAACTCCTTTGCCGAGATAGCGCGATTTGTCTTCGTCTCTTAGTTCCAACGCTTCGTGTATGCCGGTGCTGGCGCCAGAAGGCACAATCGCACGTGCAAACGAACCATCTTCTAACGTGATTTCGACTTCCACCGTAGGATTGCCTCGGCTATCGAGCACTTCGCGAGCATGTGCCTGTTTGATATTTGACATAGTTTAAAAATATGTATCTCTATTATAGCAGTTTTTAAGCGCTTTTTCTATGGATTTTTTCATCTTCTGTAATATTCGTCATGCTCGTTTTTTTGTGACCGAATAGCTGCTGTCTGACCTTCAACACAAAAAAAACTTGCAAATATAAAAATATATGGGGAGTATAATTCAACTGATTATTAGCCATTCTCTGACTTAACAATCAGATTATTTTTTACTCCAATGGTCAGCTTACACGAAAATAATTTTCCTTCACACAGTCGCGAACCACAAGATGTTGGCGCCAATTTTATCGCACTGGTAGAAAATGCCAATGATGGTATGCTCGTGATTGTTGGAGGCGGTATCATCGCTTACGTAAACAAGTACGCGGCAGATATTGTTGGCAAGACCAAAGAAACGGTTATCGGTAAATCAATCCGAGATTTTTTACACCCTGACGAATTTGAAAAAGTAATCGATATTTTTCAAAGACGTATACAAGATAAGTCGGTTCCTGATCGTTACCGGACAATCGTCAAAGCGACACACGAGTATATTAATGTCGAATTAACCGTCGCCAAAACTCTGTGGGGTGGTGAACCAGCCTCTTTTGCGATTATCCGTGATATCCGAAATACCTAATCAGTACTACTAATTTTTATGGTTAAGCATGGTGCCCGCGGAGGGACTCGAACCCCCAACCTACTGGTTCGAAGCCAGGTACTCTATCCAATTGAGCTACGCGGGCGCGTAGGAAGAAAAATGTGTCTTGCCAGTTACGCGGTCTTTTTGCATCTGGCGAAGAGTTTGCTTTTTGAAGATGGTGTCCCCGGCAGGAGTCGAACCTGCGACCTTTTGGACCGCAACCAAACACTCTATCCACTGAGCTACGAGGACACAGAAAGCCGACTGATTCTGCCAAACTTCTAGGGCGAATGCAAGTGGTAACGAAGGGCAATTTTTGACAAGCCATGCAGAATCTTTAGCGGGCATTTCGATATGCCCAGGATTGAGAGAAACTTTACGAAATACCTTTCCACAATCCCAGTCGCTCTTTGGTTCCTTTCCAGAATTTTTCACCCACAAATCCGCGTTGTTCATAAAACGCAATCGCCGTTTGGTTTGCAGCATCTGGATAAGTAGTCAGGAATATTTTTTGTACATTCTTTTTTGCGACTGTATTTTCAAAAATACCAACAAGCGCTGTTGCCACGCCTTTTTTTCGCTGATCGGCACGCGTGCCTAATTTTTGAATATAGGCGATTTTTGAATCAGTTTGGCTGATAAAGCCAAAAAGCAATCCGATGATTTTTTCGTCACGGACAGCCACAAAACAGGTGTCTGCAAAAAATCGTGCGAGCATCCAATATACACTGGCTCTTTCGAGGACGAGATTGTCACATTGTTCGACAAATTGTATCACTGCCGGAATATCCGACTCCTGAAGCGTGCGGATTTCGTAACTATGCTTATTTTCTTTCATCCCAAAATTTTCTGAGTGATGCCTCAACTCCTTCCGCATCAAAACCGTATTTGTGATAGAGGTCGCCAGTGCTGCCTGATTCGCCAAAGCGCCGCATACCAATACGGTGGAGCTTTGCTGGCGCACCATGTTCTGCCATGACTTCGGCAATTGCGCTCCCGAGTCCATTATTAATCGAATGATCTTCGGCGGTGACGACGAGTTTGGCATCCACGATTTCGCGCAATACTCCATCGATATCAAGTGGCGAAATGCAAGTAACATCTACAACTTTTACTCCGATTTTATCATCTTCCATCAGCTTGGCAGCTGCTATGGCGCTCGCTACCAGCGGACCTGTTGCAAAAATAGTAATATCGTTACCGTCGGTAATTTTTTTCACTTTGCCGATTTCAAATTTTGTTCCCGCTTCATACACAATCGGCACATTGGCGCGTCCCAAACGCAGATAAACAGGATGTTCACACGCTGCGGCATAACGGACACAAGCTTTGGTTTCTTCTGCATCGGCAGGATGCAAGACCACCATATTTGGCAAGGCACGCATGAGTCCGATGTCTTCGAGTGATTGGTGAGTGGCACCGTCTTCGCCGGTCAAAATCCCCGCATGTGTTCCCACAAGCACGACTGCTTTTTCAGAAACCGCGACCGAGGTGCGAATTTGGTCATAAGCGCGTCCAGTCAAAAACGTTGCAAAGCTGCAAGCAAAGGCTTTTTTGCCAGCAACGGCAAGCCCCGCAGCAGTCGCAACAAGGTCTTGTTCCGAAATACCAACATTAAACGCACGTTCGGGAAATGCCTTCGCAAAAGCTCCAGTCTTGGTCGAACCGCGCAAGTCGGCATCGAGTGCGACAACATTCGTTTGCTCTTTACCGAGCGCGAGAAGTTCTTCGCCGAAAGCGGTTCGCGTTGCAATACTCATTTGGTGCGGTCAAATTGATCGGTTAGTTCTTTCATCGCGGCTTCAAATTCTGTTTCATTTGGTGCTACTCCATGCCAACTGACCTGGTTTTCCATAAAGCTGACGCCTTTACCTTTGACTGTGTGCGCGACAATACAAACTGGCTTGCCAACAACGGCAATTGCTTGCGTTAGTGCACCTTCGATTTGCGCAAAGTCGTGTCCATCGATTTCAATCGTCTCCCAGTCAAACGCGCGGAATTTTGCTGCGATATCTCCTAGCGATTTGATCTCTTCACAGGTGCCATCGATTTGCAAAGTGTTGTGATCTACGATTGCAACATAATTATCAATCTTATATTTTGCGGCAGTCATGGCGGCTTCCCAGATATTTCCTTCTTGCAATTCGCCATCACCATGGAGCGAAAACACCTTGTTCGGCTTGCCGTCGATCTTGAGTCCGAGTGCAATACCGTTACTCACGCTCATGCCTTGTCCGAGCGGTCCGCTCGCGATTTCAACTCCTGGGATAAAAGTCTCTGGATGTCCTTGCAGTAGCGAATCGACTTGGCGCAGATTAAAAAACTCATCTTTTGAAAAATATCCCAGCTCGCCCAAAACAGCATACAGCGCGGGACAACCGTGTCCTTTACTCATAATAAAATAATCACGCCCATCCCAATGCGGATTCTTCGGATCGAATTTGAGAAAGCCGCCAAAAAACAAAGTTGCCAAAATTTCTACGGTCGAAAAACTGCTCCCAGGATGTCCGGATTGCGCCGCGAAAATCATCTTGAGTGCATCGATGCGCACTTGCGCCGCTAGGTGAGGGAGGTTGGCGTTCATTGGTTCCTATTGTGGCAGAAAAAATTTGGTTCGTAAACAGAGAAGTTTTGGTGATTTTTTAAGATATTCCCAGAATTGTTCAATTTGGAGAACAAGGAAAAAGATTAGGAAAATTATCTTTTGCCAACATCTTTCCCGACCAAATCAGATTCTTATTTTACGCAGCTTTCCTAAGAATTTTTTCTGCGAACCATTGCTTAGCTTTTTCTCTCATTGAAGTTTTTTCTGCGCCAAAATATTTTTCATTTTGCTTCAACAGTTCCGCAATTTTTCCTTTAGTGATTTGATCATACAGTTCGGGCTTTCTATCTTTTATTTCCTTAAGTAACTGGGCAAAGTCACTATTTGCAACTTTGTATTGTAAATAGGCGATAATTTTTTGTGGAGTAGTAAGAGTCGAGAGCTCTAACTCGAACACTTCTTTCGCTGGTAAGGCCTGTAAAAACTTGATTATTTCGAGAATATTCGGCTGATCTGTTTCAAAAAATTGTAAAAGAGTTTTGATATCTACCTGTAAACCGTGCTGATCCAAAATGCTCTGAAATTCTGCATTTTGTGCAGGGAGTATTTTTGTATAATTGGCGGGCAGCATACCAGCGAGTCCGTTTGTGGTGTTGATAAGATTTTTTGTGGCGTCCAAAAAATTCTGAATTGCTTCTGGACTGGGATTGATAACGAGATTCAAAAAAGCTTTTTGTCTTGTCTTGAGTGTCGATTGCAAATCTGTAGCACTGTCACTTAGGAGCGCGACGCCAAAAGGTGAATCAGCCATGTCTTTTATTGTTCCTTCGCCGGATTCAGTTGTATCGTAATGTATAATTGGCGTATCAAATATTTGAGAAATCGAATCTAATCCCAACAGAATTCAATGTCAAGCAAGATTGGATTTTTGTTTGTATTACGCTGTTGATATCAAAGTGATTATGCTGCTTGCGAGAGTTGAGGAGCACGAAATAAGCTTGTAACTTGTGGCAGGTGGTTTTGTAACCATCTTTCCGTAGATAAAAGAGGATGACGCTCTCTGCCATGTCGTGCTCTTGCTAGATTTCGCTGATACTCCCGCGCTTCCACCACTCCACTCGTAGCAGTCATTTGAGAAGGTGTTCGTTTTTGAGTCAGTACTCGGTGCTCGCTGATTCCGTTGGCATTTCCATACTCATACAATTTTTGTCGTAATATTCGTCTCATCAGTTCAAGGGCGTGCATTATTTCGAGCGAACTTTGTTGCGATGTTTGCATGGATTCCATATCGCGCAAGAGTTGGCGAGTGGCAGTAATAATTTCTACAGCTTCTTCTGTCGTCTGAGAGGGTGCTGCCTCAAGCTGATTTTTTTGTTCTTCACCTCGCTCGATTAATTGTGAAATTCTTTGCAAAAAAGCACGAGCAGGCTCGGCATGCTGGTCAATATTACGCCCTGCATTTACTACAGGAGTGTATGCTATTTCGTCTGCCTCTGGTGCCCAACGACCAAGTTCCATGTTGGCAAGATGTTATCAGAAGTAAACTATCAAACTTCTTTTACATTCTGACAAGCAAATACTGACAACCACGCAAGGTCAACACCAAATGATTTAGAGATTTTTATCGGCTTCTAGTACTGGTTTTTCTGGTTGTGGAACGGTGTTTTCTGTTATGCCAAAATCCACTTTTGGCGTCTCTTTAATCGCAGTTTGTTCACTTGGATCGACTTCAAAAAACTGCTCTTCGCCAAAGTTGTGCCGCTTGGCAATTACATTTGAAGGAAATGTATGAACTTTGACATTGTACGCTGTCACATTGTTGTTATAGATGCGGCGAGCAGAGGCGATTTGATCTTCGGTTTCGGAGAGCTCTGTCTGGAGTTCTAAAAAATTCTGATTGGCTTTGAGGTCAGGATAGCTTTCGGAAAGGGCGAAAATAGATTTGAGCGTCGAACTGAGCTGATTTTCGGCTGCGGCTTGTGCCGTTTTGTCGCTACTCGAAACCGCCATCGCTTTGGCGCGCGCTTCGACAACTTGGTTAAGGGTTTGCGCTTCGTGCGCGGCATAACCTTTGACCGTATTGATCAAATTGGGAATCAAATCGTAGCGACGTTTGAGCTGAACATCGATGCCCGACCAAGCTTCTTTGACTTTTTGTTTGGCAGTGACAAGTCCATTAAACAGCACGACATAGAGTGCGCCGAGCAGCACAACAGCACCAACGATAATCAGCAGAATTTCCATTTTTTACAAAAAATTCACAATCAATCTAATCCAAAAAACGTAAAATGTCACCCGAAATATCGAGGACGCTTCTGAGGCGCTCGCGTAGCGCAGCTTTGTCGCGATCATCCACGGCAACACGCAGAAAAAAATTAGTTTTCATCCAGCGCATCATGCGCCCGGGAAACGCTATGACAATCGCATCATCGCGAAACTGGAGCGTAAATCTGCCAAATTGTTCCTTCATTTCTAGTAAGCGTACTTGTACTGATGGCGACAGCGTTTTGACAATTTCCAATTGTTTCTCAACTTTGCTGCCATTGTAAAAAACTGCAAAAGTTTTGTTAAAAGCGGCAGATTCGGTGTCGATTTCTTTCTTGCGAAAAAAATTGAGCATGCGGATACCCAAGTGTTCTGGTTCGAGGCGAAAATCTGAAGTCAGTCTTTTGTGTAACTTGATAGCAAAAACATTTTTCCTGTGAGTAGAGCGATTTTTGCGCCCCTTGCTGTCGGTGCTTTCGACGACATATTCAAAAATTGCTGCCCAAAATTGTACTGACTTCCCATGATACTCTGTCGTTCCCCAAAATTCGTCCTGAAAGTTTTGCCCAGTGTTTCCCTTACGAAACAGCTCTGGATATTTTTTGACCAATACTTGCCATCGTTCGGGACGCTCGGAGGGGGAATAAATCCAGTTTTCTTCTTGAGCAATGAGCATTTTGATTATGTCTCGCTGTAAAGAAAAAACATATCCCACATAAATAGTCGCTGGCAAAAATGGCATCAAAAAGAGAAAAATACCATTCCCGTCATCGAGTTGGATGATGCCTTGTGCAAATCCGGGAACAAAAATACTGAGAAGTGCTGTAGCGACAATTGGCAACAACAGGAGCAGTAAATTGCGCCGTGGCAAGGTGGGGCGTTCCAAATATTTTTTGGTCGTGCCTTGTAGCTTTGCTTGCGCGGCTTCGAATGTATTCAGCGTGATAGCTTCACCGGCAGGATCCCACACTTGCTGCAGACTTTTTTGTGCCGCCGCATTGATTTGTTCGCTACGCGAACCGAATTTTTTCAACAATCCCAAAAACATACTGTTACCAGTTGCCGCCAAACGCACAAGCTCCGCATTGGCGATATCGTTAGGAATGCCTTGTTGAAGTGCTAATTCTGTGACTTGTGCCGGGTTCGTGCCCTTTTTAAGTTCCCGGGCGGCGAGCCTTTGCATGCGTTGGTGGAGGTCATTATCCATGGTGGCAGCGCAAAAACTATTCTTTGCAGATGACTTTGAGCGGAGCATTTTCGACCGGACTGCTGATGACAATCACACATTCCAGATTTCCACAACGATTGCAAGGATCGTCCGCAACACAACGGGGGAGCTGTGACTCTTGGTCGAGCACGCATTGTTCGGGTTTTGCGCATCGTCTCAACGCGTCGCACTCCACATAATTTGTTGTGATGTTTTGCTCGGAATCAGCGAGACAAACTGTCGCCGAACCGCCAAGTTGATAATATGCATACCACTTACCATTCCATTTTTTACATTCTTCAGAAGTCTGTACGCCTTCATAAATGCGCGCCCAATATTGTGCTTGATCACCAGGACAATAATCACTGCACGCAAAGTGATCAATAATGCGCGGCGCCATGTCGCTTACCGGAGTCCGACTCGTGTCCGAACTGCGTTTGAGCAGGAGCATAATTTCGCCGCGCGTTGCTGGCTCATCTGGACGAAAATCGCGGAGTTCGTCAGCGGTCAAAATCGAGCGGTCAATCAATATTTTGGCGTACGGTGCAAACCAATGCGAAGCAGAAATTTCAGTCGTAACTGGATTTTCTCCTGTTGGGCGACCTTGGATGTTGAAAGCCTTCAAAATGACTTTTGTCGCTTCGGCACGCGTAATCTGATTGTGTGGGCGAAATCTACGTCTCAGTGGACAATCGCCACCCGGATATCCACCGACATACTTGCGAATGACGAGTGCATCGACAAACGGAAAAAACCAATCATCGTGATAAATATCGCAAAACGTGCGTGGATTATCCGGCACGGTTTCAAACCCTACTGCAAGTACAACCACTTTGGTCAGTTCGGCACGAGTAATGCCTTGCTGCGGGCGAAAATCGTTGTTATCAAAACCACGCACGACTCCTTTTGCAGCAAAATATTCAATCGCACGTCCCATTTCGGTCCAGTGCTCGACATCGCCAAAGCGCGTTTGAATGGCGTTGATTTGATTTTCTGCATCAGCTTCGGAAATTAATATGGGCTCTTCTTTTTCATTTGCCGAATCCTCGTCCGCCACAGCCGGAAAAACCACTGAGACGGTGTTGCTACAATAACGGTCTTTGGCGTAAGTGTAGACACAAATCCGATAAAAAGACTTGCCCGTTTGTGGTGCTGTGTCGACAAAACTGTTTGTCTGTTGGTTGGTACTGGTAAAAATCGCTTCATTTTCGGGGTAAACCGGCGCGGGATTAACGCCCGAACGCACGAGTTTGTACCACATAAAGTCTTCTTGCCACGGCTGCCAGTTGGTTTCAATAGTTTCACCGACGACTGTTGCTTCAAAATTAAAATGCGAAGACAAGACCGGATCGCCAAAAGCACTCGCCTGTAGCGTAAATACGAAATAAGGTATAATCACAAACAATTCGCATGCCAAGCGCAAATGGGTTTTTTTCATAGAATCGAACGAAGGATGCCGCCGATATGTTCCCTTGCCCAAATGAAAAAGTCAACTTGACGTCAGATAGCTTTTTTAGTCAAGATGGTTGGGCTTATTTTTTTTGGAGTATGTTTGCGATTTTTGAAACTGGCGGGAAACAATATCGCGCCGAAAAAGGCGCCAAGCTGAAGGTCGAGCTTCTTCCTGAAGACGATGGAGATGCGCTTACTTTTGACCGCGTATATTTGGTGAACGACGGCAAAGAGACTCACGTCGGTACGCCATATGTTGAAGGCGCTACTGTGAGCGCTAAAGTCGTCGGGCAAGGCAAAGCGGACAAGATTCGTGTGGTGAAGTTTAAAGCTAAAAAACGTCAAAAGACAATCCACGGGCATCGCCAACAGTTTAGCGAAATCGAAATTACTGCCCTTGGTATTTCGGCAAGCAAACCTGCCAAAAAAGAGGCAAAGCCAGAAGTTGCTGCCAAAGAAAAAAGCGAATAAGTCGCGCGCTTTTTTTACAAAAACGATTCGAGAATAGCTGAGCATATTTTGCTTTGTATACAGTTTTTTCGCGAAAAGGAGAGATTGATTTTTTAATTGATTTCTTCTATAATTAATCGAGTAAAAGATTCTCAAAACAAATATCCATGTTCGGAAAGAAAAAAGATCCCAAAATCGGCGAGAACGAGCTTCCGCATATTGGTGCTGACCATTCGGAGGTCGAAGATATTTTGCACGCAGTGGAGCACCCTGCTGCTGATTCTGATACACAGATTGAGCAAGAAAACATCGTCAAGCCGAAGAAAAAATTATTCGGATTCCTGCGAAAAAAACCGAGTGATAACGAAGCGCACACACTTGAGCTCGATGCGCAGCCTGGAGTCGAAGCGGCTCGCCAAGATGAACAAAGCGACCCACTCGCATTTTTGGATGCCAATGCTCATCACGATATCGTCATCAAAGAAATTACCGAAGGCGTTGGGAATGCGCCTGGCAAAGCATCCAACAGTGAGGACGAACTGTTGCAAACTATTCTTGATTCCGCTGATAACAAAAGCGAAGCTTCAGCACCAGCGAGTGAAAAATTAACAATACCCGAGCCGATTGCAGAAAATCCTGAAGACAATGTGCTTGCTAATGCCGCTGAACTCAAAAATAAACCCAATAACCTGATGGGATTTATGAAACCAAAAACTGCTCCCGAAGATGGAGTAATTTCGGAAACTGAGACTGCCGCTCCTACTGATGAATCCAATCCCGAAAACGCTTCGGAATCGTCTGACATTGTTGCTGGAACCGAAATGCCCGAGCGCAACATGACGTCCCTGTACAAAAGCATTGGACTTGATGAAACACTTGCTCCTGGGTATGACCCCAACGCCGCTCGCGCGCCAGAATTTGTGACAAATGGAGAACCAAGCGAACAATTACCCGTAGATAATGCTGCCAGAAAAAGCGGATTGGTTTCTGCCATTGTCCAAACCACCAAGCAGCACCAAGCAGCTCAAGATGCTGTTTTGGGGGAAGATTTTGCCGAACAGCTAAATCAAGAAGAAGAGGAGGAAAAATTGAAAGCAAAAGTAAAACGGCGCGAAAAAATGCTGCTTGCAAGTCGTTTTGTCGCGGGAATTTCACTGATCGTTCCGCTCTTCTCGTGGATTATCATCAGCTCACTCCTAACTCCCAGTAGCAGATTTTCCGAGATTCTCAACTCGCGCAACTATGGTGCCGAGCTCGCTGGCGTCAAAGCCAAAAAAGAAGAAAAAGACATCACCCTCAAAAAGCTGGGTGGCGAAATTGCCAAGCTCAAACAAGACACCGAAAATATCAAAGACAACAAAATCCTCAAACAAGCCCTTGATGGGCGAATCGACTTTTTGGAAATCATGCTGCGCATCAACAAGATTACGCTTAAGGCACTTAATCTGACGCCCGAGCTCAACAACGCTATTCATATGCTGGTATTTAATAGCTACACCGGACGTATGGATGGTGACAAAGTACAGGTGAGCATCACCGGTTCGGTGCGTGATCCCAAGCGTCTCAGCATTAGTAAGCTGACACAACTTATCGAATCTATTAATGCCGACGAGTATTTTGAGGGCGCAGCGCTGAGAAGTTTTTCCAAATCCAACGACGAAGAAGGTGGCTCGCAAAGCTCTTTTAGTTTGAGCTTCTCGTACTTTCCTGATGCTGATAAAGCGCTCAACGATTCGCTCGCGGGAGCACCTGCTAATGCAAAAAAGAAATAATTTTTCTCCCTCCTCAAACAACCATGTTCGAAATGCCAGCAATTAAAAAACGGGATGATGGAAAGCCGAATCTGCTCAAGATGCTTATCCAAAATGTCTATGTCTATTATGGGCTAGCGGTGCTCATCATTATTGCTACGCTTGGGCTGCATACGTATCCCAACTACAACGAACTCAATAACACTAAGACGCTCATTACGAATAGCGAATCCGAGATTGCTGCCCTCGAAAAACAAATCCGCGAAAAAGAAATTGAACTGGAAGGCACAAAGCAAGAATTTGGACTCTATTCCGAAAAATATAGTCCGCGCATCAACAAAGTGTTGCCAGTCGGCGAACAACTTGGTCCACTTACACGTTTTCTCGAAAGTTTTGCGCTGCAACTCGAAAAATCTGGCGTAATGACGCTCAGCGCGATTTCGTACGGCGGGCTCAAATCAATCGGCGAGGCAAGCACTTTGCCGATTCGGCTTTCCTTCCAAGCAAACAACGTTAACTTTGTGCGCTTTATGCAGATGATTGCCAATTCTGGTTCAATCGAAGAAAAAGATTTTTATGACGGCGACCCCATCCGCATGATGCAAGTCGATCAGATCAGCGTTACGATTCCTAATTTTGAAACCGAAGGAGCAGTTGTAGTAGATGAAGATCCGCTTTATACCATCAATCTGCAAGTTAGTGCTTTTAATCGTAACTAAACTTTTCCCATGATCGACAAGCTCAATCTCAAAAAGGCACGCGATGCAATCATCGGCGGAAATATTCCGCAGATTGTAATGAGTTTGCTTTCGCACGCACTCGACTTGACGGCGTCAGATATTCATATCGAACCAGGAGAAAACAGCGTGCGCATTCGTTTTCGTATTGATGGCGTTTTGCGCGAAATTATCGAATATCCCTCTAATATTCATCTTGCCGTCGTGTCGCGCATAAAAATTCTCTCGAATATGAAAATCGACGAACAGCGCAAACCGCAAGATGGACGCTTGCAGATGTTCACCGAAGACCGACGCGAGATTGAGCTTCGTGTTTCGAGCCTGCCAACCATTCATGGTGAAAAGATTTGTATGCGTCTTCAAGACAAAAATCGCACGATTCCCGATTATGAAGAGCTCGGAATTTCAGGGAATAGCTTGGATTACATGTACGAAATGGTCAAAAATCCCAACGGAATCACACTTGTAACCGGGCCAACTGGTTCGGGTAAAACCACCACACTGTATTCCACACTCTACAAACTCAACAAAGAAGACGTAAACATTATGACAATCGAGGATCCGGTGGAATACGAAATGCCGGGACTCGCACAAAGTCAGGTGCACCCCGATATCGGTTTCGACTTTGCGAGTGGACTCCGTACTGCTCTTCGTCAAGACCCAGACATCATCATGGTGGGTGAAATCCGCGACCAAGAAACCATCGAAATCGCTATCAAAGCGGCGCTGACGGGACACATGGTGCTCTCTACTATCCATACCAATTCGGCAATTTCGACCATTACTCGTTTGCTCGACATGAAAGTGCAGCCATTCAAAATTACTTCCACCTTGCGTTATATCGAGGCGCAGCGGCTTTGCCGGCGTCTCTGCAAAGTTTGCAAAGAAGAATTCGATCCGCCAACTGTCGTCAGAGATGAAGTCCATAAAATACTCGACAAGTGTCGAGACCGCGAACTAGACCGTGACCTCTTAAATGGTGCCTTTACCTTATTTCGCGCCAAAGGTTGCGACGCTTGCAACGGCGGCTACAAAGGACGACTTGGTGTGTACGAAGTCATGAAAATGGATCGTGATATCGAAAAAATGGTGCTCGAAGGCGCACGTGAAGCAGAAATCGAAGATAGCTGTATCGACAAAGGCATGGTCACCTTGCAGCAGAATGGTTTTATGAAAGCACTTCAAGGACACACAACTGTTGAAGAAATCTACAAAGTCTCAACCGGACATTAAGCCTCTTTTTTTTGCTCCTCCTCCATGGATAATCAAATGATACACATTGGCAAAGCCGAAAGTGAGATCCAGCAAGGTACCCAAATGCAAGAGCAAAAACGGACAGGAGGGTTTGTCCAGAAGATCAATGATTTTATGATCGAACACGGGAAGGTCAAAATCAAAGAACGCGTCACGCTCTTCCGCCTCCTTGCGACGATGATTAACGCCGGACTGTCACTCGTAAAAGCGCTCCTTATTCTTGAAGAACAAGCACAAAATCCCAAAGTCAAACGCGTCTGCGAACACTTGCGTCATACGGTAGAAGGCGGACAGCCGCTGTCTGTAGGGATGCGTCAATATCCAGATGTCTTTGAAGATGCGCAAATCGGAATGCTGCACTCTGGTGAAATCTCAGGAAAACTCAACAACGTGCTGCTCGATATCGCCGACCAGATGGAGGCGTCTGCCAAAATCAAAGGGAAGATCAAGGGCGCGATGATGTATCCGATTGCTATCGTTTTCGTACTCGTGTGTGTCGTTGGCGCGGTGACGGTGATGGTTATTCCAAACCTCAAAAGCATGTTCGAACAAGGCGGAAAAGAACTCCCAAAATCTACACAGGTGCTGATTACACTGAGTGACTTTTTAATCGGTTCGGCGCTCATCGTGCCTAACTGGATTTTGTGTATTATTGCGGCATTTGGGTTTTTTATGGCGCTTGGGAAGTGGAAAAAAACCAAGAATGGAAAATATTACTGGGACAAGTTTATTTTTAGTACACCGGTATTCGGTAATTTGGCGCGCAAAGTTGTACTTGCGCGTTTTTGTCGTAGTCTGTCGACTTTGCTCCGCTCTGGTATTACCATTACCAAAACCCTCGAAATCACATCTGAAGTCGTCGGTAGTGAGGTCTATCGCCGCCGAATTGTGCTGATTTCGGACGACGTTACCCAAGGAATCACCATTGCCGAAAATATCAAAGGGCAAAAGAAAATGTGGCCGATTATGCTCGTGTCGATGCTCGGTGTGGGAGAACAAACAGCGCAGCTAGATGGAGTTGCTGAAAAACTAGCGGAATTTTATGAAGACGAAGTCGACAATATCGTAAAGAACTTAAGCTCGTTGATGGAACCGATTATCATTCTTCTTATTGGTATTGTGGTTGGTTTTCTCGTGGCGGCGATCATGGGACCAATCATGAGCATGTCCGAAGTCGCGACGGCGTAAAAGGTTGAGCCTTCAACAATTTTGACCATCGATGGAAAAAGATCTTCACAAAATGATCAAAGGGCGAATCGCAGAGACAATCGTAGAAGAGCTTTTTCGTGAAATGGGATTCCGTGTGTTTCGATACGGGATGGAAAATACAATACCGGGAATTATCCCTCAGATTGAGAATGGTCAACAAAATGCTGTTTCAATGCGCATTCGGCAATCTCCCGACCTCGTCGTTTACAAAGAGAAAAAGGCATACTTCATCGAGGTGAAATATCGATCTTGCGAAAAGTTTTGTCTCAAAGATGTTGAAAAGGACTGTGAATATTCGTATCCAAACGCTTTTTTTGTTGTGATTTCAAAAAAGCATATCAAATGTATTTCCTATAAAGAGCTAAAATCTGGGGAAAGTATTTCACCGGATAATTTACATTTTTTACTTGGTAAAAGACCGGAATTTCTTGCCGAACATCAACTTATTATGAAATTTCTCAAAGAAAGCAGGATGATGTTTGAGGCGATTGACTAATGGATTGCTTGTGCCAATTTTATAGCACCATCTAGTGACTTAGGCTCAATACACCATCTCTAAATAACACTTTTCGCAATACACGATTTCCGGTCGTTCCGGAGCGTAGGCGGTTTTTATCGAAGCACCACATTTGTGACATTTTCTTTCCCACAATCGATTGGGGTTTCTGCCTGCAATGCGCTTGGCATGGCGAACATCCGGATGTTTGCGCGGAAGAGGAATCTGATTTTTCCGATAGAACTCCAATTCCTGTTTAAGAAGTCGAAACGGCTTGTTGCTGACTTCACATTCGATTGCCCAATTCAGAACATCGTCAGGGATATTGCGGTTGCTATCTGGGAAGCGTGCTGCCGGAATTGTTTTTTTAACAGCGGGTTTTGGGGCTTCATAATCTGACCAGCCAAAACCAAGTCGTTCGCATTCCTCTTTGCCAAGCGGAAATTGCTCGTGCGCAACGGTTTCGTTGTAGCCGAACGGTGATAATTTCGCCGGAAAAAATTCTCCATATTCACCAGTCGCTTTCATGTGCGCTATGATTTTTTCCTGTAAATTTTCAAAATCCGCCTTGGAGTATTGCTTGTTCATAATACAGTACAAATTGTGCTTGAGTCCGGCTGAGCCAAAGCTGTTGCTCGAATTAAAACACCCATAAGAATACTGCATATTTGTGCTCGACCAATTTTGCACGCCAAAAAGAATATTATTAGCAGAAATACCAGTGTTAATCGTTTCGTATATCCATTCGGCATCGCGCCCAACCGTACTGACATCCATTGCATGATGAGCATTGCGAAAAACATGCTCACCAAATTTGCAATATTCCGCATCTTGCGCATGGAAACATTCTTCACATTCATGACAATCGACAATATAGTCGCCGCTGCAGTCTTCGGAGCCGCTCGTATGCGCATATTTGCGTGGAAAGCGTAGCGCAAATTTTTCAGATTCAACTTGCCATTTTTGCACTTCTGCATGTGACTCAAAATCAACTTCTGCTATAAATGCTTCGTACTCCGCCTTGGTCTTTTGTTCGTTAAACACGCAATATGATTTGTGGCGCAGGTAGACGCAACCAAACGAGTTTTTGACGCCGATACAATCTTTCAAGAAATATCCATCCGAGCAGTCGATGCAATCAACAGACCACTTGAGATGATAACATCTGTAGCAATTATCCGATCCAAAAAGCTGCTGGGATTCGTAGCAAAACGAATTATCAAAACAATCAATGCACTTCTGAAGCCAATAACCGTAATAACAATCTTGATTGCTGCTACTTTCTAGTATCAAGTAGCTATTTTTGTTATTGGCGGACAAATGACAATAGGCGCAGTTTTCATTGTTGCTGCCAACGATGTTCATGTGTGGAACTGCCCTGAGGAGCTCACCAAATTGTTCAAAAAACGGTCTGCTAAAATCAAAATCTCGTCCGTACTGAAGTGGATCATATGCTTCAGACCACCATTCTTTCGCTTCATAAACCAAAAATGGTTTGTCTGGTGAAAATATGGAAATAATTTCTTTTCCTGACAAAGCGGATGTTGATTTGTAGAGCTTGCGTTCATTGCGCCATGCAAGTCGCCGTTGTGCTCTGCAAGATGGGCAAAATGTCGGCTCGGGAACTTTTATTTTGTGATAAAAGCCTTGATCTTGCTCAGCAATGAGAAAGCTGGTCTGGCAGTGGGCACAATTTTTCATATACGGTTTTGTTAACAATAATAGTGTAGCGGAAGTGCGAATGGCGAAAAAGCGGCAAAAACCCACACTTGGAATTTGTCCGCCTTTCCGCCACAATGTCGCTCGTGTTTTCCACAAAATATGAGTCTCCAAATTGCGCTGGTTGGTCTTCCCAATGTCGGCAAATCTACCCTCTTTAACGCTTTGACCAAGTCCACGGCAGCGGCTGCTGCAAACTTCCCTTTTTGTACGATTGATCCCAATGTCGGCATCGTACAGCTTGAAGATGAGCGGCTTCAGCAGATTTCTGTAGCTGCCAAAACTGCCAAAATTGTTCCCGAAGCTATCGAGTTTGTCGATGTCGCTGGGCTCGTCAAAGGCGCCTCGACAGGTGAAGGGCTGGGAAATCAATTTCTCAGTCATATTCGCGAATGTGATGCCGTTGCTTTGGTGCTTCGTTTTTTTGTCGATGACAATATCATCCATGTCGATGGCAAAATCGATCCCAAGGCTGATATGGAAATCATTGAGACAGAGCTGATTCTCGCTGATCTGCAGACTGCCGAAAAGGCACTCGACAAAGCCGAACGCAATGCCAAATCTAATGAAAAAGATGCGGTTTTGCGTGCCTCGGCTTTGCGCAAAATCAAAGATGTTCTCCTGACTGGCAAAAGAGCCTCTGTTGCTGATATTGCCGAAGATGAGCAGTTTGTTTTGAAAGAAATCCAGTTTTTGACGCGCAAACCATTCCTCTTTGTGGCGAATGTGGCTGAAGACGAGGTGGCACAGTTTGATACCGAACAAGCAAAAATTCGGCTTGGTCTTGGTAAGAATGACGAACTGGTTGCGATTTCTGCCAAAATTGAAGCCGATCTCGCTGGGCTCGAGCCGGATGAAGCGGCGGAGTTTCTAGCTGATCTGGGGCTTGATTCAGCAGGACTTCAAAAACTAGCACATGCTGCACACAGGATTTTGGGACTCTCACGCTATTTTACTGCTGGCGAACAAGAAGCACGCGCGTGGACAATTCGTCAAGGCTACACCGCCCCGCAAGCGGCAGGGGTGATTCATACCGATTTTGAAAAGGGATTTATCCGTGCCGATGTCGTCAATTGGCAAGATTTTGTCACTCACGGCGGCTGGAGCAAGTGCCGCGAAAAAGGCTTGGTGCGCAGCGAAGGTAAAGAATATGTGATGCGTGACGGCGATATCTGCCTCTTCAAATTCAACGTCTAATGGGATTTATCATCAAAAATGACGGCTTTGTCTGCGAGTTTTGTCACGAACCAAATCCACCAGCAAAGGCGACGTGTCGTGACCATTGTCGCAAATGTCTCATTGGCAAACATGTCGATGGCGATTTGCCGGGTGACCGAGAAAGCAATTGTTATGGCAAAATGGAAGCAATCGCAGTACTCCCAGGCACCAAAAAAACGGATTATGTTTTGCTCTACCATTGCGACAAATGTGGACTCGAACGCAAAAATCGCGCTGCACCAGATGATAATCTCGAAGCGATTTTGAAGGTAGCTGCGGAACGGATTTTTCGAGTATAAGCAGTTTGTTATGCTTCGGTGGTTTTATCTTTCCCTTCAGAACGTAATTCGGGAAAGTGATTATAGAGTGCAATCATCGGTAACTCTTTTTTGCGCCGCGCACTTGCCAAATCACGCCAATCTTCGGGATTGAGACAATCTTCAAAATGTAACTGGGCAAGTTTGCTAAGCAGCTTTTTATCCTCCGGATTTTTGGCACTCGGGTGCATATGGACAAGCTCGGTTTTCCACAAATGTTCGGCGATACTTCTGGCACGAGGGGTTTCTTGGAAGTGAGTTTTTATCGCTGCAAACAGCGGCTTCATGCGGTCGTCACCGTCGTCGATTAACAAAGCATCTTCGGTATGCGGACCATAGCGAAACGACATCAGGTCTAAAGCCGCTTTCAAAAAAGTCGGACTGCCATCAGCAATATCGATTACTTTTTTGGTGACTGCCGGATCGCTCATCAATGAAGAAATTACGGATTGTTCTGCTTTGGAATAATGAAAATCATGGTTTGATGCACTTGGCTTTGCCTCACGATTGCGCAAGGCATGTGGTGATCGGAGGGGCGCAACCGAAGCTGCCATAACCGCGGATTGTACTCCGTGATTCTTCAATCGCTCGTAATCAATGCGGAGCGACTTTCGATTTGATACATTGCTGATTCCCGGCAACAAATCTTGCGTCGTGCTGCTGTGATACGTATTGTGATCATTTCCATTCTTTGTTGGAGATTTTGCCAAACTGATTGAGTTTGCTTGTCCTGAACCGGAGCTAATTTCCTGTGCAGGGTTCTTTCCATTTGCTCCACCTCCACCATGCACAAAGCCGCTTTTGGCAGAATCATGCGCAACGAAATAAATTTTGTCTGACGCATTTCCATCCCCTGAAATGCCTTTACCGCAGACAACCGGAACGCCGCCAACTTCGACCACAATGCTACCGCCATCTGCGAGAGCTGACTGGATATTCGTTTCATGTTCGCTCGGGTTGATTCCTTCTGTTTGTAGTAATCCAATGATTTGCTTGGTTTGCTCTTCTGTAGAAATCGTTTCGATTCGTGTCATAAGCGGAAGCTTGTCCATGCCTTCTCCATTTGGATCATTAATTTCGGGTGCAATATTTTCCTCACCATAAAGCGCCGTGGCGACTTGTTCTTGTGTTTCGGAAGCCAAATAGAGTGCGCCGGCATCGCCATCATCCAGCTCGGGCATTTTTGCCAAAAGTGGATTTCCTGATTTGTGAGCATACAAATCTTCTTGTTGTGTTTGGGCGTGAAACATTTCTGAAACTGCGCGCTTCAACGCCGCTTCGCCAGTTGGATAGAGCTCTTCATCAGGAATTTCTTCATAATTATTAAGTGCTTCACGGACATGCGATGATTCTGATAATTCTGGTTGAAGTTGTAAATCGTCACCACTTTCTGGTGTTGGTATTTGATACACAAAAAGCAGCAGCCGCTCTCGCGCAAAGAATTTTCCGTGCCGATTATGCTTTAGGAAAAAAGAGCGCATGTTCTTTTGATTTTTGTTATTCGATATTTTCGATTTCTTTTTCGAGTGCTGCCAGTGCACCTACTTTTTCGACATGTTCACTCGCCAAATGCAGGTTTTGCAATTGCAAGCGCGCTGATTCTGCACGGCGGCGTGAACAGTTGATTGAGTTGGCAAAAGATTTGATTACCCCGACCAAGCGTTGACGTTCTTTGGCATCCATTTTTTATGTGAATATTCTTTGTATTCTAGCACAAAACGGAGCTTATCGCAATTTTTGCTGCATCATTTTCAGTAAAAAATGCAAGGCGTCTTCGGTAGCAGCAGCTTGGATTATGGTTCTTTTGCCCGAATATCCTCTGTCGGTGTGTTCGCTGCCATCTTTGCTCGCTACCGCAAAAAATACGCGTGATTGTGGCAAATCGGTTGCTTCTGCTTCGCCAGTTGTCGAAATACAAAAATCAGCGTCACAAGCGCTGCGCCAGCGCAAAGCCATTTCGACAGCACATTCGGTAGAATAGACACCGACTTCGGCAAAAAAATCATCGCTCAAATCCAAAAAGCGGATTTTTGCCCGCGTGTCATAGAGCACCGAACCGGCAAAAAATGTCCGACTCGCTCCAGAAATACTTGTAAACGCCGATGCGATTTGTCCGCCAGTAACTGATTCTACCGAACAGATGCGCCATTTGTGTTGCTCGGCTAACTCCAAAATTTGAGCGGCAATATCTTTCATTTTTACGGAAAAAATACGTGCATGATTGCAGTATACACGCATTCTTTTTGTAGACGGAAGAGTTCCTTTTTTACATAAAAATCGCTATACTACTGAGGACACAAATATCGAATCTGCTCCATGCAAAACATGCTCAAACAGGTGCGTGCCAAATTTAGTCCATATGTGAATGATTTTGAAAAACAAGTCGATGTTTTTTTGAACAAGGTCAAGCCGGACAGCGACCCGCAGCAAGTGCGTGCCGATGCTACTGCATTGATGCAAACCGACGTAGCCGCGGTTGTCTTGTGGTGTGAGCGCCAACTTAAAGGCTACACATCGCTCTCTAAAGAAGCTCGTACTCAGATGTACACAAATCTCGTGTCAATCAAAAGCTCGTTTCAATCGTATAGTTTTATGCGCGTGCCAGATGAAGATGTTTTGTCTCTCGAACTCTTTGAAAAAGGCGTCAACACAGACAATCTCAAATCAGTCCATCGCCAGATACAATATCTTAAGCAGATTATGGATTTTTTTGGCGGTCAAGTAATCTACGAATCCAAGAAGGGGTTCAGCTTTGCAATGCTCTTGCGAGATGCGCAAAAAAATCTGCTCGTAGGCGATCATCATCAGATTATGATTTTGTATGTTTATTTGTACGCACTCAAATACGAAGTCGCGGATTTGCAACTCAAAATCACTCCCACAAAAACCTGTTTGCATTTTGAAGGAGTCGACATTGATATGGAGCAAGGCACGTTTGAAAAATACACGAAAGAAATCTGCGAACTTGCGCCCATTACCGAGATATTGGCGCTAAATCTCCTCGATATTCCCGAACAAATTTCGGAAGCGTTTGCGATTGCCCCGGCGTCACTCAGCAAAGTTGCAGAACTAGCAAATCTTCTCAGCGATCGCGTCGAAATCGTTACCCAAAATCGTAAAATAGCTTTTCGTAAAATAGTGCTTCATCATGTAACAGCAGAACAATTTGATAAGGCAATGAGCTTTGCGATGGAAAGCAAAGATATCGAGGCAGTGCAACATGTTGCTATCAAGGCGACGGCGTTTTATCTCAAAAAAGATGATTTTATCGAAGCCCATCGCTACGCTGTCCACACCAAAGATTCGGAAACGATTATAAAAAAAGTCCACGAAAAAGAAGGAATCGCTTTTTATAATAAAAAAAACTACATCCGTGCTGGTGAAAAATTTAAAAAGGCTGGCAATGCTGCATTTCTCAAAAAATGCTATGCGGGGCTCTTTTTTCAAGAACAGACTAAAATCAAACACGTCAAGCTCCTTTCTGAACTGAAACAAAACAAAAAGACGATTTTACAAATGAAGCTTTATGCCGAAAAATCCGAAGACCAAAAACTTGTCGCCTATTCTCAGGGTTTACTCGATCAGGTAAATGGCAAGAAAAAGAGCTGATGCTGAGTGCTGATGATTCTCCTACAATGTATTCTTATTCTGCCGAGCTTCGCAAAATGTTGCCTTGAGCATCTAAATCAACAAAATAATAGTTTTCTCCTTCCGAATTTGCAGTAAAAGTGAGCCCAATCGTGACCTGACTTTGACGATCGCGGACACGCACCTGCAAACGCTTTTTGGATGATAACTGATTCTGCTCACGAGTTAAAAATGATGCTAATTTTTGTTTGAGTACCGCTTCGTTTGTGATAGAAAGACTGCTTGCGCTCACATCCATCACGACATCAAAAATAAAACTGCTATTAAACTGCTGTTCGAGTACAGCAAGAAGAGCGCCCAACGTGATGGCGCTTTTGCTTGTTACTGCGCTTTGTCCGACAAACTGGCGATAACGTGCCTTGAGTTCGGGGTCGATATCGCGCACCATGCTCTGGCGCAATTCTTCGCGCGTATCGAACAAAATTTGGCGTGCCTTACTATAATCTTCGACAGTCAGAATGCCCTTTTGCTGCAAATATTTTTGCCAAGCACTCACGAGCGCATCACCAAATTCTTCCCGCAAGCGATTGAGTAATCGCGTAAAATTACTGCTTCTTTCTTTCTTTTGCAAAATACGCGCATTATTGGAAGTTGCAAAATCACGTGAAGCCGCTTCTTCTTCGTGGCGAGCAGTATTCGCCTCGATACTCGCAAAAATGTTAGCGAGCTCTTCTTCCACTTGATTATCTTGAGCAGAATCTTTTTCAGACGATTCGTCATCTGTTCTCTGTACAAATTCTTCTTCTTGCGCCAATCTTTTTTCATCCGCTGCTTTTTCTGTCTTTGGTAAAAGCGGCTCTTCGGTCGTAATTTTGGGCTCTTCATCTGCGGAATCAATGATCTTTGTGATGCTCTCTGGTTTATTATCCACCAGCTGCTCAGGAATAATTACTTCTGCTGCTTCGTCGTCTTTGGCAAGTATTTGCACTTCGTCTTGTTCGTCGCTTGTAGGTATGCCTTCTTCTGTTGAAATTTCTTCTTCTGACGGAACTGTTTCGATTTTTCTTGTAACTTCATCCACCATTAGATCTTCTGCGGTTTCCTCCTTACTTGGTAGTATCCCATATTCTTTGTTTTGTTGGGGCATATCTGGTTCTTCTTCCTCTTTATTGAAGGATTCTTCGGGTTTTTCTAAATCTACGAGTGTCTCTTGCTCTTTCTGAAGAATACTTTCTTCATCTGTGTTTGAAATTATTTCTTGTTCATCTTCAATTTCTAGGATTTCCGCAGAGGCATCTTCTCGCATAATATCTTCTGCTTCTTTAGTTATTTCTGTATCTACCTGTTCTTCTTCGGCAATACTCAGCACTTTCTCGTTTTTCTCATTGTCTTCTGTACTCATTTCATCTGGATCCTCTTCATCAGTGACAATTTCGGGCGATACTTTAAAATTTTCTTTGGCTTCCCAGTCTGTCGCCTCATCGGTTTTGCTTATGCTTTTTGCTTCGTCTGGACTCAGCACGGTGTTTACTTCGCTGCCGCTTTTTTTCAATTCATCAAAGAAAAACACTTCTCCTGACTCCATCTGCTCAGGATTTTGTTCTTTTTCTTTTGACTGAGAAATATCTTCCTCAGATTCGCCACTATTGTCTGTAAAATCGATTGGTACCGCCTCCAAACTCTTTTCTTCTTCAGGATTCAGCTCATCTTGTGTGTCTTTTTCTTCGGTTTGTTCGTCTTCCTCTGATACTGAATCGCTGGTTTCGAGAATACTGACTTTATTATCATCGTTCTCTACTTTGATAACCTCCTTGTCTACAATCGCCATAATCTCATCGCCACTTTTGTTTTCGGGTACTGCTTCTAATTCAACCGGAGCATCTTCTGCAGCCGTTTTTCCATCGCTTTTTTGACTGTCACTTTCGTGCGTTTCGGATATTTCATTATTGCCATTTCCTGATATACTCTCAGATTTATCCGCACTTTCGGTAGTTTCTGGCACTCCGATAAGTACCATGTCTACTGAATCTTCTTCGTCACCAAAAATGTCGAGAGCGTCTTCGCCCGTGTCATTTTTAGATTCTTGTTCTGCTTCTGCCACGGCGTGTTGTTCTTTTGCTGCTTGCTCTTCTGCTGCTTTTTGCTCTAACTGCTGCAGTTGCTCGGCTTGCTCTTCTGCATCTCTTTCTTCGGTCTTTAGTTCTTCTTCTGATTGATCTATGAATGCTTCATCTGTTTCTAGCGGCAGTTCAGCTTCCTCCTCTTGTTGTCTACCTTCTTCTGCAATTTCATTTTGATTGATTTTGTCCACGGTATCTTCCAAGTCGACTGTTTTTGATTCCACTATTTCAGCCGACCTCATTTCTAGTATTTCGTTTTCACCTGCTTCCAAATCTTGTTCCGAAATATTTGCTTCGCCAGTTTCGCCACTGTCTTGTGCTTGTCTTATTTCTGGTGATTTTTCATCTGCTGCTTCATCTGCTTGGACAACTGATTCTTTAATATCTGGAGTGGCTAATAATACTTCAGGTGCTTCTTCAGCGGTTTCTGTTACTTGCTTGAGGAGTTCGTCATCTTGTTCATCAGTCTCGTCTTCTAATACAATGATTGGTTCTAGCGCGTCCTGCTGTTCTACTTCTTTTGTTTCTTTGTCTGCATCAGGTTCTCCATCAATTTTTCCTCCTGTTTCCGCTTTGTCGCTAGATTCTTCTTCTTCTTGAACTTCTTCGTCACTGTTCGCTAATTCATTTTGTACCTCCTCCTGTTTCTCAGACACTTCTTCTTCTTCTTCCAAATCGTCGTCATCCTCACTTGTGCTGCTGGCTTCGTCTAAACTGAGGGTGGCGCTTGTTTCTTGTTCATCAGGCAATTTCTCCTCTTCCTCCTCACTCTCACTCTCTACCACTTCTCCTGCAGCCTTTGCTTCGATACCCTCTGCCTCCTCCTCTTCCTCACTCTCTACCACTTCTCCTGCAGCCTTTGCTTCGATACCCTCCTCTTCCTCACTCTCTACCACTTCTCCTGCAGCCTTTGCTTCGATACCCTCTGCCTCCTCCTCTTCCTCACTCTCTACCACTTCTCCTGCAGCCTTTGCTTCGATACCCTCCTCTTCCTCACTC
>JBGSOV010000010.1:0-76767 GCA_041738935.1 Candidatus Altimarinota bacterium | reverse complement strand
GAGAGTCGTACTGCCGCCTTGGGGGACAGAATCATTGGTGGCGGTGAGGGTGAGAGTTGGTGGAGGTGGGGCGACGGTGATGGTGAGGGATTGGTTTACTGTCGAACCATCATCACCAGTACAAGTGAGGGTATAGATTTTGTTAATCGTAAGATTGCCGGTGCTCTGTGACCCCGAAGTCGCCTTGCTTCCTGTCCATGCTCCGGAAGCCGTACAACTGGCGACATTGCTTGCCGACCAGGTGAGAGTGGTTGCGGTGTTATAGGCAATCGAAGTGCTGGCGGCCGTGAAGGTCAGCGTTGGTGGTGGTGGGGCGACGGTGATGGTGAGGGATTTTGTGACGGTGCTGCCATCATTGCCGGTACAAGTAAGGGTGTAGATCTTATTACTCGTCAAGTTCCCGGTACTCAGTGACCCCGAAGTCGCCTTGCTTCCTGTCCAGGCATTCGATGCCGTACAACTGGCGACATTGGTTGTTGACCAGGTGAGAGTGGTTGCAGCATTGTACGCAATCGAACTGTTAGCAACCGTGAAGGTCAGTGTTGGCGGCGGTGGGGCGACGGTGATGATGAGGGATTTGGTGATGGGAGTACCTGCACTTGGGGCTGGTTTTGACTCTTGCGCCCCAAGGGTTTTTATAAATTTACCGGAACCACTTCCTTGAAAAGTTATGGTATTGTATTCGGTTGTAATCCAGCTGGCAGACAGATTTGATTTTGCAATACGAACCTCATCGATTGTTCCATTAAATGCTTGTCCCCAGCCCTGAGCATTGGCTCCGATAATGAGTTCACCGGTAGCATTAAAAGGTGTCCCGCTAAAATCTTGTGACCAACTTTCGGACTCTGCCCCATTTGTGAAGAGACTGACATTATTACCGGTTTTGACACCAGCCAAATGGTACCATGTGTTCTGAGCGGCAGTTATTGATGATCGAGCAATACCGGCCTCTTGATTACTCGTATTAAAAAAACTCATTATCGGTTGATTGCTTGTTGTAGTTGCAATCTGCATCACCCAACTGGTTTTCCCCGAATCATCGGAATTTGCCTTGGTAATAATTTTATCCCAGCCGCCATAGGAGCCAGTAGGCTTCGCCCAAACCGATACGGTCATGTTGGTACTATTATCGAGATCTGCGGCGCTATCGGGAACCCTAATGTATTTCCGTAGGCTACTTTCTCCCATACCACGACCGTTCGCAACGATACCTGCTGTACTGGTTGAGTTGTTGTTTGTCCCATTATGTGATTTGGCAGAATCGGTAAAAACACCGTTTAAGTGATAAACTGCTTCATAAGCTGCCCAGACTCCAGCGGAATTTTCTTGTGAAGCAGAAATACCGCTATTACCATAATAAACATAAAAATTGGTATCAGCACTCCCCGAAAGCGTTGGGATACTCACCCATGCGGTCAATTTTCCAGTTGAAGGATCATATGATTCGATTTCGTGCAACAGTTTTGCTGTGTTGTTATTGTCAACAAATACGATGTCGTATCCATTGCTATTCGCAACTTTTCCTCCATTTGCAACCGTTTTTAAATTTGCATCAGTAATACTGACCAATATAGGGTAGTTCGATAAATTTCCTGACCCCGATACCTTGGAAAAATCAGTTGTTAATTTTTTTCGAAATCCATAAGCATCATTATACCAATTTTCAATCACACCATCATCACCGACGCAAGTGAGCGTATATGTCTTGGTCGAAGTCAGTGCACCAGTACTGTATGATCCAGAAACAGGTTTGGTACCACTCCATGCGCCAGAGGCAGTACATCCTGTAACGCTCGTCGCATTCCATGTGATACTCGTCGAGCCATTATAGGGAAGCGAAATATTGCCAGCACTAAAAGTAAGGTTGGATGGAGGTGCAGCCACCTGGAGAGTCGCATACTCAATTACTGTGCTGCCATCTTTGCCAGTACAGGTCAATATATACGTCTTTGACGCCGTGAGATTACCCGTACTTTGTGAGCCAGTTGCAGCTTTGCTGCCTGACCAATCACCCGATGCCGCACAACTGGTGGTATTGCTAGCAGCCCAGGTAAGTGTAGCAGCCGTGTTATACGGAACCGTGTATTTATTGGAATTGAAAGTAAGAGTTGGTGGAGACTCCGCCACCTTGATGAGACCGTTTTTCAAGTCATTGATTTCTTGAGTATTAAGCGCTCGCGCATAGATACTGTACTCATCGATTAAGCCCTTAAAACGTGCTCCTCCAAATGACTTGGGAATTTGCAGCAGATTAATGCCTTGGGTATCAATTATGCCGCTAAAAGTCGTCGTTGCGACTGCCTGACCGTTCAGATACAGTGTGACCTTTTTGGTGTTTTGGTCATGCACGAGTGCAAAATGCATCCATTGATTGATAGGATAGCTGTCCATGTCCACACCTGTGATCCATGTCGTACTTCCAGTGGATGAATATGTGATGCCCGGACTATCAAGGCGTATAACACCATTATAATCGACAAACATCGAAATGACTTTTTCGTGCGTACCATCAATCGACCAATGATACAAAAAGTCATTAACGCCGGCATTCCACTGGTCGGGCTTCATCCAAAAAGCATAGCTATGGCTTCCGCTATTAAATGCGGGGTTAAACGTTCCCGAAGTCAGAACCCCAGTGTCCCCGTCAAAACGGAGCGCCTGATCAATGCGCCCGGCAGTCGAAGTCACAGAGCCCGCTGCAGTGAGTGGATGGTTTTTGCCAGAATGATCAATGAGCGTCGTGCCGTTAAAATCCGCACTATCCATCGTCCAATGCGCAATCAGCGAATCCTCGACGCTTACCGTCACTGACTTGTCGACAGCGCCACCATCAGCGGCAAAACAACTAAGTCGATATGTTTTTGTAGCAGTCAAAGCGCCTGTGTTAAAACTTCCCGTTAAAGACTTGTTACCCGTCCACGAACCTGATGCTAAACAGGTTTCAACATTTGTTGCCTGCCATTGCAAGAGGGCGCTTTCGCCATTTCCGATTGACGCAAGAGAAGTCGTGAGCGTCAGTGTTGGAACAGCTGCTGATTGTGCTGCTTGCAAAAAGACCAAGAGCAAACTCACAATCAGTCCGCACACAGCGGCAACAGCAAAAGAAGCGGTTTTTTTCATATGTGTATTTTATGATTCTATCACATTATTATACCACAGCATGCTCAGGAATAAAAAGGATTTTTGCGATGCAAAAGTAATATTCCGTATGAAAAAATATGTTAGCGGATTGAGGAAAATGCGAACTATTTTACGCGGAAGAAAAGAAGCGCTAAAATTGACCTCATGAAGTGCAAAAATAACGAAGGAGAATCGTGATTTTCACTGACTTACCTCAAGCAAAATGAACAAGGAAACTATCGACATCATTTTCGGGTTTATATCCATCCATCTGCTAGTAGTCGTGAGCCTGGTCGGTTATTTTTTGATCTATCGGGTTTTTAAGCGCGCCGATGACAAAAAACATTCGCTTGTGCGGAGACTCGTTTCTGGCATTCTCTTGCCAATTAGTTTTACCACGATTTTTTTAAATAAACGCAGCGAAAAAAGCTTGCCGCTGTATTTTCGTTTATTTTTAAAATTTACGCGCTTTTGTAGCAAAATCCCCTACTTCCATTTTTTGCCCAAGTTTCTTGTTGCAACACTCAGTGAGTTTTTGATTCATGTCATTACCGGGCAAGAACTTTTGACCGGATTGCTGTTTTTGTGGAGCATGTCATTTTTTCTGCTTGTCAGTCTTGTCGAATCAAGATTTGGCGAACTCGAAGAAGAATCCATCACCCTTGCCAATAAGATTTTTTTGTATTCGGTGTCGCTGCTCACCATTATTGTAGTGATTATCGGCAACTTTTTTTGGGAAGCGGTTCGTCCGTTTTTCGAGAATGGGTTTTGGCGTTTTATCGCTTCAATTGCGAATTTTTTCAATCAAATGCTCATTGATGGAATCTCGGCCGCACTTCATCATCCGTGGATGATCGCCGTAGGATTAGTGCTCCTCCTGATTTATGTGAGCAGTTCACTATTTTTATCGGAATATTTGCGACGCAAAAAATAAGTATTTGAAAGAAAACCACTGTTTTGGAAAATACCAGAAGGAAATAATCTTCTGCTTTTTTTAAAAAGAATTTGACAGTGATGACCGCAACAGGTAGATTGCCATTTGTAACTTTTGCCCAAGACCGGAGGCATTCTCGCGATACACGCCAGAAACAAGTCCCACGGTAGGCTCACCGCTTTTATTAGCAAACCGCTTCTCGCACAATATGTGAAAATCGGAAGGTGATGCCCACGGCACCTTTCATTTTTTCTGCAGTCATGCCAATCACTCGCCAAAAGAAAGAAGATATCTTAACCGGACTTACTGCCAGTATGAAAGAAGCCAAGTCGGTTTTCTTCGCCAAAAACCTCGGACTCAGCGTCAAACAAGCACAAGAAATCCGCAAAACCCTCCGTGACAACGGCGGCAGTTTTTCCGTCGCCAAAAAGACACTCATCAAAAAGGCTGCCAAAGACGGAGCGAATATCGAAATCGATGACAGTGTCCTCGATGGCGCCATTGGTACCGCATTTGCACTCGAAGACGAATTGGGCTTTCTCAAAGCACTTACCAAGCTCCAAAAAACCACCAAAAAGATTGAAATTACTGGTGGCATTTTTGAAGGAAAAGTTATCTCCAAAGCCGAAGCCATCGCTCTCTCAAAAATCCCAAGTCGCGAAGAACTTCTCGCCAAATTGCTTGGTGCGATGCTGGCACCTATCAGTGGATTTGTGGGAGCCAGTTCGCAAGTTATCGCAGGATTTGTTCGTGTCACCGATGCCTACCGCGAACAAAAAGCCGCTACCGAAAACGCTTAAAAACTTTTTTTTCTTTTTTTATTTAACATGTCCGACGAAGCTAAGACAGAGGTAAAACTTTCTGCCAATGCGCAAAAAATTCTTGAGAGCGTCGAAAAACTCTCGGTTCTCGAACTTTCCGAGCTTGTAAAAGCTATGGAAGACAAATTTGGTGTCTCCGCTGCTGCTCCAGTTGGCGTTGCTGCCGCTGCTGCTCCAGCAGAAGCTGGTGAAGCCGCTGTCAAAGACACATACGATGTTGTCTTGACTAACGCTGGTCAACAAAAGATTGCTGTTATCAAAGCTGTTCGCGAAGCAACAGGTTTGGGTCTCAAAGAAGCAAAAGATCTCGTTGATGCCGCACCAAAAGAAGTCAAACAGGGTGTTAAAGAAAACGAAGCAAAAGAGCTCAAAACTGCTCTCGAAGCTGCTGGCGCAACAGTTGAATTAAAATAATTCTCCCTACGATTTCAAAAAAACAATCCCGAGCACCTCGGGATTGTTTTTTTATTTGTGATATTGGTATTTAGAAAAAAATATCTTCGCACTAAATCTCAAAAAGTATTATCCTACAATTATGAAGCGCATTTGCAAAGCCTCCGGCACCGAGTTTGAGATCACTGATGAAGATCTTGCCTTCTATAAAAAAGTCTCACCGAAAATCGGTGGCAAAATTTATGAAATTCCACCACCGACGCTGTGTCCAGAAGAACGGCAACGGAGAAGATTAGTGTGGCGAAATCTATATCATCTTACTTATCGAAAATGTGATGCCACCGGTAAAAACATCATTACCAACTATGGGAAAGATACCGGATACAAAGTGTACGATAATCCGTATTGGTGGTCAGACAATTGGGATGCGCGAGACTACGGAAGAGATTTTGACTTTAGTCGGAGTTTTTTTGATCAATTCCAAGAATTGATGATGGCGGTGCCGCACCCGAATGTGACCGTCAATTATCCGACATTGGAGAATTCCGAATTTACCAATTACGCCGCATACATCAAGGATTGCTACCTCGTTTTTCATGCCGACATGAATGAGGGCTGTTTGTACAATACCAACATCAAAAAATCCAAAGATTGTGTGGACAACTTGTTCATTTTCGACTCGGAGCTGCTTCATGAATGCATTGATTGTCAAAAGTGCTATCGTCTCTTTTTCTCTCAAAATTGTGAAAACTGCTCGAATTCATGGTTTCTCAAAGATTGCATCGGCTGCAAAGATTGTTTTGGGTGTACAAATCTTCGTCACCAACAATACGTAATTTTTAACCGTTCCGTCACAAAAGACGGATATGATACGTTTCTAAAAAACTTTCTCTCCAATAAGCATAGCGAGTTGACCAGTATGCAAGCGGAGTGCACTTCGTTTTGGCAACAACAATTTTTCCAAAATCTTCAACAAGCGAAGAACGAGAATTGTGTTGGCGATCAGATTTATGAGTGTGAAAATGTCAAAGATTCTTTTGATATAAAGCAAGCTCGCGATATGAAGCATTGCCAAAGAATCAGTATTGGTGAGAATCACGATTGTTACGATATCGATCAGTATGGAATGAGTGTGCAAATGTCCTACGAAGGAAGTGGAATTGGAGACCGCTCGGCACAGATTCTTTTTGGAATTTTGGTCAATTCGCAAGCAAACAATGTGCTCTATTCGATGGAAGTCTTTCTTTCTCGTGACTGCTTTGGTTGTGTTGGTCTCAGGGATGCCAAGTACTGCATTCTCAACAAACAATATTCGAAAGAGAAATACGAGGAACTCGTCCCCAAGATCATTGAACATATGAAGAAAACCCCCCTCAATCCCCCCTTAACAGGGGGAAAGCAGGCAGCTGAGTGGGGCGAGTTCTTCCCGATTGAACTGTCACCTTTTGCCTACAACGAAACCGTCGCGCAAGAATACTTCCCGATGACGAAAGAAGAAGTCCTCGCGAAAGGCTGGAAGTGGCGAGACGAGACGAATGAGATACCGAATGTGAGCAAAGTGATTCCGGCAAATCGATTGCCCGATAGTATCGATGATATTCCTGATGATATTCTCAATTGGGCGATACAGTGTGAAGAGACAAAAAAACCGTTCAAGATCCAAAAAGCAGAACTCGAGTTCTATCGCAAAATGCGCTTGCCGATTCCGCATTATCATCCAGATGTCCGACATGGGCATCGGATGAAGAAGAGGAATCCACGGAAGCTCTGGGAACGGAACTGTGGCAACTGCGGGATTTCCATTCAGACGACTTATGCTCCGGAGCGTCCGGAGAAAGTGTTCTGCGAGAGGTGTTATCAAGAGTCAGTCTATTGATTTCCAATTCTATGAAGCAGATTTGCAGAGCCTCCGGCACGGAGTTTGAGATCAGCGAAGAAGACTTGGCGTTTTATCACAAAGTCTCACCGAAAATCGGAGGGAAAGTATATGAGATTCCGCCGCCGACTTTGTGTCCCGATTGTCGCTTTCGACGCCGACTTTGTTTCCGCAATGAGATGAATCTCTTTCGGCGCAAGTGCGACCTGAGTGGGCGCGATATAATTACCTTTTATCCAGAAACCGTTCCATTTCCAGTACTCGAAAATAGCGAATGGTGGTCTGATCACTGGGATGCAAAAACATTTGCCCGAGACTTCGATTTTTCCAGAACATTTTTTGAGAATTTCTCAGAGCTCTTCAAAACAGTACCAAAGATGGCGCTTATCCAGCAGGGTGAAAATGAAAACTCCGCATACCTCAATGGCGCTTCGTATAACAAAAACTGTTATTTGATCTTTACCTCTAGCCGCAACGAAGATTGTATGTATGGCAAAGCAGTAAATTTTTGTAAAGACTCTCTGGATAACTGTTTTGTCTCTGGTTGCGAACTCTGTTACGAGTCTATCAATTCGGAAAATTGCTACAACTGCCTCTATATCCAAGATACTTTTAATTGTTCGGATTCTGTTTTTCTAAAAAACTGCATTGGTTGTCGGTATTGTATAGGCTGCGTAAATCTAAGAAACAAAGAATACCACATTTTTAATACCCCATGCACCAAAGCAGAATTTGAAATTGCACTGAAGGAATTAAGTTCTTTTTCTGGCGTTCAGAAATGGCAAAAACTTTTTCAAGAAAAGCAACTTCTCTCTCCACGAAGATTTATGGAAGGCATCAGTAACGAAAATGTTATCGGAAACTACATCAGACACAGCCAAAACGTGACTGATTGTTTTGATTGCAGCAATATTCGTGATTGCAAATTCTGCACAAATATTCATTTTTTGAGTGACAGTTACGATGTCGATTACTTTGGTATCGCAGAAACAAACGATTTGTTATACGAATGTGATGGTGTTGGTCTGGGGGCGCATCATCTGCTTTTTTCTAAAATTATTTGGGGAGGGAGCTCGGACTGCATGTATTGTTATGAATGCTTCAAATCTCAAGATTGCTTCGGTTGTTCCGGTCTCAAAAGCGCTCAGTACTGCATCCTCAACAAACAATATACGAAAGAAGAGTATGAAGCGTTGGTTCCAAAGATCATCGAGCATATGAAGCAAACCCCCCTCAATCCCCCCTTATCAGGAGGGGGGAAGCAGTCAGGCGAATGGGGCGAGTTTTTCCCCATCGAACTGTCACCGTTCGCCTACAACGAAACAGTCGCGCAGGAGTATTTTCCAATGAGTAAAGAAGAAGTCTTAGCAAAGGGTTGGAAGTGGCGAGATGAGATAGTAGAAATGCCAAAAGTGAGCAAAGTAATCCCTGCTTCTCGATTGCCGGACTCTATCGACGACATTCCTGATGATATTTTGAACTGGGCGATTGAATGTGAAGAGAGTGGCAAACCGTTTAAGATCCAAAAGGCGGAGTTGGAGTTTTATCGCAAGATGCGACTGCCGATTCCGCACTTCCACCCCGATGTCCGCCACGCGCATCGGATGGCAAAGCGGAATCCACGGAAACTGTGGGAGCGGAATTGCGACAAGTGTGGGGTTCCGATTCAAACAACATACGCACCAGAGCGACCGGAGAAAGTGTTCTGCGAGAGGTGTTATCAAGAGTCAGTCTATTGATTTCCAATTTTATGAAGCAAGTTTGCAGTGCCTCCGGCATCGAGTTCGAGATATCTTCCGAAGATTTGGAATTCTACAAAAAAATCTCACCGCAGATCGGCGGTCAGGTGTACGAAATTCCACTCCCGTCCTTTTATTTTGAGGAGCGCGTAAAACGAAGATTGTCTTGGCGCAACGAGCGTAAACTCTATTTACGAAAATGTGATGCGACCGGCGTAGAAATCGTAAGTGAATATCCGGCAGATTCGCGCTTCCGTGTCTTTGATCTCCGTTATTATCACGAACGTAAGTGGCAAGTGCCGACACAGGAATTCTCTTTTGAACGGCCATTTTTTGAGCAATTTGCCGAACTTCTTGTAGCGACACCGCGAGCCGCTTGCTTGACCGACATCACTTCTCTCGAAAATAATAGCGCTTACCAAAATGCCGCCAGTCGTAACAAAAACTGCTATCTTGTTTTTGCGACAGGCGACTCAGAAGACTGCATGTACGGCGAGTCCTTTGACTATTGCAAAGATTCCCTGGACGGGCTGTTTGTGCGCAAATCCGAATGGTGCTACGAATGCGTGGATTGTCTCTCGTGCTATCAATTGTTCTTTTCTCAAGAATGCACTTCGTGTGCCGACAGTATGTTTTTGTTCGACTGCCGCAATTGCAATAATTGTTTTGGGTGCTCTGGACTCCGCGGTAAATCATATTGCTGGTTTAATGAGCAATTAACACCTGACGAGTACAAGAGCAGACTTCGGGCAGCTAAAGAGCAGCTCGCTTCGGCAAGTGGTATCCGATTATTTTGGGAAAAATTCGAATCTCTCAAAAAAACGACTCCGCGCAGTTTTGCCCATCTCGAAAACTGCGAAGACTGTTCGGGAGATTTTATCTACAACTCCAAAAATGTCCATCACAGTTTTATGGTCTACGATAGCGAAGATTGTCGGTATTGTGTCAAGTTGGTCAAGGGAAAAGACTGCATCGATGTGAGTGACTGGGGTGATCCGGGTGAAATGATGCGAGAATGCACAACGGTCGGAAAAAACGCGTACCAGGTTTTCTTTTGTAATAATTGTTGGCCGAATTGTAGTCAGATGCTTTACTGTGATTCGTGTTCCGTATCAAGTAATCTTTTTGGTTGTGTCGGATTGAAGCAGGCGCAATATTGCATTTTGAATAAACAATACAACAAAGAAGAATACGAAGTATTGGTACCAAAAATCATTGAACACATGCGCAAAACAGGGGAGTGGGGAGAGTTTTTCCCGGTAGAATTATCGCCGTTTTGTTATAATGAAACGATTGCGCAGGAGTATTTCCCTCTTACGAAAGAAGAGGCAACTCAGAAGGGCTGGAAATGGCGAGAGGAAAAGGACGAGATACCAAATGTCACTAAAGTCATTCCAGCGTCCAGGTTGCCCGATAAGTTAGACGATATTCCAGATGATGTTCTCAACTGGGCAATCACTTGCCAAGAAAGTGGAAGACCCTTCAAAATCCAAAAAGCGGAATTGGAGTTTTATCGGAGGATGCATCTTCCGATTCCTCGTCTTCACCCCGATGTTCGTCATGCCCATCGCATGGCAAAACGCAATCCACAATATTTGTGGCAAAGCAATTGTAATAAGTGCGGAACCAATATCACAACGAACTATGATCCGGCTCGATCCGAACAAGTCTTGTGCGAAATATGTTACCAGGCGACGGTGTACTAAATAAGTGGGAAGTGACAAAACGCCAGTGGGAAGACCAAGAATTTGAGTAAGGCAAAGCAGGATCCGATTCCAGACAAGCTGGAATGACAAGGTTCGTCTCTTATTTGATATCTGTTACCTGCTACTTGCTGTCTGTTATCTGCTACCTGTTTTTTGCTGTTTGATAATTGTTATCTGTTGTTTGATAACTGTTTTTTGCTGTTTGTTATCTGATATTTGTTTCATGCTAGCTCGAAACATCGCGCTGTTTGGGATGCGGGATGGCAAAATCTGGTCGGCGCGGAAGAAGTGGACGAATATCGATTTCATCGGCGCCAGGAGTGATGTGGAAGACAATATTTTCAGGAAACGATTTCCATCCTGATCCCTCACCAGTTCTTTCGGTTGCAATCACTCGATCGGCATTTTTTCCGCGTTTACGAAAAAGATGTTTGCCAAAGCGCGTTCCCCACAAAGTTTTTCCATCTGTGAGCAAAATATTTATTCGAGAATCGCCTTCTGCCCCGTGTTCAAGCGCCATTTCGTTAATATGTGTCACAGCATTTCGCAGAGCGCTAATGACGAGGTTTTTTTTACTGATATTTTCGTCATGTACATTTTGCAACTGTTCGAGTTCGTACAGAAAAAGCACGAACACCATTTCGGAATCAGTCGTCCCTTGAACAATATTTCGTAAATGCGGCGGCAACATTGCAAGAATTTTGTCACGAAAAAGTGCAATTTTTTGCACCGTACCATTGTGCGCAAAAGTCCACTCTTTTGTTGTAAAGGGATGAACATTAGAAATATCTTTTTCACCGACGGTAGCAAAGCGAATGTGTGCGAGCACCAACGGCGCATTGAGTGCACGAGCGACTTCAAAAAAATGCTTACTCCTTTGGGCAGAAGTACATTCTCTGTCGAGAGTGCGTTTGCCACTGGAATCAAACGAAGCGATTCCCCAACCATGGGCGTTTTTGTTCGCTTGTTTCAAAAGCGATTTGTGCGTTTCGAGAAAATGCGATCGAAGAGGACGTGGCTCGGTTCCGATATAAGCGAAAAGTCTGCACATTGCTGTTTTTAAAGGAGCACTTCTGACCATACGCAAAATTTGTGTTAAACAAAACTTTTTTTTGCGTTAGAGTATAAAAACAATGGATCCTGTGCAAGAAATCAAACAACGGCTGAGTATTTCTGAAGTCGCGCGCGACTATGTGACACTGCATCCGGGGAGTGGTGTTGGTAATTTTAAAGCGCTGTGCCCGTTTCACGACGATCACAGTCCGTCTTTTGTGATTAGCGACAACAAAGGCTTTGCTTGGTGCTTTGCCTGCAATAACGGCGGTGATATTTTTTCGTTCGTCGAAAAAATTGAAAGCTGTACTTTTCGCGAAGCCTTGCAAATGCTCGCCCAAAAAGCTGGCGTGGCGCTTGATAATTATCGTCCACCGAGTAAAAAGACTGAAGCTGAAACCGAACGCACTCTGGACGTACTTGATGAAGCGACAGTTTTTTTTGAAAAACAGTTACAAGCCAATGCTCATGCCCTAAAAATTTTGAAAGAACGCGCCTTACCGCTCGTAGTGTTGGAGCAATTTCAAGTCGGGTTTGCCCCGGACACCGATCACGCGCTCGAGAAACATTTACTCGAACACGGCTTTTCACGAAAAGAAATGCTCGATGCCGGGCTCGTCACAAGCGACAACTATACTGCTGGCGCGGTGCGAGACAAGTTTCGCAACCGTTTAATGTTTCCCATCAAAAACACCCGTGGCAAAGTCGTCGGGTTTGGTGGTCGGTATATTGGTTCGTCGGATAAAGCGCCAAAATATCTCAATTCACCAGAAACGAAATTATATAAAAAATCCGAAATCCTCTACGGGCTTTTTGAGGCAAAAGAAGAAATTCGCCAAGCAAAAAATGTGATTCTCGTCGAAGGCTATTTTGATGTTTTGGCGTGTGTCGCCGTCGGGATCAAAAACGTCGTTGCCGTGTCAGGAACCGCTTTTACCATCGAACATGCTCGCCTGCTCAAGCGTTCGGCAAAATCGCTCGCACTCGCGCTCGATGTCGATGATGCCGGTCAAACCGCCAGCAGACGAACTGCGATTATCGCCTATCAAAATAATCTCGACGTCGATGTGGTGTCGATTCCTGGTGGCAAAGATCCCGACGAAGCAGTCCGCGAGAGCAAAGACGATTTTTTACAAGCCGTGACCGAACGCAAACCGGGAATGGACGCTTTTATCACGCGCGCGCTTTTGCATCGCAATCCGCAAGATATTGGTGACAAAAAAATAATTTTGGACGAACTGTTACCGCTGCTCGAGGCGTTACCGCGCGCAGTCGAGCGTGAGCATTATTTGGGTATTATCGCGGACAAACTCGGTTCGCGCTCTGTCGTGCTCGAACGCGAAATGACAAGCTACCGTCAGACATACGCACCACTCAGCGAGCGCAAACCACAAGCCATCCCCGCTGCTCGCAAAATATCGCTCAGTGAATATATTTTTGGTATTTTGTTGGGTTTTCCAGAACTTTTTGCGGAAGCTCAAAAGCACCTCCTCGTCGATTTGATGACGAGTGAAGAAAAAAGATTTTACAAACAGCTAGAGCAGCACTACAATGATTCGGGCAGTTTGTCACCCGAACTCATGTGGCAATCGCTCACCCATGAAGAAAGTCAGAAATGGCGTGCACTTGCGCTTTATGCCGAAGAGCGACTGGGAACATTACCAGATACTCTCCGGACAAAAGAACTTGTCACCAGTATTCACAACCTCAATCTGCAACTCATTCCCAAAAAGCTTACTGCACTTTCGCTTTCGCTGAAAGAAAGTAAAGATGATAGCACTGAGATAATTGTACAGATGAACGAACTGACCAAGCTCATGAACAAATTTCACCACTCTTAATACACTCCTATGGCAAAAAAGAACGCAACGTTTATCAGACAACCGACCGAAGAAGAACTGAGTAAGTTTCCGTCCAGTGTGCGCAAGCTCGTCAAAAAAGGTCGTGAGCACGGTTTCGTGACACAGCAAGAGCTTATGAAAGCAATGCCAGAAGCAGAGCATAATGTGATTTTGCTCGATGAAATCTACACGCTGTTTATGGAAATCGGCATCGAAGTCATTGATGTACGCGATGACCTCATCTGGAAGCGCAAAAATGAAGATGCACCAGGTGAAAAAGGCAAAGCAGGAAAAGGGAAGAAAAAAGAAAAAGCGCCGCTCGCAACTATCATGCGCGAAGAGCGGTATGATCTTGATGATGAAGTCGAAGAAGATTTTGAAGAACTCGAAAAATCAGCTCACGAACCAGAAGACGACGCAGATGACGAAGAAGAGGAAGTGCTCACCGAAGAAGAAAAGCGCCGTATGATTGACTTGTCCGAAATCGCCAACGACTCGGTGCGCATGTATTTGTCCGAAATCGGACGTGTGCCGCTTCTGTCGGCAGAAGAAGAGAAAAAACTTGCACGCCGTATCAGTAAAGGCGATATGTCCGCCAAACAATATCTGGCGGAAGCCAATCTGCGCTTGGTGGTTTCGATTGCGAAAAAATACATTGGACGCGGACTTTCGTTTTTGGATTTGATTCAAGAAGGGAATATTGGACTCTTTCGCGCTGTGGAAAAATTTGATCCCGAACGCGGCTTCAAATTTTCGACATATGCCACCTGGTGGATTCGTCAGGCGATTACCCGCGCGATTGCCGATCAAGCCCGCACAATTCGGATTCCGGTGCACATGGTCGAGACGATTAACAAACTTACCCACACGCAGCGCCGTTTGTCGCAAGAACTTGGGCGCGAACCAACTGTCGAAGAGCTGTCTGCCGAAATGGATATGGAAGTCAAAAAAGTCCGCCACATCAAAAAAATCTCACAAGATATTTTGTCACTCGAAGCCCCTGTTGGCGCCGAAGAAGACAGCAAACTCGGCGACTTTATTGAAGATGACGAAACCATTGCTCCGACCGAAGCGACCAGCCGCCAGATTCTCAAAGAAAATATTCAAGAAATGCTGCAATACCTGACTCCACGTGAAGCCAAAATTATCGAAATGCGCTTTGGGCTCAAAGACGGCATCGGGCATACCTTGGAAGAAGTCGGGCAAGAGTTTGGCGTCACGCGCGAGCGCATTCGTCAAATCGAAGCCAAAGTCTTGCAAAAACTAAAGGATCATCCCACGAGCACCAAGATTCGTGATGCTTTTGAAGAAAATGGTGATAGAGTCACCAAAAGTACCAAACCCAAGAAAAAACTTGCTGCTTTACCAAAGTCAGACGACTGGTCCGATTTTGACATGTAATTTTTTCATTCCTGTTTCTTTTATTTTTCCCCTTGTCATGCCTACTAAAAAAACTTCTTCCGATTCTACTCTTAATGAAGAAGCTGTTATTTTGACCCAAGAAGGTCTCGATGCCCTCAAAAGCGAACTCCAAATTCTCAAAAACGACAAACGCAAAGAAGTTGCCGAGCGCCTCAAAGAAGCAATCTCTTACGGTGACCTGTCCGAAAATTCGGAGTACGAAGAAGCCAAAAACGAACAAGCCTTTGTAGAAGGGCGTATCGTGGAATTGGAAAAAATGATTAAAAATGCCGAAGTCATCGATCAAAAAAAAGCACAATCTGGTAAATCGGTACAAATTGGAACGACAGTAACCATCAAAAACCTTACCAAAAAAGAAGAACCTGTGGAGGAATTTATGATTGTCGGTTCGACCGAAACTGATCCGCTTAAAGCGCGTTTATCCAACGAATCCCCTATCGGAAAAGCAGTCCTTGGCAAAAAGAAAGGCGACCGCTTTACCATCATAGCGCCAGCGGGGCAGTTTGAGTTTGAGCTCCTCGACCTCAAATAACTCTTCGCGAAAGATCCAAAAAAAGCTAACAAGCCGATTCGCTATTCATGACGATTTTGGCTTCTTTGCTGTGCTTATACATTTCGATGATGCGACTAAGTCCGATGGTATCAAACAAGTTACAGATTTCTACGTCAGCTTCGGCGATTACCACCATGATGCCTTTATTTTTGAGCTTTTGATGCAAGACAATCAAAAGACTAATCGCTTTTGAGTCGAGGATAGTCAAATCTGCAAAGTCAAGAATATATTTACGAATCTGGGGATATTGCTGATGGTGTGCTTCGATTTCGGCGAAAACCTGACTGCCAGCGTCGCCTTCGATGGCACCACAAAAAATCGCGGTCGCTATGTCTTGTAAATCTGATGTGTGCGAATCGTGTACAAAAGTAAGGACATTTTGCATTCTGTGTATGAGGAGAAAAAAAGTCTAGTAGCAGGAAATACGAAGTGAAGAATATTTCTGAAGAACGCGCTGAGTTGGAAAAATGAAAAAAAAGATTGATGAACTATTACATTTTACCATATTTATAAAGCAGATAAAAACTGAATAATGGCTTATTTTTATGGAGTAAAGTGGTATTGACATATGTTATATATTGATTATTATACAACTAATCATATTTTTATAAAATGGCGGAAAAGAAGACATATCCGAGCAAAGAAGACATCTTGCCCATGGTCGAAGCAAGAAATCGTGATGTTCAACACCAACCTGACCTCTATATAAAAGATGAGAATGGGGCATATATTCTCAAAACAACTCTCGATGTTGAGCTTCCGCCGCTTACCTTGTTGGAAGATTTAGACGCACCTCAAGATTCTGATCAAGTTCGACGGCCTCCAAAACGAAAGAGGAGTAAATTCAATCAGATTACGCCTGCACAACAAGAGCAAATTATTAACAAAGTTCGCGAACGCCTGATGACTATCCTTAAAAAAACGGATGACGTGTCAGATAAAAATACAGAAGGTATTTTGACGGTTCCATCGTTTTTGGTATCACACACTCGCTTTCGTGAAATAGTAATGACCGTATTGAATGAATTAGCTATTTACTCCAATTCGAAAACACCAAGTAATGTTACGCGCGCGATTCATGACACTTTTACAACAGAAGCTATCATGCGACGAGTGGTAAAATTACACACAAACAATATGGAGAATGTCCATTATGCGATTGGGTTGGATAAAGAGAATCTCGAGCAGCATATTGGCGAATTTGACGCTCTGATGAAAGCAGTTTTGCGCAAAATCGCCGCAAGTTTAGAAAATTTTGTTCGCGAAAACCAAGATATGGATTTTAACCAAAATATAATTAAGCGAGTTCTTGTGAGAGAAGCAATTCCGAATGAATTATTTGAATGCGTTTTTGTGCAATTGGTACAGATGGGGATATTCGAAAATCGACCAGATAAATATGGGTACAACTTCGCAGCGGATGCTGCGCAAAGTCTGGAAAAACTTTCGAATAATGAAAGCGAATACAAATCCGGGACTACTTCGGAGTAATGAAGTAATTGGCAAGCAAACTCCTCAAGATGCTCTGGTTAAAAATCAAAGCGAATTCTGCATCACCGCTCCTGTATCTGCACTCGTCACAAACTGTGCATAGCGACCCAGCCAACCTTTTGTGACTTTTGGTTCAAATGGCGGCAGCACCGCCATGCGCTCGTCGATTTCTTCACCAGTCAATTTGACATTCAGCGTACGTTTGATGGCGTCGATTTCGATAATGTCTCCGGTTTGCACAATCGCAAATGGTCCGCCAGCGGCGGCTTCGGGCGCAATATGTCCGATACAGAGTCCGCGCGTACCACCGCTAAAGCGTCCATCGGTAATAAGTGCTGCTCTGATATCGCGTCCTTTGATTGCCGAAGTCGGTGCGAGCATTTCTTGCATCGCAGGTCCACCCTTTGGCCCTTCGTATTTGAGCACGACGACATCATCATCGACAACTTCACCGCGCAAAATTCCGTGCAAAGCTTCTTCTTGCGAATGAAAGACTTTTGCTCTGCCGATAAATTGCATCATATCCGGTTCGACGCCAGCGGTTTTGACGACAGAACCATTGGGGGCAATATTGCCATACAAAATCGCCAAGCCGCCCACGGGTGAAAATACCGCATCACCAGTACGAATAACGTCTCCATCCGGATCGGGCGCACTTTCGACATAATCCCGCAGCGAGCCAAAAATAGTCGGCAAATCAAGATTGAGTGGCGAGCGTCCATCAATAGCAACCGCTTTCAAAATTGTAGCAATACCGCCGACACGGTGCACATCTTCGACATGAATATCAGGGCGCGAAGGTGACACTTTACACACGTTGGGAGTATTGTCTGACAACTCATTAATACGCTTCAAATCATATTTGATGCCGGCTTCGTGCGCGAGTGCCAAAGTATGCAAAACCGTATTGGTCGAACCTCCCATCGCAAGATCCAAGATAAACGCATTGTCGATAGCTGCTTGTGTGACAATATCGCACGGTCGCAGTTTTTGTTCCATCACACGAACCAAAACATCAGGAACCTGGTCAAACAGCGCTTCACGCTCGGGATTGACTTCCCAGGTTTGTGCGTCTTCGTCTGTCCACCGCGCCGCCGGAATCGAACCATTACCAGGAAGCGCGAGTCCGATTGCCTCTGCAAGGCAATTCATCGAATTGGCAGTAAACATGCCCGAGCAACTCCCACATGTGCGGCAAGATTCGCCTGCAATTGTTTCGAGTTCGTTTTCGGTCATTTTACCCGCTGCTTGTTTGCCGACTCCTTCAAACACCGTCACAAGATCAGATTTGTTTTTACCGGCAAGCATCGGACCACCGCTGACATATACTGCCGGAACATTGAGGCGCACCATGGCGTTGAGCATCGCCGGTACGATTTTGTCACAATTGCCGATGCCAATCCAACCGTCGCATGGATGCGCGCCAATCACTGATTCGATTTGGTCAGTAATGAGTTCGCGACTGGGCAAAGAATATTTCATACCAAAATGCCCCATTGCAATACCATCGTCCACCGCCCCACCAATGTTACAATACCAAACATTAAACCCCTTAGCTTTGAGCCCTTTGACGAGTCGTTCACCCAATTTGTCCAAGTGAGCATGCCCGGGAATATGTGTCGTGTACGAATTGACAACAGTCACAAACGGTTTGCTGCGGTCAGAAATCTTATCGATGACGCCCGCCGCCATCATCAGGCTCGCCGCCGGCAACATATGTGCTCCTTTAGCGACAATACGACTCCCCTTTTCGGCGATTTTCTCGAACCCCGGATTGATTGGATCATGCATAAATTTGTGAAAAATTCGCTCATGATTGTGCCGCAAAAGCAGCTTTGAAGAAAGTGGGAATTTGTCGACTTGTATCCTTTCTCACCAACAAGCTTGTTTCGGCGCAGAAACAGGAGTCTCCAAATAATGAGAAGGGTATGAACGTCCAAGAAATTATCTTCTCCTAAATTTAATTCATTCACCACCTTTTCCACTTGAGTGTTAATAATAAAGAATCTTTATCATTCCGCCAAAACTGATGCGATTTTATTGCTGGTGTCACCACTGATTGCGGCGATACGCTCATTAATTTCTCTCTCGATTCGCAAGATATCCTGGCGTAATTGTTCTTGCTCTGCATCACTAGAAGGGTTGTCATTTGAAACATCAAAATTACGATAGGCTTGCAGAGCGTGCACAAGCTCTTGACGTAATCCCACAATCATAGAATCATTTTCCCAATTATTTTGTGTATCTGATGATTCTGGCAATGCATCAGTTCCCTCAGTAGTCTTGCGGAACGAATCAAACTCATTTCCTTCAGTCATTTTATTTGTGTTACAATGGCTTATTGTAGCGGAATTATTTGAAAATTACAATCTCAATTCTCTTTACAAAAAAAGCCTGCTCTTATTCTGAGCAGGCTTTTTGATGAGTTCGCTTATGAATGTGAAGAATTAGAGAGTTGAGATTTCGATTTTCTCAATCTTGATTTCTTCGACTGGCTTGTCACCAGGGCCTGTTTCGCTGCTGGCAATTGCGTCAATGACATCTTGTCCTTCGAAGACTTGTCCAAAGACCGCATGTTTGCTCGAAAGCGGAGCTTTGTCAAAATCGAGGAAGCTATTGTCGACCTGATTGATGAAAAACTGTGAGCCATTGGTGTTTGGCCCAGCATTTGCCATCGCAATCGAGTATTTGATATTGCTGATTTTGTCCGAAAACTCGTCATCAAATTTGCCGCCCCAGGCGCTTTCGCCGCCAGCGCCGGTTCCTGTTGGATCACCGCCTTGAATCATAAAGCCGCTGATAACGCGGTGGAAAGTAACATCTTTGTAATAGCCTTTTTCTGCAAGCGTAGTGAAGTTTTCGACTGTTTTTGGTGCCAAGTCCGCGAATAAACGAATTTTGAAAGTGCCTTTATTCGTGGTCACCGTGGCGATTGTGTCACCAGGTTGTGGAGCACCAGTTTGCGAAAATCCGCTTGCATCTGGGCTTTGCACAGTTTCATCGGAATCGCTTGCTTCGGTGTTTTCGTCGGACGAACCGTCTACTGCGACATCATCTTGATTATCACCTGCAGGAGCATCCCAAAGATTTTCGTCAGTAGTCTCATATGCTTCGGTATCATCTTGGTTATAATCCATGCTTTGGTCAGTGGCATTTGGCGTCGGAGTAGTCATAGTGTCATTGGTAATAGTATTTTGACAAGCAGCAAACAAAAAGAGCATTGCTACCGGAAGGGCGATTTTTTTGATCATAAACAAAGAAAAAGAAGAAATAAAATCATGCCTATCAAAGCGGAATATGCAAGAAAAAGCAAATTATTTTTGGATGATTAGGTTCGCACCCACGTTCCGGTCTGATTTTTATCAGCAAGAGCCTCGGCGATTCCATTCGCACGAAAAGCATCAAAGACATAGATTGGCAAGTTGTTTTCGCGAGCAAGCGCAAATGCAGTCGCATCCATAATTTGTAATTCTTGCGCAAGCGCCTCATCAAAAGTCAGATGGGAAAATTTTTGTGCGAGCGGATTTTTGTGCGGATCAGCATCATAAACGCCGTCGACTTTGGTGCCTTTGAGTACAGCGTCAGCACCAATTTCGAGCGCGCGCAAGACGGCTGCCGAATCAGTTGTAAAAAACGGACAGCCAGTGCCACCCGCAAAAATAATCACTTCATTTGCAGCAAGTGCTTTTTTTTCTGTAGAAATATTGTGCAGCTGCACATCAGTCGAAAATGGGAGTGACGAAAAAACCGTCGTGGGAATATTGGCATTGCGCAAAGCACCAGCAAGCACAAGTGCGTTGAGCACTGTCGCGCCCATGCCAATCATATCGGCATACGCCGCATCAAAAGCAAATGCGCCAGCATCACGTCCCCGCCAAATATTACCACCGCCAATCAGCAAGGCGAGTTCGGTGGTGCAAATTTTGCGCGCTTCAGCAATTTCGGCAACCAATATATTGATAGCGACAGCGTCAAAACCGGCTTTTCCAAGCGCTTCACCCGAAAGTTTGAGGAGAACTCTTTGCATTACAAAAGAAATATTCATGTATAAGCGTCTCACACTTTGGGACTTGCGAGCAAAAAAACTTTCGCTTTTTGTGTGACAATTGTGGAAGAATAACGAACGAATTTAATTTTCTTTCTTTATTTGTACACATGAGAAAATTCTCCTTGATGATGGTTACGTTGCTTGTCCTTGCTGGTTGTAGCGGAGACAAGAATACCGACCAACTCGAAAACCCGAGTGTAGCATTTGCCAAATTAACGGCAGAACATCGCGAAGCATGGCAAGAGACGATTTTGGATTTGCTCCCCGAGATGAAAAGTTATGCCAAGTCGCAAACTCGCTTTACCGTCAATGGTGATGCTATGATCAACGAAACCGATGGCAAACTCACGTTCGATTTTATCGCTGATGGCAAATCGGATACCAGTGACCAAAACGATCCCAAAATGGAAGCCGGTCTGACTCTTTCAGGAATGCTCACCGGCGGAGTTTTTGCCGGCAGTGCCAATGCCGCCCTTGATCTCAAGGTTGTCAATTCGAGCGTGTTTCTCAGTCTCAAATCACTTGAAGTCGATTTTCCAAGTGTACCAACTTCAGAAATCCTTGCTCCGATTAAGCCAATCATCGGCAAATGGTACGGTGACAGCTTTGACACTATCAGTGAGCAAACCGGTCAAAACATGAACGTGCAAGATATCTTGATGGGACGTCTGCAGGGTCCTGGTGAAGTGCGCGAAAAAATTGCTGAAATCATCGGAAGCACCGAACTATTTACGATGAACGAATATTTGGGTGCAGAAGCTGGCTTACAAAAATTTTCCGTTACGGTTAATAATGCCGCTATTATCAGTGCCGGCGAACAGATCATTGATATTTTGACAACTGCAGAAACCGAAAAAGTTCGTATGAAAGCTGATCTAAACGAAAGCATAGCTACTCTGACGATTTCGGGCACTTTGGGACTGCTTCAAGATGAGCCAAAATATTTTACCTTTGATGGCACCGTCGTCGATACAGCAAGTGCCGAGAACAATGCCGACGTGGTAATTTCGTTTATGGAAGATACAAAAAGCTTTGCTGTTGAGCCAGCCACTGGTGATCAGAGCATGAAACTGACTATCATGAGTAGTGATGATTCGCATGATTTTACCGTGTATGAAGGAAAAAAATCTGCAGAACCTGTTGTAGTCATAAAAGGCAACAAATCTCCATCCAGCTTGACACTCAGTTTGTTTGATCCTGAGACGCAAGCAGAAAAAGTCACCGTCGCTTTGACTGAATCAGGAGGAACATGGTCAGGCACGATTACTAATGCGGATCAGCCAGATACAATTATCGAAATCAACGAGCTGACTTTTGACGAGAGTTCGCTCAAGGGAACAGTCATAGTAAAAAATAAAACCGAGACTTTGGCGACGGTTAATGTCTCGTACGAAGTGAGCGAAGCCACAAGTGTGATTGTTTCTCCGCCCGAAACCTACGATCCATTCGCAAACCTGATTGGCAACTTCTTGCCGCTGATGATGATGGGTGCTCCGGGAATAGGAGCTCCAGAAGGAGGTGTACCAACCGAAAGCACATTGCCTGGACAAACTCCAACAGCATCTGATGATAGCGAAACGATTGAGAATACGATTGAAGACAGTGCAGCAGTGTCAACATCTGCGCCAGTAATTTCTCCGGAAGATCTGCCAGCAGGAATCACCGAAGCTGAGATTAAAGCGATGATAGAAGCTTCTGGTGGCAGCTTACCACAATAAACCAAGATATTTTCTCCGCCGAACCGCTTGCCCAGCAAGAATTTTCATTTGACAGAAGGGCAAGCGGTTCGGCACAATCTCCTTACTTTGTTCTCTTCTTCATTTTTCGTTTTAGACCGTGCTCACTATTCGCCTCCAACGTGCCGGAAGAAAAAAATCTCCGTTTTACCGTATTGTCGTCGCCGAACATTCTGCCCCTATCAAAGGGCGTTTTATCGAACGTGTCGGACACATGAATCCCCTTTCAAAGCCGCGTGAAGTGGTGCTCAATGACGAGCGTGTGCAGTACTGGATGTCAGTTGGCGCACAGCCCAGTCAAACTGTCGCTCGCGTCTTAAGTAGTAATGGGATTACTGGTGTCGAAAAATATATCAAAGGTCGTGTCATGAAGCCGAGCAAGACAGAAGAGCGCGCTGCCGAGGCTGCCAAAAAGGCAGAAGAAGCTGCACAAAAGGCTGCTGAAGAAAAAGCGGCTGCCGATGCTGCTGCCAAGCAAGCAGCGAGTGAAGCTGCTGCAGAGCCTGTAGCTGATTTAGAAACCGAAGAAACAGCAACTGAAACGCCAGAGCAAACAGAAGAAATTTCTGCCGAAACAGCAGAAGAAGTAGCAGCTGAAACTGCTGAAGAAACTAAAACTGAAGAGGAAGTATCGCAAGCTGACGTGGAAACCGATTCAAGCGAAGCTGCGCCAGCAGAAGTGACAGAAGAAACCTCCCCAGAAGAATCAGAAGAAAAGAAGGCGTAACACCTTCTTCGCTTTTTTACTCGTCTCATATGACTACTCCAGCCGATCAAAGTTTTATCGAGTACGTCGTCAAGTCCATGGTGGACTATCCTGATGATGTTGTTATCGTACGCACCGTCGACGACCTTGGCACACTTTTAGAACTTCGGGTTCACCCAAGTGATATCGGCAAAGTTATCGGTAAAGAAGGGCAAACCATCAAATCTTTGCGTGTTTTACTCCGTGTGGTTGGTGCCAAAGATGGTGGCAGCCGCGTTAATCTTCGCCTTATTGATCCATCCAAACCAAATGACTGATGATCCCATACTACAGGCAGGCGCTTCGGGCTACAACATTGTAGACCTCATCAATATTACAATCGCTTTTGCAATTATTGTTGCTGGTGCGCTCTCAATCTTCTATATTTTTTACGGAGGAATCTCCTTTATTCTCTCGGGCGGACAAGAAGATAAAATCAAACAAGCCGTTCATACTATTCGTTATGCAATCATCGGACTCATTATTACCATTTTTGCAGTAACGATTATTGCTATTATTGGCAGTATTTTTAATTTTGATCTGACTGCCTATATTCGCTGGGACAAAATGAGCGAAATTATTCGCAGTATTTTGTCACGGATTACCAACGATAGCAGCTCGTTCGAGGATAGTGACTCACTTTCGTCTCTTATAAAATTACTCGCTTAAGGTCAGTTTTTTAAATCATATTTTATGGAAGAAGACCTCAATCTCCCTTCAATCGATATTATTGAGGCAGTTAACATTGCTATCGCCTTGGCATTGATTATTGCCGGCGGACTTTCGGTTTTTTATATTTTCTTGGGCGGAATCAATTTTATTTTGTCTGGCGGCGATGATGAGAAGATTAAAAAAGCGGTGCACACTATTCGCTATGCGATTATTGGCTTGATTATCACCATTTTTGCCGTGACAATTGTTTCGCTCATTGGGAGCATTTTCAACTTTCCGCTCACCAAATACATTCAATGGGACAATATGACCAATCTTGTTGGATCTATCATTGAACGAATGCAAAGCCAATCAGAATTTAATGGTGGTAGTGGCGAGATCGAGACGCTCAACTAAGAATTTCAGCAAAAAATTTGATGTTTATTTCAGAAGAAGATTTTTCGGTATTTGAGAAGGTGTTGTCCTCAAAATTTGTCTGTGCTCGACTTTGAAGTGATATTTTTCGTTTTGTCTGACTTATCTTTGCTACTTTGAATGTGTTTCCAAAACAAAAATCCAAAAATCCGTCGAAAACCATGCCGCAAATAAAAACGATGTGCCAGCGAGCGATGTGGGCTAGAAGCCAAAAAAATAAATTCGGAACCAGCTTTTGTAGCGGATTCTTCGATGTTCTGTAACAACTTTTCTCCTAGACCTTGCCGCTGCGCTTTAGGATGCACACCCAGCGCTCGCACATAGAGATATTTTTTACCAAAAAAAGTCAGACTTGTGAGTACCGCGAGCGCCATGACGCGTTTGGCGCGTTGGTGTTTTTTGGCAACAAGAATTTCAGAATGAGGATCTTTACGAATACGTTTTAAAAATTGGTAACCAGCAGCAGCACCGAGCGCCGGCCAAATAACACGCAAAATACGAGTTGCTTTTCTGCTCTGTTTGCGCCGCCTGATGAGAGAGGTAATTTTCACGCCTATTATTTTTCAACAGATATAGAAAAAAAACAATCTTTGCTTTTTTGCACTTTTGTCCTACAATATGGCTACTATGAAACTGCTTACAAAAAAAATTGGAATTCTCGGCTATGGTGTCGAAGGGAAGTCGCTCACTCGATTTCTCGAGAGTCGCCGTGTCCGTGATTTGCGAGTCTATGACGAAAAACTACCCGATTTCCCGAATTTTTCCGAAATCAACGACCGTGATGTTATTTTCCGTTCACCAGGTATTCCTCCACATCATCCAGCACTTCTAAGTTTTTCGGGAAAAGTCATGGGCGGTACAGAACTCTTTTTGCAACTGTGCCCCACCAAAAAAACCATTGGTATCACCGGCAGCAAAGGCAAAGGCACGACTTCGACATTGCTCACCAAAATGTTCGAAGAAGCCAATGATACCGTCTATTTGGTCGGAAATATCGGGAATCCTTTTTTTGATATCCTGCCCGAACTGCGTACCCGAGATGTTGTTGTGGCAGAGCTTTCGAGCTTTCAGCTGTGGGATTGTGACCAATCGCCTCAGATTGCCGTTATTTTGCGAATCGCGCCAGATCATCTCGAAGTGCACAAGGATTTTGAAGAATACATTGAAGCGAAAAAGAATATCTTTCTTCACCAAAAATCCGGTGGGCGTGTCGTCTACCTGGCAGATTGTCCGATTGCGAGCAAAATGGTAAGCGAAGTAAGCGAAGAAGCGCGTATACCGATTTCGACGCAGAACGAATTGCCGCTCGGTGTCTTTATTAGAGATGGCGTTATTATTTGGAAAACAGTCGAAGGCGAGGAAGAAATCGCGCCACTTACCGATGTGCATATTCCTGGTGAACACAATCTCGAAAATGTGTTGGCTGCAGTTGCTGTCGCCAAAATTATCAATGTGCGTACAGTACCGATTCAAACAGCAATTCAAAAATTTATCGGGCTCCCCTTTCGCCAACAGCTCGTCGCCCAGAGTCGCAATGGCATCAAATTTTGGAACGATTCGTACGCGACAAATCCGATTGCCACGATTGCAGCGCTCAAAACATTCACCGAACCGGTGATTTTGATGGTTGGTGGTGAAGAGAAAAATTTCGATTATGACGATCTGGGAGCAACGATTGCCCAACATCCGTATATTAAAAAAGTTTTTACAATCGGTAAAACCGGTGACAGCATTCGCGCAGCGATAATGAATAATGGCGGCAACGCGGGCAAAATCACAGAAGCGATTGATATCCAAACCGCTTTCAAATTGTTAACAGATATCGTCGCACCCCAAGATCATGTCCTTTTTTCGCCGGGATCATCTAGCTTTGACCAGTTTGAAAATGTCAAAGATCGCGCTGAAAAATGGAATGCCGCTGTAAACGAGTTTTTAAAAACTCCGGCAGCTGTGGCATAATTGAGGAGAATCGAATTGCCTGACTCCATGCCAAAAATTGAATTATTTGACACCACCTTGCGTGATGGCGCCCAAATGTCGGGAGTCTGTTTTTCAGCGCGAGACAAAATCGCAATCGCCAAAAAACTTGATGCCTTAGGAATTCATTATATTGAAGGTGGCTTTCCTGGCAGCAACGAAAAAGAACAGGAATTTTTTCGCCTTGCTCACGCGGAAGAATGGCAAACGGCAAAAATTTGCGCCTTTGGGCCAACTCATCATAAAAAATATCAGGTAGAAGACGATCCAAATCTCAAAGCAATTATCGAAAGCAAAGCGCCAGTTGCAGTGCTCTTTGGTAAAAATTCACGTTTTCAGGCAACTGAGATTTTGCAAGTGAGTGCAGAAAAAAATCTAGACATTATTCATGATTCTGTCTCATATCTGACCAAAAAAGGCATGGAAGTAATTTTTGATGCCGAGCATTTTTTTGATGGTTTTTATGAAGACCAGGACTATGCCATTGCGTGCTTACAAGCAGCGGAAGCAGGTGGGGCGATTAATCTGACGCTCGCCGATACCAACGGCGGAATGCTCCCTCATCAGATTGCTGAAGCCGTAATCGCTATCGAAAAACATGTAAAAACCCCTTTAGGAATTCATACCCACAACGATGGCGATCTGGCAGTCGCCAATACTCTGATTGCTGTAGAAGCAGGCGTCACCCTTGTGCAAGGCACAATCAACGGTTTTGGCGAACGCTGTGGCAATGCAAGCCTGACGAGCGTTATTCCTAATTTGCAACTCAAAATGGGTATTGAAGTCATTTCAACAGAAAAGTTGCGTACTCTGACAGAAATCTCACGCTTTGTGCAAGAGCTCAGCAATCTCAATCCACGTAAAGATTTGCCCTTTGTCGGACGCTGGGCGTTCCGCCACAAAGGAGGTATTCATGTTTCTGCCATGCGCAAAAATCCACTCAGCTACCAACATATCGACCCCCAAGTTGTTGGGAATGTTTCGTCCAATGCGATTTCGGAACTGTCCGGGCGCGCGAATACAAGTGACTTTTTGGAAAAAATCGGTCTCGATTTTGATGACGAACAAGCGCATTTTCTCCTCAAGGAGCTCAAGCAACGTGAATCCGAAGGAATCACATTCGATGGCGGCGAAGGCAGTCTGGAAGTGTTGACGCGAACACTGATTGAAAAAAGACCACTCCCTTTTGATTTGAACTATTTTTTTGTTCGAACAGAACGAACGCACGAGCTCGAAAATGCCGTCGAAGCAACGATTCGTGTCTCGGTAAATGGGGAAGAATTTCATACCGCCGGTTTTGGCAACGGTCCGGTCAACGCGCTAGATTCGGCAATGCGCAAAGCGCTCGAGCCGATTTTTCCGCAATTGCGCCAAATAGAACTGGTGGATTTCAAAGTCCGCATTTTGGATATGGCGCGCGGCACATCTGCCAAAACGCGTGTACAAATTGAAACGCGCTCAAACAATGGCGAAACTTGGCGCACGGTTGGCTGCTCGCAGAATATCATCGAAGCAAGTATGCAAGCGCTCAGCGATGCGTACGTATTGGGGATTTGGAAGCAGTAAATAGCTCTTAGCGATTATATGCTTTTTTGAATCGCTTGACTTTACATTGCAAAAACAAGTATTAAATAAATGCTTTTTTATAAAAATATGCCAGGTAAAGAACTAGATCGCATCAAATTGAGTGGTAAAACTGAATCAGAATTTGATGATGTTATCACCCATTTAGGGGATGAAGAAGATAGAGAATTTGTTACTACAGAAGGTGATATTATTAAAGATCTTCAAGGACAAGAAGAAGCAGAACTTGCCGCTATTCTTAAACAAATAGCCGGACAAAGATAATTCCGCCACTTCGTCTGTTGCAAACTCAAATCTGCGAGTAGAATTTAGTCTCGCGTTTCCGTACAAAGTCGGTTAGATTGTGCCTATGCAAAATAAAGCAAAAGTAGTCGTGCGTTGCGCGTGGTCGAGCAAAAGTGACAAAGAGGAGCGCTACCACGACACCGAATGGGGAATTCCTGTCCATGACGACAAGTTGCTGTTTGAGTTTTTGATCCTCGAAGGAGCGCAAGCCGGTCTCAGTTGGTCGACCATTTTGCGAAAAAGAAATGGCTATCGCCAAGCATTCGATAATTTTGATGCCAAAAAGATCGCAGAGTACGATGAAACAAAAATCGCAGAGCTACTTCAAAATCCGGAAATCATAAGGAATCGGCTTAAGATTCGCGCGGCGGTGACGAATGCAAAAGCATTTTTGGAGATTCAACAGGAATATGGCAGTTTTGATGCGTTTGTCTGGAGTTTTGTCGACGGCAATCCGATTCAAAACCAATGGCGGAATTTTGCTGAGCTTCCTGCCAAGACCGATCTTTCGGACAACATGAGCAAAGACCTTAAAAAAAGAGGTTTTACATTTGTCGGCAGCACCATCTGTTACGCCTTTATGCAAGCAGTCGGCATGGTCAACGACCACACGACGGATTGCTTTCGATACAAAGAACTTCAGCTATAAAAAGGTTGTCTTTTAATTTCTCTCCGCTGTATCACCGATAAAAATAAAAGCAGAGCTGTTATGACATTTTCAGAAACAACGACTTTCAAGCTACAAGCTTGAAAAATAAAAAGGTTTGCGATTCCTCTCCCCCTAAGCTAGGGGGAGCTGGAGGGGGTTGAAAATTCTAGTAACCATCTCCGATTAGGGAATGTGAAATTTCCATTTTTTACCGTGGGAGTCTCTCGTAGAGGACTGTGACGATGAGGTTTCTTTGCAATTCTTCATTCTTAATTTTTCATTTTTAATTTCTACTTCTATCCTCTCCTCTCTTATCTCTCTTAAAAATTCTAGAATCTTATTTATCCCCTCTTATATGTTCTCCGATTCCTCCTTTGTCGCCCACGCAACATGGTTCCCAAATTTTGTATGCCGCAATGCTTGCAATATCCTCAAAAGTGTGCGAAGCTCCGCCAAGTCGCTCGAAAATATTTTGTGCACAAATATGGAAGATAAGATAACCGTAATCGGGGCAAAAACCCACAATCTCAAAAACATTAATGTCGAAATCCCACGCGAGAAACTGGTAGTAATCACCGGACTTTCGGGCTCAGGGAAAAGCTCGCTTGCCTTTGATACAATTTTTGCCGAAGGGCAGCGCCGCTATGTCGAGTCGCTCAGCACCTACGCGCGCCAGTTTTTGGGTATGATGGAAAAACCCGATGTCGAGCAGATATCTGGACTTTCACCGGCGATTTCGATCGATCAAAAAACCGCGCCACGCAATCCACGTAGCACGGTCGGAACCGTAACAGAGATTTATGATTATTTGCGCCTCCTCTTTGCGCGCGTTGGCAAACCGCATTGTCCAGAGTGCAATCGCTTGGTCGAGCGCCAGTCTCCCAGCCAGATTGTTGATCGTATTGCCAAATATCCTGATGGCAAACGAATTATGATTATGGCGCCCGTGGTGCGGGGCAAAAAAGGCGAACATGTAAAAGTTCTTGAGAATATCCGCCGTGAAGGCTTTGTGCGAATGCGAATTGATGGCGAGATTTTGTCCATTGCTGATGAAGTCAAACTTGATCCCAAAAAACACCATACTATCGAAATCATTGTAGATCGTATGGTAATTAAAAATTTGGAGCACGGTAAAGAAACAGCACTCAGTCGTGGCGGCACAGTAGAAGAGAAGAATGAAGACCGCAGTCGTCTCGCCGATTCGGTCGAAATTGCACTCAAACATGGTGAAGGACTCGTGACAATTTTGGATGCTGATACGAAAGAAGAAGTAACATTCTCGGAAAAATTTATTTGTACCGAACATGGTCCCGTATTCGAAGATATCGAGCCGCGTAATTTTTCGTTTAATTCGCCGTATGGTGCATGCCCTTCGTGTCACGGACTCGGTAATCGTATGGTCATCAAGCCGGAGCGCGTGATCAGCAATCCGCGTCTTACCATCGCCGAAGGCGCAATTATTCCATGGGCGACAATGAGCAGCCGCGAAGGCTGGAATCAACGCATTTTATCAGCAGTTGCCAAAATGCATGGTTTTTCGATTGATACGCCAATTGGCAAGCTCACACCCGCACAATACAATTTGGTGCTCTATGGTACCGGCGAACAAGAATATGATGTCAAAATGGATTCGGATCGCTTCTCGGGTAATATCAGTGTCAAATTTGAAGGCGTAATTCCCAATCTCGAACGCCGCTATCACGAAACGGAATCGGATTTTTCGCGCAAACAGGTTGAAAAATTTATGGATATGGAAGTTTGTCCAGATTGTCGCGGAACCCGCCTCCGCAAAGAAATGCTCAGCGTCATCTTGGACGGTAAGAATATCATTGAAACAACGCAATTGTCGGTCAACGAAGCGCGAAAATATTTTACCGAACTTCCCGAAACGCTTACTGAACGTGACCGCGAAATCGCACGTCTGATTTTGACAGAAATCGTAGCACGTCTCACTTTTTTGGAAGATGTCGGACTCACATATCTCGCACTTTCACGCACTGCCAACACGCTCTCGGGTGGTGAAGCGCAGCGCATTCGCCTTGCCACGCAAATCGGAAGTAAGCTGCAAGGAGTCTTGTATGTGCTAGATGAACCGTCAATTGGCTTACATCAACGCGACAACGAGCGTTTGATTTCAACGCTGCGCGATCTACAAAAAGTCGGGAATACTGTGATTGTCGTTGAACACGATGAAGAAATGATGCGTGAAGCCGACTGGCTGATCGAAATCGGGCCCTTTGCCGGTGCGAAAGGTGGCGAAGTCCTTGCTTTTGGCACACCGCAAGATTTGATGAATAATCCCGCTTCGACGACTGGAAGATATCTTTCGGGAAAAGAAAGCATTCCCATGCCAACAACTCGCCGCAAAGGTACCGGCAAAAAACTGCAAATCATTGGCGCCAACGAAAACAATCTCAAAGATGTCACCGTCGATATTCCGCTTGGCATGCTGATCGGCGTGACTGGAGTTTCTGGCTCGGGCAAAAGTTCACTCGTCAATCGTATTTTGGCGCCTTATCTCCTCAACGAACTCAACCGTGCTCAGCAAACAGTAGGCAAAGTACAGCGCATTGATGGACTCAAGTATCTGGATAAAGCGATTGTTATCGATCAATCCCCGATCGGACGCACACCGCGCGGCAATCCGGCAACCTATACTGGTGTCTTTACCGAAATCCGCGACCTGTTTGCTACCACAGCCGAATCCAAATTGCGCGGATACAAAAGCGGCCGCTTTTCGTTTAATGTCAAAGGCGGACGCTGCGAAGCCTGCCAAGGTGATGGAATTGTGAAGATTGAAATGCACTTTTTGCCAGATATTTATGTTCCGTGCGAAATCTGCAAAGGCAAGCGCTATAACAAAGAAGCGCTCGAAATCACCTGGCGCGGCAAAAATATCTCTGATGTTCTGAATATGACGGTTTCAGAAGGATTGGAGTTTTTTGGCGCAATCCCGGCGGTACAGCGCAAATTAGAAACCTTGGAACAAGTCGGACTCGGCTATATCAAATTAGGGCAATCCGCCACCACGCTTTCTGGAGGAGAAGCGCAACGCATCAAATTGGCAACAGAACTTTCGAAACGCAGCACCGGTAAGACATTTTATATTTTGGACGAACCAACAACAGGACTGCATTTTGACGATATCAAAAAACTCCTCACGGTACTCAATGCTCTCGTTGATACCGGCAATACTGTGCTCGTTATCGAACATAATTTGGATGTGATTAAATGCTGCGATCATTTGATTGATATCGGGAAAGAAGGCGGAAATGCCGGCGGCTATATCGTAGATATTGGTTCACCCGAGCATCTTGCCAAGAACAAAAATTCGTACACTGGCGAGTTTTTGGGAAAAATGCTGTATCCGAAGAAAAAATAATTTTTTATTCTTTATGAAAATCTGGATTCTCTGCACCGAACAATATCTCGAATCGCATTCGGCAAAACGCTTCCACGAAGAAGCCAAAGCACAAAAAGTTGATATTGATTTTGTGCACCCCGAATATTTTGAAATCATCACAACAGCAGTGGATGAAAAAAGAGCAATCTATTATAAAGGCAAACACATTCGCCTGCCACAAGTCTGTATTCCGCGTATGGGAGCCGATACAACGTATTTTGACCTCGCCGTTATCCGTCATCTCCGTCAATTTGGCGTACAAGTGCTCAACGGCGGACAAGCGATTGATGTCGCCAAGGACAAACTCCATTCGCTGCAACTGCTCGCGCGGCACAATTTTCCGGTGCCCAAGACTTTACTCGCCAAGTTTCCACTCGATTTTGATGTTATTAATCGCGAATTTGAGTTTCCGATCATTATCAAAACACTCGCTGGCACCGAAGGCGATGGCATCATGATGTGCGAAAACCAAGAACAACTCAAGGATATTGGCGGTATTTTGGCAAAAACACCTGCGAATGTAATTTTGCAAGAATTTATCAAAGACAGTTTTGGACGTGATTTGCGTATTATCGTTATTGGAGGAAGACCACTTGGCGTCATGCTGCGTAAAGCCAAAAGTGGTTTTAAAGCAAACTTTTCTGCAGGTGGTGAAGTCACATCCTTTCCGATGTCGTCCACGATTCAATGGCTCGCGGTCGAAGCAACACAAGTGCTCGGACTCGATATCTCTGGCGTTGATTTACTCTTTGACGGAAAAGAATATCGCATCTGCGAAATCAACTCCGCTCCAGATTTTAAAGGTTTTGAATTAGCAAATCCGGAAATCAATGTTCCAAAAGAAATTTTTGAATATGCCAAGTTGCGACTCATGCGCAAACGAGCGTAGCTTACTGGAGATTATTTTAGAGATTGCACTCCTCATCTTTGATTGCTACCGAAGCTTCTTCGTGCGAAATCGATCGTTGCAACAAGATCAATCGGATAATCGAGAGTTCGTTTTCTTGGGAATAAAGTGTGTTGGCAAAAATAGAACTTGTAGGGTAAAAAAGGGACGTGTAAATCAATACATCACTTTTCTCCCTTCTTTGTCGCGGTGAAAGTTGCCGAAGTCTTCGAGCGCAAGGGCTGCTTCACCAGAGAAAATACAGCCATCACGACAAACAATTTTGTCATCGCAAGCACATTGTCCACACACACCAAATCCGCATTTCATATAGCGCTCGATTGAAAGCTCACAGGGCATTTTGAACTTTTGACAGAGTTTTGCCACGGCTTCCATCATCTTTTCCGGACCACAGGTTTGCACGAAATCAACTTCGCCATTTTGTAAGAGTCGCTCCAGCAGCTGCGTGACACGACCCGCTTCACCAGAGGTGCCGTCATCAGTGGTATGAAGCGTGCGAAAATCGGATGCTTCGCAAATGTCTAAGTACATGAGTAAATTTTTTGTTCGTGCTCCGATAATGATTGTTATTTCACTTCCTTGTTTTTGTGCTTCTGTACCGAGAAAATGCAGTGGCGCCGACCCAAAGCCACCGCCAATAAGAACGACTTTCTTCTTACTCGCAATAGTAAATCCATTCCCGTATGGGCCACGGATGCCAACGCGATCTCCCACCTGTAAGGCGCAAATCTGTCTTGTACACGGACCGACTGCTGCAATTGCCAGCTGTGTGGTTTTGCCGTCATCAAAGGCGACAGAAAATGGCTTTTCGTCGACAGCCGGCAGCCACAAGTTGACAAACTGTCCGGGGCGCGCACCAGTCGCCACATCAAGCGTAAACAATGTGGTATTTTTGTTGAGTTGCTCGGTTGCGAGAATGGTTGTCGCCTGTGGTGAATATGTCGGATTCATTATTTGCAGTCTGCCGTTTTTTGCGAGAAAAAAAAAGAACTTGCTCCCGAGTGGGTTTTTCTGCAAATATAGCAGAGTATTATTGATACGTCTCGCGAATGGAATCTGAAGATCCTGCAAGTATACTCATCATCATCATCGCTTTTCTACTCCTGCTCTCTGGATTTTTTTCTGGAGCAGAAGTTGCGCTTGTCTCCACATCGCCCGCAAAGGCGCGCTCTTTTGTGCAACAAAAGCGGCGCGGTGGAATCGCTGTCGAATATTTGAAAAATAATCCCGAACGGCTGCTCATCACCATTTTGATTGGGAATAATCTCGTTAACATTTTGATTTCTGTCCTCTCAACAGTGGCATTTACAGCCATGTTTGGCAATCAGATACTAGGCATTTTGACTGGAATCTTGACGCTGCTCGTACTCATTTTTGGTGAAATTATCCCAAAAACTCTGGCTCAGCGCTCTGCTGATCGAGTTTCGCTCATTACGGCGCCAGCCATTGTATTGCTCACAAAAATTCTTTTTCCGGTGGTTTGGCTCTTCGAAAAAATGCTCCACGCTTTTGGCGGAAATGCTCGTGTGAATGAAAAAACATTTTCAGATCATGAACTTTTGGCACTTGCCGAAATCGGCGAAGAAGAAGGTGGGCTGGAAGCCGATGAACGAGACCGTATCGAAGGCGTTCTCGAGTTTGGCGAGACTGTCGCCGAAGAAGTAATGACGCCTCGTCCTGCAATGGATGTTCTGCCCGACACTACCACTTTGGATGAAGCAGTAGAATTTTTTCTGGAAAAAACCCACAGTCGCATTCCAGTTTTTCATAACACCATTGATCAAATCAGTGGAATATTGACACTCAGAAATATCCTCAAATACGAGCAAAATTTCCCCAAAAGTACACCAATCGCCAACCTTTCGATTCCTCCTCCTTTGACAGTTCCAGTGAGCATGCCGCTTGAAGATGTCCTCAAAGAAATGAAATGGCGCAAAACGCATATGGCAATTGTGATTGATGAACATGGTGGTACAGCGGGGCTCGTAACACTCGAAGATATGCTCGAAGAAGTCTTTGGCGAAATTGAAGATGAAACGGACCGCGAAGAGCTCAGCATCAAAAGATTACAAGATGGCAGCTATTTGGTACTAGGAAGTGCAGAAATCGGTGAAATCATGGAGGAAACCGACATCGAGATTCCGGGAGAAGAAAGCACGCGCATCGCCAAAATCGTGCTCGCTCGCCTGGGACGCTTCCCAAAGCGAGGTGAAAGTATCGAAATCACCAAATCTTTGACGGCAGTGGTAGAAAAAATGAACGGACATAAGATACACTCTCTCCGTCTCTTTCTTACAAAGCGCGGTGCCTAGGCAAGCGAACGATTCGGCGACCCTCGCCACTTCGATTTTTATCGGTATCAATTTGCTGTTGATACTATTTTTGGCATTTTCGTGGGGAAACTCACTCTTAAAACAAGCCAATATCGATCGCCAAATCAGCAATTTTCAACACGAAAACGATCGAATCGCCCAAGAAAACCAAGCACTTGAGCAACAATATCGCTATTTGCATTCTCCGCAATATCGCGACAAATGGGCAAAACAGCACGAAGGTCTTGCGCAGCCGGGTGAAGAAGTGATTGTGATCGAATTTCGTCCGCACAGTTTAGAGCCAGATTTTAGCGAAGATACCAAACTGCTCGAGCGCGAAATTTTACTTTCGCAGCCGAATAGAGAGCAATGGAAAGTACTTTTTTTCGGAAAATAAGCTCCCCCCACAGTAAAAAATTGAAGAAGGAACTTCTCTCACATTTTTGCAAAGTACAATTTGCTCGAACAAAAAACCGACTAAAAATTAAAGATGAGAAAAACAATCGATGCTGCAGTAACCAACATAATTAAAGAGGACGGCAAACCACGCCCCTTTGCCAACCGTAGAGAGAGTGTCAGCCCAAAGAAGAGCAAGAAGAAAAATCCGGTTGTCAAAAACGGAAAAGGACTGCTGAGTGAGCGATAGACAAAGTCAAAAAAGGGTGACTCGCTCCCCCACTTGACGACAACATAAACCGAAAAATAAAAGTAGACCACATAAAACGCCAACAGCCAGCCGAAGAAGAGATGAAATTCTTGGAGAAAACGATAGAAACTATTGTGCTCATACAGTGAGGCATCACCTTTGAGCGCCTCTTGCTGTCTCAGCTGTTCTTGGTCGTTCATTGCTTCGGTCGCACCAATCCCACCAGGAATCAACTCGTAATCAGGAATCTTAAAAATGCGTTTAAATTCGACGAAATGCTCTTTCAGTTGACCGAAATACTGTTTGCGTACAACGGTGCTTTTCGAAAAAATCAGTCGTTTTAATGTCCCCAAGACTTTTTGAATCTGTTTGAGGACAAGAATCGTACGCAGAATCGTGGGATCAGTGATTGGTTTTTTTACTTTCTGTTGCTTGCGCTTTTTGCGACGACGTAGTTTTTTCTTAGATTGATTATACCCTTGCATTAAGCTGCTCATCCGCTGCGTAATGTCACGAAAGTACGCAAGATGATTTTCTTCTTCAGTGAGATTTTTGCCATCATCACGAAAAGTATTTTCCTGCCTCGTCACAACAGTATCCAAATGTTGTTGCAACGTGGCGTCAATTGCCACAAGCAATTCGTCTGCTAAGTCTTGAATATATTTGAGGTTGTTACTGAGACGAATACGCATCAGAGTATCAATCTTGTTTTTGATTTCTCGCACTTCATCACCAGTGAGTTCTTCGTTAAATCTTTCGAGGATTTCTTCCGCACGAGCGACAATTTCTTCGACGTTGGCGACGATTTCTTTCCGTGCTTCTTCGGCGGATTCGGTGACATGCGTCTCGATTTCCACTCCGGATTCGAGCAAATCTTTTTCTGAAATTCCAAATTCGTCTTCGACTTCGGCAGCGATTTCTGCCAAGCCTTTTTGCCCTTCCTCTTCTTGAATTTCTTCCGGAATCACTGCATCACAGAGTGAAATCACGCGGAATTTGTATTCGGTCATCAATCGTCGAAACGCCGTTTTGCGATCTGGCGCGTCGATGGTTCCGCGGACTTCGTTTTGTTTTGGGTCGACGACGTGAAAGACAAAAGTGACGATGCCTTCCTGTTCTGCTCCCGGCAAGTCACCATCTTCTTCAGTAGTATCGTCTTCGACTTGGAGCGAAACGATTGAAAGCTGCAGCACATGGAGTTTTTCGCGAGCTTCATCAAGGCTTTCTGCCGACAACACACCGGTCAATTTTTGGTGATCCGGATTCAGTGCAATATACGAAAACTTCATGGAAGTATCAGATCAAGATCAAAAAAGCGCTGCAGCGCCAGTATTTCCGTGAGGATACGGAAGTTTGAGATGGGCAAAAGCCGCTTCGGTCAACATTCTGCCTTTGGGTGTACGAGACAAAAAACCCAATTGCAGTAAAAACGGTTCACGAATATCTTCGATAGTTTCTTTTTCTTCCGAAGTTGCTGCCGCAATGGTCGAAAGCCCGACTGGACCGCCAGCAAATTTTTCGGCAAGTGTACGCAAAAATTCGCGATCACCATCTGTGAGTCCGATTTCATCTACGCCAAGTTGGTGCAAGCCCTTTTGTGCGAGTGACAAAGAAATCGATTCGAGATGTTCGACATGAGCAAAATCGCGTAACCGCTGAAGTAAGCGATTGGCAATCCGCGGTGTACCACGGCTGCAGCGAGCAATATACGCAGATGTTGGCTCGTCAACGGCAATTTCGAGTTTGTTTGCGTTCGCGACGACAATGGAATCAAGTTCGTCCGGAGCATAAAAATCGAGACGAAAACTCTCACCAAAGCGATCCCTCAGTGGTGCCGACAAGCTGCCAAGACGTGTCGTAGCAGCGACGAGCGTAAACCGCGGCAATTGCAAGCGCATCGAACGCGCACCCGGGCCTTTGCCCACAATAAGATCCAAAACAAAATCTTCCATCGCCGAATATAAAATCTCTTCTACAGGACGGCGCAGACGATGGATTTCGTCGAGAAAAAGCACGTCGCCTTCTTCAAGATTAGAGAGGATTGCTGCCAAATCGCCCGCTTTTTCGATTGCTGGCCCGGAAGAAATCCGCAATTTACCGTTCATTTCGGCAGCGATAATGGTAGCGAGTGTTGTTTTGCCGAGTCCTGGCGGACCATAAAAAAGCAGATGCGGCGCGGTTTCTTTGCGTTTTTTGGCAGCAGAAAGAATAATCGAGAGATTTTTTTTGAGCCCAGTTTGTCCTACAAAATCGTTCAGTGTTCGCGGACGCAAGGTATTTTCTACCCACTCTTCCTCGGGAAGTTGCTGAGTATTATCTTGCGCCAATGTTTCGGTGCGAACAATCGCCATGCAATCAGAAATTTTCTGTCTTTATTCTGCCAAAAACTCAGTCAAGAAGAAACCTCCTTCTGTGTTTCATATTGACTTATAGAACATTATTGTATATACATTCATTGAATACTTTTTATCTAGAAAATGGCTAAAGGATTAACTGCGAAAACACTTGAGAAAGTTCTATATGTAGATCGTGATGGTTGCCTTATTGTCGAGCCTCCAGTCACCGAACAAGTCAATAATCTTAGCGAAGTAGAATTTCTCCCGGGGGTTATTTCTTCGATTAAAAAATTTGCGGACGCCGGATACAAAATTATCATGGTCACAAATCAAGATGGACTCGGCACTCCGTCAAATCCTCGGGAAGTTTATGAAGAAATCAACGAATGTATTTTTGGTGCTTTTCGAACGGCAGGGGTGCTATTCGATGATATTTTTGAGTGCCCTCACTTTACAGACGATGGCTGTGAGTGCAGAAAACCAGATGTTGGCATTCTTGGCGATGAATACTTGCAACATCATAAAACAAAAGTAGATTTAGAGCATTCGATAATGGTTGGAGATCGAGAATCAGATATGAGATTCGCAAAAAATATCGGTATTGAAGGTTTCCAGTTGGGGAATAATGAAAGTCAATACAACTGGACGCAAATAGCTGAAAAGGTTTTGTGTGCAATCAAAGAAACTCGTCAGCAATTGTCATATTGAATCTAAGCTCTTTGAAGAATCCCCAAGCGCCACAATCCGGCGTGGTCTTTCGCAAATCTAATGGAATGGTGTGGGAACAATTGAAATAGTAGATTTTCTAAAACTGTCTTTTGCGGTGGATGAAATTCGAACAGGCAATGGTCAAAAGGAAAATTGACGAGTTGTGCAAAAAACCGCCGAAAGTGATCGAGTCCGTCAACTCCGGAAAAAATCGCACTTTCTGGTTCGCAAACAGTGCTCGGGTGTCGTTCGGCGTCGGGAACATACGGAAGATTTGCCGTGATTACGAGCGGAGTTTTTGTGAATACTGTGAAATCAATATCACTCAGTAAATCGCTAATTTGGAAAATAATGTCTACATTCTGGCTGGCAGCATTTTGACGAGCAATGTCGAGCGCAGCTGCCGAAATATCTGTCGCAACAATTGACGCCGCAGAATGTTTGGCAACGGCAATTGCAATGCAGCCTGATCCAGTTCCAACATCGAGCAGCGTTCCACCGTTTTGCAACAACGAAATCGCCGCTTCAACGAAAAGTTCGGTTTCGGGACGTGGCACCAAAACATTTGGAGTTACGGTAAAATCCAGTCCAAAAAATTCGGTATGCCCAGTAATATATGCAATTGGCATGCCGCGCATGCGTTGCTGCAAAACAACCCCCGCTTGTTTTTGTTCTGCGGTCGAGAGAAGATATTCGGGACGCGCCAGCAAAAAACTACGCGGTTTTTGGAGCACATGCGCAAGCAGGACTTCGGCATCAAGCGACGGCGTTGACGAAACCGCACTCAGCATATCTTTGGCGCGAAGGAGAAAGTCTTGGATTCGCATTCAGACTTGAAAAAAGATGAATTTAATGGTATGCTTTGATGAGTAAAAAAATCAGCTCTGCGGAGCTAAACTCGCAAGCTTTTGCTTACTATAGGAACACAAAAACAAAATTATCGCAATCAATGCGCCTCAGTCGACACCTTTCTTTCGGCATTCTGTTCACACTTTTGCTGATTGTGATCTTACCAAGTGCTGGCTTTGCCATGGACGAACAAACGACGCAAGTCGGACAAGTGCTTAACTATGGAGATTTTATCAGTAAAGTCTGGGCATGGGCAACACGAGCGATTTTTACCATTGCTGTACTCGGGATTGTCGTTGGTGGCGTGATGTTTTCGGCTTCTAATGGCGATGAAGATCGCGCGGACATTGGACGCCAAACGATTCGCGGCAGTATTATCGGGATTTTTATTGTTTTGCTGTCTGCCATCTTCCAAAACTTTATCCAACCACCTCTCCCCGGTGATGAAATTGCTGGGCTGAGAGACTGGAATGACACTTTGACCGCAGCTGCCAGAAATTTTGTTGCGGTTGTTGGCGCAGTTTCGGCGGTTTCGCTCGTGGCATCGAGCATTCGCTTGATTACTGCAAGTGCTGATGAGATTAAAATTGAGAAAGGAAAAAATGGTATCAAATATTCTATTCTCGGATTGGTCATTGCCCTCTCCGCTTGGACAATCCTTAGCTTTATCGTAAAAATATGGCAATAACTGATTCTTTCGTTTCCAAAGCACTCGCTATTGGGAACGCCCCATATGTTCCTAATAATACGCCGCCGATTCCGGGAGGCGCGAGTCCGAGCAGTAATCCCATCGTTCCGAGTGGTACGCCTCCAATTCCGGGAGGCTCAATGACGCCGACTCCGTTCCCAACCGTTGAAGCAGCACCAAGCAATTATCCCAACGAAGTTCCCGCAGAATTTGGAGCGCAAACACATGACAATCTTGGAGGTATTAAACCCCCCGTTGCACTTCCTGATCCCACAAATTATTCACTCCCAGACGCAATTGCGATGGGCGCCACCTTTTTGACCGAAATTGCTTCTGGACTCGCTGTTTGCTTTTTGATCTGGGGCGCGATTAGTTTTGCTCTCGCCGCTGGCGATGAAGAAAAAATCGATCATGCCAAAGCAATCATGAAATGGTCAATCTTTGGACTGATTATTGCGCTTTTTGCCCTTACTGTCGTCACCCTCGTGCAAAATGCGGTAGGAACACGCATGTAAAGCGTAATACAAAAAAATTTAAGAAGAACAAAATGGGGGAGAAGTTTCACTTCTCCTTTTTTGAAATTGGCAAAATAAGTGCGCGCAAGAACATCCACAAGGATTTTTTGCATGTTCATCTTTAGCGCCTTGCGTAATTGAGAAAATGTGGTGAAAGTATTGCTTTTAAATTTATTTTGTTATATAATACTCTAATGGGAATAATCCCTGCACACCCAAAACATTGTTCTTACAAACATTATGAAAAAAACAATACCCTTTCTCACAGCGATTATTATTGCTCTTGCAGGCATTGCGCCGGGAATGGCTTTTTTTGAAGACAATGTCGAAGAAATTATTGCACAAGCAAACTCTGACACGGTCGAAGGTGTATCGGCAACTGCCGGAAACGGCTTGGTCTTTTTGATCTGGAACACCAAAAAAAATGAAGACGGCGAAGAAGCCACCGGCTATCGAGTAGAATATGGTCCAAAGTCGGTCGAAGCTGGTGCAGCCGAAGAATATGCTTCGTCCAAAGAAACTGACGACACGATTCCGAGTATCAAAATCGAAGATTTGACGGTGGATACCGAATACTTTTTTACGGTCATTGCCATCTTTAGTGATGATAGCGAAACTCCTCCCAGTGACGAAGTTTCTGCCACACCATTGGGTGATATGGAGCAAGCTCCTGATGAAGCACCAATTGTGATTTCGGCAGAAGCGCTTAGTCGCTCACAAGTCAGTGTTGTTTTTTCAGAAGATATCACTCTGCCAACAAGCAATGCCGAACTCGCCTTTGCAATCGAACTTGAAAACGACGACAGTACGATTATTGATGTACTTGGCGCCGAGTATGCTGCCGATCTTGATACCGGCGTCAAAGATCAAAGCGAAGTGATTTTGACGACCAAAGATCTCAGTGTCGAAGAAAGCTATCGTGTTACTGTGTCCGCGCAAATCGTTGATGAAAATGATAATCCGATTGAAAGCGGCAGCACAGATAATGCCGTTTTTGAGGGAAGCGATGGCGACCCAATTGATCTGACACCGCTACTCTTACTTGAGGAAGATACGGTTGAAGAGCATCCTGCAGCCAGCATAGATTCTGAAGTCGACCTTAATCAAGAACTGGCAGCCCTCCTTGATGGAGAGAAAGAAGAAGGTGTTCCTCAGGACGAGCTATTTCCGTGGGATGCAGAGGAAGAAGACACGACTCCACCAGAGGATATTTCAAATCTGATGGCGTCGTATGTCGCTCGCCTCAAGGATTATTTGGTTACTTTGACGTGGAATTCTAGTCCAGATACTGCCAAGGATCTCGATGATCAGCTTTTTTATCGCAGTACAACTGGTGGAAAAAAATGGGATCCAGCTCAGTCGCTTGGAAAAACCACTACCAAAAAGCAAATCGCCGAGCAACCCGAAACCGAAATTACTTATCGCATCACGACCAAAGACGTCGCTGGTAATGAGAGCGTCGGTATCATCCGTGCCGTCAGCCTGCCAGCTTTGCCAGCAACTGGACCGGTCTCTTTGGTAGCAGCTGGTATTGCTCTCGCGGGCAGCAGTTTGCGTTTCCTCCGCAAAAAGAAATAGTCAAAAAAAACTTCGTAAACAAAAAAGGAGCACTCTCTTGAGCTACTCCTTTTTTTATATTTTCACAATTTATTCTACCAATTTGATTACTGAGTGATACTAATACTAGTCGAAGAACTTGACGAGCTACTGCTGCCGCTTGGAGCAGTGGTGCAAGTCGTCGTTGCTTGCACAAAACTGAAGAAACTACCAAATGAAAAAGCGCGAGCAAAACCAAAAGAAGTTGGAGTCGAGCAGCTATCGGCATCACTGGCTGCATGTGCCGGAATCGCAAAAAGTGCTCCAACAAGTAGCAAAGAGGCCACGAGCAAAGCGGACTTGACCGAAAGAGATGTTTCTCTCATAAAAAAGAAAAAAGAAAGATAATTCTCTTTTGAAGGATTTACAAAAAAAATTCAATAGGAAAAAGATATTTTGTACACAATATTTATTCAATAAATCTCGCGCGATTCCCCTTTCCCTCGCATTAGGATTTCGGCACAATGGCGGAAGTGTTTTTTGTGACTTTTGCTTTCTGGACTTAATCCTCGGCAGCGCGAAGCGGCAGAATGCCTCACGGGACCGGTACTCGTCATTGCCGGCGCCGGGAGTGGTAAAACGCGCGCGCTCACCCATCGCATCGCCTACATGATCGAGTGTGGGATTTTACCATGGCAGATTCTTGCTGTGACTTTTACGAACAAGGCCGCGAATGAAATGAAAGAACGTATTCGCAAACTCATCAAACGCGAAGCAGACGAGCCTCTCATCGGAACATTCCATTCGATCGGCGTACGGATTTTGCGAACGGAATCCGAAGCGCTTGGGCGTCCGCGCTCTTTTACGATTTTGGATGCGGACGACGCGCTTGCCATGATTAAGAAACTAATGAAAGCCGCCGGCATCGATGACAAAAAAATCCATCCGCGCGTAATTCAATCCAAAATTTCGCTCGCGAAAAATGAATTTTTGAATCCCGAATCCTTTGCCGCCCGCGCCAATGGACCAATAGATACAATTGCGACGGATATTTTTCGCAAATACGAGGCTGAGAAGTTACTCGGAAACACGGTCGATTTTGATGACTTGATTGTTTTGCCCGTCGTGCTTTTTGAAAAGTTTCCGGCGATTCTAGAAAAATACCGCAAGCGTTGGCAATATGTCTCGGTTGATGAGTTTCAGGATACCAACGCGGTGCAATTTCGCTTTTTAGAACTTCTTGCTGCTGATCATCGCAATTTGTGCGCTATCGGCGATTCGGATCAGTCGATTTATTCGTTTCGTGGCGCGGACATCACCAACTTACTAGATTTTCAAAAACATTTTACCGACGCGCGCGTCATCAAGCTCGAGCAAAATTATCGCAGTACGCAAAATATTTTGGATGCGGCAGATGGTGTCATCGCCAATAATCTGAGTCGTGTTCCCAAAAAAATGTGGACCGAATCTGGCGAGGGCGAGCTTGTCGAGATTATCGATTGTCGCGACGAACGCGAAGAAGCCGAAATTATCATCCGAACGATTGAAGGCATCAAAGATTTGGAAAATCGCAAATATGCCGATTTTGCGATTTTGATTCGCACCAATGTCCAATCACGAGCCCTCGAAGAAGCCGCTTTGCGCCATGCCATGCCGTACCAGATTATTGGTGGACTCAAGTTTTATGCCCGCAAAGAAATTCGTGATGTGCTTGCATATCTGAAGGTTGTTGCCAATCCACTCGATAATGTTTCGCTAATGCGGATTATCAATCTGCCGCCACGCAAAATCGGCGCGACGACGATTATGCGCCTCACTCAATATGCTGCTGATCGCAATATCAGCATTGGCGAAGTTTTTGATCATGTCGAATTTGCCGACGGCGTTCCACCCGCAGCCAAACAAGCGATTGCCAATTTTGCGCGCAAGATTAATAATCTACGACAAGAAAAGGTGAATATTTTGCCAGCAGAATTGATTCGCAAAGTGGTGGAAGAATTTGACCTCGAAACGTTTTATCGCGACGGCACCGAAGAAGGCGAAATGCGTTTTGAAAATATTCTGGAATTGCGATCCGTCGCGCAGCGCTTTGATACAAAGGAATCAGAAAATATTCTTGCTGATTTTTTGGAAGAAGTCGCGCTTATTTCGGACGCCGATTCGATTGAGTCTCTCGACCGAATTACTTTTATGACGCTTCATACCAGCAAAGGTCTCGAGTTTCCGATAGTATTTTTGCCAGGACTCGAAGAAGGAATTTTGCCACATGCCCGCAGTTTGTACGACCCAGATGGAATCGAAGAAGAACGCCGCTTGATGTATGTCGGCATGACCCGCGCCAAAGAAAAACTGATTTTGCTGCGCACCGATAGCCGCATGGGTTTTGGCGAAGTCAAACGCAATCCCGAAAGCCGCTTTTTGGATGAAATCCCAGCACGTTGTCTGTCGCGACCAAATGCAAAAACATCTGGAAATTCGAGTGAATTTGACGACTGGTCGTACTCCGCGATTGATGACGATATTCCTGATTACTGTTCTCTCGAGAATGGCGAACGCGTCCGCCACGCCGTTTTTGGTAATGGAAGCGTTATCGAAGTTCATGACGGCGTCGCGACAATCGTTTTTGATAGTGTCGGAAGCAAAAAGCTGGCTTTGTCGGTTGCTCCCTTGGAAAAGATTGGGTGACATCAACAGTACAATTACCCTCCCTCCCCCTGATAAGGTGGATAAAGGGGGGTTGTGACGAAAGACAATAAGCCAAGAAATAAGATTTAGGCAGGAAGCAGCAGAATCAACATCTCATGGAGCACGAGAAAATTTATTCAGAGAACAGCAAAGAACTCAAATCGATGAGAGCAACTCAAAAAAAATATAACTAACTCGCCTCAGGTGTAGATTCCGTTATTGTAAGGCACAGGGGAAGAAATCGACGCTTTCATTTTCGCCGTAGCCACTTACCGTGCAGCAAGGGCGCAAATATTGTTTGATGCGCTCGAGGACACTCCCTTCGGGATAGAGCGAATCAAAATTTTGCGGACAAGTCGCCCGCGGAAAAGTATCGCTCAGTCCATCGTTATTGGCATCATCACTCGCGCAATAGAGTAATCCGGTAAGCGACGCGACGCGCCCATCATACCAATCTGGCTCGCCATTGCGTTCGGAAATGCCATTAGTCGCGCGTGCAAAATCAGAAATTTTTCCCAAGTTTGCTTCGATATAGTCTTTGGCGTGTCCATCAGCAAGTTTTCCCATTACATACAGTTGAATTGCTCGCCCATCATGAAAGGTAACCTGATTATTCTCGAGTCCTTCGGTATCGGCATTTTGCGAGTCATCGACAATGTTTCCCAAGTAAAAACAACTATGAAAAGCTGGCGGATCATCAGTACCAGGAGCTGGCGTAAATGCCGCATCAACTGGTAAAAAAAGAGCGAACGAGCAAACGACACCACCGACCGCCAAAGAAAAACGCATTGCTTGTATAAAAAATCTGAACAAAGTGTGACGCAATATTGTATTCGACGTCAAGACTTTTTTTGTTCAGAGAGAGAAAAAAGCAAAAAATTCTTTAACAAAAATGAGTAAAAATTTATCTCGTGAAATTATTTCTACCGCTTATTTTCCAAAATTACGCTTCTGCTCATCAAAAAATATGATTGCTTTGTCAAGCTCTGCTGCGGAAAACTCTGGCCATAAGAGGTCAGTAAAATAGAGTTCGGCATAAGCGGCTTCCCAAATCATAAAGTTGGAAATACGTTTTTGTCCGCCTGTCCGAATTACTAAATCTATGTTTGGAGTTTGTGCTGCATCTAGGTGGGTCTGAAAAAGTTCTTCAGTTATAGTTTTTTCGGAGTGACGTAAGGATTCGGCAGCACGCACGATTTCGTCTCGTCCGCCAAAGGCAATACAAATATTGATTACCAGCTTCTCCCCTGCTGCTGTCATGTCTGCGACGCGCGCAAAAGAATCTCGCAATTTTGTCGGTAACAAAGCAAGATTTCCTAAAAACCGCATACGAGCACCTTTTTTGACAAGAATCGGAGCGCGTTTTTCAAAATTCAAAAAAAGCCGAAATAAATTATCAAGCTCTTTTGCATCGCGCTGCAAATTTTCGGTCGAAAGTGCAAAAGCGCTGATAACACTTATCCTCTCAAGTTCGGCTGCGTATTCGACAAGGTTTTGAAAGATATCAATTCCCTTTTTGTGTCCCATCGCTGTCGGCAAACTATGTTTTTTTGCCCACCGCCGATTGCCATCCAAAATCAGTCCAATGTGCATGGGCTTTATGAAAAAACGAGAGAATTGCTGAAAAACTAGAGGACTTTTTCGGCGTTTTGTAAGGCAGAGATAAATGCCGGTACGTCTTCGGCATCAAGCATAATCGTCGATTTCTGTCCCCCACGCGATTTTTCTGAAACCTTGACAAACTTGCCATTTGGGCTTTGTTTGACATCAATAAAAAAAGTACGCATCCGTGCTACTATTTTTTCCGAAAAAATCTCATCGGCAAAGCGTCCGCCGCCACTCCGACGATCAGGAGAAAAAGCGCGTGGAGCAGGTGCAGCAGGCTCTACTGCCTTGCTGGTAAGTTCTTCATCAAAATCTGCAAAAGGGTCGTCTCCGTTCATAGGACTTTTAAAAAATAAAGCTTTTTCTATTTTGCCGTTTGTTCGGAATAAAAATCAAGTTGAGAAAAAAACTGCTTTTTTATATCAAGGAATCACAAAAGAAGATTTTGTATTAATTGCGAGGTCAAGTGCAACAAATATAACTTGCACAAGAGAAAATTCCGTTTTATTTTACCAACGACCTTTCATAAAATTATGTTCGCACTTATCAAAAAGACTTTTGCTGGTTATAGCAAAGACCGCATCGCTGATATGGGCGCAACTACCGCATATTATGCGGTTTTTTCGCTTGCGCCGCTTCTGCTGATTATTATTGCGATTTTGGGATTTTTTTTTAGTCAGGGACAAGGACAGGAACGCCTTTTTGCTGAAATTCAAGGATTGATTGGGCGAGATGGCACAGCAGTGATTCAGTCGATGGTAGTAGCAATTAGTGATTTGGAAAAAAGTATTAGTGGCATTTTGGTGGGAATTTTGCTTTTGAGTCTTGGTGCAACAGGCGTGATGATGTCTCTGCAACGCGCCTTTAATCGCATTTGGAATATTGAAGCGAATCCCAAAAAAACCAATATTTTTGTCACGCTCCTTAAGCGGCTTTTTTCATTCGGCTTGATTTTGAGTTTGGGTTTTTTACTGATTGTCTCTCTCTTCGCATCAATTGCCCTCAATGCCTTTAGTGAACAAATTTCAAACTTTTTGTCGCTCCCAGAAACACTCATCAGTATGACCAATTTTGCAATTTCGTTGGCTGTCATCTGCGTCTTTTTTATGCTCCTTGTTAAATATCTCCCGGATGCAATCATACCTTGGAAAGCCGCTTTTATCGGTGGAGCCGTGACGACATTGCTCTTTTTTGTCGGGAAGTATGTCCTTGCCTTTTATCTTGGTAGGCAGGCAGAAGGATCACCATATGGAGTAGCGACAGCGCTGATTGTTGTTTTGCTGTGGATCAATTATTCGGCGCAAATCTTGTTTTTGGGTATCGAATTTACCAAAGCCTGGGTCGAAAAATATAAGATTAAAATCAAACCTCGATCATATGCGCGTTTTCACAAAGAGATACACATTGAAGTCATTCCCAATAATACCGTGTCGCTTTTTGGCAAAATAAAAGTGGTCACAAAAGTGATTCTGTTCCAAATCTCTGCCACGCGTAAAGCGCTTAAATGGAAGAAGAAACTCACACGCAGTAAATCTGCAAAAGCAAAACCGCCGGAAGAATAGTATTCTGAAAAAAGGAGAAAAGATTGAAACACTGAGAAACTATTGAAAGACGAAAAAACACCACCGGAAGTTGCCCCTGATTCGCTTCGTGTGGTGTTTTTGTCGGTAGGGATTAATAATGAGTCAAGATTTTATTCTGTCCGCCATTCTTCAGTCTCTTTAGTGAATTGCTCACGAAGAGCTTTGCTTTCTTGCACCAGATCATGTGTTTCATCAATTGATTCGAGCTCACGAAGAGCGCGTTTGATAAAACATGCAAAGGTATGCAGATGATCAGCGAGAGCTTCTGACAGTTCCTGAGATGGTGGAGGAATAAGATTATTCAAAATACTTTGAAAACCTACACCGTTCGAAGTCAGATATAACTTGTTTATGGTTCTCGTCCGCGTTTCTTCAATCGTGCCTGTGCTTAATCTCAATAAATCCTCAATACTCCTTTCGATGAATTGAATAATAGATTCCGTCTTTTCTCTGAATTCAGAGAAATACACCTGATTTTGTAAAGCAGACACCAGCTCTCCATGTCTTGAAGTCAGAAAAAAGCCCAAATACTGAGCTATTTCTTGCTGAAGCTCTGGAGATATAGAGGTGCGAGTTGCGTCTGATACCTGTGAAATAGTTTCGTTTGTCATGATTTTGAGAAAATAGAAAAAACCTCCCGAAATAGTCCGGGAGTTATAATCGCACATCGGTGATTTTTACCGACTAGATATGCGACATTACACTCCCGGTCAGGGGCATCATCATTTCCTGTCGAAAGGAAACGCCGAGAGTGGAATGCAATATTTTCATCTGTTGATAGTTTCTCACTTTGAAATTTTCTGTAAAGAGAAAATTTTTTCCATTTGCTCTTTATGCGTTTTCCTTTACACTCTCGTTCGTTTATAAAAACTATGGAAATCAGAAATGTTGCAATCATCGCTCACGTAGACCACGGCAAGACAACTCTTGTTGATGCGCTCCTCAAGGGAAGTGGCACTTTTGCCGCGCACGAAATCGTGGAAGAGCGCGTGATGGACAGCAATGACCAAGAAAAAGAGCGCGGTATTACCATCTATGCAAAAAATACCGCAATCCATTATAAAGATACCAAGATTAATATTATCGATACGCCTGGACATGCCGACTTTGGCAGCGAAGTTGAACGTGTTTTGGGAATGGTCGATGCCGCGCTTCTTGTCGTCGATGCCTACGAAGGACCAATGCCGCAGACAAAGTTTGTGCTGCAAAAATCACTTCAGCTTGGGCTCAAGGTTCTCGTTGTTATCAACAAAATCGACAAAGATTCGGCACGTCCTGACGAAGTCGTTGACGAGATTTTTGACCTCTTTGTCTCGCTTGGTGCGACGGATGAGCAACTGGATTTTCCATATATATATGCCATTGCACGTGAAGGTGTGGCGATTCGAGAACTTACAGACGAACACAAAGACATTACGCCGCTGCTCGATTGGGTGATGGAAAAGATTCCGCCAACGCCAATTGATTACGAATCACCATTCCGATTTCAGCCAGCGACATTATCGTATGATTCATTTTTAGGCAGAATCGCTGTTGGACGAGTGCATTCCGGAAAATTGAAAAAAGGCGCTCAGGTCTTTATCAAAACTGTCGACGGACAAACCAGACGTGGCAAAGTTTCGCAGCCGTTTAGTTTTTTTGGTCTCAGAAGAAATGAAGTCGACGAAGTTGCTTGCGGTGACATTGTTGCGATTGCAGGAATCGCTGATATTTATGTCGGCGAGACAATTACTGTTGATCAAGATGCCGTGCCTCTTCCTGCGATTTCGGTCGATCCGCCAGCGCTGGCGATGGATTTTATGGTTAATGATTCGCCTTTGGCAGGACGAGAGGGCAAATTGGTGACGTCACGTAATATTCGTGAGCGCTTAGAGCGCGAGCTCGAAACAAATGTCGGACTACAAGTGCAATTTAGCAACAACTCGGATTCGTTCAAAGTCTATGGTCGCGGCGAAATGCACTTGGCGGTACTGATCGAAAGCATGCGCCGCGAAGGCTTTGAGTTGCAGGTTTCGCAGCCCGAAGTGGTCGTGCGCGAAATCGATGGAGTAATTTGCGAGCCGCTCGAAAATGTCGTGATTAATGTTCCCGACAGTATGGCAGGCGCCGTAATCGAAGCGCTTGGAAAACGCAAAGGCGAAATGAAAAACATGCGTTCTGAAAGCGGCACAACTTTTTTAGAATTTATGGTACCAACACGCGGACTGCTGGGTTTTCGCGGAGTATTTATCATTTTGACCAAAGGCGAAGGAACGTTTTACCACTCGTTTGAAAACTATGTCCCGCATATGGGCAAGATCGAAAAACGCCAAGTTGGCTCGATGATTTCGGGCGTCGATGGCGAAGCCGTTGCCTATTCGTTGTGGAACTTGCAAGATCGTGGACCGATTTTTATCCATCCACAAACCAAAGTCTACGAAGGCATGATTATTGGCGAGCACAATCAGGGAACAGATTTGACCGTCAATCCGCTCAAAGGCAAAAAACTGAGTAATGTGCGAGCGAGCGGCAAAGACGATGCCATCAGCCTGACACCGCCAATCGAAATTAACCTCGAAAAAGCCCTCGAATATATCGATAACGACGAATATGTCGAAGTGACACCGCTCAATATCCGCCTGCGCAAAAAATACCGCAACGATACAGAGCGCAAACGCATGGAAAAAAAGGATTAATGGTTTTTAGGATGGAGGTTATAACTTGTGCGAGTGTTGCAATTTTGCGGTGCGACTGTTAAGGTCTGCCTCCGAACAATAGCTTTCCTCGTTTTTCTCCTCCTCATGTCAGACACCCAGCTTATCAAAGCGAAATCCGATCTTGTGGCATTCTTTCGCCGTTCGGCAGTCGCGCGCAATGATCTCAAAATCGGCATCGAAGTCGAACGCAGCGCGGTCTATGAAGAAAATTTGAAACCGGTCAACTACGGCGGCACGCGCGGCTATCACGCTTTGCTAAAAAAATTGGTGCTCGAAGCGGGTTGGAAAGCCACAGACGATGATAAAAATGAAAATATTTTTGCACTGAGTCGAGGAGAAAGTTCGATCTTTACCGAAGCAGACGGTCGCCTCGAACTCGCGAGCAAGCCGCGCCGCCGCCTCATTAATCTTGTGCGCGAGTACGAACGCTACAGTAGCGAGATCGATTCGATTTCACGCGAATTCGGTATTCGCTGGGTATCGATGGGGTGGCAGCCGTTTGCAAAAAACAACGAAATCACCTATGCGCCCAAAGCACGCGGAAAATTATTACAAAAGTATTTTGAGGCAAGACCAGAAGGCGAAGCACAACTGAAGAAGACGAACTCGGTGCATGTCAATTTTGGATATCATTCTGAAGATGATGCCATGCAAAAGTTTCAGACTTTGTTTGCTGTTGCCCCGATCATCTCAGCGATGTTTGCAAATTCGCCACTCAACTGTAGCAAATTTACCGGTTTTTTAGGAAATCGACTGCGCGTTGGACAAAACTTTGCACCAGAGCGGACAAGAGTGCGGGAAGAGTTTTTTAAGAAAGAATTTGATTTTGAAAAATGGGTCGACTTTGTTTGTGACTTGCCGATGATTTCCATCGAAAGAAGTGGCAACCAGATTGTAATGGAAGGAAAGACATTCGCCGAATTTATCCAAAAAGGTCACGGGCGCCATCATGCCCGTTTGAAAGACTTTGTCTCCCACATGAAATCCTGTTGGACCGAACTCAAGATGAAAAACTGGCTCGAATTTCGCAGCATCGATTGCGTGCCGCCGCACTTGTTGCCCGCAATCCCTGCGCTGATTCGTGGCATTACCCAAACCTCGGCTTCGATGACGGCTGCGCGGAACTTGGTAAAAAAATATTCTTTTAGCGAGTATTGTGAGGTTCGTGATGTAGCGAACAAATCCGCGCTCGCGGCAGAATTACCGGATGGTAGAAAAATGCTCACACTTGCCAAAGAGTTGCTCGAAATCGCCAATACTTCGCTCAAAGAGCATCACCTCGACAAACGCGGTAATGCCGATGATTCACGCCTCCTCTGGCCGATCAAAGAATATGTTTTTGTCCGTGAACAATCCCCCGCCGAATTTGTGATGGAAAAATGGAGTGGCGAGTGGCGCCAAGATCCGCACAAGTTGCTGGAATGGTCGGAGAGTTGATACTGAATATATCTACCTCGGCTCGAGCAGTTTTTTTGACGACCTGAATTCGAACCGAATCAAAGTGGATAGCTTTTTTTGTCATAACAGGACGATGAGGTGTATACTTGTAGAATGTTCTAGCGCCAGGGATGACAAGAATCTTTTTGGAGTATCGATCGGGTAATAGATTCTGTTTGCAATTCTCAATTCTTTTTAATTTCATATGTCCAAACTCTCCACTCTTCGCCGCATCACCAAAGTCTCATTAATTGGGCTTGCCGTCTGCATCGTTTTGGTCGCCGCAGGCTTGTGGGGGAATCAGGCGTATCCCTCTTTCTTTCCTACTTCCGTCTCCCGGCTTTTTGATTTCGCAGGACTACCGACTCCTGCGCCATCAGAGCAGGTGGAGTACATCACTGGGCCGCTCCTTATCCCCACGCATCCTGACCTCGTTTCGCAGACCAGTCTCCAGACCACGGCAATGCCACTGGAAGAAGCCAGGAAGATCCGGGAGCCACTTTCAGATCCAGATTACTATAGCTATTACGATTATTATTACCCGATTGCCATCGACCTTCCGCCAGTACAAGCGCCGGTCACCCCCAACGGAAACACGACAACGGCACCGATCAGAGACATCGTCATCATCACCCGCACATTCTACGACACGGTGACAAAGGAGATTTTTCCGTCTTTGCCCAAGTTGTGGACCCATGAATGCTGTGAAAAAAAGTTTGCGCAAGTAGAGCGGGGGGGGCTGAAGAATGCCCCTGTCCCGGAAAACTATATGATTGTCAGTGAAATAGCGCGCAATGGGGCACTGATTACCTATAAAGCCGTAAATTATGACCCCTCCCTTTTTAATTTTCCTATCCCCCCGGAAGTCTCGATAAGAACAGTCCCTGCTGACGAAAATGAATATTACACCATCTATATCAAGTGCGCGGAGCTGCAGTGTACGAAAAACGAGCTGGCAGATCTGGTGGACCAGTACGGCTTTGCCGCGATGGAAAGCATGGAAGAATCACTGATAACTTCCAGTAATTCTTTTTACTTCGGCAACTTTGTATTTGCCTCAGAAAACCAGATCCTGGAAGCCATGAGTAATGGCCGCATCTCCTGGTATCAGCGCTACGACACTTCGCACTGGCGCCTGCACTATCCCGAAGCGGAAGAGATGGATAAGAGTGTGTCCATCCAGATCACCACCTATCTGCCGGAAGACCTCCCCGCAGAAGAGAGAGAGGTGGAACGGAAACGGATCGAGCAGCTGGTGCGTGATTACGGGGGTAAGACCTTTCAGGAGAAAGAGACCGCTGATCCCGGGGGCTTCTGGAAAGGTGTTTTGTATGATTTTAGGTATCAAGGCCATGAAAACGAGCTCCTGATCGATAAGGACTTGGAGGGTAATCCCAACCTCTATACGAAAGCCGTAAAGCCCATCGAATCGTTTCTCTTTAGAAAAAACATCAATGACTTCATCGTTCCTGACTTTCCCGCCGATAAGATCTGGGACCTGATGCAGGACCCCAGCATCCTTCGTGTCAATAAAGCGCATGTCGTACGTACAAAAGATTCCCCAATGAGAATTCTCTAAAAGCATCCTTATGCTCGAGCACTCTTACAGAGTGCTTGCAATAGTCCCGGATTAGAATAATCAAAACAAACCTCAAAGCTCATTAAAACAGAAGGCTTTTTTGAGAGAAGCAGTTTGCAAAACTGCGCCCGTACTTGGACGTTCACATCGTCAACAGGAGGAGCGGCAACAAGACATGGAGAATAATATCAGCAGAGAAATGAGCGATCATCGCTGATTCCAGACCATTCTTCCAGTAGAGCCAACCAAAAACAACGCCTCCGATTCCATTGAGCAACAGTGCGCGCGCAATCACCAGCGGGGTAATTTCGGTGAGTGAAGCCGTCACGGGCAAATGCCCGATGCCAAATAGCAGCGCCGCAAGCAAAATCGCTGACCACATGAGAAGATTATTTTCGATTACCTTCCCTTCTGGTCGTATGATCTTACTCATCACCCAGAGGACAAAAGTCATAAAGAATAATCTCAGGAGAATTTCTTCGCTGATGCCGCCGTAAAAGGAAGCCAAAAATCCTTGCCAAGCCGGAACCGATACCTGATTCATCACATCGACCCCTTGAGAGCGAAACAAAACATCAAGCAAGATTATGGCGATTCCTGATGCGAAGCCAAAAAGAATCGATCGTTGCACGATACGCGCAACATCGACTTCGATCTTCTGCTTGGAGAGCAAGTTTTTGAGAATCGGTATTTCAAACCCGAGACGCTCAGAGAGTGGCAACCCGATCAAAAGGACGATCGCAATCAAGACCGCACCTTGTAGTACCGAAGCCAAAAGCGCCAAAGGCAGCGGAATCGTGAGCGTTTGGAGGACATCTGCTTGCAGTGTCGTGACATATGGGAGAATCGCGAGAATGGAAAACACACTTGCGCCCCAAAGCACAAAATAGAGTTTCCAATCGATGAGGTTTTTGATCTTCATGAGGAGGGAATATTCGACGATAGGTTATAGGAAAAAAGGCAGGATAAACAAGGAATCAGACTGCAAAGTCGGCAATTGTTGCCGGAATTTCTTACTTCAAGAGTGTAAGAGGACACTTCTAGTCGGACGGGGTGTTCTGCTGCCTCACTGCCATTAAGTTAAGGATCTGAGTGCTTAGAAACAATGTTTTCGGGAATGTTTCAAGAACCGGTTCCGATCGTAATCGGATATCTGTTTTCTGGGTGGAGCCCTTTCCTTTCTTACAATAGTCGGATTCATGAGAAAAAGTCTTTCCAATCTCTCTAGCGTCGTTTCAATGTCTTCATCTGACGCGAGTAACTCATATGCCTTATACTTCAGAGCGTTAAAGGAAACGTTTTTATTGACCTTCTGCGGATACCGGTTCCCTGTTTTTCCCCCAAGGACATCTTCCGGTCTCTTACTGACAATAGATTCGAGGTTCGTCAGAAAGATGGTAGAGAAAAAATCCTGTCGTACCGATTCTGCGCTCTTCCCGGAAAAGTGTTCGCACTCTAATCGGTTTTTGATGATGTCGTAGTATGTCTCCGCCCCCCAGCGTTCATTGTAGAGATCGGCAAATATCTCATTCGGATATTTCTCTTCATCGAGTAGGGTGGTAGCAAGCACTTCTATCTCTCCGGTCTTTAAGACGACTCGCACGAAACGAACGGTGATGCTTTCCTTAAGTTTTTTATCCTTTATTCCCCACAGCTGCATGTTTCTTCTGGCTTCTTTGGAGGGGGTGATCGTTATTGTCTTTGACGATACCGCGCAATCTTTCTCAAAGAGCTCCCGCACTTCCAGATAAGAACTCTTCTGGCATCGGCAGAGAAACAGGATTTGTCTCTGGATATGAAGAGCAAACAACAGATATCCCATATATCCCCGGTCATAAATGACCAAGTCTTCATTCTTGTCGAGTACATCCAGATGTCTTCGCGCCAACTCTCTTTCACCCACTTGTATCGGCTCCAAAAAGGAACCCAGGACGATCCTGTTTCCTACATCATATAGGACGGAAGCAAGGGCTTCAGAGTAGTACGGTTTATTGGCGGAGTTGGCGCTTCTCTTTCTTCCAAATTCTTTTTCTGTCTCTGTCTCAAGAGGGAGGCGGATTTTTGATCCGTCTACCGCCAATATCCGCAAGCCATCCCATACGTTATAGGTTCCTTCATAGAATACCGGGACGATGCATCGATTGTTCAGTTCCCGGAATACGGTGTGGTGAAGTTTTTTCCTGGCCTGGCTGAAGGCGCTTCCGGTGAGGGAAGAGAGGGCACCATCATGGATTTTGTCCAAGTATTCGTTTATTCTGAGTTGTAACGATTTTATGCCTTTCTGAAGCAATAGTATCACGATGATCGCGAAAGAGAGTTTTCTTGCTCTGGTGAAATCCTGCTTCTTTCGCTTATGTTTCTCGATGAATCGAGGCTCAAGAAGAAGGATCCTGATCCTCCGGATGATCTCCAGACATATCTGTTTCCGGTCTTTTTTTTCCTTGTCGAGTGATATGTGAACATAAATTGTATTCAAAAATCAGCCCAACCATACTTGATGCTCGGCTTTCTGCAAAGGTTTTTTTCTTAACTTAATGGCAGTGGAGGCAGCAGAACACCCCGTCCGGCTAGAATATACAAAAAATATAAAAAGTTTAAAAAAAAATTGTGGCGGGATGTACGGGGCTCGAACGAGCTGACCTCTGCCGTGGGCAGCGAGCGGTGTGTAACGCCAATCAATAAAAAAATCCTCATCGTGAGGATTCTAAGTGGCGGGATGGACGGGACTCGAACCCGCGACCTCCGCCGTGACAGGGCGGCGTTCTAACCAACTGAACTACCACCCCGCAATGAATGATAGCCACGGCATTCTGCTATTTTTTCATTCGCAATGCAAGTGTTTTTTTGATGATCAAGACTCTTTGTCGGTAGGTTGGAAATACTTTTCGACAAGAAATAAAAAGCTGTTCAAGTCCATCGCTTGCTTGTGAGATTTGATTTTTTGCTCGATTCTTCTCGCTTCACTTATAGAATTTAGTCGGATGGCAGAAATCAGCTTCCAGGGCATTCCGGTGCGAGTAGAAATATTCTTTCCTCGATTATGTTCTGCGAGACGCCGATTGATATCAGTCGTGCTTCCATAATAAAAATGAGCATCTTTTTCGCTTTGCAGTAAGTACAAAAATCCTTCAGTTACTGTATCCATGGTAGAATCTTTGAATGTCAAAAATCGGGATCGAACCCGCGATCTCCCCGGTGAAACCGGGGCGTTCTAACCAACTGAACTACCACCCCGCAATGAATGATAACCAGAAGATTCTGCCAATTTTTATTGCCGCTTGCAAGTTCTTTTTCGTCATTTTTTATAAGATGCTTGAGGTGGAAAATCATACCGATTCGTGCTATTCTAAATGCAGATGCAGATACAAGAGCAAATTTCGTTGGCAACTCTTTCGTGGTTCCGCTGTGGTGGCACGGCGGATTATTTTGTCGAAGCTACAACCAAAGCCGAACTTACTGAGGCGATAACTTTTGCGAAAGAGCGCCAATTGCCGATTCTTTTTGTCGGTGCGGGTAGTAATCTGGTTTTTTCGGAGAAAGGGTTACAAGGTATGATTATTCGTTGCCAAAATACTACGATTCATGACGCTGGTGGCGGGCGGTTTGTGGTCGGCGCAGGTGTGCAAAATGCCGCTTTGTATCAATTTGCACGCGATCTCGGTTACGATTTCTCCGGATTTTTTACCGTTCCTGGTAGTATTGGCGGGGCGGTAGCCGGAAATTCTGGTATTCCTGGCTGCGAAATGCAGGATTATCTTTTGTATGCCGAGCTGTTTGATGTCGAGAAAAATGATTTTTTTACGGTCGATGCAAATTATTTTGATTATAGTTATCGTCACTCGATTTTTCGTGATAATCCGCAATTGCGTAAAAAACTGCTCATTTGGGAATGCGCCTTATTTCTCGACAAGCGTCCTCAGGCAGAAATCGAAGCACATGCTCAAGAAGTGTTGGCGATGCGAAAAGCCAAACAACCATGGGGAAAAACGGGCGGCAGCTTTTTCAAAAATCCGCCAGAAGGCGCGGCTGGTCATTTTCTCGAACAAATTGGTGCCAAACAGATGCGTGTTGGAGGGGCATTTTTTTCTGAGAAACATGCTAATTTTCTCATGAGTGATGGCACGGCGACACAAGATGATATTATCGCGTTGGCACGACAAGCGATGCAAAAAGTTCGTGAACAGTTTGCTGTCGAGTTGCAGCCAGAAGTAATTTTGCTCGACGAAAAAGGTGAGGAGATTCGACTGAAATAATACTAAACCCACTCCGTTTACAAAAAAGCGCGGCGCAACTCCTCCCCTGAGATAGGGGAGGTTGGGTGGGGTCGGAATACAACAAACAACCCCCTCCAGCTCCCCCTAAGTTAGGGGGAGGGGAATCACAAACCCTCTCACTCCCCCTTATCAGGGGGAAGAAATCGCGTTAAAACTCCACCGATTCGTAGTCGATTAGTCGTTCGGTATCACCATAGGAAGGAGCAAAGAGATAGTACTTTGGTGATTTCTCTTCGCTAAAGAGGAAGAAACTCCCTCCAAAACCGCCGGCATAATTACTACATTTTTCTACTGCTTCTTTTTCGCGGAGCTGTTGCATTTCATTTTTGCTCAACTCGACATCGTCGTTATCATATGCAACTCCCTCATCATCGATGACAAATGTTTCAAATTCCGTCGGCTCGACTGTGGCTTTTGTCCAGCCTTCTGGCGCTTCGTCGGCGATGACGACTTTGCATTGTGATACATCTTTTCCGGCAGCGGCAATCTTGTTTAAAATTGAAGTCTCAAAATCGGTGTCATCTTTGGTTTTTGTCAAAACATACAACGAATCGAGGTGTTCATATTGTGTTTCGTCAATCTCGCTGCAATAGGTCGTTTCGACGCACGCATCAAAATCTTTTGTCTTGAGTTCGCTTGTGGCAAGGATGACATGCGAGCCATCCTCAAAAATCTTCAAAGAAGCATTATCATTTTTGTATGCAAAACTGACGGCGTTTTTTTCACTCGTATATTTCGTCATATTTTCCGTATTCTCTTCTTCATCATCTTGATTTTGTCCGTCAAAAATCTTTTCTCCAGTTTCTTCTTTTTCTGCTTTGAGGCGATAGATGATTTCTGCCATTTCACCACGGGTTATTTGTTGGGTTGCGGCTTCGATGGTTGGTGGCGTGGCTTTTGCTTTGGCTAATGTTGCGACAAACGGTCTCCACCAATCTTCACCGATTCCGCCGGGTTGTACTTCGATCAGTGTATTGACAATGATTTTGGCGGCTTCGGCAAAAATAATGGTTTTGTCTGGGCCAAAAGTATTGTCATCATAGCCCTTAATAATCTCATTCTCTTTGGCATAACAGACGTACGACAAATACCAAGCATCCTCAGCCACATCACTAAATTCGCTCGTGTTACATTCCAAAATATCTTTCGCGGCAAAGTTGCTGAGCAGCAAAATCTTGGTAAATTCTGCACGGCTGATGGTCTGATCGGGACGATACGTATTATCGGCAAAACCTTCGACGAGTTCATTTTCTTGTAAATAATTGATGGCGTCCGCGTACGGAGAATCAGCAGCAACATCGTCAAAAGCCGCTTGCGCTGAAAAAGGAAGGGCTGCAAACAAAAACAAAAGAAGAGTTTTTTTCATATTTTTACAAAATAGCACCTTTACTATTTCACATTCTCAAAATAAATTCGAGTGAGAAGGATTATTTTGGCTTGACCAGAGCACGGAGGTGAATCATATGTTATATCTTTCTTCCCTCTTCTTGTTTAACAAGAAACATAATCACAAAGACTCTTATCAGAAAAAAAGTATTAGCGATTGATAATCACTTCGGCGATTTGCACGGCGTTGAGCGCCGCGCCTTTTAAAATCTGATCACCACAGACAAAGAAGTCGAGTCCGTTTTTGCCAAAAACCAGATTTTGTCTGATGCGTCCGATTTCGACTGCATATTTTTTCGTCGCGGTCAGTGGCATCGGATAGAGCTTTTTCTTGGGATTGTCCACGACTTCAACTCCTGGAACAGAACCCAAAAGCTCGCGCGCGTCATCGGGGTCAATGGCTTTTTCGGTTTCGATTGTTACCGCTTCGGCGTGTGCGCGAAAAGTAGGAATTCGCACTGCAGTGCACGAAATCAGTAGATTTGGCTCACCAAAAATCTTGCGCGTTTCGTTGGTGACTTTCATCTCCTCTTTGGTGTAGAGGTTGTCCTGAAAGACATCAATCTGCGGAATGAGATTAAACGGAATCGGATAGGCAAATTCGTGATTTTCGACGGGCTTGTCATCGAGATAATTGCGAGTTTGCGTCTTAAGCTCTTCCATTGCCGGAAACCCCGCACCACTTGTCGCCTGATACGTCGAAACAATCACTTTTTTGCAGCGATAGTGTTGGTGTAGTGGCCAAAGCGCGACATTTAAAATTAATGTCGAACAGTTGGGATTCGCAATCAATTTGGCATTTCCGATGGCTGCAGCATTGACTTCGGGGCAAACCAGCGGAACCGAAGAATCCATGCGAAACGCCGACGAATTATCAATCACAGTAGCTTTGCCTTTGGCAATTTGTGGCGCAAATTCTTTTGCAAATTCTCCCGACACCGCCATCAAGACAAAATCGAGATTGCGGGTTTTTTCCACCGAAAATTCTTCGACGGTCAGTTCGCCAAATGCTGTTTGAAACTTTTTACCAGCACTGCGACTACTAGCAAAGAGTCTGAGTTCTTCCACCGGAAATTCACGATCTGCCAAAACCGCAATCATTTCTTGTCCGACTGCGCCAGTGCAACCAACAACTCCAACGGTATATTTTTGCGTCATACGATTTTCAAAAAAATTATTTTTTAGCAGCGATTTTGTCTTCAAAGATAGCTTTGTGCAAAGCAGTAAGCGCTTTTTCAGATTCACTTTCGGCAATGATGCAGCTAATGTTGATTTCGAGTGCACTTTGCGAAATTGCTTTTACCGAAATTCCGGCATCGGCAATTGCTTCAAAGATTTTGGCGGCAACGCCTTTTTTATGCCGAAGTTCGGTGCCGACTGCACAAATAATCGCTTGGTTTTCGAGGATTTCTACCTTAGAAAATTCTTCCAATTCTGCCAATACTTTTTTTGGGATTTGGGCGACAGGATAGTTGACCGTCATGGTTACCGAAATCTCGCCTGTGGCAATCATGTCGACGGCAATATTGTGTTTTTTGAAAATCGTGAATACATCTGCCAAAAAGCCGACTGCCATCAGCATTTTGCTGGTGGTGAGGGTGATAACCGTTACACCTTTTTTGGAGGCGATTGATTTGCACAAGTGCGCACCTTTGGCGCCATCACGCGTGATAAGCGTGCCGACAGCATTCGTGTTCATCGTGTTTTTGATGCGAACGGGAATATTTTTCTTCACCGCTGGCCATACTGTTTGCGGATGCAAGACTTTAGCCCCAAATTGCGCTAATTCACCGGCTTCGTCAAAAGAAACTTCGGGCAAAACACAAGTATATTTGACCAACCGTGGATCGGCTGAAAGCAGTCCATCGACATCTGTCCAAATCTGGATTTCTTTACTTTGAAAAGCCGAACCTACCAGTGCAGCGGTAAAATCGCTATATCCACGTCCAACGCCGCTGATAATGCCGCCAGGGATTTTGCCAAAAAACCCAGTGATAATAGGAGTCTTTTTTGCTTTCAAAAGCGGACTCAGTAAAGTCTTGATTTCGTTTTCGACACTCTCAAAAAAATCGCTGTCAATATGGTCAAAATGACCCTTGACGATTTTTGACAAATCGATATATTCGGCAGCACTTCCTTCGTTTTGTAGGTGATATGCCAAAAGCGCTGCGGAGAGTTTTTCGCCGAGCGAAACAATTTCGTCATGCGAGAGTGGCGAAATCTCGCCAATGATTGCAATCGCGGATAAAAAATCGCGAAAGTGGTCAATCGAATCATTAATATACGTCTGAATCTTGTTTGACAAATATTCATCGGTTACGAGCTCTTTCGCAGTTTCGATATGCTGATAACGTAGTTTGGTAATGATCTTCTGCATTTCTTCTGGCTTATTCGCAATCGCCAGTTTGGCAGCACTCAGTAATTGATCTGTGACGCCACTCATCGCCGAAACGACAACAAAAGGTTCGTTACCGGCAGCAAATTGTTCTGCCACAATTGCCCCCACGGTTTTGATCATGGGCGCGGATCCCATCGAGGTGCCACCAAATTTCATCGTAATCATAAGCGCGTAAAATTAAAATCGGAATGGGAAGCCTTTCTTTGCGAGCTTAGCGAGAATTTTTTTCCTGAGCGCATCTGCTTCGCTACTTGCGAGCGTACGATCTTGCGCCCGAAATCGGAAGTGGAGTGTAACAGATTTTTTTCCGATTGCAACCCCTTTTCCCTCAAATACTTCCAAGACTTCTACGGATTCGACGAGGTCATCGACACGTTTGACGACTGACAAAATCTCGCCGACATAGGTTTCGCAGTCGGCAAGCACAGACAAATCGAGATCGATAGCGGGAAATTTTGGTACAGACAGGATTTTTTTGTGGCTCTGTTTAAAGCTCGCAAGCGCATTGATGTCAAAAACAAAACCTGTGACTTTGTCAGGAAGCTCGAAAGCGGTGGTAAGCGATTTTTTCAATTCAAAGATTTCGCCAATTAGATTGTTTCCGAGCATAATTGATGCACTTTGATTGGCAAAAGGTGATTGCTCCTTCGAATTTTCAAGTCGAATCGGAAAAGATATTTCGGCAAAAAGTGCTTCGAGAACAGATTTTGTCGCTACAAAATTCGCACCGATATTGAGCGCAGCAAGCTCTAAAGTCTCTAACGTCTCGCCGTTAGGTATTTTTTGGAAAACTTTTCCGATTTCAAAAATACAGAATTCCTTGCGGTGGCGCAGATTTTCGGCTGCTTTTTCGAGCAGACGCGGCAGCAGACTTTGGCGCATCAAACTCATGTCACCCGAAAGGGGATTATCAATTTCGATATATGATTCGTCTGCAATAATATCGCATTTTTTGAGTAAATCTGGTCCCAAAAAGGAAAAATTAAGCAGTTCGAAAAACTGTTTCCCCACCAAAAAATCACTCAGTTCGCGGCGCAAACGAAAAAGTCGGGGATATTTGGTGGCGCGCATGGTAATCTGCGGCGCACGAGGGGCAATCTGATTGAGTCCATAAATCCGCGAAGTCTCTTCGAGTAAATCCGCTGGAATTGTGATATCTGTCAAACGATGCCCTGGTATTTTGACTTGGAGTACTTCGTCTTTTTCATCAACGATTTTAAAATCGAGCGCTGCTAATATTTCCTTGGTTTTTTCCAAAGGAATTTCTTCGCCAATCACGCGGCTGACTTCACTATTTTTGAGTGCCAAAATCCGTTCCAAATCTGGTACATGCTCGACAAATTCGATTTCGGAAGTGATTTTCATCTCCGGACAAAGTTCCAAAAGGAGTTGAATGGTGCGTTTGATACCGGGGAGAACAAGCGCATTGGGAACGCGTTTTTCATAAATTGTCGCTGCATCAGTGCGATGTGCGAGCGCGAGCATTGCTTTGCGAATACGAATCGGATCATAGACAGGAACATGCACCAGCACGCGCGTCGTCGAATCCGAAATTTCCGAATTGGCGCCGCCCATGATTCCTGCGAGGTCGAAGATTTTGTCAGCATCTTCTTGAATAATAACTCCGGCAGGGAGTTTGCGCTTGATATTATCCAGTGTTTCGACGATTTCGCCTTCCTTTGATTCGCGCATGGTTATCGTATTTCCTGCAATATTCTCCAAATCAAAAATATGCAGCGGCATACCGAGCTCAAGCATGACATAGTTTGAGACATCAACGAGATTGCTAATCGGGCGGATGCCGCACGCTTGCAGGCGCTGTTGGAGCCAGTCGGGGGATGGTGCGACTTTTAGGTTTTCGATTACTACTTCCGCGCGTGCAGGGCAAAGTTCATCTGATTCAACTTTGAAATTAATCGGCAACTTTACTTTGGGAATTACTTTTTCAACTTCTCTAAAATCAAAGTCTTTGCGTTTCCATTCTGCCAAATCGAGCGCGACCATCTCGCGTGCAAAACCCCAGTGCGAAAACAAATCGGGGCGATTGGTGATGGCGGTGTTCTCGATATCGTAAATAGTACTGTCGCCATGAAGAACTTTGGCGAATGGAACTCCGAGCGGCGTCTCTGGCGCCAAAATCATGATGCCTTCGGCATCTTCTGTAATCCCTAATTCTTTCCCAGAACATAACATGCCTTCGCTTTCAACACCGCGCATCTTGCGTTTTTCAATTACAAAATTTCCAGGAAGAACCGCACCCGGAAGCGCGACAGGGATTTTTTGCCCGACTTCGATATTGGTTGCTCCACAAATAATCTGTCGCGGCTGACCGTCACCGACTTCGGTCTTTGTCACGCGTACGCGATCCGCATCAGGATGAGGATTGATTTCCAAAATCTGTCCAACCACGACATGTTCAAATTTTTGATCAGTTTCGATAATCCCATCAATCTCCGCAGCACGCTCGGTAAGCGTATCCATAATCACCTTGGGATCGGTTTCTTTTAAGGTGACAAAATCCTGTAGCCAGTCGAGTGATATTCTCACGAGAGCGGGAAAAACATACGCTGCCTACTTTGCCAGAAATTTGCGAGAAATGCCAAGACAAGAAACAAATAACAAACAAACAGGAATCCATGGGACAGATTGTTATTCCGACCGCAGCGGAGGAATCTATGACTGATAAATCTGAGAAGTACCACGAATTTCTCGACAAGCTCGAGATGATAAGTTTGTTGTATAATTCCAAAAGCATTCACATCATATATCCGTAATCCTTTTGTTATTCCTCCAACACAATCGCATTATAGCGTTCCGCAGCGAGGGCGCCGATTTCGCTGTGTGGTGCAAGATCATACGCGGTTTTGTAATATTGCACTGCTTGCTTATTATCGGATTCTTTTTCGGCGACACGACCGAGATTCAAATATGCCGGAGCAAAATCTGGCTCGGCAACAATAACTGCATTGAGAGTTTCTTTCGCTTTGTCGTATTCGCCGCCTTCGAGCAGCGCCCAACCGAGTAGATTGCGCGCAACCATCGAATCGGGATTGTTGGTAACCGCCTGAGTCGCGAGAATTTTTGCCGTAGTTGGATCATTTAATAATTCGATCGAAATTGTTACTGGTTGCACATACGCTGCGGCAGATTTGCCATTGAGAGCAATTAGTTTTTCAAATTCTTGGCGAGCAGCCTCATAATATTGTCCTGCCAAAAATGTTTCGGCAAGTGCGGAGGTGACTTCGGATTCGGGCTTAAAACCGTTTTCGCGCGCCATCGAAAGGTGCGTGATGGCGTTATCGTAATCGCCCAAGGCGGATTCGGACAGTGCCAAAAAGAAAGTCGTTTCGGGTTTGGTCGGATCAAGTTCGAGCGCTTTTTCGAGCACATTGCGCGCGAGGTCATAGCGTTCGAGCGAGAGATAACTATGCCCCAAGATAATCCACGCATCACGATAATCTTCGCGTTCTTCAATAATCTTTTTTGCCTTTTGAATCGCCATCTCATAAAAGCGCAATTCGTTGAGTCCTTTTGCAAGTAGCAAACGCAAATGCAATGGATTGCCATCAGGGAAAAGCGAAAACTCTTCAAAAGCGGTCGTAATGACGCGCGCGCGATCACCAAATTCTGTATCGGTTTTGATTCCTTCTAACAATGTTTTGGCAGTCTCGTTATCGTCAAAATAAACTGCCATGATGCCGAGGTAAAAACTACGCGCAGCCGACTCTGGCAGTTGTTCAAAAGTTTCTTTTGCTTTCGCAAATTCGCTTTTTTGCAACAAGGTTTCTCCGAGTAAAATCAAAAATTCGCGATTTTTGGGAAAGATTTCGAGCGCCTTTTGAGCAGATTGTTCTGCCGCATTATAATCGCGCAAAGCGAGCTGCGCTTTAATCAGACTGCTCCAAGCCGTTTGATTGCCATTGCTGATTTCGGTGGCTTTGGTGAAGTCGTTGATAGCAAGGCTCAAAAAGCCGGATTGAAAAAAGTTTTCGCCGCGCTCAAGGAGTGCTTCGGTATTTTTGAGATCTTCTGGCGGTTGTGGCTTGATACTTGGTGCCGCACTTGCGGAGGCGTCTGGAGTTGTGTTTGCATCAGAATTTTTGTCTTTTTGCTCTTCTTCGCTCGAATTTGTGAGTGGTGCAGTCACCATTGCGACCAATCTCCCCAGTTCGTCAGGATAGACTTTAAATGAAACAACGCCAATCAGTACGATGAGCGAAACGACAAAGAGTGAAATAATCAATTTTCCCACAGGTTTATAAAATATACTGCCTCTATTCTGCCACAATTGCTGGCTTTTTTTCTACCATAAAAAACCTTGACTAAAAATAAATAATATTACAAAGTCACCACCTTGTTACATTGACTATAATGAAATTCATTGGAAAGTTATTTATCACGATTCTTCTCACATTCTCTCTATCTGTTGAGGCAGGGGATGCCATGCTTCCGCATGCTTCGGCACAGAATGAAATTCGTAAGAATAATTGGCGAGCAGCTTTTTTGCAATTGCCTCCTCTTAGAGCCGTTGCCCCGCCCGAAGGCGACGCGACGTGCGGAATTGAACGCCGCTATGCTTTTTCGCAGACGGCAACTTCGGTCATTAGTAGTGCAGTCAAAGATATTCCTTGCGAGTTGGTAAATGGTCTCAAAACGGTTAATATGTTTACTGATGCCAACAAGCCCCGCGCGCTTGCGAGTGCGACTTCGCTTCACTTGCGAAATGATTTTTTTGACCTCCCCGAGGCAAAGCGCGTTTTGATTCACGAGCTGGGACATATTGTCGATTTGAGTGGACTTAAGAGCAAAGAATATGCAGAAAAATCTGCTTTTATGGATGGAAATGTTCCTGTTTTTGCGGACGATGCGAGTGTTCTCTTTTATTCGCTGTCATGGAAAGACTCTCAAACGAAGCATAAAAATGCGCGCAAGCAAGATTTTGTTACGGGTTATGCGACAAGCGATCCGTTTGAAGATTTTGCCGAATCGATGCTCTTTTATATGGAACACGGCAATACTTTTCGCGCATATGCTGAAGCAAATCCGATTTTGACAGCAAAATATGCTTTTTTCAAAACACACGTTTTTGACGGCAAAGAATTTGTAACTGGCGTGGTTCCCGCAGATGCAAGCGTGCGTGAGTGGGATGCGACGAAAATGTAAAATAGGTAACAAATATCAAATAACAATTATCAAGTAACAAATAGTAAATATCAGGCAACAAGCATTAGTCTCAAGATTCAGGATTTCTGAAGTAGAAGTGATGCACGTGTTTCCTTTCCAAAACTCAATTTGTAGATAAAGCACAAAACCCCTCCAACTCCCCCTTAACATGGGGAGGGCATATTTTTACCCGAGTATCGCTTTCAGCGTTTCAGCATCCTGCGGCGCGGCAAAGACGGTTTGCAAATGTCCTTTGGTTTTGTTGAGTTCCGTGACGAGGTTTGTTTCGGCAGTTTGGGCATTTTGTAGTAACCCGCGATCATACTCGGGAGGATTTGCGTTTGTTTCGAACACCGCTTTTTGCAAAGCAATTTCGGCGGTTTTTTTCTTATTTACAAAATCCTTGTCGGCGGTTTTTTTCGCTTCTGCCAATTGTTTGAGTTTTGTTTTGAGCGCTTCTTTTTGCGCCTTATAAGCTTCTTCTAGTTTTTTTAATTCGGCATGGGTTTGGTTTTCGCTCTGGCTCATTTGAGCCAGAGATTGCTGTTTATTTTTTTCAAGCTCCGCAGAAAATGTTTTGAAATCGATTGTAATCTGCTCGTTTTGTTTGGCGATATTCGCCTGAACAATTGGCAAAGCAGTTTCGATTTGTTCACCGAGACGACGAATGGTTTCGGCGCTCGCTTTGAGCGCTGTAATAGCAGCAACCAGATTGGCTTTTTCTTGTTCGCTGAGACCTGCTGGCAATTTGCCATTTTGGATCACAGCGTCGCTTGCTTGCACGATTTGTGCAGCATATTTGTAATTGAGTCCCAAGCGTTGCAAAGTGCCTTGCAAAGCTGAAATAACACTCGATGATGAATTTTGTGGAGTCATTCTTATTTTTGGATCTCTGTTGAAATAACTATTACCTCTGGTCAGTACTTCCTCCGTCAACTTTTGGTTCTGGAGTTGGAGCAGATGGCGCCGAAGGAGGTGCTGCTGCTGGAGCTATTTCTGGTGCAGATGCTGGAGTAGTCGGCGCAGTAGCTGCTGTAGGCTTGACCCATTCTCCAACCTTTTCAATCAATTTGGAATCAGTTGTAATTGGTTCTGCTTCTCCTTCAATTGTCCAACTGTCACCTGCTGAGTTTGTCTTGAGTGTCAATTTTTCACCTCTTGGTTTTTGTATTTCAAGAGTATCAGCTGTAGTTGCTCTTATAGTTATTGAATCATCTGTAATGTGTAGTTTTTTGCTGAGCATAATCTTTTGTATTTCCAGTGGAAAATCTTTTGCCCCAGAGTCAACACTCTTAAGCATTTCGCGGTCTTTTTCTGCAAATCTGTTAACAAAATCAAGGATTGCTTTGACACTACTTGTATTAAACTCGTGTGAGCGTTGTGTAAGCTTCGCAAGAGACGTGTTATCGATGTATTGATCCAAAAGTTGCTGCTGTTTCGGAGATCCTCCACCGCTTTCGAGGTTATTTTCTTTGTGATATCCTGCTTGGGCTTCGGCAAGTTTCGCATAATCCCATGTGATAGGACTTGTTCCGATTTCTTGATGACTTTTTCGATAGAAATCACGAATTCCCGTCAAATACGCGGCAAACTCTTTAGGCTTGTTTTTGTTTTTTTCGGTTGTTTTGGTGCTGCCATTGGTGACTTCAATCTCATCAGGAATACCATCCCAACTTTTCGCAAGTTTGATAATCTCGTCATCGGTCATTTGCCAGCTGTCACCATTTTCAGTGAGCACTTTGGGAATCATATTATCGCGATAATCTTTGGCGACATGCGGCCATCGCATATTATCGAGAAACGAAAGATCGAGCCCGGGAAAACTGTTTTGGAGCCCATCAACAAACATTTTTATAATCGAAGCAATCATGCTCGAGCTTGCTCCCGCTTTTTCGAGCATACTCACAAAGCCAGAACCTAGTTGCTCTGCCTTATTAGTGGACTCATACGGTTTAAGCTTCTCGACGACTACTTTGTTGTCTGTGGCGAGATTATCCAAAACAGCGAGCATTTCGGTTTTGAGCGGTTCTCCGTCACCAGCTTTTTGTAGTCGAGCTTTGATTTCGCCCATTTTTCCCGTCCGTACACTCGCATCTTTGTATGCCGCAAGAATAACTGGCTCTTGGCTTAGTTTGGTCAAAAAAGCATCAATCTTTAATCCTTCTGCTGGAGTCGTTTGGATTTCGCTGGGCAATTTGCCAAAAGCTCGAATAATGAGTGGTGTTTCTGCTGCTTGTGGTTTTTCTGCTGACTTTGAAGTTTTTGCAGGATATTTAGCTTCCAATTCTGTTAAGACCGTTTCTAGTGCATCTTTTTCTCCTTCTTCTTTGTTTTTTGCAGCAGCTTCTAACGCTTGCGGGAGAAGATTTTGTATATCATTATCAGGAACTCCCATTTCTTGAAACAAAGAAGTTAATCGTTCTCTAATCGCTTCCTTTTCTTTTGAATCGACATCACTATCTTCGCGAGCAGCTTCCACGACTTTCATGAGTTCTGCGCGTATTTCTGGTATTGGTTTTGGCTGATCCGGAGTGTGTTTTGGCGTTTCGTTACCCATTGGTATTAAAAATAGAATCTGCTCTTCCTGCTGCGGCGAGTGGTTTTTGGCGTGCTTCTTGAAATTTTTCGACGAATCCGCGGATAAAAATAATATCGTCGACATTGAGCGGCTCGGTGCCTTTGCGAATGCGAATGATTTGCGCATTAAACTCTTTAACGCGCTCGTAGATGCGCTCGCGGTCTTTTTCGTCTGCGATTTGTGCAATCGGAGTCAAGCGTTCTTTCATATCTTCGCTCATTTGCGAATTATGGATAAACCGGACGAGAGCGGCGGCGTCAATCATAGTTTTTTGGACAAATTTCTTTTTTGTTGTATTGTGTCATTATTCCAAAACTTTCTTGAAAAATCAAGCCCGCTTAAGAGAAGATGGAGATAATCTTTCGTTTCTTTTTGTACTCATGGAATATATTGTCGCTTTGCTCGTTCTGGTTGCGGTGGGAATCCTTGTTTGGGACAAGTTTTTGAACAAAAATAATGTTCATGAAGAAAATGAAAAACTGCGTGAAATCACCCGCGAGCGCGAACTTTTGTTTGAAGAAAATACACGAATCAAAGCCGAACTGGCACAAAAAAGCGAACGTCTTGGCGAAATCACCCGCGAGCTGACTGGCGAACGCTCCGAAAAAGACAAATTTTCTGGCGCCAACAAAGAGTTGATCCTCAAAACACGCGATGCCGAAGGCGAACTGCGGGCGATTCGCGCGGAAAACAGCGAACTCAAAAAGAAATTGGCAGATTTTGAAGCCCAGCGTTTACAAAATCAAAGCGAACACGAAGAAAAATTGAAGCGTCTCGAACATGCGCAAAAGAGTTTTGAAGACGAAAAAGTGCGCATTCGCCGTGAAGACGAAGAAAAGCAAGAACAAGAAAGAGCCGAGCTCAATCGCATTTGGAACGATCACGAAACCTCGACACTTTCAATTTTGCGTGACGCCTGTCAAAAACGCGAAATCGGCTTTCGCTTTTACGAAAACACCAATCTGCCAGCAGGTTTTGACGGCAGCCTCAAGCCCGATTTTCTCATTGATTTTTTGGGACAATATCTTATTTTTGATGCGAAAAAATCCAAAGATCTCGCCACCTATCTCAATACTCAGGCCAAAAGCACTGCGCTCAAGGTAAAGGGAAACGAGAAGATCTATTCCACGGTCTTTTTTGTCGTGCCAACTCATGAGCTGATGGAATTGCGCAAGTATACCTTTGTCGAAAACGGAGTCACTTTCTACGCAATTTCACCGGAAGCAATTGAACCGATTTTGGCAAACTTCAAAAAGGTCACGGAATTTGACAATATCAGTGATTTCGATCCGAAAGATCGCGAGCTGATTATCAACCTCATCGCCAATTACGATCGGCATATTTCGTTTCAAAATGCGGCGAATATTCTCTTTGCCAAAGAGTCGATTGATCTGATGAACTCGAAAGACCAACTCAAAGAAGAGCTTCTCGATGAAATCGAAATCAAAAAGCAAACGATGCGCCCGATTCGTCTGAAGGATTCTGATTTATCGCGGATTTCGAAAGATCTCCACGAGCAAGAAAAAGAAATCCATCGCCTCACTTCGCCCAAGGCAGCAATCAAAGTAACCGAAGTTGAGCAGGCGCAAAGGCTGTTTGATGCGGTGCAGTGAGCTCTGGTGGCAGAAATCAATCATCAGATAGCAGAAACCAGGGCGCGTTTTCAATTATAAGTCGCTAGAAGTCTAAAACAACAAACATAGAGTCGGTCATTCCGGCTTGCTTGTTCTTCGTAGTTCGACAGAGAGGCGAATGAAGGAGTGACCGGAATCGGGTGGACGAAGGAGTAAAGCGAATATCAGGCATCAAACTTTATCTATTATTTTGGCAGATCATCAATCGCTTTTTTGCCGTCTTCTACGATTGCTTCTGGGTCTTTGAGTTCGTGATTATTTGGATCTTCGGGATGTTCTTCAAAATCTTCGACAAGCTCTTCCTTAGCATTCTGGGACACTTCTTTTGCTTTTGAAAACAGCGCCATCAACAAAGCAATAATCGGAAATAACAAAAATAGTCCGAGCGCCAAATACAAGATTTTGTACAGATTTAAAAAGGCTTCGGTGGGTGACGGCAAATCGCCATCGGCTGCTTCTACAATACTCGTTTGGTCTTCTTGGTCAGAAGTGTCGACCTGATCCATAATGCCAAGATTGTCTTCGTCACCATCTTGTGTCATCGCGTCCTCGATAATGCTACCGCTGGTTTCGCTGTTGTCTATTTGGTTATTCTCTAAAAGAGCTGACGTGTCAGAATTTTCTTCATCAGCTGAAATCTGATCAAGCAGCGATTCTTGATTACCGCTTGTCTCTGGCAAGCCCAAACCTTGCTCCGAAGCATGCGCAGGCAAAAGGACAAACAAAAACAAACTGAAGATGAGAGCAATTTTTGTCATGAATATTTATTGAAAGAAGCTAGAAATAGTCTCGATTTTTTTTGCTGCCTTTGCAAGGATAGTAGTTGCGCATTTTATTTTTCAATTACATGGAAGTTTTTTTGACCCATCCGCTCACAAGTTTTTTGATTCTACTGGCAGGTTTTTATATTTTGACGAAAGGCGCAGATGCGCTTGTTGGGGGAGCGAGTTCGATTGCTGACAGAATTGGGATTTCGCCACTGGTTGTCGGGTTAACGATTGTGGCTTTTGGTACTTCGGCACCAGAATTATTCGTTAATATTACTTCTTCCATCAAGGGCGCGAGTGGCATCACGCTCGGAAACATCATCGGTTCAAATCTGGCAAATCTGCTTGTTGGTATCGGAATCATTGCTATTATTCGTCGTGTTGATATCAAAAAAAATACGGCTTGGCGCGAAATTCCGTTTTTGATTCTTGCGACATTTTTGCTGTGGGTTGCGGCAAGTGATTTGTTGCTTGATGGTTCGACGCAAAATTTTATCACCCGCAGCGAAGGAATTATGCTGCTGGCGCTGTTTATTATTTTTCTGGTGTATACTTTTGGAATCTCGAAAGTTGTCGATCAACCCGAAGGCGAAATCAAGCGCATGAGTGTAAAGAGTTCGGTGCTGTATTTTTTTGGTGGCTTAATCGGACTGATGATCGGTGGGCAGTTTGTCGTTGAATCGGCGGTTAGTATTGCGACAATGTTTGGTATGTCCGAGGCGCTGATTGGAATCACCGTGATTGCGATTGGCACGAGTATTCCAGACATTGTGACTTCGATCGTGGCGGCGCGTCGTAATCAAATGGGACTCGCCATCGGAAACCTGATTGGTTCGAATATTTTTAACATTCTCCTCATTTTGTCCGTTTCGGCGATGATTCGTCCGATTCCAGTCGAACCCGCGATTCAATTTGACCTCCTCTTTACGCTCGGAACTTCGATTTTACTCTTTTTGGTTTTCCAACTCTATCGATGGGATAAAAACGAAAAAGTGAACCTGCGTGACATTGTCTTTCGCTTTGCCAAGCAGCATCGTATTCATCGCTGGGAGGGGATTCTGTTTGTTCTTCTTTACGTCGGTTATATCACATATTCCATTATTCGCGGATAGATTTCGATTGTAGTTATGATTACAGCCGAACGGCTGTTTGTAGCCTAATTTCTGCTATACTGATTGCAGAGATTATTTTACGACCTCATGAAAAAAACAATTCTTTTTCTTTTGCTCATTATCATGGCAAATGCATGTTCGTTGCAACAACCAAATGCTGATCAGACTCCGAAGCCAACTCCAGATTTGACTGAGGCACAAAAAGAGCGCTTGCAGCTCGCCACCTTTGCTGGCGGATGCTTTTGGTGCACAGAGTCGGATTTTGAAAAACATGACGGCGTCATCGAAGCAGTCTCTGGCTATGCTGGCGGTTCTGTCGAAAACCCCACCTACAATCAGGTTTCATCTGGTTCTACTGGTCATCGCGAAGCAGTGCAGGTTACTTTTGATCCGCAGGTAATTTCGTATGAGCAACTGCTCGAAATCTTTTGGGAACACATTAATCCGACCGACGGTGGTGGTGCGTTTGCAGATCGTGGCTTTCAATACACGTCGGCGATTTTTTATCAGAATGATGAGCAACGACAACTTGCCGAACAGTCCAAAGCCGCACTTGAGGCTTCTGGCAAATTTGACAAACCGATTGTGACGAAGATTTTGCCAGCTTCTCAATTTTATCCTGCGGAAGAGTATCATCAGGATTATTACAAAAAAAATCCGCTCAAATATGGACTCTATCGCTCCGGTTCGGGACGAGACGATTTTATCGCGGAAACGTGGGGTGATGAGGCAAAAACCCTCAGTGCGCCTGGACCAACACCTGCCGAAGCTACCGATAGACCAGAATATACCAAGCCTCCCGAAGCCGAGATCAAATCGATGCTCACTGATTTGCAATACAAAGTTACCCAAAAGGAGGGCACCGAAAAACCGTTTGATAACGAGTATTGGGACGAACACCGTGATGGAATCTATGTCGATATTGTTTCTGGCGAGCCACTCTTTTCTTCCCGCGACAAATACGAATCTGGCACTGGCTGGCCGAGTTTTACCCAGCCACTTGACGCAGGTGATATCGTTACCAAGGAAGACCGAAAATTATTTTCCGTCCGTACCGAAGTGCGCAGCAAATACGCCGATTCGCATCTCGGACACGTGTTTGAAGATGGACCAAAACCAACAGGGCTGCGCTATTGTTTGAACAGTGCGGCGTTGCGTTTTGTCCCCAAAGAAGATTTGGAGAAAGAGGGGTATGGGGAGTATGTGGGATTGTTTGAAGAACAGGCTGAAACCTAAGTTTTCCCTTTTGACAAGATTCCCCTTTGACAAAAGCCCTGTCACCGCTCCATACTCAAGATAATATTTCTGGGGCACATGGTTGTTTTTTCTCTTCTTCGCAAAACCGCGAGCATATTTGTCGTATTTGTTTTTGCGATTCTCACACTTTCGTTATTAGCCCTCACACTTGCGAGCTTTAGTAACTACGGAAAGACCAGTGTCGATATCGCCGCCCCGGGCGTGAATATCCTGAGTACCCTGCCGGGGAACAACTACGGACTGGTAAGTGGCACGAGTTTTAGTGCACCGATGGTAGCGGCACTCCTCAGCTGGTATGTGCTCTTTCCGGAACCGTTTCCGAGTAATCTCCCAAACGACAATAATCAAACCGCCCTCTTACCAAGAAAAGAAGATGACAAGAATCTTTTTGGGGAATCGATCGGGTAAATGATGTTGTCCTCTTGAATTTTTTCTTTCGTACATTCGCATGTTTCACAAACCTTTCCTTTTCACTCTCCTCTCCCTTGTCTTTCTCCCCACTGCTTCTGCCACCTTCCCTGATGTCACGGAAGAGACGAAGTACCAATCAGCAATCGAAAATCTCGCAGACAAAGGGATCGTAAATGGCTACGCCAATGGGAATTTTGGTCCAGACAATACTTTGACTCGGGCGGAACTCCTCAAGATCTTACTTGAAGCGAAAGCGGATTTTGTACTTCCGCCACCTCCTACTACGAGCTGTTTCCCCGATGTGGCACTCTCTGCATGGTACGCGCCCTATGTGTGTTATGCGAAAGCGGAGGGAATCGTGGAAGGATTTCCAGATGGAACGATGCGACCGAACAAAGAAGTGAGCAAGGTAGAAGTAGCAAAGATGCTGGTGGAGTCGAGAGGATATACATTGCCGGATACGATCAAGTTGCACGACACATTCTCCGATGTCGATGATGCTCAGTGGTATGCTCCGTATGTGCAGTACATGCTGAATGAGAACCTGCTCCCGGAGAAAAGTGATGCGCTCTTTACTCCCGCGAAGGAGACGCCACGCAATCTGATCGCAGAATACCTCTACCGAATACTGGTGCAAGAGGAGAAGAAAACAGCGCTGAATATCGGCACCCCCATCTATCTCTCATCTGAAGAATACGCCAAGATCAAAGGCCTCGTCACTCCCATCCGTGAGTTCTATTATGGCAGCTACTGGTTGGAACTGACCGATGAAGATATGCAGAAGATACCGGAGGGGGTGCAGTACAGATTAATGACTGATGATTTTAAGATATTTGGAGTCGACCCTCTTTTGGGGGAGCTGGACATCCCACTTGAATTACAGGCGGCAGTATCCGCACCAGATGAAAAAGGGCTTTACATAGTACAATTTGTGGCACTAGGAAAAGATGAATGGATGCAGGCGTTAAGTAGTGTGGGGATGGAAACATTGGGCATGGGCGGAAATAAGCCTACTGTCTGGGCGACTCCGAATGAATTACAACAAGCAAAAGAGCAGTTTGATTTTATCCGAGCGGTGGTGCCGTTTCATGGGAAATTTAAAATCGCTCCGACGTTAGCAGATAAGATAGGGCAAACGGTGGATGTGGATGTCTGGTATTACTACGACGGCACAAATTATGAAACGACAACAAATCGGCTTGTCGAGTTGGGCGGGGTATCAAAGGATTTACAACCACACGCC
>JBGSOV010000005.1:0-51829 GCA_041738935.1 Candidatus Altimarinota bacterium | reverse complement strand
CGATAGGATTGCTTTGAAGGTCTCTATAGAGCCTTTATCCAGTTTGCGGATCGTTCTTTCCTGAAGGAAGACATTGTATCATGTCTGGCTACTTGGGAATGATATAATCCATTCGAAGAAGAAAAGTTGAATAAGATTTCGAGGAAATGATTTTGAGAGTGTTTTCACATTTATCCTCTTTCCACGGCAGAATTACAACGACGTTTTTCTTCATTCTTTCTCAGTTTTTGTTCGAGCTGATAACCATGAGTCCGTACCCAGAAACTATTCGCATCAAATTTTACCTTGACTCAAAATCCTCCTTCTGGAATCATATTTTGGCGTATAAAATCACCGCTTCGCCAGAGAACTCCTTGTGTTGATGCTTGGCAACAAAATCCCTGATTATAATCTCATTTTTTGTATCGCCCAAGCATGCCAAAAAAAACCACGTCAGAATTAATACTTCCGTTTGAGCCGACCAAAGTTGTGCGTGATCGGTACTTTTTTACCGAACGCGACGAAGATATTCCTCTTCCGGATCTTATCGGTGTTCAAAAACAATCTTTCGAATGGTTTATTCAAGATGGTATTAAAGAGATTTTTGAAGAAGTTTCGCCGATTACCGATTTTTCGGGGAAAAAAATGGAACTCCATTTCTTGAGCCATCGCTTCGAAAAACCAAAGCACAGCTTGCAAGAAGCCCGACGCAAAATGGGTTCGTACGAATCCAATCTCGTCGTGCGGGTTCGCTTGATAAATAAAGAAACCGGTGAAATTAAGGAACAAGAAGTATTTTTGGGCGCCATTCCGATGATGACCGAGCGCGGTACTTTTATCGTTAATGGAATCGAGCGTGTCGTGGTAAACCAGTTGGTGCGCAGTCCGGGTGCGTTTTACTCGGTCAATTCGATTACTCCAGAATATTTTAACTGTAAAGTCATCCCTAAACGCGGCGCTTGGCTCGAAATTGAGACAGATAAAAAGGGAATCATCAGCGCCAAAATCGACCGTAAACGCAAAATCCCAATTACCCAACTTTTGCGTGTATTCGGTTTTGATACCGACAAGAAGATTATGGAAATCACCAAGGGGCTCGGTATTAAGCCCGAAGACGATTTGCTCCTGAGAACTCTCGAAAAAGACGGTCCGGTTGATATCCGCGAAGCATACCAAAATGTCTATCGCAAAATCCGCCCAGGTGACATGGCGACGCCAGAAAATGCAAAGTCGCTGATCGAATCAATGTTTTTTGATTTCAAGCGCTACGACCTCGGTCCAATCGCGCGTCACAAACTTAACAAGCGTTTTGATACTAATTTACCGAATAATTCGGAAGGACGTGTTTTCCAAAAAACAGACTTTGCAAATATTATCCGGCATTTGGTGGAACTGTGTGTCAAAGGCGGCGAAACCGACGATATTGACCATCTCGCAAATCGTCGCGTGCGTTCGGTGGGCGAGCTGATTCAGAACAAATTCCGTGTGGGACTCTTGCGTACAGATCGGATTGCAAAAGACCGGATGACGGTGATGGAACTCGAATCGATTACTCCAACTCAGCTGATCAACTCACGTCCGGTGACCGCTGCCATGCGCGAATTTTTTGCAAGTTCGCAATTGTCGCAATTTATGGACCAGACAAATCCGTTGGCAGAGTTGGCGCACAAACGCCGTTTGTCGGCGATGGGCCCGGGTGGACTTTCGCGTGAACGCGCCAGTTTTGACGTCCGCGACGTGCACCAAAGCCACTACGGACGTATTTGTCCAATTTCGACTCCAGAAGGACCAAATATCGGACTTGTTGTCCACTTGGCAAGTTACGCCATCGTCAACGAGCTGGGATTTATCGAAACTCCGTTCCGCGAAGTTTTGCACACAGTACCGAATGAAGAAAAAAACCTCATTGGACGTATTCTGTCTGAAGAAATCACTGGTATCGGTAAGGCTGATGAAGTAATTGATGCCAAAATGGCGAAAAAAATTACTGCTGACAAAAAACTTAAAAATATTTCTGTGCGTCCTTACATGGGCGAAAAGGTGAAATACTTTGACGCCGAAGAAGAACGTACACTCGTTGTTGCGCAAGCCAATTCGCCGATTGATATTTTGGGACAATTTGTTGAAAAACGTGTTCCCGCACGCAGCAATGGTGATCCCGTACTCGCACATGTGCGCGACGTTACGCACATCGATATTTCGCCCAAGCAGATTATTTCTGAAACCACTGCTTTAATCCCTTTCTTGGAGCACGATGACAACACGCGTGCCGCAATGGGATCGAACATGCAACGTCAAGCTGTGCCAATTATTCGTCCGACGGCGCCGATTGTGGGAACAGGTATGGAACGTATTATCGCCGAAAATTCTGGTCAATGTTTGATTGCCCAAGAAGATGGAGAGATTTTGGAAGTCGACGCTAACGAAATTACTTTGCTCAGCAAATCTGGCAAAAAAAAGGTCTTCCCGCTCGAAAACTTTGTCCGCACCAATCAATCAACTTGTCTGTCGATGCGCGCGCGCGTCTATACCGGACAAAAGATAAAAGCGGGCGATGTGCTCGCCGACAGTGCTTCGGTGCACATGGGCGAAATTGCTATTGGGCACAATCTGCTCGTTGCCTACATGGCGTGGAATGGCTACAACTTTGAAGATGCTATTATCATTTCCGATCGTGTCGGACGCGAAGGCTATTACGATTCGATTCATATCGATGACTACTCGATCGATGTCCGCGAAACAAAACTCGGGCCTGAAATGATTACTCGCGATATTCCAAATATTGCCGAGGCAAAATTGTCGCAACTTGATGCCGACGGAATTATTCGTATCGGTGCACCCGTACAAGAAGGTGATATTTTGGTGGGAAAGATTACGCCAAAAGGCGAAACGGAATTGACACCGGAAGAACGTTTACTGCAAGCCATTTTTGGCGAAAAAGCAAAAGACGTGAAGGATTCATCCTTGCGCCTCCCTGGTGGTGGTCAAGGAAAAGTGGTTGATGTGCAGATTTTTTCACGAGAAAACGGAGACGAACTCCCCATTGCTTGTTTGAAGCAAGTGCGTGTCTTTGTCGCCAAAACGCGCAAAATTCAAGTCGGGGACAAAATGGCAGGACGTCACGGAAACAAGGGTGTGGTTTCACGCATTGTTCCACAAGAAGATATGCCATTTTTGCCAGATGGAACACCGGTTGATATTATCTTGAATCCGCTCGGTGTCGCCTCACGTATGAATATTGGTCAAATTTTAGAAACCCATCTCGGCTGGGCAGGAAAAGAGCTCGGCATCAAATTCGCCACGCCGGTACTGAATGGTATTTCTACCGAGCAAATAGCAGCATTTTTGAAACAAGCTGGTCTCCCAGAAGACGGCAAGGAGCAGCTCTTTGACGGTCGTACCGGCGAACCTTTTGCACACAGAACCACTGTTGGTATCGCCTACATGCTCAAACTGAATCACTTGGTTGAGGACAAGATCCACGCGCGTTCGGTTGGTCCTTACTCAATTGTGACGCAGCAACCGCTCGGAGGAAAAGCCCAGCGTGGCGGACAGCGTTTTGGAGAAATGGAAGTGTGGGCACTCGAAGCCTACGGTGCTGCACATACTCTGCAAGAAATGCTCACCATCAAATCAGATGACGTGATTGGGCGCAGCAAAGCCTACGAGGCAATCGTCAAAAAAGAAGCCATTCGCAAGCCGAGTACGCCGGAATCATTTAATGTGTTGGTGCACGAGCTCCGCGCTCTTGGAATCAATGTCAACTTGAGCTCTGACGACAATACGTTGATTGATTTTGACGCTTTAGTCGAGTCCGAAACCAACATGGAAGAATCATCCATTCCCGAGGAAGACGCCATCAGCGAGATCAAACAAGCAGCTCATGAAACTGAAACCGAACAAGAAATCCAAGACGAGCTCGACGGCAATGAAGTTGGCGGTGAATCGGTTGAAGACGAAATGCAAGATTCCCTGGAAGAACTCGAAGAAGGCCATGCCTAAGTTGTACTTTACTTTTTTGCTCCTTTCTTAATCTCATATGCGGAACATCAACAAGGTCATTCTTATCGGGAATATCGCACGCACACCAGAAATCCGCATGACAAATGGCGGGCAACGCATGGCAACCTTTATTCTCGCGACCAATCGCACTTGGTATGACCCAATGCGGCAAAAGCAAAGCCAGGCCGAATTTCACAACATGCTCGCCTGGGGGAAAATTGCCGAGATTTGTGAACGTTTTTTACAAAAAAGCACACTCGTCTATATTGAAGGGTATCTCAAAACACGCAGTTGGGATGGTGATGACGGACAACGCTTTTATCGTACCGAAATCGTTATTCAAGATATCCTGGTGCTCGATCGCGGCATTCGTCACATCAAAGAAGGCAATGAAGCGGAAGACGAATCACACCTCTTCGATAATGACGAGACTTCGACATACGATTTTGATGCAGATTTTGATGAACCAAAACTCGACGAAAAAGCGCCAAGTGCTATCGAAAGATCGTTCCACGAAAAGCTCTCTGCCGGAAACGATACTCACGCCGACACCAAACGAATAGCGGGCGCTCCCGCCGCTTCAGATTATTCCGTTTCTCTGGATGAACCTCTTTTTGAGGAAGAATCCCGCTCATAACTTCATTTTTTTAGTATCTCAATGACTCCGACAAACGATCAAAAAGAAGGTAGTTTTCGCTCCATTTCACTGACTGTTGCTTCTCCAGAACAGATTAAGCAATGGTCACATGGCGAAATCTCCAAACCTGAAACCATTAATTACCGCACCCAAAAGCCAGAATTAGACGGGCTCTTCTGTGAGCGTATCTTTGGTCCGACAAAAAACTGGGAATGTTATTGTGGGAAATACAAACGAATTCGTTACAAAGGAATTGTCTGCGAAAAATGTGGTGTCGAAGTTTCGCGCTCGATTGTACGCCGCGAACGCATGGGACATATTTCGTTGGCGGTGCCAGTTGTGCACATTTGGTATTTGCGCAGCACACCAAGTCGTATTGGACTTCTTCTTGATCTACCGATTCGCTTGTTAGAGCAGATTGTGTATTTTGCGTCATATATCGTCATCGATGTTGACGAAACTGCCAAAACCGAATCCATCGAAAATCTCAATCGCGAATTTAAAGAATTCAAGAAAAAAATTCACGAAGAGGAACAAAGTATCGCTAAAGAAATTCGTGTCAAAATGCGCAGCGAAGAAGCAACGCAAAAAGACTTGGATGCCAACGAGGCAGAATATGCCATGCGCATGGAAGACCTCAATGAAACACACCAACAAGCGAAAAAAGAGTTACAAATGTTGCAACAGTATTCGGTGCTTTCAGAATTGGAATACCGTGAGATGAATATGAAGTTCGGGCATGTTTTTTCTGCCGGGACAGGAGCGGAATCGATTCGCCGACTGCTCGAAGCGATTAATCTCGATGAGTTTTTACAACAACTCGAGGTCGAAAAAATTGATGCCACCGGACAACGGCAAAAAAAGATTCTCAAACGAATTCGGTTTGTATCAGCGCTGAAGCGCGCCAATATTCGTCCAGAATGGATGATTCTGACCGAGCTTCCCGTAATTCCACCGGATCTCCGCCCAATGGTGCAGCTCGACGGTGGACGGTTTGCCGCTTCGGATCTTAATGATTTGTATCGTCGTATTATCAACCGTAACAATCGTCTCAAGCGCCTCGCGACTATCGGTGCGCCAGAAGTGATTTGCCGAAACGAAAAACGTATGCTCCAAGAAGCTGTCGATACTTTGATTAACAATTCGCCGCGAGCGGGTCGCGCTGTCTTTACAGCAGGTGATAGACGCAAACTGCGCAGCTTGTCGGATATGCTCAAAGGAAAACAAGGACGTTTTCGTCAAAATCTCCTTGGAAAGCGTGTCGACTATTCTGGTCGTTCGGTAATTGTGGTCGGACCACAACTCAATCTGCATCAATGTGGCTTGCCAAAAGAAATGGCGATGAAACTCTTCAAACCGTTTGTTATTGGCGAATTGATTCGTCGTGAATACGCACACAATGTCAAATCCGCCGAACGCTTTATCACAAGTGGAAAAAAAGTCGTCTGGGATATCTTGGAAGAAGTTACGCGAGGGCGCTATGTCTTACTCAATCGTGCTCCGACTTTGCACCGTCTGGGTATTCAAGCATTCGAACCGGTTCTCATCGAAGGAAAAGCGATTCAGGTTCATCCGCTTGTATGTGCGGCGTTTAATGCCGACTTCGATGGCGACCAGATGGCAGTGCATGTTCCTCTCTCGGACGAAGCACAGCGTGAAGCACGCGAAATCATTGCTTCGAATAAGAATCTCCTCAAACCTTCTGCTGGAAAACCAATCGTTACACCAACGCAAGACATGGTGTTGGGATGCTACTATTTGACTCAAGTTCACGACAAAAAACTTGGCGAAGGTATGATCTTTTCTGACGAAAAAGAAGCATTTCGAGCTGTCGAGGCAGGAGTCGTGGATATTCAAGCCAAGGTCAATATTCGTATCGATGGTGTCATTCAGGATACTAGTGTAGGGAGAATGCTGTTTAATCAGATTCTTCCGAAGGCAATTGGTTACAAAAATCAGACTTTTCGCAAAAAAGACCTTGAAAGTCTGGTACACGAGATTTTTGAAAAAACGGACACCGAAACCACAGCGCTTACCGCAGATGCGATTAAAAAAATCGGCTTTCAGTTTGCTACGCGCTCAGGAGTTTCAATCGGTCATGCTGACATGATTATCCCAGTAGAAAAAGGAGCGATTTTGAAAGATGCTGAAGAAAAAGTCCGCATTATCAGCAACCAACACTGGAAAGGCTTTATCACCGAACACGAACGCTATTTGAACTCAATTCGAATTTGGTCAAAAGCCAAAACCGATATCGCAACGGTGATGATTAAGAATTTTCAAAAAAGTCCCGAAAACGATATTTATTACATGATTGACTCCGCAGCTCGTGGTAACTGGGGACAAGCAACGCAGCTTTGCGGCATGAAAGGACTTGTGGCTAATCCGGGTGGAAAAACCATCGAACTCCCGATTCGATCGAATTTTAAAGAAGGCTTTACTATCTTGGAATACTTTATCGCGACACATGGCGGACGAAAAGGAAAATCAGACACCGCGCTCAAAACCGCTGAAGCGGGATATTTGACCCGACGTTTGGTCGATGCCGTGCAGGATATTGTGATTCGCGAAAGTGATTGTGGACAACAGCATGTTCATCAGGTCACCCGCGCCGAATCCGAAATCATCGGAGAAGCATTTGAAAATCGTATTTTTGGACGCTCACTTGCTACCGAACTCGTCGATCCAAAAACAGGCGAAGTTTTGGCAGAAAAAGGTCGCCACATCAACCAAGAAGTTATTGCGATTATTGTAGATAACAAAATCGATGCCGTGCCAGTACGTTCAGTGATGACGTGCCGCACTCAAAATGGTATTTGTCAAAAATGCTACGGCTATGACCTCGGAAACAACAAACCGGTCGATCTTGGTGTTCCTGTTGGAATTATCGCTGCTCAGTCGATTGGTGAGCCAGGTACGCAGCTTACTATGCGCACTTTCCACATGGGAGGTGTCGCCGGCGAAGGAGACATCACACAAGGTTTGACGAGAGTGGAAGAACTCTTCGAAGCACGTTCTCCCAAAACACCAGCGGTTTTGGCAGAAATCGGTGGTAAAGTTCACATTGATCGTGAAGGTGATCAAGTGCTTATCCATATTATCGCAGAAGGACTCGGGCAAGACTCGTATCACCTAGAAAAAGGTGTTAAAGTTGCTGTCAAAGAAGGCGAAGCCGTCAAGCAAAATCAGATCTTGGCAAAGGGCAGCAACATTATGCGTGTCACTCATCCCGGCAAAGTGATTTCGATTACCGACCAGAATATTACTATCGAACATACCGAAAATATCGAGAAAGAGTATAAATTATCTTCTAAAGATTCGCTCTTGGTCGAACATGGACAGCTCATCAAATCTGGAGCACCTCTCACCATTGGACATTTTGACCTCAAAAAACTAATGGAGCTTTCGGATGTCTACACGGTTCAACGCTATTTGATGAACGAAGTACAAGGAATCTACGCCAGCCAAGGACAGACAATCAACGATAAACATATCGAAATTATTGTGAAACAGATGTTCTCACGTGTACGCGTCATCGATACGGGCGATATTCAGGACGTCCTTGCCGGCGAGCATTTTGACTACCAAAAGATTGTCGAGATGAATGAAGAACTCAATAAAAACGGTGGCAAAGAAGCGCATTTTGAGCGTCTCCTTCTGGGTTTGACCCGCATCTCGCTCGCTACAGACTCTTGGCTTTCTGCTGCTAGTTTTCAAGAAACTATCCGCGTCTTGGTCGAAGCTGCCACGACTGGAAAAATCGATAATCTCGAAGGTCTCAAAGAAAACGTCATCATCGGAAAACTGATTCCGGCTGGACATATCTTCCGCAAAGATTATTACCAAAAACACCCCCAAGAGCTGCCTGCATAAAAGTACTTGCGCTCCGCAAGAAACTTTGCCACAATGCTTTGGCTTTTTCTCATCACCCCCTTTTCATGCCAACGGTCAACCAATTGATCCGCAATCCGCGTACAAAGATCAGGAAAAAAAGTAAATCCCCTGCTCTCCAAAATACTTTTAATACCCTCAAATCTGAGCCGGTAAAACTTAAAAACGGTGCTCCACAAAAGCGCGGTGTCTGTATCAGAGTAACAACGATGACTCCAAAAAAACCGAATTCGGCTTTGCGAAAAGTCGCTCGTGTCCGCCTGACAAATGGCATGGAAGTGAACGCATATATCATGGGAGAAGGGCACAATTTACAAGAGCACAGCGTGGTTTTGGTTCGTGGTGGACGTGTTAAAGACCTTCCTGGTGTCCGTTATCATATTGTTCGTGGAACGCTTGACTCCGAAGGTGTCAAAAAACGTCAAAAATCCCGTAGTTTGTACGGAACAAAACGCCCTAAGAAATAACTTTTTTTCTGAGATATGCCGCAAAAACGCGCCACCTTTATCCCGCAAGAGTCGAGTGAACTACTCGAAAAATTTATCAACTGTCTGATGCAAGACGGTAAAAAGCACCTTGCACGACGGATTCTTGCCCAAACATTCGAATTGATTCAGAAGAAAGATTCGACTCGCGATCCAAAAGAAGTCTTTGAGTTTGCCTTGCGCAACATTATGCCGAATATCGAAGTCCGTCCAAAACGTGTTGGTGGAGCCATTTATCAGATTCCTGTCGAAGTTCACCCTAATCGTCAACGTACACTTTCGATTCGCTGGATTATTACTGCCGCTCGCGCTCGTAAGGGAAAAATGGCAGAGCGTTTGGCAGCAGAAGTACTTGATGCCGTTAACGATCAAGGAGCAGCCTTCAAGAAGAAAGAGAATGTTAAGCAAATGGCAAAAGCCAACAAAGCCTTTGCGCATTTTGCCCGCTTCTAGTCTTCTTCCGACGCTTTCGTTAATATGAACGGTAAATTCTACTCGAGCTGAGTCTTTTTTCATGGTATACTGATTCTCGGTATCACCTTCGAATCTGTCTCCACATGAGTCAACAACACATTCTCGTCGCGCTTGTCGAAAACAAATCCGGTGTCCTTAATCGGATATCATCTCTTTTTCGTAAACGCCAATTTAATATTGATTCACTCAATGTCGGGCGCACCGAAAATCCCGATGTGTCACGCATGACGATTGCCGTTGACGGCAACAAAACCAATGTCGAGCAGGTAATCAAACAGCTCTACAAGATTGTGAATGTGCTCAAGGTTTCGAATATCACGCAAGATGAGACAGTAATCCGCGAAACACTGCTGATTAAAGTACATGCGACAAAATCCTTGCGAACGGAGGTATTGCAATTTGGCGATGTCTTTCGCGCCAAGACAGTCGATATTTCTCCTGATGCGCTTATTTTCGAACTTACCTCTCGTCCAGCAAAGATTGAAGCTTTTGTTGAAGCTATGCGACCGTTTGGTATTCGTGAGATGGTGCGTACCGGAGTAACCGCAATGAATCGCGGAAAAAGTGGTGAGATCAAGCAGCGCGACCTACCTGCATAATTTACAAAATCAAAACTCTTCACCTTGCGAATAAGTGGTGTTTTTTGCGATAATAAGGCGCCCGTGCCGACGTGGCGAAATTGGTAAACGCGCATGCCTCAGACGCATGTGAGAGTAATCTCTTGGAGGTTCAAGTCCTCTCGTCGGCACCACGGAGAAACTTTTAATCTTCTTTATGCCAGAAGGAAAAGATAGTTGGGACGGACACAAAGAGGTTAAAGATCTTATTTCTCGCGTACCGGATTTACATAGAATTAATATTAGTTTTGAAAAAACAGAAAAAGAATATGCGGACAAGTCCTATGATGATGAATACCTTAAGTCCTCTGATGAGAAAGAGATTTTTGATAATGTTTTGTGGAGCTTTGTTTTTTACAAGCATGAGCTAGGCAAACAATTAAGTGAGCGACCATTCACAGGATTGTCGATAAAAGAAGAAATATTCGAGAATGCAAAAAAATATTTGGATTCAAAATTTATTCATAACTCTTTTTTAACAAGTTCAATTCTCACACAAGCCATTGATACTGAGCTTGTTCCACTAGAGTGTGAGGTCAATGGAACTACGCACCCAATAATTGGAGAAATATCAGCTCAAAAAGTTTTGGGTCCAGCATATCCAGTAAAATGGAGTAATTTTCTTCCATATCCATGGAACAAGCTTGTTTCTTATGGACTGTCTCTTATATTTTTCATCATAGGAATTTTGATAATTTCCTTTTTTCTATCGGCTGATTTGAACTGGATAGCTTGGATTATCACAATACTTTTAGCGTGGCATTATATTCACAAAATTTTTCTCTTAATTAATTCTACTAGAATTAAACGCAGACTAGCAGAGCTTTGTGCTAATCTTAGAATTATTCGAGATGAGGTTGCTTCTCATTCATATGATGGAAAAGTTATAGCGGAACGACTAAAAAAGCTAGAAAATGACGGGTTATATGTACATAGTTTGGTGTATCCATTACTTGAGTTGAGTGCTAAGAAGGCTTAATAACTTTTTTATTTCTCCCTGAGTTTACATCCTGATCTCATTCTCTGCTGAAGGGGGTATATCTCGATTTCAAACGACTCCAAAACCAAGAATCGCAAAAAAGCTCTTCTGGACTCGTTCATGAGACGAAATAAGAAAGCTTAGTGACGTAATCCCAAGTTTGAAATGAGCGACTCGTAACTTTCTTTCGATTTGTCCTTGAGCACACCAAGTAATTTGCGACGACGACCAACCGATTGCAACAATCCACGGCGACCATGCTCGTCTTTGGGGTGAAGCTTGAGGTGTTCAGTCAATTTCGAGATTTGCTGTGTAAGAATAGCAATTTGAACAGGAATCGAACCAGTATCTTTGTCGTGTGTTTGGTTGCCAGTAATTACCTGCTTTTTTGGATCGTTTTTTGTCATAAAGAAGAGAAGAAATACACGCTGCCTGGTTGTCTTTCGCGGCATTGTTCCCGACCATTATTCCAAAAACTGTTGCGAAAGACAAGGGCAAATCAAAAAGAATCGTTTGTCTACAACTATGGGCACTCACAAAAAGCATGTCTTCTCAAGAAATCGGCTTGCGCAATTTGGTAAAAGCTTTCAAAATTTAGCAGAGAGAGATTTTTCTTAGATAAAACGAAATGCTCAGTATCACGAATATTCATGCCAGTTTTGAAAACACCGAGATCCTCAAAGGAATTTCTTTGACGATTGGAAACAACGAAACCCATGTCATCATGGGTCCCAACGGTTCGGGCAAATCGACGCTTGCCAAAGTGATTGCCGGGCATCCAAGCTATCGAGTTACTGATGGAATAATAAGTTTGGATGAAAAAGACATAGCAGAATTTGAGCCGGAGGAGCGTGCTCATTTGGGGATTTTTTTGTCTTTTCAGCAGCCACGCGAAATTACGGGCGTGAATTTTCGCCAATATCTGCATACGATTCATCGGGCAAAAGTGCTGAATCAAGCCGGAAAAACTCTACAAGAAGCCCGCAAAGACCGCAGTTTGCGAAAAGAAATATCACCCATACATTTTCGCAAGATTGTTGACGAGCTCACGCCGCACGTCAACATGCCGAGCGAATTTTTGGAACGGAATGTCAACGAAGGTTTTTCGGGTGGCGAAAAAAAGAAATCTGAAATTTTGCAGATGGAGATTTTGCAGCCGCGTTTGGCACTTCTCGACGAGCTGGATTCGGGTCTCGATATTGATGCTCTGCGAACCGTTTGCAAACGTATTGTGGAGCTCAAAGAACAAACCGGCATGTCAATTTTACTGATTACCCATTATCCCAAAATACTCGAGTATTTAGCTCCAGACAAAGTACATTTGTTTGTCGATGGTCAGATTGTTGAATCTGGCGACAAAACACTTGCTGAGCGAATCGAAGCGGAGGGGTATTTGACAAAAAAATAACAACTCTCATTTACTGATGCAAAAGAGTTCGTCATCACTGGGAACAACCGCTCAAAGTGAGCAGAATGAAGGAATTTTTTCTGGTCTCGATCGTGCGACATTCGATACTTTTAATAGTTCTGACTATGTCGAAAAATTTTCGAGAGGGCTTTCTGAAGCCCTTATTCGTCAGATTTCTGCGGAAAAAAAGGAACCTGAGTGGATGCTCGAGCATCGCCTAAAGGGATTAAAAATCTTTTTGGAAACGCCGATGCCCAAATGGGGGCCCAGCCTTAGCAATCTAGATTTTTCCAAAATCTGCTTCTACGCGCGGGCGGGAGAACAAGCCAGTACCAAAAGTTGGGATGATGTTCCTGAGGATATCAAAAATACGTTTGAAAGACTTGGCATTCCCGAGGCAGAAAAGCAAATGCTCGCCGGCGCCGGGGCGCAATACGAAAGTGATACGGTTTATCATTCACTCAAGGAAAAATGGGAGAGTCTCGGTGTTATCTTTTTGGATATGGATACTGCCTTGCAAGAGCATCCCGAATTGGTAAAAAAATATTTTATGCAGTGCGTTCCTTTGCGCGATCACAAATTCGCTGCGCTGCACGGAGCGATTTGGAGTGGCGGTACTTTTTTGTGGATTCCGAAAGGAGTCGAAGTCGACGAGCCGCTGCAAGCCTATTTTCGCATGAATGCTCCGGGAATGGGACAGTTTGAGCATACCTTGCTCATTATTGAAGACGGCGCTATCGGACATTATATCGAAGGCTGCTCGGCGCCGAAGTACGGCACAAGCGCGCTCCACGCCGGTTGTGTCGAAGTGTTTGTCTGCGAAGGTGCAAAATTCCGCTACAGCTCAGTTGAAAACTGGTCGCGCGATACATACAATTTGAATACCAAACGCGCGATCGTCAGCAAAAATGCGCGCATGGAATGGGTCGGCGGCAATATGGGCAGTGGTGTCACCATGCTTTATCCGTGCTCGGTGCTCAAAGGCGAAGGCGCGAGCGCCGATCATCTCGGCATCGCTTTTGCGAATAAAGGACAAAATCAAGATACCGGAGCAAAAGTCTTCCATGTGGCGAGCAATACTTCAAGCAAGATCGTCAGCAAAAGCCTGAGCAAAGCCGGTGGTATTTCGACCTACCGCGGCATGGTGCGCGTGGCAAAAGGCGCGAAGAATTGTCGGGTCAACACAGAATGCGATGCAATTCTGCTTGATGAAGAGTCGATAAACAATACCATCCCGGACATTGATATCGCTGACGATAGTGCATTTGTCTCGCATGAAGCCAGTGTGGGACGATTGTCTCCGGACGATATGTTTTATCTCCGATCGCGCGGACTGAGTGAAGAACAAGCACGCAGCACACTCGTAAATGGTTTTTTGGATCCGATCACGCGCGAACTGCCACTCGAATATGCGGTGGAGATGAATCGATTGATCGAATTGGAGATGGAAGGATCGATTGGCTAACGCGCAGCGTCGTTACGAGGAACGGGTGAGTTTGAGTCACTTGAAATAGAATCCAGTAGAGGATTCGAGGATGCTATAGCGAGTGACGAAGTAATCCAGAAAGAAACAATGAACAGAAACATGTTTTGTATGTGTCTGGATTGCTTCGGTCATCCTATACCGCCACCGCGGGATCGGACTCTCTCGCAACGACGGAAGCGAATGCTTCCGTTTGCTTTCGGTTGTACAAGAGACCGAAGCCAGAATCGAGGAATGCAGAAAAAACTTCCTCCTGACACCAAGCAATTATTCAGGTACAATAGAACGAAGCAATCGTCAAATACCATGAAAGTCATCAAACACAAAGCCGATGTTGTGATTATCGGATTCGGGAGCGCCGGCATGCGAGCGTTTCGCGCCGCGACCAAAGCCGGCAAAAAAGTGCTGATCGTGCATGATGGACCATACGGTACCAGTTGCGCCCGCAATGGTTGTATGCCGAGCAAACTTTTGATCGCGGCGGCAAATGCGGCGTTCGACGCCAAACATGCCGAAATCTTCGGCGTGCATCCGCGCGAAGTCGTAATCGATGAAAGCCATGTCATGCAGCGCGTCCGCCACTTGCGCGACATGTTTGTTTCGCATGTCTTGGAAAAGGTGGAAGCGATTCCCGAATCACAGCGCATCTGCGGAAAAGCGCGCTTTGTCAGTGACCATGTGATCGCCGTCGGTGATGATGTCCATATCCAAGCAAAAACTTTTGTAATAGCGACCGGCTCTACGCCACTGATTCCGCCAAATTTTCCGAAAGACTGTGACCGCATCATTACGAATGAAGAAGTCTTTTTGTGGGACAAACTGCCCAAATCGATTGCGATTTTTGGTACTGGCGTGATTGGAATGGAACTTGGGCAAGCGCTCGTACGCCTCGGTGTGCGCACGACAATTTTTGGGCGCAGCGGACAAGTATCATCCATGTCCGATCCAACGTTGTGCACAGAAGCGGCACGCATCTTTCGCCAAGAAATGGATATTTATCCGCAACCGACGATTCACTCGATGCAGCCGGAAGATGACGGAGTTCGCATCAAATTCTGCAGTTTTGACGGACACGAACATGATATTCATTATGACTATGTTTTGTCTGCCGTGGGACGCCGCCCAAACATCAAACAATTGGAACTCGAAAACACCAGTCTCACACTCAATGAACGCGGCATGCCGCTGTTTAATCCAGAAACCACGCAATGCGCAGAGAGCAATATTTTTATGGCAGGCGATGCCAATGGCTTTCGTTCACTCTTGCACGAAGCCGCAGACGAAGGCGATATTGCGGGAAGCAACGCCGCTACTTTTCCAGATATAAAAAAATTTAAGCGCAAAGTCTCGCTCGGGATTGTCTTTACCGATCCGCAGATGATCACGGTCGGAAAAATGTTTGCCGAACTCACGGCAGGTGAATTTGTCACCGGCGAAATGGATTTTGCAAGGCAGGCACGCGCAGAGATGATCAACAAAAATCAGGGAAAATTGCATGTCTATATCGACAAAACATCTCGCCGCCTCCTTGGAGCGGAGATGATCGGACCGCATGCCGAACACATCGCGCACCTACTCGCGTGGGCGATTGAAATGGAAATGACGCTTGAGCGGATCTTGGAAATGCCGTTCTATCATCCCACGGTTGAAGAAGGTTTGCGCGGCTCGCTGCAAGATGCGGCAAAACAATTACGAAAAAGAGAAGAAAAAACCGTCAAAAGCTGAATTTCAATATTTCGAGAAAAAGGATTGCTCTTGCGCGCAAAAACAAGGAAAATCATTCGAGCAACAAAATACCATGCAATCCACCCTATTTAAGCCATTGGCGCAACGACCAGACTTTGCACAAACAAAGCAGATTATTCCAGAAATCGATGGCGCCGAGGTCTTAACCGTAGCGGATGGAAGTGTAATCGCCACTATGCAAGGAAACGATATCGAAAAAACAACTTCCTGTTTTTTTGAAAAACACCAAAACTTTGGCACGCGCACGAGTTTTGTTTTTCGCGAAAATTCTCATCACCTCTGTTTTGTGCGTGCAGAACATTTTGCGGAAGCGCATCTAGATTTACAAATCGAAGTCGAGTCAAATGCCAAAGCGCATTTTATATTCCTTGTCAAAACTCCTCTAGATGCGAAATGTCGGTTTGCAATCAAAGCGCAAGTGCAAAAGAACGCTTCACTCCAAATTATATTTTTAAACCTGAATACCGGTTCGATTAGCGGTGACATTAGCTGCGATTTGCAAGCGACAGGCGCCAAAGCGCATACCGCGGTCTTTGATATGGGTAGATACCGCGCCAAAACCGACCTGCGTATCGAAAATATTTGCGCTTTACCCCATACCAGCGGCAGCATCGTCACGCGTTCCATTTTGTACGATCAAACACATTCTCGTATCCAAGGCGCACCGGTCATCAACGCCGGCGCGCACGATTCCGAAAATCATCTCGATCAAATGTCGATTTTGCTTTCGCCAAATTCGCATTCCGAAAGTATACCGCTGCTCTCTGTTGCCAATAATGCGGTCAGAGCTTCGCATCGTAGTTCGATTGCGCGTATGAGTGCCGAAGATTTGTTCTATTGTAATACGCGCGGTATTACTCGCGCTGAAGCGGAAAAATTGTACCTGAGCGGATTTTTGCACCAGGTTTTGCGGAATGTTCCGGTCGAAGCGATTGCAAATTGCACCACCGAAGCGGTTTATCATTTTGTCGAAGATGTCAGTTGATTTTTCTGCAATTCGGCAACAGTTTCCGCTCCTGCAACAAGCAGGGCTGGTCTATCTCGATACTGCCGCCAGCAGCCAGAAGCCGCGTAGCGTCCTTGATGGCATGCAGAAATTTTACGAAACGGATTATTCGAACGTGCATCGCGGTGCGCATTTTCTCGCTGATCGCGCTACGGAAAAATATGAAAATGCTCGTACCAAACTCGCAAAACTGGTGCATGCCAAGAGCGCGCGAGAGATCATTTTTACCGCGAATGCGACTGCCGGAATCAATCTTGTCGCGCGCAGTCTCGGCGATATGGAAATGTTTGAGTCGGGCGATCGCATTGTCCTGACACGCATGGAGCATCACGCCAATCTCGTGCCATGGCTACAATTGGCGGAAAAATATAGTCTCAAAATCGAGTATTTAGAAATTGATGCTGAACAAAATCTCGACCTCAAAAATCTTGATGAATTGCTTACTAAGCCGACCAAACTGCTTGCACTTACTCATGTTTCGAATGTGCTCGGGACATGCAATCCGGTGCAACACATTTGCGCAAAAGCAAAGGCGGCGAATGTCATCACGCTCGTCGATGCCGCGCAATCCGTGCCGCATATGAAGGTGGATGTTCAAGAAATCGATTGTGATTTTCTCGTGTTTTCCGCGCACAAGATGTACGGACCAAGCGGTGTGGGAATCTTGTACGGCAAGCTCGACCTGCTCAAAAAAATGCCGCCTTTTCTCGGTGGCGGCGAGATGATCCGCGAAGTCCGTTACGATGGTTTTGTCCCGAACGAAGTCCCCTACAAGTTTGAAGCCGGCACCCCACCCATCACCGAAGCGGTCGGCACCGGACTTGCTGCGGATTTTTTACAAGAGATCGGCATGGAAAATATCCATCAGCATGACGCCGCTTTGACAAAACTCGCCCAGAAACATCTTTTGAAAATCGAAAAAGTGCGAATCATCTCGAACCCCGATGCGATCGGACTGGTGACTTTTGTCGTGGATGGCATCCAAAGTTACGATATCGCCGACGAGCTGAGTGAGCGTGGCATCTGCGTACGTGTCGGACATCACTGCGCCGAGCCGCTTCATGGTCTATTGGGAATCAAAACCTCGGTACGCGCCAGTTTTGGCATCTATAATACCGAGGATGAGATCGAAAAGTTCGGCGAAGTCTTGGCAGAAGTGATAGCGGAAAATGTATGATAAAGCTGTCACACTTAGCGCAAAATAACCCCCTTTAATTCCCCCTTAACAGGGGGACAAACCAAGAAATGAAAGGAGAAATCGTCTACGAATACGGCAAAAATCCCGTCAACTGGGGAAGGTTGGAGAATCCGGATTTTTCGCATGTCGAGAAAAATATCTCTTGCGGCGAGGAAGTCGCGGTCGATTTTTGCTTTGGTGAAAATGAAGTCATCACCGAAATCGGTTTTGAAGCGGAAGGGCGCCTTATTACCATTGCGGCGATGAGTTTACTCAGTGAAGAGCTTGAAGATCAACCGCTCAGCAAAATCGAGACTATCGTCAAAGACGACTTGCTCGCACTGCTCGAAGTCGATCAGCTTTCGCCGCGCCGTTTAAAATCCGCTGTGCTCGGCTTGCTTGCGGTCAAAAACGCCTACCGCCGCAAACATGATATGGAGCTCTTGGATTTTGGCGATTTGATTGAAGATGCCGAAGATGATAGAAGTGACAAAGAAGACCATGACGAAATTTGACAAAAAAGTTAGCTTGAGGTAAAAAATCACCTTCTTTTAAAAAACATGCCCAACCCTGAATCTGACGAAAAAGACGTAGTACCGCATAGTGGTGATTCTGAAAACCTAGAAACTGGCGTCTCGGCAAAACCTGTAGACGATTTGTTAAAACAATCTCCTCACGACGCAATCAGAAATACCCGAAGAAAAACAAGATATCTTGCAGGGCTTACACGAGTTTTATAGTATTTCATATTTTTTTCAAATCATGCCTGAAGTTATTCCTCGTATTTCCGAAACATCCGAAGCAGTTGAGCTATCGGCACTTACTTCTCAAACTATTACAACAATCGATGCTGCAGTTAATTATTATACACAACAACGAGATCCAAACGCCTACCGAACAGTACTGACTTTTTTGGTGAATGCCGCTGATAGGATTCGTACAGGTCGTGTGAAGATTAAGGATATCTTCCCTGATGCAACTCCTGAAAATTCGCAGGATATGGAATATGTGGTTCAAAAAGTATGGGCTTATGAAGCCTCTTTAATGGCAGGCGGATAAATTGACTTTATAATTATTATACTTTATAATAAAGTTACCTTTTCATAGTTATTATGTCAGAAATCAAAGAATTCAATGATCAACAAGAAAAACCTCTTAGTAGAATGGAGCTTTTTGTAATCGGTCTCATTGAACAATCCATTGAAGCCGATAGAAACGAAGATGGTTTATCCGATAAAGAGGAAAGGATAGCAAAAGGGAGACGGCTGATTGAAATTATTAGAAGTCATAGATATGATGATGCGGCATTGGATAATCTGATTTTCTTTTGGGATATAAGCCGTCCTTCTGGCAATGCAGCTCAAGAAAAAAAGAATGAATATCGTACAAATTTGCAAAAAAGATTGGAGGAATTTGGCATTTAGTTTTTGAAAAAGTATTGCGCTCACCGTCACAGTCTCTCGTCTGAGAGTTGCCACATAAACCGAAATAAGCGACTTGTGCTACAATTCCTTACGTGAAAATCGCAGCACTTGTTTCTGGCGGCGTTGATAGTTCGGTGGCGCTCGCGCTGCTCAAAGATGCTGGGCACGATGTCACTGCATTTTACCTCAAGATTTGGCTCGAAGACGAAGTTGTGCACCTGGGTGATTGCGCCTGGGAAGAAGATCTGGAATTTGTCGAAGCGACTTGCAAACAGCTCAATGTGCCGCTCAACGTAATCTCGCTGCAACGCGAATATTGGGATACTGTCGTCGCGGAGACGATTGCCGAAGTCAAGCAAGGACTGACGCCCAACCCCGATATCTGGTGTAATGAGAAAATCAAATTTGGCAGTTTTTACCAAAAGATTCCGGCGGAATACGAAAAAGTCGCCACCGGACATTACGCCCAAGTCGAAGAACAAAGTGGTAGTTTTTGGCTCAAAAGTGCGCCCGATGCGGTCAAAGACCAGACCTATTTTTTGAGTCGCCTTTCACAAAATCAACTTCAGCGAGCAATGTTCCCGATCGGTCATCTGGCGAAAAGTGAAGTGCGTGCATTGGCGGAAAAATATCGATTACCAAGCCGCAATCGCCCCGATAGTCAGGGCATCTGCTTTTTGGGAAAGTTCAAATTCCGCGATTTTTTGCGTGCACATGTTGGCGAATCAGTTGGCGATATTGTCGAGATTGAAACGCAAAAAGTTTTGGGAACCCATGAAGGTTTTTGGTTTTATACCATCGGACAGCGCCAAGGATTGGGACTCTCGGGCGGACCATGGTTTGTGGTAGCCAAAGATACCGGCAAAAATATGGTGTTTGTCTCTCGCCAAGAACCGAACTCGATCGGCAGGAAGGAATTTGAAATCCAAAACTGCAACTGGATTTCGACTCCGCCGGACAGTGGCGTGTATCAGATCAAACTTCGCCACGGACCAAGTTTTGTCGAGGGCATTCTCGAACATTTTTCTGCGACTTCGGCAAAAATTCTGCTCAGCAAACCCGACGCCAATCTCGCACCCGGGCAATCTGCGGTCGTTTATTGTGATGGATATTGCCTTGGTGGCGGTATTATAAGGGAATTTGGAGAAAGCCGTTAGTCCTTATAAAACGCTTCTTCAAAAATATCTGCCAGCATACCAACGACAATGGATACAAGCGGCATTAAAAACCACGCGATTGGCATGAGGAAAAATGGCATCATGCTCGCCGGAATTGCTGCCGGCTGAAAAAGAACAAGAACGACAAGCACAATCGCAATTCCAGAAAAAATACTTTTGTAAGCTGCACGCAAGGGATCGGCAGAAGCAACTGAAATTTCGAACACCAGCGCTGCTGCAATCGCCGCAAATGGCATCAAAAATTGTGTCAGCTTGAAGCCGGTTTCGATTGGAAAAACCAAATACAAAGGCGCACACAGTGCGAATAAACCAATCGTTACAAAAAAGACATGTGTCGCCGCTCGGCGAAAAAACATTCCGTACAAGTCACGATTCGCGAGTGACAAAAACACAATTGCAATAACATTTGCCAAAAGTGCCGAGAGAAAAGTAACGCCAAAAAGCAAAAATCCCGAAAACTCACTCAGCATACCACCTCCCATTCCAGGAATGTTGTTGTACAAGGTAAAAAACACAAGTGCAATCAAACTCGCGAGAAGCGCTCCCGCTGTCGGCGGAAAAACGCGGAAAAAAATATCGATAGGACTTTGGATTTCGCGTGTTTTCATGTGTAATAAATGCAAAAAAACAAGAGAGGGCAGCAGGTAATTCTTGTGAACAATGCTAGCAAATGCAAAACAAACAAAAGCGCATCATTCGTTTGCAAGTATAACAAAAGCACATCAGAAACAAAAGCAGCCGCTCAAACAAGAACTCATCTTGCATTCTCTTTCCGATAAGATTACAAAGAGTGGTGATTCTTATCTGAGATGAAATCTAGATTCGGTATATTCTTGTGTTTTTGCCTACTGATCTTTGCTGCATGCAGCAGCGAACGCTCGATGGTATCCGAAATAAAAGTTTGTCCCGAGTTTACTAATCATCGTTGCCAAACACATGTGGAGATTTTTTCGCCTCAAACACCAGAAATCTTTGCGAGCTCGATTGCCAACAATCTGCCTGCCGATTCGACGGCGACTTTTGTGTGGAGTTTTGCGACGAACGGAAAATCTTTTCAAGAAATCAAGCGTTTTGGAGTCACTCCCGGAAATCAATCTGAGATTCTATCTTCTTCATTATCTAAGCTCGATTCTTTGTGGCCAGTGGGAACATACCAAGTCGAATTGATATTTTCGGGCATTGAAATAACGCCGCTCACGAGCAATTTTGTAATCAAAAGCACCCGAGAAGAGATGTAAAAATCAAATAAAAATGCTACAATGATTCGATAAAAGCCACAAAAAATGCCCCAACATCAGAAACCCAAATACCTCGGTAACCACAAACATGCGCACGGAATTCATTCATATTTGTTTCTCAAGAAAAATGATCGCAGCCGCATCAGAAGTATCTTTGTGGCGCTAAACATTACCTTTGTCGCACTTCTTTTTTTGGAGTTCTTTTTTCCGGGGAACACCTTTTTGCGCCTTGCAGAATTGTCTTTTGGGTTTTTGTTTGTGGTCGAACTTGGATTTCAGTACCTCATCGCTTGCCAGATGCATCGCAAATGGTTCAATGCCTTATTTATAATGGATGTCCTGTCGATTCTGGCGATTTTTTTGCGTTTTGTGATTGCAGACAACGAGTTTCTCCATATTTTTTCGGCGATTCGTATCCTTCGCTCTTACCGCACACTTGATGAATTTTTTGAAGTAAATGCCAAACTCCTCCGTCACAAAAATTTGATTGTTTCCCTTGTAAATTTGCTCGTATTTATTTTTGCTTCGACCTCACTTGTTTTTGCCCTACAGCAAGAGCGCAATCCCGATATAAATACCTATGTCGATGCGCTCTATTATACAGTTTCGACTTTGACTACGACGGGTTTTGGCGATATCACGACGGTCGGGCAAGACGGCAAAATCCTCACAACTATCATCATGATTTTTGGGGTGAGTATTTTCTTTAAAATCGCGATGAGTGTCTTTCGCCCACGCAAAGTCCATTATCCGTGTAAACACTGCGGATTGATGTTTCACGAATCCGACGCATCACACTGCAAACATTGTGGGCAAGTCGTGCACATCAAAAATATCGGGGAAGTGGAATAGAGAAACAAGTTTTACAAAACGCAGAGCTTGCTTGAGTCGTCAAAGTAGTAAATGTCTTCATATTTGAAGCCATAATTGCCGTCTTTTTTTTTGATATGAGGCTCAAAAGTAAACAATGTCGCATCTGCCAAGGTTTTTTGATTACCAGATTCGATATATATGCGCTTGTCCATATCCTTCTCTATGGAATGTCCGAGATTATGATTGCAGTCCAGATTTCGATAACCCATGGTCTCGATTTTACTATTCATCTCACAAAAGACATCTTCGAATGAAGTATTTTTCGTGATGAAGCCTTGAAAATATCTATGCAGTTCTTGTTCGGCTTGTACTCCTTCTTTCATTTCTAGAATGTGCGATTGCATTTCGGCAACGACTTTCCCATCTTCGATAACAAAAGATCTGGCATGATCTCCCCAGTAATTATCAATTTGAGGGCTCAAATCTACGGTTACCAAGTCATTATTTTGTACCTTTTCATCAGAAGCTTGATATTTTTTACCGGAAATTGAAATTACTGTTCTCTTTCCGACAAAGACAAAAGCGCCAATATTATAATACCAAAACGAATGCACTCCTTTTTCTCGCAAAAATTTTTCCGCAGCTTCTTTGATTTCTTTTTCAGTCCGCCCTGTTCTAATATAAGTTTTAAGAAAATCAATAGTCTGCTTTGCTATTGATTGAGCCGCCGCATATTTTTGTAACTCCTCGGAATTCATAAGAACAGTATTATGGTATTTTCGAGATTCACCAGATGTGCAAGTAATGGTCGGGGCGACCGCCGCCAAGACGGGGTGCATGACCATCCGATTCACTTCGTCACTTTGTTCCTTGCTTATCGCATGGTCGGGGCGACTGGACTCGAACCAGCGACCACACGGCCCCCAGCCGTGTATTCTAACCAACTGAACTACGCCCCGATTACAAATCGAAGCATAACAAAAATTCGGTTGCATAATCGAGCCGATTTCCGTAAATCTATTGCTAGATATGAAAAAAGCGTTTTTTCCCTTCTTGCTGGCAGCCCTGTTTTTTGTCCCGCAATCGACATGGGCACAAAACCAAATTCCCAAAGAGTGGCTTCGCACCATTACTTTCTATCATGAAATCTACGAATACAAGTTGCCACTTGCCAAATTTCCTGAATATTTTCATAAAGAATCAGCTGAAAACACGCCCCTCCCGAGCGAGAGCAATGTGTGTTATTGGGACGCAAGCAAAAAAAATGAGGAGCAAATTCAACCTGCTGGTGACGAAACCGTGTGGGAAGTAAACGAACCAGAAATCGAAAAGTTTTTTGCCGAGCTTGTCATTCCTAAGGTAAATCAACCGCCCACGGATGTGCGAATATATCGCGATGAAAATGGGCAAATTGCCTTTGAAGGCGCCGGCAATCTAGGAAAAACAGTCGATGTGGCGCAGGCGATTTCTTTGCTCAAAACCGCACTGGGTGCAGGTGTGGATAGGATAGAATTACCGGTGAAAATTGTAGAACCAAAAGTCACCGTCGAAGACGAAAAGCTCCGCGAATTAGGAATTAAAGAAATTGTCTCGGTTGGCGAATCGGATTTTACAGGAAGCTCGTGGGCGCGTATGCAAAATATCGAAGTCGGATCATCGCAGTTTAATGGTTTTTTGATTGAGCCAGGTGCAATTGGCAGCTTTAATGATCGACTCGGCCCCGTGGATGGTGCGCATGGCTATTTGCCTGAGCTCGTGATTGTCGGACCAAAACTCGAAAAAGAATATGGCGGTGGACTCTGCCAAGTCAGTAGTACGGCTTTTCGCGCGGCACTGCTCGCAGGGCTTCCGATTGTCGAGCGCTATCCACATTCGTTCGCGGTCAGCTACTATGCCCCATTTGGCACCGATGCTACCATCTATCCAGGACACAAAGATTTGCGCTTTTCTAACGACACACAAGGCACAATTCTTGTCCAAACAACAATGGATCGAGAAAATAAGAAATTACGTTTTCATTTTTATGGCAGCAAAGACGACCGCAAAGTCAAAATGTTTGGCCCTGAAGTCGGTCGACAAGTCGGTCCTCCGCCAGCACGTAATGAAACAAGCACCAAACTCGCTCCAGGAGAAGTTCAATGGCTCTCTCATGCAGTAGCAGGATTTGATACAATTTGGCGCCGAGTGCTTATTCCGCCGACGAATGCCACTGCTAACATTTCGCCAGCATTAAACGAAGAACAAAAGACACCTTCAGAAAAAATCGTCTACGAGTTTTTTTCGCGCTATCAAGCGCGTCCCAGTTGGAAGGTTACCGGGGTTGCAGCTGCACCAGTTGCGGAAGAACCAGCATCCACACTCTAGAAAAAGCGGCAAACATCTTCTCTCGTATTAAAATTGCTCTCAGGTGATTTGTTTTTAAAACTGCATTTTAATGTCCAATAACACCGGACAATGGTCCGACCCCATTTGTGCAGTTAGATATGTAATACCACTTATCAGATTGCTAAATTTGCTATCGACAAAAAAATAATCAATCCGCCAGCCGATATTGCGACTGCGCGCACCAGAGAGTACATGCCACCACGAATACACGACGGTGTCAGGATTGCGACTACGAAAACTGTCTTCCCAGCTGTGATCAATCACTTTGCTCACCCACTCGCGCTCTTCGGGGAGAAACCCGATAGATTCCATATTTTCTTTGGGACGCGCAAGATCGATTGGTTCGTGAGCGCAATTAACGTCTCCGCACCAAATCACCTGGCGCCCATTTTTGCGCAATGTATCAATGTGACGCAAAAAATGTTCATAAAAAACCAACTTGCCGTGCCAGGCATCTTCGGACTTGCCACCATTGGGAAAATAGATGCCAAGAATTGTCCATTCTCCCAAATCAATGCGCGAAATCCTACCTTCGGTGTCTTCAAAACCGTCCATTCCGGTAACAAAAGTTACCTCCATCGGAATTTTTTTTGAAACCCAAACACCAGTCCCCGCATAGCCAGGTTTTTCTGCGGGATGGTAAAATTGCAAAAAATCTGGATGCGCAGTCATCTCAGTTGATAATTTTTCGGGCGTGGCCTTGATTTCCTGCAAAAACAAAATATCTGGGCGGCACCTTTGTAAAAAAACATCTAAATCACCCTTGCGTTCGACGGCACGGATGCCATTGACGTTCCACGAAGCAATTTTCATCAGCGCTGCGGAATAGCAATCGAAAGCACTGGATTGCCGCAAGCGCCCAAAAATTTGCGAAAACATTCGCAATCAATCTCGTAGGTCGCGGTATTAATATTCGGATGAAAATGCAGCGTTTCGTAATTCCACAAATCGTGATCAAATAAGACAGATAACTGTTTTTCGGTATCGAAGATAAGACCAAGCGGCGACACCGAACCTGGCGTAACATTGAGCATTTCTTTGAGTACTTCTGGCGAACCAAAGCTGAGTTTTGCTTCACCCAAGTCATCTGCCAAAGCGGCGAGATCGACATTTTTGTCTTCGTCAATAACGAGTAAATAATAACGCGACTTGTCTGCATTGCGCAAAAACAAGTTTTTGACATGCCCGCCGGCAATACCGACATTGTACTTACGCGCTTCTTCAACAGTAAAAACCGCCGGATGTTCGCGCTTTTTAAAGGGGATTTCGTGCGCTGCTAAAAAATCATCGATTTCTTTCACTTTTTTAAAAGACAAAGCAAAGTAATGATAGCGTCTTGCCAGAATTTTTCAATCATGAAATATTTGATTCGTCTCGATTTTAAGATCGCATGTCATCTGAGTCCCAATTTACCATCAATCGTTTGCAGCAATTACTCGCGCAGATTCCACCAGACAAGGTGACGACATATGCAGAACTGGCAAAAGCGCTTGGCTCAGCAAAAGCCGCTCGCGCTACCGGAAATTTGCTGAATAAAAATCCCGAGCCCGAGATTTTTCCATGTTTTCGCGTCGTCAAAAGTGATGGATCAGTCGGCGACTATGCTCTTGGTACAATGGAAAAAGTGCGTCGACTTGAGCAAGTTGGTATCCATGTTCACAGTGGAAAAATTGTTGATTTTGCCAATCGCAAGTTTGTCTTTCCGGAGGAATAATGTATACATTGCAAAATAAAAAAAACCTTTGTACACTCTCTTTGCTTTTTTCTTGCTATGAATTTTTTGTCTCCTTTTGCTCGCTCGTGGTCACGTACTTTGCTCTTTGGCAGCATCATTGCTGCGACGCTCCTGATTCCGACTTTGTTAGTGTCAGCGACGACATACAAAACACTCAGTGTCTCGTTAACCAAAAATCCCACGATGAGCAGCATGCTGTATCGAGGGCAAACCACAACCATCGGGAGTATTTTGCTCCAATCTGAAGGCGGCAAAATAGATGTAGAGCGCATTGCGCTAGGGCTGACGGGGACCGGGGATGCCAAAAATATTCGCCGCACCTTTTTGCAAAATCAATTTGGTGCGCTTGTTGCAACCGGCAGTATCCAGAGCGGGAGTATTATTTTTCCGATGAGTAACGCGATTGTCGTCCGTGATGACAGCCCGGCGACACTCGATATTGTGATCGAAATGAGCATATCGGCAGAAATCGGGAAAGACATTGGCTTTCGGCTCTTAAATACTGATGCAATTTATGTTCGCGAACAATCGTACGAAGAGCGCGAAGTTATCGGCACGTTTCCGATGAGTATTGCGCCAATGGTAATTGCCGATCCAAGCGCCGAAGCCTTTTTGACGGCAGAATTTGTCGCAGAACCGGACTATCAAAAATATTTTTCGATAGCAACCAAACAGGCATTTGCTACCTTGCGCCTGAGCGCAGTCGGGAACGATGCGAAGATTGAGCGTCTGGCGATAAGCGCAGATGGCTCACTTAAAGATAGCTTTTTGAAAGATGTTTCATTGCGCGATCAAAGCGGCAAAGTCGTTGCCGGACCAGTTGACGCACTCGATCGCCAACTGATTTTTGCGACACCAATTACAATCGCCAAAGATACGACACTCGAACTCGGAATTATGCTCGACATTCCACTTGAAGCAGGTGAAGGCGCCGATTTGTTTTTTGAGCTTGATGCAAAGCAGAGTTTTATTGTGACCAGTAATGGCAAAGATATCGAAGTAGTAGCCGAAACACCATTCCGCACCATGAGTAAAAAAATCTACAGCTCGTCAATGGCGTTTTGGACTTCATGGCTCAATCCAAAACCGCGCGTTCTCAAGTCTGGTGAAACCGACGTGACGCTGATCGAGTTTGAAGCACAATCAACTACCGAAAATACCGTAATCAATCGTGTCGAAATTGAGGCGATTGGTGCTTCTTCTGCACTACAAAATATCCGCTTGGTCAAAAAGCCTGGTCTCCTCCTTGGCACCGTGTCCAGTGTAGAAAATGGCAAAGTGGTGTTTGATAATCTTGCCTATACGCTTGAAGCCGGTAAGATTGAGAATTTTTTGGTAATCGCGAATATTGCCAAAAACGTAAACAATGGCAGTACTGTACAAATCATAGTCCCTCGTCAAGAAATGCTCGTCGGCACGCCAACTTACGGAGGTCCAGCAACAGGAAGCGTCTTTACATTGGGCGCAAAAGATACAACCGCCACACTTGCCATTGATATCGCCGCATCTGCCAAACAAATAATCTCTGATTCAAAAGATGTCCCGATTGCCAAAGTCTACCTTGCTGCCAATCACAATAATATTGAAATAGACGAATTGACGTTTCAATTACGCGGGAATGGCGCCTTGGAAAATCTCAGTAATTTTCGATTAATCGATCGCTACAATCAGACACTTGCTCGCGCATCTTCTGCAGAAGCAGGAGGAGTTATCTTTAAAAATCCGTTTCCGATTATCAAAGAAGATTCGCAAGAAATCTTACTCGTAGCAGATATCGCGGTGAACAGCAGTGGTTCTTTTTCGGTTGAAATTTCTGACCCACAAAACATCAAAGCAATTGATCTCAAAAATAAAACTGCTGCTCAGTCGAGTGGAGATTTTCCGATCAAAACAGCATATGTCGACATCAAATCCCCACCTGCTGCACCCTATCTCAAAGTCGATTGGTTGCCTCAAATCGGCGGTAAAGTAGTGCGTGGCGGTCAGAATATCACGCTCGGTGATTTTGTTTTTACCGCTTACGGCAAAGAAACCCGCATCGAACGCATTGCCCTCACCCAAGTTGGCACGGTGCAAGACAAATTGGCAAATGTATTTCTCATCAATGAGAACGGACAAAAAGTCAGTGGGCGTGCCAGCAAAGATATCATTGTCTTTGACGACCCTATTCGAATTTCTGCAGAGAGCAGTGCGAAGTACACATTTGTCACTGATTTTATGATTACGGCAGCTGCCGAATCAACTTTTCAAATGGAAATCGCCGGTACCAACCAAATTATCGCTGTTGCCGGTGGGAAAGATATTCCTGTTATTGCTAATTATCCGCTCAAGGGTTCGCGGTTCGAAATCACGTCTCTGACAGAAGTTGCTTGCCCTCTGCAAGTCTTGCCCGTCTGCGGCAGAAAATATAGCGCCTGCGAAGGCACAAGCTGCGAAGCAACATGGCAAACTTACGACAATCTTTGTCAGTTGCAAGCCGCTAACGCTACTTTTGCGAGCGAAGGCGCATGTCAAAAAGATGGAGAAAATCCTGGCACTTCCGAAGAACAAACTGGGCAGAATGGCGGATTTACTGATGTTGAGCCAAGTTCGCCGTTTGCTGAAGCGATTGAATACATTCGCACAAAAGGTATCGTGCAAGGTTTTGCTGATGGCACATATCAACCAGACAAAAGCATTGCGCGCGCTGGTTTTATCAAAATTGTGGTCGAAGCAAAGTACTCTGATACGGAAATCTCGAATTGTATCGATGAGAATTCCTCTGAGTCACAGAATGTATTTTTCCCAGATGTTCCTGCTGCCGAATGGTTTGCGCCATATGTTTGCGTCGCCAAAGTGAATGATATTATCAAGGGTTTTCCTGATGGGACATTCCACCCCGAAAAAGAGATTTCGTTTGTCGAAGCCGCCAAGATCATCGCCAACACTTTTTCCGATTCCGAATTGACCGATGGTGACCCATGGTATCAGCCGTATGTGACGGAACTCGAAACCGTTGCGGCGATTCCGACAAGCATCGAAACTTTTGAGCAACTCATCACGCGCGGCGAAATGGCGGAGATCATCTATCGGATTCTGGAAAAAGTGACGGATCGGGAATCAAGAGGATACGAAGCACTCCAATCGTAAGTGAATTGGAAATCCGGCAAAAAATCCTAAGTTTTTCGCAATGCGATTTGCTGATATTCAAAGAATGATTAGGAATTTACTCACGAACAAGCGAAATTTAGCCAAAATAATTGTGCTTGACATAAGTTTAATAAAGTATTTATGATGAATTGCTTTTCTTTTTTATAAAAAAACATGGGTAGACCTATACCCCTAACTTACAGTAGAAGCGACCTGCCTTCTGTAGTTAATGATACGGTAGCTGCTCGAACTGATGAAAGATTTGTAGACAAAATTGTAAAGGAGAGACAGGTCGACCTTGCGTGGAGAAATCACAAAGGTGAAGTCAGTAATGATAATGGTATTGATATGACTAACCCTGCTTTAGCAGTTGCGTTGCAAAATGCAGGAATTCGTGCATAGACTTTGGCTGCCGTCGGAGTCTCCCGAAGGGGGCTCCGACGAGGGAACAAATCCCACAACCTTCCTTCAAATATCATTCTGAGGACTTTGGTGCAAAAAATCCCCCCCCCAAAAAAAAATTCCAGATTCTCTTGACTCTCATCTCTTCTCAGTTGAAACTAGAATTGTTCTTTTGGTGCATGTAATCGTTGGAAGAGGTGCAAAAAAAGGAATATTGACAAAAAATGCCGCATGATTACAATGGCGGCTCGTTTCCATTTTTTATCCGTGCCATGTCTTTGCCACCCGATATCGCCGCAAAATACGCTGATTGTTTGCAATATATTGATGAACACTGGGAGCGCGTCACTTTTTTTGACAAAAAAGGTCGCGGTGTTTATGTCGGTTTGCCACATCCGTTTGTATCGCCCAACGAGCATATTTACAAATATGACCTCTTTTACTGGGACACTTTTTTTACGATTTGCGGACTTGTCGTCGATCGCCGAATAACACTCGCGAAAGGCATGGTCGATAATTTGATTTACCTGTTTCGCAAATTTAATATCATGCCGCACCGCAACCGCATGTACAATCTGGGAACTTCGCAGCCACCGTTTTTTACCTCGATGGCACTCGAAGTCTACAAACGCGACGAAGACAAGCGCTGGCTCAGACGCGTCGCACGGACTGCCGAAGCGGAACTCGAACATGTCTGGATGAATCGAACAGCGCCCGAGCAGCGAATTATTTTTCGCGATTTGTCGCGCTATAGTGATCATTTTATTACGAATCATTCTGCCGAACACGAATCCGGATGGGATATGACTTCGCGCTTTCAGGAGCGTGCACTCGATATTTTGCCAGTTGATCTCAATAGCTGCTTGTACAAATACGAAAGCGATTTAGCAGAAATTTATGATATTCTCAAAAACAAAGGGGCTGCCGAGCGTTATCGCGAGCAAGCCGCCAAGCGCAAAGCGACAATGACAGAGCTGATGTGGAATGAAGAGAAGGGTATGTTTTTTGATTACGATCATCGCCACGAAAAGCAAATGGACTTCTGGTCACTGGCGGGATATTTTCCGCTGTGGGCAGGACTGGCGACTCCCGAACAGGCAAAAAAAATGCAAGCGAATCTGAAGGTTTTTGAAGCACCCGGTGGAATCGCCAATAGTGGTCCCGATGGCTTGCTCGAGCCGTACCGCCAATGGGATTATCCCAATGGTTGGCCAAATACAACCTGGATTGTCTTTGAAGGATTACGCAAATATGGTTTTGTCGAAGATGCCGAGCGGATTGCGCAAAAGTGGATTGATCTCAATGCCAAATTTTATAAAGACACTGGCAAGTTCTGGGAAAAATACGACGTCGTCAACTGTGATATTGGCAAAAGTGGCGCATATCCGACCCAAGATGGCTTTTCGTGGACAAATGCAATCTTTGTCCGCTTGTTGCACGAACTCTACGGTCAGAACTAAAAATCCTCATTGTAAAATCTGTAGGAGAATTTTCTTATCTTGCACCTTGCTAATGGGTAGAAGATTTCGTTATTCTCCCATAGAATCAATTTTGCGCAAGTGACTGATATTCGTTCTCTTACCGGAAAAATCTGGCATGTCCGCGGCCAGCGTGCTCCTCACGAATCGCTTTTTGATGCCTTTTGTCGTGTGCGTTCGCTGCCACCTCGTTTTATGCAGGTGTCTAAGCTAGAGGATTTGACTCCATCACACTTGCTCCCGGGAATACCGGAGGCGACAGAAGTCATTTTGGCAGCGATTAAAAATAGTCGCTCGCTGCTACTCTTCGGTGACTATGATTTGGATGGTATGAGTGGGACTGCCTTGCTCACACTCGCTTTACGGACACTTGGAGCAAAAGTGAGCGCGCGGTTACCCGGGCGCAGCGATGGCTACGGGCTAACACGCCAAGTCTACGATGATGCCAAAGCACAAGCTATCGACCTCATCGTCACGATTGACTGCGGCAGTGCCAATGGCGAATACATCGAATATGGCAAAACCTTGGGCATTGAGACGATTATCACCGATCATCATTCGATTCCACCTATTCCGCCAAAGCCACGCGTCTTTGTGCATCCCCATCTGGGCGCAAATGATAGCGAGTATTACGAAATTACTGGCGCTGGTGTCGCGTTTTTTTTGGCGAAATCACTTCTTCAAACCGCTCATCCAAAAAGTAATTTGCGACCATTATTAAACAAGCTTGCCGAACTGGCGATTTTGGGAACCGTCGCAGATGTGGGCAAACTCGTCGGGCAAAACCGAGTACTCCTCCAAATTGGTCTCGAAAGTATTCGCAAGACAAAGCATCCGGGACTGCTCGCGTTATTCCGTTCTGCTAATATTGATCCTGCAGAAATCACTGCCGAAACCATTGCCTTTTATCTCGCACCCCGTCTTAATGCGGCTGGGCGCGTGGCGCATCCCGAGTGGTCATTGCAAATCTTGCTCGGTGATCCGCGCTATGCCGAAGAGTATTCGAATCAACTCGAGACATTTCATGCGATTCGTCGTGAGCAAACCGATGCTTTACTCGAATTGGCAGAAAAAATGATTATGGCGAAACAAAGCGAATCAGAATCATGTTTTGTGCTCTACCATCCACAATTTTCTTCTGGCATTGCGGGGTTGGTTGCAGCACGAATTGCCGAAAAATACAGCGCACCGGCGATAGTTTTGTCCCCCGCAACCGCGCCCGACATGCTGACAGCAAGCTGTCGTGGACCAGAGGATTTTCATTTTGCCGAAGCACTCCATGATGTTGCGCCGCTATTACAAAAATATGGCGGCCACCGATGTGCGGCAGGATTTTCGATTGCAGCAGAAAAACTCGCTGATTTTCGTGTCGCTTTTGGCGAAGTTGTCCGCACGCGCCGCGGTATTACGCCGCCGGCACCAGAACTGTTTGCTGATTTGAGTACCGAAGTAAACGAATTGCTGAGCAATAATTTTGATGAATTGTTGCAAGCAGCGCCTTTTGGTGCCGGCAATCCCGAACCACTCTTTTTGCTGCGCGATATTGTCTTTCCCGAGATACGTAATATTGGCAAAGACCAATCGCATCTTGCCGGAAGCGTTGGCAATCTCTCACAATCAGTGCCTTTTATCGCCTTTCGCTTCGCCGAGCTTTTGCCAGAAACACGCCAAAAAGGCAGGTTCGATGTGCTTGTTCATGCCGAGATGCGCTCGTATCGTGGGCGCAAAAGTCTGCAACTCAAAATCGCCGATCTTCGCGAAAGCCAAACCAATTTGATGGAATAGGATTAGGCATGCTTAAATTTTTTCCCTGCGACCAAGACGACAAATTCGCCTTTGGTTTTTTCGGGATATTGCTCGATAACAGACAAAATCTCTTGCGGTGTACCGCTCAAAAATTCTTCGTGTATTTTGGTTAATTCGCGCGCAAGCACCACGATTCGTTCTGGTATTGCAATTGTCATTTCGGTTACGCATTTTAAAATCCGATGCGAAGATTCGTAAAAAACGCTCGTAATATCGCTTTCCGCCAAACCTCGATAAAACGTTTGCCGACCTTTTTTCTGTGGAATAAAGCCGTGGAATGTAAATTCGTCGAGCGGCAAACCGCTGGCGCAAAGCGCCACAATCAGCGCCGCAGGTCCAGGAATCGGCACCACGGTAAGATTGTGCTGACGACACAGAGCAATCAGTTTTGCGCCCGGATCTGAGATGCCGGGTGTTCCCGCATCAGAGACAAGCGCGACAGTTTCGCCACGCTCGAGTAAAGCAGTGATTTTGTGCGGATCAGTGTGCTGATGAAAAGAAGTGAGCGGGGTGTTGATCGCATATTTTTGCAGCAATCTTTTGGTATGCCTCGTGTCTTCTGCCGCAATCACGCTGACAGAATTGAGCGTTTCGACTGCTCGATAGGTAATATCACCCAGATTGCCGATTGGCGTCGCTACCACGAATAAAGTTCCTGTCATTTTTTACGAAAACGAGAAAGTCGCGGATCAATGGTTTGTTTTTTCCAGTCGAGAAATCGCTGCCATATTTTTTTACCATGATTCGGCGAAATCAAAAAAACTCCTGCCACAATCAAGGCAATTCCTGGACCAGGTAAAAAGAGCAATACAGCACCAAGGATGATGAGAGAAATCCCTGCGATAATTGCCGATAAACGCTTGAGCTTTTTTTGCATGAGAAATCAGGAAGAAATTGCGCCTTCGTCAATCAGGTAATGACAACCGAGTGAGTGCTTGCGAGCGGCGGCGGCTTCGGCGACAAAGATTGCCACCGCTTGGAGAATTTTGGTCTTCGTGCCCGTTGGTGTCAACAGGTTTAATTCGCTCATTGCTCGGGCAATGTTAGGCTGCGAACGAACAATACCCAAATAATCCCAGCAGATTTGACGAATGCACTTTTGAATTTCGGTGTCGCTCCTCGTATCTGGAAAATATTCGTTGGTTTTGTACAAAGCATGTACATCCGGAGACCCGAGTTGTTTTTTGTTTGCCTCAGCAGCAAAATCATCTGCAACCTGTTTGGCAAAAACAACGCCCTCGAGCAGCGAATTACTCGCCAAACGATTTGCTCCATGTACGCCAGTACATGCGACTTCGCCCACGACAGACAAGTGCGCAAGGTTGGTACGACCACGCAAGTCGCTTTCGATTCCTCCACAAAAAAAGTGTGCCGCCGGAGTAATAGGAATCTTGTCTTGCCCTAAGACAAACCCTTCGTTTTGCAGTGTGTGAGTAATTTCGGGGAAGCGTTCTTGCCAAAATGAAGACGAGTGTTCTGAAAAATCCAAAAATACTTTTCCTGCGCGCTGAGCAAAAATAATGTGTCGCGCGACTTGATCACGCGGAGCGAGCGCATCGCAAATAGCAATGCCGTTTTCACTGACGATACGAGCACCATAGCCGCGCAAAGCTTCGGTGAGTAAAAAGAGTGGCGAACGTTCAGCCAAAAAAGCCGTCGGATGAAACTGAATAAACTCGAGATCTTTTTTAAAAGCCCCCGCACGAACTGCGAGCGCGATGCCGTCGCCAGTTACTTCGGGTGGGTTGGTGGTTTTGGCAAAAATCTGTCCCGCTCCGCCGGTGGCAAGCACTGTGCGCTTGGCAAAAATGCGATGCGTTTCATCGCGATGCACAAACTCTGCGCCATGTACTGTCTGGTCGCGTACGAGGAGATCAATCACATCTGCAACTTCGACAACAGTAATCGCGTCAGAAGCGCGTACATTGTTGCGCAAAGCGGTAGCGATAGACATTCCTGTGTGATCAGCAATATGCCAAACGCGTGGCACGCTGTGACCCCCCTCGAGATGAAGGGAATCATCAAAGTGTACGCCGCATTCTTCTAAAAAATGGAGTGCGTTTCCTGCTTCTTTTACGAGCAGTTCGACAACTGTTGGGTTGTTGTGCCCCGCTCCCGCCGTAAGAGTGTCTTCAAAATGTGATCGAATCGAGTCATGACGTACTTCGGCAAAACGCACTCCGCTGATTCCTCCTTGGGCATATGGCGTTGATCCCGAGAGTAAATTTTTTTTAGAAAGTAACACCACCTGCCCTAATTCAGCAAGGCGCAAAGCGGCGCTCATTCCGGCAATTCCGCTCCCAACGACAAGAAAATCAGTAACCATCATATGTGAGTATAACTCACGACATTGTAATCAGTCGATGCTTCAGAAGCAGATTGCGGCGAAATTGCGGTCGAAGTTGGCGGAAGACTTGACTGTTCCTCGACAGCATCTTGATTTTCACTGAAGTGCAGAAATGCAATTGTCCACATCGCCTCAGAAAATACAAAGAGGATTCCTGTTAAATACGCCGCGATAAAAATAAGCGCCAAGAGCACCAAACCCGCAATGACGATTCCGACTGTTTGCGAAGCCATGCTGGCAAAGACACCAGTCAGTCCGACCAGAGCAATTGGCAAAAAGAGCACAATGAGCACATTAAGAATCACCCGCAATTCGACAAATAAAAAGAGGAGCATGATTTTGAAAGTCTGTCCAAAATTTTGCAGCACGGTTTGGAAAGAAATCTTGATAGCACCAGCAAAACCTTCGCCTTTGAGCATAATCACTTGCGTTGTAAAGGAAGCAAAAAAGAGAAAAATCAGTCCAATTACGCCAAAGAAAAAGAGCAATGGCGCAATAAGCATGATTCCTCCGGTAAGATTGCGTGCCACAAAACCGAATTCGGTCAAAAAGCTAAACGGCGCCAAACTTCTTTTGAGCAGAGAAATCTGAAAAATAGGGAAAAAACGCAGCAACGAAGACGAAAAACCGCGTTCGACTTTTTCGCCATTGCGAGCTTGTGTGACCAATTGCACAATAGCAGCGCGACAGAGCATGGGAGCAAAATACCAACCGATTAATAACACAATCACTGCAAACAGCGAGAGTGAAAAAACCAGCGTACTTTGCGTCGTAAAGCCCAAAAGATCACGTGCAATTGCGATTTGAAAATGCTCTTTTCCATCCGAAAAAAGCGGCGAATATCGAAACGCCTGCACTTGGTAATAAACGTACATTGCCGTCACGAGGATTGAAAAAAACGACGGCACAAATCCATAGCGAAACAACTTCGCGCGATGCTCGATAGTAAGATGCCATGCCTCTGCAACGATTTCGCGAGAAGTTTTCATAGAGGCGTGTTCTCAGAAATATTGTGCGTCTGGCAGAATCTGGAAACGCTGCAAAAAGCGGAGCGAAAAAAAATCAGGCGAATATCAAATATTCTGTGGCATTTTCCTCAGAAAGCAGCAGAAAGTCAACAGTCCGCAAGCTTGATTTACTCTCATAGAAATTAAAAGTAGTTGTGTTCGTTTTGACGATTTGTTGCAAATCTGACAGACTAACACTAACTTCGCTTTATTTTTTTCCGGTTCATGAAAAAATCATTACTCCTCGGAGGTCTCCTCTTTTTGACAGCATGCGCAACACCACAAGAAACTCCACCCGATGAAGTAGGACAATTTCCACCAGATTATGTGATTTCGCTTGAAGGTTCGCCATCCAATACTCCCAGTCCGACACCGCTTGATCCAAATGCTTCTCCAGAAATAAGTCCGAGTGCCAGTCCTGGTTTTTCACCAAATCCAAGCGCTTCTCCCGCCAATGACCAAGTTATGAATGATGTTGCCTTGCGTGAACAAAACACCGAACTCGCGCTCGAAGTCGAATCGCTGCAAAAAAAGCTGCTTCTTGCCCAAGAAGAACTTTCGCAAAAAGCGGAATCTGCATCACCAGCCGGATTTGATGGACTCAGCGAATCGCATCTGCAGCTGTTGGCAAAGACTATTACTGGCAGCGAACAACCCGCGTACGCTTTTCGCAAATGTGGACAACTGCAAACTTTGCTCCAAGAAAGTTGGTTTAGTTCATTTGCCGACAGTCTCAATGCCGCGCAAATCCGCTTTGCAAATGGCTTTTTAGAAACCAGTGACTTGTTTGGTGGTTGCGTCAGTACCGAAGGGAATATGGCATTTTTCTTGGGAGCAGAACGCGGCGACACATTGCAATTTGTCCTGCTCAAATTTCGTACAGATTCGCGAAAATTGGAACCAGCGTTACTGCTTGATGGCGCCAAAGATGCTGTCGTAACCGAATTTGGTAATCGCGATGGCGCATTTGTCAATTTTCCTGCCGATAATGGTCGTACGTATCGCTATTACTACGACGCAAACATTGTCGTTTTACAGCCATAATTTTTTTCATAAAAGATGTCACTGACGCATTCGCTTGAAGAATTACTCGGCATGGTTGCGCCGGATTTTTCCTTACCAGCGACTGACGGCGAGACATATTCGCTCTCATCGTTTGCGGAGAGCGAAGTACTCGTAGTGATTTTTATGTGCAATCATTGCCCTTATGTCAAAGCTGTTTTGCCACGCCTCAATCGTCTGGCGAAGCTGTATACAATCGAGAAAGTCCGTTTCGTTAGCATCAATGCCAATGATGCGACCGATTATCCACAAGACTCGTTTGCTGCAATGCACGAGCTTCCGCTTGATTTTGTGTACTTGTACGACGAAAGCCAGCAAGTGGCAAAAGCGTACCATGCGGTTTGCACACCAGATGTTTTTGTTTTTGATAAAAATCGCACGCTCGTCTACCACGGTCGCATCGACGACAATTGGCAAAACGAAAACGCCGTGACCAAAGAAGAATTACGCATCGGGATTGATGCGGTACTCGCGGGAAAAATAGTTCCGGTCAACGAACAAATCCCCAGCATGGGCTGCAATATCAAGTGGAAAGAATAATCAACCCAAACGGATTGCATCAAACACAACCAAACCGATATTAGCAAGTGCCAACGCCAGCAAAAGTGCGTAATCTTGAATAAAAGGAATATCGCCCAATGGCGCTATTTGCGGAATAAATACAAGCACAGCAACCAAAAAACCGAAGAGCCATTGTCCGCGATGTTGGTCGGGAGAAGTTTTTGGGTCAGTCAGCAAAAAGGCAGCGAACAAATAAAAAAACGGATTTGTGCTAAAAAACTCAGCAACACGAGAAGCGCCGCCCAGTAAAAAAGCAAACAGCGCACAAGCAACAAAAAAAGCAGTAAGCACGTGCGTGCGATCCCACTTGGGCAATCCCCAAAAAATCCATATCGCAAGCAGCAGCGCCACCCACGAGATGGAAATACCGCCAACGCTAAAGAGTTGATCAAAAGTCAGCCGCTCAGCGTTGGCGACAATCGTCACAGATGGAATCAATCTTGCCACAAAAAGCCCGAACAGAACAGCAAGCACTGCGGGATTAATGATTGGTCGACCGAGAATTTCGAGAAAATATTTACTAGCAACCGCAACTGCCACCATGCAAAACAAAACAATCGAATGAAACCCAAAAGTCCAATCAGTAGTGAGTGGGCTCAGGAGCAAAAACATCAGTGCCAAAGTAACAAAAAGCGATTCTGGCGCCTTTTTGATTCCTGTCAAAAAACGTAGTGCAAAAAAGATGATTCCACCCCAGCCAAAAATCTGGATAAAATGAATACCTTCCGCCGATGCAAAAGTTGTTGCTGGAAAAACAAGAAGAGCCATCAGGGCGCTTAAGAGTAATATAGCCTGACAAATGGGAGAAAAAATAATTGGAATCCGCATATTGAATCAAAACAGGAAAACAGATATAATATACTCGCTCCTTGCTTATACATGAACAAAAAAATCCTTTTTCTCTCCTGCGCCCTTTTTGGCAGCGTCGGACTCTCTGCTTGCGGTAATAATACACCTCAAGAGTCACAACCCGAAGCCGAAAAAATGGCTTCTGTAGCTCAAGTGTTGCCAGTAGTTGACACTTCGCCATTTGTTTCAGTAGCAGCAACTGCTTCGCCCACCAGCTTGACCGAGAGCATTCCGGAAGACGAAATCGCCGAGATGATTGATAGTCTCTGGGGCGGCGGCACAAGCAATAATACAGCAGAAGAAGAGGAAGACGAGGAAGCAATCGAAGAAGACATTTTGGCAAGTCCGACAGCTTCGCCAAAAGCAACCAAAACTATCACCAAAGCATCGGTCTCCCCAAAAATTCAAGCGACAAAAACTGAAGATGCAGCATCAAAACAATACAATGACGGCGTTTATCGAGCAACTGGCAGCTATCAAGGTTCGAATGGCAACGAGAATATTGAGGTAGAAATTGTGGTAGAAGACGACAAAGTGATGAATATCAGTATCACGCCGCGCGCGCGCAGCGCTGCTATTCGACGAATACAAGAACAATTTGCTGATGAGATTGGCGCGCTCGTTATAGGACGCAAACTCGAAGATATTGACAAACTGAGCAGTGTGAGTGACAGCGATCAAATAACGGATGGTTTTGCCAAAGCCGTACAAAAAATCCGCGATGAAGCAGCGATTTGAAGAGTCACGCGAGCTTTTGGGAAGTAAAATCAAACTCGTTGTTTGTGATACAGATTCGCAAAAAGTAAGTGTTCTTGCAGCAATCGCACAAGCATTTATGGAATGTGAAAGAATCGAGCAGCAGTTCTCACGCTTTTTGCCGACGAGCGAACTGTCGCTTGTAAATGGAAAGATAGGAAAACAAGTACAAATATCCGAAGAACTGAGCTTGTTGTTACGATTTTCCGAGCAGATTAAAGTGGCAACAAATGGCGCTTTTGATATCTCGGTACAAAGCATTCTGGCGGGATGGGGGTATGATGCCGACTATTCGCTTCACGAAAAGGCAGAAGGACAAACGGGCAACTACACTCTTGATGTGGAGAAAAATATTGTCACGCTTTCCGCACCAATTGATCTTGGCGCTCTTGGCAAAGGTTATGCGCTTGACCGAATGCTTCCCTATTTTGCGGAATTTCCGAATATCTTGCTTGATGCCGGTGGCGATTTGTATGCGCGCGGCACAGATGAAAATGACAAGCCATGGAAAATTCTCTTTGAACACCCCACCAATATCAATCAAGCGATTGGTGAAGTCGAAGTGGAAAATATGTTTTGTGCCGCCAGCAGCCCTTCGCGGCGCAAGTGGCGCGAGCGCCATCATCTTGTCCATCCGCAGAGCAAGGCTCCGGCAAGTCAAATGCTAATGACCTATGTGCAGGCAGACAAGGGAATTGTTGCTGACGCGCTTTCGACCGCGCTCTTTGTATTGGGCTTAGAACGTGCACAAAAACTGTTGCCAAATTTGGGAGTGGAAGCAATGCTGATTGGCAGCGATGGCAAAATTTTGCGCAGCAAAGGCTTTCGGGGAAAACTGTATACTGCCGAAGCATAATCAAATGTGTTTTTTCATCTGCCTAAAAACCGGCAGCGAAGTGTTCGAGCATCATTTCTGCAGACAAAACGCGCCGCTCCTTCGCCAGTGCTTCGCCAGTCTTTCCCCATTGTATTGCTCCTAATTTAGCTGCATCAAAAGGTTCGTGCCCGCGTGCCATCAAACCACCACAAATTCCTGCCAAGCTGTCGCCCGTTCCGCCAACCGCCATTTGCGGACAACCGGTTTTGCTGATGAATATTTTTCCCGGCTGAGCGACAATATCTTCAACGCCTTTTTTGAGAATCGTAATACCAAAATAATCAGCCGTTTTTTGGATATTCTCCTCATTGTCTTTGAGTCCCGTCATACGCTCAAATTCACCTCCATGTGGAGTAAGAAGAACATTCGAGCGGCGTTTGACGAGGTCAAGAATCGGTCGGAATAAAGCTCCGGCATCGAGGACAAGTTTGCCGCGATAACTGTGAACGAATGTTTCGACTGCGCCAAAATCATCTTCCAAAAAGCCACAACCAATTACCACCGCATCCGCCCATTCAGTAGCCATTTCGGCAATAATTTCGGCATCGCTGTGCAAAAAATGCTCACCCGAAAGTTCGCCGACCATCAAGTTGAGATTTTTTGAACGCGCCACAACAGCATGATGAGCAGGGACAAACAGCCTGACCAAGTCGACATCCGCAGCAAGTGCGCCAAGCGCCGCCAAAATCGGAGCGCCATGAATATTCGCCGAACCACCAACAACGACGACTTTGCCGTTTTGCCCTTTGGTAGCCGTTTTGCTGCGCTCAAAATATTGCATCAAACACATTGTCGCTCAAATCAAAAAAAAAATCGAGAAGGCATGACAAAGCTGATTTTTTTCGGCAGACTGGCACGGGTTTATTTTTTTACGCGAAATGACAAACAGAATCGATGAGGCTCAGGCAATCGTTGTTTTTGGGGCGCAATGGGGAGACGAAGGGAAGGGGAAAATTGTCGACCGACTCGCCACCGAAATGGATGTCGTTGTTCGCGCCAGTGGCGGCGCCAACGCTGGGCACACGATTATGGTCGACGGCGCCAAACATGTTTTTCATCTCGTTCCGTCCGGAATATTGCACGAGCACGTCACCTGTATTATCGGCAATGGTTGCGTTGTGCATCTGCCGAGCCTAATGGACGAACTTAGTACTTTACGCAAAAAAGGCATCGATCCGCGCGGCAGGTTTTTTATTTCGGACAGAGCACATCTTTTGTTTGAGCATCACATCCTTGCCGACAAGATGCAAGAAGAAAAACGCGGCAATAAAATTGGCACGACTTGTCGCGGTATCGGTCCAGCATACGAAGACAAGGTTTCGCGACGCGGAATTCGTGCGGGGATGCTCGTCGGCAATTTTGAAGCCTTTGCTGCTCGCCTGCAAGAAAATATTACTCGTCGTGGTATACGGCACGGATTTACCATTGATGCCGCCAGCGAATTAACGCTTTATCGAGATCTTGTTGAGGAATTTACTGATATCATTGTTGATACGACAGAAATCTTACACACTGCTTACCATAGCGGTAAAAAAATAATGATTGAGGGCGCCCAAGGCGCTCTTCTTGATATCGAATTTGGCACATACCCATATGTTACGAGCAGCAACACGACAACAGCCGGGGCTTGCAGCGGCACGGGTTTGCCGCCAAAGTTTATTGATTATAGTCTCGGCGTCATCAAAGCCTACACCACGCGTGTCGGCGAAGGTCCGTTTCCGAGCGAATTACATGACGAAGATGGCGAAAAACTCCGCGAACGCGGACACGAGTTTGGTGCGACTACTGGGCGTCCACGCCGCTGTGGGTGGTTTGACGCTGTTGTCGCTCGTCATACTGCAAAAATCACCGGAGCAGATGGCTGGAACCTGACCAAGCTTGATATTTTGACTGGTTTTGAAACGATAAAAATCGTCACCGATTATATTTTGGATGGCGAACGCATGGCGAACTTTCCGGCGGATACTTCGTTGCTGGACAACATCGAAACGGAATTTGTCGAACTGCCGGGTTGGCAAGAAGATTTGAGCAAATGCCGCAATTTTGACGACTTGCCAGAGAACGCGCAGCGCTATTGTCGCGAAATTGAAAACCTCACGAAAGTGCCAATTCATTCGATTGGCGTTGGGTCAGATCGTGATGATTTGATTATGATGTAGCTTCTCTGACAAAGAGATTTTGGCACGGAGTATTCCTCCCCTAAGTTAGAGGAGACTGAGTGGGGTCGATGCGATTTCTTCCTCCCTGAGTTAGGGAGGATTGAGGAGGGTCGATGTGTTTTTCAACCCCCTCCAACTCCCCCTATCCAGGGGGAGAGCCCCGCCCGAAATCGCACCCACTTCGAAAAAATCCGATCGTAAATTTAGAGAGTACAAAGGAGGCAAAAATTGGCTTCGTCTTCTGGACGCGACCAAAGCCTATTCAAAATCACACTTTTCTCAAGGCTTCGATCGGATTGAGTGAAGCGGCTTTGTTGGCTGGCGCAAACCCAAAGATAATTCCGAGTGCGGTAGAAATGCCAAAGCCAATCACAATCGCTGAAGGTGGCAAAATAAACGGCCAATCAAAATTAAGTGCATTGGCAATGACGCTGACGAGAAAAGAAATCCCCGCACCCAAAGCAATCCCGATACCACCACCCAAAAAACAAATCATCACCGCTTCGGCGAGAAACTGAAAACGGATCGCGTGCGGCGGCGCACCGATGGCTTTTTTGAGTCCGATTTCGCGTGTGCGCTCAGTCACCGCGACATACATCACATTCATAATCCCGATGCCGCCGACGATAAGTGAAATACACGCGATAGAAAAGAGCAGGAGTGAAATTGCATTCGTAACGGTATCGATAATTTCCATCGCTTCATCCATGGTGCGAATGATAAAATCATCCTTTTCGGGATCATCAATATCGTGATTTTTGCGCATCACGCGTTCGGCGCGCGCAATCGTAGAAGCAATCAGATTTTTGTTTTCCATTTTGATACCGATGGCAGACAAATGATTGATACCGAGCACTTTTTTGTGGGCAGTGCGCACCGGCAAATAGGCAAATTCGTCCATATCCATAAAGAATTTAATACCAATTTCGTCGGTGACACCAACAACTTTAAAAGTTTGTTTGTTTAATTTTATTTTTTGACCGATGGCAGACTGATCACCAAAGAGTGTCTGTTTGGTTTTGTATCCGAGTACGATTACTTGGGCAAGCTCGTTGTCTTCGGCTTCGGTAAAAAAGCGTCCTTCGAGGAAGGGCAGCTTTTCCATTTCGGCATAACTTGCTTCGGTCGCCCAAAATGTCACTGTGTCTTCTTCGGACTCATGCGTAATTTTTGCTTGCCCCATTGAGATTCCGTAACCGCTCAGTACATTTGGTATTTTTCTGAGATCGGCAGCATCCTCAAGACTGAGCGTCGTGATCTGAATACCAGTCACTAGTCCTTGTCCAGAGTTTTGCGTGCGTTCGGCACGCGTACCGCTACTCGGGATTTGGACTTCGACCCAGAGCGTTTCGGGCGTAATCGAAGCGACTTGCGTCAAAATGAGTCCCCGCACGCCAGCGCCAACCGAGAGCACGATAATCACAATCGCCGTGCCAACAATGACGCCAAGCGTGGTGAGCGCCGAACGCCCTTTGTTGTCAAAGAGCGCCGCAAACGACAGCCGTAAAAGACGCAGATAAAGTGTCATTCGTAGCGTAAAGCGTCAATCGGATTAAGGCGCGCAGCTTTGCGTGCGGGATACAAACCAAACACCACTCCCACAAATATCGCCACAAAAAACGATAACGCCACCGAGAGGAGCGAAATCGACAGCGTCCACGTATATTCGAGCCGCCACGCCACAAGAGCAATAACCAAAGACAAAAGTGCACCAAGGAGAATACCGAGCGTGCCGCCAATACCGGTGACGATAAGTGCTTCGAGCAAAAACTGATTGCGAATTTGAGCTGGTCTGGCGCCGATTGCTTTTTTGAGTCCGATTTCGCGCGTGCGTTCTTTGACCGTCATCAGCATGATATTGGTGATACCAATACCGCCGACAATGAGTGAAATCGCCGCAATACTGGCGAGAAAAAATTTGAGACTATCGGTTACCGCGGTCAGCATTTCGAGTGCTTGACTCAGGGATTGTACCGAAAAATCATCATCATCGGGATTATCGATGCGATGCCGATAGCGCAGTGTTTTGGCAATATCTTCCATCACGAGTGGAATGTACGCTTCTTGATCGATTTTGATCCGAATCAGCCCCAGATGCTGTTGTCCGAGAAGAATCTTTTGTGCGGTGGCGAGGGGAACGAAGATTTGGTTGTCGGGATTGCTCGCCAACGAAGAACCCTTTTTTTCGAGGACGCCGATGACGGTAAATTTGGCGTCTTTGATTTTGACTTTCTTGCCAATTGGTTCTGTGAAAGGGAAAAGGTTCTCTTTCATTTCGGCACCAAGCACCACTACCTTTTTGGCAGTTTGCTCCTCGCTATCGGTGTAAAACCGTCCATGTTCGACAGCGTGGTTTTCGACCACAGGATACGCCGCCGTCACACCGTTAAAATTGCCAGTGAGTGTTTCTCTGCCGGCAGAGATTTCGGCAGCGCCATTTGCGTACGCAGAGATTCCGATAACATGTGGAAGTTTTTCGAGCGCTTTCGCATCACCATACGTCAGCGTCGTAATGACAATTCCCATAGCTGCCGCTGGCGGACCGCTGTCGCTGCTCGCCCCAGGAAGCACGCCAACGAGATTTGTGCCCATTTTTTGGATTGAACCAGTAATCAGACTTTGCGCACCCGCGCCAATCGCCATAATCGCAATCACCGCCGCGACTCCGATAATGATTCCCAGCATGGTCAAAAACGCACGAGTTTTATTTTCAAAAATTCCCGCAAAGGCAAGCCGCAAAACAAGCGAGTTGATTTTCATGCAGCAAAGAATCAGGAGAGAAAAGGACTGAAAGGTTGGATATAAAAGGACAGAAGAATTTTGTGTGTGAACAAAATCAATGCCGGAGAGCTTTCCGTTTGTCTTCAACAATCTGTCCATCGCGAACCACAATAATGCGCTCGGCATGAGCAGCAATGTCGTCTTCGTGCGTGACCATGATAATCGTCTTGCCTTGTTTGTGGAGCTTGCCAAAGATGTCCATGATTTCGATACTCGAGGCGGTATCGAGGTTGCCGGTTGGTTCATCGGCAAAAATCACCTTCGGTTCGTTGACGAGTGAACGCGCAATCGAAACACGTTGCTGCTGTCCGCCCGAAAGCTCGTTCGGTTTGTGATGCATGCGGTCTTCGAGTCCCACCGCCTTGAGCGCGCGTTTGGCGCGATCGTCTTGTTCGCGGTCGGGGACATTGGCGTAGAGCATCGGGAGTTTGACATTGTCGAGCGCCGACATTTTGTTGAGGAGATAGAACATCTGGAAGACAAATCCGATTTCGCGATTTCGAATATCCGCAAGCGTGTCTTCGTCAAAGTGTCGCACTTCGGTTTGGTCAAAGCTATAGTGTCCACTCGTCGGCGTGTCCAAAAATCCCATGATATTCATGAGTGTCGATTTGCCAGAGCCGGACGGACCCATGATTGCGACAAATTCGCCGCGTTCGATGGTAAGCGACACGCCACGCAGGACATGCGTTTCCATCTCGCCCATAGTGTAGGTTTTGGTGATGTCTTGAAATTCGACTAAATTCACAAGATGCAAAAAAGAAAAATTATTTCTCGTCTTCGTAGAGGACAATTCTTTCATCGACACTAACGCCGGTCAAAATTTCGACGGCGTCATTGCCCTCGAGTCCGACAGTAATATCGCGACGAACTTTTTCGTCATTTTCGAGTACATAGACAAACGGCGTATCTTCTTCGTATTGAATGGCGCCCGGAGTCACACTAAGAGCATCAGGCGATTCGTTCACAAGGATTTCGAGGTCAGCAGTCATACCCGATTTGATGCGTTCGTCTTCGCCATCAAACACAACAGTTGCTTGATAATAGATGACCCCCTGAATTACTGTTTCTGCCGGATCAATTTTGGTAACAGTACCGTCAAAAACCACATTGCGAGGCAAAGCATCGAGTGAGATTTCGACCGGATCGCCAATGGCGATCTTCGCCACATCTGTCTCAGAAATATTCGCAGTAATTTGCAAACCATCAGTCATAAGCGAGACAGTCGGTTCGGTAACAGTCGCATTTTCGCCGACCTTTCCGTTGACTTCGGTTACCACGCCATCGACCGGCGATATCAAAAACATGTCATCATATTGTTCTTGCGCTTGGCGCAGATTTGCCATTGCCTGCTGCAAACGCGCTTGTGCAGCAGCAGTATCAACCGGACGAGGTTTGGCAACCAACTTGGCAAGCGACTCGTCAGTACGGCGCACGCGTAGTTTTTTGAGCTCGATATCCTTTTTGACATCGTTCAAAGCAATTGAATTTTGAGTTTTTAATTCGTCCAGCGCTTGCTCGGCAAGTATCAAACGGTTTTGGGCGTCACTGAGTGCCGCTTCTGCAGAATCAACGGCGCTGGTGGACGAAACACCGGTTGAAGCAATAGAAAGGTCTGCATCGGCAATGGTTTGGGTGGTTGAGCGCAGTGTGTCGATTTTGGCAAGTAATGTGCTGCGTTCGCTTGTGATTTCGGTCTGAAAACCTTTAATTTTGCTAGCGGGGAGCGATGCACTTTCGGTCGAAGCCTCGAGCATCGCAAAAATATCATCCGAGAGAGTTTTGCTGCCCAGCAGCACGGTTTCGGTTTTTTGGAGCATTGTTGTTACCAACTCCGCACTCCATTCGCTTTGCGCAGTTTCAAAATCAGACTTGAGGGAGGCAAGCAGCGAGCGCTGCAGCTTGAACGAGTTTTTGGCAGTAATTTTGCTTTGTGGGTCTTTGAAGCCCAAAAAAGCCTGATACTCTCGCCCTTCACTACTCTTGTCGTCCAGAATGCGATCGGCGACCGAAAGCGTTTGTTCGATACTGTCTAGTGCGCTGCGAATACGATTTTCGGCGTTTGCAAAAACATCTGTCAGCGTCTTGTCAGCTTTTTCTTCCGAAGTTCCACCAGATTTTTTGCTGTTTTCGAGAGCGATTTCGGCATTTTGCACGGTATTGGTGCTGTTGAGAACATCTTGTTCGGCTTTTACGAGTTTGTGCTCATTAATCTTTTTTGTATTGAGGAGGCTTTCGGCAGCATGCGCAAGCGCTAATTCGGCATCATCAATATCGGTTTTGTACAAAGCCTCTTCGGTCACAGGTGGTCCCTGATAGAGCAGATTGTATTCTGCCTCGGCAGCTGCCACGCTGGCTTGAGCTTTTTGCACGTCAATGGCTGCAAAAGTCGCATCAATTTGAGCGAGTTTTTGTCCCGCTGTGACTTTGTCGCCGACAGCAACCAGCATTGACTCGATTTTTCCGCCAGAAGGAAAGCGGAGTGCCAACACCTCACTTGCTTCGACCGAACCGGTAACATCAACAATCTCACGCACATCACGATTTTGGACGATTTCGGTCACGTAGGTTATTTGTTTGTCGCGTCCAAAAGCATAATAGCCAATCCCGCTCACAAGGAGAGCAATAACAATCAGGCGTGTAAGCCATTTTTTTGCGGGTTTTGAGAGCATCTTTTTGTGTTATATCCGGCATATTGTAGCGGTTTAGGGCAATTTTTACAATAAGAACCCCTTGACGGAAAAGAAGGAAAGCCAACTAGTACAATATTTTTTAGGGGAATCGCGGAGTTTTGTTTTGATAAGCAGCGACATTAATCTGCGCCCTTTCCCTGCACGATCACCCAAATCGTCTTGAGCAAAATCTTGAGATCGAGCCAAATACTCCAGTGTTCGAGATAAAAGAGATCGAGTTCCATTTCGCGCGCAAAGCTGAGGTCGCTGCGACCAGAGGTTTGCGCCAAGCCAGTTATCCCCGGACGCATAGCAAGAATTCGGCGAAACTCGGGCGAAATCCGCTCGACCTCTTCGGCAAAATGCGGACGCGAACCGACAAGCGACATATGTCCCAAGAGAACATTAAAAAGTTGTGGGAGTTCGTCGAGTGAAAAGCGCCGCAAAAATCTGCCGAATGGTGTTGTACGCGGATCGTTTTTGATTTTGAAAAAGGGTCCATCCACGCGATGATTATCAGCAGAAAGTGCCGAGCGGTGCGCATCGGCATTTTTGATCATCGAACGGAATTTGAGCATTGTAAAGGCTTTGCCGTCGCGTCCAACGCGTTGGGAACCGTAGAATATTGGTCCTGCCGAAGTTGCTTTGACCAAGATGGCGAGTACAAGCAAGAGCGGGGACAAAACGAGGAGTAAAACCGCGGCGAAAATAATATCGCACGAACGCTTGAGCACGCGTCCCCAACCCGACAACGACGCAGCAATCGGGTGGAGTAATGGTACGCCTTCGAGAATCAGCATTTCCATCCGCGCAAAAGCGAGTGAAGATGTTGGTACAAAGCGCAAAATTTTGTGTTCGCGATAGCAGAGTTCGCGCAATTCGGTTTCAATTTCGGGATCAAAGCGGCGGTCAACATGCCAGATTTCGTCGAGCGCCCAGACAGCAAGCTGACTGGCATTATCGCCTTGACCCACCAACTGATAGCGCGGCAAGTGGCTGAGCAACTGTTGAAATTCTTTGCGAGTGTTTTCGGCTCCCACAAGTCCCACCCGAATAATTCCAATCCCACCTCGCCAAAATGCTTGTCGGACAAAATGCAAAATAATCCGCATCAAAATGGCGAATATCACGACAAACACCATCGCTTGACCGAGCATCATCCGCGAAAAAATTGGCTCACGATACGCGAGCGCAAAAAAACTCACGAGCGCCATTCCCCAAAACAGTGAGGCGAGGGAGAGATTTTTGAGATCTTCGCTCCATGTTGGCGGATTTTCACAACGATATGCCATCAGCAAGGCGAATATCACGATAAACCCCGCAGCGGCGGCTAGTGAAAACGGTAGAAAAAAAGCAGCATTCGGAATAAACTGCGGATCAAACCAAACATGCAAATACGGAATCAAGTCCGTGTATGGGCGCACCGTGCGCGCTGCCCACCACGCCGCAAAGGCGGCGACAAAATCAAGCGGAATCCGCGCCAACACCATGTAGATATCAAATCGTTTCACAACCAAGATTCTCTCATATTTTTCTATTTGAAAAAATAGCCTAATGCAAGCAAAATCAGAGTAGCTTTGCACATTGGAATTTTTTGAGTTTTGCTTCTCTTTTTTCGCATGAATATCACTGTTGTCAAAATCGGCACCAACGCAATCTTGACTTCCGAAGGCAACATTGATGATGACGTGCTCGCGAATATTGCTCGCGGTGTGGCGGAATTACGCGAACAAAATCACCACATTGCGCTTGTCTGTTCTGGCTCGGTAGGACTCGGACGCAAAGAATTTGATCCACAATCGCTCGGCAGAGTCAGTAAAACCGAATTGTCACAAATTCGCAGTGCCGTGGGACAACCACGATTGATGAAACGCCTACGTGACGAATTTCAAAAATATGGAATTGTCGTCGCACAAGGATTAGTTACGAGAACCGACTTTGCCAGTCGCGAGCGGCAACTTGCGATGCGCACGATTTTGGAAAAAATGCTCGTGGGGAATATTTTGCCAGTGGTGAATGAAAACGACTTTTTGACACCAGAAGAACTCGATTTTTCGGACAATGACCAAGTCGCCAGTTTTATCGCCGGCATGCTTTGCGCCGACCGTTTGATTTTGCTGAGTAACGTAAAAGGACTGTACACCGGTCATCCCAGTGATCCAGCAGCACAGATGATTCATGTGGTCGAAGCAATTACGCCCGAAATCGAAAGCTATGTGAGCACAGAAAAAAGCGAATTTGGGCTTGGCGGTATGCTCAGCAAAATCAATTCGGCAAAAGTAATGAATCAAATCGGAATTGAAATGGTGCTTGCCAGCAGCCGCGAAACCAATATCTTGCAACAAATCGTCGCCGGCGAAGATGTTGGTACACGCTTTTTGCCAAGCCAGACAAAGAAAAAAGCTGGTATTCGCGTGTGGCTCGCTGCGGGCGCGGCAGAATTTGGCAAAGTGATGGTAGATGCGCCGCTCGAAAAGATTTTGCTCGAGCGCCGCTCGGGAGTTTCGATTTTGGGCGTCGGCGTGCGCAAAGTCAGCGGTGATTTTGACGAAGGTGATGCAGTTGCAATCGTGTCCGAATCGGGGAAAAAGCTCGGGCGTGGTGTGGCAAAAATTGCCATTACTGAAATGCAAAAAAGTCTTGCTGATGGCGACACCAAAGGCAAAATCTTTATCCATGCCGACAGCGTGTATTTGCTGTAAAGGGAGCTGAAGCTATCCCGCTGGACCAAACAAGAACATCATGACAGCGGCAAAACAGGCAGTGATAAATAAAATCCCGACAATATATTTGATAAAATCCATCGGAGAAATCATAGCGCAAAAACGAATGTCATTCCAGCTGTCTGGAATCGGGGGCGTCAAAGAAAGCATGTCGAGGGTGTTTTGACATTACATTTCTGGATTGCCGCGGTCTCCCGACTGCTCGGGATCGCTCGCAAAGACGGCACATTTTGTCATCCCGACCGAAGCACGGCGAAGTGAAGAAATCTGTGGTTTGATTTTCCGAGAAGAGAAGTAGAAATCAAACGAATATATTGGCATTGTATGTATTTGTGCAGAAATCATAGATCTCTCGACAAGCTCGAGATGACAAGAAACTCGTCATTGCGAGGTACCGCTTCTTTACAGCTTTAGCAAAGAAGGAAGCAATACCTCCTATCATTCGGTCAAGCATTTTTTTGCAAGAAAGGGTTCATTTTTTCTCAAGACCGCGTAGATGACCTGAAGCATTTTTCGGGCCACAGCCGTAAGAGCGGCATTATGATGTTTTCCTTCTTCTGCTT
>JBGSOV010000039.1:0-1792 GCA_041738935.1 Candidatus Altimarinota bacterium | reverse complement strand
GCCTGAAGCGTTACCGTTGAGATCGGCATAGGGTGCGCCAATGATCAGGTCATCAAAGCCATCGCCATTGATATCCCCGGTACTGCTCACCGAACGACCGGAACGCTCCTCTGCAGCTACGCCATCGAGGCGAAAGCCATTGAGACCAGTGAGGCTGGATAGATTGAGGGTGCTACTAAACTCAGCATCACTGCCAAACACCACATAGCTAGAGCCTGAATAGGTGCCATTGGGGTCGGCACGGTATGCGCCAATAATCAGGTCATCGAAGCCATCACCATTGATATCCCCCGCACTACTCACCGAAAAACCGGAAAAGTCTTCTGCGGCTACCCCATCAATGCGAAAGCCATTACTGCCAGTGAGGGTGGAGAGATTGAGGGTGCTACTAAACCCACCATCACGGCCAAACACCACATAGCTGGAGCCAGAATAGCTACCATTAGGATCGGCACCGTATGCGCCAATGATCAGGTCATCGAAGCCATCACCATTGATATCCCCGGCACTGCTCACCGAAAAACCGGAACGGTCCAATGTCGCCGCTCCATCAATGCGAAAGCCATTAAGGCCGTTGAGGGCGGAGAGATTGAGGGTGCTACTAAACCCACCCACACTGCCAAACACCACGTAGCTGGAGCCTGAATCAGTGCCATTAGGATCGGCACCGCGTGCCCCAATGATCAGGTCATCGAAACCATCCCCATTGATATCTCCGGCACTGCTCACCGAACGCCCGGAACCGTCATCGGCAGCTACGCCATCGATACGAAAGCCATTGCTGCCATTGAGAGTGGAGAGATCGAGGGTGCTATTAAACTCACCACCACTGCCAAACACCACATAGCTAGAGCCAGCGAAGCCGGCGGCTCTGTATGCGCCAATGATCAGGTCATCAAAGCCATCGCCATTGATATCCCCAGCACTGCTCACCGAATAACCGGAACGGTCATATGCGGCTACCCCATCGATGCGAAAGCCGTTGCTGCCATCGAGGTCAACCAAATTCAAAACGGGGTCAAACGCCATCTTTCTTTCTATTGCCTATGTATTAATTGGTGGTCACGGTCGTTCCAGTCGGGCACCCTTCATCGGTGCCCGTTATCCCTCCCCCATCGAAATCACATGGCGGATTTCATCGGAGCGAATGCCGATCGCCATCGGGCGCTGCACCGCTGGAATGGTCACCACGTCATAGAGTTCTGATACGGCTCCTTCAATGCGTAACGTATGCACCAGATCGCCACTGCGCAGGTCTATCACCCCAATCCCACAGCGCGGTTCGGCTCCCTTCTTTGCCAGGGCAGCATCTAGTGCCAAGCCTTGAAAACTTTTGTTGTGACGCGGTTCTGATAGCCCAACCAGGGCAAAGTCTCCGGCAAATGCGAGGCCGCGCAGATAACCAGGGCAAAAGGTCATCGCTTCAAACTGGCCGGTTGCAGTGTCGATATACCCAAACTCGCCGGTTCCAGAGTTCAATAGCCAGAGGCGATCTCGATACCACCGGGGTGAATGGGGCATCGATAGCCCTGTGGCAATGATTTCATTGCTCTCTATGTCTATGACGCAACCCCCATCACTGCGATGGTCGCGCCAGCCATCAGCCACATCACTGCGGCTCACGCTCGTCACATAGCGCGGTTTTCCATCCCGCAGCGCCAATCCGTTGAGATGACAGCGATCTTCGGCGGCTAGCTTACTGATAAACGGCGGTTGCCACAGAGGAACAAAGCTATGGGTTTCGCTGACGGTCGCTAAGCAACTAAACAGCGTATTGACAAAAACTGGGCGG
>JBGSOV010000012.1:0-1525 GCA_041738935.1 Candidatus Altimarinota bacterium | reverse complement strand
GGGGGTGCCGAAGGGCAGGGTGATGGACAAAATAAAAAGGGCGAGACCGTGTGGTCTCGCCCTTTTGCATACAGATTTGTTTTCTGTCTGCTTAAGCGCCACCAACGGCAACCGAGTCTCGGAAACCGTAAAAATAAAAGTAGGCAAACCAGCGGGCAGACTTAAGCATATTGGGCGCTATTCTATGCCCCTCGGGAGGATGAGTCAAGGGCAAAATATTATTGGAAAAGTTCGAATATCGTCCATCCAATCGAAATACCAAGCGGCAAAAGAAAAATTGCTCGGACAATCTGGATTTCTGTAAATCCCAAAATTTGATCTCGATAGATAATGTTTTTCCTCTTTGTTCTGGTTAGTTTTAGCAAATAATTTATGGCACGATATGCTTCCCATTTGAACGTACCAACTGGTAAAAAGTAAACGAAAGAAAGCATCACAAGGTATAACACGATACCTTGAAACCATTCCCCAAGAGAACCAATTTGCCAAATACCGGTTTGGATTTTTTGCACTACTAAATTTGCACTCCCCATAAAAATTGAAAGCCACAAATATCCGAAGATAAAAGAATAGAACAGAAATCCAAACCACGGCATTCGCATTCTAATTTGAATGGAGCATCCTAATTCTTTTTGCTGGATTTTGCCATATATGATGGGTCTAAAATTTTGGCTCCACCAAGTTAATCTCCAAAGTCTAAAATAATACCTTTCCACATCGCCCACAAACTTCTTGTTAGAAAAAATCAACCATCTTCTATCCGTGTCGATGACAGAGCGAAGCCTGCGAAAGACTTCATCGGAAGTTAGTTCGGTATATAAATCGAATTTTTCAAGGGGAAGGTATTTCATACTCAATATCCCATCCAGTTTGAGTATACAACAAAACAGGCAAGGCATATGATAAATTCGCAATTCCCGTTTGCCTCAGTGTATAATTATTTCTCCCGTTTACAGTCTTGAATAACCAAAAGGAAAATTCATGTCATTCAACAAAAAAATCGACGAATGGATGAAAGAAGCCGAAGAGCGGCCTGCGTCCGCGGTGGCAATTGTGAAGCTGGTTGCCAATCGTCTGCGCGAACTGACCGAGCGCAATGAGGAACTGCTGGCGGAGAACATCGCGCTGGAGAACGGCACGCGCGTCGAGGAGTATCAGAAGCGCATCGCCCATCTTGAATATCAACTGGAACTGCTCAAACGGCGCTTCGGCGTGGACGAAGGCACACTCGTGGAATTTCCAGCCACGCCATCCGTGGAAGTATCAACGCTCAGTTTGTTGATCTACAACGCGCGCGGACGAGTCTTTCGCGTTGAACTTAACGAAGATGCGAAAGAAATCGGTCACATTGTGGGCGAGATGGTCAGCGACGATGAGCCTCCGCGCATATTGGCTGTTCCATCCAATGAAGAGATTTGTCTGCTGTTCACTTCGGGGCGTATCGAAACGTACCCTGTGAGCAACATCCCCGCTGTGGAACTCGGCGGCAAATGGGGTTGGGATCAAGCCGCAATGCCCGATGAGC
>JBGSOV010000028.1:0-2155 GCA_041738935.1 Candidatus Altimarinota bacterium | reverse complement strand
ACGGCGTGCGCATCAACGAGCCGCTCGGCGACGCGGTGAACTGGGATCTGCTGCCCGAATCCGCAGTCCACAGCCTGACGCTGGTCGGCGGTGCAAACCCGCTGTTCGGGCTCAATACGCTCGGCGGCGCGCTGTCCATCGACATGAAGGACGGCTTCAACTTCCAGGGCCACCAGGTGGAAGCCTATGGCGGCAGCTGGGGCAGGGCGGTCACGTCGGCGGAAAGCGGCGGCAACAACGGGACCCTCGGCTATTACGTGAACGTCAGTTATTTCAGCGAGGACGGCTGGCGCGACGCGTCCGATTCGGACGCCCTGAACGTGTACGGCAGCGCCAGCTGGCGCGGCGAGAACAGCTCCGCGAACCTCAACCTGCAATATGGCGACAGCGATTTGCGCGGCAATGGACCGGCGCCGCGCGGCCTGCTCGCCATCGATCGCGAACAGGTGTTCACGGCGCCGGACATCACCGCCAACGACATGCACATGGTGACCTTCGATATGTCGCATGCGCTATCCGATACCGTCGAGTTCGCGGCCAACGCCTTCTACCGGCGCAACAGCACCGATTCCTTCAACGGCGACGCGTCAGAGTTCCAGGAATGCGCGCTCGGCAACGGCGATTTCCTGCTCGAGGAAATCGACGAGGACGCGCTGGAGGGGCTGGGGCTGGACGAAGACGACGTCTGCGACGACAACGCCCTCGGGGTCGCCGATCCGGCGGCGTTGGAGGCGGCGCTCAATGCGCTCGCCGGCGATCCGGGCGCTTTCAACCTCGACGATCTGACCGACGAACTGACGGGCACGGGGGCACTGTCGGATGCCGCCATCAACAACCAGAGCACGCGCGAACAGGAAGCCTACGGCACGGACCTGCAGTTCGTGTTCGACAACAGGCTGTTCGCCCGTGAGAACTATTTCGTCGCCGGCTTCAGCTACTTCCGCGGCAACGCCGACTTCGACGGCCGGGTCGAACTGTCCGATCTCGACCCCGTGACGCGCAGTACCGAGGGGCTCGGGGTCGGCACGTTCGTCGAGCAGGGCGCGACCAGCATCCGCACGCGCAGCGAGACCTGGAGTCTCTACTTCCTCGACAATCTCGCCGTGACCGATCGCTTCACCTTCACTTTCGGCGGTCGTTACAACGAATCCGATATCCAGCTGCGAGATCGCTCGGGAGTCCGCCGCGAACTCAACGGCGATCACTCCTTCAGCCGCTTCAACCCGACCGTCGGCGGCACGTTCACCGTCAACGAGGCGGCCAATCTGTTCGCGAGCTACAGCGAGTCCTCGCGCGCGCCGACGCCGGTCGAACTCGCCTGCAACGAAGGGGTGTTCGAGATCGCGCGCCGCATCGCGATCGAGGATGGCGAGGATCCCGATGACATCGAGTTCGAATGCCGGCTGCCGAATGCCTTTCTCGCCGATCCCCCGCTGGACGAGGTGGTCGCGAAAAGCGTCGAGTTCGGCGTGCGTGGCGTCTGGCACGACATCGAGCATCGCGTCGGTTACTTCCGCACGGTCAACGAGGACGACATCATCTTCCAGTCGACCGGACGCGCCACGGGCCTGTTCGCCAACGTCGACGAAACGAAGCGCGAAGGCCTCGAAGCCGCGCTGGCGGGCAATCTGCACGGCATCGACTGGTTCACCGCCTACAGTTACATCGAGGCGACGTTCGAAAGCGGCTTCCTGGCCTTGAGCCCCAACCACGATCGCGCGGATGCCAATGGCCAGATTCGCGTCGATGAGGGCGATCGGCTCCCCGGCGTCCCACGCCACCAGTTCAAGCTCGGTGGCGACTACCGGCTGCCCTTCGGCCTCGCGCTCGGGGCCGAGGTGCTCTACAACTCGGACCAGGTGCTGCGCGGCGACGAATCGAACCAGCTGGAGACGCTGGACGGCTACGCCACGGTCAATCTGCGCGGCAGCTATGCGTTTACGAAGCAGGTCGAAGTCTTTGCGCGGGTGACGAATCTCTTCGACGAGGACTACGAGAATTTCGGCCTCATCGGTGAGGACCCGACCGAGGTGATCCCGGGGCTCAGCGACGATTCGACCCGTTTCCTCGGTGCCGGCGCGCCGCGCGCGGGCTGGGTCGGCGTGCGCATCCGGCTCTGATCGACATTTCGCGGGCCCGGCTCACGTCGGGCCCG
>JBGSOV010000034.1:0-2499 GCA_041738935.1 Candidatus Altimarinota bacterium | reverse complement strand
TTCACCCTAACCCATCTAGGACAGAATCATAGACAAAATAGTCTCTCTAAAAGTCTTATTGATCTCGCAATAAGACTAATGATTAGACTTTTTGGACTTATGACTAGACAAGTTTTGTCCTTTTTTGAGACTCATAAATTTTAAGTCGGGACTAAATATAAGACTAGTAAGACTCAAATTAGGGCGATCGCCCTAATTTGCTCCAGAAAAATTATGGGGTTGGATAGGATCTCTCCCGCAAAGTCATCAGCCTGTCCACAAATAGGAATCTCCAGAAACTCTTAACACTCTTGAGTCTAGCTAATCCCATTGATAGACCCAAAAATATTCCAATAAGACTTAAAAAGAGATTGATGCTATTGGCATTTTGGCGGTCGAGGTTTCAGGAATTGGCTATTTGGAACGTGAGGTTCTGTTGTCTAGTGGGAAACCTTGGCTGGGGCGATCGCGTCAACGCTACTAAAATAGGTGTCGCTGATACAAAAACGAGGAAGCCACCTCTGTTATCTGATGTAATCTAAACGAAACGAAAGAGGAGCGCTGGGATGGGACAGTTCAGGGAAGCCGTGGTACTGACCATGATGTTGGCAAGCGTGGCAGCCGTTGGGCAAGTACACCCGCTGATCAACCCAGTGCAACAAGTCGTAGATGCCGGGTTGATGTCTCGGGCTGCCGATGGCAGTTTCCGCGCCGAAGAAACCATTACCCGCGCCGAACTCGCCACCATCTTGGTCAGAGCCTTTGATGTCGAGCAGCGGCGTGGGTGGCATGTACAAAGTTCTTGGCAAAGCACAGACATTCAAGATGTTTCGCCCCTGCACTGGGCTTATCTCGAAATTCAAAGCGTGATTCAAACAGGCGTGATGACCACCTATGCGGGCGATCGCTTCAGGCCCGACCAAACCGTGACCCGTGCCGAAGGCTTTGCGGCGATCGCCCAAGCCTACGGCGGCAAGCCCCCCACCCCCGAAAAAGCCAACGCCATCCTCAGAGCCTATTCTGACTCCGAATCTATTCCTGACTGGGCACGGCCTTCCATCGCCGCCGTCGCCTCCAAGGGCTGGGTCAACGTTAAACACGATTCCCGCATCGCCCCCGAAGAACCCATGACCCGTGGCGACATTGCCCGCGCCCTCAGCGTTTACCTCAGCCAACAATCGCCCGATCGGGCACCCCTCAACCGCACCTCCGCCGAAATACCCAAGATAGAATCCGTCCTCCATGCCGTTTACTGCCACCCCATCCTTGGCTAAAAGCTCTTCTCGATCAGTAAACCCCGGCATTTTAGGTCATGCTTATCTTGAGATAACAGCACAGCTCGGCTGACTAGCCATGAGTGGAAAGCCATGATTGGAGTCATGACTAGAGCTAGAGGGCTGAGGGAGTCATTTCTCCTGCTAAAAATCTCTACCCGGTTTCCTTAGCCTATTTTTATAGGATAAGGTTGGGCATCCTAAGCCAGGTTCTTATAATGGGGCTGTTTCCTGACCCTAGGGTTTAGGGTTGGCTAAAATCCATGAAAGCCATTGCCTCCCAGATCGAACCCAGCTCGGAGATGTTGGGCACAGTTCAAACATTTAACCGAGCTTAAGCCGCAAGCATCTTTTAGGATCGCGCTTTCCTTCCATTCACCGTCCTCTCCATTCTTAAAATTAGACACCCCCTTGACCTCGCTACCCAGACGCTCATCTTCTATCCCTATGACTGAGTCTTTAGACGCCTACTATCGCCAAATTAAAGAAGTCATCCTATCTCGGCAAAACCCAATCACGGGGCTACTTCCCGCCAGCACTGCCGTTACCACCCACGGCAACTACACCGATGCTTGGGTTCGAGACAATGTTTACAGCATTTTGGCGGCGTGGGGTTTAGCACTGGCCTATCGTAAGGTGGGGTTAGACGATGGCCGCGCCTATGAGCTAGAGCACAGCGTCGTCAAGCTGATGCGGGGTTTATTATTTGCCATGATGCGGCAGGCTGCGAAGGTTGAAACCTTTAAGCAAACCCAGCACCCCCTCGATGCCCTCCATGCCAAGTAAGACCTCCACACGGGAGACACTGTGGTCGAGGATAACGAGTGGGGGCATCTCCAGATCGATGCCACATCGGTTTATTTACTGATGCTGGCTCAAATGACCGCCTCGGGGCTGCAAATTGTTTACACCCTAGACGAAGTTAACTTTATTCAAAACTTGGTCTACTACACCGGGCGCGCCTATCGAACGCCCGATTATGGGATTTGGGAGCGAGGAGAGAAAATTAACCATGGGAACCCCGAACTCAACGCCAGTTCCGTGGGCATGGCCAAAGCGGCATTAGAGGCAATGAGCGGGTTGGATCTCTTTGGGGTGCGGGGCAGCCAAGCCTCCGTGATCCATGTGCTCCCCGATGAAATTGCCCGCGCCCGCATGACCCTAGAATCGCTCTTGCCCCGGGAATCTAGCTCTAAGGAAGTGGATGCGGCGGTGCTTAGCATCATTGGCTTCCCTGCCTTTGCCA
>JBGSOV010000025.1:0-1649 GCA_041738935.1 Candidatus Altimarinota bacterium | reverse complement strand
CGACGCAAATCTACACGCATCTGTCCACAGCTAATTTGCGCGAGGTGTACCTCAAGGCTCATCCACGGGCTCGCGGATAAACTCGCTCTCATTCTGATCGCGACCACTGGAGAAGCCTGCTCATGACTCAACCCTACCTATTGGCTGGCCTCGTCTTGGCCATTGGCCTCCTAAGCACAGACGGAGTCTTACATGCCCAGACGAAGACATACGACGTGGTCATCTATGGTGCCACATCCGCGGGTGTTAGTGCAGCGATTCAGGCTTCGCGGATGGGGAGATCTGTTGCCTTGGTTGGGCCCGACAAGCATATCGGGGGACTTTCTTCAGGAGGATTAGGGCAAACCGACTCAGGTGATAAGTCCGTTATTGGTGGAATCAGCCGTGAGTTCTACCAGAGAATCAAACGGCACTATGATCAACGGTTGGCATGGACACGACAGCAACCCCAAGAGTTTCGAGGCTACCACTCCGATTCCGATGCGATGTGGGGGTTTGAACCTCATGTCGCCGAGCAAGTTTTCCGTGGCTTCTTGGATGAGTCGACGGTCGAAGTCTTTCTTCAAGAATGGTTGGACCGATCGGCCGGGGTGAGCAGGCAAGCAGACAGGATTGAATCGATTCAAATGCTGAGCGGCAACGTGTTTGCCGGCAACATCTTCATTGATGCGACCTATGAAGGGGATCTGTTAGCTGCGGCGGGAATTAGCTATACGGTCGGTCGCGAAGATAACAGCCAGTACGGCGAAACCTACAATGGAGTCCATACGAGCATCGAAGGAAATGGTTTAGGCCATCATCAATTTGTCGTAGGCGTTGACCCCTTCGTGATCCCCGGAGATCCGAACAGCGGATTGCTACCTTTCATCGATCCCAAGGGACCGGGCCTCGAGGGGAAGGGGGACACTCGCCTGCAGGCATATAACTTCCGCATGTGCTTGACCGACGATCCTAACAATCGCGTACCGTTTGTTAAGCCAGCCGCATATGATGAACTTTGGTACGAGTTGCTGCTGCGCAACTTCGAAGCGGGCGCGAAGGGCGCATTGGCGCCCAAACCAGACTACACAACCAGCTCGGGAGCGGTGCGCATTCCATGGATCAACTCCCCCATGCCTAATCGAAAGACAGACACTAACAATCAAGGGGCTGTTTCGACCGACTTCATAGGTCAGAACTACGAATATCCCGATGCCAGCTACGAGGAACGCGCCGAGATCATCGCCAGACACAAATTGTGGCAACAGGGAATCATGTGGACTTTAGCCAACAACCCCCGCGTGCCCGAGAAAATTCGTCTCGAGGTTTCCCGCTGGGGACTAGCGCGAGACGAGTTCACCGACAACGACCATTGGCCACACCAGATCTATGTCCGAGAATCGCGTCGAATGGTGGGCGATTTTGTTCTGAACGAGAATCACCTGCGTGGTCGACAAGCGGTAGCGCAATCGGTGGGGATGGGATCTTACAATATCGACAGCCATCATGTGCAGCGCTATGTAACTGCAGACCATCAAGTGCGCAACGAGGGAGACGTCGAAGTATCCCCTGGAGCTCCCTATCCTATCGACTACCGCTCGCTTGCTCCCAAACGGAGCGAATGTAGCAACCTGCTGGTACCGGTGTGCATTAGTTGCTCACATATCGCC
>JBGSOV010000011.1:0-13101 GCA_041738935.1 Candidatus Altimarinota bacterium | reverse complement strand
AAGTTTAATGGTCTTCCAGATAACAGTTTCCACATCCATCTCAAGGAATGTGAATTCCGTTGGAATTCACGCCACCAGGATCTCTATGCTATACTTCTAAAAGAACTCCGAAAGAATCCTCTAAACTAGTCTAGACCCTTCGTTTATTGCTTATCACGCGATACTTTCTCTAGAAGGAACTAATAATACGATGTTTAAGGCAGCCATAGAAATACCAATTCAAGAAAAACAAAAAAGGATACCTCAAGAACTTAAAAAGGTTTTTAATCTTCCCAATGATGTTCATACATTTTATGATCTTAAAATAAGATCTGGCGTTCCTGCATATGAAAGAATGTTTCAGTTGGTAATAATATCTCTTTGCAGTGATGTCGAATTTTTTCTTAAGGATCTTTTTTCAAAGCGAAATCCAGAAGGAAGCCATCCAAATGGGTTTTATCAAAGGTTTGATGAAGTTATACCTGAGCTCAAAAAGCTCGGTCTTGAATTTTCAGATATCCAAAATGACATTGATAATATCCTCGAGGCATTTCAAATCCGACACATTTGTATTCATAATCTAGGTTTCGTGGACAAAGGTTTTAAAGAAAAAATATCTTCTTCATTACAGATTGGAGATATGTATGTGGTGACTCAAGAAATATACAAAAAATTCTTTGATAGTTATTGTGAATTTTTGGCAGCAATTGATGATCAAATTCCAGACCCCCGTCTTGAACCGTGAATATATAGGAAAGAGTCTATAAGACCATTACAACAAAAATAACTTGTCATCCTTCTCCCACCACGATGAGAGAGGGATCTGTGGTTTTTGTACTAACAATAAATACCACCGATTCTTGATTGTGTTTTTAATCGCAAACCCCCTCAGTCCCCCTTAACAAGGGGAAGGAATCACAAAGTCTTCATCCGTTCTTCCAGTTTGTAGGCTTCGAGGCGGTCGCCTTCTTCCACCGAGATTTTTCCTTCAAATTGAATTCCGCATTCTTGGTTCTCTTCCACTCTCGGAACCTTGTTTTCGAAATGCTGCAGTGAAGCAATTTTTCCGATGCCGACTGGCTCTTGCTCGACACCTTCTTCCGGTTCGCCGCGGAAGAGACGGACAAATCCGCCATTTTCTATAAAACCCTTGCGGACTTTACAGCCCACGATTGCCATTTTTTTCTTGGTAAAGAAGATTTGTTTGACATCTACTTGTCCGGTGATAATTTCGAGTATTTCTGGCTCGAGCAGTCCAAAGAGGATTTTTTTAACATCGTCGACCAGGTTGTAAATAATATCGTAATTCTGCACTTCGACTTTTTCGTTTTCGGCGATTCGTTTGACTCGTGGCGAACTGAGGACATTAAAACCAAGGACTACTCCTTGACTTGCCGCTGCCATCATCACATCGGTTTCGGTGACGGAACCGACCGCCGCGTGGATGACCTTGGGCGCAACTTCTTGACTTTCGATTTTTTCGATCGCTTGACGCACCGCTTCAAGCGAACCTTCGGTATCGGCTTTGAGGACAATTTTGAGAAACTTTATCTTGCCTTGTTGCAACCCTGCCATAATGTCAGAGAGCATGGCACCAGAAGCTTTTTCTTCGTTCAGCAATGTCATCATTTCTTCTGCTTGTTGGCGTGCTGCTTTGGCAGACGGATACACTTGCAAAATTCCTCCAGCCGCAGGAACCGCATCCAATCCCGAAATTCGAATTGGAGTCCCTGGAAGTGCTTTAGTGAGTTTTTCACCGTTATCGTCAATCATAGTTTTGATTCGTCCCGCATGCCCATCAAGTACAAAATCGTCACCAATCGAAAGCGTTCCAGTGTTGATGATAATCGTTGCAACCGGACCAAGCGAACTATTAAGATTCGATTCGACTACGGTTCCAACTGCTAAACGGTTTGGGTTCGCCTTGAGCTCGAGTAATTCGGATTGCAGCAAAATAATTTCGAGCAAATCGTCGATTCCCTTTTTTTGTAAGGCTGAAACGAGTACCGTTGGCGTTTTACCACCCCAGTCTTCCGGAGCCAAATCGAGTCCTGCTAATTCGCCCTTAATCTTGTCGATATTCGCGTCGGGTTTGTCGATTTTGTTGAGCGCTACAATAATCGGCAGTTCGGCTTCACGAGCGTGATTAAGTGCTTCGATTGTTTGCGGTTTGACACCTTCATCAGCAGCAACGACCAAAATCGCCACATCTGCGATGCGAGCTCCTCGAGCGCGCATTGAAGTAAAAGCTTCGTGTCCAGGTGTATCAATGAAGGTGATTTTTTTGCCGCTTTTTGTAACCTGATACGCACCAATATGTTGCGTGATCCCGCCTGCTTCACCTTCGACAACTTTGGTTTCACGAATGACATCCAAAATCTTAGTTTTTCCGTGATCGACATGCCCCATCACGACAATTACTGGCGGACGCTCAATCAAGTTCTCGACATCATCTGCAAGCAATTGATTGAGATTGCGCGATTTGATATCGGCAGCGCTGCCTTGGCGTTCTTCTTTTTTGATCTCGACATCCAAATCAGCAGCAATAATCGAAAGCGTGTCAAAGTCGACCGATTGCGTCATGGTGACCATCAAGCCATTTTTGAGCAGAACTGAAATAATTTCGGCTGCTGGTACACCAATTTTTTCAGAAAATTCTTTAATCGAAATTGAAGGTGGAATCTCGACGACTCCTTCTTTTCTGACGAGGACTTGTGATTTTTTCTTGCGGCGATCCATCGCCTTTTTCTCGATAAGATCTTGTTCGCGCTCTTCTTTTGACAGTCGTTCTTTTTCGAGATGGCGCTCTTTGGCAGCAGCAGCTTCGGTTGGATCAACTTCAATCTTGCGAAAAATAGCGGGTGAAACCGCAGTTTTTTTCTCATCTTCTTTATTTTTTGCAGCATTCGCAGCGGGATTGACCGATGGTAATTCTTCATCTGTAGATTTTTTACCCAAGCGATTCATCGCCTGAAAAGCATTTTCGGGCTGGTTTTCTTCGGCTTCTTCTCGTACCTTGGCTACTGTCAGCGTGTCTTTTTCTTCTTCATTTTCACTTTCGATATCATCGTCATCATAATTAATCAGAGGCGGAATATCGCGTTTGTATTTGCGTGAAGCAAATCGCACAATTCCGGCTGCCAGTGATTCGGCAAATTCGCGATCAGTTGGTTTGACGCCAAAATTTACTTCAGAGAGAAGTTTGCGCAAATCTTGCGAACTTATGCCGATATGTTTTGCCACCGCCGCAGCGCGTATTTTGCGATCCATTCAATGAGGTATATGTGCCGAGACATTCTTTCACATTTTTTGCGCTTTTCCAAGCGCGGATGAGATTTTCTTTTTTTACTGAGCGATTAAGAAAAATTTCAGAGGAATCTCAATTTCAAAAAAGTTGCATAATACCATCGCGACACCACTTACCAAAATAATGAATTTGCAGTTAAAAGAAGATGAGACAGCTACTGAAAGAAATATCCAAAAAATAATATTGACATATTTTGTCAAGGGTTTAGAGTTGGCGCAACTTCTTTTTAATTCGAAAATGAGCTTTGGGGAAAATCCATCGGTAGACATAAATCGAGCATCCGCAGGCGAAGACGGCGAAATCATGGATTTGAGGAAGGAGATGGATAAAATCAGAGCTGAGTTAGAAGCTCTCGCTATTGCCTCGAAGATCGCCGACAAGTTTCCACCAGAAATACAAGCTAAAATAAAGTCTGAAATCGCGGCTAATAGAGTATATTTGGAAGAAATATCGAATAACTTTAAGTATTATTCTAGTCAAGATTCCGACAAGGTCGTGGAGGAACCTATTGTTGAAGATTCGAAGACAAGTGATGAAGGAGGAGAACAGAAGGGAAAGCTGATTACAAAGTTCATCGCCCGTAGGAATGAGGAAACAGCACGTCTTCTCTGGGGTGATCAGTGGAAAGACATTGAGGGCAAAAATAGAGCCGCCTAAATCACAAACGCAAATAAGTTGCATTTACTAAATTCTCTTGGTATTCTGGCGATGGCTTTTTTGCAATATGATTAAAAAAACTTTCCGCAACACCGCTTTGCGCAATACTATTCTCGAAATTTTTTCTCGATCTGAAAAACCTCTCAGTATTGTAGAACTGACGGAATTGTTGGCAAAGAATGATTTTTTCCCGAACAAGACCACGCTCTATCGCCAGATGGAAACACTTTGCGCGACAAAAAAACTCCAACAGGTTTCGCTTGCCGCAAGCAGCTCGATGCACTACGAACTTGCGAGTCAGCATCACCACCATTTTGTCTGCACCGACTGCAATCAAACGCTCTGTGTCGAAGATTCTGACTTGGAAAAACAAATCGCTTCACTTGAACAAAAACTTTCTCTAAATGGTCTCAAAGTGCAAGCGCATCATTTTTCGATTGCCGGACTTTGCGAAAACTGTCATTGATTTCCTTTTTTATCATGAAACTTTTTATCGCTCTTTTTGGAACCATCGCCCTTCTGAGTATTTCCGGATGCAGTTGGTCGAACACCAAAGAAGGGCAAGATGACAATCCGCTTGTGGTGACAAGTTTTTATCCGCTGTATTTTTTCACGAGCGAAATCGCCGGCGAGAATGCCGAAGTCATCAATCTTGCCGGGGCGAGCGATGTGCACGACTACTCTCCTTCTCCGCAAGATATGTTGCAACTCCATAATGCCGAACTGGTCATCTATATGGGAGCGGATCTGGAGCCTTGGGCTGACGATGTGATTCCTCAATTACAACAAGAGAATATCCCCACACTCGCGATTGCCGATGTGTTACCTCTCCACAAAATGAATGAAGAAGAGCATGAGAGTGAGGATGAACACCATCACGGCGATTTTGATCCGCATGTCTGGCTCGATCCGGTAATTGCGCAAACAATCGTCACCGAAATTCGCAATGCGCTCATCGAACTCGATGCAAATCATGCCGAAAAATATCAAGCACATGCCGAAAATCTCCTTGCACGCTTGAGCGATTTGGATGCCGCTTTTGCTAGCGGACTTGCCGAATGCAAAAATACCAAAGCGATTATTTCGCACGATAGCTTTGGTTATCTCGCACGTCGTTATGCCTTTACACTCAATCCGATTGTTGGCATCTCGACCATGGACGAGCCATCCGCACAAATGCTAGCCGAGTTAAAATCCAAGGCAGAAGCGGAAGGTATTACGCATATTCTCAGTGAAAAAAATAATATCCAGCGTTTTGCCGAAACCTTAGCAGCAGAAACAAATCTTGAAATTGTCATTATTGATCCACTCGGCAAAGGCGGACAAGAAACAGAGAAAGATTATTTTGAGGTCATGGAAGAAAATTTGAAGAGTCTGCAAACCGCTTTTGATTGCTCATAAATGGATAATGAATCACCTCTTTTGGCAGTAACAAATCTAGCAGTCAACTTTGGCGAAACCAAGGCGCTTGTCGATGTCAGTTTTACAATCAAAAAAGGAGAATATGTTGGGCTGATTGGTCCCAATGGCGCTGGCAAATCAACCTTGCTCAAAACAATTTTGCGCACAATTTCGCCGCAAAGTGGCACAATCATTGCCCCGCCAAGAGCAAAAATCGGCTATGTCCCGCAACAATTTTTATTACGCACTCCGGTCGCGATTTCGGTTGCAGAAGTTTTGCAAATGGGTTTTGCTCGCATCGGTTTTTGGCAATCGCGAGCAGAAAAAGAAGTGATGGCAGAGGCGCTTGCAGCCGTCGGATTTGAGACAGATTTTTTATCAAAAAATTATCAAACGCTGTCAGGCGGACAAAAGCAGCGGGTGATTATCGCCCGTGCTCTTCTCAATAATCCAGACTTACTTTTGTTTGATGAACCACTTTCGGGCGTTGATTATGCGACCAAGCTGCGTATTTATGATCTGCTTGCCGATTTAAACCAAAAAAAGGGCATTACGATTCTCTTTGTCTCGCACGAAGTCGACGCCGTTGTGAGCAAATGTCAGCGGATATTATGTTTGGATAAAACACTTCATGATGGTTGCCATCCCATTCACTTTGCCAAAGGTGAGCATGTGATCTGTCAGGTTCCGCCACTCAGCGAAAAGCTGACGCCGATTCATCATCATTCTCACCCGCCTGTATGATTATGGAATTTTTTCACTACGATTTTATAATTCGCGCACTGATTATTGGGCTCATAGTCGCAGTATGTGCCGGTATTTTGGGGAATTTTATCGTTGCATCACGCAATGCGATTGTCTCGGACATGCTCGCCCATGCGGCGCTTGCTGGTGTGGGACTCGGCATTTTTTGGAATATTGCGCCTGCTGCCAGTGGCGCAGTCGTAGCGATACTGAGCGCCTTGTTATTGTGGTATTTGGGGCGTAAACAGCGATTTGCGCCAGAAGCTACTTCGATGCTTATCATGACTGGTGGTTTGTCGGTTGCGCTTGTATTTTCGCATCTCGCAAAAGACAATCCTCTTTCGCTCGAAAGCTTTTTGTTTGGCAGTATTTTGACGATTTCGCCACTTGATCTTCGGATCGGATTTGTCGCCAATGTCCTCGTCATTGTGGTTGTGCTACTACTATGGAATCGCTTACGCACGAGTATCATTGATCCAGAATACTCACAAAGTCGCTTTGCCATGCATACTTTTGTTCAAATCGTTTTCATGGTTTTAATTGGTGGATTTGTCGCGGTTTCATTGCAGATTATCGGCGGACTTTTGATCGGAGCACTGCTGGTAATCCCAGTGATGTGTGCTCAGTATGTCAGTCGGACATTTTTACAATCAGTTATTGTCAGTATTTTTTGCAATGTTTTTGCCGTGCTTGTGGGACTTTACCTTTCTTTCGTTTTTGATATTCCCTCGAGCAGTAGTATTGTACTCAGCTTGATTGGGCTGTTTTTGTTGTTGTCGATTACCACTCAGCCATGGCGTCATAAGCGCCTTTAGCGCCTCTTATAAGCTCTTCGAGAATCACTTTACAATTCGGTGTCGAGCGCTACAATAATCGAGCTGCAAATCTTGACATTCGCTGCACAAATCAGGCACAATCTAGAATCCCTCCATAAAAAAGGATTCTGGGGAGGAAACATGTTTGTTCCTGTCATCATAAGCACATGAAAAACACCTACTTCAACCTTATCGAGCAGAGCTATTACTTTCCACAAAATGGTTTTGATTTGCGTGATGGATATTTGACCTTTCATGGCATCTCGCTCAAATATTTGATCAAAAAATACGGAACGCCGTTTCGTCTCATCTATTTGCCAAAAATTGGTGAACAGATTCGTCGTGCCAATAATCTGTTCAATCGCGCGATCAAAAAACACAGCTACGAAGGTGATTATTATTACTGTTATTGCACCAAGTGTAATCACTTTCATCACATTATTAGTGCCGCACTCAAACAACATGTTCATCTTGAAACCTCGTCTTCATTCGACCTCGACATTATAGAAAAATTGCACGTGAAAGGCGAACTCGACAAATCGCGCTTGATTGTTCACAACGGCTACAAGACCGAAGATTATCTGAAGAAAATTGTTTCTTTTCAAAAAAACGGCTATCAAAATTCGATTGTTGTCTTAGATGATGACAGCGAACTTGATCGTTTGATGAGCATCGCCGGCGATCATCAATCACAAGTCGGCATCCGCATGGCAATCGACGAAGAACCGCAATCTCCATATTACACGTCACGCTTGGGATTGAGGCATACGGAAATCATGGATTTTTATAAGAAAAAAATTGCCAAAAACGACAAGGTCAAACTGACAATGTTGCACTTTTTTGTCGATAGCGGAATCCGCGACAGTTTTTATTATTGGGGCGAGTTTCAAAAAGCACTGAAGATTTTTATCGAACTGAAGAAACTCTGTCCGTCACTCGTGCATTTTAACCTTGGCGGCGGTTTGCCGATTCAAAATCATTTGGGGTTTGAATACGACTACGAGTACATGATTAACGAAATCGTCAAGAATATCAAAGAAGCCTGCAATGCTGAAGGCGTCAAAGAGCCAAATATCGTGACGGAATTTGGGCGCTACACCGTGGGCGAAAGTGGCGCGACGATTTTTCAGGTGCTCGAACAAAAGCAACAAAATGACGCCGAGCTGTGGTATATCATCAACAATAGCCTTATCAATACGATTCCGGATGCATGGTCGATTAACGAAAAGTTTATTCTGCTTCCAATCAACAAATGGGATAACGAATACAGTCGTGTACATATTGGCGGTATCAGCTGTGATCATTCGGATTACTACAACTCCGAAGATATGAACCAACAAGTCTTGCTCCCCAAGTTTAAAGATAGCGATAAAGAACCACTCTATCTTGGGTTTTTTCATACTGGTGCCTATCAAGATGCTATCAGCGGATATGGCGGCATCAAGCACTGCTTGATTCCTTCGCCGCAGCATATTATTGTCGACCGCAACGAAAAGGGTGATTTTGTCGATTCGGTCTATCGCAGCGAGCAAAGTGTCAGCGAAATGCTCGATATTCTTGGCTATAAATGACGATGGTATTTGGTGACTTTGCGGCAGAATTTCGTCAATTTGACTCCGCTACAGTCGCAATCTTGCCAGTTCCGTATGATGGCACGAGCACTTTTATTAAAGGCTCGGATCAAGGTCCTGCAGCGCTGATTGCTGCTTCGGATCAGCTCGAAAATTACGATATCGAGACGAAAACCGAACCATTTCGTGTTGGCATCGCCGTTGCCAATCCTGTTGCCGAAAACAGTTCGCCAGAAGCAATGGTCGAGGCGGTTTATGAAAGAACAAAAAATTTACTCGAAAAGGGGAAATTTGTAACGCTGCTGGGAGGAGAACATTCGGTAAGTTTTGGTTCAATCCGGGCGCATGCCGAAAAATATCCAGAGATGAGTGTTTTGCAGTTTGACGCGCACACCGACCTGCGCGATGAATATCACGATTCAAAGCACAATCACGCCTGCGCGATGGCGCGTGCGCAAGAAGTTTGTTCCGTTACGCAAGTCGGCATTCGGAGTATGGATTTTGCTGAAACCGAGCGTGTTCACGCCGATAAGATTTTTTATGCCCATGAAATCGAAGGACAGCGCAATTGGATCAAACCGATGCTCGATACTTTGACAGAGCACGTTTATATCACGATTGACCTTGATGTTTTTGATCCGTCGATTATGCCAGCGACCGGAACGCCAGAACCTGGTGGCATGCTCTGGTACGACGTACTTGGTGCTATTCGTGATGTCGCAAAACAAAAAACCATTATCGGCTTTGATATTGTAGAGTTGTGCCCTCGTCAAAATACCGAAGCGTCGCATTTTTTGGCGGCAAAACTCTTGTACAAAATCTTGGCATATATTTTTGCCGATGACATGCGTGTACAGCCGCAACTCCCATAAGGAATAATTTTGCTTTTTCCCAAATCAACATGGCTTACAAAGTTTTGATTATTGGCGCTGGCGGTGTCAGCAGAGTCGTTGTGCACAAATGCGCGCAGCTGCCAGAAATCTTTGGCGAAATCTGTTTGGCGAGCCGCACCAAAAGCAAGTGTGATGCGATTGCCGCTTCGCTTGATCGTCACATCACCACCGCCCAAGTTGATGCTGATAATCCAGCTGAAGTCGCTGCATTGATTAAAGCTTGTGCCGCCGACCTCGTTATCAATGTCGCACTCCCCTATCAAGATCTTTCGATTATGGCAGCGTGCCTCGAAACCGGTGTGCCATATTTGGACACCGCCAATTACGAACCACCTGATGTCGCAAAGTTTGAATACAAATGGCAATGGGATCTGGATGAAAAATTTAAAGAAAAAGGCATCATGGCGCTCCTCGGTTCGGGTTTCGATCCGGGTGTGACGAATGTTTTTTGTGCCTACGCGCAAAAACACTATTTTGATGAAATCGAAACTATCGACATTTTAGACTGCAACGCTGGCAATCACGGCAAAGCTTTTGCCACCAATTTTAATCCTGAAATCAATATTCGCGAAATCACTCAAAAAGGGAGATATTGGCAAAACGGTGAGTGGATTGAAACCGAACCAATGGAACATCGAATTGATTTTGATTATCCCGAAGTCGGACCAAAACCCAGTTATTTGCTCTATCACGAAGAACTCGAATCGCTCGTGAAACATATCAAAGGACTCAAGCGCATTCGCTTTTGGATGACATTTTCGGATAATTATTTGACGCATTTGCGTGTGCTCGAAAATGTCGGCATGACACGGATTGATGAGGTAGAATATGAGGGAAAAAAGATTGTGCCACTCAAGTTTTTGAAAGCGTTGCTTCCAGAGCCATCGAGCTTGGGAGAAAATTATTCTGGCAAAACTGTCATCGGTTGTTTGTTTAAGGGGAAAAAAGATGGCAAAGAAAAACAGGTCTATATTTACAATGTCTGCGACCACGCCGAGTCTTTTCAAGAAACCGGCGCACAAGCTGTCTCATATACCACTGGTGTGCCGGTGATGATTGGCGCCAAAATGATGCTCAAAGGTACATGGAATGGTATTGGCGTCTTTAATATGGAGCAATTTGATCCGGATCCATTTATGGAAGACCTCAATAAATACGGTCTGCCGTGGCAAGTTGTCGAAGGCGAGATTAATCTCCCCGAACCACAATGAGCGATTTTCGCAGTCCCGAAGCTGCAGTGCGCCTGCAAAATGTTTTGCCACACGTCGAGACTCCCCTCTTTGTACTGGATGAGCAATTACTCGAAGCAAATCTCAAGATTTTAAAAACGGTCAAAGAGCGAAGCGGAGCAAAAATCTATCTCGCGCTCAAAGGCTTTGCCATGTGGAAGGCATTTCCGCTGATTCGCGAATATCTTGATGGCGTCTGCGCCAGTTCGCCGCACGAAGCAAAACTCGGCAAAGAAGAGTTTGGCAAAGAAGTATGCACTTTTGGTGCCGCTTATTCGGATACTGATTTTGTAGAACTCACCAAAACCTCAGATCACATTATTTTTAACTCTTTTCGGCAGTGGCAACATTTTAAAAAAACTGCACCAGCAAATATTGATTATGGAATTCGTGTTAATCCCGGATATGCCGAAATCGATATTGATGCCTACAATCCTTGTGTTTTGGGTTCGCGTCTGGGCGTTCCGTCTGAGCATTTTCAACCAGAATTATTAGAAGGAATCAGTGGTTTGCATTTTCATGCACTATGCGGACAAGGTGCCGAGACCCTCGAAAAAGTCGTTGCTAACTTTGAAGAACGATTTGGCAAATACTTGCATCAGATGCAGTGGCTCAATATGGGTGGCGGGCATTATATTACGGAACCTGGTTACAATATCGACCTGCTTTGCCAAATCATCACGCGTTTACAAACGACCTACGGACTACAAATCATGCTCGAGCCGGGCGAAGCCGTCGTACTTGATACCGGCTACCTGCTGGCGACAGTACTCGATACCATCGAAAATGGCATGCCGATTGCAATTTTGGATGTGTCGGCACAAGCGCATGTTCCTGATATTATCGGCTCGAATTATCAATATCGCCCCGAAATCATTGGCGCCAGCAAAACCGCGGACAAACCTCACACATGGCGCTTGGGCGGACCGACCTGTTTGGCGGGAGATAGTTTTGGCGACTACAGTTTTGATGCACCACTTGTGCCCGGACAAAAACTGGTTTTCCCGAATATGATGCAATACAACATGGTACAAGCCACGACTTTTAACGGCATCAAACTTCCGGATATTGCGATTCTCCGCAAAAACGGCGAATTAGAAGTCGTCCGCAAATTTGGTTATGAAGATTTTAAAGGGCGGAATTCGTAGATCTATTCACTGGGAAGAATAAACAATTCGGTTGAAAAACTCATCCTGCTTTGGCAGAATAAGGAGGAGGTCAAAAATTAGATATTCTTGATTGAGAGTGTGAGATGTGGGATCGCTCAATCAACATCATCAGGTAATCGGGAGTCGCCAAGCGCCGTGATGATTGCGGCAAATGACGATCCCGCCAAGGCGGGAGAGGAAATGCGCCGGAATCAGCCGGTGTCCCGTACGAGCGAGGAACGAGCGAGATACGGGATCGCTGAACAAACGTCAGCAGGTAATCGGGAGTCGCCAAGCATAGTTGAATGCGAGCTGAACAAGGAATATAATGACGTAGTGAAGCCGCAGATACTATGTCCCGGAAGCGAGCAAAGCGAAGCTGTCCGGGATCTCGCAACAAACGTCAGCAGGTAATCGGGAGTCGCCAAGTGGTAAGGCAACGGACTCTGACTCCGTCATTCGAAGGTTCGAATCCTTCCTCCCGAGCCAGTGTTATTATATGGCTTTATAAAGACATTTTTTATATCTCATTTTAAATTTATTTTGATTCTGGATTTGTATTTGACATAATAATCATGAGATGTGTTAATATATAATAAATTTGATTACAATTGGCTAAGAATTTCAAAAAAGTTGATATTGTGAATCCTGGTCATCAACTGGACGTTATTGAAGTTGAAGAACGCGACAACTCCGGTGTACGGATTCTTCCATACCACTTGCTTAATGGTGGCACTCATAAAATGATAAGTTGTTCTGGTATGTTTCAACTTATTCCGGATTTGGCTGAAGAATTAATCGAATCTACAAGTGGAAATACCGGATATGCTTCCTCATTTTATGCCAGAAAAATCGGCATACCAATTCGTATCTACATACCTGAGGGCATGGCAACACATAAGGTCAAATTATTAAAGGATTTGGGTGCAAAAGTTGTTCAGACTCCACGTGATGAATATACAACTGGTGCTAGAAATCAGGCACAGGCTTATTATGAGCAAGATCAAGAAAAACGGTGGTTCCTTAATCAAGGAAAAAATCCTGGAAATTGGCAAGCCCATAAGGAGCTTGCATATAAACTTGGAGGCGTGGATCAACTTACGCTAATTGGTGGCACTTGTGGAACTATTGCAGGATTAGGAAGGGGCATTAGGGAAATTCATGACGCGATTATTACTGAAATCGATCTTGATGCTGGTCCACACTTTTTAAATAGGAAGGGTCTAGACTAGTTTAGAGGATTCTTTCGGAGTTCTTTTAGAAGTATAGCATAGAGATCCTGGTGGCGTGAATTCCAACGGAATTCACATTCCTTGAGATGGATGTGGAAACTGTTATCTGGAAGACCATTAAACTT
>JBGSOV010000017.1:0-16883 GCA_041738935.1 Candidatus Altimarinota bacterium | reverse complement strand
TTATCGAATCTTGTATATATTTGTTCATGGGGAAATTGAGATACATGAAGATGGTTTGCGTCACTTTACTTATCTCTTTTCCCCTATTAGAGGAAGCCGTTTTTTTGATTTTTGAGGTTTAGAAACTGGGGATAATTCAGTCAAAGAATTATTGACATTATAAGTATTAGAAGTTTTAATAATAGATGAATTATTTTCTTTATTTAAGTTATATGTCTCATGAAACAGAAAAATGGAAAGAGAGCGTTGACGAAATAGTAATGCGGGAAGTACGCGCTGATCATTTTCATAAACAAATTCAGGGTAAAGCGAGTGATCAAATAAGATCAGTTGTGGAGAAATGCACACGCAATGGATTTGATATTTAAATGGTTTTATTAGTTTTTCTAAGCTTTGATTTCTTCTGTCGCAACTCTAAATTCTGAGTAGTGATTTCGATTGGCTTATGCCTCTCTCTTTTGTGCCTTTTTGTAAGCAAAAAAGCTTTCGAGCAACAAAGCGGCAGCGGCAGAATCGAGATTGCCGCGCATTGATTTGTGCGAGTTTCCGAGCAAGGCGCCAGCTTGCTGAGCAATTTTGCTCGTAAAGCGTTCGTCAAAAAAATCTACTGGAATCGCTCTTTCTTGTTTAAGGAGCGCATCTTCCAAACTATCGGCAAAATTACGCGCTGGCGCGACAATACGCGCTTCGCCGCCTTGCAAGTTGAGTGGCAAACCAACGATAATGCGCGAAACTTGTTCGGCTTGAGCCAAATCACAAAGGACGGTAAGAATATCAGGAGAATTGGCAATCGATTCGCGCGGAAAAGCGATTCCATCAGAAGTATTTCCGACAGCAATGCCGATGCGCTTTTGCCCAAAATCAATACCAAGGACTTTCATCGTGAAAGCCGCGAATGAAAAATCGCATCGCCAGAAAGTGCCTTGCCGGCGACTTCGCCGATATCGACGCGTAGCCCTGCTTCGGCGACAACAGTGCGTTTAACAAAAACATCGTGTCTGCCGGGTTGCGATTGAAAATACAAATCAAAATCGCCATTAGCAGTAACCTGTTGCGGCAAGCGATATTGAAGCGTCACCGTTTCACTGCTCCTGGCAGAAACCGCCGGGAAACGAAAAGCGAAAACGGTTTTGTCTTTTTCTGTGCGCGATTTTATGGCCTCACGCGGAATTCCGCGCACAGACAACAGTTCTGCGCCAAGTGGAACAAATACTTCGGTAAACGTGTGATTATCCCCTGCGCCAAGAATATTTTTGAGTAGCGATGGCGCTACAAATTCGCTCCCATATTTCGTGAGTAACCGTTCAAATTCAGTTGCTGCGGCATCATCCCAAGTATGCTCTCGGATAATCTGGAGCGTATCGATGGCGTTTCCTACCAGATCTACCGCAGTATCGATCGTGAGCGCTTCGCGCACAAAGGCATCAGACTTGTTGCCGCCAACATTTGCCGAGACAACAGCGAGGTAATCAGCAGTGGCAGAAGTTTTGAGAGCGCCGTCGATACCAAGCCGGACAAAAAACTCTTGCACAATTGGATTCGTCGAATGCGCCAAAATCCATTTTTCGCGAATTGCACGTTTGGCAATCTGCATCAATTGCGCTGGTGGAACTTCGGTCAGACGCACGGTTAATTGCGGAAGAATATCCTTCAAAATATCCTTGGGCGAATGCTCGCCACTGAGCTTGGATTCGACAAAAAAAGTGAGGAGAAAAGCGGCATTCTCCGCGGTGATTTTTTCGTCAGTATTAGGAATCGGTATCGGACCAGTCGCTATCAGTAATTCGGAAAGGAGTTCGTCAGTAATCGTGACAATCGTTTCGGCAGTTGGTGCTGCGGAATATTCGAGCATCATCCGTATTTTTTCGGCGGAAGTTGGAAAATCAAAATTGGCATTCGCATCTTGCAAAGTCAGCTTGCTCGCAAGTCGTTCAAAGCCACGAGGTGGCGGAAACTCGGTACTATTCTGCCAGGCGAAAGAATAAATATCTTTAAAATCCAACTCCCCTTTTCCGTTATTGGTATCAATCATCGCCATCGAACCCATAAAACCGCCAGTTGCACGGAGTTCGTTACTATTTTGAAAAAAGACGGCAATGGTCTGCGGATATTCTTTGCCAAGCAGAATTTCGCCGGCACTCGCCATACTTTGCACCAAGGTAATCGCTTGTTGCCCTTCGGGAATCAGCGCGCGCAACGAATCGATATTGTTCGCAATATCAGCAGGCAGCAGCGGACTATCAATCGTTTCGATATCATGTTGTACATTTTGGAGGAGTTCGCTCAAAATCGTCATTTCGTGTTTCACCGTTGCGAGAATCGGCAACACATCTTCTTTGCGTGTTATCGCAAACGGCAATTCGCGAAGCTGAGGCGCCAATGCTGCGAGCCTGAGTCCCGCCGCCGAAAATTCTTCACCAGAAGCTAATAGCTTGAGCAGAGCAGGATCTTCATGATGAATAAATTTTGTATGCATGTAGAGCGGTTCAATTTGTGTGCGCATTTGTTCGATCAAGTGCGATACTTGCAAAAACGCTTCTGCTGACCGCGCATATTGTTCGTTTGTCAGCGATTGCACAGCTTCATCAAAAGCGATTTTGGTTTGCAATGCGATTCCGCTCAGATTTTTTTTGAGAGCAATAGCATTGGTGATTCCAATTCCCACAAGTAGAAATGGAATAATAACCAAACATGAGAAAAAAAAGATGCGAAACGGCGAAGATGCGTGAACAATTTTTTTATTCGAAGAAATATCAGTAAGCTGCGATTTACGCGGCAATGACTGCGGTGTATTTCGCGACGTGTAGTGTATTTTCTCTGAAGGAATACAGAGAATCTGATCTCGCCCGGCGCTAATATCGGTTGTGGTTTTTTTCACGCTTTGGATACTACAATAATTCTGAAAAATTACATATGTGATTGGGAGCAGCGGCGAGAATCACACTTTGTCTAAAATTAACATTCCTTTCTTTCGCGCAAGGAAGAGACTGTATTAAGAAGTTAAGAAAGTAAAAGTCTTCTTCAGAAAGGAAATTCCGCGGCAATAGTGCTAGGTATTTCATCAAAGCCCCTGTATTATCTTTTCACTTCTTATATATATGAGTGAAGAAAAACTCGTCCGTCTGCACAAAGCCATTGCTGATCAGGGAATCGCCTCACGCCGCGAAGCGGAAAAACTTATCGCTGCGGGTGCCGTCAAAGTTGATGGCAAAGTTGTGACCGAGTTGGGAACCAAAATCAATCCGCTTACCCAAAAAATCGAAGTCGATGGCAAAGTGCTCGAACAACGCGAACAAGAAAAAGTTGTCATCGCGATGTGGAAGCCAATCGGTTTTGTCGCCAGCACCAAAAAAACTGTCGCCGATCCCGATATTATTTTAGATTTGCTGCCGAAAAAATTTCAGCATCTTTACCCAGTTGGAAGACTTGATAAAGATAGTTCGGGGCTTTTGATTCTTACCAACGACGGTGATTTGACCTACCGTTTGGCGCACCCCAGCTTTGGTCACAGCAAAACGTATCATGTCCTTTTGCAGCATCCCATTAATGACGACGATTTGGAGCAAGTACGCAAAGGTGATGTCAAAATTCTCGGACAACGCTTGCAGCCAGCACGGGTAAAAAAATTGGGCGGCGCGCGCCTCGAAATCATTTTGCATGAAGGCAAAAATCGCCAAATCCGACGAATTTTTCGGGCACTTGGCAATGGCGTCAAAAAGCTGCGACGCGTTTCTATTGGCAACCTCGAACTCGAATCACTCCATATTAATGAAGGGGAATGGAAAATGCTTTCTCCTCAGCAAATCCGGCTTCTTAGCGAATAAAAATCGCGCTCCGCGGCGACTTGCTTTCTCGTCAAAAAAATTGCAGACTGCAGGCGAACTTTTTTTGAGGAATTATGAAACGCACGTATATCATCATGCTCGCCATCACTCTTGTACTGGTCATGTCTGCTTGCACACCAGAATCAAATATCGACAAAGCACCTCAAAATACCAATGCGATGAGCGACGCCGAAGTTGAGCGACTCAGTACACTCGCAAAAAATACCGAGGACGCGGATGAATTAGCAAAATATGCCAAAAGCGAAAATGAAGGTGTCCGCAGTGAAGCTGCCAAAAACCCCAATCTCTCGGTCGAATTACAAACCGAACTTACGAATGATCCGGATTGGATTGTGCGCAACTATTTGGGCGCCAACAAACGGATTGATACGACCGTCGCCGAGACACTTGCCAAAGACGAAGATCACCGTGTTCGCTGGACAGTCGCCAAAAATCCAACTGTCCCCGAAACAATTCTGACGACTTTTGTAGAAGATGAGAGCAACGAAGTCCAAACAAAGCTCGCAGAGAATGTCAGTATTTCTCGCGAAATGATGCTGAAGATTGCCGAAAAAAGCTCGCCTGCGGCTGTTATTGCTTTGCTCGAACGCGATAACCTCACGGATGATGTCCTTGCTGTCATTGCTGCTCGTCCAGAAGAATCGATTCAAAAAGCACTGCAAAAGCAAACCGCTTCTCCATCGCCCACCAATTGATGCCACTCGTAGCATCATGCCTTTCGCGGTTGTTATGACCCGTAGTAAATTTTATCAGCTTTTGCTCACCGCCTTCTGAGACTTTTTTCATCAGAAAGTGTGTTTTTTATGTACTTAACAACAAATGAATTCATTTCAAAAAAAACCGATCAGGCACCAAATTGATGAAGCTGATCTCCACAAATATTCTTTTGCTCGCCTCAAAAGAAAAATGCAACCGCAGCATAAATTACTCAAAAAAATATTCCTTGCTGTGCTGCTTATTGGGACGATAGGAATTTTTATTTTTTCAATTTTTTTGGTTCAGGTTTTGCGTAATCTCCCTGATATCGAAGATACACATTCGCTGATTTTTCCAGAATCGACTGTGCTTCTCGATAGTACTGGTACGGTAGAATTGTATTCGGTACATGGTGACGAGAATCGTAAAATTGTACCAATTGATCAGATCAGCACTCATGTCATTCGCGCGATTTTGGCAGCGGAAGATGACGGGTTTTATTCGCACCCCGGTTTTGATGTTGGTGGAATCGCCATGGCGTTCTGTCACGAATTTGTCGGCTCGGTTGGCGGTTTGTGCCCGCCTCGCGGAGGGAGCACAATTACACAACAATTAGTCAAAAACTTTTTCTTGACAAACGAACGAACAATCAGCCGCAAACTGCGCGAAATCATTCTGTCGTATCGCATGGAAAAGCGCTACAGCAAGGATGAGATTTTGGGAATATATCTCAACGGCGTCTCGTTTGGTTCTAATCTTTATGGTGTCGAAACCGCCAGTCAGGCATTTTTCCGCAAATCTGCCATTGATTTGACAGTAGCAGAAGCAGCGGTTTTGGCTTCGCTTGTACAACGTCCGACATATTATTCGCCACATGGTGAACAAGCCTTTTCACATGTCCTTATTTCGGAAGAGCGTATTGCAGAAGAGAAATTTGAAACCTTTGACGATATCAACAACTTGCCTGGCATGACATGGGTACCAGGACTCGTAGGAAGAGAAATCGAACTGGCAAATGGCAAAAAAGCATATTTTCCAGGACGCGCCGATGGGTATGTGTTAGGACGCATGCGCGATCTACAATTTATTACGGAAGAAGAATATCAACAAGCACGTAATGATTTACTCGCAATACAGTTTCCAGAGTTTCGTATTCAACTGACAGCGCCACATTTTGTGATCTGGGTACGCGAACAATTAGAAGAACGCTTTGGCGCTGATCTGATGGAACATGGCGGTTTGCGTGTGACAACGAGTTTAGATATGGATCTTCAAACAAAAGCTGAAAAAGCCATTGCCGACCATATTCAAAAAAATACCGAACAATATCAGGCAAGCAATGCCGCATTGGTAACGATTGAAACCAAAACTGGGCATATCAAAGCGCTTGTTGGATCAGCAGATTATTGGAATGAAGACATTGATGGCAACGTGAATATTATTCTGAAAAAACGGTTACCGGGGAGTAGTTTTAAGCCGATTGCCTATGCTGCCGCATTTTTGACCGGCAAGCTGTCTCCCGGCCGAGTACTGTTTGACGTGCAGACGAATTTTGGCAATGGCTGGACGCCAAAGAATTTTGATGGACAGTTTCGCGGTCCGGTATCAGTGCGTTATGCGCTCGGCAATTCACTAAATATTCCGGTCATCAAGGCAACAATAATTGCAGGCCCAAATGCGGTGTACGATCTCGCGACAAAAATGGGAATCTCTTTTGACTTTGATGCAGATTTTTATGGTGCCGCCATTGCTCTTGGTGGTGCCGAAGCGCGGCCACTCGATATGGCGCAAGCCTTTTCGGTCTTTGCGAATAACGGGAAAAAACTTGAACCCGTCGCGATTTTGCGAGTGGAAGATCGATTTGGAAACCTTCTGTATGAAGCACCTGCTGCTGCCGATCTCAATCAAGAAGAAGTGCAAGTGCTCGACGCAGGAATCGCCTATCAGATTACCAATATTCTAAGCGACCAGAGTGCGCGTGGTCCCGGCTGGAATAGCCGCCTGCAACTGAGCGGACGGCAGAATTTGGTCAAAACCGGTACCGCGGACAAAAAAGTCAATGATGAGGCTTGGCCGGCAGATGCCTGGACAGTAGGCGCCACGCCCCAACTGACAACAGCCGTTTGGGCGGGGAACAGTGATGGAACTGTATTAGCGCGCCGCGCCAGCGGATTTGATGTGGCCGCGCCGATTTGGCAAGACTTTATGAATGCGGCACATGCGGATCTCGCTGCGGAAGCGTTTGAAGTTCCGCGCGGTATTAGCAAAATCCAAGTTTCGCGGCTGTCGGGGCTTCTCCCTGCCGATCACACAAACGCCAATCTTATCACCGAGGATATCTTTTCTGCCATTAATGCTCCCCGCGAAACCGATAATTCGCTGCAAATGATTGAGATTGATAGTGTTTCGGGCAAACTCCCCACAGAGGCCACACCGCAAAATGCCAAAAAACAAGTCGCCGTTCTTGCGATGCATTCGTATTATCCAGATTGGGAAAGCTGGGAAACACCAGTACAAAAGTGGCTCACCGAAAATAAGGCAGGAATGTTAGAAAAATATGGCATCAAGGCGGACGATATTTTGAGCGAAGCACCAACCGAATACGATGATGTCCACACCAAGCAAAGCAATGCCAATAAGCCAGAGATTCGATTTGTGTCACCGACTGATGGCGCCCAAGTCTCCTCGCCACGCACTTCGATTGAACTTGAAGTATCGGCAAAAAACGGCTTTGGCAAAGTGATTTTTTATTGGGATGACCGCTTGATTAAATCGTTTGAGAAGGAGGAGTCGGCATATGTTATTCCTGTTTCGCCCAATGACACCGGCAAGCACAAGTTGACCGCCAAAATGACAGACAAGCTGCAGTATTCGGTGGAAGAAAGTATTACTGTCGAAATCTCTCGCGATCGCGACGATCCAGAAGTTAAGATTGTTACTCCGCGCAGTGGGCAAAAAGTTTCTGGTGGCGCCGATCTTACTATCGAAGTCGAAGCAAACGATCGCTCTGGCGCGATTCGCAAGGTAGATTTTTATGCCAATAACGAACATTTGGGCGGCGTGCCGGTCGAACTGGGAGCTTTTGAAAAATCCTGGTCTGTGCCAAATCAAAGTGGCGAATATCAGATTCGTGCTGTTGCTACAGATTACGCTGGCAATACCGGCGAAGCCACAGTGTCTGTCGACGTAGAAGAACGCGAAGAATCAACAGATTTTGGCATCAGTTCGCCACAAAATGGCGCGTCATTATCCTGTGACAAATCGAACAAAATTACGGCGGGCGTAACTGGTGTGACCAAATCCGACTTCGAACGGCTCGAGATTTGGGCAAACCTTGGAGTGAAGAATAAAGTTCGCGTCGCAGAATTTCGTGATATGAGCAGCACTGGGTTTTTTGAGACAAATTTTAAACCCGATACCTGCGGAGAATGGCGCCTCTTTACGAAAGTCTTTTTGAAAAATAACGCGCCGCGAATTTCGTCTTCGACATTTGTGACGTTTGAGTAGAACAAAAACTCAGATAACAGTTAACAAACAGCAGGGAACAAGAGTCAGGATATAAGATTTAGGAATTCAGAAACGGCTTCGTCTTTGCGAGGGCTCCCGAGAAGTCGGGAGACCGTGGCAATGCAGAAAATGAAACTGTATCATCTCGAGCCCGCCGTGGCGGGAGAGAGATTTATGACCCTTGCTCTCAATCTCCTTTGAGCTCCTCCCGACTTTTCGGGAGAGAAATTGGCGATGCTATATCGGTTCTCCCATTCCATGCTGATTCCGGTCAAGCCGGAATGACCAAAGAAACACAAAACAGAGATTCCTCCGCTTCTTCCTTCCTCCCTAAGCTAGGGAGGATTGAGGAGGGTCGTTGAGATTATCAACCCCCTCCAACTCCCCCTATCCTAGGGGGAGAGCAGCTACATGGATTATTTCGTTCCTCTCAACACCCTTTGAGCTCCTCCCGACTGCTCGGGAATGGAATGAAAAAATGCCGCGTCTTTGCGAGGGCTCCCGCCATGACGGGAGCGCGTGGCAATCCAAAGATTTAAAGTGAAAACACCCTCGATATTCTTCCTTGGAGTTTTTCTTCGATTCCCCTTATCGAATTGATTGCTTCCTATTCTACTTCCTTCTTCACTAAAGTTATGAAGGACAAGTCGTTCCTCGTGAGTGACAGTTATTCTTTATGTTGTCTGTTATTTGATATTTGTTTTCTGTTGTCTGATATTTGCTAACTGCTATCTGTTACCTGATACCTGGTATCTGCTCTGTGCTGTCTGACTCTATAAGCGGATCCGCAATCCCGACTTCGGCAAAAGCCGCAGCACGCAAAAGGCACGCGTCGCACTCTCCACAAGACGGTCTCTCTCCTCGATAACAAGTGTGTGAATCTGCCAGAAGTTCGAGTTTTCCAAGTTTTTGTATCAAGCGAATTTCGTCTGCTTTTGTCATGTGCAAGAAGGGCGCATGAATCGTAAATTTTTCGTCCAGAGCAAGCGAAATACTCTGCTCGGCAGATTGCAAAAACGGCTCGCGACAATCGGGATATCCAGAATAATCAATTTGCGAAACTCCGATTATCAAATCCCGAATCCCAAGTGGATACGCTACAATCGCAGCAAGTGTCAAAAAGAGCAAATTGCGTCCAGGTACAAAAGTGGCGGGGAGACTTGGTGCAGAAGCGGTTTCGCTTTTTCCGAGGAGTAATGAGCAATCTGTAATACCGGCAAAAGCCGCCTTGGCATCCACAACTTGCTGTGGAATTTGGAGGTGCTCAGCAATTTTTTTTGCAGAGTCGAGCTCGACAATATGGCGTTGCCCAAAATCGAATGAGACGGCACTGACTTTTTCAAAGCGTTCCATCGCCCAACAAAGGGCTGTCGTGCTGTCTTGTCCGCCGGAGAATAGTACGAGTGCAGAATTCATAATATTTTTACCTCTCCACATCGAGAAGTCGGAGAAAGATAGAGAAGGAGAAATGAAATTTGGATAATTTACCGCTACTCATCAAGAAAACAGATTTTTCAGAAATCCTTTCTCTGATTCGTGATGAGCGCCGGTTTCTTTGGCAATTTCGATGTAGAGCTCTTTTTCGCGCTTCGTTAGTTTTTTGGGAATATCGATTTTTAGGTGGACAAAGTGGTCACCAAAAGTATTGCGATTGAGCACCGGCATGCCTTTACCGCGCAAACGCAAAACAGCGTCAGGCTGAGTTCCCGGTTGGATTTTGATGGTCACGTCGCCCTGAACGGTTTTAATATCTTTCTCGTTACCAAGAACTGCTTCGAGCAGCGTGATTGTTTCTTCGCTATGAATATCGTCACCATCACGTTCAAAACGGCGATCAGACTGCACATGTACGCGGAGTAAAAAATCTCCACTCGGTTGATTTCGTTCGCCGGCTTGTCCTTTGCCGATAACACGAAGCGTTGCTCCGTCAAAAATTCCTGGTGGAATATCGACTTCGATTTCGCGCTTTTGCGGCATGCGTCCGCTGCCGCCGCATTTGTTACATGGCTCGAGCGGAATTCTCCCTTCTCCTTTGCAGGTGTTGCAGACTTGTGTTGTGCGGATATAGCCCAGCGGCGTTTGCTGTTGACGAGTGACTTGTCCTGTTCCACCGCAGTCTGCACAGGTCTTGAGCTCGGTACCTTTTTTGCGTCCTTGCCCATCGCACTCATCACATTCGGCGAGCGTATCAACTGTCACGGAGTATTTTTTGCCACTGACGGCTTCCGCAAAAGTGATGCGTATATCGGCATGAATATCTTGACCGCGTTCGGGACCGCGTTTTTGTCGCACACCGCCACCAAAAAAACTTTCAAAAATATCACCCAGTCCGCCTTCAAATCCTCCACCGCCAAAACCTCCGAATCCTTCAAACCCTCCACCACCAGCTCCACCAAAACCTCCAAATCCTGCTCCGCCTGGACCAGCTGCACCAAAACGGTCAAATTGCGATTTTTTTTGTGGGTCAGAGAGAATTTCCCAGGCGAGCTGGATTTCTTTAAATTTTTCGGCGGCTTCGCTGTCTTTGTTGACATCGGGATGATATTTGGCAGCAAGTTTGCGATAGGCGCGTTTAACCTCGTCTGCACTCGCTTCTTTACCGACACCAAGTGTTGCATAAGGATCGTTCACGAGAAGATTTTAAAAATAAAAGGATGAGCGCGAAATATTTTAGCACTCAGGCTTTGAGAGTGTCAAAAAAGTCTGTGGGACGATTATTTCGCATTTCATAGAAGTACGCAACCGAAGATTATTCGGTAGACAAATACTATTTGCATATGGTCTATGAATGATAGAACAAGCCTATGGTATCAAAACAGTATTTGACAAAAAAGCAATACATTAGTATTTTTACCTCTAAAAATTATATTTACAATGCTTCCAGAAGATGGCGAATATAGTGGGAATCGTGACGATTCAGGACAAGAAATCCTGAGCGATTCTTCGGTAATAAAAACCATCGCTAATAATGTCTCGCATGAGCTCGCTGCAATTCAGATACCACCACTTGCAGAGTTGGTAAATCTGCCGCAGGCAGAACAGACAAGCCTGCTCGCTCCAGCGAACGCAATGCTCTTTCAAATACCCCCTCAAGAGCGTGTGCGTTGGGCGCTCAATAAGCTAGAAAGTGAATTTATGCTTTCATCCAGCTTTGGCATTCGAGCCGCGATCATGCTCCATCTCGTAACGCAAGAAAGTCCAGATATACCAGTAATACTCACCGATACCGGTTATCTTTTTGATGAAACATATCGATTCATTGATGAGCTAGTCAAACGATTACAGCTGAATCTCAAGGTCTACTCCGCAGAAATGACGACAGCTTGGCAAGAAGCTCGCTACGGTCATCCAAGCACACTAGACGCAGCAGGACTGCGCGACTATCATCAACGAACAAAAGTTGAACCGATGGGTCGCGCTATTGAAGAACTTGGTATACGCACGTGGCTTGCAGGTTTGCGTGGTGATTCGTCAGACTCGCGTACAAATCTACCGATTTTGGCAATTCAAAGTGGTTGTTGGAAGCTTTTGCCGATCATCGACATGGACAAGAGAAAAGTACATGCATATATGAAAGAGTACGACCTTCCTTATCATCCTTTGTGGGAACAGGGCTATTTGAGAGTTGGTGACAGATTTAATAGTAGACCCGTTGGAGATGATGATGAAAATGAAGCAGCTACACGCTCCTTTGCAGAATGTGGTCTCCATATAGGTGAAAATGAATCCGGCGCTGGAATTTGATTTGTAATGCAATGGAACGTCATGCGCCGGATGGGACGTGATGGTATCCACTATGCCCAAGATAGTACGCGTAGCACAACATCACACTCCCTTGAATCTGCTGTGTTTTGAAGATTTGAAGCCTAAATCCTGAATCCTCTATCTTGATTCTTGTTCCCTGCTATTTGTTAGCTGTTGCCGATTCTGACGAGATTTGCGCTTGCAGCAAAAAAATCCTACAATCCCTCGGCAACTAAAAACACCCATTGTATGCAGAAATATTTGACCAAAGTTCGGAATTTGCTTCACAAAGACAAGCCCGCACCATCCAAAGCGGGATATTGGCTCTTGCCAATTGGTATTATCGCTGTTGTGGGCGTCGGATACCTGCTGGCAGATTCGCCACTTTTTACCGCTGATGCAGCGCAAATCATCCCCGCGCGCAATCTCACCTTGTACGCTGATGTCGGCGAGGCAAAATGCAATCTCGAGCTCAATGAAAAATTGCCAGATTTTTGCGAACAACGCGACCAACTCTTGACATCACTCATCGGAGAATATCCGCAGCGTATCAGCGTATTCGCCAATCAAATCATCATCGCGTCATATAATAATCTCACCGATACAGGAGTAAAGTTCGCGCCAACCCTGCTTTTTCGCGTGACGAGTGACAAAAACGCCGAAGCTTTTGTCAAAAATCTGGCAGGCAGCGAAACTGCTGTCGAAGAAACAGGGCAAGATATGCGCATTTTGCGTTTTAGCGAGCCACAATCCCGAGTCGTATTCTTTTGGAAAGGCTGGCTTATTATTTCACCAGAAAGCGACTTTTATCGCCAAGTCGCTGATGTCGATGCCGGGCTTGCTGTTGCCGCAAGTGACGATGTATTTTGGAATACTCTCCATCAAAAACTAGGCAACACCACGCCAACTGTTATTTTTAAATCACAACTATTGACGCCATTTGTCGCCGTTGGATTGCAACCATTGCTTGACTTTGTCCCCGAAATTGGACTCGCGCTTGATCATGACAAAGACAAATTTTTGCTCAAGATAGTAAGCAATACACCGAACACATTTTTTGATCAAAAGCCAAAAATTCCTTCGGAAGATCAAGGATTATTACTCGCGGCTTTTCCGGATAAATCTGCTGACCTTGTCGCTACTTTGATTACTCCAAAAAAAGAAATCGATTGGGCGCTCGACTATCTCGAGAAAACCGACCCAGCATTTGCATTTTTTGTGCGCGGTCAAACACGCCGTTTTTTACAAGAACTATTTGGCAATGAGATCAGCCTCGAAAATGATATTTTACCCCTCTTTGACAATCAGGTCACTTTTGCACTTTATCAAAACGATAGCAGGAAGGCAGATTTTTTAATAACACTCGATACGAATGATGCAAGCTTTGCTGCCGCCAAAAAAGAAAAGTTGCTCAGTGCTTTACAAAATGCCGCCGCCAATTTTGTGCCACGCATACTCGAGCATGTGCTCGAAGATGGTTCGATAATCCGCGAAGTCGCAGCGTGTGATGATTGTGTACAAAGTACTACCGAAACCATTGGTGGTGCAGAGCTCACTACATTTGTGACCGAAAATAATGACGGTGCCACCCGCACTTTATCACTGGGACTATCGGGCGATATTTTTGTAATAGCGACACAAGCGACGGATGCGCGTACGACGCTCACCAACTTGACAACAGAAGATGAAAACATTCTTCCAGAAATTGTGCAGCAATATGACGAATTTGTTGTTGCCCAGCCAAAAATTATCGCAACATTTTTTCCCAACTGGTCAAATTTGCTTAATAATTTTGCAGAAATTACCGTGGCGCAAAACAGTGATATAGATTTTTTTAACCTCGTGATCAGTGCTCCTTTTCGCGAGAAAGAGGCTGCGGAAGAAATACAAGCAGATAGCAAATAACAGGAAGCAGGTATCGAACATCAGAAACCAAATATCAGAAAGCAAATAATAGGAATCAGGTTGCAAGAAATAAAGTCATTCCGGCTTGTCCGGAATCGGGTGGCACGAAAGAGCAATGCATCCCGCCGTGGCGGGATCGCAATGACAGAAGCATGTTGCAATGACGGAGTTTTTGTCTCGCTTCAGAAATAACAAAAAAAATCACGCTTTTTTCCCGCCGATTTGCATTGTGGCGCTCGCTTTTTTTTAAAAATGCAACAACAAAAAAGGCCACCATATCATTTTGCTTTTATGTACAGGGCTGTGGTATAATTTTTAGATAAAATTTTAACAAAAATGAAAAAATCCGGTCACCTTCCGCATACTTTTGCGCGTGGACTACAAAGATTTATCGCTCTTTGCGCGATGTTTGCCGTTGTCTCGGGGAACATTGTTGTGCCGATTACGGCGCAAGCAGCACAAACTTCGGGTCCCGCTAATATTAATAAACCGTATTTGTACCGGATGCTTGATGTATTTGACATAATCTTCCCGGATGATGTTTGGTATTTTAGCACAGACCCCATTGATTTGCCGGTAGGCAAAACCTTTAATTCATGGTTAGACGAACAGGTGTTAAATTTGGGAAACAAGTGGACGGTCTTGAGTTCGCGCACGGTTGAAAATCCTGATGGCGACACGATTTTAGATGGCAGCACTGGCGATATCGTTATCAGCACCGATGCGAAAATAACGGGAGATTTGGATGTGGACACAGGTCTTAATGTCGATGGGAGCTCCACTTTGAATGGTGATATAACAATCAACACCAATGGCAGTACCGAAGCTGAACCACGGCTTTTTAACGTGGCTGATTTATCGAACGATGCCACCGACTACGAAGCATTTCGTTTACAATTGGGCGATGCCGGGACAGGTTTGCAAATCAAAAGCGGCGGCGCACTCGATATTTTTTCTAAAAGCGCTTTGCGTTTTATCGGTGGACGCGGAGCCATTGATACAGCACCAACATTTGATTCGCCAGATGATGTGGGTTTAGAAATCATTAACACCGTGGCTGGCAGCACTGCGCTCGGAGTCAAGGGTGCCGTTGGTCAAACTGCAGATTTGCAGCAATGGCAGACTTCGGATGGATCCGCAATCAGCGTCGTCAACAAAGACGGCTATTTTGGTATCGATGTTATCGATCCTGTCGCAAAACTCGATATCGGTGGTGAAATCAAAGTTTTGCCATTGGAGTCGCCACCTTATGCCTGTGAAGCCCCGACAAAGGGAACGATCTACTACGACAGCAATAACGACGAACTCCTTGTCTGTGACGGCAGCAGCTGGATCAGCGCCGCATCGGCAAGTGTCGCCGCACCCGGCTCGGACAAACAGTTGCTCTACAATAACAGCACCGTTCTTGCTGGCGCACAGCTCTACTACGACAGCGGCTCATTGGGAGGAGGTTCACTGGGAATCGGCTCTGTGAGAATCGACGGTAGCCTCAGGATTGATGCAAATGGACAAATTGGTGCGACGGAATTTTGTGATGCCGATGGCGGCAACTGTTATTCGATGCAGCAACTCGCGGCAGCAGCAACACAATGGGATAATGTAGCTGGCGGAATCAACTATCCTGATGGCAATGTCGGTGTGGGAGTTTCGTCACCAACTGCCTTTTTGGAACTCGCGGCAGGCACGGCGACCACTCCCCCGCTCAAGCTAACTGCTGGAACCAATCTCACCACGCCCGAAGCCGGAAGCTTTGAATACGATGGCAGCAAACTCTTTTTTAGCCCGAGCACCACGCGCGAGACGATCGCCTTTTTGAGCGATTTGGCAGGAATCAATGTCAACGATGCCGATGCCGATCCAAACAACGAGTTGCAAAATTTGGATCAAGTTTTGACACTAGGTAAAAATGCCGGCGGCAAAGTCATCAATAACATCGGAACACCACTTGTCATCGGTGACGCAGCCAACAAAGGCTATGTTGATACCAAAACCGGCACCGCCAGTACCTGGGGAAATATTACAGGAACTCTCAGCAATCAAACTGATTTGCAAAATGCTTTCAATACCAAATTGAATCTGGTAGGAGGAACCTTGACTGGCAATTTGATTTTGAACGCCGATCCGGCTGTTGCACTGGGCGCAGCGACGAAGCAATATGTCGATACCAAAGCAAGCGGCGCCGCACTCGCCGACGGAAACAAGGGTGATATCACGGTGAGCGGTAGTGGAGCGACGTGGACAATCAACACAACAAGCATCAAAGATACGATGGTAGCGTGGGGAACAGGTGCAGGACAAGTCAGCGCGGATGATATTCCTGATGGAACAACCAACAAAATGTTTACATTGACCGAACGGACAAAACTGATTGGGATAGAAACTGGAGCCGATGTGACAGACGCAACTAATGTCAAAGCCGCAGGAGCAACGATGAATAATGATACAGATGTCTCGGCGAATGGTTGGGTAATTGATGAGGATACTTTTGCCTCTGATCTCGATACCAAAGTACCGACACAACAAAGCGTCAAAGCGTATGTCGATAGCGAAGTCTCTGCAGCTGGCACAGGAGCGCTCCAAAATCTGGAGCAAGTCTTGACCAAGGGCAATGACGGCGGCAATTTGCAAATCAAAAATATCGCCGATCCGACGGATCCACAAGATGCCGTCAATAAACGCTTTGTCGAATCTGTTGGCTCGGGCGCCTTGCAAGATTTGGGCGAAGTCTTGACCGAAGGCAACAATGCCGGCGGACTCAAAATTAGCAATCTTGCTGATCCGACACTTGCACAAGATGCCGCGACCAAAAATTATCTTGATAGTAATTTTATCAATAAATCCGGTGGCACAATGACAGGCAATTTGGTTTTGAATGCCGATCCGAGCGTTGCGCTGGGCGCAGCAAGTAAGCAATATGTAGATAATCTCATCAATGGACTGACCTGGAAAAATCCGGTCGAAATCGCCGACACTAATCCCGCAACCAAATATGGTGTTTGTGATAATACCAAACAAAGCTGGGCAACCTACAACAAGAATGACAATGTCATCTATGTCTGTAATGGAACAGCATGGGTACAGATGAGTTCTTCGGTTGGTATTCCGCAGATGGCAGGAGATGTTACGGGGAATATTACGAGTAATGTGATTGCGAATGATGCAGTAACTTCGGCAAAGATTGCCGAT
>JBGSOV010000013.1:0-63835 GCA_041738935.1 Candidatus Altimarinota bacterium | reverse complement strand
TACAAAAGTAGAAATTGAATGGGTCTTTTAGAGAGAAGAAGAAATTCTTCATGAGTTTAATCTACAAAAGTAGAAATTGAATGGGTCTTTTAGAGGGAAGTCCGTAGAGTTCTGATATGGTCTGATCTACAAAAGTAGAAATTGAATGGGTCTTTTGAGCGTTTTGCGGCGTCGGTCGCATTCATTGAATCTACAAAAGTAGAAATTGAATGGGTCTTTTAGAGCTGTAAATGGACTCTCCGCCAAGACGGATCTACAAAAGTAGAAATTGAATGGGTCTTTTAGAGACTCTTCACCACATCCACATCAATATGATCTACAAAAGTAGAAATTGAATGGGTCTTTTAGAGAACAGATTGGGGTAACTAACGCAACATTATGATCTACAAAAGTAGAAATTGAATGGGTCTTTTAGAGATCCGTGCGCGATGGTGATGAATGGGATCTACAAAAGTAGAAATTGAATGGGTCTTTTAGAGTGCCGACCTCCAAGAAGAGATCAACAAATCTACAAAAGTAGAAATTGAATGGGTCTTTTAGAGATTCTATTTCTTCCACCTCTTGATCTGAATCTACAAAAGTAGAAATTGAATGGGTCTTTTAGAGGAGAAGAATAGATTCTTCATGAGTTTATCTACAAAAGTAGAAATTGAATGGGTCTTTTAGAGCCTGCAATCGTCGCGCTCTCTTTTTATCTACAAAAGTAGAAATTGAATGGGTCTTTTAGAGAGTCGATTTGTTTAGAATAAGCCAAGAAGATACAAACGAATCTTTTTGGGAGGCGCGACTTTTTGGCTTATTCATTGGGGTCTCAAAAATGAAGACCGAGGTTTGCAATTTTTTGCAATATCTCTAAAAGCAACATGACAATTTCCACCTTATTCTACTTTGTTATGTAGCAAACGGTGGGTGTAAAAGAACATTCTGCAGAAGCAGGGGATTCACAAAAAGATAATATCATTATCATCATTTTCTGCATAGCCGAATTTTTTCACTTTTCCTTTGCAAGTCGAACAAATTCGATAGATAATCACGCTGTCTGCTCCGGTAAAATGCTTTTCGTATCTTTTTTCTACTTCGATACAAATTGCATCCAAGATGCGTTTGCTGTTCCTGATCTCAAAAACGGAATATTGAATCCTCCTTCCAAATTTTTGAAGAAACTTCGAGAAGCGAGTGCGGACTTTGTCGTTTGAGATGTCATATGCAACGATAATCATTTTTTGATAAAAAATGCTGGAGGCGTTTCTTTGTCACTAATCACAAAGCGGTAGTACGCCTGAAAATACAAAAATATCTCTTCTTTGTTACTCATAATCGCTTCGAGAAAAATCTTGGAGTATTTTTGATTATGTTCGTATTTGAGGAGGTATTGCCCTTTGGTGAGTAAAAAATCCTTTTCGTCGATTTGCCCAAGATTGTGTGCTTTGAGGATTTGTTTTTCGATGATACAGCGAAATGGCTCGACATGATCGCAAACAAGCGATTTGCGCTGATAAAATACCTGATGATACACGCCCATATAGGTGTCAAATCCATAGAGTCGCAAATGCGCATCGACAAAATTGAAAAGGTAGGTGTAGCCAATATCCATTAATGAGTTGAGATGGTCGCATTTTGTCCGAGGCAAACGCTTGTACCATTTGAATGGCTCAAAATATGGCGCAAAAAATATTCTGGCGGCAGAGCCTTCTATCCCCAACAAGCTTTGCTGATCTAGTGCAGACTCCACACTTTTGAGCAGCTTTTTTAATCCAGCAATAGCATCTTTTGCCTCATCAGATTTTTGGCGGATTTGTTGTAAGAGTTCAATTTGATTAGTGACTTTTGTAATCACAAGCTGCTTCGAGATCAGGAGCTTTCTTTCTGCACTCATCAGATATTGCTTTTGACGCAAAAGCACATTCCCTTCCGTTTCGCTGCCGATTACGGCGTAAACCTTTAGGTTTTTGTTCATAAGCATAATCGTAATGCCAAAATCCAGTATTTTGCGGATAACCACAGAAGAAAGCGTAGTTTCGCCCACGATAAAGACGCAAAAAAGCTTGTAGCAAGATGCCTGGCTAATGACCTTGTCGTCATCATCACAAAAAATCGCATTTCCATTACGGAACTTGATTTTTTTGGCATACGACTGGACAAAAAGAATTTGCTTTTCACGAAAATCGGGGAGTGACAGCATAGTTAAGCAAGATAAGAATCACACAAATTGTTGTAGATACAGCGCTCGCACTTTTGTGGGTTTTGCGAAAAACCCGGAGCAAAAACATCAAATGCCGTTATTGCTTGCAAAAGTGCTTCGAAAATCTTTGTTTCTGAAACATCTGGTATTGCGACACTATAGCGCTTGTTGTCTTCGAGTGAATGCAAATAGAGATGCTCGACAGTGTAGCCCATTTCGACCATGCAAAAATATTGCGCATACAGCTGGTAGCGGTAGCCATCGTAGATTGTTTTGATTTTGGTCTTTCTTTCGATCAGGGACTTGCTTTCTGCATCGTAGACATCGATTTTGCCGCAGAGTTGATATTTTTCAGAAAAAACCTCTAATCCTTGCAGATACTTTTTTTGAGTGGAATAGGTTTTGCTATCAATACGCTCATGATTGAGCGTGCCAACTACTTGGGGTTTGTCTTGGTAAACAGCCTTGTTATATTTACCATACAGATTGTGGTAGTAAATCGACTTTGGGCAGAAGATAAAATCGTTGAGGAACGAAATGGGCAAATAGGATTCCATGTGTACAGATATTCTGTACATTATAGCAAAAAATCACAGGAGCAAAAAGAGGTTTACTGCTCTGCAAAATTATCCCAATCAGTGTTGGAGATGTAGAGATTATCCCATTTCATCTTCTCGCAGGTGCCATTTTGCACCGCATACTCCGAAATATTGTTGAGTATGCAGATTCCTTTGCGAGCAATATTGAATGCACCATTGTCATCGCCATTTTTCGGAAGCTGATCACCATTGTCTGTTCTACTATCGAAGAATGGCTCAACAGGAGAGAGAATAAAGTCTTGCTTATCGGAGTCTTGAGCCTTGTCATCGGTATTACGGATCTGGCAAATCAGGTTTAGATAAAAGATAAAATCCTTAAAAAACTTCACATGTTCTTTTGCATTCAAACTTTGGATTTGACCCAAAATATCGCCACTAGTTGGATCAATGTTCGTTTCTCTAAAGAGTTGCAACAAATTCTCAGTTACATTCGGGTAAGGATCATATCCACCCTTATTATTCTTTAAGATTCGATTCCAGCGGTATCTTTCGACATTGGAGCAAATCGTCCAGACAGTCTTTTTTTGCCATTCCTTTTGTTCTCTAAAATTTTTAATATCATAAGTCAGCTCGAAGCGTTCGTTGATATGTTCAATCTTTGAAAACTTGAGAATATCCGCCTGCGCTTTTTCTGCACTTGAATATTTGAGGTACAAATGTGGTCGCCAACCGGTCACAGGATCAATGCGAGAAGTATAAGCGGCTTGAGTGTAAAAAATGATTCCCGTTTGCTTGCCCATGTCTTTAAATGTCGTAAATGGGGCAGCAAGTTGATAAGCCTTCAAAAGATTCCCCGCTTTTTTTGGGTCGGATTCTTGCTTCTCTACAAGAAAACTCAGTTTGTCGATAAGGGCTTTTTCTAATTGTTGGTAAGCCGATTTTTCAATACCTCCTCGAATTTGCTTAAAGCGCATGTTGAGGTCTTCAAAAACAATAATGGCATTATGCTCGATTGCAAGGTCGGCAAGCTTTTTGACGACTTGCGAAGTGTAGCCTTTTTTCAAATCCTTAATTGCCTCAACATCTTGCCAGTCTTTTCGCGCTTGTTCGCGGACTTTGGCTTTTTCTTCGAGCTTTTCGGCGTATTTGATGTTATTGACCTCATTAAGCGAACCACTCTCAAGAATTTTTCCTTTTTGAGTAATAATCGAATAGTATGCCAAGTGTTTTTCACCACGATCGACACCGATGATGTTGATGTCAGGATTATTCGCAAGAAAGTCATTTATTTTGCTGTTATATGAGTAAATGTCGCCTGAGGTTCGATTGAAAGTGAGCGGGACATGAAAAAATATCTTATTTTCACTGTATCGCTTGTGATTAATAACAGGGTTCCCCTTTTTGTCGGTTTTTATTCCCAATTTCTTCGCTTCGGTCTTTGGGCGATAAAAAATCTCAGCTTGTCCGTTGAGCTTGATCGGAAAGTTGTGTGCGATATTTTCTTTGGAAAAGAGCGATTCAAAATAAATGGTATGGAGATTCTTTGCGCCTGTTGAGCCTTCGTTCCAGTCCTTGTTTTTTATTTGAAAAAGAAATAATTCTCCTTTGTCGTTTTTTTCCTTTACATATGCATCAGAAATCAGTTGAAAAGAAATTTTGTAGCCGTCTTGCGCAACATCTCGGAAAAACTCGCCGATATTCTCTTGATAAGCTTCTGTCGGTTTCATGTGTTGAAAAGCGTAACCTTTCCACCCTTCGTATTTGGTCAAACAATCCTTATAAAAATTGATTAGTTTTTGCATACTCGAGACCGAAAAAGTGTCGCCTTTTTTGAATTCTGAGTTTTGATAAATATTCCAGATTTCTTCCGAGGGTTTAAAAAACTCTAAACCTTTTACAGAAAAACAAACTTTAGGAAACATCTTCGCTTGATCTGGGAAAAACTTGTACACCACTTTCTCATATTTCCCATTCTCAGAATTTTCAGAAAATTTTGCAGAATTTCTGTCGTCAAAGATTTTGGTGTGTCCTTTTGCCATCAGCCCGAGGTAGTATTTACCATCTTTGCGGAGGATTACCGTAGAATTGTCAGATTCTTTATTCTTGTCCCAACCATCAGCGAGTGTTGGGTTTTCAAAATTCAGTTTCCATTTTGCTTCGCTGTATGGCTTCTTTGTAAGATAATTACGGAGCTTGTTATAGCTCTGCACGATTTCTTCGTATGCGTTGTCATAAAAAAGTTTGTAGCCAAATTCTGGATTCTCATAAAAATCGCCGGTTTCATAATCATCGAGCCATTTTCGCTTCTTTTCCAATGCAAAGTATTTTGCCATTTGGTAAATATTGAGAACAGAGTCAGCAAAATCTTTTATAACGACTTTGGTATTTTGATCAATCCGAAAATCCTGCAAAAGTGTTTCAAGTTGTTTGTCAAAAACATCATAACCAACTTGTCTTTTATTACCATTTTCGGGATCTGTGATTTCTCTAAAAAAGAGAGAAGAGAATTCGAAATCAAGTATTTGCAAAAACTGATCCCATTTGTCTTGTTCTATCGTCAAAAAACCTTTGTCGTCTGGCTTCTCAGCATTTTGATAATAGCGCTCTTTCCAAAAGGCTGTGGTTGACGGAAGATGAATAAGCGCTTCTTTGACAAAATAGAGCGAGATAAAATCCGGAAATGAGTAGCCACCATCTTTCTTTTTTGCGGAGCTGGATATGATTTTTGCTGATTTTAAGGCGTCAAAAAGTGTCTCCTCAAACAAATCGGTTTCGCCCGTCCATTTGTGCGAAATGGTATTAAGCGCTTCTTTAGAAATATATACTTCGGCAAGATCATAACTTTGGGTGTTTTTTACGAAATCTCCAAGCAGTCTTTTGCTGATAGCTGTTTTTTGCTTAGCTACATCTTTTAGATTTCTCAGGCTTTCTAATAGCATTTCATCATTTTCGATTTCATCAATAAATTTTTCTTTTTCGCTCAATATCTGTTTATCGAGGGCTTTAAAAAAAGGAAATTTCTTGCCTGTTTTTTGTTTATGCAGGTTTATACACTCATTGAGTCCTTTTTGCTTTTCTCCATTTTTGAGAGTTTCTCCCCCTAAGATTTTGTTAAAAAAATCAATTCCATCTTGCAACAAACAATCATCATAAAATTCCAATGAAAAAACTTCAGCAAGCGTTTTCCCAAAACTCTCTTCCACTTCTCTAAAATTTATCTCGTCTTTCATATCCTCAAAAATGAGTATATTGTCACAAAACCGTTTGAGGTTCTGGTCAATAATTCGCGTTGCCAACGCTGTTGATGTTCCATCATCTTTGTAAAAGTTTTTTCGTGTCTCAAAGAATTTCCCAAAATAGCCAGTAAATCCTTTCCAACTGTCAAAAATAGACACAAGTTCTCCGGTCGATTCGTCTATAATCTCTGTCCCATCCTCATGTCCGTATCTTTCTTTTAAAATCGCCTTAAAAACTGCCTCTTCGAACAGGATTTCGATATTCTTGTTTTTTAGCCCTGCGTATTTCTCTGTCCATATCTTCCCTTGTGCTTCAAAAAAAATCACCACCTCTTTTCGAAGTTCTTTTTCTTTGTTTTGTAACGCTTTTTCATTCGCTTTTTTGTCATTTTTCCATTTTTTGTAGATTTCCAAATATCCAGAGAGATTTGAAAGTGCAGCACCTAACAAGGCTTCTTGTACAAACTCTCGATGGAGTCGGTCAAAATACGGCTTTGTCGCTTTGTACTTTTTTTGAATCGTTTCGTCTTTTTCAAAGACCTTGGTATCTTCTAGCATTTTCTCGGTGTTGCCTACTGGCCTTAGCTCAAACCGCAAAGTCTTGCTGAGGGAATACTGATTGGTAAATGAGGCGAAGATCGAATTAGTCATAGTTTAAATCAAAGAAAGAAAAAGTTTTAAAGGTACATTATTTAACCACAAGAATATGGTATGGTAAATGGGTGATATGGATACAATTACTACAATTGCCACAGCAGCGAATATCTTTACATCCGTTTGAACGAATATGATAAGAAAATCGTAAATGTTCGGCTCCCTTTTTTGCATGTTTAAAATATATGCCCTTATTCTGAAATGAGTCAATTCTTTTTTCAAAAAAAAGAAAGCTCTGGCGCTTTCGGTCGGGGAATTAAGATGAGATCTTGGCAGAATATAAGCCCACACGAGCTATTCTATCTACAAAAGTAGAAATCCGATACTGAAAGTAATCAAGATGCAAATAGCGCAATGATGCGCTAAGACCTGATTTTTTCAGCATGAGGGCTTCCACCTTTTCCCCAATGTTTCAAAGAACTATCAATCACATACTAGTCAAAGGAAGTTAAATCATGCAAGCTATCTACAGATTGGCTTTTATTGCGTTATTCCACGCTCTTCTAATTTCTTCACTGACTTTTTCCAAAGCAAAAAGCTGTACGCGTTGTTGGGATTCTGTCGCAAACCGCTGTCGCATTTCTTTTGATTCGATAATCGCCACAATTTTTTCCGCTAATTCCTCCGCATTCCCCGGTTTGTAGCCGAATTCTCGTAACTCTTCCCCCAAAATCTCCGGCACGCCACCATTCCACGTGGCAACGATTGGCACATTTGCTGCCATTGCTTCGAGCACGACTCTGCCAAACGGTTCTGGCTGGGTACTGGCATGCACGAGCAAATCAACATTTTGCAGAATTTCTCTCATCGGGCGAAATTTGGAAAATTCGATATACTCTGGAGCGGATTCTCGTAACTGTTTTTCAAAAGTAACGGTTGCAGAATCGTGTGCCGAAGACTCGCCATAGATCACAAAACGCGCTCGCGGAAGCTGCTCATGAATTATTATTGCGGCGGCGACAAAGACATCTTGCCCTTTCCATGCGTCGAGTCTGCCGACAATCGCGACAATGGGAGAATCAGAATCGAACCTATGAGGAACAAGTGTGTTGTATTTCTCCAAAGCGACACCGTTGTACACGACACGGATTTTTTTCTCCGCGATTCCTTTGCCGACCAAATCGTTTTTGACTGCCTGTGAGCACGCACAAATTGTTCGCGCGCGCCGAAATACTTTTGCAAAGATTTTGGGCAGCGTAAAATCATGCGCGACATGCACCCAAGGTTTGCCGCTAGCAGCAGCCACAAGTCCGGCACGGACGGAATTGCTGTGTACAATCTCAATCCTATATTTTTTGCAGAGCTTGCGAATTTGAATAACAGCTCTCAGATAGGCAAGCGGACGAAATGGTCTGAGGCGTGGCAAGCCGTATGTAACAACCTCGATATCTGGTGGAATCCGCTCCAGATAGTGCTTGTTATTTCCTGCAGTGACCAACGTGATAGAATGTGACGCTACTAAAGAGGGGAGCAGGTCAAGCGTAAACAGCTCTGCACCGCCGACAAAATCCGCCGGATCGAGGATGAGGATATTCACGTATTAATTACAAATTTCGTACATACAGCTTATCTCCGATTGAGAGATAAAAGCAATTTGTATTCGGGTGATGGGCGCTAACGGAAGCAGAATTTTTACGGTATTCCTCAGTCGATCTCAGCATCTTCTTTTGCATTCTCCAGCAGGCGCTGTTCGAGCTGCGTATTGCCAAAACCTTCCGATACAAGCCAAGCTTCAAGCTTTTTATCAATTCCGGTCAAAATCGCAATACCGACCAGAATCAAGATAATGCCCAAAATGCGGCGAAAAAGTCCGTGAGGATTGGCAGCCCATTTTGCTTTGGAAATAAAGCGTTGTCCAAAAAAGGCGATCAAAAATAGAACAAGCGCCAGACCGATTCCGTAGAAGATAAGATTAATCAGCCCGATCGCAAAACTCGCCGGCAAGACGGTCGCAATGATAAAGAAGTAAGTCGGTGAACAACTCGCAAAGACCGGACCAAGCGCAGCGCCCAAGAGGACATTACCGACAAAGCCTTGTTTTTGTCCGGCATGAGCAAGCGCGGTTTGGGATTTGGTGCCAAGACCGAGGCGAAAGGCGATCTGTTCCCAAATCTCCGGCAAAAAAGTGATGATACCAAAAAAGAGGATAACGCCTCCCGAAAAGTATTTCCATGTATTCGGGTGGATATCAATGAGCAGCGTCGAGGATTTGAGCAGCAAAGTAAACAGGATAATCGAGAGTGCCAAAGAGAGCGTGATTGTCAGCGCTCTTATAACGCTGCGTTGCCCCAGCGAGCCGCTCAAAATCACCGGCAAAATCGGCAACACACAAGGCGCAAGCACGGTCAACATGCCGGCAATAAACGAAATCAGAAGCAGCTCCATCAGAAAATAAAGAGAAAGGCACTGCTTATTTTCTCATGAATAAGCCACCTCTCCAATCAGACGGAGTAGTCAAGACGACAGCAAACGCAAAGAATCGGCTGCTTATTCGGTATCCGTTGTCGCAGCTGTTTCGGTCGGCGTAGCTTCAGCTTCGAGTGTGCGGCGAAGGTCTTCTTGGACTTCTGGCGGCAAATCTTCAAAACCGGCGATGTTCTCCGGAGTAAGTGGCGGCGGTGGCGGAGGTGGTGGAATATCATCAGGGAAAGACGATTCGATGTCGGCCTCAGTAATCATATCGGCATCAAAATCATCGGTAGCAATGGGTGAATTTGTCGCATCGCTTGCATCTTGTTCATATCCATTTTGTTGACATGCTGCCAGAAGCGGCAATACGAGCAAAAGACTTACGAAAGCTGATTTTTTCATGAGAATGGGAAAAACAAGTCAGATTATAGAGGTTTGGCGGCAATGACGTCAATAGCACCGCTTTTTGTGTCGACTTTGATACGACCGGCATCGCGCAGGTATTTCATTTCACGGGTGACTGTCACCCGATTGAGTCCTGTGCGCTTAGCAAGTTCGTCATGAGTAATCACCAATGGACGTTGCATAAAACCAAGGAAGCTTTTTTGACGGCTTTTTTTGAGTCGCTCCAGTTCGTGGAGCAAAATATCTGCTGCCGGGGCGCCGTTGTCGCGCAGACGCTCTTCGTACTCGGTGAGACGAATACTCACTTCTTGCCAAAACTGCAGCATTGCTCCCGGAAAATTGGCAATCAGTTGGAGCATTACTGATTGCGGAAAATTACAGATTTTTGAGCCAACCGCGACTTCAGCAAAGTGATTAATTTTTTCGGGACGGAGGCTAAATCCACCAAAAAACGAACCCGGTCCGAGTGTATCAAAGACCACCATCTTACCATCGCGCTCGTGGTAGAGGATCACTTCGCCTTGCTTCAGGACATAAATCTGATCGGTTTCGTCATCGGGAGTATAAAGAATATCGCCCTTTGAATACGACTTCATGTGAGTATCTCCAGCGATTTCATCGATTTTTTCCGGCGGAATATCAGCGAATATCTTAAAATTCTTTAAGTACCAAAGGGTGTCATCTCGCGGCATGAGTCAGTAAGAAACTATCTTGGACAATAGCGAAAAATCAGCAAGAGATAAATAACAATTTGAAGATACTCTCGCACGAGATATTGACAATTTCTCAGTTGGTTTTTTCACAAAATCAGCTCGCAATCTTGCCTAAGAGCATGTATAATGAAAGAGAATATTTTTCAAACATAATGACAAAAATTGCGATTAATGGTTTTGGGCGAATCGGCCGCATGGCTACTCGAGCAATCTTTGAAAAGAATCTGCCGCTCGAAATTGTCGCCATCAACGATTTGACCGATACCGCGACACTGGCTCATCTCTTTCAATTCGATTCGACTTTTGGAACATTCAAAGGAACAGTCGAACATGATGAAAAATCAATTACGATTAATGGTAAAAAAATCCAAGCTTTTGCCGAAAAAGACCCGAGTGTACTTCCTTGGAAAGACCTTGGTGTCGAAACGGTTTTGGAATGTACCGGAATCTTTCGCAAGCGCGAAGGCTGCGAAAAACATCTGACTGCTGGTGCCAAGCGTGTAATTATTTCTTCGCCTGCAAAGGGCGAAATTGATGGAACTTTTGTGATTGGTGTTAACGAGAAAGATTTTGATCCGACAAAGCATCACATCATCTCAAACGCGAGCTGCACAACCAATGGACTGGCTCCTGTTGCCAAAGTTCTTCATGAAAAATTTGGAATTGTAAATGGGCTCATGACAACAATCCATTCATATACTGGCGATCAGCGTTTGCTTGATGCTCCGCATAGCGATTTGCGCCGCGCACGTGCCGCAAATGCTTCGATGGTACCGACTTCGACTGGCGCTGCCAAAGCAGTCGGACTCGTAATCCCTGCGCTCAAAGGCAAACTCAATGGACTTGCCATCCGTGTGCCAACACCAGATGTCTCGGTTGTTGACCTCACTGTCACACTCGAACGCGAAATTACCGCTGAAGAAGTCAATGCCGCACTCAAGGCTGCTTCCGAAGGCGAACTCAAGGGAATTCTTGGTTTTGAAGAACGCCCACTTGTCTCGCGAGATTTTCTCGGTGATGATCGCAGCAGTATTGTCGATGCCGACTCTACTGTCGCAATCGGCAACACGGTCAAGATTCTTGCGTGGTACGACAACGAATGGGGCTATGCTTTGCGTCTTGCAGAGCTTGCTGTACTCGTCGGGCTAAAATAATTTTCTTTAGCATCACATCATGGGAGCACCGAATAACGGAGAATTTGCTCAATTTGAGCACTTTGTAAAAATTCCAGACGATATGGATGCCTCTGGATTTGGTCTAGCAGTAACTGCACTCGGTGTAAATGTTACCGCTAAGACACTGGATGGTGAAACAATTTATATTCTTAATTCGTTTGATTTCGCGAAAAATGAAATGAAGGAAGAGTTAAGAAGAGTGTTTACAGAATTTGGATTAGAAATAAACCAAGAGGAAAGTGATAATCTGCGTGCGTACGAACGAGCACTTGATGAAAATAGAGATGTTGGTGAGCAAGTAGTCACAGCAATAGCAAAAGCACAATTCACTCGTGAGGAGGTACTTACATTTCTCAAATCCAAAAACACCAATTAAAATGACCTCTGTAAAATTCAAATTCTCTTTGCTAAATTGAATGTTCCCGAGCGAAAGAGTCCGTCCAATGATACTGCGAGAGCAGTCTTCAAGTTTTAGGTATGTATATGCATGATACAGAAGTGAAATTTGAGAAGTTCCACAAAAAAGAGAACATCCTTTGACTTGAGGCAAGATTTTTGACAAAATGATGTTCGATTTTTAAGCAGTATGAAATTTTTAGACAACCAGTACGGCTGGGATGTTCATACGAGTATGCCATTTTTGGCATTCCGTTCGCTCAGACGCAAAGCTGTCGACAAGCATGGCGAATTAGGAATCCTGGATATTTCGCAAGGAGAACCTGGGTATGGCTTTGCTCCATGTACCCGTAGTCGCGAGTTTTTTTCGTTTTTGGTACACATCGACACGCATCTCAATAATAACCAAGATGATATCCATTTTGGTTCGGGTGCGCAGGAGAATATCGACAATGTCCTCCATACGATTACAGAGATTGCGCAAAAAACCTACCAACCAGATATTGCTGCCAAATTGCTCGCGGATATGGATTTTTTCTTGGCAGAACTTGAGCGCATCTCGAAGGAACAAGGACAACCAAAAACGAAAGAAGAAATTTTGTTTGATGTTTTCAAGTTCTCAATCTTGACCGGAGGTCGTTATCCCAATTCGTGGGGAGAGATGATTGTCCGCATGGCAGTCGCGGATGATCGCAGCGAAGAGCTTGGTTTTCCGGTCAATTTTGAAGATATTGTTTTGTTAAGTGGTGCTTCTCACGGTGTCGGGTTGTTTTTTAAGGGCTTGGGCGAGGAGGGAATTGGCTTCTTGCGCAAAGGCGATACTGTGTTGATGATTTCGCCAGTGTACGCACCGTATACGCAATTTATCGAAGAGAGAGAATTAGAGCTTGTCAATATCTCCATCGACCCCGAAACTGGTATTTTGGATGAAGACAGCTTTTTCGCTGCCCAAAACCACTCCAAACGGATTAAAGCTATCATTATTATCGACCCGAATAATCCTACTGGCTTTCCATTTTCAGAGGATATTCTCATCAAGATCGCTTCAATTGCCGAACAAAACAATGCAGTTATTTTGTCAGACGAAGTCTATTCGCAATTCTTCGAAAACAAAAAAAGCATTATTCATATTCCCGAAGCAAAAAAACGCACAATCCGTATCAATGCCTTATCCAAAATAGAGCGTGCAACAGGCGTGCGTTTTGGTGATTATTATATGCCGCCCGAGACTCGCGATTATATTGCTCAGCAAATTATCGAGCCAGTTTGCCCCGGTTTTGTCGAAAAATACGGCGATTTTCGTTGGTTCCTCTTTCTCTGCAAATCGTTTGGTGGCAGCACGATTGGTGTCTTTCAGCATATCTCTGGTGTGGCGGGACCATCTCAAATTTTAGGACTGTGTCATATTATTTTGGGCAAAGAAGAGCGTGCCGATTATGTCAAAAATGTCCGTAAAAAAGTCGAAGCGTTTTATGCGGCAATGGGTTTGCCGTCACCGAAAAATAGTTATTACGGTACCATTGACTTCAGAAAACACGAAGGGCCACTGACTGCGCAAAAACCAATCGAGCAAGTCTTGACCGAACTTGCCGAAAAAGGCGTGGTGCTGATGCCTGCAAACAAGTTTTTCTCAGAAGAAGATCGCGCGAAGGATGATCGCACACGTTATATCCGAGCGTCGCTTCCTAATCTGTCGGTTGAAAATTCGGCAAAAGCGGGGAGGATTATTCGCGAACATATTTCGCAATAATAGTTTGACTTTGTCAAATTATTCCTCTTTTATTCTGTCTACTATTTGCTATCTTTAGTGCAAAATTTTTCTTTTCTTTGCTGACATGTCACTGTTTGAGCAAACACTGCAACAAATGGAAACCGCTGCTAATCTGATGGGTTTGACCGATGATGCCCGGCGTATTTTGGAGCATCCCGAAAAAATTCTTCAGGTTTCGATTCCCGTCCGAATGGATGATGGGAGCATTCGTGTTTTTGAAGGCTATCGCGTGCAACATAGTACAATTCGTGGTCCGGCAAAAGGCGGAATTCGTTATGCCAATCAAGTGGATCTGGACGAAGTCAAAGCGCTCGCTGCTTGGATGACAATTAAGTGTGCGGTGGTGGGGATTCCACTTGGGGGAGGCAAAGGCGGCGTCAAAGTGACAGCAAAAGATCTTTCGCAAGCCGAACTCGAACGTTTGACACGCGGATATATCAAGGCGATTGCCCCAATTATTGGACCAAAGAAAGATGTTCCAGCTCCGGATATGTACACCAATCCGCAGATTATGGCGTGGGCAGCAGACGAGTTTTCGCAATTGCAGGGCGAAAATACTCTGGGCGTTGTAACCGGCAAACCGCTCGCTGTAGGTGGCTCTATTGGACGTGATTCCGCGACAGCACAAGGAAGTATTTATGTTTTTGAAAAATATCTTGCCACCACTGGGTTAAAGGTTAAGACCGCCGTTGTTCAAGGTTTTGGCAATGCGGGGTCGTTTTTGGCGCAATTTTTAGTAGAAAAGGGCATCACAGTCTTGGGTGTTTCGGATTCTAATGGCGGAATCTATAACGAAAAAGGTGTCGATGTCGCCCAAGTAAAAGAGGTCAAAACTCAGAGCGGCTCTGTCCAAAATTATACTGATGCGCTCAAAGTCAGCAACGAAGATCTGCTTGCCATGCCATGTGATGTCTTGTTTTTGGCAGCCAAAGAAAATGAAGTTCGCCATGATAATGCCGAATCGATTAAGGCAAAACTAATTGTCGAACTTGCGAATGGTCCGACTACAATTGAAGCAGATCGGATTTTGGCAAGTAAAAAAATCAATGTCATTCCGGATATTTTGGCAAATGCTGGCGGCGTGGTCGTCTCGTATTTTGAGCTTGTACAAAATGAAGCGAATTTTTATTGGAGCAAAGACGAAGTCCAAACTCGGCTCAAAGAGATTATGGAAACCGCTTTAGACGGCGTATTCGAAGCACAACAACGCTGCAACAACCTTACGAAAGATAGTGAAGATACCGCCTGCGAAAATGTCACTTTGCGCCAAGCCGCCTTTATGTGCGCGCTTGAAAAAATAGAAGCAGCAATGAGATTTCGCGGGAAAATTTGATTCTTAGTGCAAAAGAATTGTGAATCATTTTTTGCGGAGGAAGACACGCTCTTTATTCAGTTTTTGATGTGCACCCACTTCGATTTCCGCAACAGCCAGACGAGGATTCTGCCGGTTTTGATTCAATCGAAGGAGTGGAGGGCGCTTCGGGTTTTTCCGCCGGACGACTATCACTCGCATAAAAACCGCTGCCCGAAAAGCGAATTGCTGGCGCGCTAAAGATTTTTTCCGCGGATTTGCCACAGTCGCATTCGGCAGCTTTTGTGCCGATGGGCAGGTTTTTACTAAAATGTTTGTGGCAATGTTTGCAAACAAAATCGTAGGTAGGCATCAGAAACAAAAAAGGAAGATGTTGGAGTATCAGAGTGTATGTTTTTTGCGTGATTTGGCAAGTGATTTCGACCGCTTACATTTTTCGTAACGATTTGCTACAATAATGCCGAAACAAAAGCTTTTTTGGCGCTTTGACTGCAATCAGCACAATCCGGCAAAACCTGTATGACTTCTTCGAATACAAGAGCAAAACGAGTATTGGAAAGTTTTTTGAGCGGGCACTTTTTGTGCTTATTTTAAGTAATGTTATTTTTGCTGCACTCGAGACCATTCAGTCTTTGCACAGTGAATATAAAATCTTTTTTTGGTGGTTTGACACGCTTTCCGTCATGATCTTTACAATCGAATTTGGACTGCGAATCTGGGTCGCTAATCTTAAAAAAGACTATGCTAATCGCTGGGGAAGGACGCGTTTTGCCTTCAGCCCTTCAATGCTTTTTGACTTGGTTGTCATCGTGCCCTTTTATCTGCAATCCTTTTTTATTTTCGACACCCGCGTTTTGCGAATTTTTCGTTTGATTCGAATTTTTCGTATTATGCGCCTTGCTCCCTATTCGATTGCGCTTGACAGAATCCTTGCCGTCTTACGGCGCGAAAAAGAAGAACTCATTGCCATATTTGGCATTATGGTCATGGCACTTTTTATCACGTCGACTTCGCTGTATGTGGTCGAGAACAAAGTCGAGGGCACGCAGTTTACTAGCATTCCTGCTGCTTTTTGGTGGGGAATCGCCACACTCACGACAATTGGTTATGGTGACATGGTGCCGGTAACGCCACTCGGAAAAATTTTTGGCTCAATTGCCGCCATCATCGGCGTCGGTATTTTTGCCTTACCGACGGGATTGCTCGGCGCGTCGTTTTACCGCGAAGTGACGAGACAGCGCGAACAAAAAATGCAACGCCGAATGAAGACTGAGTTTGAGGCGATCAGAGCCCATGCCGAAGAGAGCGGCGAAAAAATTGACCAACTCGTTGCACGTCAACAACGGCGCATTCGTCAGCTCGAGAAGGAGTTACAAGAAGCACAAGAAAAAATCACAAAACATAAAGTCAAAATCAGCAAGCTTAATGCGGAGAAAAATGCGAGTGAGAATGAGGCACTCGCGGAGTCCGCTTCGCAAACCAAACCGCCGCAATAAAAGTCGTCAGAGGAACGGATAGCAGCAGTGCCATGCTCCCAATGAGAGTCCGGACGATTTCTTCAGCAATCATTTCGGCATTCAAAAACGCCCATACTGGAATATCATCGACAAAAAATAACAGCATCAAGGGAAACGAAACACCGACGTACGCTAAAAAAAGCGTGTTGACCATCGAAATAATGTGTTCTTGTCCGACGATGCTTGCTCGTGCAAAAAGTTCATTGGCGGTCAGACGTGGATTGGCACGCTTTAATTCGGCGACAACACTTGCTTGCGCGGTTGTGACATCATCGAGTACGCCCAATGCTCCCAAAAGAATCGTCAACAAAAATAGTCCCCGGAAATCAATATTATCCATACCGGCGAGTTGTACATGCAAGACCGATTCGTCACCAACACCATACACAAAAGTAAAAATCGTAAACAGCCACGAAAGACCTGCTGCTACAAACATAGTCAGAATAATTCCGCTCACCGCAATAAATGTTGTTGCCCTCAGTCCATGGGCAAATACTACAGAAACCGTCGTAATCACAAAGAGCGAAATTCCACCGTACAGAGCCAAGCTTTTGCCGGCAGCAACTGCAGGAAGCAAAAAAGAAGTAATAATGAGTATTGTAACGCCCAAGCCAATCAACGCATAGACCCCACGTTTTTTTGCAAGTAAAATGCTCAGCAGAGCAAATATCAATATCATGATGATAATTCGATCAAAGCGATATTTTTCCACAAAAACCAATTTGCCCATTTCATCAAATCTGACAACAATTTTATCACCAACGTGCAAATCCCGTGACGATGATTTACGAAAAATATCGCCGGCTTCAATTGTTCCTTCTTGTCCAGCTTGCGATCCGTTATTGATCTTCACTTCGATCAATTGATATGCACCAAACTCATTTTCGCCCTCTTCTTTGACTTCGGTAATTGTTGCTCGAAAAAATGTCGATTCTGCCGCAAGCATTAGCTGTGGGAAGCCAATGAGCAAGAGACATGTGAAAATGAAAAGTTGTTTTGAAAATTGCACGTGAAGAAGATAAAACACGCGATGAGTTTTCCATTATTGAGCAAAAAAGGACAGCTGCTTATTTTCTCTCGAGATTTGGATTTGCTTTTTTTACAGATTCCGTAAGAATAGCATTTGAATACTTTTTTTTGCATCCATGAAAACTCGATTTTTTTTGACTCTCTTTGCAGCTCTGCTCCTTACTGGTTGCGCGCCAAGTAGCAGTAATACTAGCAATAATCCCGATCGCGAGCCTACCAGCGAGCTCGAACAATTTGCCGCGTGTCTGACTGAGAAAGATGCGATTTTTTATGGCACCGAATGGTGTCCGCATTGTAAAGACCAAAAGGCACTTTTTGCCGATGGCGCAATGGATTTTATCAACTATATCGACTGCGACAAAAATCCAGGCACTTGCCAAGTCGCCAAAATCACTGGCTACCCAACCTGGATTATTGGCGGTGAAAAGCGTATTAGCGGAACACAACCACTCCAAAATTTAGCTGAAGAAACAGGTTGCACGGCACCAACAGCTTAATATTTTCTTCACAACTCAAAATATGTCTCAGCAGCACACTGTTCGACTCGCTAATAATCTTCGTCTAGTAACAATTCCTACGCTCGGAACCAAAGCCGTAACAGTGCTTGTTTTGGTGGCTGCTGGTAGTCGTTACGAAAGTGACAGAGAACGCGGAATCGCGCACTTTTTGGAACATATGTTTTTTAAAGGCGGCGCCAAATATGATACGCCGCACAAAGTCTCCGAGACAATTGATGGCATCGGCGGCGATTTTAATGCGTTCACCGGCAAAGAATATGCCGGCTATTATGTCAAATGCGCGAGCGAACAAAAAGCAGTCGCTTTTGATGTTCTCAGCGATATGCTGCTCAAGACAAAGCTTGCGAGCGAAGATATCGAACGGGAAAAAGGTGTAATTTTAGAAGAACTCAACATGTACCAAGATACTCCGATGTATCAAATCGGTTGGGATTTTGAACATTTACTTTATGGTGATACTCCGATGGGTCGTGATCAGATTGGCTTACCAACGACTATTCGCAGTTTTGCTCAAGACGATTTTCGCCAATATCGTGCCGATTTGTACACGGCAGATAATACTGTGGTAATTGTTGCCGGAGATATTTCTCCCCAAGAAGCAAAAACTCTTACCGAACAATATTTCGATTTTATTCCAACAACAAAACAGCGGAAAAAAGAACTCCATTCGCATTTTTCTCAAAAAGAACGAATATCTATTCGCGACAAAAAAACCGAACAAGCCCATCTTATTATCGGATTTCCTGGCTATGCTTTTGGTCATCCCGATGAGCTTGCAAGTGATTTGTTATCCATCATTTTGGGTGGAGGAATGAGCTCGCGCATGTTTACCGAAATCCGCGAACAACGCGGACTTTGCTATTCGATTTCGACTTCGAGCGAACACCACTCCGATTCGGGTATTTTTTCAACGCACGCCGGTATCGATCTCAAACGTGTTGACGAAGCGATTAGTGCGATTGTAAGCGAATATGCCAAAATGACGACAAGCGGCCCAACACCTCAAGAAGTCACCAAAGCAAAAAACTATTTAAAAGGAAAATTGACACTCAGTATGGAAGACAGCGAAGAGCTTGCGAGTTATTTTGGAGTGTCCGAAGTTTTGGATGTTCCGTCTCGAAGTCTCGACGAATATTTTGCCATGATTGACGCTGTCACCCAACAAGATATTGCGCGAGTCGCCAAAGACTGCCTTGATGCAAAACAGTGTTATCTTGCCGGTATCGGTAGCTTTGGCGAAAATGCCGAAGCGCGATTTGGCGCGCTGCTAGATTTTTAGAGTTAAAAAAAGGTGTTGAATATTTTTTATTTTCAGGCAAGCTCTGCGATAAGCACTTTGTAATTATTGGCAATGATTACAAATAAAAATGATTTGCCATTCAAAAATATTTTTCTGATAATTACATTCGCTCATTCTAAAAAATCTCTTTCCATTTGTATTGCACAAAAGTCATTTTTTTCGATATCGTGCGTCCATTGCAGAATAATGCTTTTTAGATCCTTCTGCTGCTCCAACCATTTTCCATTTTTTGTTCACGAATGAACACCTCTCGGATCCAGGAAATCGTCGAAGAAAGTGATGTCGTCCTTTTTGGCAAAGGTGACAAAGGTCGCTCGAATTGTGAAATGACCACCCAACTGCAAGACTTGTTTGAAGCAATCTTTCCGGATTACGAAATGGTCGATGTCGAAAGTGATCCCGAAATGTGCAGTGAAATCCGTTCCGCTTCGGGATGTTCGATCTTTCCCCAGGTTTTTATCCATGGCGAATTTGTCGGCGACTTTGACACCGTCTGCGAAATGGAAGAAGACGGCGAACTTTATGATTTGATTGGTCAAGATTAACTTTTCTCATGATTCAATATCTCGATCTCGCGCGCCATGTCCTCGAAAATGGAGTGGACAAAAGCGACCGTACTGGGACAGGCACCCGCTCGCTGTTTGGTGCGCAGCTACGCTTTGATCTGAGTAGCGGCTTTCCGCTGCTAACGACCAAAACAGTGCATTTGCGGGCGATTATTCACGAGCTGTTGTGGTTTTTGACCGGTAATACCAATATTCGCCCCTTAGTGCTAAATAATGTCAAAATCTGGAACGAATGGCCATATGAAGGCTACAAAGCAAGTCTGGATTTTAACAATGAGACGCTCGACGAATTTGTCGAAAAAATTCGCACAGATGAAAATTTTGCCGATAGATGGGGAGATTTGGGTCCGGTCTACGGCAAACAATGGACAGCGTGGGAAGGCAAAAATGGCGAGAAAATCAATCAAATCGCGAATGTCATTGAAGAAATTAAGACAAATCCTGATTCGCGCCGCATGATGGTAAGTGGCTGGAATGTCGCAGATATTCAAGAACTCATTAAAGGAACTCGCTCTGCGCCACCGCTGTGTCACACAATGTTTCAATTTAATGTCGTCAATGGCACGCTGCATTGCCAATTGTATCAACGAAGTGCGGACTTGTTTTTAGGCGTCCCATTTAACATTGCTTCTTACTCGCTCCTCACAATGATGATTGCGCAGGTTACTAATCTGACACCGGGGGATTTTATCCACACTTTTGGTGATGTGCATATTTATCACAATCATTTTGATCAAATGCAATTGCAACTTTCGCGAACACCAAAAGCGCTCCCACAGATGCAGCTTAATCCCGCACGGACAAATATATTCGATTTTGTCTTTGAAGATTTTCAACTCACTGGCTACAATCCAGATCCAGCAATAAAAGCCCCTATAGCAGTTTAGTAATCTTGTTAGGAAAATACTTGCAAAAAGTACTGTAATTTTTGTATAATTTGTTCCGTTTTCTGATACCATGCTCATCCTTATCGCTGCCCTCGGCAAAAATGGCGAAATCGGTAAAAAAAATCGCCTTCTCTGGGATTTGCCAGCAGATATGCAGCATTTTCGTCAAACGACTGCGGGTAAACCCGTGATTATGGGGCGCACGACCTACGAATCCATCGGCAGATTATTACCAAATCGAAAAAATATTATTTTGAGTAAAAATCCCGAGTATCGCATTTTGGGCGCAGATGTCGTCTGCTGCTTCGAAAGCGCTGTGCATTTGGCGCAAAATTGTCATGAAGATGTTTTTGTGATTGGTGGTAAAAAAATCTACGAAATCGCACTGCCACACGCAACACATATGATTCTTACTCATGTTGAAGGAGTTTTCCCTGATGCTGACACCTATTTTCCAGAGTTTGATTTACGTGAATGGCAAATTATCTCAGAAGAGTATCACGCCAAAGATGACGAAAACCCATTTGCTTTTCGGATTGTACATTACGAGCGGATTTAATGAGTGGTCTATCTTAGCGAATGTTTTCTTTTTGTACTCAATTTTTGCCGAGTTATTGTTTCGGGTAGAGCAGGTTGAAGCCTTTCGCAAAAGCATGGAGCGAAGCCACGATGATATCTGGACTACTCGCCTTGGCGGTCACCTGATTCCCTTGTCCATCGCGCATTTCCATCGTGACTTTTACCAAAGCATTTTCGCGGCTACTCGCGACTTTGACATTAAAGTCTTGCAGGATTGGCCAAAACTCACTTTTTTGACTGACTGCTTTTTGCAAAGCTTTGATAAGCGCATCCACCGGTCCTACTCCGTCTGAAGATGCACTGAGGTCTTGTCCTTCAAAAGTGATAGAAATACTGCCAGAAGGAGTTTTACTGAGACCGCTCGCCGAATCAAAATCTTTGATGCGAAGGGGTGATTCAGGAATAGTCGTATCCTCGATTGCTTCTTGCAAAATACTAAACAGGTCAGCCGTGCGAATCTCTTTGCCACGGCGCAAAAAATCTTCCACTTCGTGCGCGACGCTTTTGGTAATAATGTCGTCGGCAGTATAATGAAACTCTCGCAGCAGTATTGCCTGAAGTTCATTTTCTGGTAAAACTTTTTCTAAAAGCACTTCTTCTTGGCGCTCGCTATCACCAGAAGTAATGCCGATAATTCCGGAAGCCAAAAAGCGCTCGATTTCTTCGATCTTGGGATCAACAGAGGGCGGGTCAGAAAAGGCGCCAAGTGCTGCTTTGGGATCCTTGAGTCCGGTGCCAGTTGCGATACAGATAATCGTTTCATCTGCCGAAATCACACCACGCTCAAGTAATCTACTCAGAACCGCAATCGGAATCGCACCAGACGGCTCGGTAAAAATGGATTCGTCTTTCGAAAGCAATTTTTGCGCTTCCAAAATTTGGCTGTCATCGACTGTTTGGGTATTGCCTTTCGAATCCCTGATTGCACGTAAAACTTTGATATCATCTTGTGGCACGCCAATGCCAACGGCGCTTGCAATCGTTTGCGGCTTGTCGACTTTTGTAAAGCGCTCTTGTCCCGTTTGAAACGCAGTACAAATTGTATCAGAACCCGTTGGCTGGACGCCAATCATACGTGGCAAACGGTCAACAAGTCCGAGGACAAAAAACTCGTAAAAACCTTTCCAAATGCCGGCGAGATTGGTGCCGCATCCCACTGGAACAATAACAACATCTGGTACTTGCCAATGCAATTGCTCGATGATTTCGTAAGCAATCGACTTGGCGCCTTCAGCCCGAAAAGCATAATCACCACCCAGATAATAATTATTCCGCAGTGCCATTTCTGCCGCGAGTACGACACAATCAGCGTACGTGCCGCGAATCTGAATCAGTTGTCCACCGTAACTGAGTGTCTGAGAAAGCTTGCCGATCGGTGTTCCCTCGGGAACAAGAATATAGCAGGGGAGTCCAGCTTGACTCGCGTATGCCGCAACCGAGGCTGCCATATTGCCGGTGCTGGCAACGCAAACGCCTTTTGCTCCAATTTCGAGTGCTTTGGTGATTTCGACCAAGCTGCCACGATCTTTAAAAACTCCTGTCGGATTTGCGCCTTCATTTTTGACATACAAATGCTGCAATCCTAATTTGGTAGCAATTTTTTTGACTTCGTAGAGCGGAGTATTGCCTTCGCGCAAACTCACGACGCGCGAGCGATCGCGAATCGGATAAAAATCCAGATACTTGGCGCTCGAAAGCGGCGCGTGCTCAAGCAAAAAGCGATTAAGCCCTTTGCTTATGTGCTCCATGTTCATCTGGACATCCAGCGCATTATTACAATCAAGACAGGTCGTGCAGGTTTCGGATTCGTCCCATATTTTGCCGCAAGCGACACAAGCAATGGTGTAGAGTGGTTGATCGGTGGTCATGTTTACAAATACAGCGCGTGAAGCCCATTGTGGCAGAAAATCGCAAAAATGCAAGGAGAGTTGATTATTCTGCTTTTTTTAGCGATAATAGGAATGATGAAAAGCATCCTGCTCGCACTGGCTCTCACAATCGTCTTTGGATTTGCGCAAACAGCCGTACATGCCGAAGAAAATGACTCGATGGCTATCGAGATGTCAGCAGCGCAGGATTCTGCGGCTTCCGCCAACATGACTCAGCAAGAATCGGTTCGTATACCGCAATCATGGACAATGATGTTGTGGGCATTCGTAGTGGGAGTCCTGATTATTTCTTTCGCAGCAAAAGGTCGCGACAAACCTCCTTCCGACGAATCATGACAACATCTGTCTCTGAGCGGCTTCTTACCATACGAGATAATCGTACTCTTTCGACACCTGATTTGGTTTCGATTGACGACCTTTCTCTTGCTGATTGCGAATTGATTTTTGCACTCGCACGTGAGTTTCACAAACTCAAAACCAAAAAACTTGATCTGCTCAAAGGCAAGGCGATTGCGCTTGGTTTTTTTGAAAGCAGCACGCGCACGCAAAGCAGTTTTGATTGGGCAGCAAAGCAATTAGGCGCCGATACAGTCGGAGTGGGAAGTGGCACTTCCGAAAAGAAACACGAATCCTTTTTTGATGTCGCGCAAGTAATCGATTCGATGAACGCTGCTGCCGTCGTGATTCGGACGCAATATTCGGGATTGCCGGCGCAGATTGCCAAATATACAAACGCTGCTATCGTCAATGCTGGCGACGGATGGCACGAGCATCCAACACAAGCACTGATTGACGGACTGACTGCAAGTGATGATTTTGGTTCGCTAAAAGGCAAACGCATCACTTACGTCGGTGATGTTTTGCATTCGCGTGTCTTTGGTTCTAGCGCACGACTCTTTGCAAAATTGGGAGCAAAAATTCGTATTGCAGCTCCACTGACTTTTATCCCAGAAGATGTCGAAACGGTCTTTGGAGCAGAAGTCACTCACGATATCGAAGCCGCTCTGTCCGGAACAGATATTGTCTATGTTTTGCGCGTACAAAACGATCGTGGCGCCACTGGCGATATTTCGACTCTCCGCGAATATTCGAAAGCATATGGAATTTCGGAACAACGCTTTCGGCTTGCGAACAAAAATGCACTTTTGATGCATGCTGGTCCCGTGCAACGCGACACCGATATTCATCACGCACTGATGACAATCCCCGAGTCGCGGATTTTGCAAATGGTTGAAAATGGACTCGCGATTCGCAAGGCAGTTCTGTGGCTGCTGTGCACAGGGGCAACAAAATCATTTACTCGTATTTAGCATGGCAGAGCAAATTTTGATTACCGGCGGCAGAGTCATTGATCCGGCGAGTAAGCGCGACGAAATTACTGATATTTTGATTGAAAACGGTCGTATCGCAAAAATCGGGAAAATTGCAGTTTCGTCAGGAATGACAGTAATCGATGCCACAAATAAAATCGTCTCGCCAGGACTCATCGATTTGCAAGTGCATCTGCGCGAACCGGGACGCGAAGATAAGGAAACTATCGAAACGGGACTCAAAGCAGCAATTACAGGTGGCATCACGTCGGTTGTTTCGATGCCTAATCTCAATCCCGTTGCCGATAATCAAGCAGTCATCGAATTTCAATTGAAGCGAGCGAAAGAGCTCGGACTTGCAAATCTCTATCCAACGGCCGCCACAACTGCCGGACAAAAGGGCGAACGCCTCACCGAAATGCGCGAAGTCAAACTGGCAGGAGCTGTTGCTGTGACCGACGATGGTGTTGATGTACAAAATGCCGGACTGCTTGAAAAAGCGATGAAATGGGCAAAGACTTTTGACATGCCGATTTTTTCGCACTGCGAAGAAGAGTCTTTGCATAGCAACGGCGTCATGCACGAAGGCGCATGGAGCACGCGTCTAGGGCTTGCAGGAGTTTCGGACGCAGTCGAAGATTACGGAATTTTTCGTAGTTTGCTCTTGGCAGAGCGGACAGGAGCACAATTTCACGCCTTGCATTGTTCCACAGCTGGAGGACTTCAGATGATTGCTGCTGCCAAAAAGCGCTTTCCCTCAATTACGTGCGAAACCTGTCCGCAGTATTTTGCGCTGAATGACAGCATTTGCGCGGACTACAACACCAACGCCAAAATGTACCCGCCCATTCGCAGCGAAGATCATCGCCAAGCCGTGATTGCAGCGCTTAAAGATGGTACGATTGATTGCATCTCGACCGATCACGCGCCACACTTGCTGTCAGAAAAAATGAAACCCTTTGCCGAAGCAGCCTATGGCAGCGTCGGACTCGAAACTTCACTTGCTCTCGGCATCACACATTTGGTCGCACCCAAGCATCTTACGATGATGCAACTGATTGAAAAAATGTCCACCAATCCTGCCAAAGTTATCAAAATCGACCGCGGCACTTTGCGTATTGGTGCTGTCGCTGATATCACAATTTTTGATTCCAATACCGAGTGGGAAGTTGATCCGAAAAAGTTTTACAGTAAAGGCAAGAATTGCGTTTTTGCAGGAATGAAAGTGCGAGGAAAAGTAATAGATGTTTTGGTCGCTGGACGACATATTTATCAAAATCAATCATTTGTTGCTCAGTAATGGGAAAAAATATTGCTCAAACTCTCGGGATCTCAGAACGAGATTTTGGTATTTATCGTTTGCTAAACTCGTTTGGCCAAATGCCGGCGAGCACGGTAGCGACTCGCCTTCAGATGAATCGCACCACGGTTTTTTCGGCGCTTCGGCGTCTTATCGACAAGGGCTTGGTGTGCGAAATTCCCAAAAAAAACGTGACGTGGTTTGCCGCCACCGATGCCGAACAGATTTTTCGTCAAGGCAAAGAACGCCTGCAAGAAGAAACCGATCGTGTGGCGAATCTGCAAAAAATAGTGGCAGTCTTGCATCAAGAAAAAGGGCTGCAATCCACTCGTCCGGGCGTGACATTTTATGAGGGAGAAGAGGGGATTATCTCGCTCTTTGCTCATACGCTTACACTTTCGAAGCAGCAGTGCTCGTTTTTGACGCTTGAAAAACTTCCGCCGAAGATTTTGCAGTATTTGCAAACTGATTATATTCAAGAAAAAATTACGCAACATGTCACGTCACGGGTGCTTGTGCCAGAGAGTGAAAGAGCGCGAAAATATTGCCAACTTGATTCAGAAGGAAATCGTGAAACTCGCCTTTTGCCAAGAAGCACCATTTTTGAGACCGAATTTGTAATTGCCAAAAACCACGTTGCCCTCATCGATTTTCAAACCCCAGCGATTGGTGTTTTGATCGAAAGCACTCGCATTGCCAAAACGATGCAATCGGTATTCGAACTCGTATGGCAAAACGCAACAGTCTCTACAAAATAATAATTAGCGCCAAAAATCCGCTCCACACGCTTGAAATATGTTTCCGGGACAGCTTCGAACAGAAACTCCATCAATTTTTGCGACCGGCAAACAGCCAAACAGTGAGTTGGTGATGAGCACTTCATCCGCCATTTGCAAATCATGCACAGAAAACTCTTGTTCCTGGTAAATAAAACCGTGGGCTTCTACTTTTGCTCTCAGCATTCGCTGCGAAGTCCCCGGAAGAACGGTTTCGTGTTTGGCGCAGACAAACTCTTTGTCATGACAAAACATAATATTAAACACTGTTCCTTCGGTCACAAATCCGTTCCGGTCAAGATATATCGCGTCAAAAGCATTGGCTTTTTGGGCAGCTTGTTTACCGATAATCATGGGCAAGAGCGAACTCGATTTGACTTCGGGCAAAATTCGCTCCATCTGCACCGCAACCAAATCAACGCCATTTAAAAATGGAGTATAATCGCTCAAAGCAGATGCGGTAATTACCAAAGTCGGATTTTTGGCACCGACAAAATTATAGTTGTTGACTCCACGTGTTACGCTGATACGAACGCGCGATTCGGCAAAACCGTTTTGCCACACAACTTCATGCGCCCAAGTTTGCAATTGATTATCCGTCCACGGAATTGGCAAGAGCATAATCTCTGCCGATTGGCGCAAACGCGACAAATGAGCGTCAAAATCAAAAATAGCTTTGCCGCCAAGCGTACGCATGGTTTCGTAAATGCCATCGCCATACAAAAAGCCATGATCAAATGGGGAAATTGCTGCTTCTTTTTCGGAGACAATTTTGCCATTCAAACAAATAAAATTTGACATTATATAATAAAATCAATAAAAGAATATATCATTTTAAATATTACCATGCCTGACGGCGCAATGACATTAGAACGACCAAAAATTAAAGGAGTTTTAGCAGAAGAGGTAATTGCAGAAATCACTTCTGCATATGAAGATCATAAAGATGTAAGCCAAAAAACTTTTGATAAAATCTTTTTCGAAATAAGGAGCGCAACAAATAAAGTGATTGGCTACTTTGGAATTCGATGTAATATTATTTTGAATACACGAAGTATAACGACCTCCAAGAAAGCGAATATCATTAAGTGTTGTTCATATGATAGCGATAAACGCCCTTCAACCACATTCGATATTGATTATGTTTCGTGCATCGTCAATGCCTTTACCGAAAATCATGAAGGCTGTTGGTTTAAGCAAAAGTCTTAAATTGAGTTTTTTATTTTCTAAATTATAGACAACCTACAGATTCACGACCAATTCAAACAAAAGTCGATTTTTTCGAAAATGTGGAAATTGTAGTTGCACTTAAAATTAAATTTAATGATGTCGTTTACTGCATTAATCCCACCAGAGGGAAACATGAGATTGGAACAAGCTGGAAATATTTTTCTGCCTTGTTCCCGAAAGCTCCATGCGGCACAATAGCAATTGATGAAGCATATTCTCGTTTTAGACATTGAGGCGACTGGACTCGACGCAGATTCTTCTGGTTTGCTCGAACTCTCTGCTGTGCGTCTTTCGGCAGATCTCAAAAATGAACTTGCTGTATTTGATCAATTGGTGAATCCCGAATGCGAGATTCCGCCTTTTATCGAACGCTTGACCGGCATTAAGAACGAAATGGTTACAGATGCACCTTCGCTCACAAGCGTGCGTGAAGAATTTGCGAAATTCTTACAACCGGATGATATTATTTGTGGGCACAATATCCAGTTTGATATTGGATTTTTGCGTGCCAAGGGCTTTGACATCCCCAACGATTCGCTCGATACTTTTTCATTGGCGCAAATTATTTTGCCCAACGAAGCAAGTTATTCTCTTGAAATCCTCACCGAAAAATACGAAATCGAACATCAAAACGCACATCGCGCACTTGCTGATGTCGAAGCAAATGCCGAACTCCTACGAATTTTAGTGGATGAAGCCGGTAAATTTTCTACAGAGTTACTCGAAAAGTTTGAAGTAATTTTGCAAAAATCAGCTTGGATTGGGAGCAAGATTATTCAAATGGGAATCAACGCCGCAAAAAGTGCACCAAAAAAAACTCCCAACAAAGCGCAACTTTCAATTTTTGACCTGGCAGAGCCGATTAAAAATAATGCACCGCTTGCACCAGAAGACCCAGAAGATGCTGTTACAGAGCGAGCTTTGTCAACGCTAGAGCAATCTACAGCCGAGCAAATCGAAATTGAAATGCGTTCAGCAGGTGAGGTGATCTTTTCGCTTCCAATGGACACATCGCAAGTTTTGGTTGCCAGCGAAGCTGCTCGTCGGTTTGTTTCTCGCAGTGGAGAATCAACTGTCGTCGCCATGCCACAAATTTATGGACGCCAAACGCCGTCAGGGTTCTTTCGTTTTACCAGTCCAAGTAATGTCATTTGCGAGACAGAATTTCGCAATTGGTTTGCCAAAAAATCTTCCCTCGACGAAGCAGATACGATTGTCGCGCTCAAATTTGAACGCGAAAAATTCTTTGGAAATTCTCTCGCCCTGCCCGATTTTCCGGCGATTTATAGCGAACGTCAAATCGTCAAAACGTGGCTCAACAGCGATCATACTCGCTGTAAAAGTGATTGTCCTGCCAAAAAGATATATTTGGCAGCGCCAAGCAAAAAACTCTTTTTTTGTGATTATAGTGATATTGCGCTCTGTCCGGCGCGGCATGTCATCTTGCTCAAGAGCGATTTTTTGATTAAGCATGTCGATTCATTTTCGCGCGAACGTTTTCAAGTCGCTGTTTTAGAAAAATTTCTTACACGCTTTACCGAGACACATCCCGAATTTACCGATGGCGCGCTGTTTGGTATTGGGCTTTTGAAGCGCTTTGTGCGCGAACAAGTCGGCGAAAGTCCTTATCGCAAAAATCTAGTATTCGACGAATCGATTATTGCAACTCCCGAAATCAACAATTTGGCTGAAGGCTTTCGTGAGGTAAGCCGCCAATTAATCAGCTTGTTTCCAGAAGCGCTCGAAACCGCAGCTGATTTTACCGCGCTTGCTGCCCTCATTACCGAACCGCCATCAGAAAACGAATGTCGTTTTGCAACCATCGCCGAAGACGACGAACTCACTTTTACTCGAGCGCCGCAATCATTACAAGAAAAACTAGATTTGATGCTCGCGAATAAAGAAACAAAAGCTTTTCTTGGAAACGTATTTTTGAAAAAAGGCGGACGCTTTATTTTTGGCTCTGATCTCGCAGCGCCCGAACGCCAAGTAAATATTGCCTCTCATTTTGATTTTTCGCGTCATGCAGCTCTCTATATTCCAGCGAGCGGCGGCAACAGCAAATCTGCTGACGAACAAGCAACTGTCGAAGTCATCACTACCATTTTACCTGCCTGTGATGGAAATCTTTTAGTGCTTTTTCCAAGTTCTGCCAGTGGCGAAAAATGCATTACACAAATCGAACAAATCGCTACAGCACAAGGCTTTACTATTATCTCCGCTTCTGGCGGTTCGACGGGAAAATTACGCGCGCAACTCGCACATTCCCAAAAAACAATCTTGGTGGCGAGCGCGAGTAATATCAAAAAAATAGATTTTCGCTCGGTCGATTTCGTCGGTTGTGTGCAGCATCGCCTCTTTTTTGACCCCCCGCCAGATCCAGCAATTGCAGCCCAAAATGCAAGCGTCAGTGACGAATTTTTGGAATATGCTTTACCGCGTGCAGTACAACGCTTTATGCAAATTTTTGGCTATTTGTATTCGAGCGAAAAACCGTTTTTTTGGGCAAACCTGGACGCGCATTTTCAGAGAAAAGGCGGCTTTGCAGATGAGTTTTTGCGCGCTTTGCCCGCTTCGCTGCCCATTGAAGCAAGGCCGATTACCGAAATTCCTGCGGAAATTACGAATTTTTTGTCATCGCCATGAGTACGCCTTTGCGCGTCGGCATTCTCGCGAGTACAAAAGGGACGATTTTACCAGCAGTTATACAAAACTGCTCTACTGAGGTAGATTTTGTGGTTTTCGTCACAGACAAAGCCGATTGTGGCGCTCGCGCCAAAGCCTCAGAATTGGGAATACCAACCGAAACGATTTCGTCCAAAGATAAAACTCGCGAAAATTGGGATGCAGAATGTTTAGAAATCTTACAGAAAAATAATGTCGAACTGGTGATTTTGGTTGGTTTTATGCGGATTTTGACAAATGTTATAATCGATCCCTACCAAAACCGGATTCTCAATGTTCATCCCTCACTCCTGCCAAAATACGCTGGCGCCATGAATATTGACGTGCATCAAGCTGTGATTGACGCACACGAAAGCGAAAGCGGCGCGACAATTCATTTTGTGACCGAGGGTGTCGACGAAGGAGCAATCTTACTGCAGCAAAAACTGCCAGTTGCCCCTCATGAGACAGCAGAAAGCTTAAAAATACGTGTGCAAGAGCTAGAAAAAAAACTCTATCCCGAGGCGATTCATTTGTATGCAAAAAAACTGAGTGCATAAAAGTGAGAGAATTAACCAGACGAAGCAGCAAAAATAATGTAAAATCCGCGTGTGAAACTTCCACTCTCGACCAAGCTTGACCGGCGAATTTTGGCAACGACTGATGATCGTATCAAGTTACTCAACGAAATCGATATTTTTACGGTAGGGGATTTACTCCTCTATTTTCCACGGACGCACGAAGATTTGTCTTCGCCGACCAATTTGGCAGAGCTACGCGCTGATCAAAAAAATCTCTTGCAAGGCAAATTTGTCCGTGTTTGGAAAGAAACAACTCATTCGCGCAAAAGGCTAATCAAAGCGCTGTTTGAAGAGCAGCACGGCGGACAGGTCGAATGTGTCTGGTTTAATAATCCAACTATCGAAAAGCGTTTGCCGCTCGGACGAGAAGTGCTCATTACCGCTCGCGCTAAATTGGCATTTGGCAAAGTGTCGCTGCAAGCACCCGAGTTCGAAATGATCAGCGAAGGCGTACACTTTGGACGGATTTCTCCGGTATACCGCGAACACGGCAAACTGACTTCCAACTGGTTCCGTCAAAAAGTCTACGAACTTATCGAACATACCGAAGTGTTTTCTGAAATTTTGCCAGAGACTATTTGTACGGCTGAGCAATTGATGAATCGTGATCAAGCAATCAAAGAAATTCATTTCCCTACTGATGAAAAAACCATCACGCACGCCAAGCACACATTGGCATTTGAAGAAGTGTTTGTGTTGCAGCTCCTGGCATTACAACGCAAAAAGAAATGGCAAGCTGCAAGCGGGGGTCGTGCTTTGCAGATTCCTCTTGATGCAGAGTTGATCAAAACATTTTTTGAATCGCTTCCATTTGTGCCGACGAACGCGCAAAAAATTGCCATTTTTGAAATTCTCAAAGACTTTGAACAGTCTCACGCTATGCTACGCTTGCTCGAAGGAGATGTAGGTTCTGGTAAAACACTTGTCGCTGTCGCGGCAGTATTGCCGGTGGTTAAAAATAACGCGCAGGTCGCCTTTTTGGCGCCTACCGAAATCCTTGCGCAGCAGCACGCGCGCGGAATCAAAAAGTTACTTGAGGCTTTTGATCCCAGCATACATGTCTCACTGCTCACGGGAAGCATCACCGGTAAACCACGCGAAGAAATCTTGCAAGATGTCCGCCAAGGCAAGATAAATATTCTCGTTGGTACGCATGCGCTTTTGGAAGAAAAGGTTATTTTTCATAATCTTGGATTTGTGGTTATTGATGAACAGCATCGCTTTGGCGTTCATCAGCGCGAACGTTTAATCGAAAAAGGTGCTCCACATGTTTTGCAAATGACTGCGACACCGATTCCACGCACACTCGCGATTGTGGCGTTTGGTGACCAAGATTTATCGGTTCTTCTCGAAATGCCACCTGGACGCAAAGAAATTATTACAAAAGTTGTTCCACCGCAAGAACGAGAAAAGATTGAGCGTTTTATCGAAAGTGAAGTCCAAAAGGGTCGCCAAGTGTTTATTATTTGCCCCTTGGTGGAAGAATCCGACAAGCTCGAAGTCAAAGCCGCGACTGACGAGTTTGTGCGTCTGAACAGTATTTTTCCCAACCTACGACTCGGACTCGTGCATGGACGGATGAAACCAAAAGACAAAGATGAAATGATGCGGCAGTTTCGGGAAAAAGAAGTCGATGTTCTCGTAGCGACAGCAGTAGTCGAAGTCGGCGTCGACATTCCGAACGCGACAATTATGCTTATCGAAGGAGCAGAACGCTTTGGACTCGCGCAGTTGCATCAGTTTCGCGGACGTGTGGGAAGGGGAGGAGATCAATCATATTGTTTTTTGTTCCCGACCGAGCGCGTTACTGATAGATTACGTGCGATGGAAAAAGAATCATGCGGTTTTCGCTTGGCAGAAATCGATTTGCACTTGCGTGGTCCTGGACAGCTATATGGTTTGCGCCAATCGGGGATTCCAGATATGCGTCTCGGAGATATTTTTGACCCAAGTACAGTTGCGCGAGCGCGCAAGGCAGCAGAAGATTTTTTGGCGCATGAAGATTTATCCAGGTTTCCGCAGCTCGAATATGTACTCCAGCAAAAAGAACAGCAAAATACGAGCGAATAAAAAAAGCGATGATTTATGTAGCAAGTCGATATCCTTTGTTTTTTTGTAGTTCGGTAACAACAGCGTCTGCCTTCATAGGTTTGAAGAAAAGATAGCCCTGAATCCCAATTTTTGCTTCAGCAATGCCATATTCTGCTAGTTTTTTAAGTACTCCTTGTAATTGCTCTTGAGTTTCTACTTTCTCGACCACGACCCACGAATTGTATTTACGTATTTTCTCCATAATCTGATCCATGCCTGTGATATCTTTTTTGAGTAAATGTCCCACGGATGTCTTGATTCCCGAAAAAGTAGTTCCCAGTATAATTTCAACCTCATCATTAACCGCCAAAAGCTCGGACATCGGCTTGCTATCTCCCACATCGTCGTAGTTGGTTGCGATTGCCATTTCATTCAGCTTTTGCTGAAGCTCAGCAATTTCTTCTTTTTGAATGCTAAGGATACCGCGTTCGGTGATTTCGATTTGAATCTGTACTCCTTCAACATGATGTGCTTGAAGTGAAGCTCGAATATCCTCTGGCAGTGTTGTCCAGTAAGGAATCAGTTGCGGAGGAAGATTAATCGCAATCGGAGGAAGGTCAATTCCGTGATCCGTTTTTGTCGTCTCGATAAAGGTCATCACCTTTTCAATCACCTTTAGAGTAAATTTTTTCAGGTAGAAAATATTCTCTTCTAATCCCGTTATCGTCTCCTCGGCATCCATACCGGGGAAACGTGCGAGCGCTTCCATTTTTTCCATCGACAAATTGGTTGGATGGCAAATCGGTTGATAATATACTTCAAAATTTTTGAGCAAATGCTCAATACCTGTTTCGGTTCGGCTTTCTGTAGCGGCTTCAAGCATGGTTTTGTTTTTTTGTATTGTACCAAAAATATGGTTTCTTTTCAATGCGGATGAATTGCTTTTTAATAGACGGAAGCCTGATAACACTCCTCACAAAACACTTTCTCTGGTCGTTCGGGAGCATAGCTTGTCTCGATTCCTTTTCCACAGTTATCACAGTTCCTCTCCCACAGTTTCCGTGGATTCCGCTTTACCATCCGATGGGCATGACGGACATCGGGGTGGAAGTGCGGAATCGGCAGTCGCATCTTGCGATAAAACTCCAACTCCGCCTTTTGGATCTTAAACGGTTTGCCACTCTCTTCACACTCGATTGCCCAGTTGAGAATATCATCGGGAATATCATCGATGCTGTCGGGGAGTCTGTTGGCGGGAATCACCTTGCTGACTTGGGGGATTTCCACTGTTTCGTCTCGCCACTTCCAACCCTTTGCTAAGACTTCTTCTTTACTCATTGGAAAATACTCTTGCGCGACGGTTTCGTTGTAGGCGAACGGTGAAAGCTCGATCGGGAAAAACTCGCCCCATTCGCACGCATTTTGCCCCACTGCTAAGGGGGGATTGAGGGGGGTTTGCTTCATATGCTCGATGATCTTTGGAACGAGCGCTTCATACTCTTCTTTGGAATATTGTTTGTTGAGGATGCAATACTGGGCGTTTCTAAGTCCAATGCAGCCAAAAAGATCGTGAGAAAAATAACAGTTAAAACTATAAAGGACATCTGTGAGACCGTCACCCCAACTAGAAAAAAGAGCGTGATAGTATCGTCCTCCGGAAACTAATTCGTAACACAGCTCATTCAAGCCCGTACGCGTTTCATCGTAGCAATCTTTTTCGGGTCCCAGAATATCCGTCAGAAAACGGCTATCTTCCGTTTCAGAAACACCATAAGAGTCGCGGACGTTTTTACAATCCACCAGATGGTCTCCGCTGCAGTCTTCACAGTTGATTTGATAAGTTGCGCGTCGAGACATGGATTGCTTCAGGTGCTCGAATTGCTGCTGAAAATGGAGTGGATTGGCTTTTGCAACAGCTACTTTTTGATAATATGCCTCCTTACCGAATAATTCGTTTAAAAAGCAATATTTTTGATGTCGCAATCCGATGCAGCCAAAAATATCCGAGCAATTATGGCAGTCAAAACACCACGAACAATTGTTTAAGTGCGAGCAATCCTGACAATCTGTACATGCGTAAAGGTGACGACAATCCAAGCATTCATAACCAAGTTCCATATGTTCGCATCGGAACAGGTCAAGTGAGCTCTTGGCATAATACGTCCAATTCGTATACATGCAGTCTTCCATAAATCCGCTACCAAAGGTCTGGTAACAGTTTTTGGAATCATTTTGGTAGTTGGAAAAATCACAATTTTCACAATTTGACTTGTATCCGTTGCCTAGCTGCGGGACATTTTGGAACAAATCGAAAAACTGCTCAAAACACGATCGGGAAAAATCAAAATCGCATCCGTAAGCAAAGGGATTCCAAGTGTCGCTCCAAAAGCATTCGTAACAAAATAAATGTATTAGAGATTCTGGCGCAAAAATCCCGACAACCTGTTTCTGACAATTGGCACAAGTCCGTTTATACAGTTTTCGCTCATTCCGCCATGCCAACCTTCTTCTTTCTCGCTCCTCCGGACAGAGTGTTGGTGGTGGAACCTCATATACCTTTCCATTAAACTTTGGCGAGACTTTTTTGTAAAACGCTAAATCTGCTTCCGTGATTTCAAACTCGTTGCCAGATGTTCTGCAAATGCGTTTCATAATCTATAGGAGTGGCGCGTCAAACTCTGGCTGGTCAAAATGTGAAGGCGCCTGTGGTTTTTGCTGCTGCTTTGCGGCGGCTTCCACGTCACCTTCTTCCCACTTCGTTATAATAGCTCGCACTTCATCAACGGGGCGACAGTAGGTTTTGCGAGAATGCTCAATACAGGCTTTCGAAAAATCCTGCTTCGGGAACTTCATGTCGAGAGTGCGACCAGAAAATGGCTGCGTAATCTCGTCATTGATCGAAATCTTCGCGTAAAACTCACGCACACCGAGATTGATAATATCCTTTGGGACAAAGACAGGAGCATACTCGCCAGCAAGCACAGCAGCATCTTCGGCGCCGACGCGGAACGAGATCATCGAGCCGACATTGCCAAAGATCGTCTTTTGAATGCGAGGCGACAATTGTCCCATAAACTGATGGGCAAGTGTAATATTAAGCCGATATTTACGCGCTTCACTCAAAATCTCATCAAAAGTATCGGTAGCAAAATTATGGAACTCGTCGACATAAAAGTAAAAATTACGCCTATCTTCTTCGCGCGTATCGGCGCGACTCATCGCGGCTTGATAGATTTTGGTCACGGCAAATGCACCCATAAGGCCAGCGTTTTCTTCGCCGAGCATGCCCTTAGAGACTTTCATTAGTAGAATTTTGCCGTTATCCATAATATCGCGAAAATTCACCAGATTAATCGGCTGTCCGACAATATTCCTCACCATATTTGTGGCAACAAACTGTCCGACTTTGTTGAGCAGGGGAGTAATCGCCTCCGCATCAAACTTTTCACTCCAGCCGGCAAACTCGTTTACCCAAAAATTTTTGACGACATCATCTTCAATATTGCGCACGATATATTGACGGTAGTTTTTGTCAGAAAGCATTTTGAGAATCGACAGCACCGTAGTATTCGGCGAATCAAGCAAGGCGAGGACGGTATAGCGCAAAACATGTTCGAGACGCTCCGTCCAGTTAGTACCAAAGAGTTTTTTGAAAATCTCCAAGAACCCAATCGTCACACGCATCTTGAGAGCACTCGGGACTTTTTCGAGTGGATTAAAGGCGATGGGGAAGTTTTCGTCAGCGGGATCAAAAAGTATGACATCCTTGATACGATGCTCGGGGATCATGCGCAAAACATTATCGACTAAGTCACCATGCGGATCGAGCACCCCGACACCTCTGCCACTATTGAGGTCATTTTGGATCAAAAGTTCGAGTAACTTGGATTTGCCGGAACCGGATTTTCCGACTGTATACAAATGGCGGCGGCGATCTTCATGCAAAATTCCAAAGGGAACGAACGAATTGTGAAAATTGGTTTGCCCAAAAAAGGAAATATTCGGATTATTCGGATTCGTTGGCAAAGATGCCGGCGCATCGGATTTTTTACTGAGAACATAAACAAGATTTGGCACTTCGCGCTCGTTCGGAAGATGATACAGCGTGGCGATTTCGGAACGAGATAAAAGCTGATTTTTTCCCATTTGGCGTTCCTGCATGCGTTTTAAAAATACAGGACTTGCATATTGTTTGATCTTGATTCGATTAAAGTCAGTCGTGTTGAATTGTGTAAGCGCATTAGCAACCGCCAAAAAACGTGTCTTAATATTCATGCCTTTTGGTGCAAAGACTGCGACGCGAATGACAGTATCAAAAAGCTCCTCTTGCTCTTTGTGAGTAAAAATCTCCTGAAAATCCTTCCGAAAATTGCCTTTTTTAAACCAGTACTTTAAACGAAAAATATAAATAATACTTTCCAAACGGCGCTTGAGACCGCGGACAAAATGTAATCTCCCTGTGTCTTCTCGCGGTTTTAATACATATTGGATTACTACTCGCTCATGAATCGCCGACTTACTCAAAACTGCCAGAAGCCCCGAAAGCGAATCGCCTTCAATTTGATTGTAAGTGCGGAGCGGATACAAGTCGGACTTGGCAAGAGATACGCGACAACCCAAAAAATTATCGCCATGAATCGGATCGGCGATTTCTTCAATTTCGGCATGAGGAAAGACCGAATACAGCTGCCCACTAATCAGCGCAGAAGCATCTTCGGAACACGAGAAACAAAAAGAAATATGCTGGGATTCGGTGACAATCTCAAGCGAGAGCTGTTGACGCACGAGGGTCTCATGAAGATTGAGAAGCAACTGCGAAAACGCGAGTTCTTTTTTGTCATTATCCGGTGGTATTTTGATGCGATAGGTTTTCATGTGTAGTGCTTCGCCATTTAAGATGAGAGAGAACAGGAAACTAAATCACGCCCTTTATATTCCAAAATATACACTATTTTTTATTTTAGTACACGGACAGATTTTTTTAAAAAATAAGTGTTGAGAGTGATCATTTTCAAGAATAAAATTTCCAAAAATGTTCGGGAGGGGGAGAAGTGAATGAGTCGTAACTAAACTATGCACAATAAAAATTGTGCAAAGTTTTAGATTGCGTTTATAGCCCATAATTCTGTTTCTAGGTATCTTGGGTGTTTATGTCTGCAATAAATTTCTCAAGAAAATCTGTCTTAATAACCCATTTGTTGCAATTCGCTAATTTCGTGTTTTGCTTCTTGATTGAGGGGTGCCAAATCCAGAATTTTAGCAAAGACTTTTTTGGCATTCGCAAAATTACGCACCGCCAGATAACTGTCTGCGAGGAAAAAATATAACTCAACGTTGCGCGGTGCCAAGCGAACAGCTCGTTCGAAGGCAAGAATAGCATTAGGAATATCACCCGCAAAGAAAAGTGATTGACCAAGATTAGCATATCGCTGAGAGTTTTTTGGATCCAATTGCGCCGCCAATTGAAAAGCTTTGACCGAATCATCAATTCGCATAGGGTCTTTTTGTTCCAAAATCGCCAGCGCAAAATTGGTGAGTAGGGAAGCATCCCGTGGGCGCACTTCCAAAACCTTTCGGTACAGATTTTCCGCTTTGCGATGGTCGCCGGATTGCAAATACACATAAGCCAAGTGAGCGCCGGCATCAAAATGATCTTCTTGCCAAGACAAGATTCTGATGAGGATTTTTTTGGCATCATCAAAGTCTTTGCGAGAAATCAAGGCATCAACACGACGGAGTAACGTGATAATCTTTTGTGGCGTCAATTCGCCGTGATGCACTTCGCTATGCTCTGCTTCTAATTCGTAATGAGGATTTGCTTCGATTTGTTTCTCCTTCTCTTGTATTTCTTCTTCGTGTGTTAATTGGACCTCGTTCCAATCATTTTCAGCAAAATTCTCTGCGTGAAGATCTTCATTTTCTGTCGAAATGTATTCGCTTTCTGTTTGCGAAAAATCTGCACCGAGAGATGTTATACTTGGCTCCTCTGCTTCCATTACAAGTGGATATCTTTCTTTCTCTTCAGTTTGTGGCTCGAACGAATCACTACTTTTGTCATTTCCAAAAACTTCCGTAAACAATGAATGCTCGTGCAGTGTATTTGTCGATCCAAGTACATCTTTTGCAAGTATTTTTTCGACTTCACGCTGTTCAATTAGTTTTCGGTTTTCCCACTTCTCTCGAATCGAATTCAAAACAGATTTACGCGCAATCGCCCATTGGACAGCACGATAAGCGACAATGCCTGCCAAGCTGACAAGCGAAAGGTAGAAAAAACCGATCGAGAGTGCGAGAGATATTTCCATGGGCAAGTCAGATGCAAGTGAGATAATCCCCTATTTTCTAGATAATGTCTAGTACTTAGGGAAAAGAAAAAAGCAGATTTTCCATGAGCAGCTTGCGGTTGGCATTTGCTGCTAAACCTTTTTTCGTAATTTCTATTTTTCCAAGCAAATTAAGGATGGTTGATAGTTGTAATTTTTTAGCAATATCGAGCTCTTTCCCCATCACTTTTTCTACAAGAATGCTGCGTAAAAATCGAGTGAGGTTTTGTAAAAATTCCGCGCAGGCATCTTGTTCTTCACTATCAGAAAGTTCTGCTGCATAAACGCCTTTTTGCCAACCAGGAGCAAAAAAACAGCGTGCAATGCGCTGAAATGACTCTTGTTCTGTTTGGTAAAACTGAGGATCATCCAGAAAACGATGGATGATTTCGCTACGCCCCTGCGCGATTGTCAGCATCTCTTGATGTTCGTGTTGACTGATTGATTGTGAAGCTAAGAGTTCTGCAAGTAACTTACGTGGCAACAAAGAAAATCGTAAAATTTGGCAGCGCGAAACGATAGTTTCGGGGAGATTTTGCTCATGTGTAGTGGTAAGAATAAAAATTGTTTGCGGAGGCGGCTCCTCTAAGATCTTCAGAAGGGCGTTTGCTGATTCGGTCGTCATTCGATCGGCATCGCGAATGACACCAACCTTCCATCGAGCAGTGCTGCTATGAGAAAACGGGCGCAAAAAACTATGAATATCTCTTACTCCAATACTATTCGTACGGCGCGCAGTTTCTCCATCTGTTCCGGTTCGATGTTGTTGATCAAAATTAGAAGTAATCGCAATCTTTCCCCAATCCTCCAGTTTTCCCGCTTGCCACAAATCCCCCAGCAATATGACATTATGGTTCAGATTTTTATCGATTTCTCGCTGCATTGCGACATCATTTTTATTAAGCAGCTTTGCAAAATCCTTTGCAATTCGAAATTTTCCCACATCACTTGGTCCGACAAACAAAAAAGCATTCGGCAACGCATCGGATTCAGAAATTTCTTCCAAATATTTTCGTGCGTTTTCATTGCCGATGATCTTAGAATGCCAAATCATGCGTCTTTATTATCAAAAAAAACCAGATTCATTGCAAAAAGAAAGGAAGAATATTCTGTGCATGTTGGCATTCCTTTTGACGAAGAGAACGGAGCTTTTTAGCCTCCGAAGGAAGAAGTACATGCTGAGCACACGTAACAATGGTATTTTCAGACGAATTTTCGGGCAATATGGCATGCTTCAGTGACCTATCAATAAAAAATGATTTGATTTTTGGCGCAGCAACAAGGGCAACGAACGGTGTTTCTTCAAGGAGAGCGAGTATACAGCCATGAAGACGTGCTGAAATAACCAACTGACTTCGCGCAATATTTTTTCTGAGCTCTGTAAGATGAGAAAATTTACTCTGTTTTATCCCGTTTTTTTGAACAAATAATTTATCCAAATTATCCATAGATACCAATCGTATAGGTTTTGGGAAAGCCTTATTAATGAGCAATTTTTGTATTCTTTTGATAGAAATTTTTCCATCACCTCTTATGATAATGAGTGTACCCTTACGTGGTGCGCGGACAGCTGATTTGCGCAAATAAAATGCCGCATCGGTTGCAACAACGATTTTTTGATCTGCAATGCCTAAGTGTAACAATATTTTTTGTGAGTCTGTATCACGTACCGAAATAAAACGCGCATCACGAAACGCAGCCCGAGCAAAAAAGCGAGACGAAATTTTTGCGAGCGGACCGACTGAATTTGCAACAAAAATATATTTTTTCCCAAACCACTTTGCCCAACGAGTGTAATACCACCACAAAAGTGGTGCTTTTGCTTCGCGATCCTGAAATAATCCTCCGCCACCATACAAAACTAAATCTGCATCACGCAAAGCAGAGACGAATCCCCAGAGACGATGAACAGCGAAAAAAGAGCGAAAGCCAAAAGGTGGCCTATAAACAGCTACTATACCTGGATGATGAGCCATCGTAAAATCTGGATCAGCACTCACAACAGTAATGTGTACCTTTGTTTTCTGGAGCGCTGCAATAAGACCTGCGCATATAGCCTCATCTCCCCAATTTTGTCCGCCGTAATTTCCAAAAAGTAAGAGCTTTTTCATACTGCTATTCTACCTTGGATTTGTTTTTTCTGCGAATCCTTGAATACTAAAAAAAGTGCTCTCGTATGAGCACTTTTTAAAAAGTTCAAATGGTTTTTGTGCTGCAGAGAAATTATTCTTTCTTTGCTTCCTCGGGATCTGTCGAGTCAGTTTCTTCTGTAATTGATTCATCGGAGATAGAGGCTTCTTCTACTGGGGTTTCATCGGCAACACTCTCGATAGTTTCATCAGTTACAGAAGTTTCGATTTCTGCAGCGGCTTCTTCTTTTTCGTGCTCTACTGCTTCTGCGAGTTCTTCTTCGGTGATTTCGTGTGGTTGCATCGCCTTGAGTTCTTGATCAGTAAAAAATCGCTCTTTTAGTCGCGCAGCTTTTCCGCGTAGATTACGCATAAAATACAGCTTTCCTCGACGAACTTTTGCTTCTTTTACCAACTCAATCTTTTCAATAAGCGGAGAATGAACAGGGAATACTTGCTCTACTCCAATGCCACTGACTATTTTGCGTACGGTAACAGTCGCAGACAAGCTGCTTTGATTGCGCACCTGGATAACCAGCCCATCAAAAATTTGCGTGCGCTCTTTGTCTCCTTCACGGATCTTGCGGTGAACGCGAACCGATTGCCCGGCACGAAACTCTGTACCCACGCGCTTTTTGTCTTCCTGTCTCAAATCTTCAATACGAACGGTCATTTGTTCAAAATAAATTAAGAGTGAATGAACTCTTCTGTTTCTTTTTCGAGCTTATTGGCAAGAATCAAATTTCTCTGGTTTTTGAGGAGGTCAATAGCGAATTTGTCGTTGCACTCAAGGCGGTAGACAAAATCCTCTCTCGAAAACACGGAATAATGAATCTCTTGCTTCATCTCGTTCGCGAGTTCCCGAGAAAGATAGTCGGATAGTTTGCTTTTGTCAAGATTTCCGACAGCGACCAAATCGACTTTACTCGGAATATCAATAAAAAGACCTGTCAAAACCAAGAGGTCAAGTTTTCCCATTTTTTGTACTTTTTTCAAAACCTTCAAGCTAATGCTTTCGGATTTCTGAAAGATAGAACGGAGTTCATTTAAAACTGGAAACTTAGGATTAATTTTGTAATATTTTTTACGTTCGCGAGTCTTACTTGTGAGCATGCCGATTTTTTCGAGGTTCTCTAATTCGCGTCTGATCGAATTAATTTGCTCATCGAGGTCTCGCGTCAGTTCGCGGACAAAATACTCTTTTCCTTCGGGAGAAAGTAAATAGATGCGTAAAATCTTTACGCGAGTAGTGGAAGAAAAGAGTGCCTTTAACATTCGAAAATCAAAGAAAGAGCGTACTAAATATTTACTCATTTACGAAATTTGGTCAAGCATTTTCTTGTTATAATCCTATTATTTGTTTTATTAGAGCCAAATAAGAGAATTACTTTTTTATCCACTTCAATATATTAATAGAAAAATAATGAACATAATATTTGTTCATATCTCTTTTGCCATCCTTGGAGTATTGCTCTATACTAAAAATACAAACATTCCCCCAATAAAATGTCCCAGACACATATCAAACTTTGCACTGGCAAGCATTGTTCAAGACAATACCCCTCCTTACATGCTGCGGCCACCAAAAAGGTCTTTGCGCTTCACGCCGAGGCGACAATCGTCATCGACCGTTGTGGTTGCCTTGGTCAATGCGAAAAAGGCCCTAATATTCTTATTGAACAGCATGGAAAAAATGAAATACAGACGGGCATGACACCGTTCAAAATCGGCGATAAAATCGAACAGCTCGCAGGAAAAAAACCTATCATTGTATCGGGACAAGCCAAAAAATCACTCAATGACCTCCTTAAGGGCGGTTTTTAATTCTTCCATTTTTATATAATCGAAAAAGATGTTTTTTCGCCAGATTGCTGTTGGTCCGATGCAAAATTTTTGTTATTTGATCGGCTGCGAACAAACCAAAGAGGCGGCGGCAATTGATTGTGGTTTTGAAGCGGAAAAGATTTATGAGGAAGCCACAGCAAATGATTACCACATTACAAAGATTTTGTTGACGCATGTGCACTACGATCACTCAGGAGCAGTAGAAGAGCTTGCTGCGCTAACGAGTGGCTCGATTTTTATGAATCCAGAGAGCAACAAAAAACAAGGACAATCGCCGATTCATGGTCACTGGATAATTCCTCATAATACCAATCCGTTACAAGCCAACAACATCATTAAGGTTGGCAGCCTGAAAGGCAAAGTGATGGCATCCCCTGGGCATCAGAATGATCATTTGATGTTTGTTTTTGATCCGTACTTATTCTCTGGTGATACGCTGTTTATTGAAGGCACTGGCAGAACTGATTTGCCAGATTCTGATCCAGAAAAAATGCAAGAGACCCTTGCAATTATGGGCACTTTACCAGATCATCTGATTGTTTGTGCGGGGCATGATTATGGCTCGGTACCGATGCGGACACTCGGCGAAGAAAAGCGTGCCAATCGCTTCTTAAACGCTTTTGTGTAATATAAATGATTGGTATAAGCACCTAAATGTTTAGTCTTTTTTCTTTTCGAGATTTTTTTGATGAACCTTGCTTGCCTGCAAAAATCCAGAAAAAAGTGGATGTGGTCGCTCTGGGCGACTTAAAAATTCGGGATGGAATTGTGAACCCAACATAAAGGGATGATTCGCAATTTCGACAATTTCGATTAACTTGCCGTCAGGAGAAAACCCTGAAAAAGTAAATCCATTGTCTTCAAACTCTTGCTGAAAAGCGGTGTTAAACTCGTAGCGGTGACGGTGTCTTTCCGAAATATGTGTCTGCTTGTAACAACGATGTGCCAGTGTGTCTGGTTTAATAGTGCATGGCCAAGCGCCTAAGCGAAGCGTACCGCCTTTTTTGGTGCTTTCAGACTGCCCTGGTAAAAAGTGGACGATTTTGTGCTTAGCGTGAGGCGCAAATTCTTCGCTCGTCGCATTTTTGATACCAAGAACATTACGGGCAAATTCTATCGCCATAATCTGCGAACCCAAACAAAGCCCCAAATATGGAATTTTGTTTTCGCGCGCATATTTTGCAATAGCAATTTTGCCTTCAATTCCACGCATTCCAAACCCTCCTGGCACGATCAAGCCTGCGACTGAAGCAACTTTCGCCCATTCTTTTTTATTCTCTTTTTCAATTTTTTCGGTATCGATCCAAACAATTTCCACTTTGCGATCAATCGCATACGCCGCAAATTTTGCTGATTCGATGACTGACAAATATGCGTCTTCGAGACCATTGTATTTGCCCGCCATGCCGATGCGAATAATAGTTTCGGCATTTTTAATTTTGTCGACCATTTTGCGCCACTCTCCCATTTTGCTTTTTATTTTTGGCAATTTGAGCTCGCGCTCGAGCACAGATGCAATGTTTTGCTCTTCAAAAATTAATGGGACTTCGTAGATGCTCGAGACTGTTGGTGCAGCAATCACAGCATCTTCACGAGTATTGCAAAATTTAGCAATTTTAAGGAGAAGTTCTTTGGGAATCGGCTGATCTGCACGCGCAATAATAATCTCGGGCTGAATACCCGCGCGTCGAATGTCTCGCACTGATAATTGTGTCGGTTTCGTTTTGAGCTCTTTTGCGGCTGCTAAATAAGGCAACAAAGTGAGATGAACAGAAAGTGCGTTTTCTGTTCCTTTTTCGTGGCGGATTTGGCGGATGGCCTCCAAAAACGGTTCGCCTTCGATATCACCAACCGTTCCACCGATTTCGACAACAAGAATGTCGGCTTTACTGGCGACGGCTGCAGCGTCGATGCGTGCTTTGATTTCATCTACAATATGCGGGACGACTTGAATGGTTCCCCCCAAATAATCACCACGACGCTCTCGATCGAGTACTTCGCGATAGACTTTTCCGGTGGTTACTGTCGAAAATTTGGTAATATTCTCGTCGATAAAGCGTTCGTAATGTCCCAAGTCGAGATCGGTTTCGGCGCCATCATCTGTTACAAAAACCTCACCGTGTTGAAACGGCGACATTGTTCCTGGATCGACGTTGAGGTACGGATCGAGCTTTTGGATAGATACCCGAAAACCAGCAGACTTGAGGATTTTGGCGAGTGATGCCGAAGCAATACCCTTGCCTAAAGAACTACAAACGCCGCCGGTAACAAATACAAACTTTGGCACAAGCAGAGCCTACAGAAAAACTTCCTTTTTCGCAAAAGAATTCTATACAGCTTTTGATTGTTCCACTTTTTTGGCATACTTTTTTAGCAAATGAATCTTTGGCAATCACATTCGTGGGCAGAATTTCAACAAGCGCTTGGACATCAGGCTTTTTGGATTGATGATATTTTGGTGCTTCAAAAATCACTTCCGTTTCAAAAAAGCTACTTCGAGATTCAGCGCGCCTCCCCTTCCCTTCTTACTTGGCACAAAATAGTCGAACGCGCGCAAAAAGAAAATAATGTTTTGTTTTGCCGCATTGCGCCCAGTGACGAATCCCCTCTTTTGGAAAATCGCGTTCCCTTGATATTGTCCAAAGAAGAATTTTTTCCAAGTGCGACACGTATTATTGACGTGCAGGCTTCTGAAACAGAACTGGCAGCAAGTTTTTCGCAAACCGGACGTCGCCATCTTCGCGTAGCGCAAAAAAGCGATTTACACTGCTTTTTTTCTTCAGACACCAATCGGTATGCTCGCCTCGCAGCCATCACCGCAAAACGTGACGGCTTTGGGTGTCATCACGCCGAATATTATAGCAAGCTCCTCGCAGCATTGGGTGAAAATGCATTTTTGCTCGTTGTTGCAAAAGAGGACAGATGGCTCGCTGCTGGCATCTTTGTGGTGTGTGGAAGCATTTGCACCTATTATTATGGTGCGAGTGACAACAGCGGACGCGACTGGCAACCGGCGACACTTTTGCAATGGGAAGCAATGCGAATAGCACAAGGGCGGAACTGTCAAACTTTTGACCTTTTCGGAATTGCACCTCCCGACAAAGACAATCATCGGCTCGAAGGCGTCAGTCGCTTTAAGCAAAAATTTGGTGGAGAAGTAAAACAGTATGCTCCAGAATCAATCGTTGTCTTTCGGAAAATGTGGTATCGATTCTATCGAACACTAAAATGGCTGCGCTCTTTTATGCGGTAGATATGCAACCACAAAAAATTGCTGCCGATATTGTCTCGCTCTTTCTCAGCTGTGATCAACCCGGACTTGTATTTTGGCGATTAGGAGAATATTGGTGTTTAGCGTGTAGCCCGTTTGCACAAAGTATCAACGATCAAAAGCAAATGCGAAAAATCATTGATTCTTCCGCATCACTTGCGCCTTCAGAAAATATTTGTCCGCTTGCACTTCCATTTGGATTTGGGTTAATTTCGTATGACGTTGGAGTTGAAAACTTGGGCATTACGACTCCTCACGACACCAAAACTCCGCTTTTGCAATGGAATGTGTACGACGCGCTTTGTTGGGGAAAAGCTGGTGCAGAAGAAAGTTTTTTTATCGGCAACTCTACTATTTTTGAGCAGCTTAAAAAATCTTCAAAACCTCTAAGTAAAAACTATACGATAAGTGATTTTGGCCCCTTACACAGCGAAGAAATTTGGCAAAATGGTTTTCACAAAGTTCAGCAAAATATTCTCGCGGGCGAAATCTATCAGCTCAATCTTGGGAGGCAATTTGTCGCTGATATTGCAGGAGATTCTCGTCAAATCTTTTGGGAACTGTTTGCACGAAATCCTGCACCGTACGCAGCTTTTATGGCAGGGAGTGATTGGGATATTCTTTCGATGAGTCCCGAACTCTTTTTACATTTTGCAGAAGAACGGCGTGTAATAACCGAGCCGATTAAAGGCACATGCAAACGTGGGAAAAACGCACTTGAGGATAGGCAGAAGAGTCAACAACTCCTCGCCTCAGAAAAAGAGTCAGCTGAGCTTCTGATGATTACCGATTTACTGAGAAATGATCTGTCGCAAACCTGTGCGGCAGGCAGTGTGCATGTCGAAACCTTGCGCGCGCTTCAACAAAATCCCACGGTTTGGCATACCTATTCACGTATTCTTGGAACACGGCGCACAGATTGTAGCGTTGCTGATACGCTTTTCTCGTGTTTGCCAGGTGGCTCGATTTCGGGTTGCCCAAAAAAGCGTGCTTGCGAAATCATTGCAGAAATTGAGCCACATAGTCGCGGCATCTTTTGTGGCTCAATCGGATATCTCGATGCCAGTGGCAAAGGTGAATTTTCGATTTTAATTCGGACCTTGTTGCGGAAAAACAAGCAGTTGTACTTTCAGGCGGCAGGCGGCATCACCGCATATTCGATGATAGAGCGTGAAGCAGAAGAGTTATTTGAAAAAGGTGCTGCGTTTTTTAACCTCTCAAACAGCAAAGATGTTTGAGTCTTGCGAAGAAGACTATATTTTTTTCGTCTTACGCAAAGCGCCAAAAAGTTCCCACTTGATATGGAAGAATGCTCCCAAAGCGAGAATAAAGATTACAAATTTGAGAAAGGCGCCAGCAATAGGCACGAGCCCCAGCAAGAAGAGTAAGATGCTTCCGAGCACAAATGAAGCCAGCAAATGGCGAAAATCAGTCGTTTTGGTAACGGGAAAAAAGAAGGCACCAAGTGCGATTCCATCCATAATACTTACAAAAATAATACTCGCGATATACAAAAATAGAATAATAAAACCGACCGGTAATCCTACAAGCGTTGCCATACAAATAATCGCAAGAATCGGCATAATAATTAAGACGAGCAGCCCTACAGCAAAATTAACGAATGGTCGCGTGCGCACGGTTTCGGAATACGAACGCCAAAATGGCTGCAACAGAAAAATTATGAGCCCTCCCAAGAGCAAGCTCGCAAGAAACATGAAAAACGAAAATCCACTAAAAAGCGCTTGTGCTTGATATTTAAAATCCTTGGCTTTTTCCCCTGATTTTGTTTCTTGAAAAGTGATTTCGCCACCAACTTTTTCGGGTGCGATATTCTGAGGTGCAGTAAGATCGAGATTGCCGTTGATTCTGCCTTCACCAGTAAAAGTGATTTGGTTTGCTTCAATAAGTGCATTGCCGGCGATTGGTGCCGAAATAGTCACGTGATTCGCATAAATCCTAGCATCACCAGCAATAGGAGCGGAGATTTCGATAGTCGTTCCGCCCAACCAAGCGTCTCCACCAATAGAAGCATTAGAACGGAGTATTATAATTTGCCCAAAAGCAATCAGATGATCAGCAACGTTAGCGGCAACGCGCAATGTTTGCCCCGCAATCCGTACATCGCCGCCAACATCAGCGCTAATATCGATTGTCGTTCCGGCAGCAGCTACGTCACCAGTGACAGGATTGTTGACCTCAATCGCTTGACCAGCAGCAAAGAAGTCATCAGGAACATCATTTGTGGTAGTCAGATATTCTCCAACGGTATAGAAATTATCTCCATTGCTCGTCGTCAAACTGACAGTACTACTATTTTCTGCTGCGTATACTGGCACCAAGCACATCAAAAACACACTTCCGCAGAGAACAAGACTCGCAAGCTGTTGGGGGAAAAGTTTCATGGTATTCAAAAAATCCATGGTCATTGTATCCCCGGTCAAGCTTTTTTGGCAAGAACCAAAAAGAGTGCCGCTTGCGAGGCACTCTTTTTTATAAATCTGTAGAAAAGTGATACTTATGATTTTGCTAATTCTTGCTCAATCAAAGTTTCAAAAGCTTCGTAAGGGAATGCGCCTTTGATGAACCAACCATTAATAAAGAAACCTGGTGTTCCGCTGACACCGTATTTGGTACCATCAGCGATATCTTGTTGGATTTCTTCGTCAAACTTGCCCGAAGTCAAACATGTCTCAAATTCGGCAGTGTCGAGATTGAGCTCGCTAGCATATTTAGTAAAACTCTCTGCATTGAGCGCTTTTTGGTCACCAAAAAGTTTGTCATGAAAAGCAAAGTAGGTTGCATCGTCGCCTTGATCACGGGCGCAGTTTGCTGCTACGGCAGCCGGAAAGGCATCGGGATGAAAGGAGAGTGGAAAGTCGCGGAAAACATATTTAACTTTTCCAGTATCGACATAGTTTTCGAGCAATTTTGGATATACCTCTGTGACATGTCTTTCACAGAAAGGACATTCGTAATCTGAAAATTCGACAATTGTCACTGGTGCATTCGCGTCGCCTTTAAAAGCATCGTCGTCGACTGAAACGCCTTCTACCAATTGAGGCTTGTTTGCTTCTTCAGCTGCCACACGCTGTTCTTCTTCATTTTTGGCGACAAAGGCGTTAATACCTTCTTCGACTTTGGCATTAAAGCTATCGCTACTGAGTTCTTCGTTAACGATTTCGCGCACATCGGCTTCGGTCAGTCCGCCGCCAGAAGAGCCTGTATTACAAGCTGCGAGCAAAAGAAGAGTCGCAATTCCAAGTGGTATGGAGACCAATTTGGTACGTGTCATAGATTTCTAAAAAATAAAATTTCACAAGCGATTTTACTGGAATTGAGCGAAAAAGAAAAGTCTTCGAGATTCCACAACTGTCAAAAGTATGTATAATCTATTTTTATCGCGTCTCTACAGAAAAAATTTTTGCTTCAGAAATCACAAAGTCAACTTTTTTATCATGATTTTCATGAGGAATATGCGGAAGAATCTGCCAGGCAAAAACGATAGTCGCGATACGAGCTGCGTCAGGTAAAAAGCGATCGTAGTACCCTCCTCCAAAACCCAAGCGATTTCCTTCCAAATCTACTGCAAGCGCAGGTATCAAAAATAAATCGATTTCTTCTTTCTTAATAAGTGGATGAAACTCGGAATGCGGTTCGGCAATGCCAAGCGTATTAGGAATCAATTCGGCCGACTCTCTCACCTGACGCACTTCGAGATTTTTTTCTGGTAACATTCGCGGAAAGACAAACCGTTTGTCCGGCAAAAGAGCAACGAGCGGCAAAAGATCGGGTTCGCTGACAAGTGGCGCAAAAATCATAATCGTTTGGGCTTGCTCAAAAACCTGCCACCGAAGAATTTGCTGCACTATTTGTGCCGAAGAGGATTGTGTTGTGTTATTCGAAAATTGGCGCCGCTTCGTTCGGATTTCATTTCGTATTTGTGCCTTTTGATCAGTGAGTTTGTTTGGCACCAAAGATTTCAGAAATAACATTAGGGTCAGTGACAGGCTGCTCATCTTTTTGAGTATTTTCTAAATCAACGCCAGCTGTGTTTTCAACCGGCTCAAGAATGACCGATTGGGTTTTGAGCTGGACATCGATGCCTTCAAAAAATACTTGCTGAATCGCAGCCATAAGTTCTGCCATGCGCTTAGACTCTTGCACCTGAGTACGATGCACTTCTGCCGTAAAAACAATAATCACAGAATTATCTGCCACAGAAACCTGTGCTTGCTGCAAAGCAATGCGTAAAACGGCATCACGCAAGCGTTCGAGTACTTTTGGCCACGTATCGGCAAAAGTTTCTGCATCTAATGCGTTGCCCGTTGCCAAGGCAGACAAAGCGGCATCAGGTTTTTTTCCCGACGAAGGAGAAGAAACAAGTGAGGAATTTTCTTTATTTTCTGCTTTTACAGCTGCTGGAGTGGTTTCTGTTTTGACGTCTTTTTTACCGAAAAATTTCCAACTGTCATCTTTTTTGGGAGACGTCGACTCACTTTCGTTTAAAAGAAGAGTGGCTTTGACAATTGCAATCTCGATCGGAAGTGTCGGAATCGGCGAATCACGCAATGTACGGCGCGCGACATCAAAGAGATCAATATGCTGCAGAATGAAAATGAGGTCTGGACGACTCTTATCATTTTCTGCAAGCGAGGCTTCGAGCATTAAGACGCGCAAATGACCCAAGAGCTGCTCTAAAAAATCGCCTAAAGAAATTCCTTCGGCAGAAAGACTTCCGACAAACCGAATAGCGGCTTCGGCATTATTCTCACGGATGAAAGTATAAAACTCTTCTAAGTCATTGATAGATGCCATGCCGAGTTCTTGTTGCATTTGTTTGACGGTCACTTCGCCACTCGTTGCGACTTGCTCAAAAAGTCCAATCGCGTCTCTGAGACCACCGAGCGATTTTTTGGCGATTAAAAGAAGCGCATCGTGTTCGACAGTAATATTTTCATTTTGGGCGATTTCATTGAGACGACCAGCAATCTGGTCGAGTGATAAGCGTTGAAAAGTAAACACCTGACAGCGACTACGAATTGTTTCGGGTACTTTGTTGAGCTCGGTGGTCGCGAGCAGAAAAAAAGCATGTGCAGGTGGTTCTTCAATTGTCTTTAGCAGCGCATTGAATGCTTCTTTCGTCAGCATGTGGACTTCATCGATAATATAAACTTTGCGCTTGCCGAGCGTCGGTGAAAAATAAATTTTTTCGATCAGCGCGCGTGCATGCTCGATTTTGCGATTACTAGCGCCGTCGATTTCGATCATGTCGACAAACGAACCGTTATCCGCGGCAAGACAAAATTCGCATTGATTACAAGGATCACCGGATTCGCGCGGATTTTGACAATTAAGAGCTTTTGCTAAAATTCGCGCTGTACTCGTTTTGCCCGTGCCACGCGAACCAAAAAACAAATAGGCGTGCGCCACCTTATTTGTTTTGAGTGAGGCGTGTAATGTCTGGCGAACAAACTCTTGTCCGACGAGTTCTTGCAGAGTCTTGGGGCGATACTTCTGATAAAAAGCCATAAGCAGGAAAATTTGCTCCGCTATTTTGGCACAACGTCGTCTTTCTGTGAAGTGTCCCCTTCGGCATGAGAAAGAAATTCTTCTTTCTGAAAGCGCTCGAGAAAAGGTTTGTCACGAATCACAAACAGTAAGAACAAAACCGCGAATAGCGCCATGCCGCCGCTCATGAGTTGGGGCAGACGAATACCAAACGGAGTTGCTACAACATCGCCACGGAACATATCCAAGAATATATTGGTAATACCAAGTACAAAAAGCATCGCCATAAAAAACTTGCCAGAGCTCCAGCGACGCCAAATTTTGCGTTCCCACAGCATCCACCCAATCCAAAACACGCCAGCGAGTAGTATCGCAGAATACAATTGTACCGAATAAACCGGAACGGAATAACGAACTTCTTGTAGATTATATGCGACACTCAGTGGAAATGGCAGCCAATCTGGCGCTGGCGAACCATAATTCCAGCCTGAGAAAAACCCTCCCAAGGCGACAAAAAATGCCAAGACAATCCCAGGCAAGATAAAGGCATCAAGCCAAGCAAAAAACTTTTCCTTGCGCCAGATGGCGATAAGTAAAAACACCACAAAAAATCCTCCGATTACCCAATCGGATTGCAACTGTCCATCGCCAAACAAAAAGAAAGATCGCAAAACTTCGATAACCGAGCTTACGATATCGCCTTCGGGCAAGCGCTGTCTCACCGTTGGCCACAGCGAAAGAAACGCTCCCAATCGACCAAATAAAAACGGGAGGACAATAAAGAAAAACAAGTGGTCACTCAAAAACTTGAGTGATATTTCTTCGTCACGGATGGTATGAATCAAAACAGCTGCTGCTACCAGCACGCCGATAAAAACAATGACACCACCAGTGGGAATCAAAAATGGGCCGAGAGGGATAATTGAGATATTCACAATGCAAGAATTACAACAAGTTTCCTACTCGCTAATCTGCCCGAAAAATCAGCCGCGTGCAAGTGTGCGATTTTTTGCGCAACAATTATTTCCCAAATTTTGTCTTTTGTGGAAAAATCATCTTTGATGAAAAAACACCTCTTTCTTATCGGCTTATTACTCGTTGTTTTGAGCGGTTGTAATTCGGACGAAAAGCCAAATCCTGATGATACCACTGCACCAAATGCTAGCGCGACGAACGGAATCAAAATTGAAAAGCCAAATCTGGTTTTTATCATTCCTGCTTCTTGGCGAGAAATTGCCGCAAATGAATTTCCTGAGGCACTGCTCAAACGTGACCCTGTTGCTGTTTTTCGTCGACGGGAAGCGGACAATGGTATTTTTCCAAATCTGGTCATTACATCACAATCTGTCAGCCAAACTATAACTGCTCTTGAATTTTCTCGCCAAACAAGGGAAAATAACTCGGCAACACTTCTCGATTACGAAGAACTTCGGGCGAACGAAAAAGAAATCGCCGGACAAACAACAACTATCCTCGAGTTTGTCGCTCGGTCTGCCGCTGATGAAAGGCTTCTCCGGTTTTGGCAAACTGTTTTCGTAAAACAAGGTACGGCGTATGTGCTCACTGCCGTCGCTTCGCCTCAAGCGAACGAAATAATCACCGGAGAAATCGAATATATTTTTAACAACATCGGGATTAAATAATCATGGCGACGTGGCCAAGTGGTAAGGCAGGGGCCTGCAAAGCCTTCATCGGCGGTTCGAATCCGCCCGTCGCCTCCAAATTTTGCAAATTACAAGGAACAAAAAAATAAGTCTCGCATGATTTTCTTTCTAAAAGCCGGGGTGGTGAAATGGTCGACACGAGGGACTTAAAATCCCTTGAGGGCAACCTCGTGCGGGTTCAATTCCCGCCCCCGGCACCAAGAATTTTATTCTATTCTAAAGCCTTAAAGAGAATCCTTGAACAGGATTCAAATTTTTTGTGCACACCCATAATTACACACCAGTCACGGGCCAAAAATAATTAATGAGAAATGTCGTCAAGAAGAGTAAAATCAAATTGAGTGGTGCGCCCACTTTCATAAAATCAAAAAAACGATAATTTCCCGAACCATACACCATCGTGTTGGTCTGATAGCCGACTGGTGTCAAAAAGCTTGTCGAAGCAGCAAACATCACTGTCAAAACAAGCGGCAATGGATTGACATTCATAGCATCAGCCACACTAATCGCCACGGGCGCTATTAAAACAACCGCTGCATTATTTGAAATGACTTCCGTTAAAAGCGTTGTTACCAAATAAAGCAGAATCAAAATAAAAATCCCTTTGTCGTTAAGAGAAAAAGTGTAGAGCAAATCTGCGATGAGTTGTGCCGCACCAGATTTTTGCATAGCAACGCCCAAAGGAATCACGCCCGCCAGCAAAAAAATGATCTCCCAGTTAATGGCACCATACATTTCTTCTGTGGTTAAGCAGCGAGTAAGCACCATTGCCACCACGCCAACCAAAGCTGAAATCACAATTGGAATACCCATTACTGCCGCACAAAAGATAACACCAAAAACGATAGCAAGTGATATCCACATTTTCTCCGGATTAAACTCGTCTTCGATAGTCGAAAGGAGCACAAAATCACGCGATTCGCGAATCTTTCGCAGGCTTGTGACTGATGCCTGAATCAAAAGAATTTGTCCCACCTTAAGTCGCAAAGCCCCTAAGCGTTGTGATTTAATTTGTCCAATGTTGAGCGCAACAACACTCGCACTAAAACGTTGCCAAAACTTGATTTCGTCCAAACTTCGATCATGAAAAGCGGTAAAGCCACGTAATAACACTTTAATAATTTTCCCGCTCCCTACGGGACGACTAGGGGCGCCTTCGTCAAAATTGGGAAGGAGTTTGAGATGATCTCGCTTAATCAATTCAATTATGCGCTGCTCAGTGGCACGCAAAACAAGAATATCACCTACTTCAATCTCTTTTTCTTCGGCATTCTTAATAAAAGATATACTGCCTTTAACCAATTTGATGACTCGTACATCATTTTTTTCGGCAAATTTGGACTTTTGAAGAGTTTTACCAATAAATTCACTCCCCTTTTCAATAACTACTTCCGTCAAAAAAAGGTCTGTCTGTTTTTTGTCACTCTCTGTGTTATTTCTCACTGGCAACAAGAATCTCCCAACGAGTAAAAAATAAACGACTCCCACAATCAAGATAATTAATCCCACATGCGTAAATTCGAAGAGTCCGATATCTTGAGGAGTTGCCGAATCGCGTAAAATAGAACTGGCAAGAATATTGGTGGAAGTACCGATGAGCGTCAAAGTGCCGCCGAGCATAGCAAAAAACGAAAGCGGGATGAGCAGCTTTGTCGCTGGTGTCCCCGAACGATGAGAGAGCTCGAGTATCATCGGGAGTAAAATTGCTACTGCAGCGGTATTATTAACAAAACCAGAAATAGGCGCGACGATGAGCGCGATAGCGAGCAGTTGTTTGATTTCAGAATTACCAACCACACTAAAAACACGCCGCCCCAAGCGGTCGATAATGCCCGTGCGCTGTACGCCAGCAGACAAGATAAACATGGCAAGTACTGTAATTGTTGCTTGGTTTGAGAGCCCCGATAATCCTTCGCTAACCGAAGGAAAAGCATCGGGATACATGAGTCCCAACAGCATCAAGGTAATCAGGATCAAAAGTGCGGTCATGTCGACCGGCAGTTTTTCGGTGACGAACAAAAAGAGTGCGAAGAGGATTACCAAAAAAACAAGCAGTACTTCTATGGTCATAGACAATTCCCAACAGAAAGTATGCGATTTGTCATGAGCCGATTAGTACAAAACGATATGTGCAAGACAAAAGAATTTTCTGGGAAAGTTACTTCGATTGGTTGTGCCAGACGACAACAAGCGGCGTTGCCAAAAAGATAGAAGAATATGTTCCGACGATAAGCCCAGCCGCGAGCGCTACAAAAAAAGTAAAGAGTGACGAAAATCCCAAAAAGAAAAATAGCATTGCCAAAACGACAAGCAATGTCGAGAGCGAGGTGTTGATCGAGCGACGCATCGACTGCCAGACAGCCGCCTCGGCAACGATTGCCAAATTCTTGTTACTTTTTTCGCCCTTCAGATTCTCGCGAATGCGGTCAAATACCACAATCGTATCATTGACAGAAAAGGCAAGTACTGTCAGCAAAGCAGTGATGAAGAGTGTGTCGATTTCTACTCCATAAAAAACTCCCAAAAGAGCAAATATTCCAATAATAATAGTAATATCGTGCGCCAAGGCAACAATTGCAGCTAAACCAAATTTCCACGAAGACAATCCCTTCGGCATTTTGCGAAAAGCAAAAGCCACGTAAGCGATAATTGTCAGAATAGAGAGGAAAATAGCAGTGAACGCGCGTTTCTTAAAAACGCCTCCGACTGTCGGCCCAATCGTATTTATCTGCTCAATGGAAATATTATTTTTTTCCGCAAAAGTGTCTGCCAGTTTGGTAGTATCGGCTTCGGTAAGGAGCCGTGAGCGAATAACAAAGCCATTACCGTCAAAAGTTGCAGTGATGCTCTCACCTTTGTCGGTGCCAACCGCTGCTTCAAATTGTTCGGTAACTTCTTGAGCAGAAACAGAGTCACCGATGACTATTGTTTCGATGCGAGTGCCGCCAGTAAAGTCAATTCCGGCATTCAGCCCGAACACCATCACCAATATAATTGACAACAACACCAATCCACCAGAGATAGAAAACCAGAGCTTGCGACGCGGAATAATATCAAATTTCATGCAGGAGAAAAATTTCCGTCATATTCTGCCGATATTTTTTGTGACTTTCAAGCAAGAAAGTTAGCGCCTTTCCGAACCGGTTTTTGAGAGCAACCATGCAAAAAACATGTTGGTTTTTGAAGTCATAAATTTTCTACGCTGAGACAGTGTTGTAGATTGCTTGAATGAGAAAATGAGATGCAGATTATTTTGATCCGGGACTATTACAAGCACTCTGCAAGAGTGCTCGAGCTTAGGGCACTCTTGCAGAGTGCCCGAGCTTAGAGAAAGAAAAAGGTTTCTATTCAATAACATTCATTATATTTCTCTAAGATAAATCGAATGAGATTTCCTGATGAATCTTCAATAAATATAATTGGATATTCTGCGGTTTGAGTTTTTAAGAAATCTTGCCATAGCTGCTGGAGGTGAGATTGTTGCTCAGAGGTGAGAGAGTCGGGGTTCGATAAATATGCTGGAGTTTTGTATTTGTTATAGAGAAAAACGCCGACTTTATACCTCTCATCATTTCTTGACCAAGTGTCCCATTGATCAAAGTCGAAGGGGTCTGAATTCTCTGCATAAACATAAATTTTATATCCTTCGGCAGTTTGACCGACCTTTCGAAGTTCTGTGATTATTGAGCTCTTTTTGTACGAATCAAAACGACGAGTCCAATAAATAGCTCCTAGGTTTGAGTGACTTACGCAATTGATTCGATAAGGTGAATAAGCATTCTGATTAAATTCCTTTCCGTCGATCTCAATTTGAAGCTGATAATTTCCAGAAGCTGTTATATTTAAGAAGTAAGGAAGGTAAATGCTATACAAGGAGCACGTATTCATACGGTCTTTGATCATAAAATACTGATCAGTTAACTGATATATGCTGTAACTGTTATTTAGATCGAAGAGGAATCTTTGATCAAAATCTTCAAACTGCCCAAAGGTCTGTTTCACTAGTTCATCATCGCAATAGGCGGTTTCTTGCCATAGCACTGCTTTCTCACCGGCTGAATTTAATTGAAATGAGCGTAGCTCACTACTACTAAGCCCCAATGAAATCCCCGGGATCGGTTTTGAATAATGCTTTAAGGTATGGAAAGTATCGGGCTCCAAGCCGGATACACTCGATACATTCTCAAAATAATGAAAAGTGCTATCTTTAATAAAGCCCACATAAGATTCTAGGATGAGGTACTGAGAAGAGTCGATCTGTCTGTGGTAGATGGAGTATAAATCCTTTTCTTCCCCATCGATTTGGACAGCGCCCAGCCGATTTATTTCCCATTTGCTATCATTGTTTTCAATAAAAACTTCATTATATTCAGAATCACTTACAGGAAGCTGGAGTATTTTTTCTATAAATGTCTTAAGCGGAACTCGCTCCATTTGAGGCAAAAAATCGGGAATAATAACGGCAACCAAGTCTGCGTAGCTCTTAAAAGTTTCCGTTTTTAAGTCCGTTTTTAAACGGTAAATGATTTCGGCCATTTCGCTTCTGGTGAGGGGCAAATACAGCCGTGTGATGCTAGCCGGAATTGCTTTTCTCTCACTGAGAATTTCTACATACGGCTTATACCAATTGATTACATCGGGTTTTATCGGATAATCGAGGGAGTTTACGACCAGCTTTGCTGCTTCCACAAAGCTCACTTCCTTATTCGGCTGAAAGTTTCCATCCGGAAATCCTTCTACGATTCCCTCTGCTTTGGCATGGCAGACATAAGGCGCATACCAATCGGTAGTCGCTACATCGGGGAAACACGGCTCCGTTGGTGTATTTGGTTTTGCGAACCCTTCCTTCGCTTCGAGGAGGATTTTTAGAAGTTCCGCTCGGGTGAGTGTATTTTCTGGACCAAAGCTGCCATCGGCATAACCGTTTATAATCCCTTTGTCTGCAAGATATTCGATTGCTGATTGGTACTGCGTCTCTTCCGTAACATCGGGGAAAGTGGCAGAAGAAGCAATGGGGAGAAAGGCAAGTATTGCTACCCAGAGCATCAAGCCGCAAAGACCGCTCGCGGTTTTGCGAAGAAGTGAGAGAAAAACAGTCATGCAAAGCAAAATATTATCTTGAGTATGATGTCAAAATGGAATTTGTGCAAATCAGCGCGTGAGCGAAGTAGTTTTGAGATCGGAAGCGAGATTATCAAAAAACACGCGGAAGTCGTTATCGATCACATAGATATCCGCATGGACGATGAGTCGAATATCGTCCCCACGATTAATGCTGATCGCACCTGCAGGAAAGGAAAACAGTGCTTGCCTTCCATCGGTCTGCTCGAGGACAGACGAAATGATGGTGTCATCAAGTTCGACAAACAGATTTTTGAGTCCGCCTTCTGCCATGCCATCGAACGACAGTCGCATCGAAGTAATACTGGCTCCCTGCTCGCCCGTTGTTTCGGAAATCCGAATGCGCGCGATTTCGACGCGCTTGCGCCCATAACGGAGCGTGTTGCGCACCGGTTCAAATTCGACGGTAAGTTGCGCCGTCTCGATATTGGCGGCATCGATACTGCTACCTCGGATCGGAAAGATACCAAGGATGGAAATCTGTTCACCGGATTCGACTCCGGTGAGTACGATATCTTCTGGATCATTGATGACAAATTCGTGCTCTCCGCCTCCTTCTGCGGCATTCATATCAGCAGCGATCACAATCGTCGCACTTGCGCCGGCATCGATCCGCACCGGATCATACGCCAGATTCAGTTCGGCGGTTTGATCAGAAGAAAACCTGCGGCTGCTGCCTTTTAATGTGCCATTCTCCAAAACTTTGACACCGACAAAATCATTGCGGTCGCCAAGTCCCTGGCGAGTAATGCGCACGAGGTCGAGGGTAACCGCTTCGGTTGATGGAGCAGTGATGGTGAGCGACAAAAACGGCACATTGCTCGCATTGCGCGGAATACTGCCCGGTGGAACAAAACCTACTGTCGGACGCACATCAGCAAAAGGAACCTCTGTAATCTCCGGAACTTCATCAATCGCAGGTGGTGGCGGAGGAAGCACGATCGATTCCGCACAAGCACTCCCCTGCTCTTTGATTTGGCGAGCAGCCATCATCCAAGTTTCCGCCGTTTGCGAGGCAAGAGAAAAATCCGGCAAAAATACGATGCGGTCAGTTTTCACCAAACAAAGCGCTTCGGCACTGCGAACAAACGGATCCGACCACATGCCCGACTTGATATCGACAAAATGACTCCGCGCTGTCTCTTGCAGAGGAGCAGTGTCCAGCAGCGCAATCAGCACTTTGATTGCTTCCGCTCGGGTGATTGGATGCTCGGGAAAAAAGCGCTGACTTGGTGGCATACTTAAAATGCCATTTTCCAAAGCGTATTGGAGATACGGAGCTGCTTTAGAGGACTCGGAAATATCAGTAAATGTTACTGAATTGGGCGATAATGACCGATTGATTTCACCCACCAAATTTTGCACCGCCTGAACCACAAAGTCACTCCGCGAAATCGTTTGCGAATCCGCTGACTGAGCAAACGCAAAAACCGGCAACAAGCAAACAATTGTAAAGAAAAAGAAGAGTTGTTTCATACAATAAAAAATCCACTCTTCAGGCTATGCCGAAAAAAGCAAAAATTCAATACACCAATGCTCGTCAATCGGTCACAAAATTACTGTTATGGATTTTTTACCGATGAAAATCAGCGTGCACCAAATCCAGTCGGCTGTTTGCTCTGTGACATTTCACCGACACTCGTATCGAGAAAGGTGTCCATAAAACCGGTCATCACCGCTACTGAGAAGAAAAAAACAAAAACTGCGACTAAAAATAGCGCTAGATCCGTATGACCTGGACCAAATATTTTTTCCGCCCAACTCCATTGTCCGGTAAATCCAATCACGTGCTTACGATAGCGCAAAACGAGGTATGATGCGGCGATACCGAGAAGTCCATAAAAAATATTCATGATTTGGAAGAAGAGGAATCAGTTTTCTTTTTGGCATTTTTGCCAAATGGATCACGCAGCATGATTTGTTCGAGCATGCTGCTAAATTCTGCGTTGGTCGTGATATCAGGCGACGGGAGTTTGGGAGAAGCAGGAATAATTGGCGGAGTTGGTTCAGTCTGAGGGAATGTCTCAGCATCTTTCGGTTCTTCGCTTTGTTGAGAAACTTGTACATCTTCGTTTTGCTCGTCCAAATCACTTGTTGACAAAGATTCTGGGATTTTCGTTACTGAAGCAATTTCAGCCTGAGGCGCCAAATCGAGAGGGAAAAGGTCTTCGCCGGCAAGGACTGAAGCAGAATCCGAGTTGGTCTCGTCGGCTTCGCTTTGGGGAATGCGAGCATTCCCACTTTCGGCATCAAAGCGTTGTTGTTGAAAGCGCTGCGCTGCGCTAATTACTTCGCCGACAATCACATCAAATGGTTTGTTCGCTCGAATTTTAAAGCCCGCTGCTTGAATATGTCCGCCACCGCCAAATTCTTGCGAAAATTCCGCCGCGTCACACAGCGGCGTTGTTGTACGAACTGACACGGATACAATACCATCATCACGTTCTTTGAGGAGGAGTACCATTTCCATTCCCGGAGCTGTCGCGAGCAACTCGTCCACAATCCCATTCATGTCTTCTAGCGTTCCACCAGTATCTTTGAGATCGTCAGACGAAACCGTACTCCAAAGCATGCGATACATCGGATCGGTTTTGATTTTGGAGAGCACGCGTCCCCACAATTTGAGTGTCGGAATATTCTTCGTTTTAAAAATATGCCGAATAATCTCTTGTTGGCGCGCGCCCATTTCGACCAAATCTGCGGCGACTTCGAGCGATCGCGGTGTGGTATTGGGATTTTGAAAACTACCAGTATCAGTAATAATCCCAGTCAGAAGCAATGTTGATATGTCGGTGTCGATTTTTTTTCTCCATTGATCGCCAAAGAGAACCGGTAAAAAATGAAAAATCACTTCTGTCGTACTCGCGGCTTTGGTGTTGATAACATTAACCGTTCCAAAGCCAGGATTACTCGCATGATGATCGAATACCAACAGTGGAACGCGCGCAAAAAGTTCCGTGTTTTCTTCGAAAATACTGCCCAATTGTTGCTTGTCCGCGGCGTCAATCGAGATAATGAGATCGAAATCTGATTGCTCGGAAAATGAGACATCGTCTTCATTAAAAGTACCGCCAAAAGGGGTAATAAAAATCTTGAGTTGGTTTTCTTCAATCTTCCAACGCAATTTTTGTGCTTGCGTACGTGAACAATCCAGTGCGATGACGAAATCATTTCCCGACGAAATTTCGCGCTCTAATACTCCTGTATCTGGCAAAAATGAGAACACTTCGGGCACCGCATCGGCGCAAGCAACTACCGTTTTTTTGCCCATTTTTTGAAGTATTTTGTGCATGGCAATCGCCGCCGACAAAGTATCACCGTCCATCTTGGCATGCGCCACGAGCAGGATTTTTTGGCTCTTTTCGATAAGTTGTTTTGCCTGTTCGACAATCGAGAGTTCCATCAGAGTGGATGAATAAAAACTAATCTGTTCATTATATAATATATTACTTATTCAGTCAATCATTCTGCCTTCCCTGAGATACAATTTCTCCTTTTAAGAGTATATCTCTCGTCTTCCAAAAAAACGAAAAATCAGGCATGCTCAAGAAAATTCTTTCCTATCAAGAGCATGACCTTCAAAGTTGCGATTGTAGCCGATTGGCTGACTGTTTCTGGCGGCGCAGAAGTCGTCATCAAGCGCATGCTGAAGATTTTTCCCAGTGCTCACTTATTTACTACTGTATATTCTGAAAAAGATTGTCCGTTACGACTTGCGCCAGAGCGTATTCATACTTCTTCGTTGCAACGCCTGCCACAAGCCTTGCAAAAGCGCCATCCCTTTTTGTTGCCTTGGTTGCCGGGTGCGATTGAAGAACTTGATGTCAGCGAATTTGATATCGTGCTTTCGAGCAGTTCGTTTGTCGGCAAAGGTGTTTTAACAAATCCCGACCAACTGCATATTTGCTATTGTCACTCCCCGACTCGTTATTTGTGGGGCGACTGGCAACAATATTTACAAGATTTTCCGATTCCAAAACCCATCAAATGGCTCTTGCCGCGCTATTTTACCAAACTGCGCCAATGGGATTTGTTTGCAGCGCAGCGCCCTGACGTCTACATCGCCAATTCGGAATATATTCAGCAAAGCATCAAAAAGTTTTACCAACGCGAGTCGCACGTAATTTCGCCGCCAGCGGATATCAAACGCTATCAAGAAGGACTTGCCGTCAAAAAAGAAGGCTATTTTTTGGGCTTTGGGCGTTTGGTTCCGCAAAAGCGTTTTGATCTTCTGATTGATACGTTTAAAAAAATGCCGCATCAGCGCCTTGTTATAGCGGGAACTGGCAGAAACGAAAAGGAATTGAAAAAACGCGCGAGCGGTGCGCAAAATATTGAATTTCGCGGCTTTGTCAAAGATCGGGATGTTCCGGCACTTTTGGGAAAAGCACGCGCGCTGCTCTTTCCGCAATTGGAGGATGCCGGTATCACCGCCATCGAAGCACTTGCCGCTGGAACACCGGTGATTGCCTACGGCAAGGGAGGAGTGACTTCGACACTCGAGCACGGCAAGACGGGAGTGTTTTTTGACGAGCAGACCCCCTTCGTCCTCGAACGCGCCATTCACGAATTTGAAGAATTAGAAAAAAAATTAGACCGCAAAAAACTTGCAGAATATGCGGAACAGTTTGGTATCGAGCGCTTTGACCGCGAGCTGAAAACGTATGTGGAAAAGGCGTGGGGGAAATTTGTGAGCAAGAAAAATTGACAAAAATATAGATCCTAGACCAGAAGAATTACGAGGAGGCAAATTTTTTGTTCTCTGTTAAAATTTCAATCGAGAAACGAAGGGCAGTTGGCGTAAGGTGATGGTGTATTTTATTCTTGAAAGAATATGAAAAGACCCAATAAATTAAGAAATTCGTTTGGGTATTGACTAGATTAGAGAAAAAAAAGTCTCTAATCTATCTCTATGAAGCCAAAAAATAAGTACTGTAATCATACGCACATTTCCGAAAGGAAATTTAGGGACATACTGAAGTATTTTTCTGCAGATGAAACCGCA
>JBGSOV010000021.1:0-374662 GCA_041738935.1 Candidatus Altimarinota bacterium | reverse complement strand
TGCGGTTTCATCTGCAGAAAAATACTTCAGTATGTCCCTAAATTTCCTTTCGGAAATGTGCGTATGATTACAGTACTTATTTTTTGGCTTCATAGAGATAGATTAGAGACTTTTTTTTCTCTAATCTAGTCAATACCCTTAACAGTTAAGCACTCTGTCAAAAACTTATCGACGGTTCAAGACGAGAGCCTTGAGCCAGCTTTTGAACAACAAAAATTCATTTGGAGAATTTTTCACATAACTTTTTTATAGCGCACAAATTCTCTTTCATGCTATCCTACTCGCCTTTTTGCTCGTATGCGTTTTGTCTCTCCGATTATCGCCGCGGTGCTCGATTTTTTCTTTCCGCCGGAGTGTCTCGGCTGCGGTGCGGAAAACGCTTGGATTTGCGCTAACTGCATTACCAAAATCCGGCTGGAAGTCGGAAGATTGTCACTCCAAAAAAAGCCATTCGCGCATCTGTGGGTGATGGCGGATTATCACCAGCCTTTGGTCGCACGCGCGATCCGACGGCTCAAATTTGGCTATTGTCGTGACATCCTCCGCGATTTGCAACCGCTGTTTGTGGCGGCTTTGGAGCAGATTCATTTTCCTCAAAATGCTACTCTTGTGCCGGTTCCACTCCACCGCTTGCGTCTCAATAATCGTGGTTTTAATCAGGCAGCACTTTTTGCAGAACAGATCGCTGCACTTTCGGAATTACCAATCCACACGCTTTTGAGGCGTACTCGTCACACGCCACCACAAGCCCAATTGTCCGCTGATGAGCGGAAGGAAAACCTCAAAGGTGCGTTTTGTATCGACGATTTTATCGCCAAAGATATTCCAAAAAATACCCCGATCGTCCTTGTCGATGATGTCGCTACGACTCTCACGACTTTGGAAGAATGCGCGCGCACTTTGAAAAAGGCTGGATTTACGAATCTGAACGCCTTGGTAATTGCACGGAGTTCGGAAGTGGGTTGACTTACGATTCCTCTATTTTTTAAGGCAAAAACAGGTTTATCGAACAGGCAACCTTCGACCCCTCCCCACCTCCCCTAACTCAGGGGAGGGGAGCTCCACGCCTATCTCTCCATGTGACTTACAACTTATAACTTAATTACCTGATGATCTTGTTCCTGATCGCGGCTTGTGCAGCAGCGATTCTTGCAATCGGAACGCGAAATGGTGAGCACGAAATTGCCGTAAAACTTTCGCGGTGGAAAAAATCAATCGAGCGCGGATCGCCACCATGTTCACCACAAACAGAGATTTTAAGATGGAGATTTTTCCATCGTCCGCGTTGGACGCCCATTTTGATGAGTTCGCCGACGCCGTTTTCGTCAATGCTTTCGAACGGATCAATCGGCAAAATTCCATCGCGCAAATACGCCGGTAAAAAACGGGCAACGTCATCGCGCGAAAAACCGTAGGTCATCTGCGTGAGGTCATTCGTTCCAAACGAAAAAAAATCGGCATGTTTAGCAATGATTTCGGCGGCTGCGCAAGCACGCGGCAATTCGATCATTGTGCCAATCAGGTATTCGACGCGAGTGCCTTTTTCGGCAAAAACTTCTTCGGCGACTTCTTCGATGATTTCGCGACAAGCCTTCAGTTCCGCCTGCAAGCCCACAAGTGGAACCATGATTTCGGGAATCGGTTTGATACCGCGTGCCTCGACATTGACTGCGGCTTCCAAAATAGCGCGTGCTTGCATCCGCAAGATTTCGGGAGTGGTGAGTAACAAGCGACAACCACGGTGTCCGAGCATCGGATTAACTTCGGTCAGATTCTGCACGCGATCTTTGACTTCTTCAAAGGTCAAGCCAAAGTCTTCCGCCAATTCTTGAATATCGCTATCTTTGGATGGCAAAAACTCGTGCAAGGGCGGATCAAGCAGGCGCACTGTGACTGGACAGCCGTTCATCACGGTAAAAATTTCTTCAAAATCCGCACGTTGATGCGGCAAGAGCTTGGCAATTGCTTTGCTGCGCTCTTCTGGATTTTTGGAAAGAATCATCTGACGCACAAAGCGAATACGTTCGTCGGAAAAAAACATATGTTCGGTGCGGCAGAGCCCAATGCCATCTGCGCCAAAGTCGCGAGCGTTTTTGGCGTCTTCTGGTGTATCGGCGTTTGCCCGCACTTGCATGCGTTTGACCGTATCCGCCCATGTGAGGAGCGTCAAAAATTCTTCCGTCAAACGCCCCGGAATCGTTGGTACTTCGCCCAAAATCACTTCGCCAGTCGCGCCGTCAATTGTAATAATATCGTCTTCCTTGACGACAGTTCCACCGACGGTAAATTTTTTGGCTTTTACATTAACAACCAGTTCGGACGCGCCCGAAACACACGGTTTGCCCATACCGCGCGCAACAACTGCAGCATGGCTGGCTTTGCCACCACAAGCAGTCAAAATTCCGACCGAAGCGTGCATACCGTGGATATCCTCTGGTGAGGTTTCGTGACGAACCAAAATCACCGCTTCACCTTTTTCTTGCCGCTCCGCCGCGACATCTGCGCTAAAAACTACTTTGCCGCAGGCAGCACCGGGACTGGAAGCAATGCCCACGGTGATAACTGTTTTTTTTGCATGTGGATCAAGTGAGGGGTGCAAAAGGACATCAAGCTCGTTTGCATCGAGGCGCATCAAGGCTTCTTCTTTGGTAATAAGTCCTGCTGCTTCCATCTCGACCGCCATGCGCGTGGCGGCTTGCGCCGTGCGTTTGCCAATGCGCGTTTGCAAAAGATAGAGTTTGCCTTCTTCAATCGTAAATTCGATATCTTGCATGGCGCGAAAGTGTTTTTCGAGTCGATCTTGCAGATTCATCAACTCGGCAAATGCTTCTGGCATTTCGGCTTCGAGCTCGGCGATTTCGCGCGGAGTCCGAATCCCTGCAACAACATCCTCGCCCTGAGCATTCATCAAAAAATCACCATAAAACTTGTGCTCCCCAGTCGATGGATTGCGAGTAAAAGCGACACCAGTGCCAGAAGTAGCACCAGTATTGCCAAAAACCATTGATTGGATATTTACCGCGGTACCAATATCATCTGGAATATCGTTGATCTGGCGATATTTTTTGGCGCGTGCCGAATTCCACGAGTGAAATACGGCTGCAATCGCAGCTTCTAACTGCTCGAATGGATTATCTGGAAAGGGTTTTTCGGTTTCGCGCTCGGCAATCTCGCGGAAAGTTTTAATCAAACTATGGAGGTCATCGACTGCAAGTTCGGTATCTTCACTCACGCCTTTTTGCTTTTTAATATCATTGATTGCGTCTTCAAAAAGATGATGATCGACTTCGAGGACGACATTAGAAAACATTTGCAAAAAACGCCGATGCGAATCGGCGGCAAAACGCGGGTTGTTGGTTTTGCGCGCAAGGGCGGCTTCGGTCGTACTGTTCATGCCCAGATTGAGCACAGTATCCATCATTCCCGGCATCGAAAACTTTGCGCCACTGCGTACTGAAAGCAGCAGAGGATTTTTGTCATCGCCAAAACTTTTTCCAGTTTTTCCTTCAAGTTCGCCCAAGGCTTGTCGCACCTGCTCAAACAAATGCGGCGGGTGGACTCCTCCTGCCTCCAAAAAAGTATTACAAGCATCCGTGCTGATGGTAAATCCCGGCGGAACGGGAAAACCCAGCCGTGTCATTTCGGCAAGATTGGCGCCTTTGCCGCCCAAAAGCCCGCTCATCTGCGCATTACCACGTTCGAAAGGGTAGACATAGTGCATCATGACTTTTTGGGAAAATGATGAAAAAATCCTGCCGAAAGTTTTGATTAGCGGCAAGTGCTTTCTCACAATTCTCTTTTCTAAAGATGATTTCATTTATAAAAAACTGCTTTTTTCTCTGTCGACATCTTCGCCACCTCGATTTTTAGATTGTCTTTTTGAACGCATTTGGTCACAATCTGAGGCGTGTTTATCGCCATCATTCCTTGAAACCACGCATTTTTTTTGTCGAACCACAAGAAGATATCGATGATCTGACCGAGAAACTTCTTGCGGTCAAAGCAGATTCGATTGCACTCGTGGTTCCATACGGGGCGATTTTGTTGCAGAGTATTATTTCGCTCAAAATTTTGCGGAATAATGCCGAAAAAGCAGGGAAAAATATTATGCTGGTGACGCGTGACAGTAACGGACGCGAGTTTGCCGAGCAGTTGGGAATCCCCGCGTACAGCGATCTTGAGCAGCTCGAAACGCCAATCATCGCCAAAAAATTGCGTCAGTTGCAAAAAAACTCATCCCATAAACCACTCGGCAAACGCAAACTGATCGAGCCAGTTGTCGAAGAAAAAGCTAAACCGACAATTGATTTTGAGCAAAAAAAAATTGAACTCCTCGAGCTGTTAAGTCGCCCCAGCAAACCACTGCTTTTTTCGATTAGTGTTGTTTCGCTCCTTCTGCTTCTTCTTGTAACAACTGTCGTTTTGCCTGGCGCGACGGTCAAAATTAATCCGCAAAAAAAAGTGCTCGAAGCCACACTCAATGTTATTTTGGCAACGGACGTCACACAAAACGACACCGATTCGTGGCGGCAGCAAATTGTGAAAGCGGTGCCAATTGATTCGATTTTTGAACGAACAATTCCGTTTGAAACCGTAACCAAAAATTTTACTGGACAAAACGCCTCCGGCGAACTGACGCTTGTCAACGAACTCAATGAAGAATTGGCTTTGCGCCCCGGAACACGATTTCAGAACAGCGAAGGCATCGTATTGCGGAGTGAAGATTGGATTCGTCTACCGGCGCTCGCGGAACGAACGGTGCCGATTATAGCTGACGAGCGCGACGCCTTTGGCGAGTTCTCCGGGGCACGCGGTAATGTCGAAGCCGGAACCAAATTCTTTTTACCGGGGCTCGATCCTGCATCACAAGAGAGTGTGTATGCTGAAGTGCGTTCACCAATGAGTGGTGGAGTGAGCGGTTTTGTGCCGCTCGTTTCTGAAAAAGATCTTGAGATTGCCAAAGCGCAAATCACCGAAATGATCAAACGCGATGCGCGCGCTGACGCTGAAGCTTTTGTAAAACGCAAGAATATGCTCGAAGAATCTGATTACATCCTTGTGCCGGGTGACGAGTTTTTGGATTTGGAAATTCTCGAAATTACTTTTCCTGAGAATATCGTCGGGAAAAATGTTCCCAATTTTTCCGTGCGATCACGCGTTCGCGTTCGTCTGATAGCTTTTTCGCAAAGTGAAATGCTGTCGGTGCTCGAAGGCGCGTTGCTCAAATCGGTCGATCCCGGCATGGAACTTGTCTTGGTCGAATCAAACGGTATCAGCCCCGAAGTGCTTGAGATTTCCCCAAAAAAAACTCGCATCAAAATCACTGTGACAGCGCGTGGTCTAGAGGCATTTGTGATCGAGCCGCGTACTGTAGAAGGAATCCAGTTTGTGAACAGGGTCAAGCGCGCGGTCGTGGGCAAGTCGGTGCCAGAAGCCAAAAAAATTCTCGAGAATTTTGAAGAAGTCTCCGAAGTCCAGATCTCGCTCTGGCCGCCACTCGTGTGGAAAATTCCGTCACTTCCCGAAAATATCTCAGTGCGTTTGTTCGAATAATTTTGGAGCACGCGCTTCGTTTGCAATTCGAGTAATTTTTGTAACACCAAAAGTTGAGATTTTGTCCAAATTCGCGTACAATAAAGACATCACTTTGCTTTTATAAAAAAATGAAACTTCTCTCTCAAATGCCCGTTGCCGAACTTGCCGGAAAACGTGTCTTGCTTCGCGCTGACTTTAATGTGCCGCTCAAAAATGGCGTTGTACAAGATGATACGCGCATCAAAGAGACAATCCCGACAATCAAATATCTTGTCGAAGCAGGAGCATCGGTCTGTTTGTGCAGCCATTTGGGACGACCCGACGGCAAGCCGAATCAAAAATATTCTCTCGCTCCGGTGGCAGACCGTTTGACGCAATTGACCAAAACCAAAGTGGATTTTGTCACCAATTTTTTTGACGACAAATGGAAAAATGGCAGCCGAATTGTGCTGCTCGAAAACACACGCTTTGTGCAAGCCGAAGAAGATAATGATACTTTGTTCGCCGAAGTGCTCGCGAAAGATTGTGATTTGTTTGTTAATGACGCCTTTGGTGCTGCTCACCGCGGGCATTCGAGTACCGAAGCGGTCGCAGGCATTTTGCCGCATGTCGCTGGTTTTTTACTCGAAAAAGAAGTACTCACTCTCAGCAAAGTTTTAGAAAATCCAGAGCACCCTGTTGTGCTCATTGTAGGCGGCGCAAAAATGGAAACCAAAATTGGCGTCCTCGAAAAATTTACCGAAATCGCGGATACCATTCTTGTTGCCGGTGGAATCGGCAATACCATGCTTGCGGCAAAAGGCTTCAAAATTGGCGAATCGCTCTCTGAGCCTGGCGAATTACAAACCGCTCTCAACATCACTAATATTGCGCAAAAAAAATATTGCAATCTTATTATTCTCGAAGATGTGGTGGTTGCGACCGATCCAGCCGACAAAAAAAGCATTCGCACGACTTCGATTTCTGATGTCAAAGCCCAAGAGAAGATTCTTGATATTGGTCCAAAAACCATCAAAAAATATTGCGACAAAATCGCTTCTGCCAAAACCATTATCTGGAATGGACCACTCGGACTTTTCGAAATCGCGCCATTTGACGAAGGCACGAAGGCGATTTTGGCTGCGGTCAAAGCATCGTCGGCAACGACAATCTTGGGCGGCGGTGACACGCTCGATGCGATTGCGCGCTTTGGTTTTGCTGCCAAAGATTTTACGCATGTCTCGACGGGCGGCGGCGCTATGCTCGAGTTGCTCGAAGGCAAAACATTGCCGGCTGTGGCAGCGCTCGACTGATTTTGCGAGCAGATGATAAAAGAAAACTCTTGATGCGAATTATTTCGCAAAATTCCAAAACGTGACGAAACCGAATCTGGGATTTATTCGCATGCCTTTTTGTCAATTCTGCTTTGATGCGTGCATCAAAAATCCTCTCGGCAGTTGCGAAATAGTGGTTCGAAGCTTTTGTTTTGTGATTGAGAAAAACCATCCACGCGCTCTGCGCAGAAGTATTTGCAGACAAAAAACACATGTTTATTGTTCCCAAAAAATTGGTGGAACTGTCATTCTTTTTTGCAAAACAAAAGCCTGACGATGCAGCATGAGGCGGCTGTTTTTCTGCTCGCCAACAGGCAATTTTATTGGCGGTTAAAGTCGACAATCGCTGGAATATCCATGCCGACGGGCGTAATATTTTTGATTCTGTTATCGTATTCGATCAAAACTGAGGCGCCAACTTTTCTGTTCAAAAATTTTCCGGTTGCCGAATCGCACGGATCGGTGGGACCGGTGCCACAACTGATAGTAAATGGTGATTGATAGATAGGAGGGCACCAAGGAGTTCCAAATGCGCAGAATCCATTGTCTTTGGCTATGCGATCGGTCACTTTGGGCGAACAATCGCTAGATCGATCCGGGTAATTTTCTGCCATTACATCGCCGTTGATATACTGACAATTTCTATTATAAAACTCGGAGGAACCTGAATTATCGATTGCAAAGCAATCCGTCGTGTTGATTGTTATGTCATATCCGCTATCGTCAATAACGTGACAATCCACAGCGTCATCAATGCCATCCAAATCGACATCATTAATTTCGCTCACTAGGCGATAGCGTCTCAAAAAACTAAAGTCATAGCGTTTTGCGCTTTTTTGTCGCCAGTCTTGATCGCAGCTTGAAAATGAGGTGCTGCATTCTAAAGGCAGCCAAACGTCTTCACTCGGTATTTTGGCTTGTCCGGAGGTGCCGATAATATTTTGCGAAACCACACTGCCCCGAATGAGGAGCTGATTAGATATCTCGTCAAGATTTGTAGAAAATCCGTCATAAATTTCGGGTTCTTCAATAATTTCATTGGCAATCGTACCATCATTGCCGTCTTTGGCGGACATCAGCGAACCATCTGCATACATCGCGGCTTCAATATGCGTGACCGAAGGATCGATAAAGATGTTTCCTTCGGTACCTTTTTGCGAGTTTTTTTCCGAACGCAGTACAATAATTCCAAGAGTGCTGCCTTTGCCAACGCTAATATTATCTCGTATGTAGACATTGCCGCCACGCACCAGCAGCGTGATTGGTCCTGAACCTGCGGGAATATCTATCGGGACATTGCTGCCGATATTAACAGACAAGGCATCCACAGTATTTGATCGTTCAATCCAACGAACTTTTCCATTTTGAAGCCAAGCGGTTTGACTTTGAGAGGTGCTGGTTCTTCCATCCAAAAAGCCACTTATATCATTAAAAGATACCACCTCGCCACTACCTCCTCCATTAGCAGCATTGATACCAAATGTGTCCGATGATTTTCCAGCAGTGATTTTGGCATAGTTTTCGTACATGATACGGCGAACTTCTGGGCGATTGTACACTCTGCCAATCATCGAAAATTCGTCTGTGCCGGCATTTTTTCCGACGAGATTATTTTCGTTAATTTCTTTGGCATGCACCAAGCCGCTGATTGCCATTACCAAATAGGTGAGGGGATTGGGGCTTAATGGCGAAGCTAAGGCAAATCTGGCAGTCTTGTCGCCAAATTTAACCGCTATTGCTTGCACCAAGCGGGGATATTCTTCTTGGTCTTCGTAGAAGGAATCACGGCGAAGGGTAGCGGCAAGATACATGGTTTTAAAATTGTCTTGATTAAGATTGTTTTCTTTTGCAGGAATGGGATTAAGCATCCTTTGATTAATAACAAGCGGTTGGTCTGCGGATACAAAATTAACTAACTCGCTTCTAATAAGCCCCGCAAACTGAGTCCCTTTGCCTGGGCTAAAGATGTTTGGACTATTAAGTCTTTGCGAACTATTTTCAACATAATATTTTTTGGGCAAACTGCTCACTCCACCACCTGCTGGGTTATCGCGAAGCTGGACATCTTCATAATAGCTCCCGCCATTGGAACCACCGTTGATTTCGGTTTTGACAAGTGTGAGCCAGTCATAATCCTCTACATCAATATTTGTGCTGTTGTTGGTAAGTATGATTGGCTGTATGCTTACCTCGCTGTCGACCGTACCAAAGCTGCCAAAATTACTTACATCTGCTGTGACGAGCGGCGCAAAAGTAATTTTTTTCTCAAGTTTCTTGACTTTGGTTTGGTTTGGATTGTTGTCGGTTTGACCGACAGGGTGGCGCTTCTGAGTAGCTTCGTAGACTTGGCGCACAACCGCTTCGATGCGATGCAATTTGAGTACATTATCTTCATTGGTTGGCGCAATTGATCGGACTCCTGCAAGAATATTATCACTACTGTCTTCAACATCTGGCGCGAAATATTGTACTGTGTACAAACCGCCAGATTTGCTATCAACGCTTGGTGCACTAATGTCGACATTACCGTCAAAAGTTACTGCTTCGCGCACCCCTGATCCAGGTTTGTTTACTTGGTCAAGCTTGACATCATCCAAGAAAACCGCGCGATACGAAACTTCTTTCAAAACTGCTTTTGACGTATCTTCGTATTTGTAGGTTTTGTGAACCGGATTGTCAAAGCGATCAAAGAGTCGGATGTCAAAAGTGACGCTATCGACTCCATCAGCAACGAGCGTATCTGGAAAAGTCGCGGGTACTATTGTTTTCCCATTCCCCATATCTGGCTCTGCCGAGACAATCTGGAAGATGAATTCTTGGTCAAATAGGTGATCACCTGCTTCTGCTGGTAATTCGTCGCCATAAACAGGGAACTCGGTCTTATACCCTTGTGCATTCGCCACGGTGCCGCTGACGCGGTAGAGACCGGGTGTTTGTGTGTAATAGAGCTGGCTATCTTTCTTAATAGTGAGCCACAATTTGCCGTCGGGTTCGCTGGATGCCACGGTAGAATCCTTGCAGCCGATTTCAAAGTCTTGCTGATTAACCAATGCAACAACATCGCCATTTGGAAGAAATTTGTCGACTTTGATTTGAGTACTCTCAGTATCAAGATTGTCGTCACAAATCAATTCTGCCGCAAAGGCACTATTGCTGCTTTCGGCGATGGGATAGCTATAATCATCAGCGCGTGCATCAAAGACGATATATTTATTTTCCTCGAGTAATATTGGTGCGGGATTGTCGCCACAACTCCACTCGGTAATGGGAAAATTATTTGCGGCATCTGGCACGAGCATTCCCATGGTTTGCAAATCTGCACGACCAAAGGCGACCCATCCCATGGCTGGTGACCAGGCACTGCCCAAAAAGTGACCCAATGTCACATACCCATTGGCTTGAATATTGTCGCACGAAATATCGACATTAATATTACTGATTTCAGAATTACCACTATCTGCGGGAAAATCCGCTAGATAACTCGCTTCGTCAAAATACAAAAAATCCCCAGTGGCTTCGATGAGGGCTTTACCTCCGAGATTAGAAAAATCTCCAAAGAGATCTTTTGCGTTCGTAACGCCCCAAGCCGCGCCTCCACAATTGTCCGCAATCTGTCCGCCACCACTTACTATTCCGGTATCGGCATCGGGGGCGATGCAGTTCATCCGGATCCAGCCGAGTGCATCGTTCCAAGCGTAACCGAGGACACGGTTGTTTTCGACAATGACGCCGCCGCCGACGGGATTGAGATCAATCCAACCGTTGGTAGGATTCCAGGCATATTTGTTATTTGTCGAATCATCATCTGTCCCGACCATGCGTCCAACACCATTGTCATTCTTCATCGACTGAATCACGACGGTACCAACATTACCAAATTGGTCGCGACTTTCGATTTTAAAAAATATTTTCTTGGTGGCGCTAGGGGCGCCGTCTTCGTCACTAACAAAAATCTCCATGTAATACTCTTCAGGTGGGAGCGTTGGTAAATCGCGCCGATATTTTCCCTTGGGGTGGTCAACCAGAATCTCGCTACCGATTAGACTACCGTCACTTTCTTGAAATACTTTAATATGCGCGGTCAAAATACCAGTTGCGCCAGTATCGGCATCGGCACTTGTCCACACGACGGTGGGAGCGGTGTCGTAGGTGGTAGCGCCATCGGGGATAGTATTATTGTTGTTGTCTTGCAAAAAAGCCGATTCGAGCGTTGGAGCTTGATTAATAATTTTAAAATGATTGTACGGTTTGGGTGATTCTTCGCCGCCATAAATATCTGTTGCGACCACACGCCAATACAAATCTATGCCTCCTGGTAAGTTGACCGCAGGTGTGTAAAAGTACTCATTGCCTGCACCTTCGCCTTTGGCAGGTGCATAAGGTGATAAAGGCGAAGATTGCGCTAAAATATTATTTCTCGGAAAATTAAGATCCGTCGAAATCTCGACGACATATTGCAGATTGTCGCCATCATCTTCTTTGATGGTAAAAGTAAATGTGGGGCGACGACCTCCAGGATAAACGGTATTACAAAAATCGGGCGAGTCGGTATCGCAGATTGCTGGATGAATCAGCGTTGTTTGAGGAACGGCGTTTTCGACGGTAAAGTGCCAATATTCGGTGTAGTCGGACCACGCCGAAAACTTGTCAAAAGCACGCATTCGCCAACGATATTTGCCGGGATTAATCGGCGTCGGAAATTGATAATCGTAATTTTCGCCAAAGGCATTCGGTGCGAGCAAATCTGGAGTACCGTCATCATCGGCGTCATACGGCAACTCGTAATTGCGATATGCCGACCACGAATCGGGAGCGTTTTCGCGCTCGAGCGCCAGCAAATAGCCAACTTCTTCGTTGTCTTCTTCGGTAATGTGAAAGGTAAAGGTGGGCTCTCTTTTGTTTGCGTCGGTGAGATCTGTATCATCGACCGGAGAAACAAGCGTGATGACGGGGGCATTGTTATCGATAAAACGCCACGTGGTTTTTGCCCATGAATTATTTTTGTTAATCGTACGAGTCTGTGGCGGATCAAATTGCGTTCCTGGCTGGATTGCCATGTAATCACCAAAACTGATATAGCCCCAGTTTTGTGTGAGGGCGGTACCATGAAAAAAACCATCGCCATCGATATAGACACCTCCCGAGCCGTTTACTCCATCGATTTTGCCAAAATCAATCCACCCGAGCCAGCCTTGCCGCCCAGCTGCTTCTCCATTGTACGCCAAGCCACTAATATTGGCTCTGTCCTCGCTTTCGATTTCGACCGTTAATCCGCCGCCAGGAGGTTGCAGATCAATCCAACCAAAGTATTCGGACCAGATGAGTCCAGTCATGCGGTTTTTGGTAATGGTGACTCCGCCGGTGCTTGGTGCGAGGTCAAGCAAACCGCCAACGGGATCCTTGGCATAACGATGACCGCCATCAATATTTTCTTCGCCCTGCAAACGCGTATCAATATTGGCGATACCGACGGTATTTGTACCAGTTTCTACCGTAAAAACCAGTTCTGCCGTGCCAAAATCTGCTAAATCTGTTTGCACATCAACGCTCAAAATACCATTCGATGCCGTAAAATCGTACGCTGCAAACAGCTCTATCGGATCGGCTCCGGCAATTATTGTCTCTTCTGCAACACCCCTGACAAGCATTTGGTCAATTTCTCCTCGCGAGACAAGTTGAACGGACACTTTGTGGCTGCCCGAAATTACGGGTCCACCTTCGGTAATCGCTCCAGTTTTAATAGTTCTGTAGCCGCCGCCAACAATTGGATAATAGGTTCTTTCAAATCCAAACGGCGAGGCTTGTGCCGATGGCGTGTTTGCCAAAATTCCTACCAAGCACACAAGTAGTAGACAAACAAAGTGCCCGATTTTTATCCTGCCAAAAAACAATTTTATTAGCGTACCAAAAGCAAATTGGAGTCTGCTCTGCAAAAAAATCGCCAGTCGAAGGATTTGTGTTTTTGTGTTGTGCGTGCGCAGCATCCGGTTCGGTTAAGGGCATCAAGATATTTTAGCACTTTCGACTGACAAATACAAGGCGCATATATAGATGCCAACTGGACTTGCTCTCTGTTTGGCTACGCAAATTACTCCACAAAACAAAAGAAAGATGGATGCGCATCTTGCAGATAAAGCGTACTATTTTTTGTTATACAAAAAATACAAAACTGACCCTCAAAATTATTTCGAGAATGCGTCTTAAATCACTCGTTTTGAGAAGTCCACTGCAGCAATAATCGAAATTTTTCAGTCAAGAAAGAGTCTTTATATTTAAATGAGAACACAAGAGGTTTTCAAAATTTTCTCCAAAATCTCTCTCTTTATGCCGCGTCAGGCGAGTACGACGAATGCAATATTTCGTAGGTGATTTTGGCAAATTCGGCACGCGTGATTGAAGCATTTGGACGAAAAGTTCCATCGGCAAAACCGTCGATGATTTTGTTATCACGTGCCCACTCGACATAATCTGCATACCACGCGTCAAAACTAACATCGGTAAAATCTGGAGTTGATTCGTCTTGTTTTTTTGGCTCTGCGCCAGCGGCAATGGCAATAATCTTTAGCGCCTCTGCTCGCGAAACCTCTTCATTTGGGCGAAAAGTCTCATCAGCAAAACCATTAATTATATTTGCAGTTTTGCCCGCTTGCACAAAAATCGCATACCACGCGCTGATTTCAACATCCTTATACGGCTTCTGTATCACCTTTTGCGGAACATCATACTCAAAAGTATTCAAAGCAATTTTGACGGCTTCGGCGCGGGTAAGGGGATTATTTGGTCCAAAACTGCCATCGCCGTAGCCGCTGATGATTTCTTTTTCGACAAGAGTTTTGACAAAAGTCTCTGCCCAATGTCCTTTGAGATCAGCAAAATCAATCTGCAATTTTTCCTCAAAGAGCGATCCAGGCGTTGCATTTCCTGCTGTGGACGAAGTTGGTGATGCAATTGGTTTTTCTTGAACAAGAGGAGAAGGAGAGGGTGAAGGTGACTGACTTTCAGCAGAGAGCGAAGCGATATCTTCTGCAGAGGCTTTTGCCTCGACTTCGACAGTATAAATGAGATTGCGCGGACATTTGTCTTGAATGTACGAAAACAGCGTCACCAAATTATCGCCTTTTTTTACTGTGTCTTGTGGAACAGTGGCTGTTACCAGCCAGCCAAATTCGATTTTGGTAGCAGTATGCTCGATGATCCGCTGATTGAGGCTCACCTTGATTGATGTGGAATCGGTTTCTGGTGAAGTCAAAAATGAGATTTTGGTGAGAACGGGATTGACGCTGTTTTTGATAGGCGCGATTGCGTCGTATCGTGGTTGCAAACAAGATGTTCCACCGCCTCCACCTCCTCCACCTCCTCCACCACTCGACGGCGTTGCTGTTGGTTTTGGGGTCAAAGTCGGGATTGGCGTTGGTGTCGGAAAAGTATGAGTCCCCTTAGTCAAATTATCAACATCAGAATCACAGCGGATGAAAAATTCATGCTTTTTACCAGATTGGTCACCAAGGACAGTGTACATCGCAGTATAATGATTTTTGCCAGAAGCTTCTTTTTTTGTGATTTCAAAAGTATGCGTCATCTCGGTAAAAGGTTTTTCTGTAATATCAAATTTACATTCTAAAACTGTGTCTGCGGTAAAACCGAGATGCATTTGCGACACCTTTTTGTCTTCGCTGATTTTGCCTGTGATAACGAGATCATTTATTCCACTTTGTGTCTCGGCGTAGCTTTTTTTATTCGCCAGAGGCAGCGCTCCTATGACAATTGTCAGTGCAAAACTACAGAACAGAAGAGAAACAATACGAGTACGCATAGCGATAGTATAAAAAAATCTTTTCGAAAGATGATGAATAATCAGCAATATCTTTTTACAATTTAATTATGATTATGTAAAGAGATAAATTCGCCAATTGCGATAGAGTCAGTCGCACAAATTATATTCTTCTGGCAGCACTTGGCTTGCTTTGCACTCATCTTGACTCTTCTGCTCAAAAAGCGGATAAAGAGCATGCTTGTCTCATGTCTGATTTTTCGTTTTCGCATTCTGATGAACAGTATGGATTTTCACCAAAAACCAGTCGGCAGAAAAAAATCACGAGTACGCATGTATCTGATTATCATTCTTGCTTTGGGCTTGGTTGCCTTTACTTCGATCGAAATTGGCTATCAATATTTGATTCACACCATTGCATCAGAGCAAACCGACACCGTGCCATTTGTCATCAAAACCAACGAAACTCCCAAACAAATTTCTACCCGTCTCTTTGACGAAGGACTCATCAAATCCAAATGGGCATTTTTGCGTTATGCGGACAAACAAAATCTAGATATTCGCTTTCAAGCAGGGCGCTTTTATTTCCCGAAAAATATTACGATTATGGATCTTGCCGAACGGATGACATCCGCTCGCCCAGAAGAAATCACAGTTACCGTAAGAGAAGGGCTTACCAATGCACAAATCGACGAATTGCTTGCAGGAATGCGCCTGATTGAGCCGGGCGAATTTGTCGAATGTGTCCGCGCATGTGATTTTTCCGAATTCCCTTTTTTGCCCGCCGACGCCGAATTGCGCGAGGGATTCTTTTTCCCTGACAGCTATTTTGTAAATCCAGACAGTTTTGAGGTGCAAGAGTTTGCCAAGCGCCAGCTGACAACTTTTGACGAAAAGACGAAAGCAATTTTTGGTACTGCCACGCGCAATGGTTGGGAAATTCTCAAAATGGCGTCGATTGTCGAAAAAGAATCAAATAAACCAGCAGAACGCCCGATTGTCGCAGGAATCCTTTGGAAGCGATTTGATGCCGGGCAACTTCTTGGTGCTGATGCGACAACACGTTTCGCCGCCAAAAAAGAAACCGAAGCGCTCACCGTCGCCGACCTCCAAGACAAAAATCCATGGAATACACGTGCGGTCACCGGTCTGCCGCCAGGCGCAATCTGCAATCCGGGACTCGAGGCAATCGAAGCAGCAGCAAATCCGGCGAATACCGAATATTGGTATTATCTCCACGATAGCAAAGGCGAGGCGCATTACGCGACGACCAACGACGAACACAACGAGAATAAAGCGCGGTATTTATAGTACTGTTCTATTTCACAGTTCAGAATGATAGGGAGTTTGCGAAGATATAATTTGACAAATTCTTATTTCTTCTTTAAAAAGTAAACCACATTTTTCTTTTTTACTTAGCCATGACCGACAATCCAGAAAATCTACCAAGCACAATAAATAATGCGCAAGAATTACCACCAGTTCTTGAAACCGAAATTCAAATAATTATTGAAGGATCTGACCTCAGTAGACCAGGACAAGTAATAGAGGCAATTCTTAAGCAGGCTGATAATTTAGGGATTAAAATTACACCACAAGTAAATCAGATAATTGCACAAAAAGTCACTGCTGCAAAAGTTATGTCAGAATCAAGACAAGCTTGCGAAGATTTTCAAAATGAAATAGATCAAAAAGCAGCGTAAAAATTGTAATTTAAATTCTTACACATTCGCAAACAGAACTTTGAGATTGGGATGATTCCTCAGTAGCGCTGCCGGAAACTCGTTCGCAGTTTTGTTCCCAGATTCGAGTTCTTTCAAAATCGAGAGTTTGTTTGCGCCCTTGAGAAGCACCACGATTTTTTTCGCAGCCAAGATAATTGGTGGTGTCATAGTCAGGCGGTCGCGAATGGCAAATTCTTTCGTTGTTGTTGCGAGTGCAAGTCTCTCTTTTTCGTGCAAAGCGGGCGAATGTGGGAAGAGCGATGCAAAATGTCCGTCTGGCCCGATGCCAAGAATCACAACATCAAACGGTTTTGTTCGTTTTTGGAGGAACGCATCATGCATTGCCGCTGCTTCGTGTGGCAAATCCAAATCAGTATCCCAAAAGTGAAACTGTGCCTGAATATTCAAATTCTCTCGCACGAGTTTTGCATTCGCATCCGCATGAAACGGCGGTACAAAGCGTTCGTCCACAAGATAGACTTCGACACGTTTCCAATTCCATTTGCGCTGTGCCAGTTCGCGATAAACCGCTGCGGGTGTGCTGCCGCCCGAAAGTACGAGTGAAAATTTTTGTGATACATCAACAAGTATTTCATCTGCTGCCGCTTTTGCCCAATCTGATTCCGAAAAAAATACGCGTGTGTTCATGATTCGAAATCAAACCACGCTTCGTCTTTTTGACGAAAAATATCTTTAATGCCTTCGGGCGCAGACACGCCTTCTTTGTATTTGTGCAGCGGAATTTTTTTGTCTTGAATAAAATTGAGAATCGTATCGGTGATACGCCATTCGGCGATGATTTCGGGAAAGCTCAAAAAATTTAATTTCTCATTTTTAAACACATCAAGCAGCAATCTCGCATGTTCTGGCAAACAATCGCCACCGCGACAAGCAATCGATTCGCTCGTGGCAATTTCGTGATAGTCGGAAGATTGACCATACTGATTGAGGAGTTTGACGTGAATCATTTCTTCGGGTTGCAGCTCAAATATCAGACGGTTGGGGGTGGCGTTATCTTTTTGAAAAGTAAGGCGCTTAAATTCTACAACGATCATTGTGGTTTTGCGTTTTAATTTTTTGCCGGTGCGAATAAAAATCGGGACGCCGTACCATGATTCGCGGTCAATTTTCAGTTTGACCGCAAAATACGTCTCGGTCTGCGAATGGGGCGAAACTCCTTTGATGTCAGTATACCCTTCGTGTTGAGCCAGATAAACATTTTCTGCTCGTGGCGAAAAATCCAGCGCCGACAAAATCGCCTGTTTTTCGCGGTGAAAACTGTACGCATCAGCGGTAATCGGAATTGACATCGTCATCATCGCCAGAATCTGCGTCAAGTGCGACTGAAACATGTCTTTGATGATGCCAGCAGAATCAAAATAACCAGCGCGATCTTCGACACCAACAGCTTCGTGCGCGGTAATCTGAATACTCGAAATCTCTCTGCCTTTGAGGAGCAAATTCAAAATCGCATTATTGTGACGGAGCGCCAAAATACTTTGTACCGATGCCTTACCTAAATAATGATCAAGTAAGTAGACTTGGTCTTCACGGAAAAAACGTGACAAAAAATGAAAGAGTGCTGTTGCAGATGTCTCGTCTACTCCAAACGGTTTTTCGAGAATAATACGAATATCGTCATTGGCAGATTTGCGCGCGAGCGCGATATTGTGAATAATCGGTTGAAAAACCGTCGGCGGCACCGAAAAATATGTAATGTGCATTTCTGGTAACGCCGTATTTTTTTGATGTGCTGATTCCTGCAAAAAAGCAAAATAGCGCTCAAAATCTTTTGCATCATCATATTTTCCCGAAAAATATGAGACATGCTTGAGTAGCTCGGCAATAGTCTCTTGGCAATAAGGAAAATCAATGTCGCCTTTTTGACAGGCAGATTTGGCGCTTGCCTCAAATTCTGCACGAAATTCGGCTTCGGATTTGGCGCTGCGCGCATATCCGACAATTAAAAATTCTTTTGGGAGGCGTTTTTGTGCCGCTAACGAAAACAGTGCTGGAAAAATCTTTAATTTTGCCAAATCACCAGAAGCACCAAAAATTGTTAAGATAAATGGTTTTTCAATTATTTCAATCATCTGCTGTCTAAAAAAGGAAAAGTCCTTATCCTGTCCAATCTGCGTGAAATACACCATCACGATCGATTCGCTGAAAAGTATGTGCGCCAAACGCATCGCGTAATCCCTGAATAAAATTTGCCGAACCGTTTGCACGACTCAGCTGTTGTAAGTGTGTGAGTGCGGCACTAAGCCCCGGAAGAGGAACACCAGTCTGCATTCCAGCGATGACAATATTTACTAAAGCGGGCAGTGATTTGTTTGCGGTGGCAATGATATCTGGCAAGGCAAGAAGTGGCGCGTCCCTTTCACCGATTCGGAAATTATTTTCCAAAAACTTGAGCAATTCCGCGCGGATAATGCAGCCGCCCTGCCAAATGCGCGCCAACTCTGCGCGATTAACTTCCCAACCTTCTTCTTTTGCTGCTGCTGTAATCAGCTCAAATCCTTCGGCATAGGCGACAATCATTGCGAGATACAGCGCTTGTTCCAGCTCGTCTGTATTGATTTCTGTTTGTTTAATTTTGCTAGAAATCTGTTTGGCGAGTTCGCTGCGGAGTTCTTTTTTCGCCGAAAAGATGCGCGCATCGACTGCAGCGCAAATCGACGGCATTGCCACGCCACGCGTGACGCCATCGACTACTGTCCACCTGCCAGTGCCTTTTTGTCCGGCAACATCCAAAATTTGATCAATTAAATATCCGTCAGTCTGATCGTCTTGTTTTTGCAAAATGTTTGCTGACAATTCCACCAAAAACGAAGCGAGCTTGCCTGTGTCCCATTTTTCAAACACCTTTGCGATTTGCGATGGCTTTTTCCCGACATTACGCATCAAGTCGTAGGCTTCCGCCAAAAACTGCATCACCGCATATTCGATGCCGTTGTGCACCATTTTGACAAAATGTCCGCTACCATCCGTGCCGACATTGGTGACACACGGTTTGCCGCCAAAATCCTTTGCTGCGATTTGTTCGAGCAATGGCAAAATGGCATCAACCGCAAGCTTGTCCCCTCCTGGCATCAGACTTGGTCCATTGAGTGCGCCTTCTTCGCCGCCCGAAATTCCACAACCAACAAAATGCAATTCGCGTTTGCCAAGCTGTTCTTTTCTTCTTCTGGTATCGGGATAATGCGAATTGCCGCCATCGATAATGATATCGCCTGATTCCAAAAATGGCAGCAGACTTTCAATCACCGCATCGACGGCTTTGCCCGCCTGCACCATCAGGATGATCTTGCGTGGGCGTTCAATGGATTTTACAAAATTCTCCAATTCCATTTCGCCGCAAAGATTCTCGTTCCCAAATTCTTTGATAAAAGCTTCGGTTTTGGCATAGGTGCGATTGTAGACAATCGTCTTAATCTTGCGATTGGCAAAGTTACGCGCGAGGTTTTGTCCCATTACCGCCAGCCCGATCAGTCCGATTTGATTCATGGTTTTTGAGATGAAAGTGGGGTCAGGTTTTCTTTTTTCCGAGTTGAACTTGATGCGCTTTCGAAGATTGTCATTCCGGAATGATTGGAATTTGATACATCCGAATTATTTTTCATATTTGCTTTTGCAGGCTTTACTATATTTCTTGTGGTGGTCATTCCGGCTTGACCGGAATCGGGAGGCGGCAGGAGGTCATTTTCATCAAAAAGCGAAGCATACAAATCAACAAAATCGGGATTCTGTTCTGTAATCAATTCTAATTTTTCTTTCCGTGACATATTTTTTACTTGTTTTTCACGAATGATTGCGGACAGTGGATTTTCTCCACATTCGAAATAAAGCAGTTTGTGCAACTTGTATTTTTTTGTAAAACCTTCAACGACATCACCTTTGTGCTCCTGCACCCGTCGAAAAAGATTATTAGTCATTCCCGCATAAAGCGTTGGTCTTTCATTCCCCATGATGTATGTACAGTATTGTTTCATAGTTTTTCATTAGATTGCGGGCGGATACTCGAGTCGAGACCCCCCCCGATTCCGGTCAAGCCGGAATGACAGGTCTTTTTTATCGTTTCAAGAGTAATTCTTTTGTAATATTCTTGCTCAGTTCGACAGCTGGTTGATCGAAGGCATCGATGCCCAAGAATTCACCAAGAAACGCGGTTGCGCCTTCGAACAAGATAAAGATTTCGCCAATCGCATGTTCGTCAATTTTTGGAAGTTTGATCGTAATATGAGGTCTGTCGACTTGAGTGAGTGCGCCGGCGGTACCAGCTTTTTCGAGATTTAAAAGTGTGCCAAAATCGGTATTTTTTAAGTAATCGAGTTTGTCGCCGACATCACTCGGCAAAGGGATTTTGACGGAATTTTGAAACTGTTCGACTTCAAAAAACATAAAGAGTTTGTCATTTGGTCCTTCAAAATAGAGCTGATTTTGCGAATGTTGATCGGTTGCGCCAAGCGAAGCAATCGGTGTGATGCCGGCAAAGACTTCATCCCCATTTTCGGCAAAACGTTTGCCGGTCGATTCTGCGATCAGTTGGCGACACCAGTCGCCGATGCGATACAGCTTTTGCGCATAGGGATAAATCACATTTTGCGATTTGCCTTTTTGTAGTAACAAATACTGAATCGTTGCCAACTGAAACGCTGGATTTTCTGCCGCATTTACATCGACAAATTTGTCGCGCATGGCAACTGCGCCAGCGAGCATTTTTTTGATATCGATTCCAATCAGCGCAGCTGGAAGCAATCCGACCGCCGTCAAAACCGAAAAACGGCCACCAACATGAGACGGAATTGGAAAAGTGCGAACGTGATATTTTTCCGCTTCTTCGAGCAAAAAGCTTTTGACCGGATCGGTGACAAACACCATGTGATCAGACAGATGTAAGTCAGCTTTTTGTAGCTCGTCCGCAAAATAAAAATACTGTGAGACGGTCTCTGGTGTACCGCCAGATTTGCTCACCACGAGAAAGAGTGTTTGTTTCAAATCAAGATATTCAGTCGCCTCCGCCATCAAATCCGGATCGATATTGTCGAGTACGATGAGTTCGGGCGAACTTTTAATAAATGGATTGCCAAAGGCTTCGCGCAAAGCAATCGGGCCGAGCGCCGAGCCGCCGATTCCCAAAATTACAATTGACTGATATTTGCCTTTTGTAGTTGCGGCAAAATGTAAGATTTTTTCCACAAGACTGTCATCTTCCAAAATCTCCTTATAAAAAAATCCCTGATTACGGGATTTGATTTTTTCCAAAAAGGCAGAAAGCTTGCCCGCCGTGCTGGCGAGTTCTAGATCCGAAAGTCCGTGGCTTGAGTCAATGGTACCAAGTGCAGAAGTATCAAGTGAAATCATAGTCAAATGAAGAAAGAAGATTATTTTTTCGCGTTTTCCCAGTCTGCCAAAAAGGCAGCGAGCCCTTGGTCGGTAAGTGGATGTGCGGCGAGTTGATCCAAAAGTTTGGGCGGAATCGTCGCGATATCCGCGCCCAAGCGCATGGCGGTCAAGACATGTTGGCTCGTACGAACACTCGCAGCAAGAATCTGCGTGCCAAAACCGTATGTGTCAAAAATCGAGACGATATCATTGATAATTTCCATACCGTCTTGCCCAATATCATCAAGCCTGCCGATAAAAGGACTCACAAGTGTGGCGCCAGCTTTGGCAGCAAGCACCGCTTGTGCTGGCGAAAAGATTAACGTGACGTTCGTCTTAATACCTTCCTGAGAAATAACATGGAGTGCCCTGAGCCCTTCTGAAGTCATGGGAAGTTTGACGTAGACATTTGGCGCCCATTTAGTGATTTTGCGCGCTTCTGCGATCATGTCGTCCTTTTTGGTCGAGAGTACTTCGGCGCTGACTGGTCCACTAATCACTTCACAAATCTCTTTGATGCGCGTCTCAAAATCGACACCTTCTTTCACAATCAGCGTTGGATTGGTGGTAACGCCATCCACAACACCCCAGTCGGCATATTGTTTGATGGTTTTGATATCGGCGGTATCGAGAAAAATCTTCATGATATAAGAGAAATAAAATTGCATCAGGATTGTAGCAGCTTCCTTGTTCTATTCAAAAGCGGAAGTTTGGGTTTTTGCGCAAAAACAGCCTGAAAAATTCACTCGGTCGTGCTAGTATTCGCTCACTTCTTTTCTTATCTTCCATGAAAAAAATCACCATCTACGGAAAATCCTATTGCGGCTATTGCGATGCTGCCAAACGCATGTGCGAAACACTCGGCGCCGAGTATGACTACATCGATGTTTTTGCTTCGCCAGAGACGGAGACCCAACATAAAACTCTCGTAGAAAAATACCAGCACTACACCGTTCCGCTGATTTTAGCAGATGGCGAATTTGTCGGCGGCTTTACCGAGCTGCAAGCGGCTCACAAAGCAGGGAAGCTAGGCTAAAACTACAAACTCTGTTCGCATCAAAAAAAGCGGGCAATGCCCGCTTTTTTGTGTCTCACTTATAAAAGGCGCTTACGCTTTTCCGAGTGTGCCTTCGCCTTTGTGCCAACCAACCGGGCAAAGTTCGCCAGATTTGGCAGCGATGAGCGTGCGTAAAGTTTCTTCAACATTACGTCCAATCGGGAGATTGTTAATTGTTGCGTGATGAATGATCCCTTCTGGATCGATGATAAACGTTCCGCGAAGCGCTACTCCATTCGGGTGCAGAATATTGTAAGCGTCAGTGATTTCTTTGGTCAAATCCGAGATTAATGGGAAATGCATTTCGCCCAAATCGCCTTCGACCCAAGCCTTGTGTGAGTATTCCGAATCCACCGAAACGCCCAAAATCTGCGCGCCTTCGGCTTCAAAGTCTTTTGCCATTGCCGAAAACTGCTTGATCTCAGTTGGGCAGACAAAAGTAAAGTCGAGCGGATAAAAGAAGAGCACGACCCATTTTCCTTGTTTGAGGTATTCGGAAAGGGTGACTTCTTTGAATTCGCCTTTAAAGTACGAATTTGCTGTAAAGTCGGGAGCGTAGCCACCAACTGTTGCGGTTGCAAACGAATCGTCGCTGCAGCATCCATGTCCAGTCATATTGATGATAAAAAAGAAAACGCGCCCATTGTGAGCAGTCATTTGGGAAAAGTCAAAAAGATAACTTCCATCATCAAATCTCACTCTCGACCAAAGCAAAAAAATCTGCCACAATCGTCAGCGATTTCTTTTCTGTTCGTATTGTGGAAGATTATTTGATTCGCGAAGACGCCGCACAATTACTCGAGATTTCGACACGAACACTCGATCGCTACGTGCAACGCAAAATCATCAAAGCGCACCGCCGCGGCAAACGCACGATGTTTTTACGCGCCGATGTTGATGCGCTGGCAAATACATATTCCGCACAACCGCATATCGTCGGCAACAATCTCGAATTACCAGCAGAGCAAAATCCGCAACTCGCAGCCCTCATCTCGTTGGCGCAAGAGATGCACGGCGAAATTGGTAAAAAAAACCAAGAGATTTCTGAGCTCAATTTTCAACTTGGTAAATATCAAGAAATCGCTAAAAATAGTATTCCACTCCTCGAATCTCGCCAGCAACAAGCCGATACTGCTGAGCAAATTTATGTGCTTAAGAGCAATCTCCAGAAGGCGCGATTTGGTCGTCATGTTTTTGTCGCATTATTCGGTCTGTCTATTGGTGCAGTAGGAGTATTGATACAATTTTTGTTTTTGGCTCAATAAAGCATTAACTTTTGATAAAGAGAAATTCGTGCATTTTGTAGAGTACTTATGCAAAAATTCGACTTGACGAAAGCGATTTTGATTTTTTGAAAATCACGAGATGTATTGCCATTTAGCCGGGGTTTTTAAAAAAGATGCAGGAGGATTTTCTCTTGACATAATTTTATTAAATGGCAGGATATCTTCCTGTCGCACAATTATGCCTTCGTGTATCAAAGAATGAGAGTGACAGAACAAAAAAGATTTTTATTTTTTCTTGGAACATGTGTGGAATCGTCGCCGTCCTCGGCAAAGAAAATGCACCTGATGCTGTCCTTAAAGGGCTTATGAACCTTGAATATCGTGGATACGATTCTTGGGGAATCGGCACTGCCGGAGCCGAAAATATTGCCATCGAGAAAGCCATCGGCAAAATCTCAGAAGCTAAATTATCCGATAATTTCCCCAAAGCTTCTATTGCCATCGGGCACACTCGCTGGGCGACACATGGAGGAGTTACTCCCGAAAACGCGCATCCACATTTTGACGAAAAACATAATGTTGCTGTCGTGCAAAACGGAATTATCGAAAACTTTATCGAACTACGCAGCGAACTTCGCTCGCGCGGACACTTTTTTTCATCAGATACTGATACCGAAGTGTTGGCGCATTTGATGGAAGAGTTTTTGGACGAAGGCAGCGATTTGCTCGAAGCCGCCAAAAAGACAACTACCCGCTGCGAAGGGCGCTATGCCTTTGTGGCAATTCGTCATGGCGAGAACAAGATTGTCGCTGTCCGCCGTGGGAGCCCCCTCATCTTAGGAATCGGCAAAGATGCCTTTTTTCTTGCAAGCGACACCCCAGCTTTTTTGGAACACACCCAGACGATTCGCTACATCGATGACAACGAAGTAATCGAAATCTTACCTGGCAGCGCAAAAGTCTATGATTTCTTCACCGGGAACGAAATTGTAAAACGAGATATCGTGCTCGAACTTAAACCAGAGGAGTCTAATAAAGGTACTCATGCGCACTATATGATTAAAGAAATCTATGAGCAAAAAGAAACCATCTCTAAGGCCATCGACCAAAATCCGGAAGAAATTGAGATTATTGCCGATGCGATTCGTAATGCACACGGTACTTTTTTGATTGGCTGCGGAACGGCGCACAAGGTGGCAGCGGCAGGAGAATACTTTTTTGCGACGATTGCCAAGATGCACGTCAATTCTGTTGTGGCAAGCGAGTTTCCGATTTTTCATGATTTCCTCAAACCAAATTCGCTCGTGATTGTGATATCGCAATCTGGTGAGACTGCCGACGTAATCGAGGCAATTGAGGCGGCGCGGGCTGCGGGCAGCAAAGTACTTTCTATTGTTAACTCTGCCGGTTCGACTGTTGCGCGTTTATCGGACTTTTCTTTACAAATCAAAGCTGGACCCGAAAAAGCTGTGGCGAGCACGAAAGCAGCAACGAGTCAGCTCTCCATATTGCTTCTTTTGGCATACGCATGCGCCGGGGACATCCATGCTGGTCAGCAGATGCTGGTCGATAGCGCTGCGCTTGTCAACGATTTACTCAATCCGCGTTTTACTCAGTTTGTCGCCGGTATTGCGGAAAAAATCTACGATCAAGAAAATATTTTTATCATTGGCAAAGGCGCTAATTATCCAATGGCAAATGAGGCAGCAATCAAGATTCAAGAAGTCAGTTATATTCATGCCGAAGGATTTGCTGGTGGCGAACTCAAACATGGTCCAATTGCCATGATCGAACCTGGTACTCCTTGTGTCGTGCTTGTCTGTGATGATGAAACACGCCGCAAAGAGATACTCAGTAGCGCTATGGAAATCAAAGCGCGTGGCGGACGCATTATTGGTATTGCACCAATGGATTCCGAAGTTTTTGACGATTGGATCAGGGTGCCAGCTGCCAAAAATTTTTCACCAATTATCAACCTGATTCCGATCCAAATCCTCTCGTACTATCTTGCGCTCGAACGCGGCTTTGATCCAGACAAGCCAAGAAATCTCGCGAAGTCCGTAACGGTGAAATAACATTCGTATAATCCGGATTTGTGGAAGATTTATGATGCAAGAGGTAAGAATCAAGAATCCTAAATGTTGCAGATATTGAAGATTGGATCTGTGTTTCTTCGTAAATCCTGAATCATAAATCCTACATCAGAATTGTATTGATAATAGTGCGCTGAATTACTAAAATCTCCGCAATGAATGATCTCAAAACTTTTGTCCGGCAAAAACTCGTTCCGCCCCAAAATGTTGGACGCGTCTTGCTCCATTCGTGTTGTGCCCCGTGTAGTGGCGAAGTCATCGAAGCAATTTTGGATTCTGGCATTGACCTGACAATCTATTTCTACAATCCCAATATTCATCCGCTGAAAGAATACGAACTGCGCAAAAATGAGAATATTGCCTTTGCCGAAAAAAACGGAATTCCGTTTATTGATGCAGATTATGATCCAGAGCGTTGGTTTGCCGAAGCGAAAGGTATGGAAGATGAACCAGAACGCGGCAAGCGCTGCACGATGTGTTTTGATATGCGGTTTGAAAAAACGGCGGAATACGCCGCGGCAAATGATTTTCCGGTCTATACAAGTTGCCTCGGTATTTCACGCTGGAAGAATATGCAGCAGATCAACGATTGCGGCAAACGCGCCGCCGACAAACACGGCGTGACCTATTGGGACTGGAATTGGCGCAAAGCGGGTGGCAGTCAACGAATGATTGAAATCAGTAAGCGCGAAGAATTTTACCAACAAGAATATTGCGGTTGTGTCTATTCTTTACGCGATACCAACGCTTGGCGCGAAGCAAATAGTCGCGCACCGATTGATATTGGTAAATTGTATTATCAAGATGAGAATACTGAGCAAACGAATGTCAGCGTGTCAAAAAGTACTATGAGTGACAATCAATCGGTAATTGGACAGTAGCAGGAAATTTTTTAATATCCAAAATTAAGGAATAGGGCGCTGCTATCAATTAACCTCATATGTACTCTTATAGTAAAAATACTACCTTAAGATGTTTATATAAATCCATGAAAGGGGAAAAGCTCAATAAATCATCTCTAGATAGCAAAACTAGTAATGAAAAAACCAAACTTGAGCACAGAATAAAATGCCTATTGCCAACAGTTGGTGGTGACTTCCAGTTACACTTATTTGCTGAAGATAAAGGAGGTGACGATAAAGAAGAAAAAGAACACTTGGCTTTGGTTATGGGGGATGTGAGAGGCAAGGTAAATGTTCTTTTAAGAATTCACTCAGAGTGTTGTACTGGTGATGTTTTTGGGTGCCAGCGCTGTGATTGTCAGGATCAACTAAATGGTGCGCTTGACATGATTAGGAGAAAGTCAGAGGGAGTGCTTCTCTATCTTCGTCAGGAAGGACGAGGTATAGGACTAGAAAACAAGCTTAAGGCTTATCGGCTTCAAGATGAAGGCTTAGACACTGTTGAGGCAAATCTCGCATTAGGATTTGAGGCGGATTTAAGAGAGTATGACATTGCTGCAGAAATGATAGAGTATCTGGGAATCAAAAGTGTTAGTCTCATTTCTAATAATCTCAATAAGGTGAAGGGCATTGAGGAATGCGGAGTGCAGGTGGCAAAAAGAGTTCCTATTGTTATCAATTCGCCAGTCCGTGACAGGATTAATCTGTTTAAAACGAAACAAAAAAAATTGGGACATGAGTTTGATGCACTCGATTCTATTCCAATTGTTGAAGAAATCGATGAGGATTATATTCTATCTTCACCTGAAATATTCTTAAGGGATGCCCTGATACCTCAAGCGACAAAAGAGAATACAGAACTCATTTCGAAAGAATTACAAGAAAAATTTGGAGACAATTTACAATGTTTATTACTGCAGGGTTCAAATATGAGAGGTGATGGCTCAATACAAGAAAGTGATTTTGATTATATTTGTTTCCTTAAGAAAGTAGCACCTGATGTCATAAGTAAATTTTCTCAGATAAAAAAACAATTCCCAAGAAGTAATTTTTTATACTTGTCTGCTGAGGAATATAGGCTTTATTCTAGGGATTCCCGATTACAATTCTTTATTACTAGAAAAGTTTTCGGAGATCAAGATTTGGGTCATCCACCAAGTCGGAAAGAAATCTTGGACACCGCAATTAAATATGCTATTCAACTAAAGGATGTAGTGAGACCATTGTTGTTTGAATTCATTGCCGATCCCGAGAACAAAAGTTTGTTAAATCAAGCACATACTGTACTTAAGCGTATTGATGACTGTTTTATGAGAGTCGTATTCATGTACTTGACTGGTAAGTATCCGCTACACAGGGAACATTTAAGAGAAGAGGCTCAAGGAGAATCTGTAGATACTATTACTCATCTTATTGATAATTGGTATACAGGAGATTTTACCGTTAGAGATGTAAGCGAAGCATTGGGAACGGCAGATCGACTTATTAGTATTTTTCTGAGAAAAGTCATAATGAATAGATTGTAATATATGAATAAACAATTTTACATTGCGGCACTTCCTTTTCTTTCCCCAGCTTTTTACGATAAAATCGAAAGGATATTATTTTTCAGATGTTATCCTGAAATACGCATGCCATTTCATACTACACTATATTATTTTGGGAAATTATCCGATAGACAACAAAAAGAAGTGAATCATTGGCTTGAGAATTTAGATAAAACAAATATTCCGTCTGATGTTCTGGTGGAGCAAGTGGATTCATTTCAACATTATGGTGTTTCAACGGTATATTTTCTAAAGCTCAAATCGGATAGATTGACTGCACTAAATTGTGAACTGAAGATGAAATTTAGCGACATCCACACTGAAGTCCATGAATTTACTCCTCATATTTCCCTGTTTTTCCCCAAGATTGATCTTACTCAAAAAGAAAAAAAACTGCTGGATGAATATTTCGCAAATATAAGTACTATTTCATTAAAAGGGCTTTATCTAGGAAGTGTTGTTGATCATATTACAGAAATTCATAATTTTATTCCCACAACATGAGGGAGTGTATCGACACAGTAATATTCGACTTTGATGGGGTGCTCTTTGATACGGAGGAAATAAATTATAGTGCCAATGAATTAGCTTTTAACGAATTCGGATTAAAATTTTCCAGAGACGAATATTTGCGATTGTGGATCGAAGAAGGTCTTGATATGGAGGATATTATCGGAATCCATGGGCTAAGAACCACAGCTGAACATCTTCGTAGTACCAAAAATATTTATTTTGCCGAACAAATCGAAAAAACTCCACTAACTTTGATTAAAGGAATCCATGAAAACCTGGAGTACCTCATTAGCCAGAGATACAAGATTGCAATTGCATCATCAAATCTTAGAAGAAATATTGAGCTTGTGTTAGATAAGGCAGGCGTTAATTTTAATTTTACATCAATCGTTGGAAGGGAGGACATCTTAAGTCCAAAACCCTCTCCCGAGGTTTTTATAAAATGTCTTAAAAATTGTAATTCTGCTCCGGAAAATGCGGTTGTTATTGAAGATGCACCCAAAGGAATATTGGCTGCCAAGAGGGCAAAAATAAAAGACATTATAGCTATACCAAATATATGGACAAAACATGGTAATTTTTCTGAGGCAAGTATGGTGATAGAGTCTGCGGAATTCATACATGTTGCTATTAGATTTTTTGAGTCCGAAAGGCAGCAACTGTGAAATGTTTTTTTAACTCATTTCAGAGTCTATCGTGGAGGATTTTTTTTGAACAGGAAGAACAGCATCGTATTATTTCCAGACGCTTCTTAATTCATGAATTTTCATCTTGATATTTTTTTTAGGATTTTTCTCCCTTTTTTGCGATACCGCTCTGGATCGTCGAGAACCAGTTTTACTTTTTTCATAGCTCTTATCACTTTTTCAATTTCATCATCACCTTTTGATTCAAAATATCTTCTTTGCATCTTTCTATATGCCTCTCGTGCAAGCCGGATAAGATCATCGCCACTCGGCTCAGTTTCTTTTGCAGATATTATTTCACTCATAAACAACTTGATACAGTCCATCTTGAAAATTACATAAATTTCATTTCTGTTCAAGCATATGTTCATTTCTTTTTTTGGTGGATTAAGCTTAGTGAGATCATTCCAGAATCTCCGAATGAATATCACAAAATGGTAGCCCGTAGGGGAATCGAACCCCTGTTACCAGGATGAAAACCTGGCGTCCTAACCATTAGACGAACGGGCCTAATTGCCGAAACATGGTACTTTTCTCTTATATCCAAGTCAAGAAACTTGCCAATTTTTTTGGGTCGGGATACAATCTTTTCACAATGATGAACAATATTCCACCGTGGGTAATCTTTCTGGGATTTACTTTGCTCTTGTCAAATCACCGACTCTTTATTGTTGCTGTTATCGGCTACACGATTTATCGTGTCATCAGATCCAAAAATAACGATCTTGGCAGTAAGGGCAAATTCGGTGATTTTTCCGAAATGTTCAATCGCGAATTCGGCGAATACTTTCCGAAGAAAAAATCCAAACCTATTGATGTCACTCCTCGTACCAAAAAAACGAATATTTCTTTTTCTCCTCCCATTATGACTCCGTTACAAATATGGAAAGCCGCACTTGCCGGTATTGTCGCCCTTTTGGTCGTTTTTGTCATTGTTGATGGTTTTGTCGATGTCAAACCCGGAAATGCCGCCGTTATCTTTGACCGTGGACGCGGTGTGCTCGAAGCACCACTTACAGAAGGCTTGCATCTCAAGATTCCGTTTTGGCAAGAGGCAACAAAGTTCCAAACCAAAAAGCAAGAATTTACCATGGCGGGTGAATACAAAGGAATCGACGATGTTGATGCCGTACGCGGACGGAGCAAAGACGGGCAAGATGTCCTCATTGATGTCACCGTTACCTATCAGGTTGATGCGAGCGACACGCCGTTTTTGCGCGGACAGTTTATCAACGAGCAAGGTTACAAGACAAATATTGTCTTCCCAGCAGCGCGTTCGGTCGTGTATGACGCTATCGGAAAATTTAACGCACTCGAACTCATTTCGGACAAACGCGATGATTTTACCGCCTTTATCGCTACTAATTTGCAAAAGACTTTTGGTGGGAACAAGATCCAGTTTCGCGAAGTCTTTATTCGCAAGATCACTTTTTCACCAGAATTTGCCGCCGCGATTGAAGAAAAGCAAATCGCTGAGCAACGTATCAAAACTGCCGAAAATCGCAAACTCGAAGCAGAAGAGCTGAAGCAAAAAACCATTATCGAGGCTCAAGCCGAAGCCGAATCCATTACCCTGAAAGGAAACGCGCTCAAGCAAAATCCCGAAGTAATTCAGCTGCAATTTGTCGAAAAGATGGCACCATCGATCCAGTGGGGAATCTTGCCGGACGGCGCATTGCCGCTGATCGACCTCAAATCCTTGCAGGGACAATAATTCAGAATAAAATCACGGCAGCAAAAATGCGAGTGCTTTTGTAAAAAAGCACTCGCATTTAATTTCCCTTACCAAAGACAAGTTTTGCATACCGAATATTCTTGACAGCGCTGAAGTATAAGACAAATATGCCACCTTCATTTCCCCCTGACTATGCGGTCAGTAGATACAGTTTCTACAATACAGCATGAGATTGAACCCCCCCTGACTTCTCTCGAAGGCATGCGGAGAACAGCTTTACGTTGGTGTTTGACGAATGTTACGTCAATGCCCAATGCTTTTGGCGCGGGAGCGGCGGCCGCTTTTGAGAGAATGTCAAATAGAGCAGAGACGGGGGCAAGAGTAATGGAAATAATCTCGACACAGAACCCCTGCGTGGATTTGGATGCAATTCCTATTGAAGAGAGAAAAAAAGCGAAACTTCTGGAAATTTTGTTAGCAGATCAGAATATTGCTTTGCCTATTAATATTATTAAAGGCGGACAGACTTATACTATTAGGAAACTTAACATCGATGATTCTTCAGATACAGTAGCGCTTTTTAGAGCATGTGTGCAGGCTATGCTTTTAAAAGAAATCTCAAATCCAGATTTCGAGGATTTACGTGAAGCTTGGTTACACACTGATGATAAGAAGCGCCATGGTCGTTTTGGAAGTAACTATGAAAAAGATTTGATTTCAAAACCCTTACAAGACTTGCATAAAAAACAGGCAGAGATATTTGCTTTATGTTCCGGGGACGGAAGTGTATTAGCCACTGTCGATGTCTATCCCGAATTGAATACAGACGTTCAACCCGATAATCGGTTAGCTGATGTTGCTTATACTAATTTGGCTGCTCCAGAGAAAAAAGGTTTGGTTTCTGATCTTTTAGAAGCGGCACTCGCTGAGTATACTAAGAGTACTGGTATACCTAAAAGCAAATTTTATATTCACATAGAAAAAGCAAATGCAGATTCACGTAAATTTTTTCGAAGGGTCTCACGAAAACTTGAAGAATCAGGCATATCTGCTCCCTGTAATATAGAAGATGGAGATGAAGAGTATTGCTTTACTCTTTCAAATCCAAATCTAACCTGCCAACTCCGCCAAGCTGCTTAATCTCTGCATCAATTGCATAAATCTTCTTGCGGATTGTTTGATATTGCACATCTTTGTCATGCCGATGGCGAGTTTTTCCGTCTTGCATGCGTTCATCCAACGAAACGACTGTGTCATGCAAGACATGCCGATCGGCGAGCAGGACACATTTTTCCTCCAACGTTAGCTGTTTGAGCGCCGAAGCGGTATTGTGATTGCGCACGAGATCAGCAGTTGCAATAAATCCTTTTTTTTCCAAAATATCCGCGCCGACATCAGCGTGATGTTTGTCATTAAAATTTGCGGCGAGTTTTTTCCAAATCCCTAATTTATGCGGCGTGAGGATTTCAAAAAAGCAGCGCGCATCAAAGTTTTTAAAATTACAAACCCGGACAAAATCGTGCAGCATTGCGCCAGTATGTACGAGTTCGGCATTGAGCGGAACATTGTTTTTTGCCAATTGCGCGGCAAAGTGATCCGCGACTTTGGTCACAGCAAAAATATGTTTTTGTACGTGAGCGGGAACGGCAAATTCTTCATAAAGATTTTTAATATCCTCTTCGCGCGTTACACCTGTATCACAAAACTCAATTTCAAAAGTTCGATTTTCTTCTTCTGTTGCGATGATTTTTATTTCAATTCGTGCAGCGGGTAGCATTTCTTGCAAAAGCCGTTCTGACCATTCGATGGCGACAAGCGCTGACTGATCTTCCAAAATTTCCCTGATTTGTGGTGCCGAAAGTGCAGAGGCGGCTTCACTCCGATACAAATCAATATGATAAAAATGTCGCAGCTTTTCATTTTCTCGTAGCGGATATTCTGCAACGAGCGCATACGTGGGGCTGCTGATTGGTTCGATAATACCCATTCCTTTTGCCAAACCGCGCACAAAAGTGGTTTTTCCAGCGCCCATTTCTCCTTTCAAAAAAATACAGCGTGCCCAGTGCGGGCGCAACAGTATGCGCTCTCCAATAATTTTTCCAATGCGCTCGGTCTCTGCTTGTGATGTCGTGAAATATGTCGAAGTCAAATCCGTACTTGAAAAAAAACTCTCAGAGCGGTACAATACACCGAAAAGGATACATATTTCAAACAAAATGCCGCAACAAGACAGCCCAAAAAAGCCAGTCGAACCAGCAAAACTCTGCAAAAGAAAGTTCTTTGAGCGTCAGCCGCTACTCGCTTATATTGCTTTGACTTTCGGTTTGATGCTGATTGTTTTGATGGCGGAACAAGGCACCGAGTTTTTTCGCGCGAGTATTATCCAGGCACCGTCTTTTGATGGCACAGTCATGCCGATTAAACAAGCGCCAGATTGGCTCATGACTGGTGGCAAAAACGATTTGAACTTTTCTCAGTATTCCGCGGGAACGCTGATTGATATTCCCAAATACGATGGCAAAAAACTGGCAGCGCGCTGCGAGGATGAATACGGACATCCATATACCAACGCATGTTTGACGTATACAACGGTGTATATGGGTAACTATCACCTCGATCATAAAGAATTTGGTGGCAGTCACTTGGCAATCGATATTCGTGTTCCAACTGGTACACCGGTGTATGCTGTCGCAAACGGAATTGTCGAAATCGCCGAATCGCGCGTGACCGGTTTTGGGCGCTATATCGTCGTGCGTCACGACAATGTGCCATTAGTCGGCGGCGGCACAGACACTCTCTATTCCGCTTATGCGCATTTGTCTCAAGTCGGTACAAATGAAGGAGTTATCGTAAAAAAAGGTGATCTGATCGGCTATTCTGGAAGTTCGGGAATTTCTACTACACCACATCTACACTTCCAAATCGATCGCAGTCGTGCACCTTTTCATCCCTGGTGGCCATTTAGCAGTGCCGAAGCGAGCAATGCCAAACTCAATTTTTACGATGGTATTGATTATGGATTGGGTCAAGATGAAGCCATTAAAAATACCATTAATCCATTAGAATGGGTGCAACACTTTTTATCCTACGCGAGTGACGATCGAGTCTCGGATCCGAGCAAAACTCCGCTTCCAACTAATGACAATGAAGTAATTGTTGCAGTCGAGAGCTTTGATTTGCGTTCTGACAAATCTACATATATTACTGGCGACAAACTGCAACTGACTGTTGTGGCTTTTGACACAAAACAAAACATTCTTCGCAAATATTCTGGCGACAATGCCACGCTTTCTGTCAGCAATAACCAAGTTGTTCTCCCCGAACTCAAATTTGAAGATGGCAAAGCGACTCCTTCGATTACTTTATCTAGCGCTGGCGAATATACATTCTCAATTCGCGATGGTAAAGCAATTAAAGCCCTCCGCATCGTTGTCGAACAAGGCGAAATAACATCGTCACCTTCAGGCGAGGTTGCGATCACAGATAATGTTGAAGGCGACAATGTGCCGGTTGCTGTGCGCCTCAGCAGCGAAGACACTTTTGTCTTTGCGGGAAATCACGCCACAATCGAAGTAGTTGCTTTAGACAAAAATGGCATTGTTATGCAAAACCTCAATTACAAAGGCGAACTCGCGATTACTGTCGATGGCGTTGGTTCGGTCGAACCAAACTCGCTCAAAGACCGCTACTTTAAAAACGGAGTTGCGAAGATCGATTTTTCTGCCGGACGCGAAATCGGTGCCGCCAAAATCGCGCTCGAACGCTTTCCACAAACAAATGTTGAATTTCAAGTAATCGACAAAGCCGAACCCGTTACCAAATTTGAAATCGAACTCGACGGTAAATTCGACACAGACAAAAAAGAAACTGCGACCATCAAAACGCTTGATAACAAAGGGAATGTCACGCCAACCTCCTTTTTGGGCTCTGCGACGGTCTCAGTCGCGAGCGGTTCTGCCAAACTAGACAAAACCAAATTGACGAGTGCTGACTTTACCAATGGTGTCGCTACTCTTACGTTTGTTCCGCAAGACGACAAAGAGTCGATCCAACTCAAGATTAAATCTGGCGCACTTGTCGGCGAATCCAAATTTGCGCGATTTGAAGAAGCATCAGGTTCGCTGTTTTCTGATATCAGCCAAAACAATCCCAACTACGAAGCGATCGCTGATCTGACGCAAAAAAATATTCTCAACGGTAATCCCGATGGAACATTTCGCCCAGATGCTGGCATCAATCGTGCCGAATTTGCCAAAGTGATTTTGCTTGCCTTGGGTGTCGATCCGCAAAATCCAGAACGGACAAGTTTTTCTGATGTAAAATTAGATGCATGGTTTGCCAAATTTGTCGAAGCTGCCGCGCGCATGGATATTATTAAAGGTTATCCAAATGGCAATTTTGGTCCAGCGAACAATATCAATCGTGCCGAACTCTTTACTATGCTCTATCGCGCGGTCAAAGAACAAACGGGCAACGGAAATAATTTTGCCGATGTTCCATCAGACGCTTGGTTTGCTGAAGCAGCGCGTTTTGCGAAGAGTAAAAACCTGCTCGATTTTGGCAACAGTTTTGAGCCCAGCAAAGTCATGACTCGTGCCGAAGTCGCCGAAGCAGTATCACGCTTTTTGAGTCTCTAGGTTTTCGTTTCACTAAGTTTTAGTTCTATTCGTACGCCTCGTCTTTTGGCGGCGTAATGGGTTTTTTGCGAAACAAAAAGATTTCTTCAATCTCGGGGATTTTCATCGCGAGTACTGCGCCAAAATAAGCGATTGCGCCGAAAGTGATTGCGCCTCCTAATCTTCCAAAGGCATTCAGACTTTCGCCAAACTGCAAGACCGCACTTACAATAATTGCCAGTAACGCTGTTGCCGCGATGATTTTGGCAAGAGAAGACAAAAACCCGCGAGTAATCTGAAGCGAATATCGTTGCCAAAAAACCAGCAACAGCAGCACGATTTCGGCAAAAGCAGCGAGTGAAAACGCTATCCCAAATGCCGCAATACCAAAGATTGGCGTCAGCAAATATGCCGCACTTGCAGCAACCGCCAAAAACAAAACTTTTCCCAGAGCAGGAAGCAGTGTGTTTTTGTTTGCCAAAAAAGCGCGCGAAAACAAATGTGTCAGCGACTCAAACGGAATTGATAAACTAATCCAAAAGAGTACTCCAGTCGTCAGCATCGCCGCGCGCTCGCCAAAAGCGCCGCGCACAAAAAGTGCGTCTACTGTTTCGTGCGCGACCAACATCAAACCGATTGCTGCCGGCAAAGCAAAAAAGAGAATCTGCAAAGTAGATTTTTGTAAACGATGATGAAATCCCACCATGTTTTTTTGAACCTCAAATGCCGACAAAAAGGGGAGTGCTGCTGTGGCAAAGGCGATGCCAAAAAGCGACACCGGCAAACTTTGAACATTGCGCGCATAATTCCACGCTGCCAAACCGCCAGTTTCGGTTTTTGTTGCGATGACGGCGAATGTTACAAGCACGAGTTGAAAGGCAACAAGCCCCAAAGTCTTAGGAATTCCCAAACGGATAATCGTCAAGAGTTCTGGCGAAAAGGTAGTACGCAGTCGTAAAGAGATATGCGTTGATGGAAAATCTAACGCCCGCGAGAGCAAATGCATAGTGGCGCCCGCAACTGCACCCCACGCCGCCGCCATGATTCCATACGTCGAACCAAAGAAGACGAGTCCCAAGATAATACCGACATTATACAAAATCGGCGAGATCGCCATCGACAAAAAGCGGCGCTTGGCGAGCAAAATCATGCCGAGCGAATTTGAAACACCAAATAAAATTGGTGACAGCAGCAAAATTCGCGTCACAGTCAAAATTTGTGCAAGTTCTGCTGATGGGCGCGACAAGCCACTCGGCAGCTCGGCGAAAAAATGTTTGATCAAAAACGGCGCACACACAAATGCAGTGATAGCAAAAAAAGTGGTGACAATAATTACCAGAGTCAAAAAACTTTGAAAAACCGCTTCGGCATGTTGTTTGGAATCCTTTTCGGTATTCAAAAAAACTGGCAGCAAAGCACCCGATACAAATCCAAGTACCAAGAAATTAAAAAGAAAGTCCGGGATCAAAAAGCCGGCAAAAAAAGCATCGGTATCCGCGCTCGCGCCCAATGTGTGTGCGAGCACCAAATCGCGAATGAGCCCCGCAATATAACTTGCAAGATTGGCAGATGTTAGGAGCAGCGCACCAGCACCAGCACCAAGTGGTCCAAAGAGTTGTTTGATAAATTGTGACATGGTTGCAGTATGCCGATGAACGATCACAAAAGCGATAATTTTTATGCGTTGTCCGGATGTGGATCAAAGTGAATCAAGACACTTGCCATCGGAAATTGCTCTAGAATTTGTGTTTCGATAGAGTCACCGATGCCATGTGCTTTTTTGAGCAGAATATCGTCCGTAAAACTGAGGTGGAAATCAATATGAATCTGGGAGCCGGCACGACGCGTGCGAAGTTCGCCCCAACCGCTCGTTTGTTGCCTTGTTGTCTGCTCAATTATACTAATGATTTTATGCCTAATATCATCCGGAAGCTCATGATCAGTCAATACCTGATAACTTTCGTACAACAATGTCCAAGCCGAATGAAGGATGATTGCTGCGATAATCAGCGAAATTACGGCATCGAGAATTATCCAGCCAGATATTTTGACTATAATCAAACCAAACACGACTGCGAGATTGGCAAGAATGTCAGCGCTAAAGTTTGTGATTTCGGCTTTGATGACGAGCGAACCGGTTTGCTGTGCGACATGGCGCAGATACCAAACCAGCAGAATACTTACAATCGTGGCAAAGATCATGACGACAAGCCCCCAAAGCTCATGCGACAAAATGGCTGGCTCAACAAAACGGCGGACTGATTCGAACGCTAAATATCCGCCCGAAAATACAATAAAAATTCCCTGCACGAGACTCGCAAAGGCTTCAAACTTGCCATGTCCAAAACGATGGTCTGCATCTGGGGGTTTGGCGGCGGCACGAATCGTAAAAAAATTAACGCCAGTAATCATTACATCGAGAAGACTATCAACAGCGCTTGCCAAAATCGCAATCGAGCCGCTCAAAAGTGCGACGGCAAATTTGAAGAGAACCAGCACCAAAGCCGTAGCGATGGCAATCACAGAAGCAATGGTATTGGCGCGATGTATCTTCTTTCTCTCCATTTCTCTTTTTTGCAAAGTAGATGAATCGTAGCGAAAGAGAACAATTTTAGCAAAAGTAAACCTTGCAAAGCACGAGAAAAACTCGTTATTCTTGCAAAAAGAACCTTTCTATTTTATCTGCCGCCATGAATCGCACATTATTCCGCCCTTTTTCTCTTGGAGTCGCGAGTATTTTTTGTTTTCTTCTCTTTCTCGCGCTTCAAACTTCGACGGCTTTTGCTGCGTCGATTATCTTTGATTCGACAAAGCGCGTGGCGCCAGAAGACGTTACGAGTCTGCCAGTACAGCTGACTGAGACCGAAAAAAACCTTACCGATGAATATTTTCGTCTGCCAGAGGGAGGAGATTATATTGGTATTTTTACACGTCCGATTACCCTTTACGAGAAAAATAACATGTTTTCTGCAGTGTTCTCGCAATTGACTACTGCAAAATCCAGTGACGGCGAACCATATTTAGGAATTTTCTCTCCGATAACAGCACTTTTTAAAAGCGCTTTGCCGCAACCTACAATTACCAATGCGGTATATTTGACCGGTGTTGATTTTTTGTCCGTTACGGATGATGTCGTTACTTTTGACCCACCCGCAGCATTTCGTTTGCCGCTTGCCGAGCCACAATATGGGAATTCAGAAATTACTGTGTATTTTTATGACCAAGACGCAAAGAGTTATCTCCAGATTGAAGGTTCCTTATCTTCTGATCAAAAGGGCTATCTTTTTCCTGCTGCCAAGACTGGGATTTATGCAATCTTTGCTTCTTCTGGAGAAATTATCGAAAGTTCGCCAGAGCCCGAAGTGATAACAGAATCTGATTCTGAACTCGACCAACCTGACGAAAATGATGGCGAAGTTGTCGATGCGAATACAGATGAAGTCGCTGAAGTTGTCGAAGAAGCAGGAAAGGAGTTGCCACAGGTTCCCCAAACAAAACCGGTTTTTACAAGCTTTCGTGATATGGCGGGACACTGGGCACTGCCGTTTGTTTCCGCACTTGCTGAAGCGGGATTAGCTGGCAACGCACCGATATATTCGCCAGATGCACCGGCTACTCGTGCCGAACTTGCCAAGCTGATTGCAGAATACAAGTTCTCTCCAGCCGAAATCGACGATTGTATCGCAACGCATATTCCATCGCCGTATATCCCAGTATTTTTTATCGATGTTGCGCAACAATCGCCGTATGCCAAATATATTTGCACTTTGGCAGTTGCGCAAATATCAACAGGGCTCAAAGACGGATCATTTGCTCCTGACGCCACTCTCTCTCGCGCGGAAGCGCTCAAGCTGCTCTACACCGCTGCCGACAAATCACAACTTGACGAAATGACGCCACCTCCGTTTGAAGACGTGGTCAGCAGTGATTGGTTTTATACAGCTGTGGCGCGTGCTGTGAGCGAAGGAATCGCTAATGGTTTTACTGTACAAACTTCTGACGACAGTCTTCATATTTCGAGTGAACGCATCAACAACAACGAACGGAGCGATAATGCTTTGATTTTACAAAAAATTCTCCAATCGATTGGTTTTTACACTGGCGAACTCGACGGCACAGTTTCTTCCGCTGTTTCTCAAGCAGTTTTGCAATATCAACTAAGCCGCGGAATTATCAAAACGCCGCAAGATCTAACTGCTGGAAACATCGGCCCATCGACGATTGCGAGTCTCAATATCGAAAATGCTGGCACCAAAACTGAAGTCCGTCGGCTCTTTCGTCCCCATGACAGTGTTACACGCGCCGAAATGGCGAAATTCGCTGTGTTAATTTTTGAAATGTAGTTGTGTTCCACTGCTGTGTTTCATGCGCATAATATTTTACTTTTAATACACAAAGTGATATAATATGCGAATGTTGATTCGTAAAACATGCAGCCAAAGCAAAAAATCATCAGGAGAAATTCGGTCGAACAAGACAGGGGGTTCGTTATCAAGCCATTGCCGATTATCATCATCATTGGTGTGATGCTCTTGTGTTTGCCGATTATTTCGTATTTTTCATATCAGCGTCAACAAGAAGCGGATAAGATTTCGGCAGCAGCGACACGTCTGGTGTGTGAAACATGGAATATCGCCAAGGGCGAATCACTCAATACATATTCATCACTCGCCACCACTGGTCTTGGCGGTGTTTCTGTTCAGACTGCAATGCTGACGAAAAAGATCAACGAAGATGCCGAGCTGGCTACTGCCATAAAACAAGTCGCCAACAAGAAACATTCGTTTGAAAAAAGCGTAAAAGAGCGTGCCACTTATGTCTGCGGTGCTGACAAAAAACATGTTGATGCTTTCTTTAGGACAGTCGAAGAGATCGCTCTGTAGCGTTCGTTTTTTTAAAAGGTGAATACGCTCCAATGAAGAGATAATATAAATTTGTGTGTAAAAATTTGGGCGTCTTTTGATTTTAGAACGGTTTTTTTTTGCTGTATTGGTGTTTTTTACTTAATAAAATGGGTTATTTCATTTATGTACAAAATATTGTTTATTATGTACAAAAGTAATACTAATAATTCGAGCAGATTTATAAATACAATAATTATTGAAAATAAAAAGTCAAATTAAGTACAAAAATATTGACATTCAATTTCATTTTCGGGAACACTCTGAAATGTTCTTTCATTTTTTTTCTTTTTCTTTTCATCTCATGGATACATCTTTCGCCACCGTGTACGGCGTCGACACCTTATGGGTTATTGTCGCTGCAGCATTGGTATTTTTTATGCAAGCTGGCTTTGCCATGCTCGAAGCTGGTTTTACTCGTGCGCGCAGTGCCATTAATGTCCTCATGAAAAATCTGATGGACGTTTCATTTGGCATGATTGTATTTTATTTGATCGGATTCACATTTATGTTCGGAACCGGAGCTTTTATCGGCATGGGAGGCTTTGGTATCGAGGCAATCGAAAATCCTGTAGAAGGAAGTTTGTCCTTGTTCGCATTTTTCTTTTTTCAGGCTGCGTTTGCCGCTACTGCTGCTACGATTGTTTCGGGCGCGATTGCCGAGCGCGCCAAGTTTTATTCGTATGTCTTTATCTCAATCGCCATCACGGTTTTTATTTATCCAGTCGTAGGGCACTGGGTGTGGGGTGGAGGCTGGCTTTCGACGATGGCGACACCTTTTCATGATTTTGCTGGCAGTACGGTTGTGCATTCCGTTGGTGGTTGGGCGTCATTGGTCGCGGCGATTATTATCGGTCCGCGTCTCGGGCGTTTTGATAAAAAATCCGGCAACAGCGAATTTGATGGTCATAATATTCCTATCGCAGCCCTCGGAACCTTTATTCTCTGGTTTGGTTGGTATGGTTTTAATGCCGGTTCTAATTTGGCGATTTCCTCAGTCGAAGCGGCGAACGCAGTCGGACTCATTGCTGTCAACACGACTCTCGCTGCCGCAGCGGGTGCGGTTGTCACTACTTTGCTTTCGACACTGCTCTTGGGAAAACCATCCGCAGGGATTATGCTTAATGGTACGCTTGGCGGACTTGTCGCGATTACTGCTGGTTGCGATGCGGTAAGCCCCATGTCAGCGATTACAATTGGTATTATTGGTGGCGCCGCTGTTTACTTTGCAACTGAGATGCTTGCTACTCTTAAAATCGATGACGTAGTCGGCGCGTTCCCTGTACATGGTGTCGGTGGTATAGTCGGCACGCTTTGTGTGGGGCTCTTTGCCACGGATGGCGGACTCTTCCTTGGCGGTGGAACCGCACTCTTTGTTACACAAATCATCGGTGTCGTTTCAGTTGCTGCTTGGGTTATTCTGACTTCATATATTGTGATTTCTGTACTCAAAGTAACAGTCGGTGTCCGAGTCAGCAAGGAAGATGAACTGGCAGGAATTGATATTACCAAGCACGGTATTAGTGCTTATCCGCAATTTGAAGCAACAAAGGACAGAATCTAAATTCCACCAATTCCACAAAAAAGGAGAGTAGAACAATGTGTTCTCACCCTCCTTTTTTGATGTTAAAAGATTTCGAGAAACAGATTCTCAAGTTCGGCATTCTTATCCTGCCAGACTTTATCGATGGCATACTCTGCGCCGCACTCGAGGAGTTTTTTGTTTGCGCTTGCCGAGCTCGAAAAAGCAATGATTGTTTTGGCGCGTGGGCGTACTTCATCAAAAATCATGTCACTCGTCACATTGTCGTTGTCGAGATAATAATCAAGAAAGAGTAAATCAAAATATTCGCCATTTTTTCGAAATGCAGGCAAGCAGGGAAACCACACAATTTCGACAAACAACTCGCTTGGTAAAGCATTGCGAATTTGATATTTACCAAACTCTTTATCATCAAGCAGTGCGATACGAAGGATGGTATGTTTCATACTACAAATCATATCATGATTTTACTGATATTTACGCGCCAATATTGAATTCTATCCTATTTTTTGGCATACTAAAGCGACAATGAAAAATATTTTTACCAGCATTTTTATCAGCAAAAAATCAGCAGTTTCTGTTGACGGAACTGTAGATCCGACGAATCGTAAATGGGCGCTCTTTCAGGGCGTACTTGTAGGCACTTTGTTTGTGGCGGGATTTTTCTTTTTTGTGTCTTTTGTTCAGGGAACAAAATTTCAGCAGCGATTTTTGCAAGCTTTTTCCGAAAACCAGCGTTCGGTAATCATGCTTTCCAAAAACGAATTTACGCCGCTTTTTAGTCAATTATTGGTTTCCCTCGACACGATTTGGAAAGGTGGCGAAGCACCAGGAATTTTTGTTCAACTCGATGATGTGATTGCCAGTTCTGGTTATATTACTACTGCTGCAGAAAAAGCTAAAAATGAATTTCCCTTTGACGATTTTTCGTCTGACGAACAACGCAAAATCAATAATTTTTACGTCGTACTTGGTAAAATGGATAATGGGAGGCACGTCTATGTTTTGTCCTTGAAAAATTGTGTGCGATTTTCGGTTGATGGTGATGCCAATGCCGAAGAGTATTGCGAGACTTTAGAAAACAACTGGCAAATCGAGGCGGCAAAACTGCTCAAAGAACTCGTGGGCACGCTCGAACTTTCGGAAAAAGATTCGCAACTTTTGGAAGGAATCTTATAAAATCCTTCTTATCTAACATGCCAAAATAGGTTTGGTTTTTTTCTTATAAAAAGCGAAATTCTGAATTGATTATTTTTTGTGCTGCCGTCACAATGGGGGGAGAAAATGAACGGAACTCTCATACTTTCTGACGGCACACGTTTCTCCGGCAAACTCTTTGGCGCACAAGCCGTGAGTCATGGTGAAGTCGTGTTTAATACCAGTATGGCAGGGTACGAGCTTTCTCTCACTGATCCGAGCTATCGTGGGCAAATCTTATGCTTCACTTTTCCGCTGATTGGTAATTATGGCATTCCGCCGAGCCGGTTGGACGAATTTGGCATGGAAATAGATTTCGAATCCGAGGATGTCCATGTGCGCGGTGTGGTGGTCGATGATCTTTCCAAAAATTTTTCGCACCATAAGGCAGAAAAATCGCTGTCGGATTGGCTCGAACAAAAAGGAATCACGGGAATCTCGGGCATCGATACGCGCGCACTGACGCAAAAATTACGCGAACACGGTGTGATGCTTGGGCAGATCGTCCCAGACGATGTTTCGCCTTTGCAGACGATTGAAGATCCCAATCTCATCAATCTTGTGGACGAAGTCTCGGTGAAAGAAGTCAAAGTGCTCGAACCACAAGATTATTGCGGAATCACGATTGCGGTCATTGATACTGGCATCAAAAACAACATTCTGCGTTCGTATCTGCGTCGTGGTGTACGGATTATTCGCTGTCCGTGGGATGTCGATCTCTCGACCATCGAGCATGACTTTGACGGACTGTTTATCGCCAACGGTCCTGGTGATCCCGAAGTCGTTGCCCCTGTTATTGGTAAAAATATCAATCTCTGTCGTGAGCAAGGCAAACCAGTGTTCGGCATTTGTCTGGGTAATCAGGTGCTTTCCATCGCTGCCGGCGCCAAGACATTCAAGATGAAATACGGTCACCGCAGCGCCAACCAACCCTGTCTCGAAGTCACGACGCAAAAAGCTGTTATCACCAGTCAAAATCACGGTTTTGCAGTCGATGCCGATTCGCTCCCAAGCGACTTCGAAGTCTGGTTTACCAATCTCAATGACGACACGGTCGAAGGCGTGCGACACAAAAGCGAAGCGGTTTTTTCCGTCCAATTCCATCCTGAGGCATGCCCCGGTCCGGAAGACACGCAGTATCTCTTTGATCACTTTCTCGATGTGATCCGCAAAAGCAAGTGATTTCTTCCTCCTGATAAGGGGGACTGAGGGGGTTTGCGATTTCATGGAATCGAGAAAGCAAGATTTAGGATTTATGATAAGACAACAAGTTTGCTCGCTTGAGGGATTTTGCGATTTCTCTCCCTCTGGACAGGGGGAGCTGGAGGGGGTAGATTGTAACTCCTCAAATTTGTTCCTGAATCAGTAAATGTCCGTAACGAAAAAAACAATCGGCGTTCTCGCACTCCAAGGCGGCGTTGCCGAGCATATCCATATGATCGAAGCAGTCGGCGCACAAGCAGTTTTGGTCAAGATTCCGCAAGATCTGGATGGACTAAATGGCATCATCTTACCCGGCGGCGAGAGTACCGCAATCGGCAAAATGCTGCACAAAAATGCCCTTTTTGTGCCGCTGCAATCGGCGATCAAAAACGGACTACCGGCATGGGGAACCTGCGCCGGAGCGATTCTTCTTTCACATTCCGGTAGCGAATTTTCGATGAATCTTGCTTCCTACAATGTCGAGCGCAACGCCTATGGTAGCCAACTCGATTCCTTTGAAACCGTCGGCAAGATCGATGGCATCGCGGACGATTTCCCTTTTGTCTTTATCAGGGCGCCCAAGTTCGTTTTCGATTCAGGCGAATGCAAAGTCCTCGCTACTATTCGAGATGAAGCGGTCTTTTTGGAATGTGGACATATTTGGGCAACGGCGTTTCATCCGGAACTTTCCGACAATTCGCGTGTGCATGCGGCATTTGTCGAACGGTGCTGAGGAATATTGGGCGAAGTCGCGAAGCGTCGTTGCGAGGGGGTGATCCCGCCATGGCGGGAGAACGACCAAAGCAATCCATTCGAAATAGATGTCTGAAGAAAGGCGAAAGGAAAAGATTTACCAAAATGTTTCCTGTTGGTTGTTTTTTCTGGATTGCTTCGGTCGTACCTCCCTCGCAAAGACGGAATCTTACGATTCCGATTTTATCTCCAAAAATCTCGTTCTTTACTCAAAACTCATAATCCCGAAGCGAAGCCCCGCCGTGGCGGGTCGTTGCGATCCCGCCACGGCGGGAGAAGTAATCCAGACAAAAAATGTGGAGCAACTCTCCTGAGTTGCTCCTTCTCAAGGTTTCGCAAAAATTCCTTTGAAAATCTAATTGTTTTTTGCGAAATTTGGGAGAGGTAGATTTGACATTCCTTTTGAATTTAATTGCGTCAAATCTGCTGAACCAGATACACGCTGTTAGGCGATGTATCATGGCAATATTTGCCCTTATTTTAGTTTGTTGATCGTTCTAAAATGTTCAATCATTCTGGCATCATCTATTGTTGTTTTATTTTCTGGCGAGATTTCTTCTGATGGGTAGCTACTTGCTACAGTTAAAGTATTGTAGGTTGGACCAACCATAGCGACGTCGGTCATTACGATGCCGGATTCGCTGAGTGAAGAAAGGCCAGTCCAAAATTTTCCACTGTATATTTCTTCGTCACCCAATTTAGCAATAAATGATTTTTGATATAGCCCAGTGTCGATTTGTAGAGATGATTGATAAGATTTCATTTTTTCAGCCCCATCTTTTGTAAAAGTAAAAGTGTGAGTTGCAGCATCATATAACTCTATATCTTCGTCTGAAAAAACCATTTGCTTTGAGTCTACTAAATATACAGCGAATCTGGCATCTTGGCCGCTATTTGTGTTGTTTGTTGCTTGATTATTAAGACTACACCCTGTGAATAATGTTAATAAAATAAGGGCAAATATAGTTTTTTTCATAAAATTTTGATTAAGAATTATTGCCATGATACATCGCCTAACTCGTTTATATGCGAAATGTTTTCGTAAAATTAACAAACTTTTGTACATAATACGAACTAATTACCAAATCCCGCCTCCTGCTCCAAATGCCAACCAAGATTCAAAATCCCGGCTTCGTCAAATTGCTTCCCCATGATCTGCACTCCTGTCGGTAGATTATCGATTTTTCCGGTTGGGACAGCAAGGGACGGAATACCGACGGTATTTGCCGTTACTGTAAAAATATCCGCCAAGTACATCTGCAACGGATCATCGACTTTGTCACCGAATTTGAACGGCAAAGTAGGGGAGACCGGCGCGAGCAGCGCATCGACTTGCTCAAAAGCGCGGTCGTAATCTTGCTTCATCTTGGCGCGCACGGCGGCGGCTTTTTTGTAATAGGCATCGACATAGCCGGACGACAGCGTGAAGGTTCCCATCATGATCGCACGTTTGACCTCGTCACCGAAGGCTTGGCGTGATGCCATATACGACTCGGTCAGGTCTTTGCCGGTTTCGCTATGTCCGAAGCGGATGCCGTCGTAGCGTGCCATGTTGGTACTCGCTTCCGCTTTGACGAGCAGATAATAGGTTGGAATCGCATAATCGGTCAGCGGCAACGAGACTTCTACGATTTTTGCGCCGCGTTTTTCCAATAATTTCGCTGCATCTTCACAAGCGGCTTTGATGCGCGGATCAAACCCCACCGCGTTAAAAAACTCTTTTGGGAGACCGATTTTTTTCCCTTGGATCGGGTCTTCCAAGTGCTTCGAATAGGCAGGAACAGCAATATCAGGAGTCGTCGCATCGCGCTTGTCTTCGCCAGCAATCACTTCGAGGACTGCCGCTGCATCAGCAACGGAGTTGGTGAGTGGACCAATCGTATCAAAACTACTCGCGTATGCCATTACGCCGTAACGCGAGACTCTGCCGTAGGTCACTTTGAGTCCGGTACAGCCGCAAAAATTCGCCGGTTGGCGGATCGAACCGCCGGTATCTGTTCCAATCGCAAAGACACATTCTTCCCCAGCGACTGCCGCGGCGCTGCCGCCGGAACTGCCACCGGGAACGCGGCTCTCGTCGTGCGGATTTTTCGTCGTGCCAAAAGCGGAATTCTCGGTCGAAGAACCCATCGCAAATTCGTCACAATTCGTCTTCCCGAGAAGGATCGCACCGGCATTCTCGAGTTTTTCCCAGACGGTCGCCGAATACGGCGGCACAAAATCGGCAAGCATTTTGCTTGCAGCGGTCGTCTTGACACCTTTCGTGCACACAATATCTTTAACCGCGATCGGAATTCCGGCGAGCGGTTTGCTAAAATCTTTTGCGGCATCAAACTCGGCGGCTTTGGCGAGCGCTGCTTGTTCCGTAACGGTGATATACGCATTGAGTGACGAATCCTTGATTTTCGCCAGATAGTTTTTGGTGACTTCGGTGGCAGAGGTCTTGCCGGAGCGGAGTTCATTGAGGAGAGAGGTGATTGAATTCATAAAATTGTTAGAGAGTTTTTTGGGCGCGAATATGGTTTTTACTGATACCAAGTGGCGAACATTCGAGCAATTCATGCGCGATCGAACTCTCTTCCACAGTGTCCGGACGCGTAATATCCGCGAGTCCTGTGATCTGCGCAATCGGCTCGACGCCAGCGGTATCGACTTCTGCTAGTTTTTCAAAAAAACCGAGAATATCATCGAGTTGATGGGTAAATTTTTCGACTTCTGTTTTGGTCAAGCCGAGTCGCGCGAGTGTGGCAAGTTTTTGCACGAGAGCTTCATCAATCATATCATGGCAAATATCGAAAGGCATTGTGCCAGAAACACTGCTGATTCAGCAAGCAAGTCGCCACTCTGCGGCGCTCTGTTAAGTGACAAGTAGCAATATTATTGTATGAATAAATTTCCTCTTGTATTTTGTTAGAGATTTTTGCACGATTTTGGACTTTACAAGTATTGATGCTTTTGCAAATGTAGAAGCGAAAGATTTGTACAAGATTATCTTGACTGGCAGAAATTAGCACTCTAAAATCAAGAGTGCCAGCATCTCTCCTCATCACATGAAAAATTTTGTCGAAACACCGCAGGCAGCATCGCTCCCAGCAAAAATCTTCAAAGTCATGGTACGCGAAGATTCGAACGAACTCGGTTTGGTGGTGGCGTATCAGACAGCCCAGCAAGAAGATTTTGTCGTGGTCAAAGGCGAAGTCAAAAAATTTCGCAACGAAACCGAAAAGCTGAAGTTTTTGTTCGATACGCAAATGAGCGGTTTTACCAACTTCGAGACCTGTCATGGAGCGTTTGATATCGAAACTGTCGTTCTCGAAGAACTCGTCCGCCGACAATCCGAGCGTGACCAGTTGCTTTCGCAGCGCAAACAAAATGGCGTTCTTGCTACCAGCTCGCGGACAGCTATTTCGTAAATCGCCTTTATTGCTGCGTATCAACAAACCAGTATTTTTGCTGTGAAAAAATCGTAGTGTTTCTTCCTCATTTATAAAAAAATACTTGACTGATAAAAATTAGCACTCTAAAATAGAGAGTGCTAAATTTCTGTTTTGAAAAACATATGGGAAAAAATCAGCATGTAGTACCTCGTGGGGATGATTGGGCTGTAAAAGGTGCAGGTAATAAAAACGCGACCTCGATTCATTCTACTCAAAGAGAAGCAATAGTACATGCTCGTGATATTGCAAGAAACCAAGAGTCAGAACTATTAATTCATGGTGAAAATGGACAAATAAGGGCAAGGGACAGCTATGGAAACGACCCTTTTCCTCCAAAAGGATAACACTTCTCATCTCACATGCTGAAATTAACAACATTTATAATGGCTTCATTAATTCTCTCTGGCTGCAATTCGGGAATGTCAGAGCAAGAACTGCTCGATGCAAATATTGAATGTTCAAAAATTGCTAAAGAAAAGTTTGAAGAGGGAGTATATCTGCGGAATGGTTACCTTGAGGACACATCTCCCAACGCTTACTATAGCACCCATTATCAAACATGTGTTTACAATATTGGAAGTGATGACGATGATGTTAGGGAAGTTTTTTCTGGTGAATGGCTTGAAAAATAATGACGAATAAAATTTCTTTTTTTAAATATTATGTCAAAAATTATAGGAATCGACCTCGGAACAACAAATAGCTGTGTCGCCGTGATGGAAGGAGGGGAGCCAACCGTAATCCCAAACTCGGAAGGCAACCGCACAACACCCTCAATTGTTGCTGCCAAAGGTAAAGAGCGCCTTGTTGGTGTCACTGCCAAGCGCCAAGCGGTCACCAATCCAACGGGCACGATTTTTTCGGCAAAGCGCTTTATCGGTCACAAATATACCGAAATTAAAAAAGAAGCCGAAAATATGCCGTTCAAAGTAAAAGAAGGAAAAGGCAAAGATGCTTTTATCGAATTTGAAGGCAAAGAAGTTCGACCAGAAGAAATCAGCGCAATCGTTTTGCAAAAGCTCAAAGCTGATGCGGAGGCGTTTCTTGGTGAAGAAGTCACAAAAGCGGTCATTACCGTTCCGGCATATTTTAACGATGCACAGCGCCAAGCGACCAAAGATGCCGGCAAGATTGCCGGGCTCGAAGTCGAACGCATTATTAACGAGCCGACTGCCGCGGCGCTCGCCTACGGACTCGACAAAAAAGGCAAAAGCGAAAAGATTGCTGTCTTCGACCTTGGTGGCGGAACCTTTGATATTTCGATTATGGAACTCGGTGATGGTGTGTTCGAAGTAATTTCTACCAACGGCGATACACATTTGGGTGGTGACGATTTTGACCAAGTCATCATCGACTGGTTGATTGAGCAATTTCAAAAAGACGAAGGCGTTGATCTCAGCAAAGATGTAATGGCGGTTCAGCGTATCAAAGAAGCCGCCGAAAAAGCCAAAATTGAGCTTTCTTCCGCGCAAGAAACCGAAATCAATTTGCCGTTTATTACAGCAACAGATACTGGACCAAAACATTTGGTCGTCAAATTGACGCGCGCCAAACTCGAAGCGTTAACTTCTGACCTTGTGAAACGCTCGCTCGAACCGTGTAAAAAAGCGCTCAAAGATGCCAAATTTGATCCAAAGGATATTGACGAAGTCGTGCTTGTGGGCGGAATGACACGTATGCCGGCGGTGCAGAATGCGGTCAAAGGCTTCTTTGGCAAAGAACCACACAAGGGAATCAATCCAGATGAAGTCGTAGCAATTGGTGCGGCGATCCAAGGCGGCGTCTTGCGCGGCGATGTTAAAGATATCGTCCTCCTTGATGTGACGCCACTTTCGCTCGGTATCGAAACCTTGGGTGGCGTTGCGACCAAAGTCATCGAACGCAATACCACGATTCCGACGAGCAAATCGCAAGTCTTCTCGACCGCTGCCGATCATCAGCCTTCGGTTGATGTCCATATTGTTCAGGGCGAACGCGAAATGGCGGCGGACAACAAATCGCTCGGACACTTTATGCTCGATGGAATTCCGCCAGCACCACGCGGTGTACCGCAAATCGAAGTGACTTTTGATCTTGATGCGAACGGCATTCTCAAGGTTTCTGCCAAAGACAAGGCAACCGGCAAAGTGAGTCACATTACCATCAAAGGCAGTAGCGGACTAAGTGATGAAGAAATCGAGCAAATGCGCAAAGATGCCGAAGTGCACGCTGAAGAGGACAAAAAGAAGCGCGAACTAATCGAAGCAAAGAACAAGCTCGATTCCGAGATCTTCCAAGGTGAAAAACTCGCCGAAGAAGCGAAGGACAAGATCGACGAAAAGCTCATCGAAGAAGTTAACACTGCCGTTGCCGAAGCGAAAAAGGTGATGGAAAAAGAAGACGCCGACAAAGACGAGTACGAAAAAGCTTCGGAAGAACTGATGAAACATCTGCAAAATGCCGGCGCGGCCATGTACGAAGCAGCATCAAAAGAAGCGGACACAGGTGGTGATGAAGAGAAAAAAGACAGTGACGAATCCGTCGAAGATGCCGAAGTCGTCGATGAAAAGGAAAGAGAAAAAGAGGAAGAGAAAAAAGACGACGAAGAAAAGAAGTAAGACCAAAGCCCCCGAAAGGGGGCTTTTTCTATCAATTGAAGAATGAAACAAGTCAAAGTAGCTGTTAATGATGATGAAATCATGAAATGTTATCCGATTATGCGCCAACTTCATCCGCATCTCGTAGAAGAAAGTTTTGTTACACAAATCAAAAAGCTAATGAAAGAAAAGTTTTACTTATTATATATCGAAAAAAGTTCTGTCGTTGTTGCTGTATCTGGATTTCATGTATGTGAAAATCTCGGGAATGGAAAATATCTCTATCTGGATGATTTGGTAACAGATGCAAAACACCGATCCAAAGGATATGGCAAAGCACTTCTTGATTGGATATTTGCCTTTGCAGTACAGCATAAAATTCGGCAAGTCGTTTTGGATTCGGAAGTACAAAAGTTTGAAGCACATCGCTTTTATCTTCAAAATAATATGAAAATTTCATGTCATCATTTCTCATATTTCACCTGACTGTTTCCGGGTAGAGTCTTTGATGGGAGAACATCTGCCGGAGTGAGTGTGTCGGCAGACCACTCGCTCCGCAACATTTGGATTACAGGAGCAGTAGGAATCAACCTGACACAATTGCTCAATTTTTTGATTTCAAAACATCTTGAAACGGATGTCCCGAGTGCTCGGGCATACCTATTCCGGCGTTTGATCTGCACTATCAGCCTTCGATAAAACCAAAAAATCATTTGCATTTTTGATGCAAGGGCGTAGATTTTGCATGTATAGAAGTGGAAATGCAGAACATTATTGAAGTCTTGCGCGGCATTCTTTCAAACCCCATGACCTTGCAGATCTGGTTGGGGATTTCTGTGATTTGTCTGGGAGTTTTGATATGGGATTTGTGGAAGAACAATCCTTTTCTTGGACTATTGATGAAATTCGTCTGGTCTTTGACCGTACTCTATTCCGGGCTGATCGGTTTGGCTACATACTTCTTTGCCGGTCGGGGACAGATAAGTCATGACTCATTATCGCGCAAGAGTCTGCGCTCGCTTTGCCATTGCTACTCGGGTTGTGGTGCAGGGGAAGTCATCGGCGTGCTTGTTGCGGTCGGTGTTTTTGCCCTCAATAACTGGTGGGTGATCGGCATTACGTTCGCATTGGCATATATTTTTGGTATCGCACTTACGATTGGTCCCTTGATGCAAGAAGGTGCTTCATTTAGGCAAGCTCTCAAAGATGCAATCGAAAGTGAGACGGCAAGTATCGTATTCATGGAAGTAGTCGCTATTGGGGTAGATCTCTTATTCGCAAAAAATGCGGTCATGACGGATACGATTTTTTGGACATCTCTGATTTTTTCTCTGACTATTGGTTTTTTTGCAGCTTGGCCGGTCAATTATTTTCTTGTTAAAAAGGGTGTCAAAAGTGGCATGATGAGTCCGAAAAAGATGAAGCAAATGGCTCACAATCATTAGCAGGTTTGTTTCACGCAAAAACTCAAAAAATACGTTATTAGTAAGCCACAAATTTCCCTTGACGCACTCGCAAAGAAGGGATTATCTGATAGTGTGTGGTAAAGACTATGCTAGAGCAAATCCCGGAAATTACAGGTGTCTCAACACAAGCAACCTTTGTCGGCCCCGACTGGCTGACACAATACGAATGGGTGCAAAATCTTCAAGAAAAATATGGTCTTTTGCATACCGAAACTGTTTTTCAAACACCTGGCGAAACCGACCTTGTGCTTTCTGCGGATCCGACGAGTTATTTTCCGCATTTTTATCAAGATACTGCCGGACAAACAGAATTTGGTTGGGGATACATAGACTCGACTTTGACCGAAGTGCCGGACGGTTCTGGCGCAATCGCATGGTCAGCTCCGGTAGAAACCAGTGCCCCCAATGAGCTTGCAGCCAATATGTTCAGTACTTCCGAACAGCTCGAAGCAGCGCTCCAAGGTCAGGATATCGTTTTACTCACCGACAGGCTATGGTGATGCTTTTGTAAATTCCAATGAATTTTATAGTGTCGTTGCTACGGAGAATGGGATTCCTCTGCCTTCCATCGAAGAAACCGGAGTCGAATTAGTCGGACTGGGTGATCCGACAGGACTTGTTCTTGACATCAGTAGCGCTATCGAACCAACCATGGCGAGTATTACAATTATCTCTTCGGTTGCATCGCAAATCTGGGCGAATCTGGCTGGTCTCGAAATATTTGGTGGGGGAACTAGCGGTGCCGCGTTGGCTGCCGGTGACCCTCTTTTGGCAGCAGCAGTCCCAGCCTAAGTTTTCTACTAGTAAAAAAGTAAGATTTTCTGTATAGTAAACAGAAATTTCTGCATCAAAACCAAATGAGCGATTTTGGACAGATCCCCAATCCGGGTCGTGCTCCCGACGGCAATTTGCGCCCTCCTCAACCACCTGGGGGACAAGCGCCACCTGTTGCTGCTAGTCAAGGTATTCATCTTCATATTGGTGCAAACAGGTCAGAGCAAAATCCACAATTCACACATGCACCGCCATCGCAAGTTCCTCCCCAGCAATTCTCCTCGTCTCCACCGCCAGTCACTCGTCCTCCTCAGCAACAAGCAGAAAAAACTGAAGAAGAGCAACCGTGGAAAACGCTTCCGCGCGATCAATGTGCTTACCGTTCGGACGGCAAATGTATCGGATCTGACGAATGCCTGCGCAAGTGTGATAGCTGGGCGCAGCTGCGCGCCACCACCAAATTCCAATTCAGTGAGCGTTATGGCGCACCCAAAAGCCCCAAAGAGGCGCATGTATTTTTCCTCGCACGGAAGCTTTCACAAATGGAAGGTGAGGATGATAAAAAATTAGACCTGTGGGTACAAAAATGTCGAGAATGTGCCTTTCACAAAACACTCGACAATTGGGATGATCCACAACTTCACGAAAATGGTGATGGACAAACGGGATGGTCGACGTTGATCTAGTTGATGTATTCAATAACAAGCAGCGCAAAACCCGAGACGATTAAGTAAACCGAAAACACCGCGAGCGAATGACGACGAAAATACTGCAATAAAAAGCGCGCCGTCAAATACCCAATAATCACAGCTGTCACAAAGGCGACAAGACTAGGAAGCAAAGGCGGAAACGCTACACTTTCTGTATTGGGTACCAAACGTGACATATACAATGTAACAACACCAGCAGTAATCGGCATGCTCAAAAAGAAGGAAAATCTTGTTGCCGCTGTACGTTCTGCTCCGGCGAGCATGCCACCCGCCAAAGTGATTCCCGAGCGCGAGACTCCTGGCAGCAGTGAAATAACTTGTAATATTCCGGCAAAAATCGCCGCGCGCCAACCGATTTGAGCTGTTTTTTTGGCAGGAAACTTTTCTGCAATAATGAACAATATTCCAGTCAGTACAAATGAAACCGCAACTGCTGTTACACTGCGAAAACTGGTAAACCAATCTTCAAACAAAAACCCAATAATGCCAGCGGGGATAGTTGCCGCAACCAGAATGAGCAAAAAGCGGAGTTCTGATTTTTTATTTTTAGAAAAAGGAATGAGCAGAATATCGCGAATGTCTTTCCAAAATAAAATCATTATGGCGAGGAGTGTACCACCATGTAAAAATGCGTCAAAAGCAACAAGTTCGTCAGCAGGAAGCTTAAAATAATGTTCTGCGAGTACGAGGTGTCCAGAGCTACTAATCGGCAAAAATTCGGTGATTCCCTGAAAAATTCCCAAAAAAAACGCTTCAAAAATCGTCATTTAATGAGGAGATGCAAAAATTCCCAACCGAGTCTGACCGCTGCAAGTGCTGCCAAAAAGTGCAACACTCTTCCAATCGTGGCCGCCGCCAAAAAGCGCCAAAAGCGCATTTCAAAAATCCCAGCTGACCATGCTGCGACTTTGAACGGTAAAAAAGTAAATGCCAGAATAAACACGCCCACTTCGCCCCATTTTTGAAAATACAATTCCGCTTTGTCGATGCGTTTTTTGCCAAATAGTTTGACAGCAACTGGATGTCCAAGCCATTTACCGATAAAATATCCTACGACCGAACCAAGCAAGTTGGTGACGAGTACGATGCCAAAAGTACTCCAAACAGGAAACCCCATCAGCGTGGCAGAAGCAAAGATCGGGCTGATCGGAATCGGATTAATAAAGCCCTCGGTAAATGACAAAAAAGCCAACCCCGCCATGCCATATTCAGCCACCCAGATTTTGCCGATTTCGGTAAACGAATCAAGAATACTCTTCTAAAAATCCGCTCTATTGTGATTTTTTTTTTATTTTTGGTCAACGATTACTGTTCTTTTCTACAACTCTCCGGTTGCCATCCGTGCAGAATGACATTGAAAGTTGACTGCGACCGGAAGCGAGGCGATATGTGTCGGGCGCGCCAAAATATGAACAGCGAGAACAGTTTTGTTGCCACCAAGCCCAAGGGCACCAATGTGCAAATCTTCGATTTTCGCAGCAATTTCTGTTTCTAATTCCGCATATTCTTTTTGCTCGTGCCGTTCGCCAATGGGGCGAAAGAGTGCTTCTTTGGCGATTTCTGCCACGCTGTCAAAACTGCCGCCGATACCGACGCCAACAAGCCAAGGCGGACAACTTGCACCACCAGCTGCTTGCGCCGCTTCGATTACAGTTTTTATCACGCCTTGTCTGCCATCGACGGGACGTAACATTTTGACGATTGATTTATTTTCGGCACCACCACCTTTGGGCAAAAAGCGTAGTCGAAAACCTTCACCTACGATTTGCTTGATGTGTACAACAGGTGGACAATTGTCCCCAGTATTTTTGCGATCAAAAAGTGGATCGCCAACAATACTCGCACGCAGGTAATTGCTTTTGTAGCTGTTCTTAACAGCTTGCGTGAGCGAAACCATCAGTGGTTCATCGAGCGTGACCAAATGTCCAATCTCCACAAAAAAGACTGCGGTGCCGGTGTCCTGACAGAGTGGCAGTTTGTTTTGTTGAGCAATCTGCGTATTTTTTACCAAGTCCATCAATACTGTTTTTGCTGTAGTATCCGTTTCTGCTACCGCAAATTCTTGAAGTTTTTGGACTGTCTTTGGCGGCAACAAAAAATTCGCTTCTTTGATCAGTTGTTCAGCAAGGGTGATGATTTTTTTGGCTGAGAGATACTTCATGCTCACAAAATTCACCTGAAGCATAGCAATTTTTTCCAAAAAACAGCATATCTTTTTCTTTCTCACCATATTTTATGATTCGCGCAAGCGAAAGAGTTTGCTTTGGTTTCTCTCAAAAATCTATACTACCTTCTTACCTTCTCTTTTTTCTCGCAAAAACTGGTATGGTTGTCACTCTTGAGCAGCAACAGGCTCCACAAAAAACACTGGCTTTTGATGCACAAAATGCCAAGCATGTTGGCAAAATGATAACCGCTGCTCAGCGAATTGCCATTATTTCGCATCGTGGTCCTGATGGCGATACGACGGGCTCGGGTCTGGGACTCCGTGATATTTTGAAGCGCCAAGGCAAATTTGTAGAAAATATTTGTATTGATCCAATCCCAGTTTCATTCCGGTTTTTACCTGATGTTTCACTTTACAAAACTGATTTTGACCCGCGCAATTTTGACGTGACGATTGCGGTTGATGCAGCAGCTCGCCATCAAACTGGTTTTCATGACATCAAACCCGAACTGTTTTCAGGAGAATTTCCGTTTATTAATATTGATCATCATATTTCTAACGAACAATTTGGGACGGTCAATTTTATCGATGCCGAAGCCTGCAGTACAACGGCGGTGCTTTACAAACTGTGTGAACAAATGCAGTGGAAGATTTCTCCGCATGCTGCGACATGTTTGCTTAATGGAATCCTTACGGACACTGGCTCGTTGCAACACAGTAATTCGACGCCAGAATCTTTTCGTATTGCTGCAAAATTATTAGCAGCAGGAGCCGATTTGCAGTCAATCCGCAAATATGTTTTTCAAAGCACGCCTGTGCCTACGCTCAGGTTATGGGGACGGATTTTGGAACGCATCGAAATGAATAGTCAAAAAATCGTTTCATCCACAGTCACCGAACGCGATTTTTTGGTGACGGGCGCTGATCCCAAAGATGCGTCTGGTGCGATTGATTTTCTCAACATGGTACCGAATGCCAAATACGCGATGCTCCTCACCGAGCGCGGTGGCAGGGTCAAAGGCAGTCTGCGCACGCAACAAGACGATGTCAATGTTTCTGATATTGCTGGCAAGTTCGGCGGTGGCGGACACATCAAGGCAGCGGGTTTTTCTGTTCCGGGACAGCTACAAGTAGAGCGCCGTTTTAAAATTATTAAGGAGCAGAAATAAAATTCTATTCTTCCTCGTCTTTGTTTGCCGCTGGTGTTTTATCGGGAGAAACTTGTTCTTTGATTTTGAATTGGGTGCCTTCGCTGCGCCCAAAAGTTTCGGGATGATAGATTTCTTCCGCTACACTCGGTAAGACTTGATATTCGCCGACAATGCTCGCACGAAGTAAATAATCAAACTCGTATCTGCCCGCCGGAAGATAATCGGCAAATAAGAAAATATGATCGTCACGATATTCGCGATGACTAAAGCGCCAGTTTTCATTCTCTGGGCACCAATACGAATGGCACGGATCACCTGTGTTTTGCAAAGATTGATCTTCGGTATCAAGAGCAAAGTTAATAGCTTCGGTGCCTGCGGGAATCGGAATTCGCACGCCGACAAAATAACGCTCGTCCGATACCAAAATGGTCGCGCGTCCTCGAATCATTTCACCCTGCGTCGCCGAATCGATTGGAGCAGTCATTTTTTTATCCGCAAAAGCAAACAATTCGCGGAAAACACCAAAGCCGTGATTGCGCGCCATCACGCGTTCGATTGGCAAATAATACTGCGCGACGATATCGTAGCTGATACCACCACCTTCTTTGTTAATATCAATCGAATTTTCGGTAATACCAGTTTTTACTTGAGCAAGCGGAACACGAACCATTGCTTCGCGATGAGCTTGGTCGAGTGTTTCTTGTAACACTGATTGAAGATTAACAAGAACATCAACCTCAGCGGATTCGAGCGGGTGCTTTTCCAAAAAGGCAATGAGCGCAAACAGCACCCAAGCGGTATTTTGCGTTGTGCCCCATGGACTGGCAGTGTATCCAGCGAACGATTGCTTTTTGTCGCGCAGGTATTCCATGATTTTTGGTATGAGGGGATGATTTGGGTCTTGTTCCAAAATCGCAGTAAGCACGATTGCTGTTGCGCGAACATCTGAGCCAAAATTCCAACTCGACTGACTTGCTGCAAAATGCGCTTCGCGATCGGTTTGTTTTGCATCCTGTTCTAATTCTCTCAACAAGCTTGTGACCATTGGCGCAGGGCGAGCATTTAAAACTCGATATGCCGTCATCATCACAAAAGCTTTGCCTTCGGGTGACATTTTTGAACGCTGCTCAAAAAGGCGTGCGAGCATCGATTCGTCAAAATTTTCGCCAAAGCTAAGTACATACATAGCAAAAGCGCGAGTGTCGAAATCTGGAAAAGCAGCTTCGTTTTCGAGCGTAGTATCTTTTCTAAAATCTTCCCAGACTTTTTGACGCAAGTATTCACGTGCTTTATCACGCACTGTTGAGTCGACAGTAATGCCGCTCGCAGCAGATTGCTCGAGTCCAAAGAGTGCGTAAGCCGTCAAATACGGATAACTCGTTCCCGACCCTTGCCAAAAACCAAAACCACCATCAGGATTCTGAGCTGCGTAGATGTTTTGAACGCCGGTAGCAACCATCTCTCGGATTTTATTTGCATCAAATTCGCCAATCTCCACCGGAGCATCTTGTCTGGTAATAAGTTGCAAAATCGCCAGATTGGGTAAATGCGCACTCATAATCTGCTCGGTACAACCGTACGGAAAGCGAGCAAGGGCAGCAATACCATCAGTAATATTACCAATGGCGCCGCTCGTGACACTTACTACAAGCTCGCCAACATCAGTCAAAATTCCTCCAGGAATTTGAACTTTTTCTTGCACTGCAACGGTTGTGGTATCCAAATATCCACTTGTCGCAATGCTTTCGCCGACGGCAGGTGCTTTGATTGGTACGGTGACTTCGAGCGTGTCGACCGCTGTAGCTGTATCGCCTTGGAGGGAAAAAGTAAAGAGTGCTGGAGCAAGCTCCGCAATCGGTGATTCGCCACTTGCTTTGGCGCGCACGGTGTAATAGAGGGTTTTTTCACTGTTTCCTGGAATCCGAAATGAACCGGCATCTTTGCTGATAATCTCGACATTTTGAGCATCAAACTCTGCTCGTACAATAAGCTCATCTGTCTCACGGTTTACCACTGTCGCGCCAACTGTCGCTGTGTCACCGACAATCAAAAAACGCGGAACAAGCGGTGTTACTAGCAATGGCTTGCGGCTGAAAAAATTCATCTTCGTGCTGCCAAAGCGCGAATCGAGCGTATTTGCCGTCGCCCAAATCTGCCAACTGGTAATATTGTCGGGCAAGACAAAGCGGGTTGTTGCGCTTCCGTTAATATCTGTTTGAATATGTGGGAGCCAAAAAGCAGTATCTCGGAATTCGCCACGCTTTTTTTGCAGAAGATCCAAATCGCCACCGCCACCGCCACCTTTTTGTCCGCCGATGGTATCGACATCAAGACGGTTGATGAGATACGCGAGCGAGCTGGCGAGCTGAATGCCGATATCTCGCATGCGGAAAAAGACTTCAAAAATATCTTCATTTTGGCGGCTTTTGAGCGCAAGTAAAGATTCGTCCACGACCGCGATAGAGAGATCGGCATTTTCGACGGGGTTGCCAAAGCTATCACTTACTTGCAATGTCATTTGCACTTCTTCGCCCGGCAAATATTCTTTTTTGCTCGGCGTGACTTTTACTTGCAAACGCTTACTTTCTGCCGAAACAATAATTGGCGCGATACCGACTTTGCTTTCGGGGTAGGCGGCGGAATCTTCGCCAGAAGGAATCGCAGCTTCATCACCAATCACGCTCCTGATCGCTTCTTCTAGGTTTGTAATCCGCTCTGTAATTTTTTTGGTTTCTGCTTGTACCTTTGTCAAATCTTGTTCGGTGGTTTCCATACCTTTGCGCAGGGCGCTCATCAATTCAGCTGATTGTTCACTCAATAGTGATTCAGTAATATTTCCGATTTTTTTGCGCAGCGCGATGGTTTTTTCTTCTGCTTGTTGGAGCTCCATCTTTTGTTCGTGATATTCTATCAGCTGATCATGGATGGCGAGCAGATCGCCCCTGCCTTTAAAGAGTGTCACGATTACAAATGTATTCGGCATCATTTCTGGCGTGGCAGTGATTTCGATCGGTGTTCCTGCTTGCCACAAAAAGACGTCATGATAGACCGCTTGTTTGCGTCCGACACTGACATGCGCCCATACGTTTTCGCTAAATGGCGAATCGGGTAAAATCCGAATTACTTCTCCGGGAGCGACCTCAGGTGTTTCGACTACAATATTGATGCGATCGTTGTTGCTGCGAATTGAGGGCGAAGAATATGTATCCGAACTCCGCCAGATATGATCAGCAGCAGCAACTTGATTGCCTTTGTCATCCGTGGCGGTAACCAAAATTCGCAAATCGCCAAAATAATCTGATGTGTTTTTGAGGGCAAAACTTACTTCCACTTTACCACCGATATTTGTTGTTGCGGTTGTGGTGTCGAGTTCCGTAAATTCTTGCGAATTTTCCCAATAAAAATTACCGTCAACATCTTGTTTTTTGATGCTGTTCCAAGTGGCTTTTTGGAGGGTGGCGCTAAATTTTTTCCCCGGAAGTGCATTACCAGCTACGTCTGTTGCCAAGATTTCGGCAGTGAGTTTTTTTGCATTCTGATCGAGCCAAAAATCATTCGTGCGTACGCCCAACACAAATTGTCCCGAAAAAATCGGATAGGTTTGATTAGCAGAAACCGTGCGCCCATTTGCATCAATTACTGTTGCCGTTATAGTGTATAGCGCATGGGTTTTGGTCGAGAGTGAAAAATGGACAGACAATTCGCCATTTTCGTTAGTGGCGCCTTCGCCGCGTTGCACGACTTCTTGATTTTCGGGGCAATACCAAGAGCACCAATTTTCATCAGTACCAAAAGAAAACCATCCTCCACCTGACCATCTATCAAAATAAAAAGGAGTTTCGACAATATGCCATTCCACTTTGGCATCTTTGAGTGGCGTCCCGAAAAAATATTCGGTTTTAATTGTGGTATCAAAATCGTCACCCGAGACATATTCTTCTTTGTCGCTGACAAAGCTGACTTTGTATTCCGGTTTTTTGTACTCCTCGACCCAAAAAACACCACTCACGAGATTGTTCCAGTCTCGCTCCAGCGTGGTGCTCACAAAGATTGTGAACATGCCAGTGGCACTTTTGTCCGCCAATGGAAGTTCGTCTGCAATAGTACCAAACTGATCAAGCGGTAATTCTTTTTCGTAAACGACTTCGTTACGACTGTTCTCGATAGTAACAAAGACGCTTTTTTGCAGTGGAACTTCGTAGGTAGCATCGACATCTTTTCGCAAAATTCCTTTAAAAGAAACTGTATCACCAGGACGATAAATCGGTCGATCGGTCACGATTGTCCCCATGAGTGTTGATGCACCTTGCCAATCATAGTTTAACCCAAAATCCCAAGGTGCAATGCCATCTTCCCAGCTCGAACCGACAAATGACGCGAGTTGGTCTTTTTTTCCTTCGAGATAAAAGGCTTCGGATTCGCTTGGTTTTTGCAATGTCAAAAGTCCGCGCTCGTCGGTTTTTCCCGAGCCTGCAACAGCACCTTTTTGATCAATAAGACTAATTTGCATGTCGCTAATCGGCTTGCCGGTGGCAAAATCATTCGCCCATGCAGTGACAAAATCTGAGCCATGCTGGGCTGTAAGCGCAGCATTGATTGGATAGACGGCTCCTGCAAAATTGCGAATTGTACCGCTCCAGGGATCACGAACTTCATTTGAATTTGCTTCCCAATGATAGACCGTTCCTGCTGGCGCGAGTTCGTTTTCGGAGAGTAACGGTATCGCAAGAATATTGGTTTGATTGGTTTCGCCGGTGATTGGTACTACGCGAGTACGAGTATTGGTGCCAGAGCGAGCGCACGAAAAATCGTTCCATCCCCAGCCGCCTTCACCTTCAATTTTGCGCACCATTGCAGGCGGCACAACGCAACTGGTAAAATTGAGTTTTGTTACATTACGCGTGGTAAAAAATATATCAATCGGCTCGGAAGCATCATATGTGCTCCGCAAACCACCTCGCGTCAATGCCGAAATCAGCGGTGGATAGTTTTTGATAGTAATGTTTCCAATAAAGCCATCTGTCGGAATCGGTTGCCCAAAAACATCTGTGAGATCCGCAGTGAAAGAGAGCTCGTATTTTTCGCCTGGCTGAGAAGGGAGCCACAGTGTGCAGGTAGTTTCGCCACAACCAATCGAGAGGTCTTTTGTATCGAGAGACGGTGTGATGACCAGATGTTCGCGGAGCGCGTCTTCCATCGAAATATTTTCTTGCTGCTGTTCATCCCACCAGCTCGTAAGTGTGCAGAGTTCTAACTCGACTCCACCGTTTGGTTCGATAGCGATTTGATTTGTGGCTTTTTCGCCAGCAAATGTGAGGCATGGTTCGCGCAGTGTTTCAAACAAAATTCGAAATGGTTCGCTCGAAGCAAATTCGCCATCAAGCGGCGCGACATCACGATCAATAATAATTTCGATGGTTTCACCGCGAGCAAGCGGCGGATCAAAATCCATAAAAACAAGCGCATTTTTTTGATCGCCGCGCTTGATAACATCATTCTTCACCTTTCGCTCGGGCGCAATTGTCATTTTGCCGTAGAGACTTTCGAGATCAAGCGGCATGTTCCAATCCATTCTTACCGAAGCATCTGGCAAAATATTTTGCGCAGAAAAAGTCTTTGTCTTGTCATCATAGTCCAAAACGCGGTCACCTATGCGCACTTCCCGCAAAAACGGTGGTTCGGTGCGCAGCATCCACGTGATTTCTTCTGTGGTCGTGCCACCATCGAGACTGGGAATACCAGAACGCAATGTCACACTGATTTCTTGCGCTTCTGGCCACGAATCTTCATCTGCATAAAACTCGAATGCTGTGGTGCCGAGCAAACGAATCGAGCCTGTAATTGGCGGATCAAAGACGAGATAGTCTGCAAAATTGGTTTGTGTATCGTTTTCTTCTTCAACACTTGCACTCTGTAGCACTTGCATTGGGCGGTCAAACATTACTGTCAGGGGCTCGCCGCGTTTCCACAGTGTATTTTCTGGTGTTTGGCGAGCATCGGCATTCGCTCTTTCAAACAAAATATTATCCCAGTCGTTTGCCGAAATTGGCGAAATCATCGTGACTTGCGGCGCTGTGGTGACGACATATTGTATGGTAATTTGTTCAGCGGTTTTTTTGCCGAGCCAATCCATCGCGCCCGCAGCGATGACCAACGTAATATGATCGCCTTCAGTAAGACTATTTTTGGGTACGAGCGCTACGCTCGTATCATCTTGCCAAACAAACTTGCCCTCGATTGGCGGCACAGTTGTGACCGCTTGTTCGACACTTTCGTGATCCATTCGTGCCGAAAAATCAATCGCAAAACTGCCATTGGCGGCGATTGCGCGCTCGACGGTTTTTTCGGTGCTGCCGAGTACAAACGGCGCCGGCAATAATGATATCCACAAAATGATAAGTAAAAAAACACCTCCAATGGTAATACCTCCAAGTAAGATGAGCTTCCACAAGAGGGTGATTTTTGGCTTCTCCTCAGTATTATTCTGTGAATTTGTATTCATAAAAATGTGCGCAAAATGCACCTTATAATCTGACGCTTTTGTCCAAAAAAGTCAAAAAATGTTTCCTTGTGGATGCCTTCGCTTGAGTTTCCACAAAATTGTCGTTAGTATTGGTCGGCATATTTTCTTACTTACATGAATATCGAGCGCACAAATCTTCCCAAATCTCAGGTCAAACTCGTCATCGAAGTGGATGCCGCCAAAATCCAATCGTATCGTAAACAAGCTCTCGACAAGATTTCGTCACAAGCCAATATTTCTGGTTTTCGCCAAGGTCATATTCCCGAAAAAGTTCTCGTCGAAAAATATGGAGATCAATTAATACTTGCCGAAACAGCTGATATCGCCGTTCCGCGTCTGCTTGCCGAAGCGATTGTTCTTGAAAAATTATCGCCGATTGATCGCCCTGATGTTGATCTCGAATCCATCGAGCCGTTCCGCTTTACAGCAATTATCACGGTTCTTCCTGATATCAAACTGGGCAAATGGCAAGATATTACCGTTCCCAAAAAGAAGCTCAGTATTCCCAAAAAAGAAATCGAGGAAGTTATCAACAATCTGAAAGACCGTTTTAAAGAACGCAAACCAGTCGATCGAGCTGCGCAAAAAGGTGATTTTGTCGAAGTCGATTTTGCTGGCAAAACTCCCGATGGCGTGCCGCTCGATGGCACCGAAAGCAAAATGCATCCGGTAATTTTGGGTGAAGGCAACTTTATTCCGGGTTTTGAAGAAGCGATTATCGGTCTAAAAGCTGGTGAAGACAAAACGTTTCCGATTACTTTTCCTGCTGATTATCAGGCAAAACACTTGGCAAACAAAGAAGTCCATTTTGATATCAAAGTGCACACAGTACAAGAGCAACAAGCGCCCGAAGTCAACGAAGAATTTGCTGAACAAATCTTTGGTAAAAAAATGTCACCAGTAGAATTGGAAAAAGAAATTGAAAAAATTCTGATGGAAAAAGCCGAAGACGATGAGAAACATCGTCGCGAAAACGAGTTGATTGAAGCTTGGGCAAAGTCCGCCACCTGCGAAATGCCCGAAATCGTTGTCGAAGAAGAGCTCAATACCATGGTCGCGTTTATGCGCCAACAGATGGAGCAATCTGGTATGACGTGGGAAAAACATCTCGAAAATCTCAAAAAAACCAGTGAAGAGGTTCGCAAAGAAATGCGACCCGAAGCCGAAAAACGCGCGAAGCAGCGTTTGGTTTTGGGCAAAGTACTCGCCGAAGTACAACCAGAAGTTTCTGAAATAGAGGTCGATCAAACGATTTCCGAACACAATCATCACTCGGGACATTCGCATGATACGCATGATGACGAATATCGCGAACGCACTGCCAACAAGATTCGTGTCGAAAAACTTTTTGCACAGTTTCTGGGAGAAGAGTCAAAACCGGAGGGCATGGATTCTGAGTAGTTGACTTTTTTTTCCTCCAAATAAAGGGAATTAAGGGGGGGGGGTGACTCTCCTCTTCCGGACGAGGGAGAGGGATTGAATCAAAAATACGAAACACCTTCAGATGATTACACCTCCTGATTCCGGTCAAGCCGGAATGACCCACACAAGTTTTTTCGATGCAATGACCAAAATCCTCATCGCCACCGGCAATCAAGGGAAGTTCCGCGAGATCATGGAAGTGCTCGGCGATTTGCCAATCGAATTTGTTACGCTTGCAGATCTTGGATTAGTGAACAATGTCGAAGAAACAGGGGACACATACGAAGAAAATGCATATCTCAAGGCGGAAGCATTTTTCGCGCAAACAGGAATTCCGACCATCGCCGAAGATTCTGGGCTCGAAGTGACAGCGTTGCGCGGCGAACTGGGCGTGAAAACACGCCGCTGGGGAGCAGGAGAAAACGCCAGTGACAAAGAATGGCTCGATTTTTTTCTCCGCTGCATGGAAACCGAAGCTGATCGCAGCGCGACCTTTCATTGTGTAGCGGCATTTGTCGATGGCGACACGCGACAAAGTTTTCACGGATCGACACCCGGAATTTTGACAAAAGAGCCGCAATGCGATATTCCGCATGGGATTCCCGTTTCCGCCCTCTTTATTCCCGAAGGTCACTCCTTGGTCTATGCCGCCATGTCACCGACCGAAAAAAACCAGGTCAGCCATCGCGGCAAGGCGATGCATCAGTTGAAGGAGTTTTTGAAACAACGAGTTTGATGCATGCGATTTGGTAATGGAATACGAAACAAACCCATTGTAGCTTCGTTATTCTTTGTGCTAGGCTGCAAAGCTCACTCCGATTTTCATTTCGTGAAAAAAATCCTCAAACATTGTTGGCCATCGATCAAAACCCATTTCAGATGGTTTATGATCAGCACTTGTGCGATTGTTGTTGCGGCGGGTTTTAGTTCTCTGCCACCTTTTTTATTCAGTGCCTTTGCTGAATCGTTCGCGCAATCACCAAGTGAAATTCCTTTAGGGCGTACCAGTGTGCTTTTGCTATTTGCCCTCGCGGTCTATGTTTTGCAATGGGTCAGTTTTCGGATCTTTGATGTTGCTATTGTACTATTTGAAACGAGAGTGATGCGTGACTTAGATCAAAAAGGTTTTTTGGCAATCCAAAATCAGTCTCTGCAGTTTTTCGAAGATACCTTTACCGGATCGCTTGTCAAAAAAATTGGTCGCTTTGCTCGTGCTTTTGAAGCAATGTATGACTGGTTTACCTTTACTCTTCTGAATCAAGGTGCTCGTATTCTGATTATTTTTTGTGTTTTTTTGTATCACGAGCCGAGACTTGCAGCTGCTTTTTTTCTGTGGGCATGTCTGTTTTTGGGTGGCAATATTTGGTTTTCGTTGTGGAAGTTGCGATTTGACGAATCTGCTGCTGCGAGCGACTCGCGTGTCGGAGCGGTATTCGCCGATTCGTTCGCCAATCAGACTTCTGTCAAAACATTTGCCCGAGAAGCTGAAGAATATCAACGCGCAAAGAATGTTTCTGCAGAACTTTATCACCATCGTCTTGTGTCGTGGGGATTGGGTTCGCTTGGAGATGCGATGCAGGCGCTGACAATTTTTACTCTGGAATTTTCACTCCTATTTTTGATGACGCGTCAATGGCAAGCCGGTGAATTTGCTGTTGAAGATTTTGTCTTATTCCAAAGTTATTTACTGATGATGTTTTATGGCTTGTGGGATTTTGGCAAAAAAATGCGTAACTTTTTCCAAGCGATTGCTGATGGCAAGGAAATGGCAGATATTTTTGATCTGATTCCATCGGTGCAAGACAAGGAAAATGCAAAAAAACTCGTTATTACAAAAGGAGCGATCGACTTTCGGTGTGTCGGTTTTTCGTATTCCGAGGAAGAATCGCAATTCCATGACTTCTCCCTTGCAATTCCAGCCGGACAGCATGTCGCACTCGTCGGGCACACGGGTGCAGGGAAATCGACACTCACTAAACTCCTGTTCCGTTTTTTTGATATTCAAAGTGGTGAAATCATGATCGATGGAAACAATATCGCAGCAGTCACACAAGAATCACTGAGGCGCAATATTTCACTCGTGCCTCAGCAACCGGAATTATTCCATCGTTCAATTGCGGAAAACATCGCTTTTGGAAAACCAGGCGCTAGCTTTGAGGAAATTCGAATGGCAGCGGAAAAAGCGCAAGCCCTTGATTTCATCGAAAATTTTTCATCTGGATTTGATACAATGGTCGGAGAGCGCGGTGTCAAACTCTCGGGTGGAGAACGTCAGCGAATTGCGATTGCGCGCGCGTTTTTGGAAAATTCACCAATCGTTGTTCTTGATGAAGCGACGAGTGCACTTGATTCCATTACAGAACAAAAGGTGCAAAAAGCAGTTTTTGCATTGCTCGAAGGACGTACGAGTGTTGTCATCGCTCACCGACTTTCGACGATTCTACGGATGGATCGCATCATTGTGCTTGAGCAAGGTTCGATCATTGAAGATGGTACGCATAATGAACTTCTTACAAAAAATGGTGTTTATGCCGATATGTGGAATCATCAGGCTGGTGGGTTTCTCGAATCATAACTGTTTTTCCACTCGATAGCCGACAAGATTCATTTTCTCTTGTCGCCTAAGTCACAATCAAGCCTTGTATCAAAACTCCTTCAGGAGCATAATGGTGATGATTTCTTTTTGCTTTCTTATGGCACACATCTTTACAGACGATAATTTTCAAGCAGAAGTTTTGGACTCCGATCAACCAGTGGTGGTCGATTTTTGGGCTTCATGGTGCGGTCCATGTCAGATGATGGGTCCGGTGATCGATGCGCTTTCTACAGAACTTACAGATGTCAAAGTCGGCAAACTCAATGTCGATGAAAATCCTGATACCGCACAAAAATATGGCATCATGAGTATTCCGGCATTTAAAGTCTTCAAAGACGGCGAAGTCATCGGTGATATCGTCGGCGCCATGTCCAAAGAAGCCTTCCTTACTAAACTCAACGCAATTACTAGCTAATTGAGATTGCTTCTTTACGCTTCGGAAACTTTCCCTGTGCTTCGTTACTGACGATAACACCATCTTTGAGTAAGATGACACGTGGATGTAATTCGTCCACAAGCTCTCTATCGTGCGTGCCAATAATAATTGTAATTCCGTCTTTTTTGTTGAGGTCTTTTAAGATTTGAGCAATTTCATAAGTATTATCCGGATCCAAATTTCCACTGGGCTCATCGGCAACCAAGAGTTTTGGTCGATGGACAAGCGCGCGCGCAATCGCTACACGTTGTTTTTCGCCGCCAGAGAGCTGATTTGGAAACTTATTTTCGAGCGGAAGCAGACGCATTTTATCGAGCACTTCCGGAACGCGATCTTCGATTTCTTCATTTGTTTCGCCGCACACTTCCATGGCAAAGGCGACATTTTCAAAAACTGTTTTATTTTTGAGCAATTTAAAATCCTGAAAAATCACACCCATCGAACGCCGCAATAATTGTTTTTGAGCGGGTTGCAAAGTAGCGATATTAAATCCATCAATTTCGACGCTCCCCAGAGTAGGTTTTTCGGCACCAAGGAGCATATGAATAAGCGTTGATTTTCCGACGCCAGATGCCCCAACTAGCGCTACAAGTTCGCCTTTTTGTATCGTAAAATCCACGTGTTCGAGCACGCGTATATGTCCGTAATGTTTTTCAATGTTGCGAAAACGAATCATGGTATTGTTTTTATCACCATATTGTACTGTTTTTTTGCAAAAGATTCAACTCCCAAAGATTACCCCAGAGAGAGAGTATGAAGCTTATCACTCAAGTGCTAAAGTTTTTTTATGAATAATTCCTATTCGTTCAGCAGCTTGAGATTCTCTTCGTTTTGCGGAGTAGTCAAGATATCCAAACCTCCTACTATTTTGACATTCGTAAAAGGAAAAAATACTGCTCGCACTTTACCAGAAATATCATCATAGCTGGCAAACGGCGCCGGCACGCCGCCAATTTTCCATGCGCGCGAATCCGAACTGCCTGTGCGATTGTCGCCCAAAACAAAAACTGTATCTGGTTGGACATCGACAATAGAGCCACGGATATCCAATTCGCTATTACAGTTTTGTGAAAAACAGGTCGCGTCACGATTTGCATCGGTCAAAAAATCGGTGCGGATTTGCTGCTCGTCTCCTCCCTCGGGTGTGACATAGACTTGTCCGTCTTGAATCCGCACTCTGTCACCAGGAATCCCAATAATGCGTTTGACATAATATTGTCGCGTGCGGCAGACATCACCAAAATCATAGGGCAGGGGATCAGTGACCAGTTTTTTGAGTGTGCACAGCCAGCCGCTTTCGATAGTGTGTGTGTCAATCGGGGGATGAAACACAATCACTTCGCCACGCTGAGGTGCCTCAAACCGATAGCTCAATTTGTCTACCAAAATCAGCTCGCCATCGGCAAAACTCTCGTCCATCGAATGTCCGACGATGGCAAATGGCGAAACGACAAAAGTACGAATTAGCAAGACAACTGCTGCAATAATTAAAAAATTTAAGATCAAAAGTAAAAACGAGACAAAGCGATTGTGAGGCTTGTGCTCGTGCCACTCAAAAGTCTCTTTTGATTCTGGCGGTGGTGGAGGGGGCAATGGCGTTTCTTGTAGGGGCGGAGCAGGTTCGGCGGATTCTTCAGTTGTTTCTTCTTTTACCGATACGTCTTCTGTGACAACCACAGTATTTTCATCTTCATCTTGCGAAGAAAGCGACCCTGAAAAAAACTGCTTTTGCATTTTTTCTCTGCGGAGTTCATCTGGTGATTTTGCGTCTTCGTCGTCTGAGTTCACGTGTGTCAAAAATATCGTCGTGTATTCTCTCAATTTTTCCTTCTTGAAACAAGCAGCAAAAAATTTCTCCATAAGAAAAATATTTTTTCTAAACATTTTTGAAAAGCGTTTTTGGGAGAGCAAGTTGGTTGAGTTTTTTTACGATGTTTGAAAAGATAAGGAAGCATATGGTTTGGGATCACATACTTTTTCGGCATTATCTCGAAGACGGCGAAGAAATTCTCTTTGTCGCGCATAAGCATTGGATCAAGCTTGTAGCGGTCGGTGTCAAGACTGCGGTTTTTGGTTTTTTGCTGCCATGGACAATGTGGTATTTTTTCCCAGGTATTTTTTGGGCTGCTCTCATTTGGACAGTCGCTTTTTGGTTCTATTTTTTATATCACTTTTTGGATTGGTATTTTGATGTCTGGATTGCTACCAATGCTTCGGTTATTGATATCGAATGGCGCGGGCTTTTTCATCACCTAAGTTCACGCATTTCTTATGCAGAAGTTCGCGAAGTCTCGTACGAAATTAAAGGAATTATAAATCTTATCTTGCGTTATGGCGATACTGCGATTGGTATGGCAACAGGCGGAAAAATCGAACTCTGCAGTGCTGCCAATCCGCGCAAAGTTTCTTTGCGAATTACTGAAATTCGCGACCATTATTTGTCCGAGCAAAAAATCACGCAATCTGATGCTCTTCAATCTTTGCTGGGAGACATGGTTTCGCGCCATATCGAAGACAGAGGCATTCGTATTAGACAACAATGATAGTCGGAATTAGTGGCAAAATCGCCGCTGGAAAATCGGTACTTGCTCAATCAATTCTTCAATCTGAGCAGTTTGAGGATGCTGGTGAAATTATCAAGTTTTCTGCAGCGCAGCTTTTCGAAATTGATGCGCTCGCGCATGATTTATACGCTGATGACGCTGTTCGTGCCGAGATTTACAACGCTTTTGGTGCTGAGGTTTTTGATGGATTTGCGGTTTCTCGTCCCAAACTTTCACACGTTGTTTTTTCCGACAGTGCACTTTTGACAGTGCTTGAGCAGATTTTACATCCACTGATGCGTCGAATCATCAGCATGAAAGTCAAAGATGCTCGCGCAAACGAGACAAATCTTCTTTTGGTTGCGGCACTGCCGCTTTCTTTTCATTTTGACGAATTGTGCGACCGCGTTATTGATATTCCCATCAACAAAGAGACAGCCTGGCGGCGAGTCTTGGTGCGTAATCCAGACTTCTCATCAACTGCATTCGAAGTCATCTGGGCGCGTCAAGCCTGCGAATACGCTTGCTCTCTTGCCAAAAAAGAGGGAGAATAAGAGCACAGCTTTCCTATTTTTTGCCTTATGTCCGCACTGTATATGCTTCCGTTTGATCACCGAGGTTCTTTTCAAAAAATGATTTTGGGTCACAAAGATCCGCTCAGTAACGCCGAGCGCGAAACCCTTATCCATTATAAAGGAATTATTTTTGACGGTTTCAAAATCGTGGTTGAGAAGCGCGGCGCGGAGAAGATGGGCATTTTGGTTGATGAAGAATTTGGCGAAGAAATTCATCGCGAGGCAAAGCGCCTTGGTGTACGCAATGCGTTGTCAATCGAGCGTTCGGGACAACCAGAGTTCGATTTTGAATACGATAATTGGAAAGATCATCTTCGTCATATTCAGCCGTATTTTGCCAAAGCTCTCGTACGCGTCGTGGGTGGAACAGAAAACCGCATCCAAAATGAGCGCTTAGCAGAACTCGCGCATTTTTGCGCAGACGAAGGCTATCATTTTTTGCTTGAGCCACTTATTTTTCCTTCGGACAGCGATCTCAAATCTGTGGGAGGCGACAAAAAACGCTTTGATAATGAACTTCGACCACAACGTTTTGCTGAAGCAGTCGCCGAATTCCATTCTGCCGGAGTACATCCTGATGTGTGGAAAATCGAGGGAACCGACACGAAAGAAGCGATGGATATTTGCTCTGATGCTGTTTTTTCGGGCGGAAAAGAGAACACCGAAATCATCATTCTCGGTCGTGGCGAAAGCGCCGAAATAGTCGCCGATTGGCTGAGGGCTGGCGCCGAGTCGCGTGGTGTAACCGGCTTTGCTGTTGGCAGAACGATTTTTGCTGATGCCCTCAAGAACCTGCACGACGAAAAAATATCGGAAGCCGAAGCGAAAGCAGAAATTGCGCGCTTGTTTGAGCATTTTATTGATGTTTTTGAACAAGCACGCCCTTAATCGAGCGAATTATCTTGTGAGGCTGCGAGCAAAGCTGATTCTGATTTAGTGCGTTTTTCGGAACGCGAAAGTGTATAGACAAGATAGCCAATGCCAATTAAAACGAGGAGTGCAAAGCTCACCAAGCGCACCAAGGGGATTGGTGTGGAAGTGTTTTGGAGTTTGCCATCTACAGCACGAAACTCGCGAGGTACACCGGTAACTAGTGTATCGACTTCTGCCTGAGTTGTTTTTAGTTTTTCTTCCAATTCGTTTATCACAGGTATGATCAGATTGGTGTCGAGATTCAGCGCAACCAAATGTTTTCCAATCTGTAACAACTGCTCATAAAAGAGCGCTTGTGTTACGGCAAGTTGATAGGGGACGACTTTTTCCATCACGGGATCGTGCCTGTGCTCGTACACCGAACCATCCGCGAATACCATCGGAATCATAAGCGGCAATCGTGAGGCATCTGCCTTTGCAAAACCAGCGGTCTCATTGACAGCAGTTTTGGTCTCCTCAAGTGTCAACTGATACAAATGTAACCATTTGGCAAAATCGTCATCCGTGACATATCTTTTGATGACTTTAGAAAAAGCGTTCTCTGTTGTTTGTACCAATGCCAAATACATTTGCCCGGTCGTATTATGATTATTGAACGCAATTTGCAATTCGTCAGAATTAAGAAGTGGAGGAGTTGCTGTTTTTTCTTCTGCCATAATACGATCAGTCTTTGTGCGAAAACTCTCTTGTTGTGCAAGAAGGGCTTCTTCGGTAAAACTTTCGCTGAATGTGTTGTTCGTGATCATTTCTGCGAGAATCAACATAATATTTTTACTCATCTGATGCGTTTGTTCTTGAAAATAACTGATAATCATTTTTTCAAACCAACTGTCACCCCACTCTGCTCCGCTGACTCCTTTGTCAGCGACGAGCTGAATAATCCTCATAAAAAGTCCGTTGACGATACCTTCGTCTAGATTTGGAGTATGGAGGCTAATCGTAATGCCAGAGACACTACTCGCGAGTTCGACAAAATCAATGGGATATGACTGTAACAATGCCTGTAATTCTTCTGACGCTGTACTGCTTTTGCTTGTTGCTTCTATTTTTGCGGCAATACCATTCGTTAAAGTTATTAATGAATCAGACAAATCAAGCGTCTCCCATAACTCATTGCGCGCTGCCTTGGCGATGTTGCGACCGGCAAATCCGGCGGTGTTGTCTCCGCGATTGAGGAGATAAAAGATAGTATTGAGCCGATACAATCCAGAAATCATTTTTTGCGCAGCTTCATCGCTTTCGGCTTGAGCCAGCACAAGCGGGAATGTATTCAAAAAATTCTCAACCGTATTATTTTTTGCTGAGCCGCTTTTTGTGAGTGCCTCATAGCTTTGCCATGTTTCGCGCTGAAGAGCAGTCAGTTTGTCATCCAGTTCTAAGAATACTGTCACATTATTGATGTGATTATCATCAAAGGGCTTGGGGTTTTCGATTTTTATCATACCGCTCGCGTCTGTATTCAAAGCCTCCGATATGCTCTCACTCGTGAGCCGCACTGTATTCATCGGAATTTTTTCGCCATCAGGTGCAAGTGTCACGACCGAGACATAGGCAAAAGGCCCCGAAAAGGCAATTGGTACTTTTTGTTCGACGAAGCCGGATTTTTCCACTCGAAAAAAAGTGGTGTTTTCGAGTGGAATAGTGAGCTGTTTGTAGCGTCTGATATTGTCTGCATCGGTGTAATACATAACAATCCAGTTGGTGGCTTTGGTAATGTCGGTTTTTGTAATATCGGGAGTGGTATATGTCACCAAGTATTCGGTGTTGAGTTTATTTACGCTTATGGTTCCTACGGCTTCCGACTCCTTACCTTTGATATCAAATTCTAGTTTTTTGATTACGCGTGCTTCATTGTCAATCACCTTGATACGGATATCGACCGAATTCTTACCATCTGCAAGGAGTGGCACAGCAGAATCATCCCAGTCGGTTTCGAGTGTGTAGCGGTCGACAGGTTTTGTCACTACTTCGGGAATGTCTTTTTTTGGTGATACGATAAAAGCCGCGTGTGCTTGGCTGAGCGCAACCATGCTCATAAAGAGAAAACCTAGGAAGAGTGGGCGAGCAAAATTCATGTCAAAACGAGGAGTTATGTATATTTTATCTTCTGATTATACCGTTTTTTCTTGGGGAACGGAACAGCATTTCTGGTGTGCAATTTCAATTACTCAACTACCAAAAAACCCTGCCGAACTCGGCAGGGTTTTTTGTAAGGGCTTCTCTGATGAGATGATTTATTTGATTCCGAAGAAACGAACAACCAACTCAGCAAATTCGCCATGAGTAATAACGCGATTTGGTCCGCAAACGACTTCGGTTCCACCGATAATGATATCGTCATTAAAAGCTGATTGCATGTATCGTACATACCAAGCGCCAGCTTCGAGATCGACGCAAGTGGTTTTACCAATTGTGAGTTCTTTACCCGAGGCAAGATACAAAATCTTGTAGGCTTCGGCACGAGTAATGGTATTCATCGGGCGGAAGAGTCCGTCGCCATATCCTTTGACAATCTTCGCATCTTTGAGAAGCGAAATAAATGATGCTTGTCGTGAGCTCTTTGATACATCAGGGAAAGGATTTTTTGTCACATCACCTTCAAATACCAAGCCAAGAATATTGGCAATGATTTGAGCAGCTGTTGCGCGGTTAAGCTCGGTTTGAGTGTTACCATCACTATTCAAGACACCACGATCGTTGAGTGCGCCCAAATAGTCATCTTCGTCTGAGAAAAGGCTACCTGCTCCGTCAGTTTCAAAATTGGATTCTTCGTATGTTTTGCCATCATCAGTATCGGTTGCATCTGCATCGACAGTGATTGAGTAACTCGCATGTTTCCAACATGTACTCCCTGCATTTGCTTTGATACTAACATTGACAGTGCTCTTGTCTGTAGTGACAGAAGAAGTATCGGCAGTAACGGTGTAAAATCCGTCGCCTTTTGTCACGACTGGTTCGACAGATTGATTTGCTACTTTGATGGTGATTCCATCAGCGGCAGCATCATCGGTCACTGTAAATGAGATGTTGGGAAGTTTGTTATAGGTTCCATTTTTAATCGGCATGATAGTAGAGAGTACTGGTGGATTGCTGCAAAAATCACGACTTCCACCGCCTCCACTACTGCGCGACGCTTGATTACCGGTGTCGGTGTTTCCACTTCCACCCGTTCCACCACCTGTTGTGGGTGCCGTTTCGCAGACATCACCTATTCCATTGCTATTCGTATCTGTTTGCTCAGGATTTGCTACGGCAGGACAATTATCTGTGGCATCTGGTTTACCATCACTATCTTGATCGTTTGGAATAACGGCAGCTTCACAACCGTGAGTGTTCTCGAGTGTCAAAGTGCTGCTGATAGGACCTGTGGTTGCGTTGACGGCAAAAGAGACATCCGTAGTAGTGAAGTCGTCCCCAGCTTTGTCAGCAGTTGGAAGCCCAGTTCCTCCGTTGAACAAGTTTTCATAGCAGGCAACAAATTCCCATGTGGAGCCAATCGCTGTGCCTGTATATTTGCAGGTCGCAGGAACCGAATCGCGATAAAAAGTCAGATAGGCAATACTAAATTCACTAGTATCACTTTTCGCCGGGGCAGTAACAGGAATAGATTGTGGAATCTTAAAGCTACGCGCTGCTCCTAAAGTAAACGAACTTCCTGTTGGTTCGACTTCGAGATCGTCGCTAGATGTAAGAGTCTGTCGTGCGTCACAAGCGTAAGCTGGCTCTGGGTCACAAGCGTCACCGATACGATCTCCATCTGCATCAGCCTGATCAACATTGGCTGTAAGTGGGCAGTTATCGATGCCATCAAGAATGCTATCATCATCACTGTCTATATCCTGAGATTCGCCTTCATTTGTGTCGCAAGCATCACCAATCTCATCATTATCAGCGTCCTCTTGTCCTGTATTCGAATCATTTGGGCAGTTGTCCGCATTGTCCAGAACCCCATCTGCATCTGTATCTAAAACTTCTTCTTGCTCACAGGCATCACCGACACCATCTTCATCGCTGTCTTTTTGATCTGGATTAGGGGTGCCAACACAATTGTCATCTTCTTCATCATCAATGCCATCGCCATCTTCGTCGTCAATGGTAGTGTCAGTCTTCTTTTTGACATACAATGTCACCTTGCCTTTGTGCTTGTTGGGAATATCCAATTCGACTTGGAGCGCCTTGACAACATCGCCCGCTGTTGTGTCGGTGGTTTCGCCGTAGACGATTGTACCATCGATGGGGTTGATTTCGTACCCTTGACGGCATTTTTTAAAGTTCCATGTGTCGCCTTCATTGTTATAAGTACAAATGAGTGGTCTTTTTTCACCAATTTTATAAATCCACAAAGCCGCAGTAGAGTTTTTGTCACCACCTGCTACTTTTGTGATTGTTGCAGGGATAATGATTCTTTGTTTCTTACAAAAAGTAACGATTTCTTTTTCACCGGGATCTTGAAACTTTCCATTAGCAATGAGTTCGTACTCATCATGAGGACCGTCGCAATCGTTATCAATGCCCTCTGCAACAGCAAATGTCGCAATTGGCATTGCCAAAAGAATGAGAGTAAAAGTGAACGCTAAAGTCGCAATTAAGCTAGTGCTGCTACGAAACAAATCTTTCATGAAGTAGTAAAAAAAGAAAAACACGCAGGTTGTAGGTCTTGTAAAAAACCAACGGTATTTTATATATATAGGTGGACTTGTTAAGCGTTTCTTTTTGCCAAAAAAAATATATGTTGTATCTATTAAACTGCTTAAAAAGTGAGATAAAGTATCAATACATGTTTTTAACACATTTAAAACATGGTTTAGATGACAATTTATATAAATGTTTTCTTAATTACAGCAATTTTTATTTCACAATTATATTGTTACAAGTCAATCTAAATTGTATAAAATCATCTTTTTGTTCGATGTGCTGATTTTATATATGAATAAAAAATGTATTCAAAAACAGAAATATTATATCTGCTAAAAAGTATTCTTCTGCAGCTTTTTCCAGTGTTTTTGCTGAATCAAAACAAATTTTTAGATATTGTAATATGTATTAAAACATTGTATAATAGAATATTCAGTTATTGACAAAAACCAATATGAAACATCCTCCCAAGCGCGCCATCGTCATCACTGTTGTGACAGCTGTCGCCTTTATCGCTTTGGGCGTTATTATCGGTGGTGCTGCCCCCGGTTTTTATTGGCAAGATGGCGCCGCGCCATCGCTCGGTTTACAAGAAAAAAAAGGAATCGACTTGCTGAATAAGCGTTTTGGTGTCGTGCGAATTTCTTCCGTACTCGATGGAAAGCTAATCGGTGCGGCCTCTTCAAACCGTTTACTGGCAGATGTTTTAACAAATGATGCAGTTGCTACTGAGTCCAACTCGGAAATTCTTTTACAAACCAATACTGGCGAAGTACTGCTGCTAGAGAGCAGCCAGAAAAATGCGGAAACAAAAATGATTACTGCATACTCAAAATTGTGGAATGTCGAGGCTGTCGAAAAAAATCAAATGGGAGAGCTATTCCAAGATCGTGAGCAATATAATGGAGATTTTTCAGGAGCGACGACACTTCCGACCGTGAATGGTTCTGACGCTTCGGTATTGGTTGCCGTAATCGATAGTGGTATTGACGATCATCATCCGGCATTGACAAGCGGTATCTGGAAAAACTCAATCGAAGCAAGTGGACGAGCGGGCGTTGATGACGATCGCAACGGTCGTACTGATGATATCGAGGGGTGGGATTTTGTAAATGATTCGAGCAGCGTGCGTGATACTGTCGGACATGGAACACATGTCACTGGGGTCATTGCCGCGCGTCCGACGTTTCTCTCGGATATGACCGGCATCAACCCACGGGGTACAAGCGTAATGGTGCTTAAAGTTGCAGATGACAAGCACGGGCTCAAATTGTCAAATGTGCTCGCTGCTCTGCGTTATGCCGAAAACAAAAATGTCGATGTTATTAATATGAGCCTTGGATTTACTGACGATTCACAGATTTTTCGCTCGGCAATCCACGATTTGAAAGAAAAAGGAATTTATCTGGTTGCTGCTGCCGGAAATAACGCCGAGAGTACCAAGCAATATCCGGCGGCTTACCCCGAAGTTTTATCCGTCGGATCAGCGAATATTGATGGTGGGCGTTGGCAAACAAGCAACTTTGGCGAGTGGGTTGATATCAATGTTCCGGGCAAATTGCTGAGTACCTTGCCAGACAATCGTTACGGAACCAAAAGTGGAACGTCGCAAGCCGCCGCACTGATTACTGGTTTGTATTCCTATTACAAATACGCTTATCCCGAAATGGATGACGCGACAATCGAAACAGCGATTATCGATTTTGCCCATACTTTTGAAAACAATGCTGCCGTGGCGTCATTAATCGCCGCAGGAGTCAACGCTGATTGGATGAAAGCAACTGCCGATATTCTCAAATCTGGACGCTTTGCGAGCGCCATCGAGATTAAACAACTCGAATTGCAAAAAGTCATCAGTCAAGAAGAAGCTTACGCCTTTTTACTCGAATATTTTGGTGTTCGCTCCGAAGTGATTGAATCAATCCAAGTCCAACAAAAAGCATCCACTCCTCTTGCCGCCGCACCAAACCTTTTGCTCGACGCATATTTGCATCCTTCAGCTCTACATGCAGCGCCTTCAATTGCAAAATCGTATCTTTCGCACCAAGAGGCGATTGCGATGCTGCTCGAAATAGAACAAAAAATGTATTCAAAAGTTAGAAGTGATTCGCCGCTTCTCCTTTATCTTAATGGCGATTCGCCGTACATTTCGCGAGAAAAATTCGCCGATCTTGTCTTTCAGGCTTTTGCACAATCGTGATATGATTTTGTAAATGAACAAAACCCCAGATACTCCGGCACCTGTAGAAGCAAAAGAAAAACCAGACAATCCTGATCTGACAAGGCTTCATGAGCAAATTGGACCAAGTCCCGAACAGCTTTTGCCAAAGATGGAAATGAATCAGTTTTTGGAGCAATCGCAACAACATCGACTGTATTTACTGACGGGTAATACTAATGTCGCTGAAGGAAAGTCGTTGACGGTCGATTTTCATAAGAATGCTGCTCTCGAGCGCGAGATCACCGCTGGACACATTCTGCCGCCGGAAGTGCGCAAGATAACGATTGATGGAATTGAAGGAGCGCGAAATGGCTTGAATGGAGAGTTTTATGCAAATAATGGAAAAGGAGAGCGCCTGAAAATTTTTACTGGCACGGAAATAATGATAAATAAGCTCTCTTCAGAAGAAGCGCTTCAGACAATGCGGCAAAGTATTGATAAGCAAACAAGTACTTTTTCTGAAGACGAACAACCAATCGCACGCACAGCACTCGAGCGCGGTATCGATCCGATTTTGGTAGTCAATACACAAGAATCCCTTGGAAGTGGTTACGAATCTCTTGAAGACGAGCAACGCGCAGAAATGTTGGCAACGATTGTTGCTCGAAAACAGGGTGAATTTCAGATGTATTTTCCCGACTTGGAAGTTAAGGATTCGGAATCCGGTAAGTATTCACCGGAGTTTGTTGGGTATATCCTACCTGATACAAAATCAATCAAGACTGTTGGCGATAAGATGGGCTTAGATTCAAATCAAATGCAGCAAGCTGAAGAATTTCAATCCAATTTTCAGGAACGAAAGTGGGGGTATAGTACAGAATTAATTAATAGTGACCCAATGGCTGCCCTAAAAAATGAAATTGCTAGTACAGAAGGAGATTATGAAAGTTACAATAGGGGAAGGGCAGGGGTAAGAGGAAAGAGACTCGAACAACCATTATCACAAATGACAATTGGAGAAATCATGCAACATCAAAACTTGCCAGAAGGGCATCCAGAAAGACTATTCGCTTGTGGTAAATACCAAATAATTCCGAAGACATTTCGAAGTGCAGTTGCATTTGCCCAACTGTCTCTGGACGATATATTTAGCCCAGAGAATCAAGAAAAGATGTTTCCATATTTAATCTCACATGAAAAACGCCCAAATCTCTATGCGTATTTGAATGGGCACTCAAATAGTATTTATGGTGCTCAGATGGATTTGGCTATGGAGTTTGCTTCAATTCCCCAGCCGAACGGGTTAGGGTATTATGATGGTGATTCGGCTGGCAATAAGGCAGAGGGCGGTAGTGGGAGGGCGCAGAGAGTGGCACAGATTCTCAAAAGTTTAAGATCCCAAAAAACTACAGAGTCTAAGCAAAGTATTTCGTAACATTATGTCCTGCTCCAAATCCGACATCACCAAAAACTCGCGTTGGCGCGAAAAGAGCGCTGGCAATGATCGTGTCAAACTCGAAGCCGTGGTCGGTAACGAAATCGTTTTTCGCGATACTGATAGTGGTTCGTATGGCACAAAAGGGCGGATGAACAAGCGAGATTTTCTCGACAAATTCGAGTGTACGAGCGGCGACCCAGAAAACATCAAGCAGTATTCCGAATGGAAAGAAAAAGACGCCTATCGGGACGAAGTGCAAATCGTGCGCGTGAGTGGTGATAAAGTCTTATTTGTCGACAAAAACAAAGGCGACTACGGCACGGAAACCGAAATGAGTATGAGTGATTTTTTGGAAAAATTTGAACTGATAACCAGCTAACCCAAAATACATGTGTAAAAAATAAGCTAAAAATGTATAATACCAAAGATATATATTAGTTTTTTGTGAATGCCGAAAATCTTCCTGCGGGGCATGAAAACATCAAGTCTCCAGTCGAACGACCGAAGAGACGACAAGAATTAGCCGATAGAATTCAGCCACTTGATACCGGACAAACAGAATATCGAGACGAAATACCATTAAGTTCCAAACAAGAGCAAGCACAGGGTGTCGTGCGCGCCGACTTGCTCACCAAGGTTAATGATGTAGCACAAAGCGCAGGAATACTTCCCGAAATTGTTCCGGAAGACGGTCAAGGAAAAAGCGATTTTACTCAACTCCTTGGCGGTTTGGTCGAGTATCTGATGGCACACTTCGGGCAGGAATGGAAAAAACCCAATGGTGATATTGATGTCGAAAAAGCGCAACAGCAGATTGCTAACCTAAAACCAGAAGTGTTGAATGCGCCGATGGAGCATACCGGCAATATCAATACACTGATGCAGAGAGAAGACATTCAGCAAAAAATAACTTCATTTATTGATTCGTATGGTGATTCGGGGCTTCTCTCTCGAGATTTTCGAAATTCGCCACATATTTTATTTAAGGGTAGCGAAAACGCAAAAGTAAGCAATGAAATGTTGCCAGATTTGGCAAAATTCGCCGTGCTTTTTCACGAGCTCACTGGCAAGCCATTAGTGATTACAAGCGCTTATCGCACTATCGATCATCAAAAGAAATTGTATGCCAATAGTCGTCCCGGGATGGCAGCACAACCCGGGAATAGCAATCATAACACTGGACATGCGATTGACATTGGAGATGTCTCTTTTCAAAACACCAAATTGGGCGGACTGGCAGGATTCCGATTGCTTGCGCGAAACTGCAACTTTACCAAGATTGACAGCGAAGATTGGCATTTTGATCATATTACCAAAAGACCGCCCGGCAATCAGTCCGGAGGACGTATTGAGTTGGCACGAATTGCTCAAAATGAATTCGATCAAAAGGCGTGATGTTTAAAAATGGAACATTGGAATGTCGGACAAAAACAAAAGTGATTATGGCGTCGAGACGGAGATGACTATGAGCGATTTTTTGGAGAAATTCGAGCTGCTCGAAAAATAATGAGCATAATACGTCTTGAGATTTGTCCGCCAAAAAAGAGAGAATGCGATGTGGCTCTCTTTTTTGAGAGTCGCCGCGTTTTCCCTCTTTATGCTCTCGATTTTGGATGCTATCGGTCCGTTTTTTGTCAATCAAAAGACCGATGGAACGACCAACTGGTCAAAGATCCCCTTTGAGGAGCTGGAGACCGATGGCGTACTTGACCCTGTCAAAACCGAACAAGCGCTCGCAAATTTTCGCTTGTTTTTGGAGCGCACTGCGCATTTGGGGAATTCCGCGATTTCCATTGATGATTTGGCACATCTGACGGATTTCGATTTTTATCCAAAATCGTTACGGACGAAGTTAGCGCAGTATCGAGAATTCTATGATCGGATTTTTGCGCTTGCGCAAGAGTTCGGCAAAGACGTGTTTGTCACGACTGATATCATGTTCACCAATTCTCATTCGCACGCGCGGACGAGAGGGGATTTCACCAAAACCACGACGCTTTTTTGTAAGGCGCTTGAGCAGCTTTTTTCGCATTTCCCAGTCTCCGGCGTGATCGTACGCATCGGTGAAGCGGACGGAATTGATGTTGTGGGCGATTTTAAAAGCAGACTTTTCCTCAAATCTCCCAAACAGGCGAATCGTTTTCTAAAGCAGATTCTTCCAGTTTTTGAGCACCGGGAGCGCCAACTGATCTTCCGGACTTGGACGGTGGGAGCTCATCCGATCGGCGACCTGATTTGGAACCGTACGACCTACGATAGAGTATTTGGCGATATCGAAAGCGAACAGCTGATTGTTTCGATGAAATATGGCGAAAGTGATTTTTATTGGTTTTCAGACAACAAATTGAATCCGCTTTTTTCGCGAGGGAAACACAAAAAAATGCTCGAATTGCAGACGCGGCGTGAACGTGAAGGCTTTGGCATGCATCCGTATTTTGTCGGGTGGGAATATCAAACGTATTTGCAACAAGCGCGGCAGATTTCCGAGTTTGTCGGATACACCGTCTGGTGTCAAACAGGCGGCTGGTCGATGCGGCGAGACCTTACATATCTTACCGATTCTTCGCGCTGGAACGAATTGAATACCTTTGCCACTTTTGCTCTCATCCACCAAACACATTCGCCAGAAGCAGCGATTCGCGAATTTTTCCACGGCAAAAAGGCCATGGTCGGATTTGTGCGTTTGTTTACAACGACACTACAGGAAACCCTCTATGGTGATGGCTTCCCAGAAAAGACACTCTATTTTCGCCGCTTCCGCATTCCGCCGCTCTTGTGGCTGTTTTGGGATCATATCACTATCAATCCGTTTTTTGTGTTTTGGCATCGGCTTTTCGCTGATGACCAGATTCCGCTTCCTCTTGCCAAAATCGAGCAGATTTCTGCTCTCGGCAAAAAGTTGCGCGTGCCCGATCTCGATTTCCAAGTCGCTTCCTTGCGGATGTTCGTCAGCTGCAGACAGCTCCTCGCCGGAATAGCTTCCACAAAACAGCTGCAACAGATCGCTCGGTTCGAGCAGCGTTTTCCCGACACCTATCGTTTTTCCATTAGTCCCGGACTGAGGACTTCTCTTTCTGATGCGCGATTGCTCAAGCTTGTTTTTGCCTGCCTGATCCGTACCAAAGCCCGCTATCGCGCCATCGACCACCTCTTCCTTTCTCGCCGGTTTTCCGCGATGCTCTATGCCTGCCTGTTTCCTTTTATTCGCAAAAAAATACCCAGCTTCGTCAATGGGCAAGCGATGGATATCAAGACTATTTTAGTAGATTAGACTTTCACACCATCGCACCAAGACTAGCGACAAACAGCAGACCGCCGATGATCAAGATCCAGCTTTTGCAGCGACGACAAAAATCAAAGCCAAACACTTTGTACAAAAACTCTTCTCCGGTAGGAGTAATCACAAATGCGATAGCGATAAGAATAGTCGCAGGAATCAGTGCGTGGAAAAATAAAACAAATGCCGTTCCCAGTAACAAAACTCCTAAAATCCATGCAAAAAATGTCCGCAATGGGTACGGTCTTTTTCCAGCTTTTTTCTGTATTGGTTTAGAAATTACTGCAATTTCCCGCTCGCTATTTTTTGCAATAGGCGCTGAAGAATTATGATTTCTTGGCACAAAAATTTCCTGCAAAAGTCGTACAACATTCATTTTTTCCAATATTCGATTCGTAGTATTGTACTGTTTTTTGCGAGATTTCTCAAATCAACAACCTACCGTTGTCAAAAAGTGTTTGACTTCTTTGAAGCAAAGCGGTTTATTGCAGATGTTTTTTCTGAGCAAACTTGGCTCGTCTCTCGCACGCTTCATCGGTTGTCTTTTGCACCATATGTTGCTGCATTTTTTGCGGAGAGCGCTGATTTTGTTTTTCATTATAAAAAATCTACCTCTCCAGAATTACCAAAGAGAGGACTTTTCTCTGTTTCGTTTGCATTACTCCTACACCTGAAATCAGCGGCACAAGGCAAAAAATCTTGATTGTCAGTAATTATATTGAGAATAATTCGTATGCTCAAAAAAATCTTGACCGCGAAAGATGGGAGCAGCGAGCCATGACTCGTATTCGCGCCATGATTTCCGAATTAGCGCCTGATTTGCTACAAACAGAAGATGTTGAATTTGAAGAAGCAAACATTGCTGATTTTTCTGTAGACGAGATTCAATCTAGAATCAATGCAGCAGCAATGGTGGTTTTTTCTGGCGGTCCACAAAATGTAGTAGATACGGATCAGCTGCACGAAGAAGCGATTCGTAAGTTGGATTCGCTCACTGCAGAGACACTTATTTCGCTCAATACTCAGCAAAATCGAACTCGCTATATGCTCAGTATTTGCCTTGGGCATCAGTCTTTGGGAAAAGTTTTGGGAATGAAGGTTAGACAAAATCCAGGCGGACAATTTCTAGACACAGATGCTCTTATAAATATCGATTTTCCAAATGGAGAAAAATCGCAAATCATAGGAAAAGCCTATCATCGCTACCATGTCGAGTTTAAGGAAACACAGCGTAATGACGGATTGCACGCGGTAGAATTTGCTAGACTTGCTCCTGAAGCGCATTCTTCAACGCCTGATCTTAATTATGGAATGCGAGTATTTGATGCCTACGGCGATGTGCGAGTTGTGGGCACACAATTCCATCCCGAAGCGAGTTTTGATAGTAATGTGCCTGAAACGAATAGGAAAAATATGACCAATACACTCACTGAAGCCTTTGCAGTGCAGCCAATTACACGCCAACAAGTACAAGCAGCATAATTACCAGAAAATCTCTTGACACGCGATAGGCAAATGAAGATAATGTCTTGGCGTTTTTGATCTTCCCCGCGAATCGTCCGCCGCACAAGGACGCCTCAAATCGCACAGCGGAAGCTCTCATACTTTTTTTAAAACATCGTGCCCGGAATCATTGGAAAAAAACTCGGCATGGCTCAAATATTTGAAGAAGGGGGAAATTTTGTCCCCGTCACATATATTGTTTGCGAGCCAAATGTAATTTGTCAAATCAAAACCACCGATAAAGATGGTCTTGATGCGATTGTTCTTGGCGCCGAAAAACTCAAAAAAGAACGCAAGACGAAGAAGTTCCGCACACTTTGTCAATTTGCCGGACAAGGAGGGGATTTGAAGAAAGGCGACGAAATTAAGGCTGATTTGTTTGAGGATGGCGAAAAAGTTACCGTAACATCGGTTTCAAAAGGAAAGGGGTTTCAAGGGCAAGTCCGCCGCTACAATTTTAAAGTTGCTCGTATAACTCACGGAACCAAAGATGCTCGTCATGGTTCTACAGGAGCATGTGCAATGCCTGGTCGTACTAAACCAGGACTCAAAATGGCAGGACGCATGGGTACAGACCAAGTGACTTTACATGATCGCATCGTGGTGAAAGTCGATGTGAGTCGTAATCTTATCGCTATCAAAGGCCCGATTCCTGGGGCAAAAAACAGTATTGTGTATCTTAAGAAACAAGCATGAAAGCAGATCTCTACGCATCCGACGGCAGCAAAAAAGGAACAGTAGCACTTCCAAAAGAAATCTTTGGTGCTGAAGTCAATATGGGCTTGATGCATGATGCTCTTGTCCGTCAATGGGGAAACGCACGCAGTAACACTGTCGCTACCAAAACAAAGACTGAAGTCGCAGGAGGAGGACGCAAACCATGGCGTCAAAAAGGAACAGGACGAGCGCGTCAGGGTTCGATTCGTTCTGCACAATGGAGAGGAGGAGGTGTTATTTTTGGACCAACTCAAGAGCGTAACTTTGAAATTCGCATGCCCAAAAAAATGCGTCGCAAAGCTCTTTTCTCCGCACTCTCGGTTAAAGCGAGTGAAAGCGCAATTATCGCACTCGAAGCTTTTGACTCCCAAACACCAAAGACAAAACTCTTTGCCGAACTTCTCACAAAGCTCGGTTGCAATCGTCGCACGCTTGTGGTGATTGCAAGTTCTGATGTGGTTATCAAAAAATCCATCAGTAATCTCGAGCGCGTCAAAATGATTTCGGCACATTACCTCAATATTGAGGATATTATGAGCGCTGACCGTATTGTGTTTTTGCAAGATGCAATCGCAAAAGCAGAGGAGATTTTTGTCAAACAATCATGAATTTGTCACATGTCATCCAAGGCCCTGTCGTGACGGAAAAAGCAATGCGTCACTCAGAAAATAATCAAGTTGTTCTACTTGTCCATCCTGATGCGACCAAAACCGAGATTAAGTCGGCAGTATCAAAGTTTTTTGGTACTCAGGTTGCTGACGTCAAGATTATCCATACGCCACTCAAAGTCCGCGTACGTGGCAAGCACGGTCCTCAGCCAAAACGCAAACCACGTAAAAAAGCAATCATCTGTTTAAAAGAAGGGCAAAGCTTTGATATCCTCAAGATGGGTTCTGCCTCTGCCCCTAAAAAAATTCCAAAAAAAGCGCCTGAAAAAGCGCCTGAAAAATCTGTCTCTTCTGCAGCATAATGGCTATCCGCAAACTCTTTTCTTCTACGGCAGGACAAAAAGCAACCGTTGTTGATTATTCTGTCCTTACCAAAAAAAAGCCCGAGAAAGCTCTACTTGTCAAACGCTTAAGTAAAGCTGGTCGCAATGCACACGGACATATTACCGTGCGACATCGTGGTGGTGGTGTAAAACGCAAAATTCGCTTGGTTGACTCGGATCGAACCGATAAATCAGGTATCCTAGCTAATGTGAGCGCAATTGAATATGATCCAGGGCGCACTGCTTTTTTGGCACTCCTTGTCTATGCTGATGGAGAGAAGCGCTACATCGTTGCTCCCGATGGAACAAAAGAAGGAGATACAATTGTCTGTGACAAAAAAGCGAAGATTCAAACTGGAAACCGTATTGAAATTCAAAATATTCCCCCTGGTTATCCAATTTTTGATGTCGAATTGACACGAGGCAAGGGTGCACAGATGGTGCGCTCTGCAGGAACATCAGCAAAGATCACTTCTCTTGATGGTCCGCTTGCCCAGATCGAATTGCCGAGTGGTGAAGTGCGCTACGTTCCAAAAAATTGCTATGCAACGATTGGCACTGTTTCTAATGGAGATCATTCTAATGTTCGTCTTGGTAAAGCTGGTCGTAAACGCAAAATGGGATTCCGCCCACAGGTACTTGGAAAATCAATGAATCCTGTGGATCATCCACACGGTGGTGGTGAAGGACATAGTCCAATTGGAATGAAAGCACCAAAAACTCCTTGGGGTGCACCAGCTCTTGGTAAAAAAACTCGCTCTGCCAAAAAACCTTCTGGACGATTTATTATTCGTCGTCGCAATAAGAAGAAATAATTTTCTGACCAAACTATGACTCGAAGCGCTAAAAAAGGCTATTACGTTGATCCTCGACTTGCTATAAAAGTAAAGCGCATTAAGGGATCCGAATCAAAACAAATGGTCATTAAGACTTGGGCACGAGACTGTGCGATTCATCCAGATTTTGTCGGACTGACTTTTGGTGTCCATAACGGTAAAATCCACACACCAGTTTTTGTTTCTGAGAATATGGTTGGGCACAAACTCGGCGAATTTGCTCCAACGCGTAAATGGAAAGGACACGGTGGTAAACTTGCCAAGGGGCAGAAGTAGTCAAGTTGTAAGTTGTAGGTTCGAGTCACAAGAGGAGCTCTCCCAAACTTGGCGTGGCCGCTTTAGTCATGCTACTATTTTGGTATGAAGCAAATTTGCAAAGCCTCCGGAACCGAGTTTGAGATCACGGATGAAGATCTGGCTTTTTATCAAAAAGTCTCACCAAAGATCGGTGGCAAAATTTATGAAATTTCACCACCGACACTGTGTCCGGAAGAACGAGAAAAGCGCCGCTGGGCGTATCGTAACGAGCGCAAGTTCTATGTCCGCACTTCGGATTTTTCCGGCAAACAGATCGTTTCGCTCTATGCGCCGGATTCCCCGTTCAAAGTCTATGAAGATGATGTCTATTGGACGGACAAGTGGAATCCTCTTGAATACGGTCGGGATTTTGATTTTTCGAAATCATTTTTTGCAAACTTCGCCGATCTTCAACGAGCGGTGCCACGCAGCGCGCTCAATCAAGATATCGATAATGAAAATTCTAGGTACAATTCGTTTTGTTCACACAGTAAGGATTGCTATCTGTCCGCGGGTTTTGCCCGTTGTGAAGATATGCATTATTCCGGTTGGTCACTCGATATTACGAGTGCAGTCGATAGCCTGCTTTGCACCGATTGCGAGCTGATGTACGAATGCATGGACTGTTCGAATTGCTACAATCTCCGCTTCGGACAAGATTCGCAAAACTGTTCCGACTCCGCATTCATACTCGATTGCATCGGTTGTCACCATTGCCTCGGTTGCGTAAATCTCCGCAACAAGTCCTATCATGTTTTCAATAAACCGGTTTCAGAGGAAGAATTTGCTCGCATTGTCGAACAACTCAATTCTCACGACCATCTTCATGCATTTGAGAAACAATTTGAGGAATTTAAAATCAGTCAGGTGGTTCGGAGCTCTTTACAAGTGAATTGTGAGCATTCGACGGGGAACCACTTGAAAGAATGTCATAACTGTCACAATTGTTATGATTCTGTTGGTGATGCTCAGGATTGCAAAAATTGTAGCGTTTTTGGATTTCAAGTACGCGATATGCAAGACTGTCTCCTCGCTACTACCAATTGCGAACTTTTGTACGAAGTCTTTGCGATTCTCGAACTCTATCAATGCGCTTTTATCCATTACTGCAACCGCTCACAAAATCTCTATTACTGCGACAATCTCGCTTCCTGCAAAGACTGTTTCGGCTGCATCGGACTCCGTCATGCTCAGTACTGCATTCTCAACAAACAATATTCAAAAGAGGAATATGAAGAGCTCGTCCCAAAGATTATTGAGCAAATGAAGCAAACCCCCCTAAATCCCCCCTTAACAGGGGGGCAAAATGCGTGCGAGTGGGGCGAGTTTTTCCCGGTAGAACTTTCACCCTTCGCGTATAACGAAACCGTCGCGCAGGAATACTTTCCATTAACGAAAGAAGAAGTCCTCGCGAAAGGTTGGAAATGGCGAGATGAAAAAGTTGAGATTCCACAAGTCAGTAAAGTGATTCCCGCCAACAGACTCCCTGATAGTATCGATGATATTCCTGATGATATTCTCAATTGGGCAATCGAATGTGAAGAGAGTGGCAAGCCATTCAAGATTCAAAAGGCAGAACTCGAATTCTATCGCAAGATGCGCCTGTCGATTCCGCACTATCATCCTGATATCCGCCATGCGCATCGCATGGCAAAACGCAATCCACGGAGATTGTGGGAAAGGAACTGTGATAACTGCCAGAAACCGATGGAAACAACTTATGCTCCGGAAAGAACAGAAAAGGTGTTTTGTGAAAAGTGTTATCAAAAGGTAGTGTACTAAGACAGATCACGAGTTGTAAGTCGCAAGATATTGTTGGTTCATAAGCCTCACATTTTTGAAGTATCAACTAAAATATGTGGGAAAGCTGGTGGCGACTCGTCACCATAGTATTCTATATGATTTTCCCAATCTGCGAGCTTGGCGTTGTCTCGAGGATTTCCTCTTTGTATTAATCGGCCACGGCGAACTTCTGGTTGGCAATAAATATAGTGAATTTCAGTCTCTGCTTCTAGCGTTGTCTGTAATTTCTCAATCCAAAATCTATTCCTTAGTTCGCGCGTAAATGGACCAACAATGACAACATCAGTCCAGGGCAGGTTTTCATGAGCAATTGTAAAAAGCGTTGAATAGATTGGATCCCTAAAGTGCTCTTTAAAGAAAGAACTATCGCGATCATCGGAATCATGGTCGGCAGCTTTCATTCCTGCCTTTACCATTTTTTCGGTTACTGTATCGATATCGAGCAATATTGCCTGATACTTGCGAGCAAGGCTTTTTGCATAAGTTGTTTTTCCAGCACCAGGACTGCCACAAACGATGTAAGCTTTTGACATCTCAAAAAGAGAAAAATGAATCCCTACTGTAGCCCACTCCCAAATTCTTTTCCTGACATTACGCGTTTCCCTTCCGGTTGGATTTCAGTAATTTCCAAAATGTCATTGGCAAAACCGAGATAGAGATGGTTTTTGTCGGCGAGAAAGTGTCCGGGTTCAACAGAAAGCACTATTGATTCCTCAGCGCCAGAGGAGGGGGTAATCGCATCAAGGAGCTTGATTCGTTTGCCATTCCATTCGAACCAAACTGATGGCCACGGATAGTAGGCGCGAATTTTGCGTAGCACATTTTCTGCTGATTCTTCTTCGGGATTTATTTTGCCATTATCTTTGCTGATTTTTTGGCAAAATGTAGCTTGCTCATGAGCTTGCTCACGCTCATCGATTTGTTGATTGAGGCGTTTTTTTCGTAGTAAATTATTCAAGAGCTCAGAACCATTTGCTAATATTTTTGCGTGCACCTGATCAGCACGATTGTCCACAATTGAAAATTCTGCTTGTCCGAGGATTGGGCCGTCATCCATACCTGGGAAAATACGAAAAACCGTAACACCAGAAACCTTTTCTCCCGCGAGAATTGCCGCTTGCACCGGCGAAGTTCCTCGATATTTCGGCAGCAGCGAAAGATGCAAATTCCAAGCGGGCGGAGCTGCATCCAAAAACTCCTTCGTAAAAATGCGTCCATAGGCGATTACGACTAGGAGTTCAATTCCCTCATTCTGTAGTTTTTCAGCAAAGGCAGCATCGACGATTGTTGGTTGCCAGACGGGAATTTTTCTCTCTAGCGCCCACGTCTTGACCGAAGAGGCGGTAAGTTGGTTTTTTCTGCCAGCGGGAGCGTCGGGCATGGTCACTGCTGCTACGATTTCTCCTTCACCTGACAAGCGAATCGCTTCGAAAATATCTGCTGCCAACGCGGGGGTGCCAAAAACTGCAATCTTCATTTGTTTTTCATAAGAAAATCACTTACAGTAACGCTTGTCATTATAGCAGAATATCAGCACAAGAACCCAAAAAATTGGCAGTATTATCCATCGCGCGTTGGCGATGCAGCTGATTCCGCTCGAATCTCAGTTTGGACTTATTACTATCGCCGAAGTTCGCGTTGCGCCAGATCTTAGTGAAGCACGTGTTTATGTGCACTCTGAGCACCAAAGTTCGAAACTCATTACCAAATTGAGTGCCATGTCTGGTATTTTTATGCGCGAAATCGCCACGGTTTTTACGCAAAAGCGCACACCAAGACTGATTTTTATTATTGATATAGCGGCAAAATCTACCCGCCGGATTGAAGAGCTGCTTGCGGAAGATTCTCAAAGAAACAAATAATTTGAGGCGATTTGACGAGCCTTCGCTCGATGGTTGATTTTTTTGTTTGTATTTGAGATAATACATAGATAATTGACCGACAAAAATCAAAAGAAACCTTTCACTGTGGGCGCTTGGTATGGCTTGTCTCGTGTGTACGGGCGTGGGCGTCGTGTTTTCGCAGGCGTGGGCAGCGATGGTTGATGCGACTGATACGATTGCCGGCTATTCTGCCGGACTGACCGCAAACGTCGGAAAAGCTGGCGAAACGATTGTTTTTCGAATTGATAAGCCGCAAGGTGGAACCATCGAAATCAGCGAACCTGCCGATTTGACAGGTGTTGCTACGGTTGATTTTGTGGGATTTCACACGTCCATGGCGGGACAATACAGCGTGCGAGCCTTTCCGCAAGGAAAAGCTTGGCAGAGCGCTCCTCAAGCAAAGTTTACTGTGTATCCAGACAGCGTTTCACCAATACATTCTTCGATTACGACTTTGCGCGATGCTGCGCCTGCTGATGGCAAACAACCGGTTCAAATCAGTGTGCGCTTGGTTGATCGCCACGGAAACGTGATTCCTAATCATTTGGTAAATCTCATTTCATCGCGTACCGAAGACAAAATCGAAGCAATTGGCAGCGGTTTTACCAATCAAATGGGCGAAGTTGCTTTTCAGATTTTTTCGCTTTCTGATGGTGTTTCGTATTTGAGCGCGTATGACAAAAACAGCGGCATTACGCTCGATGCACGCGCCAAAGTCGTTTTTTATGCAGCAAGTGGATCGGCATTCAGCGGCGGCAATCTAAATGTGTTTATGGCAAATAGTTTTTTGGGGGACGACAACGAAGGCGACAAAACCTATGACAAGATTGATCATTTTCAAATCGATATTGTCAAAGAAGCACAATTTGGTGTTCCGACAGACATCACCATCACTGGTGTGGATAAAAACGACAAAATCGTCCGCGACTACAATCGCATGATTATTATCCAAAGCACCGACAATCTCGCCACACTCCCTAATGGCGGAACTTACCAATTTACTGATTTTGACGAAGGTAAAAAACTTTTTGTAAAAGGCATCACATTCAGCGAAGCAGGAACGCATACGATTACTGTTTATGATTTTGATGGTTCAGCCGTGTCTCCCAATATCAAAGGCGAAGTAACGGTCAAAGTGAGTGAAGAATGTGTTGGTGCTGGTTGCGATACACCGATTACGACAGCGATACCGACGCCTGACATTTCTCCTCCGCCAATTGGCGTTGCTGGACTCGAAATCAAAAAGCCAGAATCCAATGCCAAGTTTGGCGATAGTCGGATTTTGATTACAGGAAAAGGTACGGCGAATTCTGATCTACATTTGACGCTGGATGGTGTTATTGTCGAAGATGGAAATGAAAACGAAGTGATTATTCCTGTTGATGGTGATGGCTTTTTCTCGTACGAGCTCAAAAATGTTCCCGATGGTAGTCATTCGGTGAGCGTAACAGAAGTCGAAGGCTCGCTGCGAACTTCGGATGTTATTACGTTTGAAGTCGATGCGACTCCACCAGAACCTGGCGAAGTGTCGATTTTTCCTGCGGGCGAAGTCATCAAAGGCGAAATGGTCACCATCACCACTTTTTCCGAGCCCAATCTTACTTCGGTCACTGTTCGTTTTGGCAATAGCGGCGCTGCAACCGAACTTTTTGCCACGCCAGATCAACCGAATAAATATAGTATGTCAGTCAAGGCACCCGAGACTTCTGGCGAATATGTCCTCAATTTTGAACTGAAAGATACAATGGAAAACACCACACGCTTTGAAGCGCCAGTGTCTCTCCGAGTAAAATCTGATACGCTGCTGAGCGCTCCGACAAATGTACAAGCTCTTGGCGGTCCGAATGCCGTTAGTATTTCGTGGCTTGCTCCTCCCGGTGAAGGAATTAGCGGTTACAGAGTTTACTCGGGCACCAACCAACTTATTGTTGATACGGTTGCAGCGGAAGCCATTGCTCCTGCGAGCAGCACGATTGTTTCTGGTTTACAGAATGGGCAAGTCTACTATTTTACCGTTGCGGCGATGAGCCAAAATGGGGGCGAGAGTGCACGTTCGCTGCCCGTTTCTGCTGTACCGATGCCGCTTGATCCCTCACTTCCTCCAACAGATACACCATTTGCAACACAAACTCCTAATCTCAGCAAAAATATTACCGGTATTCCCCGCAATGGTTCGATTGAACTGCAATGGGATTTGCCTTTTTTGCAGACCGCCTTTTTTGATGTCCAGTTTGGTATTGCTTCCGGAGTCTATTCTGAGCGCTTTAGCGTCGCAGGGTCGACACGAAATGTCATTATTCCAGATCTGATTAATAATCTTCCGTACTATTTTACGGTCATCCCACTTACTCAAACTGGTGTGCCAACAGGCGAACAGTATATCGAATTGCGAGTGGTGCCCCAATCTAATGGATTGCATAACGCGCCAGAGTATCCACCGATTTCTGGAAATTTAGGCGCTGTCGGGAATACGCCTCGGATGGGAATTGAATCTTTTTTCCTCCTCTTTTTATCATTGTCGTTTGCTGCTTCGATGTTCTTTTTTCATCGAGCGTTCCGCTATGCCCGCGCATGAGTCTCGCTGCAATCCGAAATATATCGGCGCAGCGACCGATATTCTCGTCTGAGGTAAAAATCGTCATTGGTGCCTTTGCTTTAGATTTTTTGGCGTGGGGATTTATCGATCCGTTCTTTTCAATCTTCGTTCAGTCTGTACTTGAGCATATTGTTTTGGTCGGACTGCTCGTTTCTTTGCGCGCACTAGTAGCGCTCATCTCACTGGCGCCCATGTCCGAAATTATTACTCGAAATGGAGGAGCTGGCGTGGCGATTTATGCGCGTATTTTTACGGCAATTGCGCTCCTTTTCTACGCTCTCGGCGGAATACTGTTTCAGCCGATTTTGTTATTTGTTGCGGCTATTATCCAAGGCGTCGGCAACGCTGCGCGCGATGTGTCGACGCGCGAAGCACTGATGACTTTGAGCAGCGCTCACAATGCTTCTACTATATTTGGTACCAACTTTTCTTTTCGTAATGCTGCGTGGATGTCCTCTGCAGCCTGTTCAGGGTTTGTGCTTGTTTGGCTAGCAGAGGTTTTGCAGGTTGATTTTTCAGCGGTTTTACCGATTGCTTTTATAATTGGACTCCCCTGTGTTCTCGTTGCCGCAGTACTCGCATATTTCCGTAAACCGCACGTCCACTCACCTTTCTCTTTCGTTTTCTTACGTCCAAGTCGGGTTTGGATAGAAGAAAAAAGTTTGTTTCAGCTGTTTCGGTCGCTGACGACCCAACTCAAATTTGCCCTCCTTCTCATCTGTTTTTTGCAATTGATCCGCAACGCGTTGCTGCTATTTTTACCATTGTTGGCTTTTCAGCTTGAGCTTTCACCAATGCGAGTAGGACTTTTGCTGGCGACAATGCAGATTCCACTGCTGTTTTCTGGCATGATTTCGATCTTTGCTGATCGTACTGATCGGATGATTTTTGTAATCGGCGGACTTTTGTTTTCTGTAATTCCTTTTCTGCTTCTGACCCAAGCTACGGCACCACTCCTCATTGCACTGCTTGCGGTGTGTATTTCGTTGGCGCTGGCTATTATCCATCCTGCCAATCTGGGGATTATCGCTGCTCATACCGCTCATAGCGATGCTCCACGCGTGGCGGCACTGCAAATCGTCTTCCAATGGTTAGGGGTTTTGGTTGGTGCTCTTGCGCTGAGCGTGATTTCGGAGTATTTTGGTATTCGTATAGCTTTTTTCATTTTGGCAATTGCCGCGATTTTGTTCGCCATTTGCGCCGCTCTTATCAAATGGCGTTATCGCGAGTTGCCTCTTCCTAAGCATTCTCCTTTTCATGCGCACTCTTTGCATCCGCAAATTGCAGATATCCATCATTACGCCTAAATCATGAATACAAAAAATCTTCTTGCGATTGGCTCTCTTACGAGCGACTTGTTTTTAAAACCTGCTCGTCAAACAGTTTTTCCTCAGCCTGATGGCGAATATTTGGGCTTTTGTCTGGGCGAAAAAGTCCGTATCAAAGAACGCCGTGAAACCTTTGGCGGCGGCGGCGCCAATGTTGCTGTGGGGCTGGCGCGCTTTGGTATTCAATCGTCGATGCTGGGCGTTGTTGGTGACGATTTTGTTCGCGAGCGTATTCTGCAAAACCTCAATAATGAAGGCGTTGATCATCGATATGTCCAAGTTGCAGCACAAGAATGCAGCGGTTTTTCCGTTATTCTCTCTTCCGATTCTGGCGAACGCACGGTACTTTTTTCACCCGGTGCGAATGACAAATTTGAAGATTTTGATGAAAACATTCTTGATGAATTTGGCGGAGTTTGTTTGCAGCATTTGTCTGGTTGCTCGCGCAAGGTTTTTGACAAAATTTCTGAGTATTTTATTCGCTATCCCGAAAAATTTCTCAGTTGGAATCCTGGCAACGAATCACTGGTGCAGGGGATAGATGCTTACAAAAACTTACTCCCCACGGTTGATATTCTCTTGGTTAACCTTGAAGAAGCACGAATTTTTACCAAGGCGCAAGATTTGGAAGATATCTTTGCAACTTTTTATCGAGCTGGTGCGACAGGACGCATTATCGTGAGCGATGGACGCAATGGCTCGACAGGTTGTGATGGCAAAAACCTCTACTTCTGTGAAGTACATCCTGACTCATCGCGTGTTGATACTTTGGGCGCCGGAGACAGTTATATGACTGGAGTCGTTGGCGCTACTTTGTGCGAGAAGGATTTGCCCGAAGCGATGAAAATTGGTACTATGAATGCAGCAGCTGTTGTGTCGCATTTTGGTGCACAAACCGGATTACAGCCGCAAGCGGCACTCGAACGAGTCGCTGATGAGATTCAGATACAAACGAAACCTTTCTCTTTTTAATCAACAAAAAATGTCAGACACGAATAAACTAGCGCTTATCCGCGAAATGCTTGATAATGCCGAAAAACAAATTCGGTCCGCTCGCCGCCTTGTTTCCGAACTGGCTGGTGATGGTGCCGATTTAGATCTTGATTTTGTCCAAAGTCGGGCGCGCTCGCTTGCTGCTCCGCAGATTAGCGATGACTCACGTGTGATAGAAGGTGCTTTTGATGGACAAAATATGATTGACACTACTGGACGCAGCTACCCCGTTCCTGCGAATTATGCGAGCAAATCCAAGCTTGTGGTCGGTGATCACATGAAACTTACTATTACCGAGGACGGCAAATTTATTTACAAACAGATTGGACCGGTCGAGCGCGACAGCGTCATCGGCCCGCTCACTTATGAAAATGGTCAGTACAAAGTACTCGCCAATGGCAAATCGTACAAAATCCTGCTTGCTTCTGTTACCTTTTTTCGCGCAGATGTCGGAGACGAAGTCACCATTTTGATTCCATCAGGAATCGAATCCGAATGGGGCGCTCTTGATGCTGTTCTTCCAAAAACTGAAGTCTGATGAGAAAACTGCTCATCCTCGAAAATATTCGTTCGGTGCACAATGTCGGTGCATGTTTTCGTACGGCTGATGGCGCTGGCTTTGACACTATTTTTTGTTGTGGCTACACCCCTGATCCGTCTGATGTGCGCATGACCAAAGTCTCACTCGGTGCCGAAAAATCAGTGGCCTGGCAACGTGCCGACTCTGTATCTCTTCTCATCAAAACACTCAAGGAGCAAGGTTTTTTGATCTACGCGCTCGAATGCGCGGATGGTGCCGAATCGCTTTTTGAAACCACATTACCAAATACCGATTTTGCTGTGATACTTGGGCACGAAGTCGATGGCGTTTCATCCGAAGCGCTTGCTCTTGCTGACCGTGTCTTTTTGCTCCCGATGCTCGGAACGAAAGAATCGCTCAATGTTTCAGTCGCAGCCGGAATCGCCATGTACGAATGCACGCGGCAAACAACAGGATTTATGGCTTAAAAAGCTCTTTTCTTTACAAAACACCTTTTTTTTCTACGTTGATTTTGACAAGATACGAGTACTTCTTCTTTTTTTCTGACTTATGCTCTCCCTTTCTTACCTCAAAAAAGAAAATTCTAAGCTCCCGATCCTTACACCAATTTTTGCCGATGATATTGATGCGCAGCGTCGCAAGATTTTTCGTGGACTGAGTCGTGCCCAAAAACGCGCGGTACGCTCGGTCATTTCCAAACATCCGATTGCCAAATCCGGTATTGTTCCGGTCTATTCTGGCGACGGAGTTGTTCTCCTCCAAATTTTAGAAAAAAATGCTAAAGTGACTACACGTGAAGCGCGCGAAGCTGGAGAAAAGGTTTTTTCGCTCGCGAATAACTTCAAAATTACTTCGCTGATTGTCGCTCCCGGAAGTTTAGACAAAAATCGGTTTGCCGCCTTTGAAGAAGGTGTCGCACTTGGTTCATACGAATTTTTAGAGTTTAAAGGAAAAAAGAAACCAGATGCCGAACCCGAAACCAAACTTAGCGAAGTTCACATTTTTGTCGAAGGAGCCAAAAAAAATCTAGATTCCGTTTCTGTTACAAGTACCGGAATCAAGCTTGCGAAAGATATTATTAATACGCCGCCGAGCGAGGCGACTCCCGAATATATGACGAAAATGGCAGAAGAAGTTGCTGCGGAGATCTCCTCGGTTACGGTCAAAACGTTACTCGAAAAAGATCTCGAAAAACTTGGTTGCGGTGGTATTCTCGGCGTGGGACGTGGGAGCAAATACGAATCGCGCCTCATTATTCTCGAATATACCGGTGGCAAAAAAAGCGAACAACCACTTGTATTGGTAGGGAAAGGCGTCACATTTGATACTGGTGGTAACAACATTAAGACCGGCGGACACATGCGCTGGATGAAGCAAGATTTGGGCGGCGCAGCCACAATGCTTGGTGCGTTTTATATTGCGGCAAAATCTGGAGTCGCCAAAAATATCACACTGCTGATTCCTTCTGTCGAAAATATGGTCAGTCGTGATGCTTATTTTCCGGATGATATTCTGCGCATGTACAATGGTATGACGGTCGAAGTTCATAATACTGATGCCGAAGGGCGCCTGATTCTTGCCGATGCGCTGGCTTATGCCGAAGACAAAATCAAGCCGCGTGCGATGGTCGATGCGGCGACACTCACGGGTGCGTGCGCGTATGCGGTGGGAAACGATTTTGCCGCCGGTCTTACCAACAATCAGCGTTTGTTTGATTCGCTCAAACGCGCTTCCGAAGCAGTTGATGAGCCACTCTGGCAATTGCCCCTTCATCAGCGTTACAACGAAATGCTCAAATCTAAAACCGCTGATATCGTCAATTGTAGCAGCGGACTCAAACCTGGCACGATTGAAGGTGCACTTTTCCTCCAAAATTTCGTTCATGAAAAAACGCCATGGTGTCATCTTGATATCGCTTCGGTAACCTTTGACGAAAAAGTCGGACTGGCGACCGGACGCACTGTGCGGACGATTGCGAAATTCCTCGAAACCTACTAAGCGAACCCAAAGACTTCCGTTTTTTCTTCCATTGCGGCATAATCGAGACACAATTCTCAAATTTATGCACAATGCCCTTTCGCCGCTTGACGGTCGCTACGAAAAAAAACTCGATGCGCTTCGTCCATATTTTAGCGAAGAATCGCTCAATAAATATCGCTGTTTGGTCGAAATCAAATGGCTTATCACTTTGGGCGCGCGCGCGGATGTTCCGTGTCGGGTACTTTTATCATCCGAATGCGAAATGCTCGAGTCAATTATCCGAGACTTTTCTCAGTCCGATGCAGAACAAATCCGCTCGATCGAAGTGGTCACAAATCATGATGTCAAAGCAGTCGAATACTTTCTCAAAGCGCAGATCGCCGAGACTTCGCTTGCCGATATTTCGGAATGGATTCATTTTGCGCTGACAAGTGAAGATGTGAACAATCTCGCGTACGCCTTGATGCTGAAGGACGCGACAGAAAAAGTACTATTGCCAACAATCAAAGGACTCGAGGACAAGCTTTTTGCACTTGCTCAAGATTGGAAGGCGCTCCCGATGCTCGCTCGAACGCACGGGCAGCCGGCAAGTCCAACGACGATGGGGAAAGAATTTCTGATTTTTGCTGCGCGCATCAGACGCCAACGCCAATTTTTGCAGCAACAAGAGTTTCTCGGCAAGTTTGCCGGTGCTTCCGGTAATTTTAACGCCCATGTCATTGCGATTTCTGAAGCCGATTGGCTGACGATTTCAAAAGAGTTTGTTGAAAGTTTTGACCTCACGTGGAATCCAGTTGTCTCTCAAATCGAGCCACATGATTTTATCGCCGAACTTTCGCATACGCTTTCTCGAATCAATACAATCAATATCGATTTTGCGCGAGATATTTGGGGTTATATTTCTATCGGCTTTTTTCGCCAAAAAACCAAAGCCGGCGAAGTCGGTAGCAGCGCCATGCCGCACAAAGTTAATCCAATCGATTTTGAAAATGCCGAAGGAAACTTTGGTTTGTCCAACGCGCTCTTCAACCATTTTGCCGAAAAACTTCCGATTTCGCGCTGGCAGCGCGATTTGACCGATTCTACGGTTTTGCGTAATTTGGGCGTTGCTTTTGGGCATCAGCTTCTCGCCCTGCAAAGTTTGCAAAAGGGGATGAGCAAATTAGACATCGCTCCAGAAATTATGATATCCGATCTGGAAAAAAATCCGGAAGTTCTTGCCGAAGCGGTACAATCAGTACTCCGAGCCGAACGAATCGAAAAACCGTATGAAAAACTGAAAGAACTGACGCGTGGCAAACGGATCTCGCTTGCGGATTTCCAAGCTTTTGTCGAAGATTTATCGATTCCTATTGATCAGAAAGAGCGACTCAAACAGCTGACTCCGAGGCAGTACATCGGCTTGGCGGTGGAGATCGTGGAGCGGTTTGGAAATGCAGAATGATTTCCCTTTGACATTCCCAATCACTTCAATGTATCATAGAAGCGGTTTGACCGATGTGCATACCTAATGAGCTAGACTTTACCATCCGAAATTCGCTCGTTTGACCGTAGTATGCACCTAGCCAGAAAACGACTCCAGAGCGCAAATGTTCTGGGGCTATTTTTTTATTCAGTCACAAAGCATTGACAGCACAAAAGGCTTCGTGCCAGAATGCTTTTACGTTTTCATTCTTTCCTACTATGCAGAGCAAGACCAAAAATCGCCGTCGCAACCGAGTTCATGGATTTTTATCCCGTATGCGCACCCCAGGCGGGAGACGCGTACTAAGCGCCCGTCGTCGTCGGGGCAGAGCCAAACTTTCCGTCTAATTTTTTATTCCTATGCTGCCCAAAACGCAGCGACTGACACGCAGTTTCCCGATTATATTTCAAAAAGGGGCAAAAATTCATACCCCTTTTTTTGTTGTACGTGCACTACCAGCGTGGGACGAGATACCGCGCCTTACGGTAATCGTTTCTAAAAAAGCTGCAAAGACCGCAGTTAAACGCAATCGAATTAGGCGTCGTTTGTTTGCAGCTGCTCAAATGCTCGAGTTTCCTACTTGTTTGGCAAAACCGTTTCGAATTGCAATTTTGGGGAATACCGAAGTATTGATTGCTGATTTCAAATCTTTGACCAGCGAATTACAATTTGCATTTGCCAAATTGGAGCAGTGGCGATTTCCACCGCCACCGCAAACTATTCCACAAGATATCGGCAATAAATAAGTAATCAGCTCAAAATCGTCAGCTCGATCACATGATTACCATCATCATCGACAAACTCTTTCTTCGCGCCCGAGATGCACGAGAGCTGGACATCGTCATCGGTGTCGATGTATTTAGGTCCGTCCAGTTCGGGATCAATCATGTCCATACCTTCACCCACTTTGCAGGCGCAGCTCATGCACGCGCCAGCATGACACGAAAAGGGGATTTCGATACCATGTTCTGCTGCTTCATCGAGTAAATTCATTTCGCCTTTTGGCTCAAATCTTCCCATCTCGTTGCCTGACGAATCTTTTACAACACACGTAATCATGAATTAGAAAAAAATAAATACTTTCCTATTCTTCAAGAAAATCTCTTTTGACGCAAGAAAAATCGATTGCATGCTTTTTCTCTTTTCACTACAATGCGTTGGCGTTTTGGAAATCAAAACGGGCGCGTAGCTCAGTTGGTTAGAGCATCTGGTTTACACCCAGGAGGTCATAGGTTCGAATCCTATCGCGCCCACCATCTTTGTCAGGACAAGCAATTAATTAAAGAATAAAGCAAATGATTAACTTCCTGAAGAAAATTATTGGGGATAAAAAGGACTGGAAAAATATGGAAGCGCGCGCCAAAGCATTACCCAGCGACTACAAGATGGTTTATTTTGAAATTCAAAAGTATATATGGAAGTTTTCGGCTGGTGACGGAATGGATATTGTTGCTATCCTCAAAGATTTGCTTGGACTGTTTGAAAAAGGCGCTGAGGACGGCAAGAATGTTCTGGAAATCACAGGTGAAGATGTGGCGGCGTTCTGCGACGAGTTTTTTAGGAACGCCGAAATGTACACAAAAAATTGGCGCGAGACACTGAATCACAATGTGATGAAAAAGCTTGGAAGTGAGGAGAAAAAATAAAGCCGCTTCGCGCTACAAGGAACGAAGCATCAAGAAGAATGCAGTTTATCACAGAGTCTTATTGACAATCAGGATGCAGTTCTCGTTGACCATTATATTCTGCGAGAAGTTCTTCTTCTGTGTCAAAGACATCCAGATAACTTTCCGAAAGACCTGTCCAACTATCGCTTTCGGGACAGTAATAAAATTCGGCTGACCAATGACTACTGGTTCGCCATTTTCCGTCATTCGTTGTGACTTTAGTGTTGGTAGGTGTTGAAGAAGGTTCTGGAGTAGCGGTCGGAGTAGGAATCGAGACAGTATTTTCATCAACAGTCTCTCTTGGAGATTCACTGGTCATTGATTTGGCGACTTCTTCGCGTTCGCACTGCAGTTTGTCTTGAGTATCTTCACACAGCTCTCGCGCTGCAAAGCGTATCGTTTTTAATTCCTTTCTTTTTTCGAGGAATTTTAGAGCAAAGCATTTTTTCAGTTCTTTGCGCGTAGATGTTTTTGCTCCGCAATCGACAATGATGCCAACAATATCAATTTTGTAGGTTTTACCTTTTTCGATAAAAAAGGATTTATTTTCGGCATGGGTGAGCGATGGCGCAAGAATCACTAAGGCACAAAATGTAAGGAAGATTTTTTTCATAACTTTTATAAAAAATGAAATTATTTTCTTTCAATCCGCTTCATCCCACCGCTAAACGCCCACAAGACTTCCGGAATATCGATACTACCGTCGGCGTTTTGAAAGTTTTCCAAAATCGCGATCAGGGGGCGACTGCTGACTGCCGTTCCATTAAGCGTATGCGCGACGACGATTTCGCCATCATCCTTGCGTACGCGGATATTGAGGCGGCGTGCTTGAAAATCGGTACAATTCGAAGTCGAGGTCATCTCTCGATATTGATTTTGTCCGGGGAGCCATGCTTCAATATCATATTTTTTGACCGCGCTGCCGCCCAAATCGCCAGCGGCAATCAGCACGACGCGATAGGGGATGCCGAGCATTTGAAGCAGTTTTTCTTCCGCTTCGCGCAATTGTTCATGAATCCGCGGCGAATCTTCTGGCGCGCAGACCGCGACCATCTCGATTTTTTCAAACTGATGCACGCGCAAGATTCCCTTGGTATCTTTGCCATAGCTGCCTGCTTCACGGCGAAAACACGGCGAGTAGCCGGCAAATCTTTTGGGTAATTCATCCGCATTCAAAATCTCATTTGCGTAATAACTTGTGAGTGGAACTTCGCTCGTACCAATGAGATAAAGATTGTCTTCGCCCGGATTGACGGTGTAGATTTCGTTTTTGTCTGCCGGGAAAAACCCTGTCCCATACATCGCTTCTTCTCGCACCATAAAGGGCGGAATCATTGGAGAAAAGCCGAGCTTCTGGATTTCCAAAAATGCCCAGTTCATCAGCGCCATTTGCAATATGGCGAGTTCGTCCTTCAAAAAGAAAAAGCGCGAGCCACTGACTTTGGCGCTGCGTTCGGTATCCAAAATTCCCAGCGCTTCGGCGAGTTCCCAATGTTCCTTCGGCGCAAAATCAAATTGTGGTTTGTCACCAACTTCTTTTAATACTTCAAAATCGTCTTCGCCACCGTCCGGAACTTCGTCCAACGGGGGATTGGGGAGGCGATTCATCTTTTCCTCAAAATCATCTTTGATGGTCGCCAGTTCTGCTTCGGCATTTTTCAGATCCGCAGAAACCGTTTTCATCCGCGCGAGCAAATTCTCTTTTTCAGCTGCTTGTGCAGTCGGGATTTGCTTGCTTGCTTCGTTTTGCTCTGCGCGAAGACTTTCTGATTTTTGCATCAGTTTGCGGCGTTGTTCATCGATTCCCAAAATTTCTTGGACTGCTCCTAGGGGTACACCTTTTCTCGAAAGCCGTCTTTGATAGTCTTGCGGATTTTCACGAATAAGTTTGATATCAAGCATAGTATCTGAAAAGAAAAACGAATGTTGCTGTCAGGATACCAAATCCTTTCGGGAATAAAAATCCCCATTTTTTGGCTTTTTCCTTCTCTTCATAATTATTTTCTAAAAATCCAGTTGACAGCCACTCGCATTATTCGGCAAGATATCTCGGCACTCTCGGCTGAGAGCGCATTTTAAGAGGCTTCTCTCTCGCACCTCAGTTATGCTTACTCCAAAAAAGCTCAAATATCGGAAAGTTCACCGCGGTCGCGGATGTCTTCGCGGACTTGCGCAGACCGGACATACATTGGCATTTGGAAGCTTTGGATTAAAAGCAATTGACCGTGGCGAACTTACAAGTCGTCAAATCGAATCCGCACGTCGTGCGATTAATCGTTACCTCAAGCGTCAAGGAAAACTCTGGATTCGTATCTTCCCGCACAAACCAGTTACGCAAAAAGCGGCAGAAGTACCGATGGGCTCGGGAAAAGGTTCGGTCGAATTTTATGTATTCCCGACTCTTCCCGGAAAAGTTTTATTCGAGCTAGAAGGAATTGACGAGGTAGTAGCACGTGAGGCGTTTCGACTTGCTTCACACAAACTGCCACTCAAGACCAAATTTGTTTCTAAAGAGTTTTAATTTTAATATGAGCACTTTTCAAGAAATATTGACGATGAAGCCAAGCCAGCTACGTAAAGAATACGAAAAAGCAACTCGTACCGTACTCGAAATAAAGTTGCACATTGCAGCCGGTCAAGAAAGAGATACATCCAAGTTGAAAAAAGCAAAACTACAGGTTGCGCGAATTATGACTGCGATGAATCAACAACAACTCAATTCTTTTGTCACACAATGAGATCGAAAAAAGGCACTGTCGTTAGCAAGTCTGGAGACAAATCTATTGTCGTCGAAGTACATACGTATGTGATGCACCCAAAATACCAGAAACGTTTTCGTCGTTCCAAAAAATTCCACACTCACGACGAGGCAAACGAGAAGAATGTCGGAGATGAAGTGTTTATCATCGAAACTCGCCCACTTTCCAAACTTAAACGTTGGAGATTGGCAAATGAGCAAGAAATTTCTGAATTAAGCTAATATGATCCAAGTACAATCCATTTTGGCTGTTGCCGACAATACCGGCGCAAAAGAGGTTATGTGTATCAAGGTGCTTGGTGGCAGCAAACGCCGCTACGCCCAAATCGGAGATACGATCGTTGTTGCCGTCAAAAACGCAACTCCAAAAGGAATCGTCAAGAAGAAGTCTGTTCAAAAAGCCGTTGTCGTTCGCCAAAAGCGTGACACTCGCCGCCGTGATGGTTCGGTGATCCGTTTTGACGAAAATGCATGTGTGATTGTTAACAACGATGGTGTTCCACGCGGAACTCGTGTTTTTGGTCCAGTTGCTCGCGAATTGCGAACAAAAGGTTTTCAAAAAATTGTTTCACAAGCTCCTGACGTACTCTAGATATTTGGACAAAAGATAGGATTTCAGAATCGAAGGAGGTTCTTCTTTTAGTATGCATTGTCAAAAAACGTGCGAGCCATAGACCTCGCGTGAGATTTTTTAGTATGAGAGCAACAAATATTTTGCCCCTTGCAGTATCGCGCTCTTCGATTATGACAAAAATTATAATTAAGCACATGTCAAAAGAAGTCATCGAGCCCTTTTTATTCTTGGAGGGATGAAGTATTTCTCAAGTTGACATCAAAAAGATCTATCGTCAGATTTCATTGCATTAGCACCATAGAGTTGCAGCAAGAATACGAATGCTGAGGAAGGACGAAGTTTTTTGAGGTGAATTTTTTGGTAACGAATGCAAGCGATACAATCAATACGAATGTGGAATAAAATTTCCTCAGAAAAACATTTGACAATCAGCAGCGCATTTCGGCAAAATGCCTTGGCGATTTTGTATCTATGAAAATCAAGAAAGGCGACACCGTCGCTATTATCACCGGCAAAGACAAAGGCAAAAAAGGAACAGTCATCCGCGCCATCCCGAACGAAGGGAAGATCGTGGTCGAAAAGGTTGCCCTTGTCACTCGTCACCAAAAGGAGCGTGGCAAACAGCCTGGTGGTCGAATCCAGCTCGAATCAGCTATTGACGCATCGAATGTCAAAATCATTTGTCCCGAAACCGGCAAAAGCTCACGTGTGGGCTATCAGGTCGGAAAAGATGGCAAAAAATACCGCATTGCGAAGAAGTCCGGCGTCAATATCGAAAAATCTTTTGTCAAATCTTTGTAAACTATGTCATTTAAGACCGATTATCAGCAGACTGTGCTTCCCAATCTTCGTAAGAAGACCGGAATCAACAACGTCCATGCTGTCCCAAAACTGCTCAAGATTACTATTAATGCCGGAGTCGGCACCTATCTTAAAAGTGAAAAAGAACCAACTTCTGTTGTGGATGGAATCACTCGCATCACAAGTCAGCGTCCAGTAATCAAAAAAGCGCGGATGTCGATTTCTAACTTCAAACTGCGTGAAGGTATGCCAGTCGGTGTTACTGTTACTTTACGTGGAGAGCGAATGTATGACTTTTTGGAGAGATTGATTAAAATCGTCTTCCCACGTATTCGCGACTTCCGTGGTTTTTCTGCAAAAGCATTTGATGGCAAGGGGAATTACTCATTGGGAATCCGCGATCACCTCATCTTTCCAGAAATTCCCACTGATGAAGTTATCAAACCCTTTGGACTTCAAGTGACGATTACTACGAACGCTAAAAATGACGAACAAGCACGTATGTTGCTTGATGAGTTTGGTTTTCCTTTTCGTACCGTATAAATGGCAAAAAAATCTATGATTATTAAGGCTCGTCGCAAAAGAGAACGCGTAGCACGCGCACTCGTTGAGGGACGAACACCAAAAATGGCAACTCGCGCCTATAACTGTTGTAACAATTGCGGTCGCACTCGTGCTTACTTTCGTTTCTTTGGTCTCTGCCGTATTTGTCTCCGTGAATTTGCTCGTAAGGGCGTTGTCCCCGGTCTGCGCAAATCGAGCTGGTAATTTCTCATTTCTCTGACTATGTATTCAGACCCGATCGCTGATCTTCTCACTCGCATCCGTAATGCCAGCCGCGCTGGCAATACCACCGTTGCGATTCCTCATTCTCGGATCAAAGAAAGCATCAGCACTATTTTAGAACAAAAGGGGATCATCGACAAAGCTCGGGTAGATCGCTCGCACCAGTTTCCAGAAATTATTGTGAGTCTTAAAGAAGGGAAGAAAAAAATTGAACTCCAACGCATTAGCAAACCTGGGCAACGCGTATATATAAAGTCGACCGAAATCAAACCAGTCAGAAATGGCTACGGAATTGCGGTAATCAGCACGAGCGCTGGACTCATGACGGGTGAAGATGCCAAAGTAGCCGGTGTCGGAGGAGAATATCTTTGCGAAATTTACTGATTTTTTAACATATGTCACGAATAGGAAAATGGCCGGTTGAAATCCCAAATGGTGTTGATGTCACTATTGATGGCACACATGTCACCGTCAAGGGTTCCAAAGATACCCTTGCGTTTCGCTTTCATTCGCGAATGATAATCAAGAGCGAAGATGGGAAAATTATTGTGACTCGCGCTTCTGACGAAAAAGAAGATCGCGCTTTGCATGGGTTGACGCGCTCGCTCATCCAAAATATGGTGACAGGCGTCACAACGGGTTTTCAAAAGAGGTTGGAAGTCATCGGAGTGGGATATCGTGCGCAAGTAAATGGGAACACATTAAATCTCAGCCTCGGGTTTTCTCATCCGGTCGAAATGGTGGCAGATGCTGGACTGACCTTGGAGATTGATAAAGACACCAAGCATGTGGTCATTTCTGGGGCAGACAAGCAAAAGGTTGGTGAATTTGCCGCCCAAGTCCGCTCGCTTCGTAAGCCAGAACCATATAAGGGAAAGGGTGTTCGCTATGTTGGGGAACATGTTCGACGCAAGGCAGGTAAGACCGCTTCTAAATAATATTTTTGACTGACTAAACTATGAAACCTTCTAAATATCAACAATGGCAGCGCAGAGGTGCACGAATTCGCAAAAAGATTGGCGAAGGAACTGCTCAAAAACCACGTTTAGTGGTATTTCGTAGCAATACTGCTTTGTACGCACAAGTAATCAATGATGTGGATGGTGTAACATTGGTTTCCTCTCATTCGCTCAAGGAGAAAAATGCTGGTAACTTAGATGCTGCCAAAAAAGTCGGCGCTGAAATTGCTCAAAAAGCAAAAGCGGCAAAAATAACTACCGTCGTTTTTGATCGGAATGGATATACATATCACGGAAAAGTCGAGGCATTTGTCGAAGCAGCTCGTGAAGGAGGACTTACATTTTAACTTTTTTTGTCATGATGAGTGATGCGACGAACAACGAAGATATAACCAAACAAGACATTACAGCGTCAGCTAGTGGCGATGATTCTCACACCGAACAAGGATCTGATTCGAGAAATCGTTCACGTTTCGGAGGAAATCAAGGTGGGCGCGATCGTAATCGTGGTGGTGGTAGTGGAGGACGTGGTAAGGGGCGTAGTAAAGGGCGTCGTGGAGAAGAGCGCGAAGAAAAAGAATTTGAAGAAGAACTTCTCCAGATTGATCGCGTTACTCGTGTAGTTAAAGGTGGCCGAAGACTTCGCTTTCGGGCAACCGTTGCTATTGGTGACCGTAAAGGACGTGTTGGCTTTGGTGTTGATAAAGCAACCGAGGTACCACAAGCAATTCAAAAAGCCGTGCGTGATGCCAAGAAAAATCTCATTCGAGTGCCAATTGAAAATGGGACCATTCCTCACGAAGTCCGACTCAAATTTAAGTCTGCAAAAATCTTGATGATGCCAGCAAAACCCGGGACAGGAATCATCGCTGGTGGATCGATGCGCAAAATCGCCGAACTTGCTGGAATCGAAGATTTACTTGGCAAGAATTTTGGTTGCACAAATCGAATTACTACGGGTAAAGCTATGATGATGGCTCTTGAGAGTCTGGGTGGTGTCAAGGTTGAAGCAGGGGAGCAAGAGTCAAAAACCGATAGCGTCACTTCCGAAGAAACAGTTCAGTCAGAAACTTCAGCTGCATAATCTCTCTTTATATTTGCTATGAAACTCCACGATCTTAAGCCAAATCCCGGCAGCCGTAAAAAACCGACTCGTAAAGGTCGCGGTGACTCTGCAGGGCAGGGAAGTTTTTCCGGACGCGGTGTCAAAGGGCAAAAAGCTCGTGCTGGCGGCGGAGTGCGACTCGGTTTTGAAGGCGGACAAACCCCACTTTTGCGTCGCGTGCCAAAGCTCAAAGGATTTCGCAATCCAAACCGTATCGAATACACTGTGATGAACCTTGTACAAATCGAGGCAGGATATAACGATGGTGAAGTCGTGTCCCCCGCAACTTTGTACGCGAAAGGGCTGGTTTCAAAGGCGAAACTCCCAATCAAGATTCTTGGTACCGGAACATTGACAAAAAAAGTGACTTTCGAAGACGTTAAAATGTCCAAGTCAGTAGAAAAGATTACTGGTGCAAAAGAAACGAAAAAAAGCGCCAAAACAGAAGAAGCTTCTGCCGAATAATTTCGCAGGTTTCTGTGGTGGTTCTTGTTCCTGTTTTTACATGGTAGGCGGTTTTTCGTGAGTTTTTGCTTTAGTAAGTCCTTCTTTGACAAGAGCGTGTTTTTTCGCTTGCTTTTTTTTATTTCGAAGAAGTGCAGGAATTGGCATATTAATCAGGTTTTTTGTAAGACGGATATCAAAATATCTAATAAAATAAAAAAAGGTTTTGTGTAATAAGATAATCTGTGCAATTATTTGTACGTAATTTATTTTTTTATAAAATTATATGAAAAAACAAGAGATATTGCAGCAATGCAAACAAAAAAATGTACGTTTTGTGCATTTACAATTTTGTGATCTCCTTGGCATTGTGAAAAGCGTGACCATTCCTATCGACAAACTTGAAGAAGCGATTGATCATAATGTCTGGTTTGACGGAAGTTCGATTGAGGGTTTTACTCGGATTTTTGAGTCCGATATGTACTTGCAACTTGATTTGAGCACTTTTGCTCTTATTCCGTGGGAATCCGATGACGAAGAGGCAACAGCTCGTGTAATATGTGATGTCTTTTTGCCAAATGGCAAACCATTCGAAGGGGATCCGCGCCAAATTTTGCGTCGCCAAGTTGAGCGTGCCAAAAAGCTGGGTTTTGAATATAATGTCGGACCAGAGCTCGAGTTTTTTCTCTTTCCGACTGACGAAACCGGAAAGGCATATCCGGTTCCACACGATTCCGCCGGTTACTTCGATTATTCTTCTGATCGCGGTGTCGGAATTAGACGCCTCATGAGTGATTCGGTAACAAAGATGGGTGTCGAAGTCGAATCGATCCATCATGAAGTCGCCCCTGGGCAACATGAAATTTGTTTCAAATATAATTCGGCGATTGCGCAAGCTGATCAGGTGGTAACGGTCAAGACTGCGTTGCGAGCAATTGCGAAAGATCATGGTTTGCATGCTGCTTTTATGCCAAAACCGATTGCTGGTGTTAACGGAAGTGGTATGCACGTGCACCAATCTTTCAGCAAAGATGGCAAAAATGCTTTTTATGACGCCAAGAGTAAATACAATGGGCTTTCGCTTACCGCACTTCAATTTATCGCTGGACAGCTTCACCATTTGCCGGAGATTGTGTCGATTACTAATCCGACAGTTAATTCGTACAAACGTCTTGTACCGGGGTACGAGGCTCCTGTCTACATTGCGTGGGGACAAACTAACCGAAGCGCACTGATCCGTATTCCACGCCTCACCGCAGGACGAACTGAAGGCACGCGTTGTGAGCTGCGTTGTCCAGATAGCTCGAGCAATCCATACCTCGCCTTTGCTGTGATGCTTGCTGCAGGACTTAATGGTATCGAAGGAAAGTATGCGATTCCTGAGCCGATTGATGAGAACATATTCGAATTTACCGACAAAAAAGCACGCCGCATGCGTATCCGTACTGTTCCGGGATCCCTGCATGAGGCAGTGGCCAAATCTGAAAAAAGCGCACTTGTGAGAGAAGTCCTCGGCGAACATTCTTTTGAAAAATTTATCGAAGCAAAAAAATCCGAAGCCGATAGCTACCGTCTATATGTGACACAATGGGAACTTGATCAGTATTTGGATAACTATTGATTCTTGGAATTTCCTTTCTTCAAAAAAAGCAGTTCAAATGAACTGCTTTTTTTGAAGTCATATAGCCTCTTCTGTTTTATAATCTTTGTTCCTGTTGAAAGTCTTTGCTTTTCCGAATTGCATACCGAAGAAACGCAATCGTTTTTTTATATTCTTCAGGATTCGCACTTCTCTGGCTTGAAGCAGCTGGATCAGGTCGACCGCTCCATGATCTGTCAATCAAGTCGTGCCATTCTTGATCCAAATTTTCCTTTGCCCAATTTGCGCTTGCGCGTTTTGAGTGCACCTTCCCAGTCTTCAAACTATATAATATGCGACAATAACTGAGTACAATAAATGATTGGTAAAAGTGACTATTCCAGTCATCCGGATTCTTGAGAATCATGTCTCCCCAATAATGGACAAGTGTAAAGATTTCTTTGCGTAATGCTTCAGAAGTTACCTCCTCCATCAAAGTTTTTGCTTCCGGTCCAAAAAGCACTACCGCCTTTTCGTACAAAGTCCATCGGACAACCAAGGTATTGCAATGATTTGATTGAATGAGCTTATCGGAACCCCTATCTACATACCATGTTTTTTCACTGCATCGATTGTTATTCGCAAGCAAGTCATTTGAAAAATATGATCCCTCTATGTGTCCCGCCCACGGATATTTGTCCTTCATTTCAAAAATCCGTTTATGCAGTTTTCGTAAGGCAATTACTTCACTCTCTGAAGGCTCATTTTTTGTAACGGTTATAAAATCAGCATCACTATGTATATCGAAGTCTCCTATTGCAAAAGAGCCCTGCAAATATATGCCGATAAGATTGTCTTTGAGAATCTTTTTCTGACCATTTATTAGTTCTGCTAAAACAATATTAAGCTCTGGGTACGGTGTGAATTTTTGTGTCGATGGTGAGAAATGCTTTGCTTGAGTCATATGATGTAAAAAAAACAAATAAAAAAACCTCCCACGAGTAGTATCTGCTGAGGTCATTATCTGCTTCTTTTACAAACAAATGCCCTAGGACAATCCCAAACTCAAGGAGTGCCGATGAAAAACTTTTACTAACATATTCTTACTATATTCTTTCAATCAATATTGTCAACTTTAACTTCCCCTTTTATTTTTATAAACTGGTGGGGTAGTTGGAGGTTGAACCCACGGTCAACCCCGATAGGATAAGTGCTGCTCTAGCACTTACTTCCATTTTTCCCAGAATAAAATTCAAGAACTTGTTGATACAATGTCACACACTTTGCCATCTACAATATCTACTAAATCAGAAGATTTGAGTTCGATTCCTGCAAGCGGATTACCTGAGCTAATATCAACGAAATCTTCATCTAATACTGTTGGATCGATATAAAAACGTGCATTACTTGGAAAAATTAATGGGGATATAGCCCCAACAATAAGGTCAAGTTTTTCGGAAATTTCTTTTGGATCCATCAAATTTATTCTGATACCACCAGCCTCTTTTCTTAATTTTTTCAATTTTAGAATTTTGTGACCTGGAATTAAACAAACGTGGTAAATGCCATTGTCATCTACGCCAACCATTGTTTTCACTATTTGCGAAATCCTACAATTTCTTTCCTGTGCAGCTAATTCGCAAGTAAGTGCTTCATTTATATGCTTTTTGATTTCATAGGATATGCCTTTTTGATCAAGTTTTTTTGTAACTTCTGTTTCCATGATTTACAAATAATTGTTTTTCTTATCAAAGAGTGGTGGGTGAGGTGGGGATCGAACCCACGGCCAATTGGTTAAGAGCCAACTGCTCTACCACTGAGCTACTCACCCACAAGTGCCAAAATACTTTAGGTAAAATTTGCTTTTTTGGCAATATCAATCTGCTTTTTTTGAGTAAAAATATGGAGTAATTGATGGATGATTAAAGTCTCAATGTATTGTTATCGAATTCATCGTTGCATTTTTAGCAGCAGCAATTACATTATTAATCTCATCAGGATTAGTACTCTTTGTCGCTTGTTCGATAGCACTAAGCAGACGATGCGAAGTTAATTTATCAACCATTATTCCTTGATTCATCATGGCTTGTAGCCAATTAATATTCTCAGAAGCTGCGGGGGCTGCTTCGCGAGCCTTACTGAGAATCTCCGATTCTCTGCCAAAAGGAAAAGTGTGCTCTATCATGAATATTAAAAAATGAATCAAATGTTACTTTTGAATGAGTTTCTCTGGCGCCGCTTCACGAATAAGTGTGCGCGCCAAGACTTCCATTGGATTAACATGGGTAATACCTTCTACTTGTGCGCGCGCAAGTGGTAATTCGGTGCAACCTTCATTCAATGAGATTTTTTGCACCAACACAGAACCTCTCGTAAAGAAACAAGAAATTTCATGGTTGTTGAGTTTGTCATATCACTCGGCGCGTGATTTCGCGAGTGACAAACTCTCTGTCTCTGCCAAATTTTAACCTCGAAAGCTGACGAAAAGCTTCGGCAGCAGCTTTGTCCTCTCCTGTTGGATCATAGATCGTCTGCATCGAAAAGGCGCGACTGGTAGCGTTGTCAATATTCAATTTGATATAGGCTTGATAGTTGGCGATATTGATCAAATCTTGTTGGCTAAAAACTGGTGCAAATTCTTTTTCCATTGTTTCGGCATCTTGCGCACCGATCTTAAAACACATCATCGAACCCACATTTCCAAACACCGCGTCGCGCAAAGTGCTGTCTTCGTGCTTGCCTTTGCCGCCTTCGCTACTTTTCGTGATCTGCGAAATATATTGGTGAGCCACAATCAAGTTGAGGCGATATTTACGCGCTTCGGACAAAATCGAGGCAAACGAATCGGTGACAAAATTCTGGAACTCGTCGACATACAGGTAAAAATCTTTCCGCTCTTTTTCGGGTGTGTCGACACGACTCATCGCCGCCATTTGGATCTTGCTCACCATGATCATACCGAGCAGTTTGGCATTGAGGTCACCGAGTTTTCCCTTTGAGAGATTGACAAGAAGGATTTTTTGCTTGTCCATGACATCACGAAAGTCAAAACCGGATTTTGTTTGCCCAAGGATATTTCTGATCTGAGCGTTCGTTACAAAAGGACCAAATTTTGACGCAAAATAGGGAATAATCTCTTCTTTTTCGCGTGCGCCAGATTTTGCCATTTCGCGATCCCAAAAGCTGCGCACACTCGGATTTGTCACTTTAGGTGTTTTCATCTTCTGATAATTTTCGTCGGTAAAAAGGCGCATAATATCCAGCAGCGTGGCGCCTTCTTTATCATCTGCCATCAGCGTCAAAATGCCATTTCTGAAATAATGTTGCAAACGCGGGCCCATGATTTCTTCGCCATAGAGCTTGATAAAAATCGACAACGCTTCTTGCGAGACAAATTCTTTCTGCTCTTCGGTGCGCGCTTCGAGCAGATTGAGCCCCATTGGTCGCGCCAAATCACCCGGATCAAACAAAATCACGTCATCTGCACGCGAACGCGGAATATACGGCAGTACAGCTTCGACCAAGTCTCCATGCGGATCGATAACACAAACGCCTTCGCCATTTTGCAAATCTTGGCGAATCATATATTCCAAAATCGTGGATTTTCCCGTACCGGATTTTCCAATTGCATAAAAATGCCGTCGCCGGTCATCGCGCTTGATGCGGACTTCGCGCTTTTCGTTGCGAAAAATATTGTGTCCCAAAAGGAGTCCTTCACTGGGAAGATTATGCGGCGCAGCGGCGATTTTAAAATCTTGCCAACGAATCGCTGGAGATTTGTTGTACAGGGCATTCGGAAAATGGTAGAGCCCTGCCATTTCGTCCGCGCTCAAAATTTGTCGCCATTCACCGGTTATAAACAATCTTCGTAGGCAGATAACCCACGGTCGCGAAAAATTACGAAAAATATAGTCGCGAATCAGCTTTTTTTTGTTGTGCCGCTTACTGCGATAAAAGCCATTCAAATCAGGCGTGTTGAATTGTTCAAAAGCACCACGAACATTCGAGAGCTGCAAATTCGCATCACGTTGCGTCGCAGCAGACGTAACCAAGCGTACAATGACATCAAAGCCAACTTTGGAGGCTTTTTCTTCAATCGCTTTTACTTTTTCTTGTTTGAGTGGTGTGGCTTGGCTGCCTTTGTCGCCACCACCAAAACCTTTCATGTTCTCATCTGTTGGACCTTCGACCGCAACCGAAAACAAAAAAGCAATCCACGCAAAAGGATTGATCTTTGATAAAAACGAACGCGATTTTTTCCCCTCATACATGGCTTCCGCCAGACTTTGACACCTACCTTGCCATTTGTCCAAGACGGGACGACAGACAAACTGAATCGCCGCGCCTTCGCCTGGTTTTATTTTTGATAAAGCATTCGTGATATTGTTGAGCGAATCCGATTCGATGCGATCGATGGTACGGATTGGCAGACAAAACGAACTACCGAGCAAAAAATAATTACAGGCAATTTTATTGCCTTTGGTAAAGATGTTCGGCGCTGATGCTTCTTCTACTACTGCTTCCGAATAATAACTCGTGATTTGCTTTTCAATGAGTACTTTGGCGTCTCGAGGAACTCCGATATGAAAATATATCTCGCCATTGATTACCGAATATTCGCAGGTAAAAAATTCTGAACCAAAGATTTGCTTCTCGCGCAAAGCATTGATACTCGTAAACAGTTGTGACATCACGCCGCCGATTTTGACATAATCTTTGCCCGAACCGAATTGCTCACCTTCGTCTTTCTCTTCCTTGCCATCTTTTTTGGGAATACGGATTTCCAAAAACACAAGGTCAAGCGCACGTTTGCGGTCTACGCGAATCGACAGGAGCTGATATAAAAGCCATGCGACTCCTGCGAAGAGAAGAAGATACACGAATGCCTCAAATACGATACTTCCAGTCATACACGCATATTATCGCAAAATTTCAACAAAAATGATAGCAAGACATCAGAAGACAGCGGATATGCCGAAATTATTTTTCGAAATATATTTTTGAAAAAAATGCACGCCTTACGTGCAAGAGGTGTCATTTAGAGAGCGCAATGTTTACCGAACAGGGATGTAGATTTCTGTTCTCCATTGTTCTGGAAGCAGTTCTGTCGGGTCGTTCACATAGATTTCGATGGGGGAGTGTGCCTTGTCTTCCTTGAGTCCTTTGGTTTTGTAAATATACGAATAGGCGCCCATCCATGAGTTGCCAAGGTATTTGTAGTCGCCAGTATGAATGATCTTTAGCGCTTTGGTCGTCTCTCTTTTAGCGCTAAAAACGTCGTTTTCATGGATATCAACTTCAGTTGGAACCGGAATTGCAGCGGTATATTTCATGTGTTGATTGATCATATCAAACTGATGATAGATGCAAAACATGGCGCCATTGGGATTGATATTATTTTGCTCAACGGTCTTGAGTAATCGGGCAAAGGAACCTTGTATCGAAGTCGACATCTCGGTCAGCGATGTTTCTTTGGTGATTCCCATATACTGAGCTGCTGGCAGTTCGACGACACCGACATATTCCATCGAAAACTCGACTTTGCCGGTTTCCACTAAATCCTTGAGCATTTGCAGACCGCGTTCAAAATCATTTCCAAGCATGGCGACCATGCGTTTTTTCATCGCAAACAGGAAGAACGGCAACTCTCCTCGCATGCCCCATGTAATCTTGGTGTCATTTGCTTCGGGAACGAAGTCGAACCAAATACGCGATACCGACTTGAATGGCTTGGTAAAGCGTAATTTTTGTTCCATGTGTTTGTACTCTTCTCTCGTTCGATGTTCGATCTCACCTGCACCGACGAGATTTCCATCCCACGCATAAATATCACCTATTTCTTTGCCACTGCCAGAAATATCGACTTTTGCTGTTCGTTCTGTGCAGAGCCACGGTGACCATTGGTTCCAAGTATGAAAATTGCGTACAGCTTCGAATACGCGCTCTTGTGGAGCATCAATCTGTATCGAGCGAGTGATGGAGTACGGAATGGCAAAGAGAGACATTTTGTGTATCAAAAAGCATGGGGATTCTATGCTTTATCAAAAAAAATTCAAGTCACCATTTTCTCTTCATCTTGCCACAAATACGATTCTTACTTTTAGTGTAATGGTTTTTCCATAATTTCTTCAATTCACGCAGCTCTTCCGAAGTCGGTTTTTTGCCAAAGATGGTTTTTCTTGTTTTTGTCACAAGCTCAGGAAACTTGTCCTGCAAATTCCCTAGCACAAATGTATCTCCTTTTGTCTTGCGTTTTAGCCACCACAAAAAGCGTTCGACTGGCGTGCGCTGCCAACTGGTTTTAACAAATTGCCACAGTGGTTTGTGTGTTTTGCGATAGAGGATAAAGACAACAATCGACCAAAATATTATTCGACGATAGACAAATACTTGTAAAAAGAAGAGTTTTTGCTTTTCGCCAGTGTAGCTGACAAAATACTTAAACCATCTCAGTTCAACCCAGTCGTATGCCTGATACCATTGCAGTTGCCAGCCTTGACTGCGCGACGGAAAAAAGGTTTCGCTACTCGCCGGTGTGGCATCCAGCCGCAGCCAGCCGTTTTGTTTGTCATAGACTTCGACCCACGAATGCGCATTAACTCCGCGAATGACCCACGCCTGAGCGCGCTCGTTCCATTCGCCACCTTGATAGCCGTTGACATATGTCGCCTCATAGCCCAAATGTTGCAATGTCAGCGCAAGTACTGTTGCAAAATATTCGCAGTGTCCTTGTTTTTTCTCATACAAAAATGATTTGAGACTCGGCGCTGTATCTCGGAGCGAATACGAAAAGCCCGCGTCATTCATAATATACTGCGTTAAGGCTTGTGGATTGGTACGCACATTTGCTGGCAATGATTGCCAAAACGGTTGCATGAGCTCGTTTGTTTTTTTATCAATGGCAATGGGACGATAGGGGAATGCAGGCTTGCTTCCCGCAATCAGATTGTCGCTGCCATCTTTTGCAAAGACCAAGCTGAGCAAAAAATCATTGTATTGTGGTTCGGTAAATTTGTAGAGTGAGGTATCGGCGCCGACGGTCATAAAGACCAAACGCCCCGCCTTGATCTGCAGTGGCGCAAATGGCACAAAGAGTGCGTCGCTGCCACTATTATAATAGCGAACATCCCATGTCTCGCTTGCAGCGGACGGGTTTTTACTACGGAAGACTTCTGTCTTGAGTTCTGGTTTTTTCCATTTGTTCTCCGCAAAACGGTCAAAACGCATTCCGCGCCAATAGAGTTCGCCAAATTCACTAATACGATTTGATGGCGCTTTTTCAATAACAATTTTTTTAGAGAAATCTTTTTTGATACTCAGGACATCGCTGAGAGCAACTTCTTCGTCAAAGCCAGTTTGGTTTGTTGGTCCGGTTTCAATAAGAGATGTGTCTTTCTTTTGATTGCCATGAGGAAGAATAAAAAAGAGCACGAGTGTGCAGGCAAGAATAATACCACTGATTTTTAATCGAGCGTAACGAGGCGCGGGACTAACAAATGCGCGCTGGTATTCTTCGGCGCGCTCACCGGCAGAATAAATCGAAAAAAGCGAAACCGAATGCACTAAAAACAAAAAGAACAAAATGATGAACCAAGCGCTCAGTGTATAGAGCGACAAAGCGACAAAAACAAACAGCACCAAAAAAACATAGGTAAAGGCGTCACGGCGCTCTCTGATAAACAAATGCTTCCAAATCGCGAGTAAAATCAAAAAATGCGTCCCCGCAGGAACCGTATCGCGGATAACGCCGCCTTCGATAAAACAGCCTACAAAAAGTAATAGGGCAATAGTATTCATCCAGCCGCGTCCAGGGAGTTTCCACTTGAGCAAATAAATCCATCCCAACACGAAAAAAGTGCTTGATAGCGAGATAAGAGTAAACACAAAATTTCGCCATTCGAGATGCGCTGCCAAAATTGTAATTGCGATCATGCTCCACTCAATAATCATCCCTTCTTTGACATCCGTTTTGGCGACGAGGTTTTGATTACTGATGAGCGAAAGAATTTTTGGCAACAATTGCACTCCTGGGCGTCGCATGGGTGCTTCGTGAATAATCTTGCGCACGTACCATTTTTGGCGTTTGGCGGTTTGCAGCGAATCAATTCGCTTAAGTTCGTCGCCATCTTCGTATTCTTGCACTGAAAAATAGATCTCGCCATTTTCACTTTCGCCCGGTTTGGCATCAGTCGCGGCTTCTGGCGGAGAGGGGAGCTCAATTACCGCACGAAAAATATCCAGTCGTCCTTGAACAAGTAAAAAAAACTTTCCTCGGCTTCGTGGAACGACAAACGTGAGATTTTTTTGCGGTTGTAAAAAAGTGGTGCCGTCTTGATTTTCAAAAATAAGAAAAAACGTACAAAAGCTGTGTGGTTTGGTAAACAGAATCCGCAGCGCCAATTTTTGTTCGTTCAGCCACGAAACGACGAGCAGTTTTTTGGCGTAGCGGACATCAAAAAATGAATACAAAAAAAGTCCGAGTACAAACGCAGGAATAAACATAAGTACCTGAATTCCTTTTACAAACGAAATAAAGGTTAACAAAATGCCAATTCCGGACAATGTGAGCGCAGTTTTGGACAAAAATCCTCGTGCTGTCAGCCAATGGTCAAGTCGCTTGAACATAGTATATCCTCGAATTACAGATGACGAATCGGCGATTTTATCCTTTCTTACCTTTTTTACAGACCGCGAAAGATCTCGCGATATTTTTCATTGAGCACATCAGCGAGTCCTTTGCTATCGACTGAGCTGTTCAAATATTCCACACGATGGCGCACAAACGGGATTAAGAGCGCAATAGCATCTTCGGGAATCACAAAATCGCGACCATCAAGAACAGCATTCGCCCGCAAAGCCGCAGCAAAAATCGACAACGCGCGCGGACTCATTCCGTAACGAAACACTTCTGGGTCGCGTGTCCAATCGGCAAAAGTAATAATACGATCCAAAATTTCTGGTGAGATATTCACTGCTTTGACCGATTCGCGTAAAGAAATAATTTCATCCGCTGTCATCAGCGCCGGCAGTTTGCTAATTTGCTGATCGAGTTCCAAATATTGTTGCTCTGCAAGAATAGCAGTTTGGGTTTCACGATCTGGAAACCCAATCGTGATTACACAAGAAAAACGGTCGCGTTGCGCTTCGGGCAAAGGATACGTACCACTGTATTCGATTGGATTTTGTGTTGCCAGTACCAAGTGAATCGCTGGTAATTCGAGTCGATTTGTTCCAATCGTAACATGACGCTCTTCCATGGCTTCCAAAAATGCACTTTGGGATTTGGGATGCATGCGATTGATTTCATCAATAAGCACGATTTCTTCAAAAATCGGTCCTTTACGCAGCGAAAATTCTTGCGTATTGGCATGATAGATTTCGCCGCCCAAAATATCTTGTGGCAAAGTGTCGCTTGTTCCCTGAAGGCGAGAAAAACTTCTCCCAAGCAGTTTGGCAAAAGCCTTAGAAAGCGTCGTCTTACCGACACCCGGCAAGTCATCAATCAAAATATGTCCGCTGATAAGTAATGGAATAATCATCAGTCGCACGACATTTTTTTTGCCAAAAGCGAATGGAGACAAATGTTGCTCGAGTTGTTGCATTTTTTCAAAGGCGGTCATTGGTGTTTTGATATTTTTTTCACCCTAAAGTATACCGCTCCGAGCGAGAAAAAGAAAGCTGGATGCGGCTTTTGTTTTGTAATTACCTGGCAAAATATTGTATAATAAAACCGCATCATCGAAATACACATGGAAATCGAAATGGAAAAAAAGACGATGCTCCTCTGGGGCTTTGTGGGACTTACCACTTTTTGGAGTGTGGCAAAGCTTTTTATGGGTTCGGTCGATGGTTCGGCGGGTGGAATGATTCTCGAACGACAATTGCAAACTTCATTTGCAAGCGCTACAGTCGGGATCGAATGCGGATATTCTGAAGAAAATTCGGAATATTTTCTTCCGACTGAAGCGACTCAAAACTATCTTTCGATTCTTGATGCTGATGTCACCGAAATGTCAGAACTTAAAAACGAATTGGGAGCCATCCAACCAAAACCACTTGTTCATACAATCGGCGAACCTGTCGAAGCATGGTCAATCGTGCTGCAGCCTAATAATGAAACCGGGAAAGTGCGAATACTGGCAATCGGTAAAGATTTGACGACACCAAAAATGGAAACGACTTTAGATTGTGATAGTAACAAATAATTTGCCTCCGCTTGTTTTAGCTTTTTTTCGCGGCGTGTTTTTGTTTGTGAATGGCAAGCGATTTCTCTACCCACAGCGCAACCTGCTCTTTGTCTTCCATAATCGTTTCTGGCACAAGGAAATATGACATGGTAGCCTGTTTATGGTTTCCTTGAGAATAGACAAACGGCGTACTTTCATACGCTTCATAATCAGCACGGTTGCTGTCATCGACCTTAAAATACAGCTGATCTTCGGCAATAATGGCAAAGATCACGCCATCTTTGTAGATTCCATAACCGCCGAACATGGCGCGTGCCGAAATTCCATCGATATGCCCGAGGACATCTTGCGTGATATATTCGACAAATTCGTTTTTGGATTTCATATCGTATGAAAATGAACGACAAAGGGATTTTTTAGCCTACAGCAATTTTTTTCAGATTGTGCTTATAAATCTGGGTTTTGTTGTTTTGCCAATAATCGCGCCTCTTCTTTGGTGCGCGAGTCTTTGATATATGCCGGTACCGGGCGCAAATCCCACACTATTCCAAACCACGACAAAACAGTCAGAATGTAAAAAGTGATATCGATTTCCCACCAATAAAATCCCTGTCTCGTAGAAGACTGGAAGTAGTGATGATTATTGTGCCAGCCTTCGCCAAGTGTCAGAATTGCCAGCCAAAAACTATTTTTGGATTCGTCATTACTTTGATAACGCGGTCTGCCGATAATATGCATGAGCGAATTGATAGAATATGTGCCATGATAGACAAGAAGAGTACTGATAAAAAATCCCACCACCAAGGTCGAGAGTCCGGCAGTCAACATGGTCGACATCTCGCCACCGCTATTGACGAGACCACCGACCACATAGACAAAAATCATTAACACTAACGCAGGAATAATATGATTGCGATTGAGCCAGCGAAGTTCTGGATATTTCGCAAAATCTTTAATCAGATCAAAATCGGTTTTGAGATAATCTTTGCTCAAAAACCATCCCATGTGTGCATACCAAAAACCATAAATTTTTGGTGAATGTGGATCCTGAGGTTTATCAGTATATTTGTGATGTGTGCGGTGATTTGATGCCCACCAGAGAGCACCTTTTTGCATTGAGGTTTGTGCCATAAAAGCAAGTACGGATTGAAAGACTCGAGAGGTTTTGAATGTGCTGTGCGAGAAATAGCGGTGATAGCCACTGCAGACAAAAAACATCCGGACAAAATACAAAATTCCACACAGTATCCAATCAAAAATTGTTGCGCCAGTCACAATAATGAGAAGTGGTGAAAGGTGGACAAGGATGTAGTCGATTCGACCTTTTAGATCAGGTCTTGAACGCGATTGTTTTTCCATATTTTTCAAAGATACTCCAAGATGGCAATGTAACTTTAGCGGTTAATAAAAAAAAGAAGTAGGCAAAACGCCTCATCAGAGAAATTTAATTCGAGTTGTTTTTTTTGCACAAGACTTTACAGTTGTGATGTAGTTTTTTATCTTCTATGAATTTCATACAACTTTCGGTCAGCTATCTGCTCACGACGATTGTTTTTTTCGCCATTGATATGGTGTGGCTTGGCGTCATTGCAAAAAACTTTTATGCCAAGCATTTGGGATATTTATTAAGCCCTAGTCCCAATTGGGCAGCAGCAGTTATTTTCTATCTCATGTTTATTATTGGGATTTTTATCTTTGCGATTTTACCAGCTGTCGAAAAAAACTCTTTGGGGCATGCATTGCTCTTTGGAGCATTGTTTGGATTTTTCACATACGCAACGTACGATTTTACTAATCTCGCCACTCTCAAAGATTGGCCTCTTATCATAACTTTCGTTGATATCTTGTGGGGAATAGTGCTGACGGGAACAGTTAGCGTCGCTGGATTTTTTATCACCAAATGGATTGGACAAACACTCTAGCTCCGATACTCGGGCAAGCGGCTTATGTCAGCCTTAGTCTTGCGATTTTTTGGTTTGTATTTTCACTTATTATTCGACGCAACGATGTTGCCGATGTTGCCTGGGGAATCGGATTTATCGTTTATGCTATCTTTTTCTTTACTCTTGGCACTTCGTCAGAACGCGCTGTGCTATTATTTTTTCTCATCAGTTTTTGGGGTACACGTTTGGCACTTCACATTGGACTCCGAAATCGTAAAAAAAGCGAAGACAGTCGTTACCAAAAATGGCGTACAGAATGGGGAAAATGGTTTTTGGTGCGTTCATTTGCACAAGTGTATTTGCTGCAGGGATTTTTGCAATTGCTGATTGCAGCGCCGATTTTTGTGGTAGCGGCTTTTGAGCAAAGTCCGCTCGGAATATTGGATTATTGTGGTATTTTGATTTGGGGAACTGGGTTTTTCTTTGAAGCGGTTGGGGATTATCAACTTGCCCAATTTATACAAAATCCGAAGAATAAGGGTAAAATTATGACTTGTGGCTTGTGGAGTTATACGCGGCATCCGAATTATTTTGGCGAAATTACCCAATGGCTGGGAATTTTTGTAATCGCGATTTCTTCGCCTTTTGGTTGGTTGGCGATTATCAGTCCGCTGACGATTTCATTCTTGCTTTTATTTGTTTCTGGTATTCCTATGCTCGAAAAGAAATACGAAGGGCGAAGCGATTTTGCCGAATACAAAGCGAAGACGAATGCGCTCATTCCGTGGTTTTCTAAAAAACGCTGATTTTTTATCTTCATTTTCCATGAAAAAATATTTTTACATGCTCATCGCGATTATACTCTGCGAAGCTGCCGGAATCATTGGTGCTGTAGCGACTGTGAACGCAATTCCTAATTGGTATTCTACCTTGATAAAACCGGCACTCAATCCGCCCAACTGGGTTTTTGGTCCGGTTTGGACGATTCTCTATGCAATGATGGGAATCGCTTTGTTTCTCGTTTGGCAAAAATCCAAAGACTCTCGCTTCGCACAATCTGCAATCTACTTTTTTCTCGTGCATTTGGCTTTCAACACAGCTTGGACACTCGTCTTTTTTGGTGCAAAAGAGCTCGCTCTTGCGCTCGGAGTAATTGCCGTATTATGGCTGATGATTGCTATTCTGATTGTTTGGTTTTGGAAGATTAATCGTATTGCCGGATTGCTCTTGGTGCCATATTTAGCGTGGGTGAGCTTTGCTACCTACCTCAATTTTGCGATTCTGCAGCTGAATTCTTGACCTTGCTGCACAAAAAAACGAATTAATATTGACATAATTAAATACGAAGCATACGTTGTTAGATGAACGGTATTTTCTTTTTCCCCAAATACCATGAATATCATTGTTTGGATTGTTTTCGGCGCGCTGGCTGGCTGGGTTGCATCCATGATTATGGGCACCAATGCTCGTCAAGGATTGTTCATGAACATTGTCGTCGGTATTGTTGGCGCAATGGTCGGCGGTTTTGTAATGAATTTCTTCGGTGAGCCTGGCGTCACATCTTTCGATATCCGCAGTTTTGTTGTGGCAGTCGTCGGTTCGGTCATCTTGCTCGGACTGTATCGATTGGTCACTGGCTCGGGCGCGCGCTAATTTTTTTCCGAAAAACTCAAAACGGCATGCTCTCATCAATGAGGTCATGCCGTTTTTTTGATACTGATTTTTTTTCTTGCGCAGGACGCCAAGAACACGTACAAACTATCCTCAATTTTTAAAGTCATTTGAGAAAACTATTATTACCAGCAGCAATCGTGGCAGTTGGTACTTTGTTTTCACAATCAACGCAGAATGCAGCTCCTGATCGAGATAATTTCCGATTTTCATCAGAGCAGCAAAAGCGTGTTGAAGAAATTTTGACTGCGGCAAAGTCATGTCAAGTGGTAAAGGCTTTTCAAGAAGGCAATTGTCAGCGTCATGAAGTCGTTACACTCGAATCCATTCAGAGTAAAACTGGTAAGAATTGTTTTTCATTGCAATACGCCTATTATCCGAATAATTTTGTTTTTGGTGATATGGATTTTTTTGAACCGAAAACTACTCCTATAAACAGAATTCATACATTTACGAATTGTAAATTTCCCACGGATATCAATTATTTTTTGGTATCACTCTTAGGCGGAGAAGAATGCAGCTTGCCTCATTCTCGTCAGAGCGAAGAAGTGAAAAAGCCCAAAGAAACATTCGCAGAATTTATAGAAATTCTGCATGCAAAGTGTGCTGATGTCACCGCCTCCTTTATCGAAAAAGAAAAGGAGTAAGGAGATTTGTTCTTGCGCGGACTTCGGATTGCGTATTTTGACTTGCTGCTGCATAGTGCAAGAGATAATTTTTTTCGCATGATCGATCACATCAAAAACCACCTTGCCGATGGAATCGACCTGACAGCTGCAGAAATGCGGGAATTTTTGCAGGCCGCAATCGCCGGTGAGCTGACCGAAGCGAGAAAAATTGAAGTGCTCTCGCTGATGAATTCGAAAGGGATTACTGGAAAAGAACTCGCTTATGCGGTTCAGACATTGCAAAAATATTCACAACCGACCGATGCAATCGATGTCTGCGGTACAGGCGGAAGCGGACTCGCTCGCATTAACACGAGCACATTATCCGCATTTGTATTAGCAGCAATGGGCATCAAAATCGCCAAGCATGGAAATCGTGCTGCAAGCGGAAGATGCGGGAGTTTTGATTTGCTCGAAAAACTTGGTGTTGCAATTGACTTATCATGTGAGCAATCGACTGAAATGTTTAACCGACTTGGTATCGCCTTTTTCTTTGCGCCAAAGTGTTTTCCAGAAATGGCTGCATTTGGACTCGTGCGCAAAGCAATGGGCACTCCCACGATGTTTAACCTGCTTGGACCGTTACTCTCGCCACTAAATCCGCGGCGACAACTGATCGGAGCTTCCAACGATGCCAATGCTCGGCTTATTCTTGAGGCGTGCAAGATTATTGGTCGCGAGCAAGTCTATGTCGTGGTCGGACATGGAGGGCTGGATGAAGTTTCACTAGCAGGGGAATCAACCGTGTATCAACTTAATGGCGATGCGTTTCCCATCACACCAGAAGACTTCGGCTACGTAACGGTCGAGTATGATCAAATCGCAGGAGGTGGTACGGAAGACAATGCTACGATCGCACTCGAAATTCTTTCTGGCAAAAATATCGCATCGCCACATTCGCAGCTCGTTTGTGCCAATGCCGCCCTCGCCATCAGATTGGTGCGACCAGAGATTTCGCTCAAAATTGCAGTAAACGAAGCAGAAGAAACCATCCGTAGTGGAAAGGCGCAAACAATGCTCGAACGCATCAGAACCGAGTCTCATAAGTTTTCATAATCGTATGTCCGATATTCTCGCTGACATTGCCGCTTATAAGCGATTTGTGGAGATTCCGGCTTTGCCAGAAATTACTGAAGACTTGCCGCCTTCAAAAAAAGATTTTGCCAAGGCGATTTCTGCTTCTGCCACTCTTCCTCACATCATCGCCGAGGTCAAACCGGCTTCACCTGTTACAGGGCGAATCTTGCCGGAAAATGCTGATATCGCACATATTGCTCAGCAATTTCAGAATGGTGGAGTCGCAGCGATTTCTGTTTTGACGGATGAAAAATTCTTCCAAGGAAGTTTTGCCAATCTCCAACTTGCTGCAAATGCTGCTGATAAAACTCCGATTTTATGCAAAGACTTTATTCTTTCTGCCAAACAAATTCGTCTCGCACGAGCACACGGAGCCGATAGCTTTTTGCTGATTGCCAAAATTTTAGAAGCAACCGAGATTCAGCAACTTCTCGATGAAGGGCGCCAATACAAGATGGAAGCGCTCGTTGAAATTGCTGATGAAGAAGATTTACACAAAGTTTTGCAAACTGATGCGAAGCTCGTTGGAATCAATAACCGCGACTTGCGTGATTTTTCCCTCGACCTCAAACGTACTTTTTTACTCGCCAAAAAACTTCCTTCCCCGACAACAATTATAAGTCTTTCAGGTTTTTGTGGTGCGGACGTGCGTTTGGTCAAATCTGTCGCCAGTGCGGTCTTGGCAGGAACCAGCATCGGCAAAGCAAGCGATATTCCTGCTGCTCTTAAAAGATTTCTCCAGCCCAAACCACTCATCAAACTTTGCGGTGTGCGTAATGCAACGGATGCGGAGTTTGTTGATGCGCTTAATATCGACCTGCTTGGGCTCAATTTTGTCCCGACGTCCAAACGCTGCGTTGCCGAAGCAGGAGCGGAACACATCGTAAAAGCAGTGAAACATAAGCATCTTGTGGGAGTTTTTCAGAATCAATCGCCGGATTATGTACAAAAAATTTGTTCAAATTACAAACTCACTTTTGCGCAACTTTCCGGTTCCGAAGCTGCCACCGATTTCACCGATTTTCCATTCCCGATTATCAAAGGTGTTTCGGTGAGTGAAGATGGAAATCAAGAACAACAAGTCAAAGATTGGGAATCTGTCGCGGATATTTTTCTTTTCGACGGAAAAAATCCGGGTGCTGGTAAAACCTTTCCTCATGACTTGCTACCACAAACCAAGCTTCCATTTTTAGTTGCGGGTGGTATTTCGTCAAATAATGCTGCCGCAATTTTGCATTCGACTCATGCTGATGGAATCGACACCGCGAGCGGTATCGAAAACGTAGCAGGGGAGTGGGATTATTCGCGAATCAGAAGCCTTATTAGTACGCTTGAATGAAATTAACGCTTAGCACTCTTTCGTACCGCATCCGCGACCGCATCACTGACACCCGGTTCAAAAACATCAGGAAGGATTTTTTCCGCCACTGGATTTGGCACCAGCGAGGCGAGGCCTTTGGCTGCTTCGAGTAATATTGTTTGCGTGATTTCCTTAGCGCCAGCATCAAAAATACCGCGAAAGATTCCTGGAAACACGAGAACATTATTTACCTGATTTGGAAAATCACTTCTACCGGTAGCAATTACTGCTGCACCTCCGGCTTTTGCTTGATCGGGCATAATCTCTGGCGTTGGATTTGCCATGGCAATGACAACGGCATTTTGGTTCATTTTTTTAACATCTTCCGCATTAAGCAAGTTTGGAGCGGAAAGACCGATAAAGACATCAGCACCGCTGATTACTTCTTTCAGGCTCCCACTTTGGTGTTCTGGATTGCTGAGTTCGGCAATTTCCACTTTTGATGAGTTCATCCCCGGTCTGCCCACAACAATTGCACCTTCAGAATCACACAAAATAATATTTTTGGCTCCGGCAGCCAAAAGAAGTTTGGAAACAGCGATGCCGGCTGCGCCTGCTCCCGAAAAGACGATTTTAATTTCATCGATATTTTTCTTTACCACTTTGAGTGCATTGGTCAGAGCCGCAAGTGCGACAACTGCCGTACCATGTTGGTCATCATGAAAGACTGGAATATTCATTTTTTCCTTTAATCTCGCTTCGATTTCAAAACACTTCGGCGCACAAATATCTTCGAGATTGATTCCGCCAAAACTCGGTTCGAGATTGAGAATAATATTTACAATTTCATCGGTATCTTGTGTTTTGAGACAAATTGGCACTGCATCGATATCAGCAAATTTTTTAAAGAGCGCGCATTTCCCCTCCATTACTGGCATGCCCGCCGCGCCGCCGATATTTCCCAGTCCCAAAACCGCAGAACCATCTGTAATGACGGCAACCAGATTTTTTCTCCATGTCAGTTCTAGCGCTGCTTCGGGATGCTCTTTAATTTCTAAACAAGGTTGTGCGACGCCCGGTGTGTAGGCAAGTGCGAGATCATGCATAGTATCAAGGGGCACCTTAAGTCCAGTGCTGATTTTCCCTCCGTTTTTGCGATGGAGTTCTACTGAGAGCGAAGCATAATCGGTCATATTGATCTAAAAAAAAGCCTTTTGATTATTCACAAAAAATATAATTTTGTCGATTTATTCTTGTCTGCATTGCTAAAAAATAGGAAAATAAAAACAGGAAGAATCGGCTTGAAAAAAACAAATTTTCCTGCCAGAATGCTAACATCGTTTCCCTTGTAATCTCTATAATATGACAGACGAGAACAACATTTTTCATTCTCTGCCGATTGGAAAAAAGACTCCTGATGAAGTGAATATCATCATCGAAATCTCAGAAGGTAGCCGCGTCAAATACGAATTTGATAAGAAGCACGGTTTTATCTATGTCGATCGCTTTTTACACACACCGATTCCATACCCGTTTTCGTACGGGCTGATTCCGCGCACCTGGAATGACTTTGATCACGATCCGTTGGACGCCATTGTTATTGCGAGCGAAGGCATCAACCCTGGGTGTGTGGTTTCGTGCCGCGTTATCGGAATGCTGAGTGTGGATGACAGTGGCGAACGCGATGACAAAATTTTGACTGTTCCTACGTGCGACCCGTATTTTACCGATGTCACCAAATTTGAAGACTTGCCACACAAAAAACGCGAAGACATTGAGTATTTTTTGACCCATTATAAAGATCTTGAGCCGGGCAAAAAAGTCACAGTGACTTCATGGGATGACGCTCCTACAGCCAAAAAATTTATCACCGAGTGTATCGCATGTTATCAAGAAAAGTTTGCTTGATTTTTCTTCGCGTATTTGCGGATAATACCTTTCGCGTTTCTGTTATTTGTGGGGCTGTAGCTCAGTTGGCTAGAGCGCCTCGTTTGCACCGAGGAGGTCAGGGGTTCGAGTCCCCTCAGCTCCACCACTCTCTAAAACGCGTAAGTAAAACAATATCTTTACATCTCGAAGAAGCGAAAAATTATTTCGCGGTTTTTGGGAAAATTATAAAAAAAGATACATGTTGGCTTTGCAAGTGACAAAAAAACTGGTACAGTCGGTCAGTAGTTTTTCTCTTCTCTTGCTGATGTCTGACGAAAATAATACTGATGCAAATATCAAATTTCAATCGCCACGAGGTATGCACGATATTCTGCCAGATGACCACGATTATTTTACCGTAGTCAAAAAAGCGGTGCGGCATCGTTGCCGCCAGGCAGGATTTCGCCGCATTACAACTCCGATTATGGAAGAAGCGGCACTTTTTGAGCGAGGGCTCGGCGCAACGACGGACGCGGTTGCAAAAGAGATGTATCGTGTGAGCGTTGGCGACAAGACCTATGCGCTCAAGCCCGAATCAACAGCCGGGATTTGCCGCGCGTATTTGCAAAACGCTATGCCCGCTTGGCCGCACCCCGTTCAGCTGTACTGTTTCGAGCCGCACTTTCGCCACGATCGTCCCCAAAAAGGTCGCTATCGTCAGTTTTACCAAGCAAGTGTCGAGGTTATCGGCGGACGTGATGCTTCAATGGATGCGCAATCGATTCTGCTCGCTCAAAAAATATTAGAAGATTTAATGATCGCTGATCGGTTTCACTTACAGATTAATACTATTGGTACTGCCGAAAACCGCAAAAAATACGAAGATGCTTTGCGCGATTATTTTCTTCCTAAGATGCGTAATCTGTCCGAAGCTTCGCAAGCACGCGTCGAAAAAAACCCGCTCAGGATTTTTGACAGCAAAGATGAAGATGATCAGATTCTCGTAAGTTTGGCACCAAAGTTTGAAGATTTTATCAGTGATGATTCCAAACACTATTACAAACAAGTGAAAGAATATTTGAATGCTCTGGATATTAAATATACCGAAAATCCACGACTTGTCCGCGGACTCGATTATTATTGTGATACTGTATTCGAATTTATCGACGACGACGGACTGACGGTTTGTGGTGGTGGACGTTACGATGGACTCATCGAGCTTTTGGGAGGCGCGCCTACACCTGCTTTTGGGTTTGCAATGGGTGTCGAACGCGCCATCAATCACCTCAAAGACGCTGGTGTTGTCCCTCCCGAAAAAGACCACACTGATATCTACATTGCTTGTCTCGGTGATATTGCGAAAGCAAAAGCGATGAAACTGATTTCCGATCTGCACGATATGGGCGTACATGTCCGAGGTGCTTTCGGCAAAGCTTCGATGAAAACTCAACTTAAGACTGCGGACAAATTTGATGCGAAGTGGACACTTATTTTAGGAGAAGTCGAAGTCCGCGAGGGAATCATTATTCTGCGGAATATGCAAGAAGGCACGCAAGAACGGATTCCGTTTGAAGGCATCAAAGAGCGCATTGGTGCGCTTATTATTCCTGATCGCGTCGATACTTGGAAAATGGGCGAGTAATACTTGCATCCAAATCAATCCTGTGGTCAAATCCTAACGTTTTTCTTACCGCTTTTTATGAACGAAGTAAAATCATCTCGTGTACTCAATTCGGGACTCGCACAAATGCTCAAGGGAGGAGTGATTATGGACGTTGTCGATGTCGAACAAGCCAAAATTGCTGAAGATGCTGGAGCAGTTGCTGTAATGGCGCTCGAACGCGTTCCTTCTGATATTCGTCGTGATGGCGGTGTTGCGCGCGCAAGTGATCCTGCGATGGTGCGTGCTATCAAAAAATCCGTTTCGATTCCGGTAATGGCAAAAGTGCGCATCGGGCATTTTGTCGAAGCGCAAGTTTTGGAATCCCTTAATATCGATTACATCGACGAATCCGAAGTCTTGACTCCTGCCGACCATCGCTATCATATCAATAAGTGGGATTTCAAAATCCCCTTTGTCTGCGGCGCGACGTGTCTCGCCGAAGCCCTCCGCCGTATCGGTGAAGGCGCGGCGATGATCCGTACCAAAGGCGAAGCCGGCACCGGTGATATCGTCGAAGCAGTTCGTCATTTTCGCCAGATCGATGCCGAGATTCGCGCATTACACAATGTTCCTGAAGAAGAACTGATGACCATTGCTAAAGAGCTCGGCGCGCCAATCGACCTTGTCCGCGAAGTCGCCAAACTCGGGAGACTACCGGTCGTCAATTTTGCTGCGGGCGGTATTGCGACGCCGGCAGACGCAGCGCTGATGATGCAGCTTGGCTGCGATGGTGTCTTTGTCGGTTCCGGTATCTTCAAATCTTCCGATCCGTCCAGACGCGCCAAGGCAATTGTCGAAGCGACGACCAATTTTAACAATCCAGATATTATTGCGCGAGTCAGCGAAAACTTGGGTGAACCGATGCAAAGCGAATCAGCAATCGATGTCGTGACAAAATTGGCAAATCGCGGTTGGTAAAGACAAGTCGCAACTTTAAAGCGGTACGTCGTAAGCTACGGATTGCACTTTCTTAGAAAAAATATAAAATTCTTTTTGCTTGCTCTTGTCTAGTATTAATGAACAAATTTTTTTTAGGGGGGATTATCATTGCCATCATTGCATATGTCGCCTTGGCTTTTATTGCACCTAAAGTTCCATCTAGTATACAAGGTTTGATTGCATTACCTGGGGCAGCTGGATTGTTGTTAGCTCTTTGGGAATTGATAAAGGAAAGAATAGCTCATGAGTACAGAGTGGAGGAGGAAAATAGGAAAAACGCATTTGTTTTAAGCGCAACATCACATATGGCTAATACAGCTTTTGATAAACATACCGCTTTTTGTGAAAAATATACTGCAAAACTTAATGAAGTTTTGATTCTTCTTATTCAAAATGGACCAACAACAGAAGCCCTTAATTATGCAGTCGATCTTACTAAAATAAGAAAGTCGTATATTATATGGGAAACCAAAGAGATAACATTACTACTTGAGAAATTTGAAGCTACGCTTAGAAATATTGGGGCAAAAGAGGGTCTGTTAAAACATATTAATGTAGGGGATGAAAGAAGTTCTACGGTAAATATTATTTATGATGAGCTTCAAAAGGTGCTTTCCTTCGGAGATTTACCCACTGATTTGTCACCAGAATTAAAAAACGATGTTGCCATCCATTATATAATTAACGCATTAAGTGAGCACTTGGGTATTCCGAATCTTACACGCATGAGAAAATTTTATTTAGATGAAGCAACAAAAAAAACGATAGGAATATCCGAGTAATATAATTGAATTACCTTAGTTTACAGCCCCTTATAATAAATCCGATACACCGCGTTGTGAAAATCATCACTCACAAGCAGTGAGCCATCCGGCAGTTCGAGCACATCGACCGGTCTTCCCCAAGCCTGCTCGCCTTGCAGCCAGCCGGTGGCAAATGGCTCGTAACTCGTTGCTTCGTTATCGTCGATATTTGCATGTGAGATTTGATAACCGATTTTATTCGTCCGATTCCACGAACCATGTTCTGCAATAAAAATATCGCCGCGATATTCTTCTGGAAACATTTCACCGGTATAAAATTTCATACCCAAGGCGGCAACATGGGGTCCGAGCTTGATTTTTGGCGGCGTAAACTCCGCACAAGAGCGCTGCTCGTTTTCGCCAAACTCCGGATCGAGAATGTCGCCTTGGTGACAGATCGGGAAGCCAAAATGGAGTCCGCTTACTGGCGCACTATTGAGCTCGTCTGTTGGAATATTATCACCCATTTGATCGCGACCGTTCTCAGTAAACCACAGTTCTTTTGTCTGAGGATGCCAATCAAAACCAACGGTGTTGCGAATTCCTTCGGCAAAAATCTGAAAATCACTTCCATCCAAATTGATACTTGCAAGCGTCGCATAGATTTTATTTTTGCTTGCACAAGCATTACAAGGCGCACCAATACCAAAATAAAGGCGATTATCTGGACCTTTCGCAAGATATTTCCAGCCATGACTGCGATCATTTGGCAGGTCGGCAAAAATTATTTTTGGTTCTGGTGGATTTTGCAAATTTTCCTCGATATTTTCAAATTTTATAATGCGACCGATCTCTGCTACATACAAATCGCCATCAACAAATTCTACTCCATTAGGCTGATCAAGACCTGATGCAAGAGTATATTTTTCGTCTGCTACATAATCACCATCACGATCAACGAGTGCATACACCGTACCACCATCACGATTACCGACAAAAATCGTGCCTTGTTTGCCACGCGCCAAAGAGCGCGCATTGATGACATTCTCCGCAAAATAATGGATGCCAAAACCAGCCGGAAGCTTGATAGAACGCAGTTTTCCTATAGCAGCTGGTGGTATTATTTCGGGTGATTTTTGCTTGATTACTTGCAGGCTCCATTGCGGTTTTTCACAATTCCCATCAGTGCAACCGCAATTCCATGCTTTTGCGTTGGTGTCATAAGTGCAGGTAAAGACCAGTGCAACGATTTTTTCTGATTGTAAGAGCGAAGTCGCAAATGGCGCTGTAGCTGAACCAATATTCCATTCTTCAACTATTTTTTTACCGCGCAACTGTAGTGCTTGTATATTGCTCTCACTTACCAAATAGCCTGTCTTTGCTATTACCACAAGCTGATTTTTTTGCTCACTTTCAATTTTCAACTGAGAATCAGATTTGCTGCACGTGATATCAAGGACTACATCTTCATTTTTAAATCGATAAGGAAAATCAAATCCCTCTTTTAGTTTTTGACAGTCTTCTTGTGCATTTGCAAGCGGTAGCCAGACAAAAAAACAAATGAGCAAACTTCCCAAATATTTACCAAAGCTCATGATAAAAACAAACTTCAGATTGAAGCGTAAGGAATTATTTCCCCAATATGCAATATGATTTCTGGAAAAACACAATTAAGGCGCTTTTACCTTTTTTCTTTCATACAAAATCATCAAGATCGTCCAAGTTTCGCGTTCGGCATTAATGAGCTGAAACAAATGGAGTAACTCGTACAGTGTAGTATTTGGAAGGTTTTCGAGAATGGTTGTTTTAGAATCCTTAAGAATTTTGGTAACTCGATGAGCGACCTCACGCATACTACGCTCGTGCACGAGTTGTTGGTATTTTTTGCCCAGACTCTCGACAAAGGTTTTGGTTTTAATACCGATTTCTTTTTCTTGATGAAACAAAAACGCCACCAAATTTTCCAAGACGCGATATTCGTCCAACTTTGCCAAGGCGACTACTGCATGATGACGAATCATCTCACTATCGTTTTTCATAAGTTCTTGCAGGCGCAGTTTTTCTTGATATGATTTTGTCCCGCCAACGCAGTGGATGCCATAATGAATTTCAACAAGCTCGGTCGAATGCAACATTTCACTCATTTTGCCGATGAGCTGCAATCGCATCGAAGGGAACTGCCATAAAGCAATAATCGCCGCACTACGCACTTTGGGATGCGGATGCTGCAAAAACGGCGCGAGATGGATAATCGTCCCAGCATCAGCAAACATCTGACAAACCGCAATCGATTCGGCGCAGAGTTCTGGATCGTCAGCATTAAGGATTTCGATCAAAAACGGAATAATATCCGGATCCTTGAGGTTCGCGAAGACTTTGATTGCAGCGATTTTAAGTTCTTTATTATTACTCTCGGTATAGATTTGACGGAGCGAATGTAAAACTCGATACCGAGAAAATGCCTGACTAAAAAACTTTTCACCCAAGTTTTTAAAATTCCCTAATGCCTGAACTGCTGCTAAGCGAATACGAGGATTTTTATCTTCAAAGGCATCCAAAATCGCGGGAATCACACTCGTTTTTCCGGTTTTGCCAAGCACCATCAAAATCTTAATTCGTACCTCGGGAATCGCATTGGTATCAGCGAGTTTTTCAATTAAAAAACTCAACGAATCTTGATGTCCACGCTGACTCATGATTTCGATTGCGTCCATTTTTTCAACAATATTATCTGGGGTATCGTATTTTTTGCGTGTAATCAGGGTGTAGTGATTCTTTAGCGCCAGGGCAATCAGCGATGCACCGAGCGACAACAGAATCAAACAAAAGATGAGTGCAATGTGAATCTGGTCAACCGTAAATAAGAATTGTGCAATCAAAATAAACATCGTACCAACAAGTAGCCCCAACGGTCTCGCAACGCCTTCGAGTATCTCTTTCGCTTCGTCACGTTTTGCTTCCGAAAGCGCATAAAATGAGTTTACAAAAGCACTTTTACCAATACCGACAGAAACTTCATACGTTCCTTTTGCTAGTAAGACAGTCACAATATTAAAACTCGCCAACATACTGATAAACGAGAAAAATTGCATCACAGGAGCCATCGAAAAAGTGCGCATTACTCCTAAGCGTTGCAAGAATGCACTGGCGAGTAACAGCTGAAAAGCCAGAATCAAAATATGAATCACAATTTGCACGCTCCCGAGACTGTGCATAAGTGCTGAGACGTGTTCTTTTTGTTGTTCGTCGACATTCTTATTTATTGGTCCATACACGCCGCTCACGTCATGGAGACTGTGCTGACTGTGCTCATCCATTTTTTTGGTGTACTCAAATTCGATAATATGAAACGCCGCATATTGCAAAAAAATCACAGCGAATAATCCTGCTAAAAACCGATTGCGATAAATGATTTGGCGGACTTTGCGAAGAGTTTTAAAATCGAACGGTTTATTTGGTTCGACATTTTTAGAACGCATTACCGGAAAAGTATTTAAATGTCCGATAAAACCAAGCATAACCGGAGGAATGAGCAAGAGGATCAGCCCAATTATGCCAAGCATGTGCGCCACGTTAATATTTCCAAGGAGACTGACGATAAGGGTGCCAGCGAGAATTCCACCAATCGGTTCTGCACTCTCGATGACGGGCAGTACACGCTCGCCTTCGAGTGGTGAAAAAATATTTTCAATAAAGATTGATATCCAGATTCCGACTTGCGTCAAAAAAATCGATATTGCCATAATCGCCAGAATAAAATAGGTAATTGACGATTCGGCGTAATGAATACTAATGAGCAGTAAAAAAGCCGCGATACTACTACCGATGACAATGAGATAACGTGAAGGAATTTTTTGTAACGCGCTCGAAAGGAGCCATGTTCCCAAAATGACAAACAGCGCTTGCACAATATACATGCGAGGGAGATCACCGGTAGAATATTCACCCACAAAAAGCGCCACAACCAATGTTCCTCCGGCGACGTAGGCAGTGTGAAAAAACAGTTTTATCAAAAACGCAGGAATTACTCGCCCATATTCGTTGCGAGAAATGTTAAAAAGGGAGCTCTTGCCACTCAACATTTGAGGAATATTCATGGCGAAAATTGGTATTTATATTTATTATATTATAACATTTTAATCCTCAATTTGTAAACACAAGTAGCCATATTTCACTGCATAAAAAAAGGATTCTATCACGTTTGACAATTCATATTTTTCTAGACAAAATACTGGGCATGGAAGTACTTATTGCAACAATCGGCGTTTTTGTAGCTGAATGTTACGGAAACTTTGTCGGGGGCGGCAGCTTGGTTACCCAAGCTGTTTTGCAGAACATTTTGCATTTTGACATCAAACCCGCGATGGCACTTGATAATGCCGCCGTGATTGGTTCAAATTTGGGGATGGCAATCGCTTTAGGAAGAAAATATACTATCAAGTGGTGGATTTTCCCTTTTACATTATTCCAAGTTATAGGAGCACTTTTGGGTGCATGGCTTCTTGTCATCATCGATGTCGAAATGCTCAAGCTCATTTTTGCAGCGACAATCATTTTACTCGTTATAAAAAATGTTTTCTTTTCAAGGACTCTTCACGAAAATCAAGGCTTTGTAGAGAGCCACAGAAATTTTCTCATTCTCTTTTTTATTACGCTTTTTATCGGAACATACAACGCAGCATTCGTGATTGGTGACTGGATGATTGCACTCCTTTTGCTAACAAGCTTGCTGGGATTTAAGTATCAACATGCTTCATTTGTTCTGGCACTTTCCTCTCTATTCGCACAATCAGTTGCGTCATATCAGTATTTCATTCACGGGCTCCTTGATTTGCATTTTCTGTTGCCGATGTTTTGTGCGACTTTGGTAAGCGGATTATTAGTAGGAACACTGCTCGACAAAATTCATTCGAAACATCTCGAAACATTTTTGCGATACCTCAGCATAGTCTTTGTCATCTACTTGTTGTGGGGGATTTTTGGATAATGGAAAATATTGCAAAAAATCCTCAAAAGCATACAATCATAATCGAAAAGCGTTCGACTCCGACTATCATCGGAAGAGCTGCGGAAAGAAATCCCGAGTATTCGGGAGAGTAGAATCTGCCGGAAGCCTATCGTTATCAGGCAAATGAAGTGTCCCGAATACTCGGGAAACCAAGGTGGTACCGTCCCGAGAGTTTGGGATCCTTGGAAAGTCAGCACAAAGCCGACTCTCCTTTCTTTCACCATGTTTGTATGTCAGCTGATTCTCGTTTTACTTCTGTCTCGTCCAAAGTTTCTTTCCCCGAATTAGAAGCTAATATCTTGGCTTTTTGGCGAGAAAATGACTCCTTTCGCAAATCGATCGAGTTGCGGCAAGATGCCGAGCTCTATACTTTTTACGATGGTCCACCATTTGCGACCGGCTTGCCGCACTACGGACACATTCTTGCTGGAACGATTAAGGATGTGATCCCACGCTATCAAACGATGCTTGGCAAATATGTGCCGCGCCGGTTTGGTTGGGATTGTCATGGTGTTCCCGTTGAATATGAGATGGAAAAACAACTTGGTTTTAAAAATCGCGAAGACATCGAAAAATTTGGTATCAAAGAGTTTTGCGAAGCCTGTCGCGGTATCGTACTCAAGCATACTTCCGAATGGGAAACGACAGTCGAACGTATGGGGCGCTGGGTCGATTTTGAAAACGATTACAAAACGATGGATCCAGATTATATGGAATCGATTATGTGGATTTTTTCTGAGCTTTGGAAAAAAGGTCTCATTTACGAAGGTAAAAAAGTCGTTTCATACTCGCCAAAACTTGCTTCGACGCTCTCAAACTTTGAAGCCAATCTCAATTATAAAGATATTGATGATCCGGCGGTGACGGTAAAATTCGAGTTAATGGAGGGAGATTCTCACAAGTCAGAGTGTGTTTCCTCCCCCCTGACAAGGGGGGCTGGGGGGGTTAGCTTCCCCCCTAACAAAGGGGAATTAGAGGGGGGTCATTATCTTCCCTACAATCCGGCTCTAACGGAAAAGGCTCGCGCAAACCGTAGTAATCCGACTGTTGCCGAGAAAAAGGTTTGGGGGTTTCTCGCCGGTCGCCAACTGGAAGAATTCAAATTCCTTCGACAAAAGCCGATTGGTGAATATATTGTCGATTTTTATTGTGCGGAATTGATGCTCGCCATTGAGGCGGACGGAGATTCGCATGCCGAGCAAGAAGAATATGATGCAAAACGGACGAAATATTTGGAATCGCTTGGAATCAAGGTCATACGGTACGAGAATCGGGAAATCATGAATAACACCGAGGGGGTGTATGAGGATTTGTTGAGAGTAGTTGATGAGAGAAAAGAGGAATTGCAGGAATCGCAAACACCATTTAATCGCAAACCCCCTCCAACTCCCCCTTATCAGGGGGAGGGTCAGCACAAGATGGAAGAACCACAACCCAAAACCTACCTCCTCGCCTGGACAACAACACCCTGGACGCTTCTTAGCAATCTGGGATTAGCGGTAAATCCAAAATTGGAATATGTTGTATTTGAAACAAATCAGTGGGATTACAATGGGGAAGTGAGGCATTATGAGATTGGTCCATCGGTACAGGAATACAAACCTGGACAGGATATTAAAACTAGAATAATTCCAAAAAATATCGGAAAAATACGCATGATTGTTGCAAAGACGAGACTCAAGAGCATCCTTTCGAAAATGTTTGATGTTAAAATACCGGAAGAAGAATGCGATTTAAATTTATTCGTTCGAGCTTCAGATTTTCAGATTTTAAGAACATTATCCGGTTCAGAACTAGTCGGAAAAAAGTATAAACCGCTCTTCCCTTTTTTCCAAGACCATCCGAATGCCTTCCGGGTCTTTGGTGACGATTTTGTCAGCGACAGCGAGGGAACCGGCATTGTGCACATGGCGCCAACCGGTGAAGATGACGCCCGTATTTTGCAAGCAAACGATGTCGAGCTGTTCTATCCCTTTACTGATACCTGCTATTTTGATGAGTCGGTTCCGCCACTCACCGGCAAGTATTTTCGCTATGATCCAACTGTCGAAGGCAGCAAAGAAGACAATGCGAATGATTGGGTTATTGAGCAGCTCAAGCAAACTGGGCAACTCGTGAAGCGTGAGCAGATCCGTCACAGCTATCCGCATTGTTGGCGCACTGATTGCGCACTGATGTATCGGGGAATCCACACTTTTTTTGTCGACATTCAACGCATCAAATCGGATTTGCTCGAAAAAAATAATGAAATTAGTTGGGTGCCAGAGCACCTCAAACACGGTCGCTTTGGTAAAATGCTCGAAAATGCTCCCGATTGGGCGATTTCGCGCAGTCGTTATTGGGGTGCGCCGATTCCGGTTTGGAAATGCGAAACGTGTGAGCATCGCGAGGTCGCGGGTTCTGTCAAAGAAATCGCCGAAAAAGCGACGAAAAAAGCAACGTTCTTTGTCGTGCGTCATGCCGAAGGCGAACATAATGCGCAGGGAATCATCTCGACCGCGATTGATGATAATGTTCCTTTGACTTCTGTCGGAGCTGAGCAAGCGCAAACACTCGGCACACAATTACAAAACAAGAATATTGAACTCATAATTTGTTCACCATTGTTACGGACACGCCAAACCGCCGAATTTATCAAAAAAGCTGCACAAATTTCTGCAGAGATTACTACTGATGAGCGTCTCAAAGAGGTCGATGCCGGTAAAATGGACGGCGAAAAGTTGCAACGCTGGCAAGATCATTATTCTTCCTTGCAAAATCGTTTTTACGAGAACCCCCACGAAGGGGAATCATCACAAATGGTCGAAGCACGAATCATTGATTTTATGCACGAAATTCGTGACAACTACCCAGAAAAAAATATTCTTATCGTCACGCATGGCGAAGTTGTGCGCCGTTGTCTGCATTATTTCCACAATATTCCGAACGAAAAAACGTACAAATTTCCGATTCCACCAGCGACATGTTTTGAATTTTCTTTTGCTGCGCGTCCCGAAAACGACAAACGCGAAATCGACTTGCACAGACCGTATATCGACCAAATCACTTTCGATTGTCCAAAATGTCATGGAGAAATGCAGCGCGTGCCGGATGTGCTCGATTGTTGGTTTGAAAGCGGTTCAATGCCATATGCACAAAATCACTTCCCGTTCGGAACAGATTCTAGCGGAACAGATTGCCCAACCGGTTTCCCTGCCGATTTCATTGCCGAAGGACTCGATCAGACACGTGGTTGGTTCTACACTTTGCATGTACTCGCGAATGCGCTCTATCAAAAACCGGCGTTCAAAAATGTCGTGGTCAATGGCATTGTGCTCGCGGAAGATGGGCAAAAAATGAGCAAGTCGAAGAAAAATTATCCCGATCCACAAGTTGTTTTCGATAAATACGGCGCGGATGCGGTGCGTTTTTATCTGATGAACTCGCCAGTTGTACGCGCGGAAGATTTGCGTTTTAGCGAAGAGGGCGTGGCAGAAGTTTTGCGCAAAGTAATCTTGCCACTCTGGAATGCCTATTCCTTCTTTGTCACCTATGCGAATATCGACAAGTGGCAGTCGGAAGAATTACAAATTACAAATGACAAATTGAAAATTTCGGAGAACAAACTGCAATCACCGAATAAGCTGGAGGAGCGCGAGTGCGATTCCTCCCCCCTGACAAGGGGGGGTGGGGGGGTTGTAAATTCCGAAATCCTCTTTTTGAGCGGAACTTGTGGTGCCGGAAAATCAACAATTTCAAAATTATTCGAGCAAGAAAAGAATATCGTTGTCATAAGTCAGGATGATATCCGAAGAGAGAAATTCGGGACGGAAAAAATTCGACCTTTTCTTCCTGAGGCAAGTGAACAAGAAAAGGAAGTCAGAAAGGTGCTTTTTGAGAAAATTACCGAAGCCTATGCAGCTGGAAAAAGCGTCGTCGTTGATTGTATCTTGAATGAGCTGAATGGTGAGCTCACGAAAGAGCTGGGGGATTTTCTCGAACAAAATCAGTTCCCTCATAAGATCTTCATTCTGCAACCAAAGCTTGAAACAGTACTGGAAAGAAACCGGAATCGCGAATGCTGGCAGGTTGAAGACTCACGGGTGACTGATCTCTGGGAGAATGTCGAAAAATTGCGAAGTAAAAATGGTTTCAATTTTATCGATACAACGACTCAGTCACCAGAAGAGACATTTGACGAAATCCAAAAATCGCAACCCCCCCCAGCCCCCCTTATCAAGGGGGAGAAAACGCAAGAAGCCCCGGAAACGCAAACCCCCCTCAACGCCCCCTTCCACCTCGGCGGACAAGTGTCAGAGAGAAAGTTCCCCGCAGGAAGCTCACCAAACAAGCTCGACCGTTGGATTCTGGCGGAGCTTGGTCATCTCGTGCGTAATTTTCGTCAACAAATGGATGCGTATCAACTTGAAGCGGCGTGTCGCGAGGTTCCCGAATTTCTCGACAAACTCACCAATTTTTACATTCGCCGCAGTCGTCGTCGCTTTTGGAAATCCGAAACAGATAGCGACAAAAATGCGGCGTTTGCCACTTTGTACACGGTGCTCAAAACGCTAGTCGGTGTCATCGCTCCGATTACGCCTTTTGTCTCTGAAGAAATTTGGCAAAATCTGCGCAGCGATGTCGAGCCAGAATCCATCCATCATACTGATTTTCCCGCGGCGGCAGAATTTGCTGAAGATGCTGAGTTGCGTCAAGAAATCGACGCAGTACGAACGATTATTTCTTTGGCGCTTGCTGTTCGTGCCAAGCAAAAAATCCGTGTGCGCCAGCCACTCGCTCTTGTCAAAATTGCTCTGCCTTCTGCCATTGATTCCAAAATAATTCTCGCAAATGCAGAATTGATCTGCGAAGAAATCAACGTGAAAGCAATTGAAATCGCGGCAGATCCGAGCCAACTTGCCGAAATCTTTGCTAGACCAGATGCACGCAAACTGGGACCAAAATTCGGCAAAGAAGTGCAAGATATTATTCGCGAAGCAAAAGCCGGGAATTTTGTCGAACAGGATGAGAAGATTATTGTCGCGAACAAATGGGAACTTTTGACAGACGAAATCGAAATCGGTTTTGTCGGTAAAGCAGGGCTCGATGTCGAATCCGAACACGGAATTGTAGTTGCACTTGATACTCAAATCACAGAAGAGCTCAAACAAGAGGGGATTGCGCGCGAAATCATCCGTCATTTACAAGAGATGCGCAAAGAAGCCGAGTATGATATCGCTGATCGCATTTTTGTCGGAATCGCTGGGGTCGATGCTGTCGTTGATACTTTTAAAAAGATGATCGCTACCGAAGTTCTCGCAGATGCAGTTGAGAGCTCTCTTGCTCAGTCCGATTTGCACAAATCGGTAGAAATCGAAGGAATGGAAGTTTTGCTTGCTGTCAAAAAATAGAGCCCGATTCTTTTTGTTTTGTGAATATCAAAAAAGGCCTTCTCAAATTGTTGAGAAGGCCTTTAGTTTTCTTCGAGATTAACTACTTAGGTCAGCTGTTGCATAACGAGCTTGATGAGCTGTGGAGCCAAGAGTCCGACAATCAGACCGACGACTGCGCCAATCATTGCCTTGCGAGCTTTGCGAGTTTTTTCTTCTTCACCAGCGGCAGTTGCATACATGATGGCGCCCCAAATGAGAACCAAGACCGAAATGCCAGCAACCATCGAGCTCAAAAAGGTAACACCGATATTGATGAGGTCACCGAGTGTTCTGTCATTCGAATCGCCGATATTTCCGTCGATGCCATCACAGTTTTGGTCGATACCGTCACCGGCAATCTCTGGTACACCAGGACTAAAGTTGCGTCCACGTTGCCCGATGGCATCTTTTGGATAAGCAAATAATTCGCTTACAGCTCCTTGTGCACATGCCAAAGCACCTGTTCCAAGATTAAAATCGGGACAATCGCAATATCCAGGCTCAACACCTTTAAAGTTAAGTTTGTCAGGACACGCTGTAGTGTACCAACCGTCTTTGTCATCATCGGTACAGCCACCACCAGCAGCGGCAGAAGTATTGTTAGCAAAGCTGAAGAGTCCGACAGTGAGCAAAAGCATGATGATGCCGGAAGCAGCAAAACGTGATTTCATGTTTGAAAGAAACAGGGAAAAAATGTTTATCAAGCCCGAAAACAATAGAAAATAATCTGTTACGGTTTTTGATATCAACTGTATTGTACATCATTTTTGTACATGATTGCAAATGTTTCTTCGGTGTTCTTCTGATGCAGTAGCCTTTTGACATACTTTTTATAAAATACTAGTTCTTACGATTTTATGACATTCGCACTGCTTGTGACCGAAATTTCTGTTTTTTTACAAAATCGACTACAATACCGTGCCTTTTAAAAAGACAAGATGAATCGAAGTTTTATTCCTGTAATGCTCCTGATGTTCGTGAACATTTTGGGGTTTTCTATCTTGATTCCGGTTTTGCCTTTTGTCGTCCGTGATAATGGAGTGGGCGAAATCACTTTCGGGCTGTTATTGTCGTCATACTTTCTGTTTCAAATGATTGGTTCGCCACTCTTGGGAACGCTTAGCGATATGTATGGGCGCAAGCCGATTTTACTGATTAGTCAGTTTGGTACTCTGATGAGTTGGGTGATTTTTGGTATCGCATATTTTGTACAGATTAGTTTTGATCAGCCGTACCAGATTTTTGGTATTCCATTGCCGATTTGGATCATTGGTCTTTCGCGCGTCACCGACGGAATTACCGGCGGAAATGTTTCCGTTGCCTTTGCATATCTTTCGGATGTCGTCGCTCCGGATAAAAAAACAGTCGCCTTTGGATACATTGGAGCAGTTGTCGGGTTTGGTATGATTATTGGACCAGCCATTGGTGGTTTTTCTAATGCGACTTCCATCGGATATCTTGGCACAGTCATTGTGGCTTTTTTGATTTCACTTGTTACGCTTATTTCGATGCAACTGTATCTCAAGGAGTCACTTCCACATACGGCGCGCCGCCAATCTTCTGAAACAAAGTTGTGGCGTGAAATTAATTTTTTTCGTAAAATCCTTCGTTTTCGCGAGAATACGGTCGTCATGCGTGTGCTGATGATTCGCGTGTTCTTTTCGATCGCCATGTCAGCGTATACTTCGGTTATTGTTTTTCATCTCATTGATCGCTTCGAACTTAATGAAAGCCGCGTTGGGTTTTTCCTACTGCTTGTTGGGTCGTTTATGATTTTTAATCAATTGGTGATTGTTCCGCGAGTTTCAAAACATTTTGGTGATATTCGTATGTTAATTGTAGGAATGGCTTTTTTGATGTTTGGTTTATTTTTTCTCAATTTGCCATTTACTCTCATTGTCTTTATTGCCATTTATTACTTGGTCAATCTTGGTTTGTCGCTTAGTATGCCTGCCATCAAAGGGATTCTATCTCATAATGTAGCGCGCAATATGCAGGGAGAGATTATGGGACTCGATGAAGGATTGGTCGCATTGGCATCCTCAATCGGACCAGCTTTTGGAGCGCTGATGTACCATTACCTGACTGCTGAGGCGTTTCCGGTGTTTGGCTTTTTGATATTGATTCCATTAACAATCGCAACTTTTTCCATATTGCGGACAGGACAGCCGTATCTGACCGAACCAAAAACTGTTTAAAGAGTAAAATTATTCTTATACTATAAAATATGTATTCTGTCATGCAAGAATACTTGCTTTTTCCGTATTTTTATCCACTATAGAAGCGGTCAACGGAACAGAAACGCGCCTTTGTTTTATGCTTCCATGAATCTTCCGAATCAATACAGCATCGCTGTAGTTTTGCGTGATGTTGCTCAAAGACATCATAGGCAGTTTGCGGACGTACATGACGAAGACCTTAATTGGCCCGAATGGTACGCAGAATACATGATCGAAAAAGTAAATTTTGTCTTAAAAACAAATCTCAACACAATTGATCTCGCATATTTGCTGACCCTTGCTTATAAACGTTTTCGACAAGAGCAATACGAGGAAGACAAGTGGGCGGATTTTTTCGCCGCTTATTTGGTAAAACGGAGTGCCTGATTTTCGCTCTTCTCCGAGCGGATTTTTTATTGGCAAACCCCGCGTTCCGCTTGAAAGAAAGACAAAAAGAGAGTAAAATACAAAGAATATTTCTCATCACGTGAGACGCATGTTTGGACGAGTATCAAAACTGGCAATAACACTGCAGCTTGTCTGTATGCTATTTGTTCCACTTGCGCCTGCTTTTGGTCAAATCGGTGCACCAGTGCCGAAACCTGCTTCTGCTGCGGCTCCCGTTACTGCGAGCTTGTGCAAAATGCGACTTTGCGAATTTTTTACGCCAAGTAGATCGACGGGATTAACTGATTTTATCAAAGTCATCATGCGGTTTTTGGGTCTTACCATTGTGCTTGTCGCAACAGTGGGAATCATTATTGGAGGACTTTTTTATATCTTTTCTGCCGGAGACGAAGGCAAAGCTGAGCGCGGTAAAAGTATTATTATTGCCTCAATTATTGGGCTTTCAGTCGTCTTTATGTCATACCTTATCGTCACTTTGTTACAGACCTTTATTTATAGTTTTGGCGGCGTATGAGAGTAAATATGCTATTATCCCTTGTCGGCAGTTTTGTCTTTTGCACTCTGTTGTTCTTGTCTGGCTCTCAGTTTACTTTTGCGCAAGCACCTGCTGCTCCCGCACCTAGTCCACAAATCGAATTGCTCGAGCCATTTCCAGACGGCGAAGGCATCAAAATGGGAACGCAAGCCGGCGGCAAGCCTTGCGCAGCAATTTGCATTGTCGAGCAAGTTGTAGGTAAGGTTTATATTTTTGGAACAGGTTTAGTCGCTGTCGTAGCGGTACTTTGGATTATTGTGGGTGGTTACGAAATCATGTTTAGTGGGGCACTTGGTTCTGCCGATGTGAGCGCTGGGAAAGAAAAAATCACCCAAGCACTGCTGGGTCTTGTCTTGGTTTTTTTGGCGGCGCTCATCATGCACACCATCAATCCAGGATTTTTTACCCTCAGTCCCGATACTGCCGAACCCGCTGCTGCAGCTCCCAAAAAGCCGTAATAAAATAAAAACATATTTCATATCCAATTTTCATGCTTCGGTTTTCTCCTCGTTTTTTTAGCGGCAGATTGTCGACTCTTGCACTATATTTTCTTTTGCTGAGTAGTTTTCTTCTTTTGGCTCCTGCGGCGAGTTTTGCCTATGACCCACCAGAGTGTGTGACATTTTTACCAGGCTGTGGCAATTTTCGTACTTTTTTGGGATCAGATCCATCAAAAAACCAAATCTTTACTATCATCATTCCCAATGCGCTGACCTGGCTCTACAGCTTGGCTGCAGCAGTTGCTGTGCTCTTGGGTGTTGCAGCGGGCGTGATGTTTGTAATTGGTGGTGGTAACGAAGAAATGCGCACCAAAGCCATCAAAACTATTACCTATGCGATTTTTGGTCTGCTGATTGCGCTTTTCGCCTTCTTTATCGTGAAGATTATCAATGTTTTGCCGTTTCCTGGAACCACATGATCCCCTCCGAAAAACAACAAACGCGCTTGGCTTTGCTTGTGACGGTGGTGTCGCTCACCTTTGCCCTTGGTTTGATCTTCTCTGCGAAGGCGATGAACGAATATGACGCGGCACTGTTTTCTGCTGATTTGTTTTCGACTGAAGCTGATCCGGATCAGGTGTACGAATATCTCACAAAAATTGAAGGCGATACCGAGCTGCCGCATGGCAGTATCGAGTCCGAACTTGTTCCGACGGTAATCAGGGTGATTCTCGGGCTTTTTTCCGTAATCTTAACTGGTGTCGCAATCTACTCGGGAATCCTCTTTGTCGGGCAATTTGGCAACGAAGAACGCATTACAACCGCGCGCAATTATCTCATTTGGTCACTTGTCGGAATCGCCGTCACGGCGCTGTCATACACGATTGTGGCAGGAATCCTTGCTCTCGATTTTGGTTAATTTATCATGCATAAAATTCTCCTGATGTCGGCGCTCATTCTCGTTTCCTTCTCTGTGGCGACGCCAACTTTTGCTGTCGAGGATTTTTGGACGCTCATCAGCACTGCGCTCGATTCGGAAACTGTCGTTCCACCCGATGTCCCTAATCTTTCGGGCGAGCCGTTTGCCGAAGACAAGACCTACGCCATCTTTCGCGCGGTCGTCCGATTTCTTCTCTTTATCGCTGGTGTGGGTGCGACGATTATGATTGTTGTCTCGGGCATCCGCATGATGACAGCTGCTGGCAGTGACGACCAAATTTCTGCCGCCAAAAAAAATCTCCTCTACGCGATAATCGGACTCTTCGCAGTAATCCTTTCGTACATGATTGTCCAAAATGTGATTGTGCGGATATTTTATGGTGATTAGCGAGACACCTTGCAAAAAGCGCGTAAGAAGCAGAAAATCGCCAAGCGCTTTTTTTCTCATATTTTCGTGGCGAACAAAACTACTCCACCGCAAGATCTTGATGCCGAAGAATCAGTCATTGGTTCGATTTTGATTGAACCTATCTCTCTCATCAAAATCTCAGATTTTTTGCATCCGGAAGATTTTTTTGCTGATAGCAACGCCAAGATTTATGCCGCGATTTCGGCATTATTTCAAGCACACAAACCAATTGATATTATCACAGTGTCGAACGCGCTTGCCGAAAAAAACATCTTTGATTCGGTGGGCGGTGCTTCGCGTCTGGCAGAACTGACCGCTGCGGTACCAAGCGCGAGTCATATTTTTGAATACGCGCAAATCGTCAAAAAAAAGTCTACGTTACGCAAAATGATTGCTGCGGGTGACAAAATCATGAGTTTTGCCAAAGACGAATCGAGAGATGTTGAAGGCTTGCTCGAAGCCGCTGAAAAAGAAGTCTTTTCGATTTCGCAAACGTTTTTAAAAGACAAATTTGTTTCGATTAAAGATATTCTAACGCAACGGTACGAAGTCTTTGCCGAGCGCCACATGTCCGAAGAAGAAGTGATGGGAGGAATCCCAACCGGTTATCAAGGCTTGGACAAATATCTTTCGGGTTTGCATCCAACCGATTTTATCGTACTGGCGGCGCGACCTTCGATGGGAAAAACCGCTTTCGCACTGTCAATCGCCATGAAGGCAGCCTTGGGAAAAGACAAAAAAGTCGTTGGCATCTTCAATCTCGAAATGAGCAAAGAACAACTCGTCGATCGTATGTTCGCGAGCCATTTGCGCGTAGATTCGTGGAAATTACAAAAAGGCAAACTTACCGATGAGGATTTTGGACGCATGGGAAATGTAATGGACGAACTCTCGAATGCGTCGATTTTTATCGACGATAGTGTCGGCAGTAATATGTCCGAACTGCGCGCGAAAGCGCGGCGTTTGCAAATGGAGCACGGGCTTGATTTACTCGTAGTTGACTATCTCCAGCTGCTTTCGACCGGTAATTCGTCATTTGCTGGTAATCGCGTGCAAGAGATTTCTGAAATTTCTCGCAGTTTTAAAGCACTCGCGCGCGAACTGCATGTTCCCGTTTTGGCGCTCAGCCAGCTGTCGCGTGCTGTCGAGCAGCGACCGGACAAAAGACCAGTGCTTTCGGACTTGCGCGAATCGGGTGCCATCGAGCAAGATGCTGATGTGGTGATGATGATGTATCGCGAAGATTATTATGACGCCGATTCTGAACGTGCCGGAATTATCGATATTTTTATTCGTAAGCACCGTAACGGTCCGATTGGTAATGTCGAATTGCGTTTTGATATGTCGCAGATGAAATTCTACGATGTCGACAAAACGCATGCTGAATACTGAGCAAAGGAAGATGCAAGATTTATGGTTCAGGAAACAAAATGGAAATTAAAAATGAAGAATTACGAATTAAAAATTCCCGAAACCAAATATCAGAATAAGAGAAATCCATTTCAAAAAAATGACAAACACTCATTGAATGAGCTATGCTCGCTATAATCCTTTCTCTTATTTTTGCATGCTTTACAGAACTTTCCTCTTTGTACTCCTCAGTCTTGCTTTTCTCCCCACTACTTCTGTTGCCTTTTCTGATGTCACGGATGAAACGAAGTATAAAACAGCGATCGAATATCTTGCAGATGAAGGTATTGTAAGCGGCTATGGAGATGGATTATTTCGATTGGAACAATATATTAATCGAGCTGAGTTTTTAAAAATAATCCTTGAACTTGCCAAGGAGAATCATCCCGAAATAACTGGTGAAAATTGCTTTCGTGATGTAACGAATGAGTGGTTCGCCAAGTATATTTGTTATGCAAAAGCAAGAGGAATCGTAGCTGGATATGGTGATGGGCGCTTTTATCCGGAGCGCAATATCAATTTTTTTGAAGCGGCAAAAATAATTACAAAAACGATTCGTGTTGTGTATGATTACGAGTTGATTGGTGACACAGACGATGACTTTGTGCCTCTGCAAAAACTTCAAGTACAACAGGCAATTCCTCTTGATATTGAGCGTCTGAATCAAGAACTCACCAGAGGACTTGCTGCTGAGATTATCTATCGCTTCATATATTCGACTCAAAAAGATAAAAATGCACCAAAAGAGAATTGGGCTGAGGCGAATCTAGAGAATATCCTTCGTCAAACCCCAGATTATTTTTATCAACCCCACACACTGTCATTTTTTGAAGTGCCCAAAGAAGAACTTCTTGAAAAAACATTTTGGTACACATGGGACATTCAATACAATGACCGATACACTGCCCTAGTACTTGCTAATATTTTTGAAGAATTTCGAGATTACGACTACCTGTACATCAAAGACAGGCAATCAAAAAAATTCTATCGCTCAAGCCAGCCAGTATCTGAAGTCGCTTTTTCGAATACCGGCGAGGATATCTATTTTGCCGCTTTCACCCCGTATGTTGTAAATGAATATTGCATAAAAGATGGGCACGAAGCGCATAATTGGTTTATTAACAAGAAACAGCGTGTATTCGCTCAGTATTTAAAAACAACAGTAGATCGAATGGATGCTTTTCGCATAGAAAACAATGGTGAAAGAGGGTGTTCGGTGAATGATCTTCCACGCCTTACTCGTGTGCACTTGCCAACAATGAAAGTTGAACATCTACAATATTTTGGTGGCGAAGAAGTTTTTGTTGAGGACAATCGACTAATATTCACTCAGTATAACGCAAACATAAATAGACTATGCCCTCGTTATGAATATCCAAATGGTTTAGGTATGGGTGGAGGGGGCACAAACTGTTTTGCGGGTGAGCACAAACATGTTCCTGTGATAGAAATCGACCTTTTTACAAGAGAGCCGCTCGTTACTTACGAAGCAAAAGAATTTTTTGATATTTCTCAAAAAAAGAAAAACCGCATCTTTCTTAGTTTAGCAACGAGAACTCCAGAATCCATGACCGGTACTACAGAATTAATACCTTTAGGTGATCCAGATTATACTGAAGCGGAACGAAAACGAGAAAATATAATAAGAATGGCGCGTAAAGCTTTGTGGGAATAGCTTGCGCAGTATTTTACTCTTCAGTCATAAACAACGCGTCAAGGTCTAGATTTTATTCTCTCCAAATTCATATTGACACCAATTCCCAAATCTAACGCCGGAACGAGTGCCACAGAGGACTCCCATTTCAAGAATGTTTCGGGAAAACAAAGCAAACGTCTCATCATCCAGAAAGATTAGAAACCACTAAAAAACAATTGACAAGCGCACAAACAAAATGAAGAATTGTGTCACTTTGTTAATACATTGCAACTCTCATGAAAGACTGGAAAACTCCACAGGTACAAAAACTGCTACAGGCGATTTTACTCCTCGATTCCGAGCAAGATTTGGCGGCATTTATGCGTGATGTCTGTACACAATCCGAACTTGCCGAAATAGGACGCCGCTTCGCCGCTGCCGAAATGCTCGAAAAATCACTCCCAATTCGTCAAATCGCCGAAGCCACCGGACTTTCGACCACCACCGTTTCGCGCGTATCACACTGGAAAAAATACGGCGAAGGTGGTTATGATCTCGTACTCAAAAAAATGTATCCCTCCTCATGAATCAACCAATTCTTAGGCTTGCTCTGCAAAAAAACGGCAGACTCGGGCAAAAAAGTCTCGTTATTCTCGAAAAAGCCGGCATCGATATTCCGGACTTTGATCGTGTGCTCAAAGTTAGAGCACGCAATTTTCCGCTCGAATTGCTCTTTTTGCGCACAAGCGATATTCCCGAAGTCGTTTCTGATGATGCTGCTGATGCCTGTATTTTGGGTCAGAATAGCTTGATGGAATCGATGCATTATCTCGAATTACAAGAAATTCGCCAGCTCAAGTTTGGCAAATGTCGTCTTGCGATTGCCGTTCCCAATGGCTCTGCTATCGCTTCTGTTAAGCAACTGCACAAAAAAATTATTGCCACCAGTCATCCCATTTTACTACAAAAATATCTCTATCAACATCATATCGAGGCAGAGATTATTCCGATGAACGGCTCGGTCGAAATCGCGCCCGAACTGGGGATTGCCGATGCTATTTGCGATTTGGTGAGTTCGGGTTCGACGCTGCATGCCAATAACCTCCACGAGCTCGAAACGATTTTTTCGTCCGAAGCAGCTTTTGTCGTCCGAAAAAATCTTGATGCCAGCAAGCAAGCAATTCTTGATGAATTTTTATTGCGGATCGATTCTGTCGTCAATGCGAGCAGATTAAAGTCTGTGATTATGAACGCACATACGACTTCTTTACCCGCCATTGAAGCCATTTTACCCGGGCTTGATAGTCCAACCATCACGCCACTCGCCAAACCAGATTGGATTGCAATTCATTCGGTAGTCGAAGAAGACGAAGATTTTTGGAATAAAATCCGTAAGCTCAAAGCCGCTGGCGCATGCGGAATACTCGTGATGCCGATTGAGCGGGTGATTTATTGATTCTGTCATTTTTTACAATGCAAAGTTTTCTCTTCTCCGATTTGTCGGCAAGTGAGCGGCAAAAATTATGTCAGCGCAATAGCGCAACCGAACAAGCAGATATTTTTGCTCTCTGCAAAGAAATTGAAGCACGTGTTTTGCTTGAAGGTGACGATGCGCTTTTTGAGTATGCTCAAAAATTTGATAAAGCCGAGCTGAGTGCTTTGCTCGTTTCGGAGCAAGAACGAGCAGAGAGTAAATCAATTGATGCACAGTTAAAAATAGCGATTAAGCAAGCGGCAGATAATATCCGCCGTTTTCATGAACAACAAAAGTGTTCAAAAATTGAAGTTGAGACTATGCCAGGAATTAAGTGTTGGCGCGAAGATCGCCCAATTAACTCTGTTGGACTTTATATTCCGGGCGGTACTGCGCCTTTGTTCTCGACTGTTTTGATGCTGGGAATTCCTGCAATTATCGCCGGAGTAAAGAATATTGTTCTCTGCACACCACCAAATACTGCAGGCAAGATTGCGCCAGGGATTCTCTGGACAGCTCAGCTTCTGGGGATTGATTCCATATACAAAGTTGGCGGCGCACAAGCGATTTTTGCGATGGCATACGGAACAGCAACCCTTCCAAAAGTCGACAAAATTTTTGGTCCAGGGAATCAATTTGTGACGACTGCCAAGCAGATTGTTTCAGCACATACGGCAATCGATATGCCGGCAGGACCGAGCGAAGTTTTGGTACTTGCCGAAGCAGGCGCGAATGCTGCTTTTGTCGCTGCTGATCTGCTTTCGCAAGCCGAACACGGCGCTGACTCGCAAGTTGTTTTGGTAACTGATTCGGTGCAATTCGCCGAAAATGTCGAAATACAATTGCAAAAACAACTCACTACATTGCCTCGCAAAGATATCGCCATTGAGTCTTTAAAAAAGAGCTTTGTTATGGTTTGTGATTCTATTATCCAAGGACTCGAATTTTCAAATCAATACGCTCCCGAACATTTGATTTTGCATGTCAACGACTGGCAAACACTTCTCCCTGATATTGAGCACGCCGGATCGGTTTTTTGCGGTGCGTGGAGCACCGAGTCAGCAGGGGATTATGCGAGCGGCACCAATCACACGTTGCCGACGGCAGGTTTTGCGCGGAGTTTTTCGGGTGTGTCGATCGACTCATTCAAAAAAACCATCACTTTTCAACATCTTTCGCGAGATGGTTTGAGCGCGCTTGGGGCAACGATTCAAACCATGGCAAGAGCCGAGGGGCTCGATGCACATGCGAATGCGGTTTCTATCCGTCTTGCAACCGATGACTGAGAATATGGACGACATTATGCGAACGGTAACAGGAAATCCAACAGCAGAAAATACCGGTGAACCAGATTTGAATAAAAAATTAGTTCATATTCCCAATAATCCACAGGCGACTTTGGATCTCCATGGGTTTCGTGTTCTCGAAGGCGTTTGGGAAGCTGAATTATTTATAAAGCGCTGTCAAAAAAACGAACTCCTCAAAATCCGGATTATTACCGGATACGGTTCTGAAACAGGGATTTCGCTCCTTTTTTCGCATGTCGGTAAGCGTTTATCAGAACTGGAATCCGGATATGAAAAAATAAAAGTCGAGCGCAAAAAGGGATTTTTCGATATTCTCTTATTACCATGACTTTTGACGCAATTATCTTCGACATGGATGGCGTGCTGTTCGATTCGGAAAAATACTGGCCGCAGTCAGATATTCTTTTTCTGTCCGAATTACTCCCAAATTTTGACAAAGCAAAAATGCCGCGTTTTTTGGGTGTCGGAAGTCACCATGTTTATAAAAGTATCAAAGAGATTTTTAGTTTGGCGCTGAGTGAAGACGAGTTTGTCCAGTTGCGTATGGAAGCAGCGCGGCGGAATATTTACCCACAAGTCGAGTTGATGCCGGGTTTTCTCGAGTTTTTACATGTGGCAAAAAAAAATCACCAGATTGCCCTTGGGACTTCGACACCTCAGTCACTCGTTGATTTTGTTTTTGCTCGTTTTGGACTCAACGAACACTTTGATGCTATTGCTACAATCGATGATGCCAATGGTAAAGGCAAACCGAATCCTGACATTTTTCTCGCTGCTGCCGACAAGCTGAAAATTCAACCTGAGCGCTGTTTGGTAATCGAAGACGCCGATGCTGGTGTCGAAGCCGGTAAGCGTGCGGGCATGACGGTGTATGGTTTTCGCAATGGGATTAATGATGATCAATCACTCGTGCAAGCGGACATGATTTTCCGTGATTATTCCGAAATAATCCTATGACATTTGACACAATTATTTTTGATATGGACGGCGTTCTCGTCAATTCTGAAGCACTTTGGAAAGCGGAAGACGGCAGTATGATTAGTCAATTATTTCCGGCCGAAGAAGTCCAAGCGATTCGCGCCGCGGTGACCGGTGTTGGTCTGCGTGGCAATTACGAGATTTTGAAGCAGAATGGCAAAATCGATATTTCGTTTGCAGAGTTTGTCACCGAACGTAAAGCTTTTGCGCTGCAGAATGTTTATCCACGTACTTCGCTCATCGAAGGCGTTTTGCCATTTTTACAACTCGCCGCCAGCAAATTTGTGATCGGGCTCGGCTCGTCTTCGCCACGCGAGTTTATTCGATGTGTATTTGAACATCATCCAATCGAGCAATATTTTACCGCTGTCGTGTCGAGTGATGATGTCGATGGCAAAGAAAAACCAGCACCGGATATTTTTTTGCGAGTTGCCGAGCTTTTGCAAATTCCACCGCAAAAATGCCTTGTGATCGAAGATTCCAAAAATGGTGTTCTCGCGGGCAAAGCTGCCGGCATGACCGTTTGGGGTTATCAATATGATGATAATCAGAATCAAGATCTTTCCGCTGCCGACAAGATTTTTACCGATTTTACTAAACTCACACTATGAATATCGAACAACTCGCTCGGCAAAATATTCGTCAGATGCAGGCGTATTCTTCTGGCAAAAGCGAGTTTTCTGGTCCGGCAGAAATCTATCTTGATACCAACGAGAATCCCTATGGCGACAATACTATCAATCGCTACCCGGATCCGCTCCAGATGAAATTGGTGGAACACATTGCTGCCGTCAAATCCGCTCAATTCGGTACGAAAATTACCTCCGATAATCTCGCACTTGGCAATGGTTCGGACGAACTGATCGATATGTTGGTGCGGATTTTTTGCGAACCGGGGCAAGATTCGCTTGTCTATACACCGCCGACTTTTGGCATGTATCAGGTCGCTGCAGACCTCAATAATGTTGCGGCAATTACAGTTCCGCTCGATATCGATTTTGACCTCGATGTCGCAGCAATACTCGGGCAAAACGGCAAAGCAAAAATCCTCTTTCTCTGTTCGCCGAATAATCCGACTGGCAACTCAATGTCGCATGATCGCCTCGAAAAAATCATTACGGATTGGCAGGGAATCGTCGTCTTGGATGAAGCATATATCGATTTTTGTCCGGAAACGAGTTTTGTTCCGCGACTTGGCGAGTTTCCGCATGTGGCGATTTTACAGACTTTCTCGAAAGCGTGGGGCATGGCAGGCGTGCGACTGGGATTTTGTATTACGAGTCCGCAGATTATCGCTCTGCTGCGCAAAGTAAAAATGCCATACAATATCGATTCGCTCAAGACTCGCTTTGTTATGGAACGCACTCAAAATATTAGTCGTTTTAACAATGAAGTACACCAGATTCTCTCAGAACGAAAACGGATGGAGTCCGAACTTCAGGTATTTTCTCGCAGCATAATTCCCTCTGACGCCAATTTTCTCCTCGTAGAATTTGCTGATGGAGATAAGGTGTATCAACATTTGCTCGAGCATGGCGTGATTGTGCGTAATTTTTCCAAACATCCGCGTCTCCCTCATCGCTTACGGATAACAATCGGTACTCCCGAAGAAAATAGTCGTGTACTCGATCTTCTTTCTCAATGCTGATGAAAAAAATTCTCTTTGTCGATCGCGACGGCACACTTATTGTCGAGCCGCCCGAAACTAAACAAGTCAATTCGCTCGCCGAAATCGAACTGATTCCGGGCGTGATTTCTGCGCTCAAGTGTTTTGTCGAAGCTGGTTACGAAATCGTAATTGTCACGAATCAAGATGGACTTGGCACCGCTGCGAATCCGCGTGAGAATTACGAACAGATAAACACGTTTCTTTTTCGAATTTTTGCAAGTGAAGGAATTTCGATTACACACGTGTTTGAGTGTCCACACTTTCCGCAAGATAATTGCGCTTGTCGTAAGCCAAAAACTGGTATGCTTGGTGACTATTTGCAGAGAGAAAAAATCGATTTACAAAATTCCTTGATGGTTGGTGACCGGCAATCCGACCTCGAATTTGCGAATAATATTTGTGTTCAATGTTTCTTGCTCCCAGAACTTTCTTGGCATCAAATTGCCGACACGATTTTGCTCGCACCACGGATTGCTCATACGCAACGTACGACCAAAGAAACTGATATTGCCATTACGCTTAATCTTGACGGGAGCGGAAAATATCAGATTTCGACCGGACTCAAATTTTTCGATCACATGCTCGAGCAACTTGCCAAACACGGCTCGTTTGACCTTGAGCTGCGTTGCAACGGTGACTTAGAAATTGACGAACATCACACCATCGAAGATGTCGCACTCGCACTCGGCGAATGCTTCAAAAACGCCCTCGAAGACAAGCGTGGCATCGAGCGCTATGCTTTTGAGAAGATATTGCCGATGGACGAGGCAAAGGCAGAAATCGCGATGGATTTTTCCGGTCGTCCATATTGCATTTTTCAGGCAGAATTTCAGCGCGAATATGTCGGTGATTTCCCCACCGAACTTTTGGAGCACTTTTACCAAAGTTTTTGTGAAAAAGCCGGACTCAACATGCATATGACACTTGCGGGTAGCAATACACACCACCTCATTGAAGTCTCTTTCAAAGCGTTTGCGCGTTGTCTCAAAGATGCAGTTAGGCGCACTGGCTCGGCACTTCCTTCAACGAAAGGAGTTTTATAAACCTTACTATGCTTGCAATTCTCGATTACGACGCCGGCAATATACGCTCGGTCTGTAATGCCCTCGATCGCATTGGGCAAGATTATTTTGTCTCTGATGATGCGGACAAGCTCGTGCGAGCAGACAAACTTATTTTTCCTGGAGTCGGACACGCGAGTGCGGCGATGAGCGCACTGCGCTTCAAAAAACTCGATATTTTATTACAGACTTGGAACAAGCCGTTGCTCGGGATCTGCTTGGGAATGCAACTCCTCTTTGATTATTCCGAAGAAGGGGAGACGGCGTGTCTCGGTGTTATTCCTGGCTCAATCAAGCGTTTTGACGAAACCAAAGTCGGAATTGTGCCGCATATGGGTTGGAATACAGTGGATTTCAAATTACAAATTTCACATTTCAAATCGGAAGATTTTTATTTCGTACATTCGTATTATTGTTCTCCGAAAAGTACTGAGTTTGTCATTGGAGAAACAGATTATAATGGACAAAAAATTTGTTCAATAGTGCAAAAAGAGAATGTCATCGGAATGCAATTTCACCCCGAAAAATCTGGCATTGCTGGCACTCGGCTCCTTGAGGCATTTTGCAACGATTCGCTTTCTTCTCGCCTGTGAATACCAACTCATCATCATTTCAGCTCTGGCCATCAATCGACCTCATCGATGGTAAGCCAGTGCGCTTGAGGCAAGGGGATTTTGCCCACAAGACTGAATACGATCATCCGCTTACTGACCTAGCGGAGACCTTTTCGCGCTTTGCGAGTGGAATTCACGTCGTTGATTTGGATGGTGCCAAACAAGGAAAAATCACCCATTACGATGCAATCGCCGAAATCGCCGCCGCCGCATCTATTCCCAGCGAAGTGGGCGGTGGCGTGCGCGAACTTGCTGATATTGACCGCTTGCTTGCGCTTGGCGTTGCTCGCGTCGTAATCGGAACTTCGGCAGTGACCGATCCCACTTTTTTGTCCGAAGCAATCGACCAGTTTGGTGCAGATAAGATCGTAGTCGGTGCAGACATCAAAAACGGCTATGTCGCGACGAATGCTTGGCAACAATCATCGCAGATGATGATTGATACTTTTTTGACCACGCTCAAGTCGAGTGGGATCCGAACCGTTTCCGTAACAGAAATCGCGCGCGACGGCACACTCAGCGGTCCGCCAGTGGAGCTGTATCGCAATCTCAAATCGCTTTTTCCACATCTCGAAATCATCGCTTCCGGAGGAATTTCTAATATCGCTGATCTTCGATTGCTACGGGGCGCTGGCATTGCCGGCGCAATTTTTGGGAAAGCTTATTATGAAGGCATGCTCACGCTAGACGAGCTTCTCGATTTTATAAATGAGCCATGCTAAAAAAACGCATTATTCCCTGCCTCGATGTCAAAGATGGTCGTACCGTGAAGGGCATTAATTTTGTCGATTTGCGCGATGCTGGTGATCCGGTCGAACTTGCCAAGCGCTATTCGGATGAAGGCGCTGACGAGCTTGTCTTTCTCGATATTACCGCAACGCACGAAAAACGGAAGACGGCAGCTCGTTTGGCAGAACGCGTTTCAAAAGCAATTTCCATTCCTTTTGCAATCGGTGGAGGAGTAAAAACGAGTGATGATTTTCGCGAAATCCTGCTTGCGGGAGCGGACAAAGTGGCAATCAATTCGGCAGCTGTCAAAAATCCATCACTTATTTCTGAGTGTGCAGAGCGGTTTGGTAATCAGGCAGTGGTAATCGCGATTGACGCAAAGCAAGTCGCTGATGGAAAATGGGAGGTCTTTGTTGGTGGCGGTCGCATTGCCACTGGAATCGATGTAATTGAATGGGCAACCGAGGTTCAGAATCGTGGTGCAGGAGAAATTCTGCTGACTTCGATGGACAAAGACGGCACGAAGAGCGGTTTTGACATTGCACTTCTTCAGGCGGTTGGCGCAGTGGTTTCGATTCCAATCATCGCTTCGGGCGGAGTCGGGACGAAGGAACATTTCTATGAAGTGTTTCAGCAAACTCCTGCAACAGGTGCTTTGGCAGCAAGTGTCTTTCATTTTGGCGAAATTCTCATCCCTGATCTCAAGACCTATCTCGGTGATTGCAATATTTCGGTGCGCTTATAATTTTCACCGAACAACAAAAAAGCCACAAGAATGCGATATTCTCATGGCTTTGATGCCGATATCTCCTTCGGTCAGATGGTCGACTTTCGATTAAACTGCTGATTATATTTCTGCCACTCTGCTTCTGTTTGTGGCATGTCGTTTCCGTATGGTGTCGGACTCGGCACGACAAATCGTTTTGGCGGCGGAGGAAGACCTGCCTGCTCAAATTCGTTATCAGTATTGCTGGTTTCAGTTTCATAGTTGCTATATTCTTCTTCGATCTGCTGTGTCTTTTGGCGAGCTTCACGCAGAATCTGTTCTTTGATATCCAAAACTCCTTCGCGGATACATTGTGTCAGGACACTCGGATTTTCTTCGATACATTTTTTGACGATATCCTTAATTGTCAAAGGTGGACGATTGTTTTGGAATTGACCATTTTCTATACTATTGGGGCGCATAATACCATCACCTTGATTCGAAAAGGCACCTTGTTGTTCTGCTCTGAATTCAAAGCTTTGGGTATCACCAAATTCATTGCGCTGTTCTTGTTTTCCCATGTGTTCTCTCATGCAAGCAGGAAAATCTGTTTTGCCGAGTTGACGGCATTTTTCAATAATCTGCTTATTATCTGAACTGGGGTCACGTGCCGCTTTTTGGTCAATTTTCTGCAGTTTTTTCTCTTTCATATCTGATTGAAGAGCACGTTTTTTATGTCGGATTTTGTCCTTTTGTGCTTTTAATTCCATAATTTTGTTGCGGATCTCCCAATAGTCGTTCGAATTCGGATCTATATTTTTCAGTTTTTCTATGTATTCGGCTTCAGCAGCGTCGAGATCATCGAGATCGGCTTCCATTCCTTCGACGTCATCAAGATCTTGATATTCCTCAACTTCATTTTTGAGTTCTTCACCAGGACAATCTGTCTCTTGATATTGTCCATCCACAATGACACCAATTGGCGAACATTTTTTGCCAGTGGGTGCGCCATAATGTGCTGGTGGTTGCTGGTAAGGATATTCGCCCACAGGATGCGAACGCGAGGACATATTATTAGCATCAAGATTTGCACTCAAATCTTTCTGACTCGCAATATTGCTCGTTGCTACAATCAATACCGTCGCTACCAAAAATCCGCCCAAAAACAGCATTCCTCCTTCAGAGAGGCTACGTTTTGGTTTGCAGTCGCAACCGCTTCCACAATCACACCCTTGTACAGGTTTTTTCATATTTGTTTTTAAAAATTCAATGTACATTATAGCACAAAAGTTTAGCATATTACAAGCACTCTGCAAGAGCGATCGAGCCGTAAAACCAGTGCGTTAGAGCAATGGTAGCAGGCTTATCACGAACCGTAGTAGCTGGTGCCAAAGAGGTGCTTTTTCCGGTTTGACGAGGACTTCTTCCTTTTCCGCTTCGAGGTTGTCTCTCGAGTAGATGGTTGAATCGTGGCTTCTCATCAGGAAGGGTGGGTCATCCACCTTCCCGCTTAGTTGGTAATCAGGCGGGAGAAGTCCGAAATATTCCTGCCATTTTTCTTCGTAATAAAAGCGCCCCAAAGAGTAATCCTCAAATTGAGAGTCTTTAATGAGGGCTTCTTGGAAAGGGCGACTTATGTAGTGGGGGGGTAATCCTCCTCCCCGAACAGGCTGTGGATTTCCTAAATCCATAGTGAGCCAGATTGCTTCAAATGCATTATGCCCCCTCATTTCACTCCTGATGCGATAGCCTTTGTTCTTGAGTTCTTCCAAACCTCGCATATATTCTACTGCATCTATTTCTTCTCCTGCCTCGCCCCTTTTGAGCCATGCTGCCTTATAAGCCTCTATTTGTTCCCCCAGTCTTTCCTCTTCTTCATATTTTGCCTGCACCATATCGATTACTTGCTGTTTGGTGGAAGTTTCGCCTTTCTTTGACCAATGAAATGTGAATACCTGATATTTTGGAGTATCGTCAAGGTTATAATAGATTTCTTTGTCAAAAAATTCGAAAGATTCATCAGGAAAACTTTCATTTATTGTTTCAATTGCTTTTTGCAAAGAAACATCATCTTCCGGTATCACTTCCTCTTCTTCTTCAATTATTGGGGTTTCCCCAAACCTCAACACCTTCCCTCCCTTCACTTTCCCTTCAAGCTCCGTCCAACTCTGCACCGAACCAAACAACAGATTCAAAAACTCTTGCAGAGTCATCTCTTCCTCTGCTTCCGCCGCGTAAGTGGTAGGCACAAACAGCTCTGCCAATTGACTCTTGAGACTCGCAGTTTCGTCACTTCCGGCTATCGGAAGTACCGCCAGCACCGCCGCTACCATCGGCGCGCTAAAACTCGTGCCGCTCACTAAGCCATAATTATTCCCCGGCAGGGTGCTCAGGATATTTACTCCCGGGGCAGCGATATCGACACTGGTCTTTCCGTAATTACTAAAACTCGCCAATGTGTCGTCGGTATCGAGTGCAGCGACACTGATGATATTTGACAGGGCGTAGCTTGTCGGATAGATGGGAGTGGTGTCGCTATCGAGCCCGTAGTTGCCTGCTGCCGCGGTGACAGGGATAAAAATGCACGCAACAAAAAGACTCAGTATTTTTTGCCATGAGTTCCAAAAGGTGTCCATAACACGCGGAAAATTAGGTTGATTATAATCTTTTGTCGTGTTTTTGTCAAAATAGATTTCCCTGCATCTTGTGTTGGTATTCCAAGCATTTGACCAATGACCTTACTTTGCGGCACTCTGTAGATAATATTTATTTCAAATGCCAATAGCTTTTGATTTTTCGCAGCTTGATTTTTCCAAATCCGATGACGGACTGATTCCTGCGGTTGTCCAAAATCATCGAAGCGGTAAGATTTTGATGGTTGCTTTCGTCAATCGTGAAGCAATAGGGGAGTCGATTGCTACTGGCTATGCGCACTTTTATTCGCGTTCGCGCCAAAAGCTCTGGAAAAAGGGTGAAGAGTCCGGAAATGTGCTGCGAATCATTGCAATCGCGGCAGATTGCGACCAAGACGCTCTTATCTATGCAGTTGAGCCGACCGGACATACTTGTCATACGGGAGAGGAATCGTGTTTTTTTTCCGAGAATGAAATCGTGTCCGAATTGGAGGAACTCGCCAAACTCGACAAACTGATTGCCGAGCGGCAAGAAAAAATGCCACCAGATTCGTATGTCGCAGAGTTGTTTCGCTCGGGTATTGATCGCATTGCACAAAAAGTCGGTGAAGAAGGGGTCGAAGTCGTCATCGCCGCCAAAAATAACGACACAGCAGATTTTTTGGGCGAAAGCGCCGATTTGCTTTTCCATCTCCTAATCTTATTGCGAGCAAAACAGTGTGAGTTGTCAGATGTACTAAAAGTTTTGAGGCAACGCTCCAAATAACAGGTGAATAAAAAAAACCTCTCTCGTCATGACGAGAGAGGTTTTTTTGGAGTCGCAGCTCTTCTGATTATGATTGTGTATTCTCCTGCTCATCAGAATCATCATCCGAGTTCGAACCATCGTCGTCAGAATCATCCGAATCATCATTTACATCCTCGTCAGAGTCGTCAGCATCTCCGTCTTCATCGATATTGGATTCCTCGGTTTCACTCGCAGTATCTTCAGCGGCATCCTCATCAGTAACTTCACTCTCATCCGCTGCTTCTTCGGTAGATGTATCTTCTGCATCGTCAATCGAGTCGTCATCGCTCTCTTCATCGATAAACTCTTGTTGTAGTTCGTAGATGCAAACCTGACGCTCTTCAGTCGTCAGCTCTTCCTCGCCATCTTCTGCTTCACAAGCATCGTGCGCTGCACGCTTTGCCATGACATGCTCGAGGACACCAGCTTTGACCTGTTCACGCATACAAGCACGAGCAGCAACGCGGTCTTCGCTATTGTCCTTAAAACATGCAATGCGCGCATTAATGATCATATCGATAAAACTCTTCCGTTTGACTTGGCGGAGCTGAGCCATGTGCTTACGCAGATCCTGCTTTTTTTCACGGAATTGCTCACGCAACTCAACGCGTTTTTGACGAAAATCCTGCTTCAGTTCCTGCTTCGTGCTTCGAAACTCTTGTTTAATTTCCTGTTTTGTTTCGCGCATTTGCTGCTTTATTTCTTGCTTTTTCTCCTTCATCTCTATGCGCGGAGGAGGAGTACTGTTCTCTTCAGCAAGGGCGATATACGATGTGGTGCCAGTCAAGGCAATGACCAAGGTCAGACTTCCCAAAAGGAAAAGAAGTTTTTTCATAAGAATAGAAAAAGAGAAAAACACGTGCTCCATTATCGCAGATTATGAATTCTTGTCGAAGCTTTTGCGTTGCCATTGCTAAAAAATGTTTTTTTTTGCTATAATCAATAGATAAATATCTCTGCATTTACCCATGAAATCAGCGTTTCATTCAGTAAGAAAATATAATTCGGCTCTTAAAAAAATGCGTTCAGCATCGAACATATATTTATCAATCTGTCAAATTCTGTATCGTTCTTGCCGTCCATGACTACACTTATTCGTATCCTTCGGAATGTCAGTTCGTCATTGTGGCGTAATCGCGTCGCGGCATTTTTTTCGGTTGTCGGACTTTCTCTCGTGTTTTTTCTCGCGCATCTTTCCACTTTTGTCGGAACACTTTCGGATCTCGTCATCGAAAACATCGAGCGCAAAGTGGATATCGCTGTCTTTATTGACCGCGAAGCAACAGAAGGAAAAGTCGATGCTTTTCGTGTCGAATTATCTGCCAAACAGCAGCGCGGCGAAATCTTCAGCTTTTGGGAATTATCCCGTGATGATGCTCTTGCCGAATTTCGACGTAAGTTTCCGGACGAAACTCAATTTCTCGAGCGTTATGAAATTGACAATCCACTCACAACTGTTTTTGGAATTGTCCCAATTTCGACTCAGCGCGATACTGAAACCATCATTTCGTGGCTTCGCTCCGAGAATTGGCGCGGCGTAATTGATCCAGAAACTTTTCGCAAAAATGATTTTTCAAAAGCAAAAATCGATCGCTTCTTAGGAATTACCCGCTTGGCAAAAGATACCGTGACGATTTTTTGGCTGGTCTTTATCGCAGTGGCGTTTTTTCTCGTCTTCTACACGGTGCTGCTCGTCATCAAATCCAATTTTCGCGAAATGACCGTGATGCGGCTTGTGGGCGCCAATATGTCGTATATTCGCTTACCGTATTTGATAGAAGGCTTTTTGATTGCGCTGACTGCTTTGTTACTCAGTATTCTCCTTTTTAGCTGGACAGCGTCACTCGTCGAAAATATCTTTATGGGGCTTGTGACCGAATTTGAAATCAAAAGTTCATTTCTTACTGATTTTTTTGCTCAGAAAGGATTTTTGCTTTCGATTACATTGGACAATGGTTTGCTGCTCATCTTTTCATCTTTACTTGCTGCGGTCTTTGCAGTGGAGTACGCTTTGCGTCGGAAGAATATGTTTTCTGATTTTTGATCCCACGTGAAGATTACGGCAGATGAGGGTGTGGTATTGCAATCGCGCCCCTTTTCCGAATATGACGCAATCGTGACGGTTTTTGGCAAACGCTATGGAAAAGTCGCCTTTGTCGCCAAAGGTGTTCGTCGTGCAAATGCCAAGTTGTGTGGTATTTTGCAGCCGTTTTGTTGTATTCGTTTTGAGTATATCGAACCAAAAAATGGAAATGGACTCGGCAAACTTTCACGTGCCGAACCGCTGAATGGCGGCTTATTACATCCTGATCCGATTCATCTCTGCATTGCAGAAGTTGCACAAAAAATTTCACGAGAAGAACAAGGAAACGCGTATTTTTACCAACTGCTTGTGGATGTCGGACTCTCTGCCGAGCCAGAGCGCGCGGTGGCAATTTTTTTGATTAAGGCACTCACGCTGTTTGGTTTTTTGCCCCATTTTGAAAATTGCCCCAAGTGCGCTCAGCGATTTTCATCTGCTGGTCGGTGGCAACCATCAGGAGAAGTTTTGTGTCAAACGGACGCCATTGCTGGTGTAGCACTTAGTTTTGACGAAATTAAGATCTTACGATTTTGGCAGCATGCTCAGTTTTTTCTTTGTGAAAAAGTCGCCGCCGAACCACAAACGCTGCAAAAAATTATTACTTTTCTCATCACTTTTCTCGAAAGCGAACACGACTTTCGAATCAAATCCAAGTCACTTGTTCTCAATCCTTAATCTTTTATGAGAGTCGTATTCACCAAATTTGCTGCCCAGCTGGTCGCACTATACAAATCAGCTGGCGTAAGGTAGCCCAACATAAGTCCGCCAACTATAACCATTGCAACACAAATTGCCGCGATAAAAAAATAATCCTTTGCTCCCTGCAATTCGCGTACTTCGTGCTCTGCGGAGTTTATTTTGTTTTTCTTCATCATCCTTATGATAGCATTTTTGACAAATATTGAACAGATAGGCTGCTCGCAGTATTCATTTAAACAAAGACTTTTACAAACTTACGATAAAAGTAGAGAGACGATTTTTTCCTTCGTCACTGGCGGTACTCCGCCGCCACTCGCAAAGGTATTACTGCCTCCGCCTCCGCCACCGAGCACGGTAGTGATTTTTTTGCTCAAGGCGGTTACGCTTTATGGCTTTTTGCCGCATTACGAAGATTGCCCGCTTTGTGCTAGGCGATTTTCGATTGCCGGCTTTTGGCAACAGAGTGGCGAGATTGTCTGCCAAAAAGACGCCGCTACCGGTACGCCTTTGAGCTTTGACGAAATCAAAGTGCTCCGCTTTTGGCAGCATGCTGCTTTTGCACTTTGCGAAAAAGTCACAGTCTCATCTCAAGTGCTCGACAAATTTACTGTCTTTTTGATTGCGTTTCTCGAAAACGAACACGGCATCACGCTCAAATCTAAAACGCTTGTCCTGTGATTTTGTGCTTGTGCTTTATTGATTTGTGAGCCAATACGAAGCGGAATAGAGGTCACTTGGTTCGAGATAACCAAACACAAATGCAATTACAAGTCCAACAGCGACGCAAACCGCAGTGATTAAAAATAAATCTTTTGCATGGGTGAGGTCGTGAATTTCTTTATTTTCGTCTTGCATAACAAAATACAACATCCTGTTATTAAAGCAAAAATTTGAGGAAAAGTGAATATAAAAAAAGCCTGACCTTCAGGAAATAGGTGTAATGAAGAGTCTAAAGCTCTATATATTCAAAAACTTTGTCAAGACTTTCATCGGGGTCAACTATCTCTTTATCTACTATATACCTAATATTTTTTGTCTCAATCCACTCCTCGGCTGATAAGCAATTGCAGTCAGGACAAGTGCTTGTTATTTGCTTTTCTCTGGTTATAACCTTTTTTGTTTCTAAATCGACTGCATGATGCACGACCTGAGAAAAGCCATTACAATCTGATCCTTCGCCACTTGATATATAAAAATAAGCAATATCATTATTTGAATCCAAATCGTAAATTAATCCCAAAGAACTTCTATCAATATCTGAAAAAACAATCTTTGAACTGCTATTGTCTACAACAAAATTGTAACAAGATGAATATCCGTATCCTCGACAACTATCGTTCCCAAGCTCTTTTTTGAATGGATTAATTGAAAATAAAGCCCAGTCTTCCTTTTCAATCTTTTCTTCAATTGATAGGAATAAATCATCCTCACTGACATTATCGCCTCTTTTTTGAAATTCCCTAAAAATATCTTGAGATTCATCTATATTCATCTCAGCGTTCAAAATTTTTTCAACTTCTACTAGCATTTTACTCGTAAATAAATTCTTGTTGTCATCTGTTCTTGGTGACACAATCTGCTTTTCTTGCATGGCATTAGACCTTGGTGTTGATTGATCCTCAGCAATATTCTTCTTTTCAGGTATATCGGTAAATTCAATATAGCTGCATCCGAGCAAAAGGATGGAGCCAATAGTAAGGAGAACTATACTTGAAATCTTCATAAATGAGATCTTATAAAATTAAGCTCAATATCGCTTCTTTCTTCACCCCCTGCACTCCACCACCACTCGCAAATGTATTACTGCCTCCACCACCTCCACCAAATTTGGCGGTGATTTTCTTCAAGACTTCTCCGGCATTTATCTCCGCTTTGCTTGCGATGGCGATATTTCCTTCGGTGGTGATGACGATTGCGAGCGCGACACCTTCTTCTTGCAAGGCGCGCGCAAAGGTACCGGCGGCTTTGCCGTCGGCGCGAAGGTCAGCGACTACAACCGTTTTTGCACCGTTGATCTCTTCCGCTTCTTGTGCGACTCGTATTGCCTCGACTTTTGCCAAGGTCTTCTGCAAGCCGCCGAGTTGATTTTGCATGTCTTTGCGCTCAGAAAATACGGCATCGATGCGCTTGATAATTTCATCTTTAGGAACTTTAAGTTTGGCAGCAATCAGGTTGATTTGCTCAAATTGGTGATTAAGTAATTGGCGTGCTGCTTCTCCACACACAACTTCTACGCGGCGAACTCCAGCAGAAACACCAACTTCTGTCACGATTTTTACCGCACCGACTTCAGCAGTATTGCCGACATGCGTTCCCCCACAAAGTTCGTACGAATATTTGTCCATTTTGACTGTTCGCACGATTTCGCCATATTTTTCGCCAAAAGTTGCCTCGACTCCTTCTTGTTTTGCTTCGACCAGTGTTTTTTCTACAATTGTTGTATCTACTGCAGCGGTAACAGTTTTTGCCATCAATTCTTCAATTTTACCAATTTCGTCTACGCGTAAAGCGCGTGGAAAAGTAAAGTCGATGCGCATGCGGTGTTCGTTGACATGGCTCCCGGCTTGATGGGCGTCTTTGCCGATGACCTGTTGAGCAGCTGCCAAAAAAATGTGTGCCAGCGAATGATGTCGCGTAATCTGTCCACGGCGATCCATATCAACATGCGCTTGTACGGTTTCACCTTTTTCCAATTTTCCCTCCAAAACTCCCGTGTGAATAAAAACACCCGTCGCGGTCTTTTGACAATCTGTGACGACGAGCTTTCCATTTGTTGCATTGATAACGCCGCTGTCACCGACTTGTCCACCAGATTCGGCATAAAAAGGTGTTTTTTCCAAAACCACAAATGCATATCCACCAGCTTCCAAAATCCCGAGAATGCTGGATTCGGCTGCTGAATTTGTATATCCGACAAAATGAGTCTTCGACAAATCGGCAAATTTTTGCACAGCGGCATCACGCTCAAAGCTGGCGGCTGCGCCAGTACGACTCCGGTCTTGTTGGGCTTTCATCTCTTCCTCAAAACCAGCTTCGTCTACAGTGATGTTGTGCTCGGCAGCAAAATCCTTCGTCAAATCGAGCGGAAAGCCATAGGTATCAAAGAGTTTGAAAGCATCTTTGCCACTGATACTTTCTGAATTTTTAACAACGATTTCTTCCAAGATTTTTTCACCACGATCAAGCGTTTGGCGAAAATTACTCTCTTCCAAATCCATCACCGACAAAATCGTATTCTGATTTTCAACAAGTTCTGGATAATGTTTGCTGTATTCAGTAATTACCACTTTGGCGACTTCTCTGAGAAAGTTTGTATCAACGCCAAGTTTTTTGCCTTCGCGGACGGCGCGGCGAATAATGCGGCGCAAAACATAATTTCGTCCTTCGTTGCCAGGAGTCACACCATCGGCAATACAAAAAGTCGCACCGCGTGTGTGATCGGCGATAATGCGAAAGGCGCGTTTTTGTTTTTCATACGTTGTCCCAGTGATCGCAGTAATTTTTGCCAAAATTGCGGTAAACAGTTCTGTATCAAATGGCGAATCTTTTTGTTGCAAAACCGCGAGCAAGCGCTCGAATCCGACTCCGGTATCGACATTTTTCTGCGAAAGTTTTTCATATGTTCCATCTTCCTTTTTATCAAATTCCATAAACACCAAGTTCCAAATCTCCACAAAGCGCTGGTTGTCATCACAATTGGGACCAAAATTTTCGCCATATTTTTCGCCGCGATCATAATGGATTTCGCTACATGGTCCGCAGGGACCGATTTTGCCCGCTGGTCCCCAAAAATTATCCTTTTTATCAAATTCGAAAATCTGTTCTTTACTAATTCCTGGCTTGCTGAGCCAAATCGATTCCGCCTCATTGTCGCGCGGCGCATCTTTGTCTCCTTTAAAAATCGTAATACCAAAGCGCTTTGGATCAAGCCCAAGTTCGTGCACAAAAAAATCATAAGCAAGTTCAATCGCTTCTTCTTTAAAATAATCACCAAGCGACCAGTTGCCGAGCATTTCAAAAAAAGTCAAATGCGTATCATCGCCGACTTCGTCGATATCGGGCGTGCGAAAACTCTTCTGCGTATCAAAGAGGCGTTTTCCCTTCGGATGAATGGCTCCGAGCAGGTTCGGCACGAGCGGCTGCATTCCGGCAGTTGTAAAAAGCACTGTCGGATCATCCGAGCTAGGAATCAGCGAAGCGCTGGGGATTTCGGCGTGATTGCGGCTTTCAAAAAAGTCGCGGAATTTTTGACGAAGAGTATCTGGATGCATTTTTTGGATTGCAAAGAGTCACAAAAGAGGGTATGATTTTCTGATATAAAAATCAACTTTTCGTACGAAATGGCAAATCAGGATAATATCGGCGTGGGAGGAATAAATCCGGCGGCAGACCATGATCCTGACGTGCTCCGCGGAATGATGGGTTTTGGACAGATGCCTCCGCAATCAAACATTCCAGGTATTTTGCCTAATTCTCCGTTTGTCAATCCCGGCAGACCGATCGAATCTCTCACTAATCCCGAAAATTCTATTACGGGCAAAGGACAAAATGAGGTCAGTCTCAAATATGACGTTTCTGATTTGTCGATGGACGATATTTTGGAAGCGGCGCTCGAATTGGGTGCTTCGGATATCCACTTTTCTGCAAACGAACGAATTGCTTTTCGTGTCAATGGCGATATTTATTTCGTCGAGAATCTTCCTGCTCTTACTCCCGAACGCGCCGAACGACTTATTTTTACGCTCATTCCAACCGAAGAGCAGCGCGAATCACTCATTCGTACGCGCGAGTTGGATACTGCTTTTGAGCATCGTGATGGAACAAACTTTCGTGTGAATATCTTTTTTAAGCGGAAGCGCTTGTCTACCGTAATGCGGGTGATTGCTAATGATATCTGGAGCATGGACGAATTGGGATTGCCAGCGGCAGTCACGACTCTGCTCGAAGCAAAACAAGGATTGTTTCTGGTTACCGGACCAACTGGATCGGGAAAATCGACTTCGATGCAATCGATGATTGAGCACATCAATCAATCACGCGTTCAGCATATTATTACGATTGAAGACCCGATTGAGTTTTTCTTCAAATCCAAAAAATCGATTATCTCACAACGCGAGATTGGCGCGGACACGCTGAGTTTTAACAACGCCTTACGCGCGACTTTGCGTGAAGATCCGGACGTGGTCATGATCGGAGAGATGCGCGACCCAGAAACGATTATGGCAGCGATTAACTTGTCCGAAACCGGTCACTTGGTGCTTTCGACTTTACATACTTCTGGTGTGTCACAAACAATTTCGCGTTTAATCAATGCCTTTCCGACCGATCAGCATAACATGATTCAAAATCGTCTTGCTGATACAGTACTTGGTATTTTGGGACAGCGCCTGATACAACGTACTGACCGTACTGGACGAATTGGTATTTACGAACTCATGGTCACGACTCCTGGTATTCGTAATTTGGTTCGTACGGGAAACACTTCACAAATCAAAAACGCCATTCAGTCTGGACGTAGCGCTGGTATGATTAAGATGGATCAATATGCCGAAATCTTGCAAGAGAAAGGTATTATTCAAGAAAAAGACTACATCCATTACTTGAACGAAGATTGATAGCAGATGGAGCAGATATCAGATAACAAATAACAGATAGCAAGAATCAGACACTAAATAACAGATAGCAAATAACAGAAATCAAGGAACAGCAGGCGAATATCTCGTGTGCTTTTTCCACTTGCACGCCACTGTATTGCATCTTCACTACATTTTGTCTCCTTCACGCTTATTTTCGCTTTTTTCGTAAAGAGCGCTCTTTTTTGCTAATAGGCATTCATTTGCAAAAGCGCTCTTTTTCCGGTAGAATGCTTTGAATATATTTTTTTCTTCATCAAACGATGCAAGCCGATATCAAAATACAAAAACAGCACCAGTTTCCCGATTTGCTTACGAGCGAAGAAGTCGCAGAGCTACTCAAGGTAACACCGCAGACTGTCGGAAACTATATCCGTCAGGGCGATTTGCCTGCGTATCGGGTCGGGAGGAGCCACCGAATTGCACAAAGCGATTTGATACATTTTCTTTCGCAAAATCGCGCAACAGTTTCGCCGCCTTCTGGACAAGCCGCGCTCATTCTCAAACAAAAAAGTGGTGCAAAACTTATTCTCAAAACCACTGCCGAATTTCTCATCAAAAATTTACCGCCCAATCAATACGATTCAATTGCTATTGCTTATGACGACAACGAATACTCATTGAAAGACTTTGTGAATCAACCAGTCGGTAACTGGCAAAAACGCGCTTTAAAATCCTAAATCTCATTCTTCTCTTACATAAAAATGAAAATGTTCGTTCGATTAGCTGCCGCATTACTGTTTTGCATAAGTTTTTTGATGCAAACGATTACTCATGCTGAAGCCGCTTCTACTGGTGAGTCGCGCATGTTTCGCGTATCGGCGTATTATTCGCCCGAGCCAAATCAAAGTCGCTATTTGCGCGGAAATTATGAAGCCGAAATTCGGCTCAATGGTCGTGGAACCAATGGCGCCGATGGCACCGAAGTCTATTCGGGTATGCTTGCTGCGCCAAAAAATTATCCTTTCGGAGCACAAATCAATCTTTCGGGGCTTGGTGTTGGAACAGTGCATGATCGTGGTGGTGCAATCGTCCCCGCAGGAATGCGCGGACAAGCCCATGATCGAATTGATGTTTGGATGGGGCGTGGCGAAACTGGCTTGGCGCGAGCGCTCAGTTGGGGAATGCGAACCGTCGAAGGCATTGTTTATTGGACGGGCGGCGCCGAAAATTCGCTCTCTTTTTTGAATGTGACGCCAGCCAACTTGCAGCATCTCCCACTCTTTTCAGGCTCTACCGAGTATTTGGCAAAAGGAGCCACAGGTAATACAGTAAGTGCTTTGCAAAAGCAGCTGACAGCGCTTGGCTTTTATAAACAGGCGATTACTGGCACATATGACGAGAGTACCAAAGGTGCAGTGTTGGCTTTTCAGCTAGAAAAAAAAGTAATTGGAAACGCGGAAACGAGCGGAGCGGGGGATTTTGGCCCTAAAACAAAATTGGCACTTGCCAATATCGTAGAGCAAGTTGAGGAAGAAAAACGCACCTTGGCTCAGCCTTTAATAACTCATTTGCGTAGTGGTTTAGAAGTAGGAAATAGCAGCACAACAGTTACAATTTTGCAAAAGCGTTTGCGCCAGTTGGGATATGCGGTTGATATCTCTGGCGAATTTGATGCCGCGACAGAAAAAGCTGTGCAGCGTTTTCAGCTCGATAACCAAATCACCAGCGAAGGGGGCAATGGTTTTGGCGTGTATGGACCGCAAACACATGCAACACTTACTGACCTCCTCACCGAGCGGCAGTACGCATTAGTTAAAGCTAAACCAGCCATTATTTTGGCAAAAGAATTTGTCGGTGAAATCCCACAAATAGCAGATGTCGATACTCTTCGCCAAGAAGGTATTCCTCAAATTCCTCTCGAGCCGACTTTGGTGGCAAAAGAATTTCCCAAAGTAATGGCGGCGCCAGCTCAAGCTGTCGCAAGTCGCACACAAAAATCAGATATATTGATGGCAGAATTTACAACTGAATAAAAATTTAGTTCGTCTGTAAAATCTCCTTTGCACTTTTAACATCTTTCGCAATCTGCTCTTGCAGTTTTGCTATCGAGCGAAACTTTTTCACCGCGCGCAAGTGTTGCACGATTTCAACCTCCACTGTTTCTGGAATCTCTTGTTCCAATCTTTCCAACACGTGCAGTTCGATCCGAAACTCTTTGCTTTTGAGAGTGGGGCGTTGTCCGACATGCATTACTGCTGGAAAAGTCTTTTCTCCAACCTTGGCGTGCGCAGCGTAAACACCTTGCGAAATCTTTTTGTCCGTCTTTACATTAATGGTCGGAAACCCGAGTTCCGTCCCGATTTTATCCCCAGGAACAACCTCTCCCACAAAAGTCGTCGTCTGCCGCATCATGATCGAATAGACACCAAAGGAAATGACAATGAGTCCGAATAGTTGGACGAAAGTTGGGACATCTTTCAAAAAGAGAAATGCCAATAGTAAAGTGATTGCTGGAGATGTACCGTTGATAGCGATCGATTTTGCCACACCAATTTTTTTGTAAGCAACATACAGCCACCATTTGGCAATTCCAAATACGAGGATGGCGTTCAAACCGATTAATCCTATTTGCATTTTTGTGATTGAATCTAAAGAAATCGGCTCAAATTTCAAACTCAAAAGACACAAAATTGCTCCTGCCACAATATTTCGCCAAACGACCATAGAAATTGCGCCGATATGCCGCAAAGCGATTTTTTGAAAAAGATTCGCAAAAGGCGCAATTGCGGCTGCGAGGACGATGAGAGTATCCCAAATGACAATGTCACCGCTAAAATTTCTTACGAGAATTGCAGAGGCACCTACCAGAATGAGTAAGCTTCCGAAGAGTCGCCGCTTAGTTACGAGTTCGCTGCCTAATAATCCAAAAAGCAAAAAGGAAAAAAGCACTTCTGCTTGACCCAGGATTGCAATATTACCGGCGCTTGTTTTTTGACCAGCAAAAATAACCAAAGGATAATAAACAAGAACGATAAGTCCAGCACCAATCGCAAACGGTATAATACCAGCGCGATTTGGAATAAACTTTTTTCGTTCACTCAAGAGCGCAACTGGCAGAAGGAATATTCCCGCAATCAAAAAGCTTGCTCCAGCGAAAAATAGCGGTGGCAATAACCCATTCGACAACACAATAAAGAGTGGCAGAGAGGCATAGAGTGCAGCATGTCCAAGCGCAAAGAGTTCGCCACTGCGTTCGTTTTTTTGGTAGCTCATTTAATTTTTTCCGCGAAGTCGATAGCAAAGCGGTCGGTCATGCCGGCGATAAAATCTTTGATAACAATTTCTTTCTTTTCTCCATGATTTATCATTTCTTGAAAATTATCTGGGAGTTTGTGCGGATGTTCGTGCAGATGAAAAAAGATGCGTTTAATCGTCTCTTTACCGCGCTCGGATTGTTCCAAAACTTCCGGTTGGCGATAAAATTTGGAATAGAGAAAGTGACGGAGCGAATTATTCTTATCTTCGATTTCCGGCGAAAACGCCACCATCGGGATTGGCGCATTGCGAATATCGTTGACCGACTGCGGATTAAGCGCTTCGAGACGGCTCACAGTTGCGGTCAACAAGTCGTTCGCCATCAGCTTGATGAGCGACGAGATTACTGCTGACACCCACAGATGTTCTGGCTCAAAGCGCGGAACGTGTCTTTGTGCCATGCGCCAGAGTTCAAGTTTTTCTAATTCTTTCACCTCTACAATCTTGCTGCGGATGCCATCATCAATATCATGATTTTGATAAGCGATTTGATCCGCCATATCTACAATCTGCGCTTCGAGACTACTGTTTCGGAACTCGGTCCGAGTATCATAATTGGTATTGCGATGCTTGATAAGTCCGTCGCGGACTTCAAAACTCAAATTGAGTCCAGGAAAATCTGGCGATTTTTGTTCGAGTATTTCAACAATTCGGCGCGATTGCGAATTGTGTTCAAAGCCCATGCCATAGCGATGGAGTAATTCGTTCATCGCTGCTTCGCCCGCATGACCAAACGGTGTGTGTCCAAGATCATGTGCAAGAGCAATTGTTTCGGCTAGGTCTTCGTTTACTCGCAAATTGCGAGCCAAATCACGTCCAAGTTGTTCGACTTCCATCGTGTGTGTGAGGCGATTGCGATAATGGTCACCATGATGAGCGACAAAAACTTGCGTTTTGCCGCGGAGGCGCCTGTAGGCGCGACAATGGATAACTCGATCGCGATCGCGCTGAAATGCTGTACGCTGCATATCTACTTCTTCGGGGTATTCGCGACCCTGACTATTTGCCGCATGACAGGCATATTGAGCCAGTGTTTGCTGTTCGTTCTGCTCAATGGTCTCCCGCAAGGCAACATACTTTTGATTCATGCTGAGATTTTGCCAGATTCTTTTTTCGTGTGCAACAATCCTCACACCAGAATGTGGTAAGCATAATCTTTTTTTGGTAAGCCAATCGCTTTTTACCGCTCTTTTAGCCAAAATCAAGGAATTGAAAATAACAATTTGCTTTTCTTTTCCTCTAAAATTTGAGAAAATAGATTGCGATTATGACGATTTTTGTTCTTACACATATGCATCCTGCTATCGAAACTGCCGCGATTGAGTTTGAGAAGATTTTTGATTTTCTTAAAAAAGAGTATTCTGCTCTGCAGACTGGACGCGCTTCGGCGGCGTTGGTCGAAGATATCGTGGTCGAATCGTATGGTCAACGGATGCCGCTCAAGCACGTGGCAAATATTTCGCTTCCCGGGCCACAAGAAATCATGATTGATCCATGGGATAAAGGGCAACTCGCGGCAATCGAGAAAGCAATTCGTGATAACCAAGATCTCAAACTCAATCCTGTCAATTCGGGCATAGCCATTCGCCTCAACATTCCACCGCTTACTGAAGAGCGGCGCAAGGATATTGTGAAAGTCGTTCATCAAAAAGCCGAAAATGCACGCGTTTCGATTCGCCAAATTCGTCATGCTTCACATGATCTGCTCAAAAAAGCCGAAAAGGACGGTGAGCTGAGTGAAGACGAATTGAAGCGTTATGAAAAAGAACTTCAATCCAAGGTAGATGGCTCGAATCAAACGATTGAAGAAATGACAAAACATAAAGAGGTCGACGTTATGAAAGTCTAATATTTTCTCCTGTTCAAACCACAAAATGAGTTATGTACTTACCGGAATCGTATTCTTCGTGATATTTTCTGCGATTATCCTTATCCACGAAGGTGGACACTTTTGGGCAGCGCGCCTTGGTAAAATCAAAATTGAAGAATTTGGTTTTGGCTTGCCACCACGATTGTGGGGCTGGACAAACAAAAAATCGAAAATCATTTATTCCATCAACTGGATTCCATTTGGTGGCTTCGTCCGTATGTTTGGGGAAGACGATCCCACAAACAAAAAAGCACTCAAAGATCCACATGCGTTTAACAATCGACCGCTGATTATTCGTGCTATCACGATTTCTGCCGGTGTGATCATGAATTTTATTCTCGGATGGGCACTCTTAACTGCCGCGCTCACTGTCGGAATGCAGCCGATTTTTATTGATCTTGAAAACGATATTCCCGCAGCAATCGAGCAAGGCATTATCGAAGTGGATAACTCGGGCGTGCATGTGAGTGGAATCGTCGAAGGTTCGCCTGCTGACTTGGGAGACATTCAACCAGACGATATTATCACGTATCTTGATAATACTGCGGTCAAAACATCGGAAGATTTTATGGCAGCAAAAGAAAAAGGACTGCGTGGAGCTGAATTTCATATCAATATTTTGCGTCGTGAATACGACGAAAATGCCAACATTGTTGCTGAGCAGCAATTTGTTTCGCTCGTCGCGCCAGATGAAAATGGACAATTGGGATTGATGCTTTCATCTAATCCGCGGATTATCAAAGTTAATGATTTAAAATATTCCTTGCCTGTTGCTGCGGTTAAGGCTGTTAAAGAAGAAGGACGACTTGTTTATTTTACTGTCAAACTGCTTGGTGATGTGGTTACCAAAATTGTTACGCAGTTTGCCGTTCCCGACAATGTTGGCGGACCAGTGGCGATTGCTCAGATTACACATCAATTTGTCTCACTCGGAAGCATTGCCGAAATCTTCAAATTTGCCGCAATCCTTTCTATTTCAATCGGTGTGCTCAATATTATGCCTTTTCCGGCGCTTGATGGCGGACGCTTGTTTTTTATCATCGGTGAAATGATTACCGGACGCAAGCCGACTGCTAAGTGGGAAGCAGCGATTCATGGCACTGGTTTTTTACTCCTGATTGGTCTGCTGATTTTGGTAACATGGAATGATATTGCACGTATTATTACGGGCTGATTGCTCACCTTATTCCACTACATAAGATTGCACCATACGCAGGTTTCTTCGTGGCAGCCAGAAAAATCCATCTTCAAAATCCGTTCAAAACTTTGTGCAATTTGTTCGCGCACGAGTTGTTGGTCTTCTTTTGTGATGATAAAAGTTTTGCGTAAATAGGCACCGTCTTTCTGCGGTTCGACAAAATCGATGACACATTCGCCAAGCTGCCATTTTTTGCTGGGATCATTCTCGAGTAACAATGAATAGAAGACCATTTGGCGCCAGTAATCTCCGCCCAAAAAATTATTTTTATCCGACGGACGTTCGAGCTTTTTACTTGTCCAAGGGTTGGAAGGATTACCAGTTTTGTAATCTGTAATACGCGCACTGCCATCACTTAAAATCTCGATTTTGTCCATTTGCCCAGTAACCGCAACTCCACTGAGCTCGGTATTAATAGAATATTCGGAGAATGTTGGCGTGACCGATTTGTCTGCCAAAAAACTCCGGAAATAACCAGCTAAGACTTCTTCGCCATGCGCCAAAAACTTTTGAAATTCAACTTCTGTAAAAGCATAACGCTGACGCGTGAGTGCTTCGCGAAAAAACGTCAATAGCGATGCTGCAGTGCCATATGAGCCATTACGTTTTGCCTGCTGAAATTCTTTTTCGAGCGCGATGTGTACCGCTGTACCAAAAGCTGCATGCGGACTGGGTGCGCCCGGAATGCGCAAGAGTTGTTGAAAATAAAAAGTGAGCGGACACGCCAAATATGTGTTGAGGTGCGTGGCGCTCATACGATAATTTGCGAGTAAATGCTCCAAAAATTCGCGCTCGACCAGCGGAGGTGTAATTTGTGGCGCACTGTAAAACAGACTGATTTGATAAGTGTCGATTGCTTCTGCAGAAGATTGTCTGTTTTCAGTCGGTAATTTTTCGGCAAGTTCCGTTACAAATTGTGAGACATCAAGCTCTTTTCCTGCTTCGTTTTTCTCGGCAAAGGAGACCTGCAAAAACTGTTTGGCACGCGTCAACGCGACAAAAAAGAGGCGGCGTTTTTCTTCGAAAAAATCTCCGCTATTCGAGCGGGTCAAGGTATCAGGAAAAGAAAAACCGCCATCGCTGCGCTTGCTGTCCCAGATTTTTTTATCGACACCAATCAAAAAAACATATTCAAACTCGAGCCCTTTTGCCGAATGCGCCGTGACAAAATTGACACCGTCTTGTTCGTAGGCGATGCGCTGAATCGGGATACTGATGCCGTGACGTTTCATGCGCTCTACTCTATCAAGCAGTGATGTTGCCGACATATCCGGCTTTTTTTGAGCAGCTTCGCGGACAAAAGTCCGGAATGTGGTGAGTGCCCGCAGCAAAAATGCCTGATGTGCTTGTTTGGTGACATGCGCCAAGATGCCGCTTTTGTTAATGAGCTCTTCCAAAAATCGCACGAGCGGTAGGTTGATAAAATCTTGCTCGAGCGCAGAAAAAAGATTTCCGACAGCAAGAAGTTGCTCACTCTCTTTGATACCATCAATGGTTGCCAGTGTTTCTGAATCGCGAAGAATATTTTTCAAAAAGCGTGTGTCTCGTTCTTGTCTGCGCCACAGCGCCAAAAGTCCGATATCGCGCGGAGCGAGATTGATGCAATCAAAATATAATGCGCGAAACAAAATATCTTCACGCGTGAAAGGATGTGTGGCTTCATCGCAAAAATAGCGCAACAATTCGAGCAGTTGCGTGATAATCGGAAGCGCCAAAATATCCTCAGTCTCTTTGACACGCACGGGAATTTTTTCCAATTCGCAGAGGCGCAAAATATTCGCTACTTGCGCGTGGTTTTGATAAATAACGGCGACTTCTGACAGCGGAATATTCTCTGTCTGAAGCTTTTTGAGTTGTTCCATAATTCCCAGCTCTTCGTGCGCGCTGTTGTAATAACGGATCAAATGCGGCTGCACCGTACTCTGCATATAGTTTGGATTTTGAGCGACGAGATGCTTTTGTAAATCAGGAATTTCGCGCACGAGCCGTTCGCTATTTTTTTCAATTATATGTTCGGCAACCTCCAAAATAGCGGGAGTAGAACGGTAATTTTTCTCAATCGTCACGACGGCAGCATTTGCTTTGTAGTGTTCATAAAAATCCATGATGTTGCGCAGGTTCGCTCCCTGAAAACGATAAATCGATTGGTCATCATCTCCGACGACAAAAATATTCGGCAGTTCCCAGTATTGACTGAGCAAATCGATAATCTGCTTTTGGGCGCCGTTGGTGTCCTGAAATTCGTCGACGAGCAAATACTGAAAGCGCTCTTGATAACTCGCAAGCAAAGCTGGTTTGTTCACAAACGCTTCGATAACCCACAGAATCATATCCTGAAAATCATACCACTGATTTGCACGCATGCGCTGTTGATATTCGGGAAACAGTTCGACGGCTGCAAGCAGACGTACCATTTTTTCTGTTGCCGCTTGAATGAGATTGGGATTGGGATCGCCCGCCGCAAATTCTTTATACTTCCTTTTGTACTGAAACTCGTCTCGCTGCGGCAAGTCGGCGAGATATTCTTCGACGACAGACTTGATTTCTGTCACTTGCCAGTTTTCTTGTTTGATGGTGGCGAATAAGCTGAGCAGATTTTTGATTTCGTGATATGACGATTTGTGAAAAAGCGGATGCTTGGCGGGGAGCGAATCCAAAATATTTTCTAACAATTCATATTGTTCGAGTTCACCGATGCTTTCGGCTTCGCGAACACCAAAGAGTTCGGTGTTTTCTTGAATGACTTGATTACAAAAACTATGAAATGTATGAATCTGAACTTTGTGTGCTTCTGCTCCAATAAACGAAATCAAACGTTTGCGCATGGCAATCACGCCAGCATTGGTATAGGTCAAACATAAAATATTGCCGGGCGCAATATCGGTCTGTTTTTCCAAAATCTCCGCAATCCGTAATGACAAAACTTGTGTTTTGCCCGTGCCGGGACCAGCAATCACCAAAACCGGACCCTCGATGGTTTCGACGGCGACGCGTTGCTCGGGATTAAGACTCTTTTTGGCGGCTTGATAATGCGCGAGATAATCGGATGATGGATTTTTTGAGGGTGAAGTCACGGAATGTACAGGCAAGAGAAAAACGTATGATGACACCAAAATTTTATACTTTGCTCACCAAATCGTGCAAAACTGCTGCGGGATCAGCAGCTTTGGTAATACCACTGGCGAGAAGTACTCCAAAAGCGCCAAGCTCGAGACCGATACGGACATCTTCACCATTTTTGACGCCGGCGCCGACAAGCACACGCGAACGCTTAATCATTTCCACCGCATCACGAATCAGTTTTGGTTGCGCAGTGGATACCGAAATATCACCACCGATCAGCTCGGGCGGTTCGACTGCGATAAATTCGGGCTTACTGATACTGTCAATTTTTGCTGCTTCTTCCGCATTCTCCGCACACACGCAAACCACAAGTCCGACACTTTGTGCACGCGTAATTGCTGCGACCAATTCTTCTGTACTCGCAAAGCGATGCTCGCTGTGATTAAGAATCACTCCGCTTGCGCCGGCTTCTTTGAGCGCTTCGGGCAAAATCCAGCCGGTATGCGAACCATATTCAGCCGCATCACAATGTTGCGCAAACACGGGAATCTTCACAGCTGCTGCAATCATACGGATATCGACGGCTTGCACTGCGATGGCAAAGTTTTTGCCACTCTCTTTTGCAACATGCTCGTGTATTTTTGCGAGTGCGAGCGCATTTGTGCCTGTTGCTGACTCATATGTTTTAAAATTTGTTAAGATTAATGGAGATGACAAGTTCATAGATTTCAAGAAAAAAGCATCTGCCATTGTAGCGCAAGAGAACACGCAAAGTATACAGCTGACCGCGAACAGCTTTTTTTTCGACTCTTTCATAATATGAAAATCAATATTGGTGCTAGTAGCCAAGAACAAGCGTTGAGTTTTTCCTTACAAAAATGTCACACTACGCGTGATGGCACCGAGCAAAGCAGTAGCGGCGAAGCAAGCAAATATTTTCCTTTTGACGGGAGAAAACGATTTTGATCTGAAGACTTTTTTTCAGAATTGGTATCAATCTTCGCTCGAAAAATACGGCGAATTTAATGTGACTCGTTTTGATTTTCTCGAGCGCGAACCTGCTGAAATCATTGCAGAAATTCAATCTCCACCGTTTTTTGGTGAAGGCAAACGCATTTTCTTTATCGAAAATTTTCCTCCGCCTCCGCCATCTCGTCCTTTTTCGGACAAAAAAAAAGCCGGCATGCTCGCACTTGCCAATACTCTTATAAAAATTCCCGATGAATGTGTAATTATTTTTGTCGTCCCTAATCCGGACAAGCGTACGGCTGCTTACAAAGAGACCATCAAACAGATCGGAAACATCCGTGAATTTGCAGCATGGCAAAAGGATTTTAGTGGAAATATGACACGCGAAGGTTTTCATGAAGCGCGAGAGTGGATTTTGCGAACAGTTGCTGAAAACAATGGGAAAATGTTACCTGCGGCTGCAGAGTTTTTGCTCGATTATTGCGGAGCCGATCCGTGGAAATTGCACAGTGAAATCCAAAAGTTAGTCGTTTTTGCGACCGCAAATGACAAACCAATCTCGGAGGCGGATATCAAAAAACTCGCTCTTCCCAGTGACGAAATGGCAAATTTTGCTTTTAGTAACGCGATGCAGACGGGTGATAGACATCAAGTGTTTGAAGTATTTGAGCAACTTATGCAGAGCGGCGAAGCTCCACAGGCGATTTTTGCGCGTGATCTTGTCGCTACTTTTCGACAATTAATTCAAGTACGAATGGCGCTTGATGCTGGCGTTGATGCCAAAAGTGCTGGCGTACATCCATTCGTCTTTAACAAGTTGAGCTCGGTTGTGCGGCGTTTTACGACTGCCAAACTGCTCCGTGCACACGAGCAACTTTTGCAGATTGATATTGATTCCAAAACCGGCAGACTTCCCATCACTGCCGAAAAGACCGAGCTCTTTCATCTCGCAGTCGAGCGCATTCTTGTGGACTTTTTTGCTGATTAATTAAAATAAGATTGTAGCTTGTGTTACCTATTCAGCTTGATTTTTTTTGTGTTTATCTTTAAAATATCCGCCGGAATATTTCTTTTTTTAAAAATTCCTATGAAAGTTAAACCTTTATTGATGGCGGCGTTTGCCTTCGCCATCGTCGGCTCTGCACAAGCAATGTCGACCACTGCATTTCTTGATGTAGACGCAAACACAAAATTCGGTTCCGCAATCACGTATATTCAAGACAATGGTCTTGTTCAGGGGTATTCGGACGGTACATACCGCCCAGAATCGACTATTAACCGCTATGATTTTACCAAGATTATCGTCGGAGCTCGTTTTGATGCCGAAACTATCGCAAACTGTGATGTAAGCGCATATAGCTTCCCAGACGTCCCAACTGACCAATGGTTTAGCCCATATGTTTGCACAGCCAAATTGAACGGTATCGTCAACGGTTACGGTGACGGCACTTTTGGCGGACAGAACAATGTCTCTTTGCCAGAAGCACTCAAAATCGTTCTCGAAACATTTGAGATCGACACTCCAACCGAAGCCGGTGACACATGGTACGCTCCATATGTTCGTGCTGCCGCTGCAGGTGGTGTAACGACTGAGATCAATAGCGATATCAACTACACGATTACTCGTGGTGATATGGCAGAACTCGTCATGAAAACCGAAGGCATTTCGGAAATCTCTATTTCAAAAGATACAGAAGAAGAAACAACTGACGAAGAAGAGACTCCTGCAGAAACTCGTAACATCGTTGAAATCGCTTCCGAGACCGAAGACCTCAGCACACTTGTTGCTGCTGTAACAGCAGCCGAACTTGCTGGAACACTGACAGCAACTGGTCCTTACACTGTTTTCGCTCCAGTCAATAGTGCATTTGCTGCTTTACCAGTCGGTGCACTTGACGCTTTACTTCTCCCAGAAAATAAAGCTGATTTGTCTGCTGTGCTATTGAATCATGTCGTAGCTGGTTCTGTAATGTCTGCCGATCTTACTGATGGACAAGAATTAACTACTGCCGGAGGTACAAAGCTGATCGTTTCGATTGATGAAGACGGCACAGTTATGATTGGTGACGCCAAGGTCGTTACTGCTGATATCGCTGCCAGTAATGGTGTGATTCACGTTATCGATACTGTCTTGATGCCAGCTGACGAGATGACAGGCGAAGACGAAATGATGGAAAAGGCCCCATTTTCTTATACCGAGTACACTGCAGAAGCATTTGCTGCCGCAAAAACAGAAGGAAAAGTGACTGCACTTTTCTTCTACGATCCTAACTCTGCTGATAGTGTCACAATTGAAGAAGCCATTAATGCAAGCATGATGGATTTTCCGGAGGACACAGTAATCTTCAAGGTCGATTATGAGACCAACGCTCAATTGCGTGAAGATAACGAAGTAACAGCTCAAAATACGGTCATCTATTTTGATGCTGAAGGTAATGAGACGAGTCGTGCAACCAATCCTTCTAACGAAGAGATTATAAACGCTCTCAAATAATTCTTGCCTTCTTGGCTAAGACAACCAAAAACCTCCACGAGCAATCTTGCTTCGTGGAGGTTTTTTGATATAAGCTGTCGCTGGTTTTGATGAGCCGACTGTTTACAAAATTTAAAGCTTACACGCATTTTCTCTCGACAACATGTTTCAATTTCTGCGCTTACTTACTTTTTCTTTTCTGGTGATGAGTTTTTTGGGTGGATGCGGAATAGGGCAAGACGTGATTTCTGGGGTGGGGGACTCGGTGCTTACTGTGACAGAATTGCTCCAAGATCCGGTATATGGTCAAGTTATTTCTATCACGGGAACAATCAGCGATGATGCACTAACCGATGCTGGATTTGCGCTGCAAGAGGGAGAAAAATCCTTGGCTGTCAGCACAAAAAATCTTTCAAACTCACAAAAAACTATACAAAGTGGAAACACTGTCTTAGTGATAGGCACCTTGCAAGATGGGTTTTTGTTTACCAAGCCAACTTTTATTGCCAAAGATATTCGTGTCGTGAGTCAACAAGATTCTAAGGAATCAGAAAATCAATAAGCGGTGACAATCTCATTGTATTTCTTGTACGTACTATATGATCTCTATGCAACCAAACGAAAAAGACGGAGTGAAACAGCAGAATGCTTCGTTAGGCAGAGAGTGTCCTTCGGAACACCTAGCCCGGCGAAGAGAATACTCCGTTAGGTAGAACGAGATGTGCTTTCCATCAAAAATCTCGTAATCAAAAAACTTAACATCACCAGATATTTACACTTGTGCAGACTGCCAAAAGCACGGATAATGGGCGGGAACTAAATACTGTAACCGATTAATCATCATGCCACAAAAAATCCTTCTGCTCGGCTCTGGAGCACTTAAGATCGGTCAAGCAGGCGAGTTCGATTATTCTGGTTCGCAGGCAATCAAGGCGTGCAAAGAGGCTGGTGCCGAAGTCATTTTGGTCAATCCAAATATCGCCACCAACCAGACTTCACGCGGAATTGCCGATAGAGTTTATTTTTTGCCGGTGACGCTCGAGTTTGTTTCGCGCGTTATCGAAAAAGAGCGCCCCGATGCAATCATGCTCGCTTGGGGCGGACAAACCGCACTCAATACTGGCATTGACCTCAAAAATGCTGGCATTCTCGAAAAATATAATATCAAAGTGCTCGGCACGCCAGTAGAAGCCATCGAAATGACCGAAGACCGCGAACTGTTTAATCGCGCGTTGGATGAAATCGGTATTTTGTATCCCAAGTCCGTTGCTTGCAAAACCAGAGAAGAAGCGCGCGCTGCGATTACACAGATTGGTTATCCGGTCATTATCCGTGCGGCGTTTACACTTGGCGGTGGTGGCTCGGGTTTTGCCGTCAATGATGAAGAGTTTGAAGTTTTGATCGAAAAAGCATTTTCGTTTTCGCCACAGATTCTTGTCGAAGAAAGCCTTAAGGGTTGGAAAGAAATCGAATACGAAGTTGTTCGTGATGCCATGGGAAACAAGATCACGGTTTGTAATATGGAAAATTTTGATCCGCTCGGAATTCATACTGGCGAATCAATTGTGATTGCGCCCAGTCAGACGTTAAACGATCACGAATATCAAAAATTGCGCTCGATTGCACTCAAAGTAATCGAACACTTGGGAATTGTTGGAGAATGTAATATTCAATACGCGCTCGATCCACTTTCGGATGATTATCGCGTAATCGAAGTCAATGCGCGTTTGTCGCGCAGCTCGGCGCTCGCGAGTAAGGCGACTGGTTATCCACTGGCTTTCGTGGCGGCGCAAATCGCGCTTGGCAAAACTTTGCCCGAAATCAAAAACGCCGTTACCGGAACAACAAGCGCGATGTTCGAGCCCGCGCTCGATTATGTTGCGCTCAAGATTCCGCGCTGGGATCTCAACAAATTTCGCAAAGTAACCGAAGCAATCGGCTCCGAAATGAAGTCTGTCGGTGAAGTAATGGCGCTTGGTCGTACTTTTGAAGAAGCTCTGCAAAAAGGGCTCCGCATGCTTCAGATTGGCGCACATGGACTTTCAGAACATCCATTTAATTTTAAAAATGAACTTTCGGAAACGCTTTTAAAACCGACGCCGCGGCGGGTTTTTGCCGTTTATGAAGCTCTTAAGCAGGGGATCACGACTACAGAAATTTCGAAAATTACGGGGATCGATTGCTGGTTTTTGCAAAAACTCGAGAACATTCTTTCTACAGAAAAAAAACTACTCGCAGTTATCCCAGAACTGAACAATAATATTATTCAAGAACAAAAAGAAAAATTCTGCGAAATCTTTTGGGAAGCTAAGAAAAACGGATTTTCGGATGCCGCAATTGAAAAAATCTGGCAAAACCAATTTTCGGAAAATGAAATTCGTTCGTTTCGAAAAGAATTGGGCGTGATTCCAGTTGTTAAAAAAATCGACACGCTTGCGGCAGAGTTTCCTGCCGAAACCAATTATCTCTATTGGACATATCACGGAACAAAAAATGATTTAATTGTCTCCGAATCAGCTTCAATTAAACGAGCATTCGTTCTGGGTTCCGGTCCATACTCCATTGGCAGCTCGGTCGAATTTGACTGGTGCTGCGTCAATGCGGTTGCGACTTTGCGCGAGAAAGGTTTTGAAACGATCATGCTCAACAGTAATCCCGAAACCGTTTCGACCGATTACGAAACCTGTGATTATCTCTTTTTTGACGAACTTTCTTTTGAGCGGACGCTGGATGTGATTGAGCTTATGCGACCGACCGGAACGGTGATTTTTTCTGGAGGACAAATTCCAAACAATCTGGCGCCCAAACTCGGCGAACTGAATATCCCCATTCTTGGTACCAAGCCCGAGAATATTGATCGAGCGGAGGATCGTCACAAGTTTTCTACGCTTTGCGACGAATTGGGGATTGATCAGCCCGAATGGCGAGAATTTGCGACCGTAAAAGACGCTGAGATTTTTGCCGAAAAAGTCGGTTTCCCCGTACTCGTCCGTCCATCAAAAGTGCTCTCTGGCGCAGCAATGGCTGTTGCTCGAGATATAGAAGAACTCGAAGATTTTTTAGGAAAAGCTTCTAAAGTTGATTCCGATGCGCCGGTTGTCGTTTCCAAATTTGAAGTCGGCGCACGCGAAATCGAAATCGATGTCGTAGCGCATAACGGCGAAATCATCTTGCACGCGATTTCCGAACACGTCGAAAACGCTGGTGTGCATTCTGGTGACGCCACGATTGTTTTCCCGCCGCAGCGCACCTATCTCGAGACAATTCGGCGCATCAAAGCGATTGCGCGCAAATTAGCGCGTGCGCTCGAAATCACTGGTCCATTTAATATGCAATTTCTTGCCAAAGAAAACGCCATCAAAGTTATCGAACTCAATCTCCGCGCCAGTCGCAGTTTTCCTTTTGTTTCCAAAATCAGTGGTATCAATTTTATCGAAGTTGCCACCAAAGCGGCGCTCGGCGAGGTAGAGTCACTCGAAGTCCGTAAGCAAAAATACCGTACGCTCGAACTCGATCATGTTGGCGTCAAATGTCCGCAATTCTCATTTTCACGGCTTTCGGGTGCTGACCCTGTGTTGTCTGTTGAAATGGCGAGCACTGGCGAAGTAGGCTGTTTTGGCAAATCTTTCGAAGAAGCTTTTCTCAAGGCGATGCTTTCGGTGGGATTTCAAATCCCCAAAAAAGGTGTGCTCTTTTCTGTCGGAGATATCAAATCCAAGATTGCGCTTGTCGAAGCCGCCGAATTTTTGCGCGATTTGGGACTCGCGATTTTTGCTACACCAGGAACAGCCGATTTTTTCGCTGATAACAATATCGCTTGTACAAAATTGGCAAAGCTTTCGTTCGATAAAAACTCCGAAATACTCAACAAAATCCGTAGTCACGAAATTGATCTCGTCATCAATATTCCCAAAAATTTTGCGCACGAAGAGATCACCGATGGCTATCGCATTCGCCGCGCGGCAATTGACAACAATATTCCACTCGTCACCAATACGCAAGTCGCGCGCGCCATTACCTATGCGATGCGCGATTATCCAAATATTAATGCACTTCCTGTAATGGCAGAAGACGAATATTTTTAAAAGTTCGATTTTTATTATGCACAGCAATAGTGCTGCTTAGTACGTCCACACATTATTTTCCAAAACGCGGCTTTTTTGCTATGATAGAACAAATTTGTTTCTTGTATGGAAAATTTTGGCAGTCTCTTGATTTCGCTTATCACTGCAACAGGACTTGCGGGACTTATCGGGCTTGAGCGCGAGTTCCGCTTGCAAAACAAATTGTTGGTAGAAAGTCCACTTGGCGGATTGCGGACTTTTGCGATGATGGGCGCTCTCGGTTTTTTGAGTGCTTATTTGACAGTAACGTATGAAATAGCGTGGTTATTGCCGATTGTATTTGTGATGGCGATGTTTTTTCCGCTTATTTCGCATGCGTATTTTGTGTTTACCAAGCAGCAGTTTAGCGTGATTTCGGGCTTGGCACTGATTGTGAGTTTTTGCATTGGCGTACTTGTTGTTTTTGATGAACTCTATTTGGCGATTGCGCTTAGTATTTTGTTCACCGGAATTTTGGCGCTGCGTGATGTCTTGCACAAAATGGCAAAAAAACTGAGCGCTGACGAACTGTTTGCGATTTTGCAATTTATTATCTTGTCAGCGATTATCCTCCCGATTCTGCCAAAGAGTTGGGTTGATCCGTTTGAATTTTTTGATTGGCGCCCGCAAGCGGTGTGGTTGATGGTGGTTTTTGTCGTATCAATTCGGTTTATCGGCTATTTTCTTGCGAAGATCATCGGTGGTGAAAAGAGCATTCTTTTTTCTGGTGTGATTGGTGGTTTTGTGTCTTCTACTGCGGTGACGATGGGAATTGCGCAACAATCAAAGGGAAAAAATGCGCTTATTATTTTCTTGGCGCCAATTTTGGTCGCTTCGGGAATTATGTTTTTTCGCGTGCTGCTCGAAGTCGCGGTGGTGACACAAGGTAAAAACCAGCTGCTCTCTTTGCTACTCTTGCCACTCGGAATTTTTGGTGGCGGTTCCATTCTCTTGACTGGATTTTTGCTTTTTTATCGTAAGCGTGCGCGCAAACAAGTCGCCGCTACACCAATTGCTATTGATCAGCCATTGCAACTTACTTCGGCATTATCTTTCGGAATCTTTTTTTTGGCGGTACTCTTGTTTTCGGACAAAATCGGACAATATTTTGATACTTCGGGACTCTATTTGACTGGAGCAGTCGCGGGACTGACAGATGTCGATGCGATTACGCTCGCGATGGCGAATCTTGTTACTATAGGCAGCCTCGAAGCCGATATCGCCGCGCGCGTCATTCTCCTCGCTGTTACGGTAAATACTCTTGTCAAACTGAGCATTGTGTTTGTCTTTGGTTCCGCACTTCTATTTCGCAAATTAACCATCAGCCTTGTCGGTATTTTTGCAATCGGATTGGTGATGTATTTATTTTTGCTAGTTGGTTAAGCGGCGCGCTGTGAAGGTGGAGTACTATCGTCATTGGATGCCCTTTTGGCAATTTCAGGTGGGTAGGAAAGGTGTTTGTTGGCAAAATTCTGGGAATTAAAACCGGACTCATTTGTGTTATTGATCGGCTTGATCCTTGCTAACAGAGAGTCAGTCAAGGTTTCACTATAAAGCGCTGTTGGAGTAGCGACATACCAAGGCACGAGACCATACGCTGCCATAATCGGAGCAGGCAGACCGGTATCGATCGCTCTAGCAGCAAGATTACGCGTGTTAGCAATAATCGCCTTACTCCCCATTGTTAGTGCTGGCCATTGGGTTTTGATCGGACCATTGATAAAAGTTTGGTAAAGCAAGTCTTTTGTCCCATTCGCGATACCAACGATGCCGCTTCGCTGATCACCTCTCAGCGTATTAAACGAGCGTGCCAAGATATTAGGATCTTCTTTGTTCCGTCCTGCAACGAGATCTTTGGATCCTTTGAGGAGTCCTGTAGCCGGTGAAATAAGAGCATTGACTGCTTGAGCAGGTTTTTTCCACCACATATTTGCAAGCGTAGTGTCTTGTGTTGAAAAAAGTTTCCCGAATTTTTCGCGAGTATTTCCAATAACTCCTTTGATAGGATCAAGTGGAACGCGTAGAACTTCTTTGCCGATTTCGGTGCCGGTCCTTCCAAGAATTTTTACTCCATCCCAAACCGCGAGGGTGTTGCCCTTTGCCCAGTCGTATGTTCCTTCTCCGATGACTCCCAACCCTTGAGCAGCGCCCCACGAGTGATCGACAAAGTGACCGGGAAAATCAATCGTTGCCTTAAGGCGTCGACCAAACCATGAGGCAGTCTCCGCAACTTTATCATTTTTTTCAGGAACACCATCCAGAATTTCATTTTCATTGGCTGATGCGGAAGTACCTGATTCTAATTCGGTATTTGGATTTTCTGCAGCAAACAGAAGTCTTTTTTCTAAGTTGTCTGAAGAGAGCCGGGAATGGTGAAAATGATTATACATCAATGAGAAAAATATCAGCGATTTGGTGGCTTTTTGCCGAAACGCAAATGGTTTGGGTTTTTTGGAATCTTTGGCTTTTTAGGCTTTTTCTTTCTCTGAAGACTCTCAGGAATTAATGCCGTAATTTTTTCAATTACAGGATTGATAAATGTATCGAGACCAGTGTAAGCGAATATTCCTTTTGCCTGATTCTTGAAAAACCCCCAGATGCCGCCAGTTTCTGTCTCTGAATTGGTATCTTTTTCTTTTTGAAGCGTTGCGGCAAAATCTTTGATTTGGGGTGAGATTTCTTGCCCGTTTTCTCCGGTAACGCTGGCGAATGCAGCTAGAAGATTTTTCTCATCATCATATTTTGCCCCAAAGGATTCACCTTTTGCATTCGTAATTTTTGTTGTTGCCAAACGCTCTGCACCTTCGAGAATATCATTGACCATATCTTCAACTGATCGTCGCCTATCTCTATTTACATGGCGTTCGTTTATGCACATCTGCACGATTGCTTCCATGATTCCTCCGTATTTTCCATCCCTGATCGCCGGACTGATTCTGCAGCGGATCTCACGCTTTGTCGCGATGATGCCTGGAGAGAGTTGTGAGGGTAGGTATTTGTGCTGTTCTTCATCCGCGAGTAGAACCGCAAGACAAGTCAATTGTTGGGTGAGACCACTTCTATCATTACTTTGTCTCTCTTTCAGCTTTTTGGAAACTTTATGACGGATAAACTCTGGTCCATGATTATTCCGCCAATCTTTCGTCTTTGTTTTTCCTTTTTCCAAACTCTTTTTTGCAAAATCAACACCTTTCTGCCGCCAGTCGGAGATTTTTTCTTTTGCCGATTGCCACTTTGTTCTGTGCGGTTCTGACTCATCTTCTGATGCTTGATCGTCATCTGATGCTTGTTGTTCATTTACAATCCTCTGCCTCGTGGTTTCTTGTCCTTTTTGTGCCGCCTCTCTTCTTTTTGCTTTTTTCTCATCTTGCTCACGAGTTCTTTCTGTGAGCGCAGATTCTGTAATGTTTGTGATTTTATTTCGAATCTCTTCTTGTTTGTCTGTCACCTCATTTATGCCCAGATCCTTTGCTTGCGAAGCAAGTATGTCTTGTAACGACCGAATAAGATCATGCGATCGTGCTTGCATTGATTTCTGCCATTCATTCAAATCAACATGTTCTTCAATAACCTTTTGTATTTTTTCAGATGGACTGTTGAGTAGGGCATCTGCATCACGACGAAAGTCGGACTTAAAATTGTCAAAATTATCCATCAAAAGTTGAACTTCAACTGTTCCATTTTTTTTATAATTATTGAATATTACTCGCTGAATAGCGTCCTCCATTCTGTGGATTGTTTGTTCGGCATCTCCAATTATTTGTCCAATATCTGATTGGTGCTTTTGAAATCGATTTTGGTTATCGACATTTCTTATCATCAAGCGAATTTTTTGAAATAATTGTTTCAATGAATCATCAACGTTCGCATCCACGACACTGAGTCGCTCAGCGTTCAGGTAGGATCTCAGTGCCGCTTTTTGTTTTTCTTGATTTTCCATATTGATTTTTATCCATTGAGTTTGCGCCAGCCAATCATCCCACCTGCTGCCGCTGTTGCGATGATAGCACTCGCCCAATAGCCAGGATCCATGCCAAGTCCATGACGCAAAAATAATTCGCCTGCTGCATATCCTAATGCCACCCGAGCTGCATCATCTAGTCTCCACCTGCCGGTGGCATTTGCGTACCCTGCGACTCCTCCGATTATTCCGGCAACCGCAAATATCCATGCCTCATTTTTTACAAATGTCCCACCCGCAGCTACATTGTTTATCGCTTGATCAAACCATGAGCCGGTGGCAGTACGCGTTGCACCAGTAATCCCATTCGCTCGCTCGATCTCTTCGAGGGTGGCACCAGCATGTGCTGATTCGATTGGAATCAGCAAAAGTGGGAGAGAGTATGGTGCATATTTGATATTCTTCAGTTTCTCAAATGCTGTTTGAAATGCTGATCGATATTCTTCAGGGACTTTATCTTTGAGATACTCTCCTGCCTGAGCAAGACGCTCTTTGGTATAGGCATACGCGTCTTTGACAGTGTCGGGGATTACCTTGGCGATTTTTTCCCGTATGCTGCCGATAATACCGATGCCTTCTTGAGGGAGTTCACTCACGTGGGTGAGACTTGGTGCTTGTTCAACGCCTTCTTGATGTTCGTGTGAGTGAGGTGGTGTGCCTTCGGGGTGGTTATTTGGCTGATGCATTGTTTGCGAAAAAGCTGATAGAAAGTTTATGATTAAATATCTTCTGCGAATTTCACATCAAAATTTTTGGTAATCAATTCTTTGAGAGACTTCCGAATTTGCTCTGGATCTTTGAGATAACTTTGCTTTCGGGATTCTTCGGTATTGTGAATCAATTGCTTGACGCCATTTTGGACATTGGCAAGTTCTTCTTCGTGCCCGGTTGCGCTTTCGATGCGATCTAAGAATTCTCTTATATCCGGTGTACTTTTCGCTTCATAGATCACTTCATCTTCGCCTCCTTTCAGCACATTTTTTATGTAGATTTTATCTTGATACCATTTATCCAAGTACTGTTGCAGCATCCAATCAAAAGTCTTCATTTCTGTTGCATTCGCGGTTTGCTCCGGTCCGAGAGGTTTTGAGAGCGGTATTCGCACAAATATCGTCGCAAATCCACTTGCCCCCTCATTATTTGAAAAGACAGCACCGACGACATCTTTGTTGCTGTCAAAAACAATGCCTTTCTCTTTATAGCGGTCATCTTCCGCCAGCTTGGTTTGTATTGCGGTTTTGGCTTGCTCAAGGAGTTTTTCATGAATATGCAGCCTCCATTCACTTTCAGAAAGTCTTCGTCCAGACGCAGGAGGCGGCGCTATTGTTTCCAGATCGATTCGCTCGAGAGCATAGATTGCATTGCCACCTTGTTCCGGTGGCAGCTCGATTTTTTTAAATTCTCCAGGATTCATACCAACATATTCATTGGCAAACTGCCCGAGATGAGTATTTGCGTAGGCTTTATCGGATTGAAGGTATTCATTAAGACTTTTTTTGTCAGTTTCTTCTAACCCATATCCCATTTGTTCCTGAAGCCACAAAAGAGCCGAATCAGCGCCACCTTCGATTTTTCCAATAAGATCTTTTTCTTTCAGTATCTTATAAGCTTCGTACCCTGTTTTGCCAGCGATGATGCCTATGTCAACGGGCGCGGTAAAGACATCCCATGTGATGCCGCCAGCTATGTTTGCGATATTAATAAATTCTGTGACATATGGCTCGCCATTTTTTTTGTAATAAACCTTCACTGTACCATTTACGTATTCGACCGTCGTCTGATTGATAGGAACTTTTAGGGTTTCTCTGATATATGTTTCTATTTTTGGGATTGTTTCAGCTCCCGTGTCTTCAATAAGTTTTCCTGCTTCTTTTACACTGAGTCTTATCTGGCGTGCGAGTTGTTTGACATTTTCGAGAGTTAGATTTGTTTTGCCCCATGTGATAATTGCGGACGCTACTTGGTCAACTACCGTGTGGGGTTCCTCAAAATTGCGCGCAAGGTCTGTTGTCGAAACTTCTCTGTCCACAAAATCATTAAAATCAAGAGTCGCAGACTTATCTTTTTGCCGGAATTCCATATGCGCATAGCGATCACTCACTCCTGTAAAAATTTGGTTGCCATCCTCTTGTTCACCGAAGTATTTGGCACGGACAAGCTTGCGTGCAAAATTAGAGTCGATGGCGCGATTGGCAACTTGCGGATCGGTTTTTGCTGAATTTCTGGCGCTTTGCTTAAGATATAGCGAGAGCACTCCCATGGTGAGACCAGCCGTCTCTTCTGGCGACATACTGTTGACCATAAAGCGAGCTTGACGTGGACATTGCTTTAAGACATTTTTGCGTTCAGTATCATCTAGAGCCGAATAATATGCTTGGTGCCAATTAAGCAAATCTTTTAGCGGAGTGTTATTTAGTTTTATGATGGCAGCGGTTTTTTCGTCATCATAATCCAAGGCTTTTTGCTCAAGACTATCAAGATCATTCCTACTATTCTTTTTTGAGTACTGCTCTTTGATGTTGCTATACATGGCGTCGCTTGCAGTACCTTTGATTACCATATTATCTTTGAGAACACCTGCTTTTTTTAAGAGATTAAAACCAGTCACTTTTTCTACAAGTTGAAGACCAATTGTCGAACCAACAGCATAACGAACCCATTTGCTTTTTACGATTCCGTAGATTCCTGCGGCTATCCCGGCTGCCGCCAAACCTTTTTCGTACGAAGTTCCATAGCGGAACAGATCCATGTAGTTTTCACTATAATTATCAATTATAGTAGTTAATGATGCATTGGGGTCGCTTTTTTTGGCTTCGGACATCACTTCCATCTGTTTGCTGATCATGCTTTCGCGGGTCGCAATTGTTTCTTGCAGAATTTGCAAAGCACGCAGTGCATCTGTGTTTTCAGCGTTAATTGCCTGCAAAAAAGCCTCTGCATTTTGATATTTTCCTCCAGGAACAAAAGCTAATATTGGCGGTAGTAATTTTTGCAATTGTGTTTTGTCTGCAATAAGTATTCCGTCTTTATCAAACCAGCTGCTTGCAGCAATGCCAGCGTCACTAAATTTTCCACGCGCACCGATGTAACTGGTGACCGCATCTTCGATCTTAAATCCATAAAAATTACTATATACAGCTTCTTTTCCTTTTTGCGGAGCTTGCAGAATCGCTATTTGCAGTTGTTGAAGAATGTTTTTTCCAGAATCAGTGCCACGAATAATTTCGGTAATTGCTGTTTGTACATCTTCAATATTCCTGTCTGTATTTGGCGCAATTGTTGATTGCAAAAATGTTGCAAACCCTTTGTTTTCAACAAGTTTTACTGCAAGATTTCCATCTTGGTCAAACCAGTCTTCTACCGAAAAACCTTTTTCGAGAGCAATCTTAGCATCATATTGCGCAATGGTAGTATAAGCATCGATTCCATGCACATAATGCAATGCAGTAGTGTTTTCTGCTTGCCCGCTTGTTTCTTTCTTGCTCTTTTCCTCTTCTTGATTTTTTGTGATTGCTGTCCGACGCTCTTCATCTTTTGGTCTGGTAATTGGTGTAGCTTTTTTTGCAAATGCTTCTGAATTTTTTGGGACAGCATTTTTCAGAATCGCGAGTCTTTGTTCGTTCGACATTGATTCGTAATCTTCATGTGGTTTTGGTTTAGGACTTGGAATCGTATTTCCAAGCTTTTCCAACCTTTCTAGTCTTGCTAACCTCGCTTGCGAGTCTTCGACGATTGGTGTCTCATTTGCAGAATCCGGCTTTTCCGCTACGAAAATTAACCGCTTTTCACGAAAGCAAGATTTCACTTGTTGCCAATGGTCAGAAGACGACCCAAGCCGCATAGATTTTTGTGTTATTTATCTTTATATTTTAGCACAAATACTCACTCTTTTCAACGTCTCTGAAGGCAATGTGTTTGGGGCTCGATTATCTTCAAAAAACCTTCTCTCAGCAAAAATTCGTCTGGCGTTTTTATCCGCTGATATGCATTTTTTCTGGGACTTAGAGGTCTTCCATGCGTCCAAATTTTTTGAGTTGGCGAGTCACTTTTGCTAATAACTCTTCATGTTTATGAAGAGTGATGTTGCTGAGATAGATTAGGATTTCCGCTGCACGAATCGTCTCGGCGTGAATCAGGTGATGCATTTTTTTGAGTGCAGCTTTTGTTGGGGGATTGAGGGCATGAAATGCATCAATAATCGTTTGCTCGTCCAAATGATGCAGAGGGTGCGAGTGGACTCCCATCAGACGAAAAGCGCGAATCATCTCGAGGGTAGCAGGCTGACCTGTGGCGAAAAGCGGAACAAGATCAGGATTCGACGATGTGGAAGATTGTGGCATGATAACGTTTCTGTGTTCATTGTAGCACACCTCAAAAGTGAGCGCTAATATTTCTCCTTTGCGCTCGCGCAAAAGTGATGCTCACACAAATCTTTGCATTGCTGTTTTTAATTCCACACTCGCTTCCACACCCATTTCTGGATAAAAAACATTCCCTAGCGCGTGGATTTCGACCGGACAAGAGCCGGGATATTCGAGAAGGAGCTTGTGGAGTTCGAGCAAACAGCTTTTTTTAAGATCAGGACGCAGAGTAATCTTCCAAGGTGCTTTTGCTTCCTCCGCGCCAATACTTTCCGTAACTGTCGGTTCGTCCTCCTCATCTCCTTCTTCTGCACCTTCATTTTGCTCTTCAGCGATTTCTTCAAAATCACTCTCCAATTCTTCTGCGTCTTGCCCCAAAGTTGATGATTCGTTCGGCTCTTCTTCTGGCTCTGGTTTCATGTTGGCAACGATTGCTTCGATTTCTTTTAGCCCTTGCAGTTCGATTTTATCGGCAATGATTTGCCACGTACCCATACGATTTTCGACTTTTCCCGTAACCCAAAATACGACATCGTCGCGCTCGACAAGCTTGTCTGCAAGCGCTTCGTACGAATTGGGAAAGACAGCGACTTCGAGCTTGCCGGTGGGATCTTCGATAGCAAAAATTGCCATTTGTTTTTTGGTTTTGGTGATGAGTTTGCGCATGCTCACCAAAATTCCTCCTACAGTCGTTTTTTTCCTATTCTTTTTTTCAATGTCACCAATGAGGACGCCTTTTTTACGAAAAAGTGCTTTGGCACTGCGAAGTGGGTGATCGGAGACAAAAAGTCCTAGCGTTTCGCGCTCCCAACTGAGTTTTTCCGAAGACGAGGCAGCTGGAGTTTCTGGCAAAATCAGCTCGTGGGCATAATCCATGCTCTCATCGGCAAAGAGTGAGTCCTGCGTTTCTTGCACAGTGCCTTTTTCGGCACTCTTCGAAAATTCGCTAATAAGCTTGCAATGCTCAATAACTTCATTCGGCTCCGCTAATGCAGAGAGCGCACCAGACTTGGCAAGCGCTTCAAGCGATTTTTTGTTGACTGCTTTGCTTGGGCAGCGAGCTGCGAAATCTGCCAACGAAGAGAATGGCTCTGCACCACGAGCTAAAACAATACTTTCGACGACGCTATCGCCCACGCCTTTGATAGCGCCCAAACCAAAACGAATGCGTCCATCGGCAAGTGCAGTAAAATTGGTGCCAGATTCGTTCACACTTGGTGGCAAGACGTCGATCCCTAGTTCGCGACACTCTTCGATATCGATCACGACACGATCGGTATTATTTCTATCTGCAGCAAGCAACGCTGTCATAAATTCGGTCGTATAATTTGCCTTCAGATACGCGGTTTGGTAAGCAATCATGGCGTAGCCGGCAGCGTGTGATTTGTTAAATCCGTAGCCAGCAAACGGTTCGATGACTTTGTCAAAAATTTGTACCGACATTTGTTCGCTGTGTCCTTTTGCCGCCGCTCCTTCGATAAATTTTTCACGTTGAGCAGCAAGTTCACTCGCAATCTTTTTTCCAATTGCGCGGCGCAATAAGTCAGCTTGACCGAGTGAGAATCCAGCAAAAACTTGCGCAATTTGTAAAATTTGCTCTTGATAAATGGCGATACCAAAAGTTTTGTCTAAGATTTGTCGTAATGATTCGTGGAGATAGCGAACTTCTTTTTTGCCATGTTTACCGGCAATATAATCGGGAATCCACTCCATCGGACCCGGGCGATACAGTGACACCATAGCGATGATATCTTCGAGATTCGTCGGCTTTAGCTCTTTCAAATAGCGGCGCATACCCGCGGATTCTAGCTGAAAGACGCCAGTGGTTTGCCCTTTGGTAAGCAATTTGAAGGTTTTTTTGTTATCCAGTGGAATGTTGTCCAAGTCGATTTCTTCCTTGCTCCGTTCTTTTATAATCTGGAGCGTATCGACCAAAATGGTCAGATTTTTGAGTCCCAAAAAGTCCATCTTGAGTAGCCCCATTTCTTCAACTGGTTTTTGCGAAAACTGAGTAATAATTGTCTGTTCGTCTTTGGGCGCACGTTGCAGCGGAACATGCTTGGTAATTTCATCCGGCGAAATTACGACCGCGCAAGCGTGCACCGAAACATGCCGCACCGAGCCTTCGAGACGGGTAGCAATGCGCCAGATTTCTTGAAAACGTTGATTTTCCGCAAGGGCTTTTTTGAGGTCAGGTGCACTTTCGAGCGCTTCTTCGAGCGTAATACCAGGGCGCTCGGGAATCAGCTTGGCGAACAGGTTCATCTCAGCAAAGCCAAGTCCGAGCACGCGTCCGACATCTTTGATCGCTGCGCGCGCTGCCATCGTTCCGAAAGTACAGACTTGTGCGACATGGTCATCACCATAGCGCTCGCGCACATAATGCAAAACCTCATCGCGTCTATCATCCGCAAAGTCGATATCGATATCGGGCATAGAAATGCGCTCGGGATTTAAAAAACGTTCGAAAAGCAAATCATATTTAATCGGATCGATATTCGTAATCCGAAGCGCATACGAGACAATCGATCCGGCGGCACTGCCTCGCCCCGGACCTACGGCAATTCCATTCTCTTTTGCCCATTTTACAAAATCCCACACAATCAAAAAGTATGCCGGAAATCCCATGTCTTTGATGATTCCTAGCTCACTTTCTAGCCGATTAACAATGCCGTGTTGCACGTCATCAATTGGCTTGGTGGGGTCAAAATCATAGAGTTTTTGAATTCCTTGTAAACATATTTCTCGCAAATAGCCATCAACAGTTTGCCCTTTAGGAACGGGAAATGGCGGCAGCAAATATTTTCCAAATTCTAACTGCACGTCGCACATTTCGGCGATTTTGACTGTATTGGCGCATGCTGCTGGCAAATCAGCGAAAATTCGCTGCATCTCATCCGGTGTCCGTAAAGAAAAATCATCCCCCAACATTTTGCGACGACTCGGATCGTTTCGCTGAGCATTGTCGCGGATACAGGTCATGATATCTTGTGCGTCGGCGTCTTCGGGCGTGGGATAATGGACATCGTTTGTCGCTACCAACGGAATATCTAATTCTTCCGCAAATTCTTTTACCCGTGCCTCTACTTCGCTCAGTTCGTGTCTTGTGATTGGATGCCGCTGAATTTCGAGATAAAAATCATCGCCAAAAATTTCACGATATTCCAAAATAATCGACTTGGTTTTGTCTTTTGTGTTGCCCTTCAAAATCGATTGAGTAATCTCGCCTTGCAATCCGCCAGACAGTGCAATGACACCTTCGGCATGTTTTTTGAGCAAATCTTTATCGACGCGCGGACGATAGAACATGCCGTTCAGATTGGCCTCTGTCGAAAGTGCGAGCAGGTTGTGGTACCCGATATTATTCTTGGCAAGGAGCACCAATTGAAACGTTTGTGCATCCATGGCTTCGCGATCAAATCGGCTGCGTATAGCGACATATGCGTCATAGCCAAGAATTGGTTTGATATGGTGTTTTTGGCACGCTTGATACAGTTCAATCACACCATGCATATTGCCATAATCCGTAATAGCGACGGCGCTGGCACCATCTGCGGCGGATTTTTTGGCGATATTCTTGGGACTTCCCAGCCCAGTAAGCAGTGAAAAATGCGAATGAACATGAAGGTGCACGAAACCGGCTGCTTCTGTGGACATGGGACTCTGAGGAAACGCGTATGGGATTTTGATTGTGGCAAGTTTTTGCTTTTTTTGCGAGACAATTTTCTCATTCAGATACCTCACCAAAAAACAGATAGGTCAGCTGACCTATCTGTTTTTATTTTTCATCAGTCAAAAATTACTTTTTTTCTGCCGCGACTTGAACGGTAATCGTTACATGTTTGCCTTCGTACAAGTGTACATCGACTTTATGTTCACCGATTGTTTTGATGTGTCCATCTCCCAAGCGAATCTGTGATTTATCAATTTCAAATTTTGCTTGTTCGACAAGTGCCGTAGCGATATCGCTTTCGGACACACCGCCAAAGAGCTTGTCGCCTTTGCTGACTTTGCGAGCGAATGTCAGAATAATGCCTTCCAATTTGTCGGCAACGACTTTGGCATTTTTAATAATCTCTTCGTGACGAGCAACACGCTCGCTACGAATTTTTTCGGATTTTTTGACCTGAGCAGGAGTAGCGAACACGCCTATTCCTCGGGGAATTAAAAAGTTGCGGGCGTATCCAATCGCCACATTTACGACATCTCCATTAAAGCCGAGGCCTTTGATGTCTTGTTGTAGAACCACGTTCATTCGTCTGAAGAAAAAGAAAAGAACTGCTTGTTTTGCTTACCAAACCATGGAAAAAACCCCTTCACCGATTTGTCCTCCGAAAACTGGCGTGCCTCACGAATATAAAAATCATTGACGAGCGAAAAGCGATCTGAGAGAACTGCCATATGGTTGACTTTGATATCGTGGATTTTGCTATCAACCAGCCATGTATAATAGGGCGTAAAAAGTGTAATCGCTGGTACATCATCAATAAAAATGCCACTTAATTCTTCAAGATCTTTGCGGCGCTGTGCGGCATCGTGCGTAGCACGAATTGACTCGAGAAGCACACTGGCTTTGAGGTTCTTCCATTCTGAGAAATTAAACCCACCTTCGCCGACTTGAGAAAGATGAAAATAAGGATAGGAGTCCAAATTATAACCCAGATGTTGCGGAAGGAGAATCAACTCATACTCTCGATTTCTGATTGCCGTGCGGAAGTCATCCGCGCCCAGTGGCAGTAAAGTGATTTCAATGCCAATCTGCTGCCAGTCTTGTTGTAATTCTGTGGCGACTTCTTCGAGATAATCAAAAGACTTGAGATATGTCAGTGTGAGCGCAATGTGGTTTCCATTATCATCACTGCGATATGTGTTATTAGCAGCTTCGGGAGTTACTTCTGGGCTCGAGGATGTTGCTTCTCCTGAGGGACTAATGAGGGGTTCTTGTACTTCTGTCTCTGCCGCCGCTACCGCATGCAATAATAGGGGTACTTCTACTGGTTCTGGTGCTAAAGAGATTTTTTCTGCAATGGTCTTTGCTTCCTCTGCTGCTTTGACGGCTGCTGGGTCAGCAGAATAAAAAATTGTGACTGTTTCGGCATCCAAGACTTCGTTGGCGCTATTGCGAAATTCGACTGTAAATTTATTTTCACCTTCTTTGAGGGTACCGATTGTTGTATCGGCAAGATATGTAAAGCGCCCTGTTGTTGGATTAAAAAGTTGTAATTGATAGCCATTGACGCTTACTTTGGTGGTATTATCAGGAATAGAGCCAACGAGATAAAATTTGCTCGTGCCGGTGGCAGACCATAATTTGTTACTTGGCTCGCTTACATATTTGGTGTCTTCATATGCGGTATTGGGAGTCGGAGAAGGGAATGCAGTTGGAGTCGCCGTGGGTGATGGTGTCAGAGAGGGTGTTGGAGTTGCTGTAGGTTTCTCTTGAATCGTTTCATCTGGAGCTGGGTTTCTTTCGCTATCAAAGAGGTATCCTGCACTTCGCATCAACTCGTCAGCTCGAGTTTTACTGACATTGACAACATCATCTTGCGGCCATAGCTCTACAAAAGGCGTATCAATACGCACCCCATCAAAGCGCTCTGCCATGGCATTCGTATCAATAGCAGCACGCATGGACTGGCGAATTTTCTTGGTTGTCAGGTTTTCATTCTTGAGGTTAAAAAATACAGCGACATAGCGCGGACCAATAACTTTAAAGGATTGAAAGCGATCATTTTTGTTGATTTCTTGCACTTCTTGACTTCTGAGTGGGCGAATCGCATCAAGTTTTTTGGCATTGGCGAAAAGCTGGTCCTTGTTGGCAAAAACACGCAAACCGACGGTTTCGACTTTGGGCTGTTGTCCGTATGCTTCAGGAAAAGATGTGAGTCTGATTTCGGCATATTCTGGGGTGCGAAGAATGCTCTCAAACTCGTATGGACCGCATCCTACTGGTTGCTGATTAAAACTATCAAATTCGAGTCCTGAAACTGGCGTATTTTCGAGGAGATGCTTTGGGAGAATTCCAAGAGTAAAATTGGTAAAAAATGTTTTCCGTTTCTCAGGAATTGTGAAACGGACTGTTATATTGTCGATTTTTTCAATTTTGATTTCCGCAAAAGCATTTTTGATTGAAGTATTGGTGTATTCTGGGTGCTGAATAACATCATGATAGGTAAACATGATATCGTCAGCTGTTACTGGTCGACCATCATGCCAAAAAACATTCTCGTGCAGTTTAAATTCGTATACTTGTTTGTCGGGAGAAAGCGTATGAGTGGCAATATAATCCTTGATTTCGCCGGTATCAGAATCATAGCGCATCAAACCCGCGAAGATGAGACTCACGACATCTTCTTCGATGCCATCGGCAAAAAGCGGATTAAAGCTATATTGTTCGTCCAGATTGCCGACCATACCTTCAATCAGTGTGCCACCAACTGCTGGTCTGACATCCGAGTTATCGACATAAAACGCATGAATGATGCCAATATTAGAGAGAAAAAATATTGCGACCAGAACCGCAATAATCTTTTTTTCAATACCCGAGAAGCTCAGTCGAAAGCGTGTGCGCATCTTGTTTAGGTAAGAACAGGGATGAGAAAAGCATTGAGACAAAAAGCGATTCCGAGGAAGACGGTTGTGCGAAAAATGACTTTTTCGGCGCCACGGCGCTCCGAATGAAAACCGCTCGATGTACCTCCTGCCAAAGAGCCAAGCCCGGCTCCGCGTTGTTGAACAAGAATAGAAATAGCTAAAAGAACAGATATAACGACTTGCAGAATAATAAGTGCGGTCGAAAGGGAAGTCATGGAGAGTGGGGGAAAGACAAATGGATTTTCCGGCAATTTTACAAAAAAGGCAAGACTTTTGAATGATGATTTGTAGGACCAAAAAAATGTGTAATAAAAGAACGATTCAGGTTATGAAATCTTTAATAAGCGTAATTTTCTCATACTTCACACACGTCATACGTATGTTGTATCACAACTCTAGGAATTTATATTCTCGCTATTGCGCAGTGCCCAAATGAGTGCTTTGGTGTCTTGAAAACGGTTCTCACTTCCGAGTATAACAATAATATAGTTTTTCCCTGCGATTTTGATGAGTCCCACAAAACATTGTCCGGCAGCATCAGTTGTACCTGTTTTGAGTCCATAAACCGGAAAATCACTGCTCAAAAGCTCGTTTGTCGTTTCGAGCTGGTGGGTTATTGCTCCGCTCCTATCACTAATGTCCGCTGCGGTGCGCTGTACCGTGCTTCGCACAAAATCAAATTCGAGAATCTTTTTTGCTAAAAGTGCTACATCAAAAGCGGACGAATAATTATCAGGATGATCAAGCCCATGCGGATTTGCGAATAAGCTTTCTTTCATGCCGAGATAATATGCACGCAGGTTCATTCGTTTGACGAATTCGGCATTTGATCCATCCAGACCAATGGCGAGCGTTTGCGCTGCATCATTACCAGAATGAATGAGCGCCGCCCGCAGCAAGTCAGCAATCGAGAGTTCTTCTCCGGAAAACAGCCCCGCCTTTCTGCCTTCGAGAGCAACAGCGCTAGCAGGGACAATATAGCTTTGTTGTAAAACGGTATTTTCGAGAATCAGCAACGAAGTCATGAGTTTGGTCAAACTGGCGATAGCATGTTTGTTATGCGCATTTTTATTATAAATGACCATTCCCGAACTTTCTTCCATCACAATTGCTGCGTCCGCCGAAAGAATCGGCTCGGCGGTAATTATCATTGCTGGTGAGCTGACCTGCAAATGAAGCGGAGGTTGATACGACATGGACGTCTGAAGTGTCAACGTGCCGACGAGATACAAAAAGAGCATACCAATCATTACTTGGGAGCATAGAATATTTTTTCCGGAACACGCAAATCAACATGATCAAGTTCACTTTTTAATTTTGGCTCTAGCGTCAATGCGATGCGGAACTTTTCGATTTGTTCGGTAGCAGGAGTGGAAAAATCAATCCAAAAAGCAATATTACTTGCTGAAATTAAATGAATTTCTTTGGCATCACGAAAATAGCCCGCTCGATCAATTGGCTCTTGCAGGACCTCTGCGAGAAGTGTTTTCGCCGCAAAAATCTCATCAACCGTGCGTGTGCTCATAATCTGTTGGCGGCGATCAATCTCATTTGGACAGGGCGCTTTTTCATAAATCAAAAATGCCTCTTGTTCGTCTGGATTTGGCAAAGTGATGCGACCGTCCCGATTGACATAAAAAGCAATCGATTCGGTAGTTTGGATAATATCACCCGTTTCGGAGATAGACTTTTTGACTCGCTCGCATGACCACCGAAAAGCAACTGGCTCTGTGCTGATGATAAGCCGCAATGTCTTGGGGAGCTCGCGCTCGATTTCGACAGTAGCAATTTCGGGAAATGCCTTCTTCAGCTCAGATTGAATCGATACTTTGCGTAGCAAAAAGATATTCTTTCCGATATAAGCTTGCTGCGCATACTCAGCAATGTCTTCACCATCAATACGAAAATCCGTGCGTGAAACACGGATATTTTGAGTAGTGAAAAAAGAAAAGAAGACGATGGAGCCCAAAAAAATTCCAATCAGCACAATAATCAAAGCTACTATTTGGATTTTCGAGAAGATTTTTTTGACACGCCGTTTGAATACTCCATCTTTTTTGCGCTTAGTATTAGTAAGCTCAAGTTTTTGGGGGCGCTTGTTCCATCCGCGAGATTGACCGCGTCTTTTAAGCTTGCGTCGCGCAAAAAGGTTTCCCACGCAAAAAATACAAAAGTAATCTTTGCTGATTCTGCCTGATTATTGAGGAAAAGAGAAATCGTAATCTGCTAGATTCGTCTTCTTTTTATATCAAAAAAAGAGTGATGAAAAATCACTCTTTTTAAAATTCATATCTTACGTTTGGCTCAAATAATCAGTCAATCATTTTGATTGCTACTTCGACGCCAGCTGGCAAATGCAGATTTTGTAGCTGATCGACCGTTTGTCCGGTGGCTTCGGTCAAGTCTATTAAGCGTTTGTGAATACGAATCTCATATTGGTCACGAGCATCTTTGTTGATAAATGTCGAACGATTGAGAGTGATTTTTTTGATTTTAACCGGAAGAGGAATTGGTCCGGAGACAATGGCTCCACTGCGTTTTGCGGTTTCGAGAATAGTTTTGGCGGCATCGTCAACGACGGTGTGGTCGAAAGATTTTAAGACAATTCTGATACGCTGAGCGACGGCAGTGGCCATGGTAGAGAAGAAAAAAACAAAAAAGCAAAAGGACGAAAAGTTTACACGTGTTGAAGCGAATTCGGCTTGCAGCAACGAGATGTTCTGGGCATCCTTTTGAAATGAGATGAAAAAGGTCTGAAGCGGACTTCATATCTCGCATCACAAAATTGTGATGCGAGAGGAGAAACCAACTTTATTTAATAATCTTGGTAACGACACCAGCACCAACAGTACGACCACCTTCGCGGATAGCGAATTTTGTTTGGTCAGTAAGGGCAATCGGAGCACCAAGTGTAACAACCATCTTAATGTTGTCGCCAGGCATAACCATTTCGACACCTTCTGGTAGAACAACGGTTCCGGTTACGTCAGTTGTACGAATATAAAACTGTGGTTTGTATCCCTTGAAGAATGGAGTGTGACGTCCGCCTTCATCCTTAGAAAGAATATAAACTTCTGCTTCAAACTCGGTATGAGGAGTAATAGAACCTGGTTTTGCAAGTACTTGACCACGCTCGATTTCTTCACGCTCGATACCGCGCAAGAGAATACCGACATTGTCTCCGGCTTCACCACGATCGAGTGTTTTTTTGAACATCTCGACACCAGTAACAGTAACCTTGCGTGTGTCGTGAATACCAACGATTTCGACATCTTCTCCAGTTTTTACGACGCCTTGGTCAATACGACCGGTTGCCACCGTTCCACGACCTTTGATCGAGAAAACGTCTTCAACTGGCATCAAAAATGGTTTGTCGATTTCACGTTTTGGTTCTGGAATATAATTATCAAGTGCTTCAGCCAATTCTTTGATTGCGCCGAGTTCACCTTTTTCGAGTACTGCAAGAGCAGAACCACGAATAACCGGAAGATCATCACCAGGATAGTTATATTTTGTGAGCAATTCACGAATTTCCATCTCAACGAGATCAATAAGCTCTGGATCATCTACTTGGTCGACTTTGTTCAAAAAGACGACAATCGCAGGTACTCCTACTTGACGAGCAAGTACGATATGTTCGCGAGTTTGTGGCATTGGTCCATCAGCAGCAGAAACGACCAAAATCGCTCCGTCCATCTGAGCAGCTCCAGTAATCATGTTTTTGACATAGTCAGCATGCCCTGGACAGTCTACGTGAGCGTAGTGGCGTTTGTCTGTTTCGTATTCGATATGCGAAGTGTTGATGGTGATACCACGCGCTTTTTCTTCTGGAGCATTGTCGATATCGGCAAAATTCCGTGCAGCGTTATTTCCCCCGAAGAGTTGTGAAAAACCAGTTGCGATAGCAGCACTCAAGGTGGTCTTTCCGTGGTCCACGTGTCCGATGGTTCCCACATTGACGTGCGGCTTGGTGCGCTGAAACGTTCCGTCAGCCATGAAATTAATAAAAAGAAAAGAAAAGCGACGAGAATTGTATCTAGCCGTATCGGGAGTGTCAACCAGAATTTATCCAAAATTTGGAAGTACGAATTTTCCCTTTCTCACTCACTTGTCTCATAAAGAACAAAAAGCCGTCTCGGGAATGTTTCATTTTTCTCAACCAAAAAGTATCACGCGCATTTTTGCCTCATATTCTTCTTTTGAAAATCGCTTTTGTGTCGCCATTGCCGCGGCACTCATTGTGTTACGCAGCTCTTTGTTTTCAATCAGTTTGCGAAGAAAATCCGCTGCGGCTGCATAATCACCAACAGAGAAGAGAAATCCATTTTCTCCATGTGTGACGACTTCGGGCAAACCGCCAACATTGGGAGCGATAACCGGCGTTCCACTTGCGAGCGCCTCTGCGGCGACGAGACAAAAAGTTTCGTAATCAGACAGAACGCAGACAATATCACATGCCGAATAAAACGCCGCTAATTCATCTGCTGTTAATTGTCCAACAAGCAAAATATTCCTCAATTTTTTAGAACTAATAATTTGTTCAATATGCTTCTTCATTTCTCCTTCGCCCGCCATGACAAAAGATATCTGAGGAAACTGTTCAGCAAGATATACAAATTGGAATGGATTTTTTTCGCGCGCAATCCGACCGGCAGTACCAACAACAATTGCATCGGCAGCGAGATTATTCCGTTGACGAAATGTTGCTGCAATTTCGGCAGTACTTGGCTCGATCATCACCGGATTTGGTACAACTTCGAGCGCTCCTTGCGGATCAGCTTTTTGCAAAGCATTTTTCATCGCATGACTCGGTGTAACAATTGTCACAAGTTTGCTGAGTGTTTGCCAATGCGTAAACAGGGGATTGCGAAAGAACCAGTCGCCGAGTGGTGCATGGTGCGCCCAAATCACACGCAAACCCAAGCGGTGGGCTGCTTTGGTCAAGACAATTTTTTCAATCAATGTTAGCATCACAATTGTCGTAAAGCCTTGCTGCTTCCATTGTCGCAGGCGAACCATACCCGTCAGGTAGAATGGCAGAAACACAATCGGAAACATTAGCAAACTCCATTTGGCGGTAATATCGCGATACCAACGCGAAAAATGGATTTTGTGTTTTGCATCACCAAAACGCCGTGCAATATTTTTGTCACTCGTCCAGACAACGGTTTTTGTCCCTGAGATTTTGAGCGAATCAAATAAGTGAAGATGGAGTTTTTCTTCCCCGCCCCAGCCAGATTCTAGTGGAAAGCGTGTTAATATAATACCAGAAGGTGACGATGCAGCAGACATATAAAGTATGAGATACTTCTAATATATCCCGAATCTCTGCGAGCAATCCAGACAAAGCTTGTGGAATTATTATTTCTGGGAGATATATATGGCGAGCTTGTAAGTCGCTCTATTGAGAGAAATTTTTACAGGCAGTCTATTAGTCTGTTCAAGCTAAACAACATTCTTTCATGGGCTGATACAGAAGTTGAATTTGTGCACGGCTAAATTTACATAGATGAATTAATGTGTTAAAATATAATAAATAAAACAAAAGTATGTTTCAGCTTTCCTCTTCTTATTTTTCGCTCGCAAAAAAGGTTGTGGCACTCGCCACGCTTTGTGTTCTGCTCAGTTCTGTTTTTTCCGCCTCCGTTTTTGCCGAAACTCCTGCTGCTTCGCCAGAGCCCACACCGGCTGGTGACCATGTCGAAATGCCGGTCATTACTGATATTCTGATTGCGGATAATATCGAGCGCAAGGGCGCCAAAGTCACTTTGCGCGGTAAAAATCTGCTGCCGACGAAAGGGAGCGTTTCGGTGAGTTTTCCTAGTGATAGTGGCGGATCGGTTTCGGTTTCTAGCTTTACTCTTCAATCGCCAACGACACTCATTTTTGAACTGCCCGACAAGGTCGGCACCGGTAATGTCACTGTCAAAGTCACCGGCGAAAAAAATACTTCTCTGACGAGTGCACCATATCAATTTGCTTTTCATCAGCCAAAAATCCTTTTTGTCAGTGGCGAAGATGGTATCGCGCCAGGAAAAAAAATTACGATTTGGGGAGAATATTTGGACGGCGTGTATATGCAAAATAACGGTCGTTCGCGCATCTTACCGCTCAAAAATGCGACGCTGCAAGGCGGTGATGCTGGCAAAAATGGGAATCTGTCGGTAATCGAAGTACAACTGCCAACAGGGGATTTTAAGAAAAGTTTTTGGGTCGAACGCGGTTGCGACCAAAACGGCGAAAATTGTCTCAAAAGTAATTCCATCAGTTTTGCGCAAGTGATGCCGCCAATCTTGACCGAAATCCAAGTGGATTATAAAGCGCGTACGGCAACGGTTTTTGGTAAAAATTTTCCAACTGAAGAAAAAGATTTTTCAGTGCAATTTGCAGGAAGCAAGATGAAAGTGAATGCATATGACACAAATATCGGCAAAGCGACTTTTAGCCTTCCATGTCCATTGCCGTATCGCGCCGAAGTCAACGTTACAAATCAGGGTGAAACCAGCAATCCGCTGCTCTTTGTCGCTGAAGATGCGCCTACAATCATGAGTATCGCCATCAAACTTGGCGAACAAACCGGGATGCGCACTATCGAAGTTGCTGCCAACACCAACCTCGATATCAAGCCAACAGCTGCGTGCAGTGATTCTGATAATACTCTCAGCATTGGCGGAACAAACTTTGCCGTGCAGCCTTTTGGCGGCACGCTTGTGGCCAAAGATGTCGAATTTTCCAAAATTCCCGCTACAGGTAAAGCTTCAATTGTGATCAACGGCGTTCGTTCGACGGCGATTGATTTTTCGAAAGAAACTTTTTCACCCGAGCCGTATATTTATAGTGTTGAAAGTAAATATGGGCTGCGGCAAGGCGCGCCATTTGCTGTTTATGGACGCAATCTTGGTACAGAATACAAAGCCTGTAGCAGCGGCGAAACGAGTATTAGCGGACCGCCTATTTATGACGAACAGAAGCTAGAAGTCTTTGACGGCTACGATGCCGAGGGTGAACAAAAATTTACGACCATTTGTGAGCGCATTCCGCCAAAGGTCGCGCCCGGACAAATCACAGGACAGTTTCGTCCTTTGTCGCTTGGTTCTGCGCCGCAAGTCGGAGTACAATCGCTGTCGGTTTCGGTCGCGGGAAAATCAAGTAACAAAATCAGTTTTACCTTTGGCGACACCAGCCAAAAAGTCGCATATGCTCCGCCCGAAATCACCGCTATCGAATTTCCTGAAGGACGCAATATCGGTGATAGCATTATTATTCGTGGTTCGGGTTTTGCGGCAAGTGCTAACCAAAATCTCGTCAAGTTTGGCTCTGTCATTGTCTATCCGACAAGCGCGAATCTGCGCGGCACCGAACTAAGAGCCGTGATTCCAGAAGCTGCTGGTTCGAGTGTTGTCGTGACGCGAACGATTCCGGAGCCCAAGCAAGATTCGGAGCCGTTTACAATAGTTATTAGCAAATCTTCTGAAAGTGGACTGAGCTTTGAATTGGTAAAAGATGCAAAAAAATCAGAAGAAATCACTCTTGATGACAAAAAAGTAGCAATCACCGTCGCTGAAATGAAAATGGTGAATACAATTGCTGATGTGCAAGTCAATCGCTTTCGCTTGATGATGCGGTTTAGCGACGGCGATGCCGAAGACGAATATTCTTTTAAACAGCTCAAAATTCTCCCATTTGCGGCTTTTACGCTCAAACGTAATGGCGCTATCTTGGCGCCTGCGACAGCGGCGCGCATCAGCGGCAATCTGATTGCAATCGAGTTTGATCCGTTTGTGTTGCCACTCACAACATCAGAAAGTGATACACTTACTCTCAGTACCGAGTTGCTGCGTTTTGTCACCGATAAAGCGAGTTTTGCTGTGACTTTTGATCCGCAAGATGCGGTGAGTTTTCAGGCGCTTGATCTCGATCGCAAAACTGGCGTCTATTCGAAGACCAAAAATGCGCTCAATTTTACAGAATTCTCCATCAATAAGACGCCAAACGATTTGTGTATCGACACAGAGAGCAGCAATATTCACTGTGATGAGTATTTGCAATCACTTGCCAAAAATTCTTCTTTTACTGCTAAAAAACCTACTCCCACTCCCACGGTGCCGACCTTTGACCGACACAGACAAAACCAGATTGCGCTTATTACATCCAACGACAAGGTGGCAAAGTTGGAAAGCAAATTAACGGTGGCGCGCGAATCAAAACTGAAAAAAATGGCGCTGCGCATTGCCGCAGAAGTAGTCGAGCGTGTCCGCCAAATCTTGCAAAATCGCGATGAACAAATTCTGCTCAATTATGCCAAAAGTTTGCAAGAAGCAAGCCATGACAAAATTGTTTCTGAAGAAGCAAAGGTAGAGGTGGCACGCGAACAAATGCGCGAGCAGATTGCCGAAATCAAGCGAAATCAGCGCCCACTTGCAGTGCAACTCGGTAGTAGTCGCAAGGATACTGATCGCGATGGGCTGACCGACGAAGAAGAAGCTCTGATCGGAACTGACCCCAAAAACCCCGATACCGACGGCGACTCTTATAATGATTTTCAAGAAGTAGAATTTGGCTATTCGCCACTGAACAAAAAAAACACACTGCTTTTCTCTGATCTTGCAGACGCCAAGACTGCCACGAGTGCGATTGCGCGGCTCTTTCTTTTTGGCGTGCTGGATGGCTACGATGACAAAACTTTTCGCCCAGATATCGCTGCTTCACGCGCCCAGTTTGTTACGACTTTGTCGCTTGCTTTTTTTGGACTCGAACTTACAGCCCCAGCAACTGGTCCAGCGGTTGATGTCAGCAGCGACGTGTGGTTTGCTCCTCAAATCGCCGCTGCCAAAGACGCCGGTTATCTCGTCGACGAAATTGATGTCACCAACTCTTTTCGTCCACATGCTGCCATTACACGCATTGCGGCGTGTCGCGTGGCGCTCAAATATACGCAAGCGAATCCGGACAAATTTAAATCCAGTGATGTATCAATCGCCGATGTGATTCCGCAAGACGTGGGATGGGCAAACGAATGCGTAGAGCGTAAGCTGCTTTTTCTCACTGATCAAGAAACAGCTGCTTTTTCGCCAAACACCGAACTGACACGTGCCCAAATGGCGGTGATGATTCATCGCATTGTGCGTGAAAAAACCTAATACTTCTCTTCTCACAAAATTTGTAATTTTCAAACAAAAAAGCTATACTATCAAGATTATTTCTTCTTCTTACGAAACGATGAAACTTGCTTCCTTCCTTGTTGTGCCGATTGCTGCTGCACTGCTTATATTTGTTGGCTTCGCGTCAACTTTTTCTCAGGATGATTTGCCGACGAGCAAAACCGATGTTGCCAACGTGCCTGCGTATATCGAAGGCGAAGCGTTGGTGGTTTTTAAATCCAATCCATCGGAGCCTGCTGATGCCGAAGTCAATTCGCTCGGGCTCAATTTTGCCAACTCCACCGATCGAGCCGATGTCACAAAAGCTGTTATGGAAAAACGACTCAAGGCGCGTGACAAAGCTTTTAAAATCGAGCCAGTTATCTTATTCGATACAGGCGCGCTGCGGAACGAACATGTCCGCGAACGAATGGAAAATCTCGGAGAAGCATCGGCAAATACACTCGCCGAAGGCGCTGCTGACCACCAGTTGGTATTGGGAGTGGTGACAAGTACACAGCAGACCACGACAGAACTCGTAACCGAGCTCACCAAAAATCCAGAAGTAGCATATGTGCAGCCAAATTATCTGTACACTGCCGATGAGCTTTCTGCAGATGAATCCTCAAATTTTCCTAATGCCGTAAATCAAGAAAACGCGCAGACTTTGTATGGAGTTTTTGATAATGAAAATCATGCCGGCGTGCGTGCTGACACGATTTGGAGTCAGGGGATCACTGGTAAAAATGTGATTGTCGCAGATATTGATTCAGGCGTAGATATTTATCATCAGGATCTGAAGGATAATATTTGGAAAAACAGTGGTGAAACAAATTGTACGAATGGTGTTGATGACGATTTGAACGGCTATATTGATGACTGTTATGGTTGGGATTTTGGTGATAACGATAGCGACGCGACGAACAACGATTTTGCCCATGGCACGCATACTGCTGGCACTATCGCCGCCAAACGCGATAACAGTGGCGTCGTTGGTGTTGCACCCGATGCCAAGATTATGCCGCTCAAAGTATTTCGTGCCAATCGCTCGGCGTCGTCTTTGGCAATCGCACAAGCCATCGATTATGCGTGGCAAAATGGAGCACAGATAATCAATATGAGTCTTGGCGCACCTGCTGTTGGTTGTCCGCAAATCGAGCACGATGTGATTCAAAAAGCCTATGCGGCTGGTGTTTTTATAATTGCTTCTAGCGGAAATGACGGACCAAATTCGCCACAATCGCCCGCAATCTGCCAATATGTGATGACCGTGGGCGCAACCGACACCAGCAAAAAAGTCACTTCGTATTCGGGCTCATACCAAGACATGGTTGACGGTGTTGCTCCGGGGCACAAAATCATCAGTTCGTACCCACAAAACAAATATGCAGAACAAAGTGGCACTTCGATGGCAGCGCCGCATGTTGCGGGGATTGCAGCACTTATGTTTGAAAAAAATCCTACGCTCGCTCCGCTCAAAGTCGCAGAAATCTTTTGCAGCACAGCAGAAGATATCGCTCCGGCAGGATTTGACGAACGCTCGGGTTGTGGCTTTATTAGTGCCCAAAAGGCTCTGGCAGCGGTTCCAGCAGGGGTGACCGAGCGAGATTGTCACCTGATTACTGATGATGAAACCATGCCGGATACCACTATTTTTGGTGTCCCCTACAATGTCAACTCACCCGCGCGCGAAAATCTGATGTCTGTTCGCTGCGGCGCAAGCTCTGTCAAAGCGACGATTGGCGGTGCTCAGCAAAAGACGTATATTTACTCCAAAGGCTACACGTATGTTAACAACGATTGGGTACAGCTGACGCTTGATGGTCCCAAAAAAGTTTTTAATGATGTTTGGCGCGAAGATACCGCAACAAGCAATCTGACCGCACTTTCTTCTCGTGGAAAAATCGGCTATTTGCTCTCGTTTATTTGCATGGATGTCAACGGTGAGATGAAATGCGGCTGTCGAGAAGACGGCGTTTGCCAAGGAAATGTCTGGAATTTGCAGGCGTATCAACCATAAACAGGAAAAGAATTTTCTTTCTTACACTCCGCTATGGGGAGTTTGGAGCAAAATTACAGACAGCAAGCAGCAAATAACAGGTAACAAATAGCAAATATCAACAATCAGCCAGCAATTATCGTTGGAATACTGAGAAGTGCCATACGTAATGGTGAATATTTCGTGAGCGTGCTTTCATTACAACACGAGATAGAGAATACAATTTTTATTCACAAAACTTATTAGAAGGCTTTTTATCAACGTATTCTTTGCAGAAATTCGAAATATTCCACACCAAAAGAAACAATATTTTCTAAGCTAAATTGAGTAAAAGAGAGTATTCTTTACTCCTTTTCTCTCGATTCTAATTCGTGCTGTAATTCTACAAACAGTGCGTTGCTCCATGCTTGACTCCAACAACCGTGGCTTGTTTGTTCTGCTGCAGAACTCACCTCGGATGCTGCGCCAAAGGCGCCATTCTCCAATACATCTTTGCTACAAGCGGCATAAATTTTTGCCACATATTCTTTGTATTTTTGAGCATCACATCGCTGCAGGGCGATGGCGGCAAAACAATTGACAAAAAACCACGAATCACCGCGATGATAGCTGCGATTGTCTTGTCCGGTATAGTGATTTTGAAAAAGCGGATGATTGGTCGCAATCGTCGCGAGTCCGCCCCAGTCGAGCCACAATTGTTTGAGTGCTGCGTCAAAACATTGTTTCCATTCATTTTGACTCAAAAGTTCTGGATAAGCGTACACCGCCAAAAACAGATTTGGGCGAACAGTGGCATCATCTTTACCATCAAACAGACAACCGTTTTGCCAAAATTCCGTACGTACTCGTTCGCGCATTGCTTGTTCTTTTTGCTGCCAAGTATCATCTTTCGTCAGTTCAAAGGCAAAGCGATACATTGCAAGCGTCAGTGCTTGGATTTCGATGCGGAATCCCGCGCGTACATCGCCTGCGTTTTCGGTATCCATCCAAGTTTCGAGTCGATTATTACGCACAAGTCCATCTTCAAATAGCTGTTTTTCAAGACGATTTAATGAAAGTAGCAGCGCATCACTCGTCTTTTGGATTTCTTTTTTCGTCAATTTTCCCATTTGATACAATTCTTTGAGGCGCAAAAATGTCCAACCAACGCCATCGGCGCAGCCAAGATCCGCTGCCGGAATCCGATTTGGGATTCGACCATTATTATCAATCTGCTCGATCAGATGAAGCAAAATTTTTTTTGCCACGCCTTCTTTTCCACACAACATCAATCCGCGCGCGCTGATTGCCTCATCGCGTGTCCAGTACTGAAAAAACCATGGGAAACCAGCAAGGAGTCCAATGCGTCCATGCATTTCTGAAATTAGCCCTAGTAGCGCATTTTTTGCCGCTTCTTCCACCGTATTACTTGAATTACTATTTTGTTCAAAGAGTGTATTTTTCTCGTCAAAAAAACTGGCATATGCCTTTGCTTCTGCCAAAACTGCGACTTTCTCCATTCCACCGGTGAGCGTAAATTTTGCGGATTCGGTCTGCAAAAGAGCAAATACAAAACGCTCTGGATCGATGTTTTCTCTTGCTGCATCGTAAGGATATTCGTGACGAATCCACTCTTCGATTATTGTCGTTTTTGCTTTGGATAATTGGATACATACAAAATATTCATACTCTGCTGCTTTAGATTCTTGCACATTATTTTGCTTTGTATATGTCACAAGAATGCCATTTTTCATCTGCTCGACTTGGTAATTTCTCCCAAAATTGTGATTGTCATAACTCTGTTTGCAGTCCAAAAAAATAGTGGTTTTTGCTTCACCTTTGCGTTCGTACAAAATTGTATTCTGTCGCAGCTGAAACGCTTCCGTGCAGCTATTTTTCCATTTGCGAAAGCCGATATCACCATATTGCCAAATTGATTCCGCTTCATTCAGGTCATCCAAGCTTGTGTTTTCGAGCGTACGTAAAAGCGTGTTCCCGTCAGAAAAATAGCCACCCTGATATTTACACGTGGTTTTTTTGCCCAGTGCCAGATAACCGCTTTGTCCGTTAGTGAGAAGTGTGGTGTGCATCATTTATTCCATTCTAGCGGATTTTGATGCGGGAAGGAATCAACTCTAGATTTTTGTATTTTGAAATGCAGTTTCCTTTTTTGAGATTTACAGCTTTCATAGTGGACTTGGTGAATATGCAATATTAGTCAGTACAAAAACTCGTGTATTTGCTTGCCTTATGCACAATAATCGTGTATTATGGAGTATAAAATCTAACACCAAAACAAACAATGAAAGCACTTATGCTTGGTTGGGAATTTCCTCCACTCCACTCTGGAGGACTTGGTGTTGCCACCAAGAATCTCGCCATGTCACTTGCCAAGCGCGGGGTGCCGGTTTGCTTTGCGTTGCCGAATTTTGTCTTTACTCAGATCAAAAAACAGGGCGGTGATGTGCACGAATTCGAACTCGCCGGCTGCGACAGTGAGGCGACGTTTGAGATGATCCGCATCAAAAGTGCGCTCAATTCGCCATATGCAACCGAAGAATCATACCACGAAGAAATCAAGCTACAAGCCGGCAAAGATGCAGCTGGCGCTCTGTATGGATCAAACCTCTTCCAAGAAATCGAACGCTATGCGCACGAAATGGACAAACTTGCTTCAGAGCGCAATTTTCATCTCGTGCATGGTCACGACTGGATTACATTCCCCGCAGCAATCAAAGTCAAAGAGCGTCAAGGCGTGCCGTTTGTGGCGCATGTCCATGCGACCGAAATGGATCGTACCGGCGGCAATCCCAATCAAAATATTTATGATCGCGAACGCGCGGGACTCGAGCAAGCCGACAAAGTGATTGCGGTGAGTCGCTATACAAAAGAACTCCTCAATAAGCATTATGGTATTTCTCATGACAAAATCGAAGTGCTCCACAATGGCGCGGAACAAATCGCTTCCCTGCACAAAAACGATTACAAACGCTTTTCCGAAACAAAAAAAGTGCTTTTCCTCGGACGCCTTACTCTACAAAAAGGACCGGATTGGTTTGTCAAAATTGCCAAACGCGTCTTGGAAAAAGAACGCAATGTTCAATTTCTCATCGCAGGAACTGGCGGCATGATGCCCGAAATCCTCAAAGAAATTGCGCATGCTGGTATTTCGAATCATGTCATTCCGCTTGGATTTTTGGATGAAGCCGCGCGCGAAGAAGCGTTTAAATCTACTGATGTGTATGTGATGCCGTCGGTTTCCGAACCATTTGGACTGTCAGCAATCGAAGCCGCGCAACGCGGAATTCCGGTTATCATGAGTAAGCAATCCGGCGCGCGTGAAGTACTTGGAAATTCACTTACTGCCGACTTTTGGAATGTGGATAAGATGGCACATTATATCCTCGCCGCGCTTAATTATTCCGCTTTGCACAAGACTTTGTCCGAAAAGGGGAGTCACGAAATCAAAAATCTCACCTGGGATAATCAAGCTGAAAAACTACACAAGATGTATGCCGAAATGAATTCGGCGTTTCAATACTGAGCAAGTCTGCAAGAATACAGAATACACGAAGTAGGAAAGAGCAAAGAGTAAGTCAATCCGCAAGCTTCAATCAGGACGGGTTTTTTTTGGCGCGGAGCTACTCTCCCCCTGAGCTAGGGGGAGTTGGTGGGGGGTTGTAATTCGTTTACCGCTGGAGTCTCTCGTAGAGGACTCCGGCGTGAATACAAACGGTGGAGACCCTTTGCCGGTAATCAAAGGTGTGATTTTGATGAGGATGCAGGAGTCATTCCGGCTTGACCGCAATCGGAAGGTTTTTATATAACTAAGCCTGTATTATTTATTTTAATGATGGAAGCATTAACAACACCATTGGCTTGGTCATCTCCATTTGGAGTTGGGTTTTTTCTGGTTTGTTTTGGAGTATTTCTTTGGCTCGTGACGAGAATAAAGAAGTCATAATTCCTCGAAATATAAGTTTCCGCTGGATTCTCTCGCAGTGGACTCCGCCGGTAATCAAAAAATCGACTTGACATAAATGTTGTAAAATAATAAAAGATAACTGATTTTTTTAAAAGGATGGCAATCGCAACAGTATCAAGCGGACCAAGCGAACTAGAACGTGATCAACAATTAGGGCGTGATTTACAGGATACGAATGAATCGCTCGAAACACTTCTTTCTGAAAAACTAGATTTTGACGTGTCTGAGGCAATTGTAAAATTTCGCAGGCAGATTTCTGGTCTTTCACGTATTATTGAATTGAATGGGGCTCATCCCGACACAGATCTTGAGATTACCCAAAATAGACGCATCTTTTTCTTTATCGATAATAATCGTTCTCGCATTGATGCCGTGCTCAAAAAGGCACGACAAAGGAATCTAACAAAAGATGCTGATGATATTCAGGAAGATTTAGAATGGCTAGCTAAAGAAATGGACGAGTTTCACACGGTCTTGACAGGTGATGTAGATGTATATCTACAGACCAGATAAGTTTCCGCTGGAGTCTCTCGCAGAGGAATTCGGCATCTCAGGAGATGGAAAAAATAAAACTTTTTGCTCGAGCAGTTTGGAAAACTCCTTGTTCTTGTTCCGAACAAAATGGAGCAAGCATGTGACAGCTCTCCCCCTAGGATAGGGGGAGCTGGAGGGGGTTGAAATCGTAAAACAACAACCCCACCCAACCTCCCCTAACTTAGGGGAGGAGCAGCGGCAAACACCCCTCTTCAGTCCCCCCTAACTTCCACCTCTATTACATTACGGTGGACAGGCAGGGGTGGCGCAATTTTTCGCGATGTTTCTTACTTCTTAAATCTTGAATCTTGAATCTTAAGTCTCTTTGCAACTGTACCCTCAGATTCCGCTTTGTCCAGTACGATTCCTTCCTTTTCACGCCTATTTCTGGTATCCTCTAATGACTTAAAAATTTCATCCAAACATGCCATACAAAAATGTCTGTTTTTACTTCCAGGTTCATCAGCCGTATCGCCTGCGCGATATCTCGTTTTTCGAAGATAATCCGCAGGATATTTTCGCCGGACCGGAAGGCTATCTCAATCGCGATATTTTTAACAAAGTAGCGGACAAATGCTATTTGCCAATGACAAAACTTGTTTTGCATTTGGCAGAAACGAATCCCGATTTTCGCGCGGCGTATTCCCTGAGTGGCGTCTTCCTCGAGCAATGCGAACAATATCCCGAAAAAGGTGCGGAGATCCTCGAGCTTTTCAAAAAACTTGCCGCAACTGGGCAAATCGAGTTTCTCGCTGAGACGTATTACCATTCGCTGTCGTACTTGTTTTCCAAAGAAGAATTCGCCGAGCAGATCCACAAACAGATGAAGAAAGTCAAAGAGCTGTTTGGCGTGACGCCCAAAGTTTTTCGCAATACCGAGCTGATTTATCGCAACGATGTTGGCGAGTTTATCCGCCAAATGGGTTTTGATGGCATGGTTTGCGAAGGGTGGGACAAATATTTGCACGGCAGTAGTCCGCATTATTTGCGCAGCGCTCAGCCAAGCGAGATTCATGAAGAAGACACCAAGATTGCGAAAAAATTTGCCATCAGCAAAAAGCAGTCCAAACCGCTGCCTCTTCTCCTCAAAAGCTACCAACTCTCTGATGATGTCGCTTTTCGCTTTAGCAACAAAGGTTGGGCGGATTGGCCATTGACGACTGACAAATATGCAGAATGGCTCGGTATCGCCGATGGCGAGACGATCAATCTGTTTATGGATTACGAGACTTTTGGTGAACACCAATGGGAAGACACCGGTATTTTCCAATTTATGGAACATTTGCCGACTGTGCTCAAGCATCACAATATCGGTTTTCGCACGCCGTCCGAGACCATCAAATATGCCGAATTACGCGGCGTTTATGATGTGCCACATTTTCTCTCGTGGGCAGATACCGAGCGCGATTTGTCGGCATGGCTCGAAAACGACTTGCAACACAATGCGCTCGAAGAGCTCGCTCGTGTCGAAAGTATGCTGCATCCGCACAAACACAAAAAAGACAAATATGTTCAAGAACTCGTCGATGACTTTCGCAAGTTGCAGACTTCGGATCATCTCTATTACATGTGTACCAAATACTGGAGCGATGGCGATGTCCACAAATACTTTTCGCCATACGATTCACCCTACGAAGCCTATATCTGCTTTATGAACGCGATGCGTGTTTTGCAGGCGAAAGTGAGGGCACTCTAGGCAAAGATTCAAGATACAAAATTTATGAAGTTAGAAGAAAAGTACAAAGCCGTCTGCCATTGGCGGATGTCATTGCGAGGCGCGGATATTTCGGAAATAAAGCACTATGACACGAATACAGTATATATTTACAAACGAAAAACGCCGTGGCAATCCAGAAAAACAGCAAACAAAAGCAATCTCTAAATGTGCTTCGCTCATATTTTCATTTCTGCGGACAAGCTAGATTGCTTCTCCCGACAAGTCGGGATCGCAAAAAAGGAAGCTGACGCTTCCGTTTCAACTCATCATGGAGTTTTTCAGGAGCTGCGATTGACTCGAAAAATTCGCAAAAATCCGCTATAATAAAGGGAAATAATTAATCCAAACAAATATGCCTCGTGCGCTCGTGCTCGGTAACGGCAATATGCTCGCGACATTCGATGATCATTTGCTCTTGCGCGACTTTTATTTTCCGCATGTCGGACTCGAGGACCACACGCTTGATGGCAGTGCACATCGGCTTGGAATCTTTGTCGATGGCAGATTTTCGTGGCTCGATGATGGCAGCTGGCAGACAACTCCCAAGTACGCTCACGAAACCATGGTTGGCGACTCGCTTGCTAGTAATTCAGATTTGGGGATTGATATTGTTTTTAATGATTTCGTCCATCCGACGCACAATATCTTGATGCGTTCGCTCACTCTTTACAACCATCGGGAATATCGCCGAGAAGTGAAGGTTTTTTTCCATCATGATTTTTATATCGCCGGCAGTAAAACCAAAGATACTGCGCAGTACGAACCCGAACTGAATGGAATTTTGAACTACCGATTGCAGCGCTACTTTCTCATTTCTGGTCAATGGTACAACCAAATGCCGCTCGATCAATTTACCGTCGGCAAAAGTGGTTATGCTGGCAAAGAAGGAACCTTTCGTGATGCCGAAGATGGACAGCTCCATGGCAATCCGATTGATCAAGGTTCGGTTGATTCCACAATTGGTTTTACCCAAGACATCGAAGCGAACAGTCAGGCGCAACTGTATTGTTGGATTGCTGCGGGAACCCACTACGAAGAAATCCGTGATTTGCATAATTTTATCCTCACTTCCACACCACAAAAATTACTCGACCACACCACGGCTTTTTGGCACGAATGGCTTAATAAAGAGCAAACGGATTTTGCTGATCTTCCGGAGGAAATAATTGATCTTTACAAAAAAAGTCTTCTGATCATTCGCACGCAAATTGATAATAACGGCGCCATTTTAGCGGCAAATGATTCGGATATTATGAAAACTAATCGCGATAATTATTCGTACATGTGGCCGCGCGATGGAGCGCTCACTTCTATCACTTTATCCAAAGCCGGCTTTGCGGGTTTGGCGCGACAATTTCTCACATTTACGAGCAAGTTGGTGACGCGCGAAGGCTATTTGCTGAACAAGTATAATACCGATGGTTCGCTCGGTTCGTCGTGGCATCCCAAGTACAAAGATGGCGAAATTCAACTTCCGATTCAAGAAGACGAAACGGCGCTTTTTCTGTGCGCTTTTCTCGCATATTATGAGGCGACGCATGATATCGAATTTTTGCAGCGATATTTTCATTCCACAATTTTACCTGTCGCAGAATGGCTGCAAAAGTATATCGATATCAAAACCGGTCTGCCGCTGCCTTCGTACGATTTGTGGGAACAAAATCGCGCGGTTTCGACCTATACCGCTTCGTGCGTATTTGCTGGACTCAGTGCAGCAGCGCAAATTTGTCAAAGAGTCGGACACATCAGCGTAGCAGAGACTTTTGCCAAAAGTGCCGACGCGATGCGCGATTCTATCTGCGCTCATCTGTATTCCACAACAGAAAAAAGATTTTTGCGCGCGGTAATGGTGCAAGATGGCGTGATTTCTACTCCGGATACGACGATTGATGCGAACCTGTCTTTTCTCTGGCAAATGGGTGTGTTACCCGTGGAAGATGAGCGAGTACAAAATACCATGCAAGCAATTACAGAAAATTTGACTGTTGCGGGTGAAATCGGCGGATTCGCACGATTTCAAAACGACCACTATCAATTTGACCACTTTCAATTTTCACATAATCAATTCCCCGGAAATCCGTGGGTCATCACGACATTATGGCTCGCTGACTACAAAATCGCCACGGCAAAAATACTTGCGGAGCTCGAACAATCCGTGCATACTCTCGCTTGGACGTTAGCTCGGGCGAATAATGCCGGAATCCTTCCGGAACAAGTTCACCCAGTATCAGGTATACCACTTTCAGTCGCACCGCTGACCTGGAGTCACGCTGCTTTTGTCTCGACTGTATTACAATACTTGGCTAAGCGTCGCGAGCTCGAACAATAAGGCAATTTGTCTTTGGAGAGAGGAGGGGATTCTTTTGACTTAAAAAACATATGATTGCCTCACGAACGATCATTGGTCTCGATGTAGGAGGAACAAAAATTTTTGCAGCGCGTTTTACTTTGGGCGGTGAAATCGAAGCCGAAACCGTCGTGCCGACAGAAGCAGAAAAAGGCAAAGATCAAGTCGTGGATAATCTTATTCAAGCGATTACGAATGTGCTCGATCCCTCTGTGCAAGCGATAGGAATCGCTTGGGCGGGATTTGTGGATTCTGATAATGGCATCATTCGCCGTGCGCCGAATATTCCCGGATTCAAAAATTTTGCACTTGCCGAAGAAATCGAAAAACGCTTGGGATTGCCATCTTTTATCGAAAACGATGCGCGGCTTTTTGCTTATGCCGAAGCATCAATCGGAGTCGGACGTGGTTCACCAGAAGTCTTGGGACTCGTAATCGGTACTGGTGTCGGGAGTGGCATGATTCTTAAGGGGAAGATTTTTCGCGGCTACAATGGATTTGCGGGCGAAGTGGGGCAAATGTTTTATGGACTCGAAAGTGACGAACAAGTCGAATACATGCTTGCGGGTCCAGCACTGCATCGTCACCTCAACGAAGCCGGACTTTATGATGGTATTAACAAAAATGTCATTCATTGGGTGCACAAAAATGGCAAAGCGCACGAGGTTTTTGAGGCGTGGCTTCAACGCTTGTCGCGCTTTACCACCAATATGATTTTGACGTTCAATCCGAGCACAATCGTTTTTGGTGGTGGTATTGGCATCAATATTCTGCCGACTTTTTTGCCACAGCTTTCTAAAAATGTCGGGAAAGTATTAGAAGATCGCAGCTTTCCTTCGACAGTCGATTTGCGTATTGCAACACTCAAAAATGCAGGTGCACTGGGCGCGGCACTTTTTGTCCGTCGCAAACTCGAAAAAGAGCAGGGGATGTTCTAAAAAACCCAAGTTGTATTTACAAAAAATATATAAAATGTTTAATTACATTTGTTTTTTATTGAGGAATGAGCAGACTTGCGGTGCCCGATAATTCGCTGATTGATTATTGTAGAGAGCGAGGAAATGTCGCTGGTGTAGTCGGTTTGCAATATGGAGATGAGGGAAAAGGAAAAATCATTACTGCATTGCAAAAGCATTTTAAATTGGTGGTGCGAGCTCAGGGCGGAGGAAATGCCGGTCATACGATTATGGTTAATGGGAAACACCTCGTCCTTAATCATTTGCCTTCCGGTTTGGCGGGAGATGAGACGACTGGAGTTTTGGGTCAGGGAATGGTAATCAATATTAAAACGGTTGCTGATGAGATTAAGCGGCTAGAGGCTGTCGGAAAGCAAATGCAAGATCAAAACAATATTGTTCTTATGGGTGGTGCACAATTCATCCTTCCTTCTTTACAGGGGAAACTCGATACATATGGGTCGGCTGCAATCGGCACTACAGGAAAAGGTATCGGTCCGGCGTATTCTCTCAAGGCAGATCGTCAACCAACTACTTTTAACGATATGGTCACTCGACCGGATTTTTGTAAACAAGGTTTCGAAAGTCTCATAAATAAGTATTCACAAGATACACAGCTTGATCTTGCTGCTATTATTGATGAATTCGATAAGCATAGAGAGCTCTTGTTGCGCTTAATTGATGAAGGATATATCCGTTTCGATCCGGAGAATTCTACTGTTGTCGATGCATACCATGGCAGAACACCTATCCTACTTGAAGGCGCACAAGCTCTTATGCTTGATTTAAATCAGGGAACATACCCGTTTGTGACTTCTTCGGATACCGGTTTTTCCGGTCTGATGAGCGGTTCCGGTTGTCCGGATATCAATACAAGAATCGGTGTCATGAAACCATACACTACGCGCGTTGGTGCTGGACCGTTTATGTCACAACTTGTAGATGCCGAGCAAGAAGAAGTCTTTGTTAATGCTGTTGGTGAAAGAGGTGCTACAACCGGGCGCATGCGCAGTATTGGTGCCCTTAATTTTGTAGAGCTGCGCCATGCTCTCAGGCGTACATGCCCCGATATTCTTGCAGTAACGAAGTTAGATATTTTGCCGCAGCTTGGTGCAGCAACTAATATCGTTACCGCATATCACGATGAAGCTTCTGAAAAACAATACCAAAATACTCTGCCGCCGATGCGCGACCTGACCGGAAGGGTGGATCGATTTTATGATGGGATTATCCCGATTACTGAATCGCTTACTGTGCCACAAGCTAATATTGCTGGAATCACGGATTTCCGTGAAATTCCAGATGCTTATCATCCGTATATTCAAAAAATCATTAATGAATCAGGGTTCGCTGGTAGTCGTCTCGTATTTGGGACGGGACCTGATAATGATGAGTATTGCGAAGCACAAATCGCCGCCTAACTCGTCGGATCCGGAAACTGCTGATGAATCGCTTCGATTCCACTCAAAACTTCATCAGATAATTCCAAATCGATACTGGCAATATCGCTTTTGAGTTGTGCAAGCGAAGTCGCGCCGATGATATTTGCTGCGACAAACGGACGCGAATTGACAAAGGCAAGTGCCATTTGTGCCGGATCAAGCCCATGTTTTTTGGCGAGTTCGACATATTCCTCAGCAGCCTTCTGTACACCAGAGTGGTTGTAGCGCTCACCGTTTCTCTCAGACAAGGTAAAACGCGCACCTCGCGGGCGAGCACCATGTAAGTATTTTCCACTAAGGACTCCCATCGAAAGAGGGGAATAGGCAAGCAGTTCGACTTTTTCGCGAAAAGCAAATTCACTGAGACCAATTTCGTAAGTGCGGTTAAGAAGCGAATACTGATTTTGAATCGAAATAATGCGCGCGTACCCTTTTTCTCGCGCGAGCCGTAAATACTCCGTTACGCCCCACGGAGTTTCATTTGACACACCGATGTAGCGAACTTTTCTTTCTTGTACGAGTTCATTTAGCGCCGCCAAGGTTTCTTCGATGCTGACCGCGCCGATTCCTTTGTCGGTTTCATACCCGCGTACACCAAAATAATTTCCGCTTCGTTGTGGCCAATGCACTTGGTACAAATCCAAATAATCGGTTTGTAGTCGCCCAAGCGAACCTTCGATTGCTTCCCTCATGTTTTTCTTGTCGAGACAGAACTCTCCGGAGCGCGTGCGAACAAAACTATTCGGACCAGTAATTTTGCTGGCAATAATCAAATCATTGCGTTTGCTGCCCAGTTTGAGCCAATTTCCCAAATATGTTTCGGTGCGACCTTGTTTACTCGGATCAGGCGGCACTGGATACATTTCGGCGGTATCGATAAAATTTACTCCCTGACTCACGGCATAATCGAGTTGCTCGTGAGCGTCTTGCTCGCTGTTTTGCTGTCCCCAGGTCATGGTGCCGAGGCAGATGCGAGAGACATTCAGATCAGAGTCGGCAATAATTCGGTATTTCATTGAGGAAAAAAAAGCAGCACTTCGTATTTAATCATATCTTCCACGCTGTCTGCGAGAGATTTAGCACTAGCTTTTCCGCTTTCCGTGCAGCAGCATGTTGACCGCATCTTGCATTGATCCAGCGCGAATGATTTGTCCCGCATTCACAAAATATATTTCATCCGCATTCTCAATCGTACTGAGACGATGAGCAATAACAACAAGAGTTGTTTCTGATGGAAGCTTTTTGAGAATGTCTTCGAGCAATTTTTCTGTCACTGTGTCGATATTTGCTGTCGCTTCATCAAGAATTATCAGTTCTGGACGACGGATTATGGCGCGAACAAAAGCTATCAGCTGCTTTTGACCAAGGCTCAGTTTGCTCCCGGTTGCAGTGATTTCTGTGTCGAGTCCATCTTTAAAGCGCTCGAGCAACGCACCAAGACCATGTTCGCTAATGATGTTTTGTAATTCTTCTGTTTTGAGTTCAGCATATTCAACATTGCCATAGAGGATATTTTCTCGCAGAGTTCCGGTAAAGAGAAATGGTTCCTGAAGAATAAAGCCGATTTTCTTCGTCCGCTCGTCGTCACTATATGTGCGGATGTCTTTTCCATCCAACAAAATATTCCCCGAACTTGGATCATACAAACGCGCAATCAGCGAAGCTGTTGTGGTTTTGCCACCGCCTGTTGGTCCGACGAGCGCGTATTTTTTGCCGTGCTCAAAGGCAAGATTAATATTATGGAGTACTTCTTTGCCGCTTGGGTACGAGAAAGAAACATTTGTGAATTCTAAAATATTGTTTGTAGAATCTTCACTCTCGCCTCCCTGTCTTATAAGATCCGAATCGAGTTGTAAAATGGCATCAATCCGATCCCAACTCGCAAATGCTATTTGAAAATTTGACCATAGTGCTGCCATTTGCCTCAGTGGATCGTAAATCTTTGTAATATACACCAGATAGCTAATCAAAAGACCAAGCGTAAAATCTCCCAAAGACACGAACACAAGTCCAAAACTAATGACAAGTAGCGACGCAATATTCGACGCGAGACCATATGTTGGAGTGAGTGTATTGTTGGCGATTCCTGCACCGATTGCCGATTTGTAGTTTGCGTCATTTACTTCTCTAAACTTTTCCCGAAAATAATCTCTGCGATTAAACGCGACAACCACTTTAAAATTATCAATACTTTCCGAGACCTCCGCGCTCATGCTGCCAACATTCGCAAGATTTGTAACATTTTTTCGCTTAATCCATGGTGACAATATTCGCGTGAACAGCAACAGCAAAGCGGCTGGGGCAATTGCAATCAGCCCCATTTCCCAGTCAATCCAAAGCACAAAAACCACCGCACCCAAAATAGTAATAATATTTGCCGCGAATTGCACAAGACTCTGCGAGAAAAACTGATTGAGCTTGTCTGTATCATTATTGATGCGCGAAATAAGGTCGCCCGTTTTGTTTTCGTTAAAGAAAGCCACCGGAAGTTCTTGGATTTTTGTAAACACTTCATTTCGCACACTAAATAATACATTTTGTCCGACTCTTCCCATCAAAAGTGTTTGAAAATAGTTTGATACAAGCGCACCAAGAAACAATCCCAATATAATCGCCGCATAGACCAAAACTCCATAATATTCTCCTTTTTGAATATAAGTGTCTACCGTGTGTCCAATCAAAACCGGTGCAAGCAGATTGAGTCCCGAGGTAACAAACGCCGCGCCAGTAGCAATAATCATTCGTTTCTGTTGCTTCTTGAGCAGCGGAAGAAACTTTTTGACCGAACGCCACAAAGTCGTTTTTTTTGGCTGCGCCGTATTGGACAAAGAATAATTATTCATATTGATTGGTGCTTTTTTGTGAATCATAAATCTGGGCATATTCTGGAGATGTGTGTAGGAGTTCGTCGTGTTTCCCTGACGAGATTAATTCGCCTTCCATCAGCAAAATGATTTGATCGTAATGTTCAATTGAAGTGATTTTTTGCGTTACCGAAACGAGTGTAATATCCGGATAATTTTTTGCGAGATTTTCAAGGATTTTTTGTTCTGTCTTGGTGTCTACGCGAGCCGTAAAATCATCGAGTAATAAAATTTTGGGATTAAGCGTTAGCGCTCGAGCGAGCATAATCCGTTGCTTTTGTCCGCCAGAAAGACTCGAACCCCTTTCCGAAATAACAGTCTCAAGACCATTTGTAAGTGTCGATACAAAATCGGCAAGTTCGGCAGTTGCAATTGCTTTTTCAAAATCTGTATCGCCAACGATGCCTCCAAAAGCAATATTTTCTCGAAGCGTCAATTGAAAGATAATACTATCCTGAAAGACAAAGCCGATTTGGCGATGGAGCGTATCCGCATCGTATTTTTCGAGTGGCACACCATCAATCAGTATTTTGCCGCTGTCAGGAGAGATAAGGTGCGTCAACAGATGGAGCAGTTGGGTTTTTCCTGCGGCAGTCGGCCCGATAATCGCTATTTTTGTATGTGGTTGGACTTCAAAACTAACATTCTTGAGTGCATATTTTCCTTCGTATTTAACATCAACATTTTGAAACTCGATGTGTCCCTGAAGCTGCTTTTTGAGTGTGCCACCTTGTTTTTCTTGCGGTGTATCAAGCACTTCCTTGATACGGTCGTAAGACGCTTGCGATTGCGAGATGAGGCTTCCCATAATGCCAACAACAAAAATTGGAAAAATAAGGAGCGCGATATAGCTATTAAAAGCAGCAAAATCGCCCAAACTCATGCTTCCGGCAATGACAAAATGTCCGCCCAGCACAAGAATAACCAGCATACCGAGATTCGCCACAAAAGTAATCACAGGAATAAGCGCTGCAAACATATTCAAAATTTGCAAACCAATACTCTTTGCTTGCAGGTTTGCTTGTACAAATTTACTAAACTCTTGCCCTTGCGAATTGAGCACTCGAATCAAAATCGATCCGAGCACGCTTTCGTTAATAACTTTGTTGAGCCAGTCGATAACTTCTCGACTTTGTTTCATCAAAACTCGTACACGACTCAGAATAAAAAAGAAGAGCCCGGCAATAATCGGAATAATACACAAAACCGCGAGGGCAAGTCGCCAATTGATAATAAGCAAGAGGATTCCGGTGCCAATAATAATCACGCCGGCAGAAACGAGTGAAGCCACCGCTTGACCGACAAAAATTTTGATTGAGTCGATATCCGAAGTCAGATTCGTCAGGAGTCTTGCGGGCGTCACGCGTTCTACAAATGCGTAACTCTGTTGAGCGATTTTGTCCGCGATGGTATTTCTCAAATCTTTCGCAACCCGCTCTGAAGTAAACGTTTGTACGATGCTCTGCAGGTAAGTAAAGATAAATATCCCGAGCGTCACTACTCCAAACTTTAAGACAATTGTTTCGATGACAAGAGTTTTGTGAATATATGCATCAATACTGTGGGAGATGATTTTTGGAATAACAAGACCCAAGCCGCTTGCGCCTATCGAAAGCAAAGCGAGAAAAACAACTGACCAAATATATGGTCTTAGCAGTCCAAAAACGCTCGAGGATGTTTTCGCTTGGATGTGGTTTGAATCATTATCCATCTGTAGAGTCATGAAAAATATTTTTGCGGGCGACAATCTTTTTGTGCAATTGCAGGTATGTTTTGAGTTCACTTTCACTAAGCACATCAAAAAGCTCTGCCATAATTTGAATGCGCTTTTCTTTCATTTCTGCGATTTGCTTCTTTCCCGTTGGCGAAAGTCGCAATTGCACCATTCGACGATCCTCAGGGTCCTCTTGTCGAATAACATAATCATTTTTGACCAATCCATCCACAAGTTGCGTAACTGCACTTGAAGACATTCCTAATATTTTTGAGATATCTTTGACGCCCAAATTCTGACAACTTTCGATATTGTCTAAGACAAACCACTGCGAAGGTGTAACTGGCATCTGATCTTTGCTACGCTTTGATTTTGCTTTGATCTTGCATCGAATCGCATGGAAGCTCTTTAATATTTCTTCAATAAGTTGTTTTCTGTGAGTCATATTATTTCAAGAAGATTTTATATAAGATACTTAATGTGTAAGTATCTTAATCAAGTAAAAATATAAAGCAAGCGAAAAAATTAGAATCTCAAAATATCCCAACATGAAGCCATTCGGATTGTCGTTAAGGTTAAGTTAAACACCCAGAGCTAAGGAATTTCCTGGATTGAAATCGCGTGTATTTTTGCTGGATACTGGAGGGAGTTATTTTTTTCCAAACCAACCGTAAGCTAGTTCCTACCTAAGAATATTAAGAAATTACATCAAGTCATCTCCAAACTGGCGGAGGGACAGGGATTCGAACCCTGGAGGACATTGCTGCCCTAACGGTTTTCAAGACCGTCGCATTCGACCACTCTGCCATCCCTCCACAGATTTGCAGACACAGCCGTCACTATACCGAAATAGACTTGCCTCTGCAATATCTTTCGCGGAACAAAATTCTCATCTCATTATTTACTCTCTTGCATAACCAACACTTCGCCGGGACCAAGCTCGCGATGCTTACGGGATTTGGTGATGTCCCAACGCACTGCCAAGTACGAAAACAAAAGCGGTACTATAAAATTAAAGGCAATACTCGCAGCAATGAGTGTCGAATAAAGCATTTCATTAATAATTCCATTTTCGAAGAGAATTTTGGCGATAATAATACTCGTGCTAAATCGTACTGATAGTCCCACTCCAAGCAGCACTGCTTCTTTTTTACCCAGAACATTTTTGGCGACCAGATAACTCGCAAGAATCTTGGCGCCTGCCGCAACTACAATAATCGCGCAAACATAGAGCGGAACTTTTAAAAGTGAAGCTGGCTCAATCGAGAGTCCAATATCGACAAAAAATATCGGTACAAAAAATCCATAGCACATGGTTTTTACCTCGCTTTCGATATTTTTGTAGCGAACATGGGGAATAAAAGTCTTCAGCGAAACGCCTGCCAACAAGGCTGCAATTGGCGCCAAATGCGAAACCATGCCGATGCCGATAAACAAAAAGAATATCGCTACGACAAACAGAAAGAGCATTTCGATATCAATAAAACTAAATCGTTCTCCTTCTGCCTGCAACTTGGTCAAACCAAAAGTAAGCACAAAAAGAAAAAAGACCGATGCGACAACAAAGACGGTATTGATTACTGAATGTGGTATATCCGACCCAACCACAAAGGCAACTACCATTAATAAAAAAATCTCGAGGATATCATCTAAAGTACCAACGCCGATAATACTTTGCCCCAATTTTGTGTTGATGATCTTAAACTCATCCAAGATTGGTATCAAAATCGCTTCACCAACAGAAGCAAAGGACAAGGCAATGAGCCCAGAAAGAAACCAGTCAGACCCAAAAGCAAAGTGAATGAATACAGAAACAACGCTGGCTTCCAGAAAAATTATAAAGACAGTACTTTTCATGATAAAGCCTTTCATTTTTTTCAACTTGTCGAGTTCGATTTCGAAACCGATCATAAACAGCATAAAATACATTCCCAGTTCCGAGAGAAGGCTCAGCGATTTCATCATCTCGCGCAGATGCAGATGCGCTTCGAAAAAAGACAAAAAACCCCCAATAATAAGCGCAGCAAAAATCCATGGCACGCGAATCTTCTCAATTACTCTTCCAATCACAAAGGTAAAGAAGAAAAGTGAGCCTAAGAAAAAGTATTCGTTAATCATGGAGGAGTTTTGTTTTTATTTCCTTACAGTATAGGGCAAAACCAGTTTTTTTGAAAGTAATTCGGCTGATTCTTCGATAATCCTAGGCTTTTTTCTGGACTTGCGAATTTCTGAACAAAAGCAAGAAGGACGCAAAAAGAAACCCCCCATACGCAATCAGGGCGATGAGTGACGGATTGGCATCATACCCGAAAAGTGCTTTGAGTATCGCTCCCAAACCTTCGGATTCGCTCAGTACTCCCGATAGGTCAAAAACTGGTTTGATAAGAGTGGGAAGGACGCCAGCACCTTGAAATTCGACAATTGCGTGTGCCAAGAGCCCTGCCGCAACAAAGACCAAAAAGACTGAAGTCGCCTGAAAAAACTTTTTTGGCGAAATGCTTTTCGAACTCCAGAAAATCGCGATTGCTAAGATGATTGCTGCTAAACAGCCAACCGAAGCTGCCCAAAAGGCAAAAACAGAATCGGATTGCAGGCTGATGGCTTGCAGAAAAATTACCGTTTCGACACCTTCGCGTAGTACCGAAAAACATGCCAAAAAAAACAGCAGCCACAGTTCCTTCCGCTCCAAAATATCAGTCACTTTGCGTTCGAGTGATTCTTTGATTTGGTGCGAGTGCTTTTGCATCCAGAACAACAAGTGAGTAATGAGTCCTGCCGCGAAGAGCATCATTATGCCTTCGTAGATTTCTTCCGCCGCTCCTTCAAATCCACCCAGAAAAGTTTTGAAGACCCAAGCAAATATCAGGCTCAAGATTATGCCCACACCAGCACCAGACCAGATAAAAATACTTCGCTTGCTTTGACCCATTGTTCGCAAAACTGCGAGCAGAATACCAACAATAACTGCCGCTTCGAGACTTTCGCGAAAGGTGATGAGAAATGCAGGAGCCATAAATATAACAAATAGAAATGTAATCTGTCGGACCTTGTTGCAAAACAATGCTTCCAAAATATAAAAGTTTGGTCAACCTAAAAAAAATTAGGTAATCCAAATAATATGGGTTCTCAATGAAACGCTTTTACTTCGGGTAGGTTTCTATCTCATTAAAAATCGAGAATACAGAATGAAAATTTTAAGAACAATCTTCACAAATTTGAGAACAAAAGAGCTGTCTTTTTATTGAACACAAAAAATGTTCAATGCCAAAGACTTTTTTTATGTTGATTTCATCATTTTCCCATCATTCTACTTGCCTCAAAAAATTCTTTGCCGTATACTTTTTTGAACTACAAAATCAAAAATCGGCTTCGTAAAAGAAATTAATTTTCACCTCAAATAAACATGAAAACATCTGCCTCTATTATGCCGATTAGTTGCTCGCTCAATACTGTAACGCCCGAGCTCATTATGCTGGCGGAGCGATATTTTCCCCAAATGTATCTTGAGCAACTTGTTGGAAGCACACGATATCATGACGGAATCGCCGCGCGCTATTTGGTTTCGCGTTTGGTCGATCATCGCTTTGGTGTGAAGGATTATTTTCCGGAGTCGACTCCGCAGGGGATTCCGGTCTTTGCAGAAGAATTGTACTGGTCAATTGCCTATGCTGATAACAAGGCCTTTGTCGCAACAGATAGCAGCCCAGTCGGCGTTGATATCGAGCGCGTAATTATTCGCAATCCACTGCTTTTTTCTGCTTTTTCTGAAAAAGAGTGGCAAGCCGTCGGCAAAATGGACTGGAACCATTTTTACAAAATGTGGACTGCCAAACAGGCGCTGCTCAAAAAAATGCATTCCGAGACACTTGATGCTTCGTCTATGACTGTCGTTGGTGGACGTGGCAGTTTGGTTTGGATTGCTTCCGAAAACAACTTGCATTCTGTCACCGTGCGCAAGCGCAAAGGACACATTTTGGCAGTTGCCTGATTTATAAGATTCGTATTTTTAAAACCGTTTTATCAGTCAATTTCGACCTCTGTCCAAAAGAGCAGGTGATCTGAAACTTTGGTCGGGTCGATTTCGCTGTGCTTGATGCGAAATTCTTCACTAAAAAAAATATAATCGAGGTAACGATTCGGCTTCCATGACGGAAAGGTCGCATCGGCGGTCGCCATCGTGAGGCGACTCTCGTGTAAGAGCTGCATTTCGGAATCATGGAAGATGTTAAAATCTCCCACTAAAATTGTCGGGCCGGTGGCAGCATTGACGATTTCGGCGACGGCTTGCAATTGAGCAATGCGATGAAAGCGATCGAGACTCAAATGTGTCACAAAAAATGTGCAGCGCACCGAATCGATTTCTACAACTGATTCGCTCAAATAGCGAGGTTCGCCGAGACCAGGGAGTTTGTGATTGCGCGACTGCAATAGCGGAAAACGGCTGCAGGTCGCATTTCCTTGCAAGGCGTGTTTGCGAAAAGTGATTGTCGGAAAAAACGTGCGATGTGAAAAATCCGCCGTTTCGGCAAACAAGCGGAGTTGGTCGATTTGCTTGGTGCGAAAAGAGCCAGCATCAATTTCGACCAAGCCAATCAGATCGAGCCGGTGTTTTTTGACCAACTTGGCTGCGTCTGCAATCGGCTGTGACGAATGCGGCAGCACGTATTTCCACCAAGTCGTCAGATACTGCCAGTAGCCCTTGGTTGTTGCTACGCCACTTTGCAAATTCATAATGCCGATCCGAATACTTTTTGCTTTTGTCATCTTTTGCGGCTGCGATAAGCATACCACGAAGACGCTCCTACAAACATCGCATAGGTCAGCACAAGCAAGACAAATTGAGGAGAATAAATTTTGTCGATATTGTCGCCGATAAAGGACAGCAAAATATTCCCAGGGATAGTTCCGATAATTGTTCCCATTACAAAATCAATGGTGCGCACTTTTGTAACTCCCAAGCCAAAATTAACCACGGCGAGCGGTGCGATTGGAATGATGCGCAAAAATACCACTGCAAAAAAACCGTGCTTCGCAATCATTTCATTATATGCTGAGAGCCGCTCAGATTTCTTTTCGAGCGTGGCGCGGACAAAGTTTTCGCCGAGTGCGCGGGCAAGTAAAAACATTAAAAACGAGCTGAGGGTAATCGCTACCGTTCCTAATACTGCTCCCCACAATCCGCCAAAAATATAGCCTCCTGCAATCGTCATTGGTGTCATTGGCACAAAAGTAAATTTGATCGCAACAAAAGCACCGACGTACAAGAGCGCTCCTTTGACAAAACTTTGTCCCACAATAGCGCGGAGACGATCACGATCGGCAAGGGTTTCAAAATCGACAAGTGTCCACGCAATAATGATAGCGACAATAAAGATGGCTACTGCGGCGAATTTGACGAATGTCATTTTATTCATGATTTTTTAATATGTTGCAATGCCAGTACGCTCGGCAAAAACGCCAAATGCATGACGCAGCGCATATAGGCGCGGTTTACCACCCAAATATTCTCGAGTGTAGGGCTCTTCACTAATACGTTTGAGATAGCGATCGACACTTTGGCAAAAATCGATGCTGGGAGCAGCAGCGATGCGCACATTGCTTTCGAGATTTGTTCCCATCAGGCTGCGTCTGGTCAAGTTTGCCGAACCAACATGAACTATATGAAACTGCATTTTTTGAATCACAACCACTTTCGAGTGAAATTCTTCACGGCGCGATTGATACCAGCGCACACTTGCACCAGCTTTAAAAAGTTCGTAGGCGTTAAAACGATTAGGGAAACCGACTTTTTTGGTGCCAAAGCTAAAAATATTGCGATCCAAAATTACTACAACTTTTACTCCGCGAGCAATTGCCTTTTTGACTTCGGCAATAATCCGGCGATGCGAAAAAAACAGCATCGCAATAGTGACATTGTCTCCAGCTTCGGTGGCGGCGAGGTCATTAATAATCTCTTCTCCGATGCGATGTCCGAGCAGTGGCGCAATTTCAATTTCGCCTTGAGCGCCAGAGGGCGGCGCAAGTGGAACTTCGATATCTTTTCCTCCCGAAAAACGCGCGACTTCCAGCTCGCTTGCAGTATAAAATCCTGCCACATTTGCATCCAAAATCTTGACGCCGGTATCGTCATAAAAGCTGCTTTTGTTATCAATATTTGAAGAAGTAATGAGCACACTATTATCAACAACTAAGACTTTGCGATGATTGGCTCGCACATTGAGCGCCTTCATAAGTGCTCGCAATGTTGTCGAACGCGATGGCTTGAGTGGATGCGGCAAAAGCCCTTTTTTTCCTGTCGAAAACCAACTGAAAAAAATATGCCAAAAGCCAGTATAGAGCATATTATTATCGGGCAATTGGTCAGTGTCAGTCACAACAACAGTGTAGCCATGTTGAGCAATTGTATAAAGCGGACGACAATGATCGGTATGATAAAAAGTATTGACCGGATCGGTGATAATAACTCCAAGCAAATCGGGATTGCGCCGCTTTACTTCAATCAATGCTTCGGTCACAAGTGTTGTTGTTGGCTGAAAACTATCGGTGGTTGGTACGAGTTCGGTCATCAAAAACACATCATAAATAATCCGGCGCTGAGCACTCGTAATCATCAGTAGAATTTCCTCAAATATTTTTTGTTCGCTAAATCTTGCGCTGCCTTCGTACCACGTAAGGTTCCACAAAAATTTAATCTTGTCTTCAGGAATCCGATATTTGCGCTGCTGTATGCGCATTTGGTCAGGATGCTTTTTGTAACGATGATATATGGTTACAATCACATCCACAGCGATAAAACCAGCAAGAGAGGCAAGAATCATTTTTTAAAAACAACTTTTCCATTTGTACACTTTTGTGATTGTGGTGACAATTTGGGCTTTTGACAAGAAAAAATACTTCCTTTGCTGTATGCTTGTACTACTTTTCCTCCATTACTATGTTTGATGATATCGCTCGCAAACGCTTGCTTTCGCTCGCACGAACGGCAATCGGAATCCATTTGCATGACAAAGATATCGAACTTCCTGGAGCTTTTGCAGATCCTGTCTATAGTGAGCATCGCGGCGTTTTTGTCAAATTGTATCTGCACGGCGAGCTTCGCGGCGGTCTGGGCAGTTTTACTCCCGAGCGTCCTGTGGCGCAAGCAGTGGTAGAAAACGCCATTGCTGCTGCTTTTGGCGATCCACGTTATCCACCAGTGTCCGCAGCAGATTTTGCTGATCTTTTAGTCGAAATCTCCATTATTTCGCTGCCCGAAATCATTTTGTGGCACGACGAAGCACAATTGTTTTCCGCACTTTCCGAAAATATCCATGGCGTTGCGCTCGAAGAGGGAAGCGATGTCGCTAATTTTTTTCCGCAGATGTGGTCGCAGTTTCCGAATAAAAAAGAATTTTTGCAGCAGCTCTCGCTCAAAGCCGGACTCAAAGCAGATGCCTGGAAAACCGCTACCATCAAAAAATATACTGTTGAAAGTTTTTCAGAAGCTGATTTCCTCTAAATATTTCTATGATTCCTGCTGTTTCTGTTGCAACAATGCGAGCCATTGATCAGCGTGCCAAAGACGAATTTGGCTTGTTGCCGATTCAACTGATGGAAAACGCTGGTCGCACCATTACCGAATTTATCATTAAGCATTTTCGGGCGCCGGCGATGGTGAGTTTTTTAATAGGCAAAGGCAATAATGGCGGCGATGGACTTGTAGCAGCGCGACATTTGCATAGCCGCGGACTTGATGTCGAAATCGTTTTGGCGGATGAAAATGTACACGACCTGACAGCACAACAGCTGTATACTGTGCGCGAAATTGGAATAAGCGAAGCAGAATTTCCCAGTGAAGATGCAGATTTAGTCGTCGATTGTTTGCTTGGATATGGCGCAAACGGTGCTCCGGACGAGCGCATTGCCGATATGATTATTGTCGCAAATGCTTTGGGAGTTCCAAAATTGGCGGTGGATATTCCTACTGGTTTTGAAGTCGAAACCGGACATTGGTCGACGCCATGTTTTGCGAATGCAACGGTTTTGACTTTGGGATTACCAAAAAATAATATGATTTCAAATACACGCATTCACGAGCTATTTGTGGGAGATATTGGTATTCCTACGGAATTATACGAACGCATGGGTATCGAAAATGTCCCACTGTTTGCGAATACAGCATATCTGCGAATCACGTAAAATGATTGTTGTCGAAGCTTCGACAAGGAAAAAGAGAGGCGAAGTATTGACAAAAAAATAAAAAATAGTTTTTATAAACTTCTCTTACCAAAAAGATATGTCGCAAGAAGTAGCCACTATCGGTAAATATCCATTCCATATGGAGCTCGTTGATGCTTCGTCTGATTTTGGGGCTCATATTGCTGAAATTCCATATTATTTCGCGGAAAATGAGGTCGACTATCTCAAAGAATCCTCGTCCTTTGCTTGCAATAGACACGAGATTACGACAAAAATATGCCACGCGCTCACAATTTTTCTTGCTGGAGCCGTAGTATTGGTACCAGAAGCTGATGTTGAGCGAGGATTTAAACACGCAAGAGATAATATTCTTGAGTTAGCAACGAATATGATGGTCTCGCCCGAGCCCCCCCTTCAGGAAAATAAATTATTAATTCAAAGAATAAAAGAAAGAATGGGGGAATATGCCAAAGAGGGTGGCGGATGCAGTGTGATTCTTCCAGAAGGATTTGCAATCACTCAACTGCAAGAAAATGACATTTTAGAAACCAACTTTGTTCTGAGGAATAAAGAATTTGGCTCTGTAGCTTTTTCGGACAATGGTGATGAGGGCGCAGATGGAGACTTGACTCGTCGTAATGATGCTGTAAGAGTCATCGGACCAGATGTTGGCTGGCTTGGAATAGAGACTTATACATACAAAGAAGAAAAACCTCTTAAAATCCAAGAGCAATACCACAAAATACTAGAAGCACTTGCAAGCAGCTGTACGCCGATTCCACCAAATCCTTCTCAGGAGATTGTGGCAAAATAAGATTCTTCACAAGAAATTCGCGTGCGACTTATCGAAACATCACTTGAAACTCCTTTGCTGCATCATTCTCGGGTAATCCTGATGGATTGGCTTTGCGGAGAATCAAAAAACCATTGTCGCCAAACTCTGGTGTTTCAAACTCGAGCGTCGCGGTAAATGGCACAAAGTTTTCTGTCATCCATTCTCCATCCGCAGTTGCGCTCGCTTCTGCAACAATAAGACCGTCCCAGTTTGTCAGGGTCACAGGAAACTCACCCTCAAAAAACCAGTTTCCTCGCGCTTCTCCAGTAATAACGAGAGGATTTGCAATCACACTCTCTGGTTGTGGTGATTCGACACGAATCAAATCGTCTGTTGTATCTTTTGCTTCCAGCTCGCACGTAAAAGCGCACACTGTGGAACAGGTTTCTTCAGCAGGATCGCAGGCTGATCCGCATTCGTTAAAAGTGCCGCCACGTTCATTACAATCGGATTCTAATTGATCAATCCTCACATTTGGCTTTAACGAATAGACAACTTTTGTATCATATTCGACATATTGTAAGGTTGGTTTGTCGTTATTCGCGTTTTCATTGGGTGCAGGAGCCGCCACATTGTCCATGAGCAAATACGTCACAGCCACGAGCGCCAATAATCCGACAAAAGAAAGTATGTACAATGTGGATTTATTTTTCATTGTCATTTGTAAAAGAAAAAACCTTTCTGAGTAAGTACTTTTAAAAGTATACGTCAAAGAAGGTGTATAGTGTCAAGGACGAGCGCAACTGGCAATTTTTTGATGAAAATGGTGGGCGATACAAGATTCGAACTTGTGACCTCGTGCGAGTCAAGCACGCGCTCTAGCCAACTGAGCTAATCGCCCTTACCTATTTACCACAACATTTTGGCGAAAGCAGAAAGAGAAATCAAGCTTTTGCTTCGTTTTTATCGCCCGTGGCAAAAAATGGGTCTTGATATATCCGACTCTCTTGCGGAAAAACCTGATCTTGATATTTGGAAGTTTTTTTCTTGGAGTAGGGCACAAGCGCCGGACTCGTCATCGGCTCAAACGCCAACTGACAAACGCGCATTCCTGGATAGAGTGCGACTGGCATGCGATTGATATTTGTGATTTCGAGAGTAATAGTGCCCATAAAGCCAGCATCGACAAAACCAGCGGTCGAGTGGATGATAATGCCCAACCTGCCGAGTGAACTTCTGCCTTCGACTCGAGCGACGATATCGTCTGGCAAGCCAACTTTTTCGAGCGTGACACCCAGCACAAATTCTCCCGGCTGCACAATAAAAGCTTCGCCATCTTTGACTTCGATCAGGCGCGTGATTTCGTCGGTGCTTTTCATAATGAGCGGATCGAGTACTGGAAATTTGCCGTGTTCGTAGACTTTAAAAAACTTGCCGAGCCGCATATCAATCGAACTCGCGCCGATTTGTCCTTTCCAATGTGGATTGGGCGATTCGATGTGGATTTCTCCGGCTTCGATTTTGGCAATAATATCGCGGTCGGAAAGGATCATTTGTGCAGAGAAAAGTTACCAGTAGTGTAGAAGTTTTTCGTTTTGTGCGCAATTTTTTGTTTTTCCGAATTGCTGACAGTCGTGATTTTGGATAATTGATAATCTGCCTTGCTAATTAAACTTGGTCAGCAGATTTTATCAAAAACTGATTGACCTAAAGATTGAGATAGTTAAAATCTGAGTATTCTTTTTTTAAAAAAATATGGCTGCTGAACGATATGGTGTTATTCATATGGCTGGTGATATACATCCAGAAGGATTAACTGATGTAAATGGGAGAAAAGTACTCCTTGAAGGTGAAGGATCATATCCACCAAAGAATAGCGTGCCAGGTGGAGAGGAAATGAGAGATAAAACAGCACATTGGGCAGATGGTTGTGTACGATGAATGAATCGATATCTTAGATTTCGGTTCAAGACGGGAGTCGTGAACCGAAAGAAAGTCATTTTAAATGGATGGAAAGCGTTTTTGCTCAGTAGATGTAGTATTCATTAAGATTTCAAAAAACCGCAGGGATTTCTCTGCGGTTTTTAATACTTTCTTATCTCTTAAGCCTATTCTCCCTTGCGAAAAAGCGCACGGACTTCTGCTCCTGTTTTTTCAATCGGGTGATTCTTATGCTCTTCGCGAAGTTTCTTTAGCAGCGGCGATCCGGCTTCGTAATCATCCATCCACGCCTTGGCGAATCTCCCGGTTTCGACATCCTTGAGTGCCGCCTTCATGCGATCTTTCATACTGGCATCGATGATTTTGGGTCCGACAGTGCGTCCGCCAAATTCTGCCGTGTTCGAAACGACATCATACATGTGCTCGATACCTCCTTCATACATCAGGTCGACAATCAACTTGAGCTCGTGCAGGCATTCAAAATATGCCATCTCAGGCGGATAGCCGGCTTCGGTCAAAGTCTCAAAACCGTATTTCACGAGTTCTGCTGCGCCGCCACAAAGGACGGTTTGTTCACCAAAAAGATCTTCATAGGTTTCATCCGCAAAACTACATTCGAGTACCGCTGCGCGCGTAAAACGCATGGCGTGTGCCATGGCGAGCGCAGTCTCTTTTGCGTTTCCGCTGGCATCAGTATGAACAGAAATCAGCGCCGGAACGCCAAAGCCTTTTTCATATTCTTTCAATTCTTCTGTCCCTGGCGACTTGGGCGCGACCATAATCACATCGACTCCGGCAGGTGGAATCACGCGCTCGAAAATAATATTAAATCCATGTGAAAAACTGAGGGTTTTTCCTTCGGTCAGATGCTGTTTAATATCCGCTTCAAAAATTTCTTTTTGAACTTCATCTGGCAGCAAAATATGGATAATATCTGCTTCAGCAGCAGCATCCGCAATTGTCGCAACGCGGAGTCCATCGGTTTTTACTTTGTCCCAACTGGTGCCGTTTTCGCGACAGCCGACCACGACATTGATTCCACTTTTGTGCATCATAATCGCTTGTGCGCGACCTTGCGCGCCATAGCCGATGACGGCAATCACTTTGTTTTTGATAGCGTCAAGACTCGCATCTTTTTCGGTCAGTACTTTCATAAGTATTAAAAAAATTCGCGCACATTGTGCCCGAGATTCTGATTTGGAGCAAGGCGCGATTCTTGTTTTACGTTCATTAAAATAGCTTCTCATTGCTTATTTGCTTCCGCAAAAACAAATGCAAAGCAACTGTGTTATTCCGTAATCTGCACCAAAAATCCGCGCGTGACATTTTTTGGAACAATTTTCATTTCAGTCGATTCTATCACAAATGTTCCGCTTGCACCTGGTACTACGCTGCCGCTTTTATCCGCTGCGAGCAGCACGATTTCTGTGTCGCTGATTTCGTCAACCCAGCTATCATCAATCAGCCACGGAACCGCGCTGGTATTAACAACCGTTGTCATATGATAGTCGTTCTCTGGCGAATCAACGCGAGATTCGAGCAGCGCCGAAGTGAGCCCACTCCAAAAAATACGAGTGATTTTAGCGTTCTCTTTTTGAAAATATCCAAAGTATGGATGCAACGTATCACCCTGTTTAGCGGCTTGCACCGTAACAAAAATTCCATTATCGATTTCTTGAATGCGAGCGTCGCTAACATGTTCCCACTCCTGAGCATCAGCAAGAAAGTCTTTTGCGCCCGGAACATCTTGCAGCATGTTTGCCAGTAATACCGGCAAGCCTTGTTCGATGCTGTCTTGAATGAGCGTCGCTGTTTCTGATTCCGCTGCTTCTTCTGCAAGTATATCTGCCGAAAGCTGCACAGGATTTTGACTGGTTTTATCAAGAATGTAGAGCAGCGAAAACACGAGCGAAAACCCCAAAAATAGCGCCATCGTACGACTGCTTTTTGACAAAACCCCGAGTAACTTTTCTCTTAGCTTTTCTTCCATTTTGCTTGATCAAGTATCGATGCATAATACACTATTCTGACGGCACTGCCAAGAAAAACGTCTTTTGCGCTTTTTGCGTCCTCTGATACTATACTTCTGATATTTTGATTTCTATGTGGCAAGGCACATTTACCGCACTAATTACTCCTTTTGCGTCTGACGGAAGCATCGACGAAACCGCTTTTGCCCAGCTTATCGAAGCGCAGATTGCGGCAAAAGTCGAAGGAATTGTCATCGCCGGAACTACCGGAGAAAGCCCCACACTTACACATCAAGAAAATATTGAGTTGGTGCGGTTGGCGGTCGAAATCGTAAATGGAGGGACAAAAGTAATTGCTGGCACTGGTAGCAACTCGACAAATGAGGCAATTTGCATGACCAAAAAAGCCGCCGAAATCGGCGCTGATGCGGCGCTTCTTGTTGTTCCGTATTACAACAAGCCAAGCCAAGAAGGACTGTTTTTGCATTATCAGGCGATTGCAAAATGCGCGCCTGATTTGCCGATCATTCTGTACGATGTTCCGGGACGCAGTGGAATTCGCTTTGCTCCGGAAACGATTGTGCGGTTGGCGCAAATTTCGAATATCGTTGCGCTCAAAGACGCAACTGGATCTCTCGATACTTTCCACGCTGTTTTTGACAAATTACCAGCAGATTTTAGCATTTTATCCGGAGATGATGCCCTCACTCTTTCGATGATTCGTGCTGGCGGCAAAGGCGTAATCGCAGTCGCGAGCAATATTGTTCCTGCTCAAATGAAAGCCTTGGTCGATAGCGCGCTGAGTGGGGATTTTGCCAAAGCGGAAGCAGTTGATGCTGAATTGCAAAAACTTTTTGAACTTTGTTTTGTGGAAGCGAATCCAATCCCGATCAAATGGATGCTGGCGTTGCAAAAAAAATGCAAACCCGTATATCGTCTGCCGCTTTGCGCGCCAAGTGCCGAACATCAAGAGCAACTCGCAGCACTTGTCAAAACTTTGTAAAATTGCATATTGACAATATAAAAAAGAGTGATTAGAGTTGCGGACTGTTTTATACTTCTATGAAATTTGGAAACGCAATGAGGGCATTGTCTTTGGTTGGAATAACAACTGCATCTTTGCCTGGGTGTGGTGAAGAAGTACCCGACTATATTCTTCCTCCTGATTCTGTGACAACAGTAGAAGCGCGTTCGCCATCGAATCAGCCCTGGGAATTGATTTGTTGGAATACTAAAGGAGAGATTATTGCAACAGTACCGAACAACGGATTGAGTAGGGTTTCTGATCCAGTATTTAACAAGAGCGACAAAGAAATACCTATCAATTGCAGATCATTTTCTCAGCAGGGTCGTCACGGCCACATTCCTGCAGATTTTGTTTATTACACTGAAAAAAAGCCATATTCCCAGCAATAGTAGCTTCTTTCGACTCAATGCTTTTTTATATAGTCTTGCTACTGGAGCAGAGTTGTATTCTGCTTCTCAAGTAGTTCTGCCCGACTCCAACCAAAAGCATGTTGGCTCTCTGGGCAAGTACGAAGTCGTATAGAATTTTCAATAAAATATTGTAAAATATATATTGACAAAGATAAAAGTCATGATTAGTGTGATAAACCATTTTTTAAGAAATATGGAAAGAATTGGCAAATCGGCCCCTATTACTGCTTTGCTTGTCACGGGTTGCACATTGTATGCTTGCACTCATGCAAACAAGCCTTCAGATGTGCTTCCTCCTAATACTATTGTGCCTGTTGTAGCAAAAGTTCCTGATACCACTAAAGATTGGGAATTAATTTGTACAGAAATCAAGGGAAGGATTATCGCAAAAGTTCCGAATAAAGGAAAAAAAATAATTACAGAAACTTTGACTAAGAATGATTCAGACAAGCCATCAAAGGTACATTGCGCAGTATATTCTGAAGCAACAGGAAATGAATTGGCAGCATTTATCAAATTTCTAGAGCCTAAACAATCTCCCAATGAAACGGGGGGTGCTCCCAAACAAGGCTCTTAATCAAGAAGCAATTCAGCCGTAATCTTGGAAATAACAATCATCAGCGCTCGCTTTTCAATTACTCGTGCTTCTGGCATACTCGCGAGGACTTTGTTTTGATTTCCGATGGATCCACTTGTGCAAGAACGCCTGCAAAAAATCGAAGAAATGCGCCAGCTTGGCATCGAGCCATATGCGAAAAAATTCTCCGAAAATACCGATTCCGCTTTGCTCCAATCAGAAACCGAAGAGCAAGAACTCCCCGACTGGGAAGCGATTCAAGCCGCTCCACAAGATGCCGTGCAGATTGCTGGTCGCCTCGTGACTTTTCGCGAGCACGGACGAATTTCATTTGGAACTTTGCAAGATAACACGGGGCGGATTCAAATTTGTTTTTTGCGTGGATTTACCAAGGTTTCTGGGCTCAAAGAATCGGGAGGAGCAACTGATGTAAACTCCAAAACCCCCCTTAATCCCCCCATATCAGGGGGGCAAAATGAGCACGAACGCTTTTGGAAAAAGCTGCTCGACCTAGGCGATTATTTTGGTGTGGTGGGTGATGCATTCCGCACCAAACACGGCGAATTGACGATTTTGGCACACGAAATCCATTTTCTCAGCAAAGCACTGAGACCACTTCCCGAAAAATGGCATGGACTTATTGACCGCGAAACGCGTTACAGACAGCGTAATCTCGATTTAATCTCCAATGCCGAAACGCGCGAGCGCTTTTTGTTTCGTTCAAAACTGGTGCGTGAAATCCGCAAATTTTTTTACGACAAAGATTTTCACGAAATCGAGACGCGCGTTTTGCAAGCGCAAGCTGGCGGCGCAATGGCAAAGGTATTCGAGACCCATCACAACGCGCTCGATCACGATTTTGTCTTGAGAATCGCTCTCGAACTCGAACTCAAAATTGCTTGTAGTGGCTGTTTTGATCGCGTGTTTGAAATTGGAAAGTGCTTTCGCAACGAGGGAAGTGATCCATCGCATTTGCAAGAATTTAGCATGCTCGAATGGTATGCCGCGTACTCTGATCTCGAAACGAACAAGATATGGACAGAAGAATTATTACGAACGATTCTGCAAAATGCGCTCGGAACAACACGCGTTACAGTACTCGGCAAAGACGAAAGTGAACACAAAATCGATTTTGCCAAGCCGTTCGCAGTAGCGCGTTTCCCTGATTTGCTCAAAGAACATGCTGGTATCGACATGTTTTCCATTTCCGATTCTGATTTATCAAGTGCCGCACAAAAACTGGGAATTGATTCCAAATCAGAGTCTGGAGCGGGTGCCAAAAGTCGTGCGACTTTACTCGATGATATTTACAAAAAAACCGCTCGTCCGCTGCTGATTTCGCCAACATTTGTGTTTGATTATCCAGAGCAGCTCAAGCCGCTCGCCAGACCAAAGGGTGATGGCACGGCAGAATGTTTTCAACTCCTGATCGCCGGTTGGGAAGTCGTCAATTCGTACGGCGAGCTGATTGATCCAACAGTGCAACGCCAGTTGTTTGAGCAGCAAATGGCGGCAAAAGCTGCAGGCGACGAAGAGGCAATGAATCTCGATGAAGACTTTTTGCGGGCGATGGAGCATGGTTTTCCGCCAATGACGGGTTCTGGCATCGGTATCGATCGACTGGTCGCGCTTGTGACCAATCAGCAAAATCTGCGTGATGTTGTACTGTTTCCCACAATGAAGCCTGAGCATCATACCGAAAATGGAAAAGAAGAATAGCATCTTCTCCTTCTCACTTCGTTCTACGTTCTTATGAAACAGATCCACAATCTGCAGGAGCTCAGCTGGTGGCTTGCCGAAAATCCGCAGCCGGCGTTTGTGCCGACGATGGGTGCGCTTCATGATGGGCATTTGTCGCTGTTGAAGGCGGCGAAGAAAAATCTATCTTCAATTTCTCCGTTATCTCTTAGCCCCCCCAGCCCCCCTTATCAGGGGGGAGGAATCACAAACTCCGCTTATCAGCGAGAGGAAAAAAGTCACCCGATTCTCGTTTCCATTTTTGTCAATCCAGCTCAGTTTGGTCCCCACGAGGATTTTGCTGCCTATCCGCGCGACTTTGAAGGAGACTTAGCCAAACTCGCGGCCGCCGGAGCCGATGCGGTGTTTTTACCAGAGCAACAACATATTTACCCTGGTGCTCGACTGCATCAGATTCCCGAATTACCCAAGATTTTTACAGAACTTGAGGGCGCCATTCGCCCTGGACATTTTGAAGGCGTGGCGCAAGTCTTATTCCGCTTTTTTCAGTTGATTCGACCACAAGTAACATATTTTGGACAAAAAGATTTTCAACAAACCGTTCTCGTCAAATGGTTGGTGCGGACGTGCAAATTTGAGACCGAGATTGTCATTTGCCCGATTGTGCGCGAAACAAGCGGACTCGCAATGTCGAGTCGCAATGCCTATTTGTCTGATGAACAAAGACAAAACGCCGCTACGCTTTTTGCAGCTTTACAAAAAGGCAAACGCTTGTATGAAGTAGGGGAGCGTGATTCACGCAATATTATCCGCGGAGTAGAAGGAATTTTGGAAACTGCCGGAGTCTTTGCTAGCGTGGATTATGTTGATATTCGCGGCGTGGATTTTTTCGAAAATGTCCATTGGATCGCCAAACCTTCTGCACTCGTTGCGGCTGTACGCATGGGTAAAACGCGACTCCTTGATAATATGATTGTGGGCTAGGTTTTACAAAAATTCCATTAGGGGTTTACAAAAGTTATTTTAAGGGTTTACAAAAAGGTTACTCCTCTCAAGGTTTGACGCAATTGAGACAAGCAAATAATTTGTTTACCGCTGGAGTCTCTCGCAGAGGACTCCGGCGTTGATGTCTTGTAATTTGAGGGGAAGGGGAATTACAGTTTCTCCACCTGCACGCCTTGGTAAAAGTATTTGAGAATCTTTTTGTAGTCCCAGCCTTGCTCCGCAAAGTATTGTGCGCCACCGCCGCTCAGACCCACGCCATGACCAGATTGCGGTTTGCCGGCGCAGCCTGGATCATCGACGCTTACGAGATATGGCGTGTTCGTCCAACCCCAACGGTCGAATGCTGAAGTCGTTTTGCCACCCGAGCAGCTATGAAATGGCGTTTTAATCAGATTGCCATTATAGGTGACGACTTCGCCTGCGGTTGCTTTGACCGCGGCTTCCCACAGCGGCGAACGCTTGGTGACATTGGCGCCCAAGTATTTTTGAAACTCCGCTGCACTATCGCTGCCATCATACGGTTTGCCAGGAAATTTGCGATTTGCTGGATCCAAATAAAATTGTGCATAGCCGCGCGCGACAATTGCAATTGCCTTCTTTTTTTCTTGGTGATTCGATTCCAGTGTTTCGCCCAGCCCAGCCAAATACTGTTCGAGCGGGAGTTCGTTAATCACTGTGAGTGCACCATCGACAACGCGCACTTCGATTATTCCGGGGAAAATATTGTCGTTCCACATCTTGCTTTTGTCCCATTCGGCATACCGATCCCAGTTATTGATTGCCAAAATTCCACTGCCATTTTCGGGAATAAAGCGAATTGCCTCGTAGGATTTCCCCTCAAATTCTACCAGTTGATCAAGCTTGGCAGCAGTTTTATTGTCTCCACCGCGCGCTGGTGAAAGCAGTTTGCCATTTTGATCGGTGACCACAAACGAGTTTGTCGAAGTAATCGTGGCGGATGATTTGTCAGTCGGAAATGAGAGTTTGATACGAATCGTATCGGAAGTCGTTTGTGTCGGAGTCGCGACAGGAGTTGGCGCCGGAGTTTTGGTTGGCGTGATGCTTGGCTTTGGCGTTGGCTTTGTGCCAGTTGTATTTCCTCCGAAAACTGGCGCACGCTTGAGACCAAGCAATATGAGCGGTGTGCGATCAAGTGTCTGCGACCCGTCTTTCAGCAAAAATACATAGGGCTGTACACGTGGTTTAATTGTGATTTTAAAGGGAAAAGTCGCCGTTTCACCCGGTTTAATAACGGTCTCTTGCGGATGCAGTTTCCATTGCTCGCGGCGATGCAAAACGGTCAATTCCAACTCATCCTGATACCATTCGGTGTTGCCGATATTTTTTATTTCGATGGGACGATTGTATTCAGAATTTTCTTTAACAAGAACAACTTTTTTATTCAAGTTTTGTACTTGCGCGCGATTATCCGAAATCTTCACCGAAATCGATTCCAAAAATCGTAGTGGTAACCATTTGCCATCAAGCAGTAAGCGCATTTCGAGCATTTGGTCTCCCGGAATCATTAGCCCTGGCAAGCGCCCACTAAATACTGCTGATTTCCCTGAGGCAGTATGACTATTCATCTGGAAAGTCGCAGCGACCTTGGTACCAGGGACACTGACTTGTAATGAAACATGGTCTTTACTCCACAGGCTTCCGCCGTTATTAATCAACGTAATCGACATCGAAGTTGTTTTGCCGGTAACCATTGTTGTTGGCTGGGTTTTGATATTCACAAATTTTGCTTGCCAATCGGGAGGAATCACTTCGATTACTTGCAACGTTTCGGCATTGGTGACGCGCTCGTCTTTGACAACTGGCACAAATGAAATCGTCGAGACCCCGCCGTTGTAGCCGGCGCGCATTCGCACGGTAAAGTCAGCTGTTTCGCCAGGTTTTACCTCTTTTTGCTTCATTTTTGCCGCGACATACGGCTGCGAACCTGCGACAGAGAGGATATCAACATTGTCACCGGCTTGCGCAAAGAGCCACGTCGAGTTTGTCCAACTCGAGTTGCCGGTATTTACGAATGACAAATTGAGGTCGAATTGTTGACCGGGTTTGAGCTTGGCGACACTCAGCGAATCTTTGGGTTTGCCGTCAACGCTTTGCTTTTGGGCAAAAATAATTTCGGCAGTACCACTCAGCATTCGGCGAATATCTGGGAGGAGCGCGTACATAAAATTGCCCGGACACGCTGTTGCGCCCAAGTCGCGATGCCCAAGTAAATTAGAAGTCTTTTTGCCATGAAAGGAGCTTTCGGTGGTGAGATCGAGTTCGTACTTTTGTGCGAGTCGTGGGAGTAATTTTCCGAGTGCGACTATTTGTGGCCCGGTCGGATCGTCCTGGTTAAAGTTTCCCATCAGCGCCACCCCAATTGTACCGACATTGTTACAATAAACATGTCCACCGACGACTTTGTCACCGCCAGCGCGTCCTTCAAAAATGGTGCCGTCGGGCGCAATAATATAGTGATAGCCAATATCGCCCCAGCCGCGCGAAACCGTGTGATAGCGATAGATCGCGCGCATGACTTCGTCTGCTGTTCGCCCATTCTTGACTCCTGTCTCCGCTGTATGATGAATAACGACTTTGCGGATTTTTTTGGAATATTGATACGGCCAAATCAGTTTTCTGCCGGCTTCAGTGGTTTGGACATTTTCGGTTTCAAACTCATCTGGAAAATTTGCTTGTACATCGCCACATTCCAGTTGACGCGTGCCTTCAGTACTGTCCGAGTTTTTGCTTTCGGTCGAAATAGTCGTTTCATCATTGCTGTACCGCCATGATTCGTCTGCTCCCCATTCGGATCGCGACATGATATCGATGCCAGCGACAAGTTTTGTCGACGCTAACAGATTTTGTGATGTACTTATGGCGAGAGCATCAATTTTCATAAAATCCACCGTAACCTCATCAGGTATTTTTCCGCCTAAACGAATAAGAAGTGGCTCATCTTGATTCCACGATACCAACTCGCTCACGCGCGAATTTGGGTCTTGTTCATCGTCAATGGCGATTTGTTGCCAGCCCTGCGTACTCCGAAATTCTACCTCGACTCCTGCCGGAAGGTGAACCGCAAAATAATCAAATGGTTTGTCGGCGAATTCTAAATATCCGCCACTCGGTTGAGCGGTTTCGCTCCAATACTGATCAGCAGCGAAGGCAGCAGAGTGCGCGCCAAAACTAAAGCACAAAACCACAAGGGAAAGAATTATTTTTTTCATAATTAAGAAACTATTTTCATACTTAATTTTTTCGTACTTTTCGGAAAAAATCCAGTGAACAAAATTGCTCACTTGTACAAACGCATTACATTAATTTTTGTTTCAAATCTTAGATTTTACTTTTAGCAGCATCTAACGACTGCCGGAAAATCTTCGACCATCAATTCAAACACTGCTTCGGTGCCAAGTTCGACATAGGCGATGACTTGCGCAGATGTCACTTTGGTAGCGAGCAGCGCGCCAGCGCCGCCGAGTCCAGCAAAATACGGAACGTGGTATTTTTCCAATATCGCTCTGGCGTCTGCCGAAATCTCCCCTTTGCCCATAATCCCTTTGATGCCGGCTGCGCACAAGCGCTCAAAATATGGTTCCATCCGCGAACTTGTGGTCGGTCCGCACGAGCCAATCACAAAACCGGGCGGAGCGGGGGATGGTCCGCAAAAATAAATTAGTGCTCCATCAAATAATTGCTTTGCTTGCTCTGGTTCATGAGTAAAAATTTTGTTCAATACGCCATCACGACAGGTAAGAAGCCTGCCGGAGATATGTATCATCTCGCCTTGGGACAGAGGTCGCCAGTGATCTGAAGTGTTAATCTTTTTCATCAAGAAGAAGTATTACAAAAAATCTTGCTTCTCGCCAAAAAATCGGCAAAAATACACAGGTATTTTACAAGCGCTGCTTTAGCCACGGTAGCTCAGCTGGTAAGAGCGCGGGATTCATAACCCCGAGGTCGGCAGTTCAAATCTGCCCCGTGGCACCACAATTCTCGTCATAAAAACTCAGCTGGTAAGAGCGCGGGATTCATATGCCGAGCAGTCGGCACGGCAGTTTAGACCTGCCCCTTCTCACCACCATTCTCCACTATGAAAACAGCGAGCCTAATTATTTCGTGCCAAGATCTTAAGGGGATTATTTTTCAAATCACTGCTTTTTTGTATGATTTGGGTGCGAATGTCATCAATCTCGAACAACACATTGAGGATGGCAGGTTTTTTATGCGAATCGAATGGGATTTAGAACACTTTCAACTGAACAAAACCGAATTTGAACAACGCTTTGCGCAAATCGCTGACAAATATGAAATGGAATCAATTCTTGATTTTGCCAAACCCGACAAACACATCACGCTCTTCTGCTCGCGCGAACTCCATTGTCTTCTCGATATTATCAATCGCACACAAATTGGCGAACTCGACGCAAAAATCGCTTTTGTCGCGAGCAACTTTGCTGATGCTGAACCACTCGTAAAAAGGTTTGAGATTCCTTTTTTCCACGTGCCAAATGGGGTTGATCAAGAAACGCAATTGCTCGAAATTCTTCAGCAATATGATGTCGAATGCATCGGGCTAGCGCGCTATATGAAGATTTTATCGGAAGATTTTTTGCAAAAATGCAACGTACCAGTTATCAATGTTCATCACTCCTTCCTGCCGTCTTTTATCGGCGCCAAGCCGTATGATGATGCCTATGATCGCGGCGTCAAAATCATTGGCGCGACTTCGCATTATGTCACGAAAGAGCTCGATCAAGGGCAAATTATCGAACAAGAAACCTTGCGCGTCACGCACGGTGATTCGATCAAAGAGTTTAAAACTATGGGACGCAAATGCGAAAAAGAAGTCTTTGCGATTGCGCTCAAAAAGCAGCTCGAAAACAAAATTATCGTCTACAAAAACCGCGCGATTATCTTCGCATAGATTTCTACGGAAAATTCGGGTTTTTTATTGCCCTCCTGCCAAGCGGCGAACATTTTCTTCGGATGCGTCTTTGATTTCGGCATTCAAAAATTCGAAAGCAACTTGGATATCTGAAATACTATCGATTCGCAGCGGAGTTTTGTTAAAGCGGTAAAAAATAATCACATTTCCATAATCAAAAATTCTTCCAAAAATACTTTGATTTGTTTGCAGTTTGGCGACTTCTTGCAGACTATGTGTTTCTTCATGAGTCAAAAAGACACCTCTCCGATGCACAAGTTCCATATCAGCAATGCGATAATATTCGTAAAACCACTGGAAAAAAAGTACGGTCGAAACAGTCATTTCTCCCAAAGTTACCCATATAAAAATAACGATTTTATTCTCCAAAAAAATATCAGGAAAAATTAGTGCGAATAAAAACCAAGCCAATCCCAGTAAAAACTGATATATAAGCAGGCGCCAAAAAATGCGAAATGGTGTTTTGCGTAAACGATAGCGCCAGAGTGCTTTGTCAATTGCTTCCATACAATTTCGTAAAATTACTTCTGCTGTAAGCTACAACTTTTGTACCAAATTTGCAAAGTGCGCCCATAGTTTCTGCTATAGTTACAAGCGAAATGTTTTTTTCTGTAATGCGAGCCGCTTCTCTTTTTTCCCTTTGCGCTTTTGTCCTCCAGCTGTTTGGCGGTTGTGCTTCATTCACCAAATCGTCACAAGTGCGTGAAGATTCTGTAATCGACTTGAAATACCAAATCATTTCCGAATATCCGCACGATACAACTGCATTTACGCAAGGGCTGGTTTTTGATGACGGTATTTTTTACGAAAGCACTGGCATGTGGAACGAATCCGATGTGCGCCAAGTTGTGCCCGAAAGTGGTGTAGTTTTAAAGCGGCAAACAATCGAGAAAGAACTCTTTGGCGAAGGACTCGCGTTGGTTGATGACCGCTTGATTCAATTGACGTGGCAGGCGGGCAGGGGATTTGTCTACGACAAAAATACGCTCGAGCGCATTGATGAGTTTACATATTCTGGTGAAGGCTGGGGACTGACGTTTGATGAAAAAAATCTGATTATGAGCGACGGAAGTGATTCGCTGCGTTTTCTGGATCCAAACAATTTTTCCGAGTTGCGACGAGTTGCCGTTACTCTCGACGGACAGCCGCTTGAAAAACTGAATGAATTAGAATTTGTAAATGGCGAGATTTTTGCCAATGTGTGGCAAACAGACACAATCGTGCGTATCAATCCGCTTTCGGGAAAAGTCACTGGCAGACTCAATCTGAGTGGTATACTCGAGCTAGCTGAAAAAACTACACGCACGGACGTACTCAATGGCATCGCGTATGACAAAGCAAATGATATTTTTTATATCACTGGAAAATACTGGTCGAAGGTGTTTGCACTACGGGTTTCGGAATAAATGGCTTTTCCGGTTCTATCCCAATACTTTTTGCACCGCTTCGGCAACGGTTCGAACAGGAATCAGCTGCAGTTTTGTTTGAGGAGCTTTTTGCGTACTCGGCACAATGGCAGTAGTAAAGCCCAACTTTTCGCCTTCTTTGAGACGCTGCTCCAGTTTGGAAACAGCACGCACTTCGCCGGACAAACCGACTTCGCCCAAGACAAATAGTTCTTGCGGAATCGCTGCTTTGTTGCGCGAGCTCGCTACCGCCAGACAAATTGCGAGATCGGCAGCGGGTTCTTCAATCCGAAAACCACCAACAACATTGGCAAAGACATCAAGCGACGCGAGTTTGACTCCCGCGTGTTTTTCGAGCACGGCAAGCAGCAGTGACAGTCGTTGCAGGCTGATGCCACTTGCTGAGCGCCGAGGAAGTCCAAAGGGCGTTGTTGCCGTTAGCGCTTGAATTTCGACCAAAAACGGACGCTGTCCTTCGAGCGCTGGATAAATAGAACTACCGATGGCGCCTGGCAATCGACCGGACAAAAATGCTTCGGATGGATTGGTGACTTCTTGCAAGCCGCTTTCGGTCATGGCAAAAATCCCGACTTCGCTCGTTGCGCCAAAACGGTTTTTGCTGCTGCGCAAAATTCGTAAATCGTGCTGGTCGTCGCCTTCAAATTGCAAAACCGTATCAACCAAATGCGCGAGCAGCTGCGGGCCTGCCATTTCGCCGCCTTTGGTCACTTGCCCAATCAAAAGAATCGGAATCCCCGAGGTTTTGCTCGCGTGCATGAGCATTTCGGTAATAGTGCGGATTTGCGGCATTGATCCAGGTGCGCCTGGAATCTCGCGCGATGAAAATGTTTGTGCCGAATCGACAATGACAAAAGCGGGATTATGTTCTGTGATAGTCGCAATCACATCTTCCATCACAAAAGTTGCGGCTACGTGTAGGTTTGCTGGAACACCGCCGAGGCGTTCGGCACGCTTGCGTACCTGAAAAACTGATTCTTCACCGGAAAAAATCAAAACTGGTCGGTTTGTTGTCGCATGAGCAATTTGTAGAGCAATTTGTAAGGCAAGCGTTGATTTGCCGATTCCGGGATTTCCTACAAAGAGCGTGAGTGAATCTGGAAAAAATCCTCCACCAAGTACGCGATCAACCTCGGCAAATCCAGTCGTAATGCGCATACCATCGTGCGCAGCTACATTCGATTTGTCCTTAAAATCAATGACATTGCCGCCTGGTGCATGGCGCGAGACGGGATGCGATTCTTGCTTGGTAAATTCGACCAAACTGTTCCATGTGCCGCACTGCGTGCATTGACCGCTCCATTTGGGATATTCGGCGTTGCATTCGGTGCAACGAAAATTCTGTTTGATTTTTGCCATAGCGCCAAAGAAGAAAGCGTGATAATTATGGCATAAACTTGCCTTTTACTGGGGAATTTGAATTGACTGAATTATAACAATATGCTAAAATATAACATCTGGACAAAAGAAAATTTTGTGCAGCAATCTCGTAAAAAATAAAATACTTCTCTGAATGTTTGAATCTTTGCTGAGAGCCGGCGAGCACCCCTTTCAATTTGTACTGTGCATTTTTCTTGCGATTATTCCGGTGGGAGCGTGGTATTTTGTGTTTCGTCGTAAACATGCGCACAAATGGCATCAAGTTATTTTGACGTTTATTGCTGGTATGTTTTCGGGAGCGCTGATCTTGGCATATCAGCACTTTTGGGGCGAGCCGTTTGATTTGATTTTCTTTACCATCGAACCCTCCAATTTTGGTGAAAATATCAAATCGGCTCTTGGAGTAAGCGCGCTTTCGTACTTTTTGGTCTATCTTTCTGTCGGTTTTATCGAAGAATATAGCAAACACTGGGTTGTTAAAAAGACTGATCACCGCATCTTCGAATCAGTCGATGATGTCATCGAATTTTCCATTATCGCTGCACTCGGATTCTCTTTCCTCGAAAATATCGGTTATTTTTTCATGCTGATCTTGCGAGACCAAACCGAATCTCTCACTTCGCTCTTTTTGGTGCGGTCAGTGTTTGTGGTTTTTATTCATATTTTGTGTTCGGGAATTTATGGCTATTTTTATGGTTTGGGTCATTTTGCCACGCCGATTTTGGAACAACGCGAACGCAATGGTAGGTTGGCGTTTTTACCCGACTTTTTGCATCGTATTGTTCACTGGCGCAAAGAAACTGTTTTTCGCGATCAAATGGCGACGCTCGGGCTTGTTATCGCTATGACGCTCCATGGACTGTACGATTTTTTGCTCGAGATGGAAACAGTCGGTAATCTTGCTTCATCTACTATCAACGCCGATATGCCGGTTTTTCTCGCTGGCATTAAGTTACATGTGATTATCTTACCAATTCTGCTCATCGGCGGATATGCGTATTTGATGTATCTTCTCCACAAAAAAGAGGATCAAGAGTGTTTTGGGCAACTGGTCGTGACCGAAGAATATGTCCCTTCGCAAAAGTAATATTTAGGGTTTTGCTTGTGATTTGAGGCAAGAGAATCATTCATGCGGAATAAATTTCGTTTTGGGAATAATACGTATTCCTCTCAAAAAGAATGAAGCGGGCGACTGTTTCATCCATTTTTTGCATTTTAGTGGATTCTTTTGTATGGTTTTCTAAACTGCTTTTCTTTTTTCTGCTCTATGAATCCGACAACTACTTTGATTGCGCAGCTCGCCGGTCCCACTTTGATTGCCGTTGGTTTGGGGATGCTGCTCAATCGTTCTTTGTATGCCAAAATGTATACTGCTGTTGCGACAGAAGTCTTGGCAGTATTTTTTATGGCGATTGTGATGATTATCGTAGGCTATTTGATTGTGCTCAATCATAATCTTTGGAGCACGCCGACAGAAATCATTGTGAGCTTGCTCGGGTGGGGAACGCTTCTTAAGGGAATTGTGCTCGTGGTGCTTCCACAATGGACGGCAAATTTTACCTCCAAGTTGCCGCTCTATACGTTGCTTCCCTTTGCGGCGATAGTTACGATTGTGCTCGGCAGCTATCTTGTTTGGGCTGCAGATTTTGCATCATAACTGTTTGTCTTCGCGCTCAACTTGCGATTATTTGATGAGCGTTACCAGTAATGCGCGTGCAATATGCAGGCGACAAATCGCTTCGTCAAAGACAATTGATTGTGAGCCGTCGATGACTTCGGCGGTTACTTCTTCGCCGCGATGTGCCGGGAGACAGTGCATAAAAATCGCTGTGGGTTTGGCGAATGCCATTAGTTCGGCGGTTACCTGAAACGGCGCAAAGACTTCGCGACGTTTGGCACTTTCATCCTCTGCTCCCATTGAGATCCACGTATCGGTCACAACAATATCGGCATCTGTTACTGCTTCGACGGGATTTTTTGTGAAAGTATAGTTTGATAAATCGTCAGTGATTTCATTTGCAAGCTCGTAGCCAGTGGGCGAACTGGCGCGAAAGCGAACACCTACCAGATTGCAGGCTTGCGCCAAGGATGCACACACATTGTTTCCATCGCCGATCCACGCCACGGTCAAATTTGCAAAACCGCCAAAATGGCGCCTGATGGCGAGCAAATCACAAATCGCTTGAGTCGGATGATGACCATCAGAGAGCGCATTGATGACCGGAACTTGCGAAAGCGCGGTCATTTCTAAAATCGTACCGTGCTTGTGAACGCGCGCCACGATCATATCTGCAAAACGCTCGATGTTATGCACAATATCGGCGATGGTTTCGCGATCGCCACCATCGGAAGACAAAAAGATTTCTTGCGGTCCAAAAAAAATCGGATGCGCGCCCAAATCTGCCGCAGCAATTTGAAAAGCTGCGCGCGTGCGTAGTGATGGTTTTTCAAAAGTCATTGCCACGGTTTTGCCTTTGAGTAAGGGACGAATAAAACCATTTTGCTCTTTTTCTTGCTGCAAATTTTCGGCGAGATCAAGCAGCGCAATGAGCTCCGCTGTTTCTAAATCTTTGATTGTCGCAAGATGTTGCATTTGCTTTTAAAAAACAGAAATCAGTATGGCACAGATTCTTGCTCTTTTAAAGCACGCTCATGCTCATTCTAAAGATGAAACATCTTTCTTCCCCTCCCCCCGAGAAGTCAGGGGGGAATTGAAGGGGAACTAATATTTAAAAATTTGTTTATATTTGGAATTAGTATCAGAGGATTTTATTGACAATAAATCTGGATTTTTCTTGAAAATCTACACTCGGAGTACACCGCGAAAGCCTCTCGCAGCATAATACGATTCTGCTCCGTTATGATAGACAAAGACAGTGTTGTAGCGACAATCACAAAACAGCGCGCCGCCCAGCTTTCTGATTTCGGCTGGAGTTTGCACCCAGCTTGACGATTTTGTGTCAAAACTCCCCAGTTGTTGCAGCTCGCGATACTGAGTTTCATTCAACAATTCGATCCCCATTTCTTTTGCCATATCGAGTGCCGTATTTTTGGGTTTGTGCTCTTTTCTTGCTTTTAGCGCTTCGCGGTCATAGCACAGACTTCTCCGGTCTTTTGGGCTTTCTGCTGAGCAATCGCAAAAAATATATTCGTCAGTTTTTTTGTCAAAACCAATGACATCTGGTTCGCCGCCGGTTTTTTCCATCTCGTTGAGTGACCACAACTTGTTGGGACTTGCTGCTAACTTTGCGGCAATTTTTTGCCATTTTATATCTTTGTGACGATTTATATTTTGCTCAAAACGAGTCGCGAGCGTTGCGAGCAATTGTTCGCATTGTTTTGGCGGCAGATGTTTGCGACTAGGTGATGTGTTCATATCTGCACAATACTTGGGACAATGTTTTGCTGTCAAGACTGCTCGAGATAAAAAAACTATTTTACTTCTGAAAGATGTTTTAAAAACTGAGTAAATTCTCTTCCTTCCTCGGTACTGGTAGATTCGGCAGTAAAGCGTTCGAGTGATTTTTGAATGCAGTGCTTTTCCTCTTCTGATCCTAAAATATTAGCGAAGCCTTTTCTGCACACTTCAGGAAGGGGAAGGTCTTTATCATAATTCGGCAAAGATATAATGCAGGTGCTCTTTTTACACTCTTCAGGAATAGGAAGGGCTTTATAAACGGTGAGTTCGTCGAATTTTCCTGGTTGTAACGGATAAAAAATTTGCTGCTCAGGGAGGTATTTATACCCCCTTTGCGACAATGTTGAGTAGGTAATTTTTCCCTCCTCGGTTTTGCCGCAATATCCGATTGCTCCATCAATCAAAAGAGGTTCATCCTTTGATTGCTTGTCACAAAAATGCGGCAGCTTTTCTGAAGATTCATTCCCATCATCTCCACTTTCAATAAATATGAGTTCGATGTTTTCCTTCTTCTTAAAAGTAAGTTTCTGCGAACTGCCTGAAGTATTGGAACACATGCTTGGCTCACCTTCTGCAAGAGGTGGACATTCAACATCTGCACCCCGCCGCTCACTGATCACCTCTCCCCATGTTGCTGGATAAGGAAAAGTGAATTGAATTTCTTCTACTGTGAAGTTTTTTGACTGCGCTGTTGGTGAGACGGCGAGCGGGGAATCGGCGGGGATGTTGCATCCAGATAGGAACAGCAGGGGCAATGCGAAGGTGATACTATGGGGAATTAAATTCATCTCAATTCGGAAATATTATAAGCGGTTCAGGTAAAAATCCTCATAGCTTTCTCTGCTTTCAATCTTGAGAGCAGAAGCAGAGCCCGATCTTTTCTTGTTTGGCTGTACGGAGATCATGAAATACATTACAGGAAATGTGATGAGATTATACCTCGCGTTCCCACAAAACAAAACACAAGGAGCAGGTGAAACAGCAGAACACCTGCTCCGGCTCAGGTTGGGTTTTCTGGGAAATCTCCTGATACATGCGCGAGAGTTTCCTGCGCATGTTGATTGAGTGCCCCTTTTAAACGCTCGAACCGCTCGGCATCAGCAGGGGTTTGTGCTGTCATGCGTGCCAGCACCGACAATTCGGCTATTCTTGATAGCTTCACACAAATTGCGCCTATATGCCTCAGCCAATGGAGTCAAATCCTTAGAATGTCTACCGCCTTCAGAATCAGAAGGGGTGACGCGACCAAAAGGATATTCTCCATCGGGATTGTGTCTGCGTGTTGCTTCAGTCATGGTCTAGAAAAAAGGAAGGTATTAGTATCCTGAGTTTTATCCGGTTTCGTCAAGACGAATTCCGGAAAGCGGTTTTTCCGCAACATGACTAGAGATCCCGGAGCATGCGTTTGATCTCCTCGAGCTGCTCGGCGCGTTCGCGGGCTTCGCGTTGTTCGCGAGCGCGTTGCTCGATGGCTTGTTCTTGAAAACGCTTCTCGATAGCACGCTGCTGGCGTTCGCGCTGCCGTCGGGCACGAGCGTCACGCGCAGGACGAGTGAGGAAGCGCCAGATGTCATGCCGGGCGACGATGAGGAAGGTGATGCCGAAGATGATAAGCAGGTCCATGACAGACGCTCTTCGCCGGACGGGTGTGTTCTGCTGCTTCACCCCGTCCTTCCTGTTTGGGAGATGGTTTGTCATAAAAGAAAATGTAGGAAATGTGATGAGATTATACCTCGCGTTCCCACAAAACAAAACACAAGGAGCAGGTGAAACAGCAGAACACCTGCTCCGGCTCAGGTGTTAGACGATTCTTAGGACAATGGTTTCAGCAAATGGAAATGAAAGAAATTTCAATCCTTGATGCCGTGGTTGGAGTAGATAAATTTTTCGTTGCAGCAAAAATTTTACATGCAGCTTTTGACCGTAAAATTACATCTCCATCATTGCGCAAAGTATATTATTAAATTCCTTACAAAATACGCAAGCAATAACCGCGATTAAAGGGCTTGCAGAACTGGTTTTTTTGATAAAAAACTGGTACAATCTCTTGAAAAATTGTGTCTGCAGTTAGACTCGTTTGCAGCAAATCAAAACACAAAAATCACAAGAGTGAGAAATGAAAAACACCAACACGACAATATTTCGGCTGTGGCAAAAGATAATCGCAATGGTGTGTATGGTCGTCTTGTTGATTCCTTTGATTGTTGATTATCGCCGTACTGCGGCAGCAACCGCCGAGACCGAAAACAAGTTGGTAGTATTGCTCGTCAATAATACTTTGTTTGAAGGTGATCCAGATGATAAATCACTGCTCACCGGAAAAATCTATCGTTATGCCGAAGACCTGCAAGCAGCATTGCCGCGAACGCGAACGCTTGTTTTGCCTGTCTCTTCTGCCGAATCACCTGGTGATATTTTTGCTGTCCTCGAAAAATTATATCTCGAAGGACACGAGCGCGGACAGGGCAAGTTTCGCCTAAGTGGAGTCGTGCTCATTGGTGACGTGCCGCTGCCGATCGTGCGCACTGCTCAAAATGACGCTGTTTCTGTTTTTCCGTATACTGACTTCGAGTCGCCGGCGTTTATTTGGCAAGACAACACGGACATATTTGTTCCCAATACTGGCAGCAGCCAGATGCAGGCAGAGGTTTTTCATGGCGTTATTAGGGCACCTGGCGATGCCTCCAAAACAGAAAACGAATGGCTCAGCCAATATTTTGATAAAAACCACGCCTATCATACTGGCGAGACTGCAGCGCCAGATCAAACTCTCTTTTTTGCTGATTTGATTGGCGAATATACCGGTTTGCACCCTTTGATGCTTTGGATGTACGAAGCCGCCGAGGGAATCTTTGCGAGTGATATCGCCCATTATCGTTACAATTTTCCACTCTACGAAGATGTTCGTGCGTTGTTTGCTGCGGGGGTAAACGCCGATATCGACTTGTCAGCTTTTCCAAATGCGCAAAAGCAGATGCAAGGTGAAGAAGAAACGAGCGATGATTTTCCGTATCCTGATTCGCTGACTCATCAATATATTCGTCAGTATTTGCCACATTTTGTCAAAGTCGCGAGTAGTTTTTTTAGTATTGCTGACCCGCTCGTTAAGGGGAGCGGTCGCTGGATGATTACCGAAGGAAATGTCGGCACATTGCCAACATATATAAGTGGGATGGATATTATGTCCAAAGAGTTTTTGCGCGAGATGGAAGCCGAAGCCGAGCAACTTCTGTTTGACCATATCGACACTAATATTCAGCGTCCAGTCGAAATGTTGACATCTGTTGTGCAAGATTGGTCATATACCAAAAATGGCGATCGCCGCGAACGACTAGATACCTACGATAATCAACTGAATGGCAGAAAACTCAAATATGTTCACGAGGCAGAACAATGCTCGATTATCCGCGGAGAAAAACCAGAATCACCGCGTGAAATCGGTGACAATCGTCAACTCGTCGAACTGACGCATCTGCTTAATCGGTTTGATAAACGAATGCTCAGTGGCGACAAAGACGCTTGCGATCCATATGGCGGCTGTTGTTTTCTTAATTCCTTCACTCCTGAAAAATGTGTCAATAATGCTGCTGACGAGCCAATTTGGGATCCGATTGGTGGACAACTTGAAACCCAGTGGTCACAAAAAAACTTTCTCGAATGCACTCGCATTAGTAAACCCAAAATCTGGATTGCAACTGAAGATTACAAAGTTGTCGATGATATGCCGCGTACCAAGCTACAATTTACGACTGCCGAAATTCCTTCGACAATCTTGCACAACGAACCTCGCCCAGAGACTATTGCTGCGGCAATCAAAAAAACAATCTCGGGCGCGATTCCTGCAGACGAAAATCATGCGATTTCGTACCGAGGTCCGGGCGGCAATGGTATCAAAATCTATTTACCAGATTTAATCGAGAACGAATTTTTGGCAGAAAATGGTTCGACTACAGAAGCCAAATTTCATACAGCGTACGCCGATGTCGAAAAGCAAATTCGTATTCAAAACCTGCGCTCAAATCTGATTAGTTATGTCGGCTTTCTCAAATCTCAGCCGCGCGAATATCACTTGGCACCAACGAAAACCAACATCAATCCGCCGATTCCTTCGGTTGCTCCCACACCAATTCCGGTAGAAGGCGAAGAGCCAGCGCCAACACCCATCGCGACGCCGCTTACGCCAGTGCCGATTCGCGAAGGATATGTCACCGAAAAATGGAATGTCGAACCGTATCAAGGAATGCCGTACCTCGAATATCAGATTGATCAAGTCTGGACGGAAGCGGAAAAACTGTTGCAGAGTCGCTTTTCGAATACTGGCGATCGCAATGATCTCTGGATTGAATATATCGATAACGCGCCTGCTGATCTGCGGCAGCAAATCGAAAGTATGTTCCAAAACATCGTCGACCCGCTTGACTATCAAAATCTGGATTTGGATATTGATCAAAATGATATCTTGTCGTACCAAGAGTTTGTCGCGCAAGAAGGAGCGAGTCTTACGACATGGACGGCTCCGCCAAGTCCACAATGTGTCAATAATCCGCTGAGTCCGTATTGTCTCGAATATTTTCCGATGCCAAATTTGCAACGCTGGTATCCGCAACAAATTACTTTTGCTGTTGCACCTGATCCGGGAGTCGGCTTTTTGACGCCCTATTTTGACCAACTCGTCACCAAGTTTGGCACCGAACCACTCGAAGAATTTGGCAAATGGCGCTCATATAATTCTGACCAAAAACATGTACGGGCGCTCGAACTGTTTTTTGGCAACAACACGCCCGAGTATCTGAAAGGAAACTCAAACGGTTTTGAATTTAGCAGTATGCGCGCTTTAGGAAATGCAGATGAAATCTGGTGGGGCGGCAAAGATCGTGTCTATATCAAAGGCGATGATGCCGATTGGGACGGATTGTATCCTGCCGAAGTCGTACTAGAAGAAGAGCCAGAAATTCCTATAGATGGCGAAGGAACAGCTCCGCTCGAAGAAGAGCCACCTACAGAAGAAAACCAATGTTCGGAAGATGCCTATATGAAAGGCGTTCCTATTACCGAATGGCTCCCTGCCATGCAGTGTTGGCTTGATGACACCATGAGCAAGCCACTGAGCATCGAAATGTCGTCGCAGTGCAGTTATACTGGTGTTTTGGGCGAAAGTGATTACGATATTTATAGTGATGCATGGAGTGCCGGAGCGCCGCAAGTACCAAATGGCGCACGCATTGTGATTAGCGGAACATCGGGAAATTATTTACTTGAAGGCGACACTTCGTCCGTCACGATTCGCTTTGAAAACCCAGACGGTTCGCTTGTTACTGGCGGCGTGGCATTTACTGCACGTCCGATTGGAGATTTGCAAATCAGCGTAAATTCGCCATTCTCCAATTCCAGTACCGAATATAGCGACACGACTTTTAGCGGTGAGTTTGTCTTGCCGGTAACGATGACGGGTGATGGCAAAGCAGGAATCCGCGTTTCTGCCGAAAAATTTGGCGATGCCGAAATGATGTTTTCAGCGATTGGCGATGGCAAACTACTGCTCGAAAAAACGGGGAGCGATGATGCAACTGTCCAAAACTTTCGCGTAAGTGTGCTTAATCAAAATGGTATCAAACTCTCTGGCTATACTGCAAGCGCGCTCGCCAGCGTTTCTGACCCGACAAATGCAGAGCTCGTCTCCGAAGATGTTCCACTCACTAATGGTTCGGGGACAGTCACGGTACGCATGATTGGAAATGCTTCGAGTGTTTTGACTGTGACACTCAATGGATTTGCGCCTGCGCATTTTTTACTTGCCGGTGTAGAAAAAAATACCGAGAACGAAGTCGGCGAAGCGCAACTCGCTTTGCTGAGTCCACCACAAGTTTTGTATGCCAATGAAGAAGTGGTTCTCGAAGTAACAGGAATAAGCGCGGCAGGTGTCAAATCAACTTCACCAAAAAATGTTTCGCTGAAGCCAACCACCGAAACCGCCGAAGGCGTGAGCGTTCGCGCACTCGGTGATAATCGCTTTGGTGTTACCAGTCCAAATCGCACGGACACCATTCGACTGCTTGTCGAAGCGCCGGGATATCGTGCATTTCGTACGAGTTTTCCGGTGGTATTTCGTGTTACGACTGCCGAAATGCGCAGGGTCAATCCCAACACACTCGCCATGAGTTTGCTCGGATCCAACTTCGCTGATTTTTCTAAAAGTGCTGATCCGATTGCGAATGCAATTCTGTTTGGTGATGTACCGCAAGCAGTATTGTCGTCAATCAATCCGATGAATATCGCCGCGCCGCGCCTGAGTGTGTTTAATAACGGCGCGCTTCGTCTCTTCGAGCGGGGACTCGAAGCGAATATTGCGGCGTATTCGCCACTTACAGTGCGGATTTTTGATCGCTTTCATTCGGAACAAATTGCCGAATATGCGCTGAGTTTTTCGGGTACTAATGCCATTGCCGCGCCGTACAACAGCGAAAGCACCGAAACACGCGATGGTATCTTTTTTCGCAATTTTGATGACAACGCCGAGATTTCGTCTCGTCAACAAGGAAATGAGCTGGTTATTACCTACAAAGGCAAAGACGTCCTAGAAGTGAATACCAATATTAGTTTTGGGCTTCTCGACAACAATTTTACTTTGCGATACGAAACCGATTCGGATATTCCAGTCATCACGCTGCTGCGTAATCGGCAGCCAGTGGGAGACTTTGTAATTTCGGGCGCGAGTATTTTGCTCCTTGATGCACCTGTTGGTTCGACAGAATTTTTTGCTGTTCCTGATAATCAAAACGGAAGCGGCGGTTTTGCCGTGACGACTGATGATAAAATCACGCCTTTGCCATCGGGAGGAAAGTTTTTTGAAACTGCGGAAGAAACTTTTGGCGTTGGGTTTCATCTTGATGACAATTTTGCACTGCAATTTGCTTCTGGCGTACCACTTGGCGAAGCCGCAACTTTTGGCGTTGGACCGAATGGAATTTTACTCGGTGATCCGTCAGTGCAATTGGGGATTCCACTGCAAAAAGTGATTCCTGAAGAAGAAATTATTCCGCCCGATTTGGCGGAAGCGTCACCGACAACACTCCCTGACGAAAACGCTGCCGAATTGCCTGACGGCGCATTGCCAACCGAAGAGCCGTCTCCAGAGCCAACCTGGGAACCAAAACTTTTTGCTGGTTTTGATCGCGGTGTTGGCAAAGAAATCGCGCGCTATACGGACAAAAAAATTACCACTGCTGTTCAGTACGATTACAACGGCGATGATTATCCGGATATTCTCCTCCCGACCGGAGAAGGGCGCGGGCGCGTGCTCCAAAATATGGGCGATTTGGGATTTCGCGATATTGGCGAGATTTTAGCAGATGCAACCGGTTTTGCTTCTCCGTCAGCGCTAGATTCTGATTTGGATAATTTTGATGAAATCATCGCACTCAACGAGCAACATGAGATTAAGTTTTTCCACAATCAGACAGAAGTCCTTGATCGCAATGATGACAAATTTAATCTGCCCACGGGAGAATTTATTCAACTCAAGACAGCAGATTTTGATGCGGATGGTTTTGATGATTTGCTGCTGCAAAGCGCCGAAGGCAGCGTGCTCGTGGCGTGGGGATCGGCGGATGGTTTTTCGGATACGGCTCAGACCGAGTTGGGCGAGTTTGGCACACAAATCGAAGCCGGTAATCTGGCAACCAATAATACACTCATTTCGTTCCCTGGTATTACCGAACGCACCGATAAGACAATTCCACTCTATGTCAAAGCGCCAATTTCGGCTGCCGACGGACTGACGACGGCAGATAATGTCCTCATTAGTGAAGACATGACCGAAGAAGCAACTTTGACCGATCCGACATTTGCTGCTTTGGAGCAAGCACAACAGCAATTTCCGCAGAGTTTTGCCGAAGATATCACTGATACCAGACTTGCTGCACTCTCAACAATTGCTTTTTTTGCGCCGCTTCCTGCCGTTGCAGAAAAGTTGGGTGTCGAATTAACCATGAAAGATGATAACGGCGGAGCTGTCAATTTGGGTGATCAGGTTACTTTTACGCTCAAACTCGACAACAATACGAATCGCGATCTTTTATTTTCGCTCGCGCATGTGCTCAATCCCGCGCTCGTGATCAGCGAACAATCGCTCAAAGTTCCTGACTCGTGGCCGAGTGCTCGCGCCAAACCGCGACTGCAGACGCTCGATCAAGGACAGTTGCGGATTTTGGGAATCAATCTCAACAAAGGCGAATCGCGCACGCTCACGTTTACGGCAGAGATGACCGAGCAGCTCGATATCAAGCTTTTGATTCGCAAAGATCTCTCGGTGGCGGATTTTGCTGCTGATGGCAAACCGGATGTGACGGTGATTATTCCTGGGCTCAACGGACAGTATCATTATTTGACCCAAGGCGCGCGTACTTTTGCCGAATACTTCGAGTACGCTTCGGCTACCGAAGCCGCTGAGATTTTTGGCGAAATGACCGATACCGATGGCGACGGCGTGCCAGACAAATATCTCAATGACACCAATGGTGATGACACGATTGATGTCGCTGATCAGGTCTTTAATGAGTTTAAAACTGATACGGACGAAGATGGTTACCCTGATAGTTGGGACGAAATGCAAGGAATCTGGGAAGATTATCAAAATGAAGATTGGGATAATGCGTTGGAGCAATTTAAAGATATTGGCGACGAAATTATGTCGTACACCGCGTGTGATGGTGGCTGTCTTAATCTGCCAATCAATTTTGCCTTTTTGGTACCAGGAACATTTAATCTTTTCGAAACGCTTGCCAAAAAAGTCGGTGGAATCAAAGAAGCAATGGGAGGAGGCGGCGGCGGACCTTCGGTTCCTGGCGTCGATTTGCAAGTCGCTCCCGAATTGCAGCAATTTGTCAGTGGCGCTCAACAAGCTGTCTCGGGGCTGTTTGGTCCAGGCGGCGGTGCGGGCGGTCTGATGGACAAAGTCAGCGGTTTTGTCGACGAGACTGCTACTGAAGTGACTGATTTGTTGAAGCGCGTACAAGAGGGGTTGGGACTCCCCGCAGGAGTAATTGTCGGTAGTCCGGTATTCGGCACGCTGCGTAATTTTCCTTTTGTCTGTAGTGGCGCGCCTTGTTATGCGATGAACTCAATCTTTCGCATGTATGTTTCGCCGACACTTACGGGCGGTGTGGGCGTCGCTTTTTGTATTGGCGAATTCCCCGGTTCGTATTGCAAAGCTTTTGCTCCTGCCAAACTCAATCTGCCTATCTGTGACGAACCCAAATCCAATCGCGGTGTTGTCAATCAAACCGATTCTGACAGTTGTTCTTTTTCGAATCATCAATCATCAAAAGCCAAAGTCACCAAAAAGGACGGCGGTTTTCGTGGATTACTACAAATGCTCGAAACTCAAGGTTCGTATTCAATTACGTATGACACTGGAATTAATCGGCGGGTGATGCCATTTCCGTGGAATTGGCTTTACGAACAAGTTGCCGAGTTTCAAGCGATGTTCTCGCTGCCGTCGGTGACCGTCTATTATCCGGATATGAGCGGTTGGTCGCCAAAATCCTTTCGCGATCGCTTTAGCGATTTGTATGATGATATCGATACACGCGTCGGTGAAGTTTCGGACGGACTTGCTGACATCGGCAGTGATGTTTCGGAAGCGGTGACGACACTGCCCGCCAAAACCACCAAAATCTTTGTTCCCGAAAAAACTGCCGCGACTGGCGTTGATCGCGATTGGCTCGCAGAAGCCAAAACTGCTTCCAAAGAAATCATGGGTTACAAAAAAGATATCGAAACCAATCTCAACACATTTAATGATCTTTACTCTGCCATTAGCGAATTACCGCTGATTCGTCTCGAGCCGCAAGTTGTGCATATCAAAGTTCCGTATTTGTCACGGGCGCAAATTTTGGCAATTATGGCAGATCTCGAAGAATGGGTGGTGGACGCACAAAGCGAGCTTGATCGCGTGCGCGAAAACTGGACAAGCTGTCCGGCAGGAACCCCAATCGAAACCTGCAGCAAGCAGCAAGCACTGCTCGACCATGTTAACGGCAACACCAATAAACTAATTGCAACCGCGCGAACCAATATCAACACACTCAAAGAGTATCTTAATCTTCCCGAAATTATCGGCAGTATTGATATGTCGATTGCACAGTGGCTCAGCCAGATTTTGTGCTTTTTGGATACGACTGTCTTTAGTCTGATGCATTGGTATGTGCTCAACAAACAGCGGCTCGAAGCCTGGATCGAGCTTTACTTTTTCATGGAAGAAATCGTTTCTTCGTGGGAAATTATCAAAGATTTTTTCCTCGACTACGAAAGCTTTTGTCATGATTGTCGCGTCGATCGTGGCGGTCTTGTACTTTCTACCTTCCAAATTTTTATGGGGGTGATTCCGACGCCGCCGATTGTACGTTTTCCGCGCTTGCCCAATATCACGCTTGATTTGACCCAAATTAAAGGCGGTGTGACGATTCCGGTACCAAAACCAGATATTCGGTTTGTGCCTGTGATTTTCCCCAAAGTGCCACGCCTCAGTTTGCCTGATTCGCCGTCGCTTGGCATTGATTTGCCGGGGATTCCACTGATTCCAAAAATTAGTGCTGTTCCTCCTGTGCCGCCGTTTCCCGAAATTCCAATCATCGAACTCCCTGATTTGCCTCCGCCTCCGCGGATTCCGGATCTCCCAGATTTTATTGGCGATTTTCTCGAACTGGCAAAACCGTTTCTCTATATTTATTGTCTCTATAAAAATGGAATTTTCCCGCATCCTGAAATCGATTTGAAGAGTGTCATCGAAGACTTGACCATGCGCCCGGTGCTCAGCATGACCAACTTTGACTTTAGCGGTGCGCTATTCGAAGATTTTCAGATTCCATCGGTGCGCGAGCTCAGCATCGAACTGCAGATGAATCTCGATATGTACGCTGCAGACTATCTAGTGGATGCCATGCGTGCTGCCGTGTTGCCGTGGAATACCGCCGCGACGGATTTGCGCTTGCAAGGCGAAATCATCAAGCGCGACATGTACAACACATTGCAGTTGATGCAGTACAATATTGAAGAAATTCCTGATCAAAATATCGATCTCACGCAAGGCACTGATGCTGCAACAAAATCGAGTCCACTCACGCCATTTTTTGCCAAGCTGACAGGAGCGCTCCAAGACGAGAGCAAGTTTTATGCTGTCAGCGATTTGCGCAAAAAATATGGTGGAACTGCCGTGCGCTTGCCGGATCAATTTCCCATTGTCGATCAGATCAACGCTCTGCGCGGCGATATTGCTCGCCTGCAAGACAATTTACTTGAAGAACACAAAGTGTTGCTCGCTACGCGTGATGTCACGCGTCTCAAAGGCAATTTTGCTGCGGATTCGAAATTGGCGTCCACGATTTACGAAGCCTCGATTGGTGGCGGTTTGCCCGAAATCAGCACTTTCAAGCCACAGTCGGCTGATGCATCTTCGCATGCGGTAAGCGATTTTTTGACTGATCTCGAAGCGCGTGCTGCCGAGCTGGTGCCCGTGACGCAGCCGTCACTCGCAGGTGCGAACGAAGTACTCAATATTCCAAGTGCAGTTAGCGAACAAGATCTTGTTGGGTCAGGATCAGATATTGTGCAGCAAGAAGGTTATTTTGGGCAATGTTCGCTCGATGGCGAGGCGCTCTCGGCGCGTGTTTTGTATCATCAAGAATTTGCCGATTCCATCAATACGAATTTGATGATTGATTTGGATTTGGATGGCGATGAAGAAATGATTTTTGTCACCGAAACCGGCGTCTATGTCAAAGAAAACCACACGATTCAAAATCCTGCGTTTCACTTTACCACTGCGCCCGAAATCGGTTCTTTTGCTGCTTTTGTTCCGGTTCAAGAAGCGGTCAAAAACATTCGCGTGATTTCACGTGCTGATGGTGCCAAAGTCACTTTTGAGCCGCGCTATGATGGCGATTTGCTCGGTATCGAAATCACCGCTCGCGAGCAAAAAAGTGGTTACGAACATGATAATCAAGCAGATGGCGGAGGTGCGGTACTCACTGCGTTGTTGGTGCCGACACGCTTTTTGGTGACAGACAAAACATACGATTCGTTTGTTCCCAATGACACTTTTCAAATCGGTCCGTGGCAATACAGCGGAACATTATTTGTGCAAGAATTTGTCAATCAGCAAATCGAACTACCACTGCCGATTGATCGCTTTTGGCACATTCGTATCCGCGAAATTCGCACCGACGGCTTTTCGACCGGTTCCGAAATTTTTCTTGCCGCGCCCGAAACCGCCATTGATACACAAGCACCGATTATCTTAGGCAATCTGCAGAGCGAAGCGGTCATTTATGAAGATGTCGATTTGAGTGTGCCGATTTTTGATGATGGCAGTAGCATCAACGCACACGAATATAATGCCGATGCTTCGGATCAAACCATCGAAAGTGCTGGCTTTGATTCGCCAATTGATCTTTTTGATAATCCACTCGAGACTGGTTCGGCAGTGCTCGATCCCGACGATCCCCAAAGTTATCCGAATGCTTTATCAGTAAAAGATTTTGGTTTTGTACCAGAAGCGGGTGTAAAGATCGAATGGGATATTAATGGCGATGGCATGATGGACGCGAGCGGCGATTCGATTTCTTTTCGTCCCAAGCGCCCGGGCAAGCACGAGCTCACCATTCGCGCCACCGATCCATCGGGAAATGTCAGTGAAGAAAAAGTCGTCATCGATGTCGCCGTACCGCGCATATCACTGTCGAGTGAAGAGCTACTAAGTGGCAAAATATCTGGGCAAATCGACCCTGGTTATGCGGGAATGCCTTTTGCGATTCTGCGTGAACGCGATGGTCGTAGCGAGGTGCTCCAAACCGCTTCTGCGGACGACGATGGCAAATATCGCACAGAGCGCTTTGGAAAATTTGAAATCGCTGATTTTGATTTTTCTCCCGGTGTCGAATTGCGTGATGAGGACGGAACTGTTCTCGCATCTGTCGATCGCGGTACTGGACGCGTGCTTTTTTCCACAGACCAACTATCGCTTTCGGCAAGTTCACTCGGCGAAGTGCGCGTGGTAGAAGATGTGACTGGGCGAATCTTATTTTCGCTACAACAAATTACTGATGGCAATACAGATGTGCAGATTGTGTCCGAGCCACTCGATCTCGGTGCTCCAGAAAAAATTTCGCAAGGCGTGTATCTGATTGATGATAATCCGAACGATGCTTTGCGTGCTGGCAGTTTGCCAGGGAATGCACCTTCTTTCGCTGGCGGCGCTGTTATTTTTGCAGATTCGCAAAGTGTAGCGGTTGTATCGGCTTTAGGCGAAATCTTTTTGCTTGATAATACTCGCTACAGATTACAAATCAAAAAGTCTGAAGCTGCGACTGATCCAGTAATTTTGCAGCTTGTCGATATCGAAGGCGATGTCAATTTTGATATTTTTGTCAGTACCGCTGGTGAGCGACTCTTTTTGACGAAAGCAAAATCAAGTGATGTGGATGTACCTCAAATATCTGCAATACCAAGTGAGTCATTAGCAAGCGAAGAGATTTTTTCAAATAACAAACCTTTTGCAGATGTGCCGTCCAGTCATCCCGCTTTTGAGGCGATTGAAATCTTAAGGAACAAAAAAATTGTTCAAGGATTTGCTGATGGTTCCTTTCGTCCCGACGCTCCACTTTCGCGTGCAGAGTTTGTCAAAATGACGCTGGCAGCTGCACTTTGCCGCGAATGCGCGCTCGATTCGCCTGCCGAAAATAACGAGGCGCCAAGTATTTTTACCGATGTTTTTGGCAGCGCTTGGTATCGTTTTTGTGTCGAATTGGCGAACGATCTTGGCATTATCAATGGTTTTGCCGATAAGACATTCAAACCAGATATTTCAATTACACGCGCCGAAGCGGCTGCTATTTTGCTTCGTACCGCCAAGATTCCGCTGACTTCCGGAACGCTAGAACAGGTGAGTGATTTGCCACTCGATGCGTGGTATCTCGCCGAAATGATTACCGCCATCGATATCGGACTCGTACCTGTGCATTTTGGCAAAGTCTATCCTGACGAGGCGATTACGCGCGGCGAATTTGCCCAGATGGCGACCAAAGTGCTGTCGACCAATGCGTGTCAAGCGCCTGGACCAGTCGATCAAGGCGTGACGCAAGATCTCTGTCCGCAAGTACCAGAAAATGCTAATGCTCAAAATAATACAGACGGCTGTCCCGAATTTGATTTTGAGAGTGCCTTTGTGGGTAAACCAGCGGGAACCTATATCACTTCGTCCATTACTACAAATACTTTTCCGATGCTCGATTTTAGCGCGGATATTATTCCAAACGATCGTTTTTCTGTCGCGATTATGTCCGAAGACAACAGCGAAATCTACGCGCAAAGCGCAAAGTATGAGATTCCACTTGATTTTATCGCTCCGCAATGAAACTTTTTTCTGTCCTTTTTGGCATTTTCTTAGCTTTTTTGACCATGCCCTTGGTGCATGCACAAGATGAAATGCCACCAAATTCTGCCGCTTGCCAACTGGCATGGAGTAGGGGATTTGATGCTGTCAAGCGCCACATGGTCGAAAATACCACTTATGGAATGGGCGTCTTTTTAAACCAAAATGACATTGCTCCCACCGATATGTGGTCGGCGTATCGCAGCGTGAGCGCAGCCAACAAATGTTTTTTAGAAGCGGTGTGCAGCTCGGTTCATCGCCAAGGCAGAATCGAAATGATGGATACTCCGCTCGCTCCCGAAAATATGAGTGGCGGGGCGATTCCAGGAATTTTTTCTGTCTGTCCGGTCGGAGTCACCATCGAAGAAATGCTGAGAACCGTCTCAGCAACAGGTGTGTTTGAGCCAGAAGAACTCTCTGCGTGTGATTTTTCACAAACCACTTTTGTGACCGAACCGATGGAAATTCAACATGTTATGTATCAAAACTGCCGCAATCATGCCGAACTCGAAACAGCTGTGTTTGATCGTGTGCTGCGGAATATGATTATGGATGATATCAATCGCAAAACCTACGGCTATATATCGGCACAAATTCTGTCGTTTATCGATCGCCTCAAATCCTTGCAAGACAGTACCAATCAATTCGTCAATAATTTTAACGCCAGCATTGCAGGACTGTGCACACTGTCTAATCCTGACTGATATTTTTTTCATCATGCGTATTTCTCCTCTTTCTTTCGCGCTTTTGCTTCTCGGACTCGCTGTCTGCGGAATCGGCGCACTGCAACTTTTTCCAGAAGATGCTTCGATTCTTCCTCTGGCGAGTGCCCAAATGACCGCGCCCAAACAAAGTTTTGATACCGCCGACAGCATTCGCTGCGACGACATCAACGCCACGACAATGCTGCGCGAAGCTGATACAAGTAAAGAACCCAATCCGTATTTAGAAATGGCGTGGAATGCCGAAACACTGACGTATGATTATCCAATCATTGCTACCGAATTTTTGGCAACGCAAGACGAACTTTTTGCAGAAAGACTCGACGAATTGACTGGCACTGATGTGCGCTGTGAATTGTCGCAATCGGATGTGCCATCGGCGTTTGCAGACAAACGCATCGAGCCGCTCACTGGCTTTTTGTCCGAACGTTTGTTCGAATTGCGCCAAGCGGATTGCGCGCTCTTTCATGTCAAAAATTCGGAATATCGTTTGTGCTCATGGTATGAAGGCGAAAGTCTAGAAGCGGCAACGGCATGCGAAGACCAGATTCGTGAAAAAATCGAAACCATGCGCGGTAATCTTCGGGTCGCCATGCAACTTTCGATTATGCAACTCGATGAGATGACGCTTGCCTGGTCAACGCACAAACGGCTCGAATGTCTTAACGAATCGCTCATCGATTATCGCGAAATTATGCTCAAATTCCTCGAAATGTTCGCCAATTTTCCTGCTGCTTTTATCAATGCTGCCCAATCGACATGAAACCACTTCTTTTCTCCTTCGGCGTACTTTGCTCGCTTGTAGCTTTTCCTCTGGCACATGCAGCCAACGAGCACATTGTGTCTGAGCTGTACACTCGCCTTGCTGGCGAACAAAATATTACCGAGCAAAGTCGTATCGATTCGGTGACGGCGACGCGGCTCGGCGGCATTTTGGGCGCGACTGCCGAACAAATCTTGGTATTTATTCACAAAGGCATTGTGACAACCGACGCGGGGGATTTGAGCCAAGTATGCGTGTATCGTAATGCTGCCATCGCTGCTGAGGAAAAAATTATTGAACCACTCGAAGACATGAGCGATTGTTTGCAGCGCATCCGAAATTTGTGGGAAAGCGAATACAAAATTGTCGAGATGGAATTTTTTGCGACACAACACACCGCTGCTTTTTCGCGCTGGTGGGACGGACATTTGGCAAGCAACGATGATTTTGACGTGTTGGCTGATCTCAATCTCGTTGATCGTCAGTTTTATGATATCGACGCGTTGCTCTTGCAAGCGCCTAAACCGGACACGGCAATCCGTAATACATTTTCCTTAGCAGAATCCAATTATCGCTTACCGATTGGAATTGCGACTGGCGCTGGACAAAATCTTGCGACTGCAAGCGATTATGATATCGGCTCGAAAAGTGGGTTGTCCTTTGCCGCGAGCAGCGGTTGTGCTGCTGGCGAAGTCTCGATGTATGGCGGACTTGTGTGTGTGCCCCAATACTGCACGGATTTTATGTGCATCAAAGTAAAGCCAATCCCGGGGTATCGTGAAACAGTCGCCACACTCGGCAAAAAAGAAACCAAATCTACAGTCGGAAATCTGGTTGCCGATCTCAAAGCTATCGCCACGCGCCTCAAAGATGCTTCGCAAAGTACACCGACGAGAAACACCAATCAAGGACACTGGTGGAGTCAGATGTTTAACTGGGATCAATTGCGCCATGCCAACTTTACCGCGGTAGCGCGCCCGATTCCGATTTTTGATGGATTGATTGCGCCAAATGGCTCAGAAGCAAAAAAACAGACCTATCAATATGGTTACGATACGGACACCAATACGTTTACTTTTGAAAATGCTCCGGCAAAAACCAATTCGATTGATAATCGTGTCAACGCGCTGCCGCCGATTGCGCAAGCAAGCGAAGAACAGCAACACACAGTCGACACTGTGTATGCAGAATTTAAAAAAGTTCATAACGAATTAGGGCTTTGCAATGCCGATCCGGATTGTTCGAGTTATGACTTGCTCGAAGCGTTTAAAGCCGATTGCGAACTCTACGGCAATCGCGCCAAACCTGGTTCTATCGATCGCAACTTAGATGCATGTGCAAAAGATTTGTTGCGTCGCGCGGACAACAATCCACTTGATAGTTCAGCGAGTTATTTTATCAAGACTATCGAAATGCGCCAACAATTTGACGAGCAAATTTCCAAGCAAACCGCAGCGTTATCACAAAGTATCGAAAGTTTTTTGCAAACTGTGCAGGGCATCAATCTGTGCGCGTTGCGCCAAGCACAATATTCGTGCGGCATCAAAAAACAAACCTGCGCCACTCAAAATAGTTCTCCCACGTCATGAAAAAATCCTACTCACCATCGGAAAAAACCAATATACAATCATGTGAAAATGCGAGACATCATTTTTCATTTTCCAAAAAGGTATCACAGCTCGTTTTTGCTTGCGGTTTTTTGGTCTGCTTGGGTGTGCCATTTTCTACGGCTCAGGCTCAGACCGAGCCGGGTGCAGCCGCACGCGCAATTTTGACGTGGCTGAACGCACAAATGTTTGCGGTAGAAGAAAAAACCGTCGCACTCCGCGCAAGTGGCAAAGTGGTACCGGGTACTAATTGCGAATCCGCGACCGGCTGGAAAATCGGTTCAGAATCCCGTATCAAACTCGGAATTGATGATTTTTCGCGGTCGGTGAATGCTGTCAAACAAAACAAATGTCTTACCAATGACATCAATCAAATCGAAAATCGCATTCAACGCTTGGCGCGCGAAACCGGTCGCTCTGAGCTATCGTGTAGTCTCGAAAATGTCGAATATGTCACAAGTATCATTGATGCGGCATATTTTCTCAAAGACGCTTTGGCAGAATATGCCACGCTTACAGCTGCTGATGAAGAGCGCGCTCGCGCGAGCGGTACACATCCTGTGCAAGAATTTAATCGTCGCTATGGATATATCCCAGGTGCTTTGCTCTCCCCTGATTTTTCGCTTATTACTCCCGAATACCAAGACGATCGCAAATGTCCTGATCCGCAATCGTTCTTCTCTTTTCAACAGGTCAAAGAACAGCTCGAATCGATTTTGTACAAATTGGACGAAATCAAAAATATGGGAAATGATTTTGGCAAAACAGCGACTGGCTTTTCGTCGGGCAAATCTTCGCTCTTTTCGGATTCGAGCATGGACACGATGCGCAATCAGGGTAAATACGATGCGCGGGCATGGTATTCGCGCAATATTCAGCAGCCAATTGATTCGGTATTTTTTCTAGAATATGATTCAAAAGAAAAAACTCCTGTTGCCATGACACCAGAAGAGCTTCCGGATTTTATCAAAGGCATGAAGGATAAAGTCATGATAAAGCGGGCACGAACCTTCTGTGAAATCACGCAACCACCCGAAAACTGTCCCGAGCCAGACGAAGACGCAACTGCTTCTGCTCTGACGAATAGCATTAATGCTTTCGGCGGTTTTAACGGCGATGCGCCTGCAACTCCTGATGAAGACGACCTGCTTGCGCAGCGCAAAATTCCAGAAATTATGACGCGTGAAGCGGGTTATGTGGATGATGCGAAAGATTTTATGGCATTCGCTTTACCGATTATTGTCAATGCCACGGATATTACGCCAGAGATATCAAAAGCAATTGAAGAGCCGCTGATTCTGTTACCAAAAAAAGTGGATGCGACGCGAGATTTTTTGCAAGAAGCTTACGACTTGTTAACCAGAGTCTGTTTCCGTCATGGTGCTTGCAAATAAACATAAATCGTATCAACACCCAATTCGCGTGCTTCGATTTCGGAAAAACCTTTCGGAAAACCATGGGGAAAAAGTGGCACGCCACTGCGCGGTAAACGCGCGTTGGACTTGAGCAGAATCAATTCGTCTACCAGATTGGCGGCGACAAAAGTGCCGATGGTGATGGCACCGCCTTCGACAAGAACGCTGCGAATATTGCGTTCCCATAATACCTGACTGATTTCGTATGGAGAAATCAAGTCGCGTGTTTCGGCAATATGAACACAATTTTTATTCAAATAATATGGCACTTCTTTGATACTGGTAAATACCAAATAATTATTATCCCGAAAAACATGTGCGTCAGCAGGAACTCGCAAATGTGCGTCAATAATCACACGCAAAGGGTCGCGTTTGTATTCGCCAAATCGCACTGTCAAATAAGGATTATCGATGACAGCCGTTTGTGCACCAATCAAGATGGCATCGTGCGACTGACGCAAGGCGTGTGCAAATATTTTGCCCTGATCGCCCGAAATTTGCGTACGTTTTCCTGGCGCTTCGGCAATCATACCATTACTTGATGTTGCTGCTTTGGCAGTAAAAAATGGGCGTTTTGTGCGAAAACCATGAAGATAAAAGCGGTTGATTTCTTCCGCGTTTTTGCGCATTAGTCCCATGCGAACGTGCACGCCGGCAGCGAACAACTTTTCGGCTCCGCCACCAGCAAAAGGATTGGGGTCATGCATCGCAATCACCACCATGCGCAGTTTTTTTTCAATAATCAAATCAGTGCAAGGCGGCGTTTTGCCAAAATGCGAACACGGTTCGAGCGTCACGTACAGCGTTGCTCCAGCGACGTTGTGCCCATTTGCTTCGGCATTACGAATTGCCTCGACTTCGGCATGATCGGCGCCAAAACGCTGATGATAACCTTCGCCAATCACCACTCCATCACGGACAATCACTGCTCCCACTAACGGATTGGGCGACACAAAACCAATCGCTTGTTCAGCAAGGTAGAGGGCACGCTGCATGTAAGGGGCATCGGAGTGCATCCGTTTTTGTGGAAAGCATCACCAGTGTATGCTTTTTTGGTCAAAAGCGGAACGGGTGGATTTTTCCTTGACACATACTCAATTCTATAATAATTCCGAAATTCTCTCCCCCTTGAGAGACGAGGTATTGAGGGGGTTTTGTCAGAATTTTTCCCCGGCTAGGTCTCCGCTTTCATAATTATTTGTAGCTCGAACCTTGTCTTGCAGACTGCTCCAGCGAGAGAGTTATGGATTGGAGCAAAGGGAAATATTACTACATTCTGTTTGCATCTTTAACTACTTCTTCCACCACAGAAATTCGTTGTTGCCATTGAAGAATCTGGTCCCTTGCACCTGCTGAATACCCACCTCCTCCTCTTTCTCTTTCACCATCTTCGTTTGTGGTAATTCGTAATTTTCTGACTAAATAATCATATAGAGTGTTTCGTGCTTCGCCAGACAATCCTAGAACCCGATTTCTAAATGTTTCAGCGTCAGCAGCCTTGCAAAAACGATCTAAATCTTGATGGGTCAATTCATCAAAATTTCCGGCGGCGATTTTGACTCCTGCTGCATGGACTTCATTTGGTAGTTCGTCAAAAGGCACAAAATCATTTTTTCCTTTGTCTTCCGGCTGTTCGGTCATTTATTAGTTTTATATGTTATAATAATAACAATTTTGTCCTGCTACTTCAAGTCGAAGTTTTAGCTCATCTTCCTTGCAGCTTGAGCAGGCTTCCTAAAGGTTCAACTCTCCAGAGTTGAACCAAGATGTTTCTTGATGGTGATAATCACTCTCAAAACTCATTGACACAAAATTCTTGTTGTACTAGTGTTACAGTACGATGAAGCATCGTATGTTTTCTCTCACGCATGAATCTTTCTGCAAAACCCTTCGCCGCCGCTCGCTTCCATTTGGTTTTGGCACTCTTTCAAAATGTCAAAGATACTGCAGAACTCGAGCAATTGCTCGCGGCAATTTTGACCCCGTCCGAACTTGATGCTCTTACCGAGCGCGCCTTAATCGTCAAAGCTTTGCTCGAGGGCAAACCTCAACGTGAGATTTCGCGCATAACCGGTTCTGGACTTGCGACGATTGCGCGCGGCAGTCGCGAGCTCAAATATGGGAGCGGTATCTTACAAACTCTTTTTCAACGGATAACATGAAATTTTTTTGCGGTAATCTGGCGGTTTTTTCGCATACGGAGCAGATTCCTCTGCGTGATGCTGCTGATATTTATTCGTCTTTGCGTCTTGACGGCAAGCCGGCGTTTTTGTTCGAATCGCGTTCCATTAATCCCATTTATGGGCGGATGAGTCTTATCGGTATCAATCCCGCGCTCGAAATCAAGGCCACAGGCGAACTCGTTACCATTCAGATTTTGCGTCCGCGCGGCGAAGCGTATTTGAGTAGTTTTATCGATTCTGGCATCGCCACTCTTGCAGACGAAATTGTTGAACAAACCGCCACTAAATTGATTTTGCGAATTGTCAAAGATACTTCATTTTTACCTGAAGAAAAACGAACACGCCGCAAAAATACCGCGTTGGTGCTGCAGCGTTTTTTGCAATTTTTTCATACCGAAACTGAAACTTTTTTAGGAGTCTACGGCGGTTTTTCTTATGACTTCGCCCGACTTTTTGAAGAAATTCCATCACTCCATCCCGAGCGAGATGAGATTCCCGAATTTCGGTTTTTTCTTTTTGACACTTTTGTCCGCATCAATCTGATCAAAGAAACGGCAAAAGTGATTTGCTTCAGAAGCTCCGAACTCGAAGCCGAAAAAGCCGCACTAACTGTCAAAGCCGCTGCGCAAGATGTTGTGCTCACGTGTCCGTATTTTTCGACCGGCAACATCCAGTCCGACACTTCCAACAAAGAATACGAAGGACTTGTTACTGTTGCCAAAGATTTGGCTCGGCGTGGCGATACTTTTGAAATCGTTTTTTCGCGTTGTTATTCGGGCGCGTTTTTTGGTGATCCGTTTGCCGTATATCAGATTTACCGCGAAAAAAATCCGGCGCCGTATCTCTTCTTTTTTGACTTTGGCGACAATCAATTGGTCGGTGCGAGTCCCGAAATGATGGTGCGCGTCGAAGACGGCAAGGCACACTTGCGTCCGATTTCTGGCACAAGGCCGCGCGGCGCGGATCCAATCTCCGATCACGAAAACATGCTCGAACTTCTCAAATCCGATAAAGAACGCGCCGAACTCGATATGCTGATTGATCTCGGAAGAAATGACCTCAAGCGCGTGTGTAATGCCGGAATCGAAATCACCGCTTATCGCGTGGTCGAACGCTATTCGCGCGTGATGCACACCATTGCGCATTTGACCGGTACGCTCAAAAAAGAGTGCAGCGCACTTGACGCGCTAATTGCCTGCCAATCTGCCGGAACCCTCACCGGCGCGCCAAAAGTACAAGCGATGATCGAAATCGAACGTCACGAAAAAGCGCGACGCGGTTATTATGGCGGTTCGGTCGGATATCTCACCTTTTCCGGCGAAATGGACACCGGCATCATCATCCGCACGGCGCATATTCATAACGGGCAGTTCGAATTCCGTGTCGGCGCAACGCTGCTCTACGATTCCGATCCGCACGAAGAATGTCTCGAGACGGACAACAAAGCCAAAGCACTTCTCGATATTCTTAGTGGAAACGGGTAATTTTACATTTACGAATCTTTCTTTCCAAATGAAATCCATTCTCCTCATCGACAATTTTGATTCCTTCACCTTTAATCTCGTTGATTTCTTCGAGCAAGCGGGCGGACAAATGACAATTTTGCGCAATGACGTTCCTGTCGTGGATATTGACCCGAGCGCGTACGACCTTCTTCTGATTTCTCCCGGGCCAAGTGTGCCCAAAAACGCCGGCAACTTGATGGCGATTATCGACAAATGTATCGGTAAAGTACCGATTTTTGGCGTGTGTCTCGGGCACGAAGCCTTGGCAGAAGCCTTTGGCGGCACGCTCAAATTTGTGCCGCCGATCCATGGCAAAAACTCACCGATCTTGCATGATGGCAAAACGATTTTTGAAAATCTCCCAGACGCCTTTCCCGGCGGTCGCTATCATTCGCTTGCAGTGGACAAAATGCCGGAGAGTTTTGAAATCTCCGCGCGCACCGAAGACGGCACGATTATGGCGATGCGACACAAGACACTACCGATTGAGGCCGTCCAATTCCATCCAGAATCGGTACTTACGATGAAGGACAATGTCGGTTATCATCTGGTGGAGAATGTGATGCGAGTATTGACTGCTTGATTTAGAATCAATTATTTCCTCAGTTTCATATTTTATTCACCGTCACAGTCTCTCGTTAGAGGACTGTGACGACTTTAGAAGTATTTGTCACCCCGATATCCCGATTCATGATCTCGGGAATACGGAATATACGAACCGGAACCTTCTCTTGTGACCGCTCCAATCAAGTCCAATCGGGTGGAAGAAACTTGGGGAGACATTTGGAAGAATCGCACTCTTCTCAGAATCATAGATTCAATAGTGCCTTGATTTTTTTACCAATTTTCCCCCTAGCTTGTTGCGGTGGTTCTTTCGCGTCCGCTAAATCATTTTTATGATTGTCTAAATCGGAACTTGTCGATGGGCTCTCTACTTCTGTCTTTGGAGGGCTGTTGTCAAAATTCTCTCTGGGATAAACTATTTCTGCGCCAGTCGGTGTTGTAACACGTAGCTCGGTAATATCGGGATTTTCTTCAAACAATTCACGTACTTTTTTATACACGCCAAATAGCGGAAGTGTGATATCAGGCGGAACATCTGAACCCGCTGTACCTCCTGACACATGGATGGAAAAGGGTTTATCAGCCTTACCGAACAGCTCCGATCCCTTATTGTCAGACATATTCTTATTGAAAAGTGTTGACAATATAGTATTACTATTGTACTGATGTCAAATAAAAAAGGTCTCTCTAAGGATTCCTAAGGAGCAAATTACAAAGTTGCTCCGAAACGTTTCTTATTCTGAGATTCTTTTATCTTCCATATATCCAGTTGTTTGTGCCAAAAAATCCTTGATTGTCGGCAAGGACGACGAAAAACAGGAGATAAATTACATATGGATAAAACATGTGGAGCAACTTGCAAAGTTGCTCCTAAATGAGCTCGGGGGTTTATTCCAAAGATATAAAAAAATATCCGTACATTGTCCAACGCAAAAAGTGCGCTGCCTCTGGTTTCTTAAATATTATAAATATGGTATAATAATCACAAACACAAATTCCTTTTCTCATCTGATGCCTCGTTCACTTGTGCTCGGAAACGGCAATATGCTAGCCACTTTTGACGACCGCCTGCAGCTCCGCGACTTTTATTATCCCTATGTCGGGATGGAAGATCACACTACTTTTGGTACCTTTCATCGGGTGGGGTTTTTTGTCGATGGACAGATTTCGTGGCTGTGCGACAAAGACTGGCAGATTTCCCTCGGATACTTGTCAAATACTTTAGTGGGGGATTCAGTCGCAAAAAATGAGCGACTCGGTCTCGAAGTGCGGTTTGCAGATTTTGTCTATACAACGCATGATATTCTCTTTCGCAAATTGACGATCACCAATCATGTCGACCGTGAGCGCGAGATTAAAGTCTTTTTTCATTACGATTTTCATATTTACGAAGACAAGGCAAAAGACACCGCGCAGTTTGAGCCAGAAATGAATGCCGTGCTCCACTATCGCCAAGACCGCTATTTTTTGATTTCCGGTGAGTGGGAGCAGGGCGGCGGACTTGATCAATATGCGATTGGCAAGACCGGTTATGACGGAATGGAAGGCACTTGGCGCGATGCGGAGGACGGACTTTTGCAACGCAATCCCATCGAACAAGGTTCGGTTGATTCGACGGTGGGCTTTCGGCAGATTTTTTTGCCGCACGAAGAGCACACGCTGTTTTCGTGGGTCGTGGCTGGCAAGCGCTATGATGATATCGCCAGTGGTCAGCAGTTTGTCCATCAACTGGGACTCGAAAAGATTTTTAGTCATGCTACTATCTTTTGGCAACAATGGATCAAGGAAAAAAACACCGACTTTGCCGATTTGCCTGCACATTTGATCAATCTCTATAATCGCAGTCTTTTGATCGTCCGGACACAAACCGACAATCGAGGCGCGATTTTGGCGGCGAATGATTCGGACAACATGAAATTCAATCGTGATACCTATACTTACATGTGGCCGCGTGATGGAGCGCTCGTCGCCATGGCATTTTGTGATGCCGGTTGCGAAATTCAGGCGGAACGATTTTTTGAATTTTGCCAAGATGTCGTGACCGATGAGGGCTTCATGCTGCACAAGTACAATCCCGATCGCACCCTTGGTTCGTCATGGCACCCCAAGACACGTGATAATGAGCGCCAGCTTCCAATCCAAGAAGATGAAACGGCGCTCATTTTGGTTGCGCTTCATGCGTTTCATCAGCGTTTCGGCAAAATCGAAGTGATGCAACAACTCTTTCATCCCCTGATTTTGAAAATGGGGGATTGGATGACCAAATTTATCGAACCAAAAACCGGACTGCCGATTCAGACCTACGATCTGTGGGAAGAGCAACGCGGCGTGTTCTCGTACACGGCGGCGTGTGTTTTTGCAGGACTCAGGTCCGCTGCTGCACTTGCCAAAGCCACCGGACATCTCGAGTCCGCCGCGCGCTTTTCGCAAGCCGCTACATCGCTGCATCGTAGCATCCTCGAACATCTCTACGACAAGGAAGCCGGTAGATTCCTCAAAAAGGTCGTCATCAAAAACGGCGAAATCATCGAGCGCGATGCGACTATCGATGCGAGTCTCGCTTTCATCTGGAAAATGGGTGTACTTCCGCCCGAAGACAAAAAGGTCAAATCAACGATGCAAGCGATTGTCGAACAGTTGACCATTCCCGGAAACATCGGCGGCATTGCGCGTTATCAAAACGATAATTATCATTTCGATTGGGACAGCCTGAGTCACGATCAGGTTACCGGAAATCCGTGGCTTATTACCACACTCTGGCATGCTGATTACCTGATTTCGACTGCCAAAAACAAAACCGAGCTCGAGTCGGCAAAAACGATTCTCGAATGGGTCTTTGCACGCGCCAACTCAGCCGGTATTTTGCCCGAACAGGTGCATCCAGTGACGGGCGCGCCACTCTCGGTGTCGCCGCTCACATGGAGCCATGCCACATATATCGCGACTATTCGTGCCTACGCGAACAAATTCCAGTCGCTTAAAAAGGCATAAACGCTAGGATTGTCCAAACCAAAGAAAAAGACTCAAATAGATTACTTGCCCAGCAGCATCAGCGGATGCGATCGAAAAATCCCGATTGTTTCAGTCATGGTCTTGATGGTGAATTGCTGCCGCTAATTCGAGTTTGGCTCTTTCAGCGGCACTCGCTGCGCGAACAGCAAAATTTTTGTCATTGCCAGCAAAAATGATTTGTCTAGAGGAATTAACGATAGCTCCTTGACCGTTCTGATAAAAGCCGGTCGCGACATCGGCGGCACTGCCCCCTTGTGTACCATATCCGGGAATCAGCAAAAGTTGCGTCGGCATCTCGCTTCTTAAAATGCGGATTTCTTCTGGCTCGGTTGCGCCAACGACTGCGCCGACTGCCGAAAAACCGCTTTCGCCAATTGAACTTTCGCCGATGCGCGCAATCGAACGAGCAACTTCTTCATGCAGCAGACAGTCGCCGACCGGCAAATCCTGAAATTCGCTCGCACTCGGATTGCTCGTGCGCACGAGTACAAAAATTCCTTTGTCATTCTGCTCCGCGACTTCGACAAACGGCAAAATACCGTCTTGTCCGAGATATGGATTGATTGTAAGCGCATCATACGGCTTGTTTGCCCCCAAAAACGCTTCGGCATATTTGGTTGCGGTACTGCCGATATCACCGCGTTTCGCATCGGCGATGACGAGCAAACCTTTTGATTGTGCATATTCCGAGATTCGCTCGAGCGCCAACCAACCGTCCGCACCCCAGATTTCAAAAAAGGCGGTATTCGGTTTGACGATTGCACAATGCGGCGCAACTGCATCGATGATCTCGGTCAAAAAAATTTCGATTGCTTCATCCGGCTGGTATTTACTTTTCAAAAAATCCGGTAATAATTCAAAATGCGGATCAAGTCCGACACAAAGCACCGAATCCTTTTCTGTCATTGCTCGGGTTGCGCGGTCACCAAAGGACATTGTGGAAGAAAAAAACTATGTATGCAGTATGGCATATTTATGGATCGGGAAAAAGTTGACAAGATAGAAATAAAATTCATAAAATAAATTTGTTTTATATTTTGCAGTACATGCCCGATACACTAAAAACTTCAGAGGATTCAGAAGAGAGCGGATTTGATGGAGAAATTGGATTTAGCACTTTGTTCCATTCCTTAAAATCATCCAGAAGCATGCTAGAAACGCTTCTCTTTGAAAAAGACGATGATGCAAACTCTGTGTTTAAAGGAAATTATCCAGAGCTCATGCGGCGCAGATCAATTGTTCGGAACCAGATTGATAACATTGTCATTTTATTGAGAGAGCTTGATACCAATTCTTTACCGGTTGACAAAGCTGCAGAACTAGAGACGGAGCTCAAAAGAGTAAGAGAATTAGATAAAAAATCACTTTCGTTCCTTCCGACTCTTGACGAGTTAGATGCACGGATTAAGACTGCAAAAGCCAATGTGCCAGGCAAACCGTTTTGGTCATCTTCTGTATCAAGAGGTTCTTAATTCTCTACTGGTTCAGAGCTTCTTGTTTGACCTGAAAAGTAAAACTTTAGCTTCATTAAGCCAAAGAATGCTTCAGTCTTTTGTATTCAAATCGCAATAAGACGATCACCAATATATCAATAATCGTTAAGAACAGAAGAAATAAAGAATGCGTATTAAAAAATCTCATCAACTGATACGTCACAAATAGAGACATTATAATTCCTGCCAAAGGATAAGCCCATAATTTTTTGTACCACAGTCCTGCAAATAAACCTATCTTGATCGATCCGTGGATAATAAGATATATGGCTGCAAAGGATATGGTATTTAGAGAGAGGTTTTGAGCGGATTGAATGAAATAGTTAGCAATAAAATCTGTCGGATCCTGGGCAATTTCGTGTTGAAAAAGAGTTTGTATCATCTTTGATATCGAGTCTGATTTGATGAAAACAAGAATCACTCCACCAATCAATTCGAGCAAGCCATCTATTCCTTTGATGGTGATTCCAATAACAAATACATCGTGTAAGATTTTCTCCTTTTTGTTCTTTAACATTTCAATCATAGATTCGTATTGAGTTTAAAATCATTTCCTCGCAACAGCAAGGAGACTCAAATTCTTGTTTTTGCATGCGAGCGCATTCTCGCATGTACATAAACAAAAGGAAAGCCCTAAACCGGCGATGATTTTCATCATTCAAGAATAACAAATAACACTTCGCTTTCGGTTGATTTTTCCGCGTTTTTTTACTATAATACATAGATTATTAAATCACCTAAAAACACACAAAAATGTCTTGTTTGCGCAAATTGCTTGTCGGCTGTCTGATTCTCATATTTTCGTTGACGGTGTTGCCCGTTGCGTATGGCGATATCGATGCCGCCGAGCAGCGCAAAGAAGACGAGCTAAGGCGCATCGAACGCGAGTTTGAACTGTATCGTGATTCGATGGGGGATGCATTTCCGCAAGATGAAAATCAGCAAAAAACTCGTCTCAATCGTATTACGCAACGCATCGAAGAAGAACTAAAAGATTTTGACAGTCAAAAAGAAGAAAGTGCCAAGACCGAAGACAACATCCGCGAGGCACGACGCAAGATTACCACTTTGACCGGACAACTGCAGGTGATGGAAGCATCATCAGAGTCAGCGCAAAAAGAGTTGGAAGTCGTCAAAATCCAAATCCTCAAGCGGATTGCCGACTTACAATATCTGATGGAAGAAGCCGATCGTATGAAAGCTGAAAAAGAAATCCAGCAAAATGAAGTCTTAGGCTTTTTTACTTTGCTTCAGCGTGAAAACGAAGAATTTGGTATTTCGGATGATGCGCGTAATATTTTGCGTTTGATTCTTTCGGATGAAACTTTTTCTGAAAACCTCTGGCAAGAAGAACAACTAACCGCGCTCGAGAGTATCGGACGAAGCGTTTTTCATGATATCGAATCGGCAGAAACCGAAATCGCCCAAGTGATGCGTTTGGTCAACGAAGAAAATGTTCGTTTGAACGAACTTCTTACTCGCAAAGATATCGAACACAAACGTATTGAAGAGCAAGTTGCCGCCAAAAAATCACTCCTTGATTCTGTACAAGACAGCGAAGCCGAATATCAACGATTATTAGAAGAATCCAAGCAACAAATGTACGCGAGTGCATCGCAGATTTCATCACTTTTAAACGACAGAAACAGCGTCAACGAAACCATGCGCAAGCTAGAAGACGAATATCAGCGTCAACAAGAAAGTCGAATTGCTCAAACAAATTCCACCGATAGTTTCGCCGTCGGCGAGCGTTTTTTGGCGGAAGATGCTTCTGCTAAACCGCTCAGTTGGCCGGTAGAACCGCTCAAAGGAATCTCGGCGTATTATCACGATAAAGACTACGAAGATATTTTTCATGTCGCGCATCAAGCACTCGATATTCCGACGCCGCAAGGTACCGAAATCGTAGCACCAGCGCTTGGTTATGTGTACAAAATTACTGATAACGGAATGGGCTATAGCTCCATTATCCTCGCACATCGAGACAACTTGATGACGGTGTATGGGCATGTCTCTGGCTTTTTGGTCGAAGAAGGTCAATTGGTTGCCAAAGGGACGCCAATCGCTCTTTCGGGCGGAACTCCCGGAACAATCGGTGCCGGCTGGATGACTACTGGTCCACATTTGCATCTCGAAGTCTTCAAAAACGGCTCTCATGTCAATCCACTCGAATACTTGCCGCTCTCTGTATTGCCAGCAAAAGTGGTAATCCCTCAGCAATATTTGCCGTAAAGCGCCTCTTTTTTTCTTCTCTTTCGCGCATGAAAGATCAACTCAAATCGATACTGCCAACGCTTGCTGTTGTGCTCGTTTGCACATTGGCGCTCAGTATTGTGGCTTTTTCTGATCTCCGCTCCAAACTGTTTGGCGCAGATATTTTTTCTTCGCCAGAAACCGGCTTCGAATTATGGTATTTAGGCGAAACAGAAACCGATCGCACGTGGAATATTCCTACCAAATTGGGAGCAGTTTTCGAATTGCCACTCGGAATCACAACTACAAACGCGAGCGCCATTGCTCCCATCGATAGTATCGAATTTCGTTTGACCGGCGTGCCTGATTTTATGGCTTTTGACGAAGTTTCGACTTTCCCGGGTTTTCACATCGACACTGTCGAGCGTCCCGGACAATCGCTGATGACAAATGACGTAAGTATTTTTATCACACCAGAAGAATATTCTGATCCATCCGCTTCTTTACCTGGCGCTCCTGATGCAGATCAATTGGGAAAATTAATCACAGAAACCGCCGAAGTGCTACGTGTCGCCTTCCGCATCGCAGCAACGCCTACGACTGATACGCAGCCGATTTCGGTCGCAGCGGTGTTGGTGCGCCGCGACGGCAATTTTACTCGTTATTATGCTGATGCAAATCCTAATCTTCCCGGGAACAATACTGGTGCACTGATATTAGCGCCCCAATTTGCGACGTATCCGCACATCGTTTCGACACGAGCGGTAACTGACGAAATAATCGAACTTGATTTTGACACGCCGCTTCTCGGTGGCATGGAAAACTCTGGTGCAGAAAACACCGCCAATTATTCGATTTATGCTTGTGGAGCCGATATTCCCGGTTCGGATCCCAATGATCCCAACGCACTTGACGCGGCTGGTTGTCGCGAGATGAATCAACAAAGCGTGAGCAATCCTGGCACGCCTGTGCTCGCCGAACTCGACACCGAAGATGCGAGCAAAATTCGTCTTACTACTGATATAGGAGTTTCGCTTGCTGATGAAATCTATTACATTGTTTTGGCAAGTAACATCGGCAATTCCCCTGCAGAAGAGTTTCTTCCACCAGAAGGAATTTTTTCTCAACCATTTGTGTGGACGGTACATCCGACCATTCAAAAAGCTGTTCCCAAAGATGTGGGTGTGCTGAATGTGATGTTTAATAATGCACTTTGTACTACCGAAACCGAAGCTGATCCGACCGATAGCAACAATTATGAAATCTTTGCCTGCAATCAAGATATCGAATATGCGCAGTGTATTGAGAAGAATCGAGAAACCGCAGCAGATTTGATGATTTCGGATGCGATGTATGATGGCGATCGAACAGTCGCACTTTTTACCGATGCACAAACCGAAAATGTGTACTATGTCGTGCGCGCCATCAATCTGCGTGACGAAAACTGTCTGGCAGAATCCGCCATTCCGGCTGAAGTCGGCAATTTTTCACCGCAATTTACCGGTTTTAATTCACTTCCTCTCAATGGAAAACTGGCAATCGGGGTCTCAGAAAGCCAAAAGATTCATTTGCCGTGGCGCGAAGAAATTCGTCTCAAGCCAACTGGCGGCATGGCGCCATACGAATGGGTCGCAGATCCAGTTGATGCTGGTATTGTCGAAATTGATCCTGAAAACGGTGATATCATTTTTCGCCCCACGCTGATTGATAACAACAACCAAGCAGTGCAGGACGAACGCGATGTGACTTTGACATTGGTGGATGCCAACGAAGTTACTTCGACGATTTCGCTCCATATTTTGCGCCGTGGCGATCTGGGCGGACGCAGCGTTCAACTTCTCGATAAAACCGACATTCAAGATGTCAATGATATTGCCGCTGGCTGGAAACGATGATAAAAAAACCGAAAACTAATCGTCGGCTGATTACCCCTTTTCTTTTGCTTTTGGGCAGCGCAATCGTGCTGACTGGTTGCGTAGAAAAAGAAGAAAATCTTTCTGACAATTCCCCGCAATTTTTGGCGGAATCACTGAATACCCAAGCTCCTGTTGGTAGTCTGCAAATGCAATCGCACCAAGGAAAAACCTATTTTTCCTTTTCTGGAGAGCCATCATTATCGCTTGCGCCTGGCGGTACAGCGGTTTTGCCCGTGCGCTTTACTCCCATTTATGAGCCAGTCAGCTCGATACAAGTCGTGCTTACGTATGACCCAAATGTCTTTTCTGTACTCGAAATTTTACCGGCAGAAGGCATTCAACCTTTTTACTCGCTCATTCAAAACGACGTCGGGAAAATCGAATTTGTCGCTGCTGTCGATTCGCACCTTTTTGGCAAAGATGTACTCGCTTTCTCGCTGCGCTTAGCAGTCAAAAATAATGCTCCGCTTGGCGAAGCAACCTTTCAATTTGTTGCCAACGAATTATCGGCTTTATTGCCGGATGTCGACAATACCGAAACTGCTGTCATTGAAGATTTGCCACGTCAAAGTATTGTGATTCGCTCTTCTGTCTCGTCATTATGAAATCTGTCTTCCGCATTTCTTGGCTGCGCCAAATTGTCTTCGCGTGCTTGCTGGTAAGCTTGTTTTCTTTTTTTTCGGTTTTTGCGGCGACTGGCGATGCTGATTTGACGCTCTTATTACAAGCCACAACACTTGCTCCCGGACAGCAAACAACTGCTACCATTCGCCTTGATAGCAGCGGACTCGTACTTTCTGGCAATGAAGAAATCAGCACGATTAGTGTTTTTCTCGAATTTCCTGCTGACAAATTAGAGGCTATAGGTCCAATAGATTTTACTTCGAGCGCGTTTCCGACGGCATATGTTGGCTCGATTGATAATGAGGACGGCACAATCGAAATCGTGCGCGCGCGCAATCCTGGAACAGTATTACCATCGTCAGCTACGATTGGCGTCGTGACTTTTCGGGCGCGCAGCTCTGCTGCAAGCGGCAACGCTCCGATTAGTTTTACTCCCGGGCTCAACAATATTTTACTGAATGATATTGGCAACAGCGATGTCGTAGGAAGTCTGTCCGGAAAAACAATAACTCTTGCGCCTGCGGCGACTCCTTCAGCAACGCCAACTGCATCGTCCACGCCCAAACCGACTTCGACCATAAACCCGCCTCCTTCGACTCCGTCGCCACCACAATCATCATCAACGCCAAGTCCTGCAATGGGTACCACCAAAGTTTGGATTTCTGCCGATAATGCCGATATTACGAGTGGACAATCGACCACTGCAACGCTACATCTTGATACTGGAGGAAAGGCAATTAGTTCAATCGATTTGATCTTGGATTACAATCCAGCACTGCTTGAAGTCAGTGGGAAGAGTATTGATGTTGCAGAAAGCGCTTTTGTCAGCACTGCCACTAACACAAACAATGCACTAACGGGCGCAATCGAACTGGCACTTTTTAGCAATACGCCCATTACTTCATCTGACGCGCTAATTGGCTCGTTTACCGTTACGCGCAAAAGTTCTGCCGAAACCGGAATCTTTTTTAGAAGCAGCTCTGGCGCGTATTTGAGTGATGTCAATAACACCAATGTGCTCTCTTTACCACATTCGTCTGGTCTTATTTTTGCAGCTGCTCCTGGTCCGATTGTGACTGGTTCGCTCTCGCGCAGTTCGCTGGCGACAGCCGATTCGGTCACCGTCACCTTCGAGAGTTCTGTGACTGGTGTGTATACCATCCGCAAAGATTCGTGCGAAAATTATAGTGTGTTGGCGCAAGGAAATGTCACTGCCGCAAATTCACCCACAAGCGCAATCTTCACTGGTGGTCAGATTGGGATTGGACAAAATCAAAAACTGATTATTTGTGTTACCGATGCTTCTGCCGCAATAGGACGTTCGCCGTTTTTGACAGTTTCTGTCGTGCCATCACCTGCTGCAGCAGCAGGAAATTCCAAAATTACTTTTTGCTCAATCGCTCCAAATCCTGTTATTGCTGGACAATTATCCACGCTGCGCTTTGTCGCCGACAAAACCAGTACAGCTTCGATTCATCGTGATTCGTGTGCTGGAACAAAAATTCCTGCCATGTATGGTGGACAAAAAATGACTGATATTCCAGTGGTAACTGCTGCTCAAGATTGTACGAGCGGCGTCAACAGCGTGTACCTTGCTGCCAACGATGTGGGTACACCCGGTATTTATTCCCTCGTAGTGTGTGTCGATTCGAGCCCATCACAAGCAACCACTTTCACTGTTTCAACTTCGGGCGGTTCGTCTGGTGGAGGAGGCGGAAGCGGCAGTAGCGGCAGCGGAAAAAATACCAATCCATCATCCACACCGACTTCGACTGGAGCAACGTGCGCTGCCCCGAGTAATTTTTCTGCTTCATCATTACCTGATGGAAAAATTCAATTCTCGTGGGACAAAATCACCGACGCGCGCATTACCGACCTCGAATTACAATGGGGATCACAAAGCGGTGATCTGTCTAAATCAATCGAATTGCCAGTTGTGCCTACGATGAAATTTCCGGCAGAAGACTTGGCGATTGGCATGAAATATTTCTTTGGGTTACGCACGCTAGGAACCAACTGCACGACAAATGCTTCAGCAGAAATTTCGGTTGTAATTGACAATAACGGCGCAATCGCTGGCATTGTTAATCCACCTCGCCAAAGCGGCGGTACGAGTGCTGCTAACAATTCTTCTGGTGGAAGCAGATATCCTGCCGCCGCAGGAAAAATGTATCCCAATGGCTCTTCATATATTAATTCCAATTCATCGCAAAATAATGCGGCAATCGCTGGTGGCGCAGCTGGTACAAAATCTCACAGTATAAGTGGTGGTATTAATGGCACCAACAGTAATGCCGATGACAAGAATACTGCAGGCGAGCGCTATGCAGAATTACCACCAAAATCAGCAGGAAGCGGACCGGTTGCTTTAATAATGATATTAATAGTATTTTCTGGAATTTTTGCTGTTCTGTTTCGAAGACTCTGGAAGGTAAGATTATAATTAGTTGCTTCAAAAAGAGAAGTGGCTTTTGGTTGGCATCTGTTAGATGCAGCTTTACAAGAAAGTTTTTTTAAAATTTAAGATGCCTGAAAAAAGACGGTGGAATTCCACGAAGACCGAATCAATACAACATGTGGGACAAGATTTTTGGTCATCTCCAAAAAAAGTGATACTCGTAGCAAGTGATCTCATGAATATGGGTCATTCAGAGCAAGCAATTGACACAATCGACCATTATTTACAAAACCTGACAGATGCAGAGAAACAAGACCCTACATATCCGCAGAGCAGGTTGTTTTTTTTAACACAAAAAGCGAAAGCATATCTGTTACTCAAAGAATACGCGTTGGCGCTTAGTTATATTGAAGAAGTACTACGAGGAGCACCCGATGATGAAAAAGCGCTTACACTTAAAGTACAAATTCTTACTGCCATGGGATACAGTGGGGAAGCGCTAAAGTTAACTAATGGGGCTGATTCTGCAACCGATGGAATTTCACGCTCAGTAAAAATTAAAGCGTTGATTGCAGCAGAAGCCTTAGGTGATGCACTTACTGCAGCATCAGAAGCATTAAATGATTTTCCTGATAATGAGGTGTTTGTTTTGCAAAAAGCAGAAATCTATCGACTTGTCGGGAACAAGCAAGGGGCGTGCGAAACTTTAATTCCCTTTATTCAAAAACGGACAGAGATTCCTGATACTCATCTGACGCTCCTTTTAGAATGTATTGAAGATAAAACCGGTGATTTTTTTACTCTCTTAAAATCACAGATTATTGAAGTCTTTGGGCAACAAAAATTTGATCGTTGCGAAAATGCCACTCGAAAATATCGGTATACAAAAGCTTCATAATTCACTTTTTACATACTTGCAAATTGTTGTAGATTTGAGAATAATCAGAATCCTCTTTTTATTTTCCACTACGACATCGTGCTCGCTACATACTTTCGTGCAATCTCGGCAGTCACGAACAAAAAACACGCAATTATCTTGCTTTTTGGCAGTGTTGTTTTTGTTTTGTTGTCTCTCCTTGAGCCAGTCTTTTTTCGCGAAATAATTGATGTGCTTGTTGGTTTTGGGTCTGGAGCTTCGGAGTCATTTTCATCTTTATTTCGCGTCTTACTTTGGTGGGGTTTGGTCGGACTTTTACTTCTTATTGTTCAAGGAATGGTTTCTCTTGGTGCTGATCGTATGGCGCATCACAGTTTTCATGCCTTGCGCAGGCGCTTTTTTGATCATGTTTTGCAGCTTGCTATGCGTTTTCATGGTGACACGCATTCGGGTAAATCACTCAAAATTTTTACCCGCGGATCGGATGCATTCTTTTGGATTCAGCTCGAGTTTTATCGTAAAAATGTTCCCAATCTGCTGACGATTATTTTTTTGTTGCCCCTTTGTCTCGTCCTTAATTGGCGCTTGGGACTGGTGCTGATTGTTTGCGTACTCCTTTTTTTGGTGGTTGCGGTTCCGGTAATGATTCGTACAAATCAGCGGCAATTTTTTGTGGAAGAATTTTATTCCGAAGCGAGTGCCCATGTCGGCGATGCCTTTGGTAACGTGGCGATTGTCAAAAGTTTTACCCGTTTGGCAGACGAAATGCAGCGTTTTCGAGCCAACGAACGCAGTTCGCTGAGCGTACAATTACCGCTCCTCAACTGGTGGGCGCTTTTGATTATGCTTGCGCGGATTATTAATACACTGATTTTTATTTCGATTTTTTGTCTGGGAAGTTATCTTTTTTTCTTACAACTCACAACAATCGGCGAAATCGTGATGTTTATTGGCTTTGCGTCACTGCTTCTAAACGCGTTAGAAACGCTGTTGTGGCAAGCGGTTGATGTGTTTTGGCGATATCATGGAGTGAAAGAGTTTTTTGAAATTTTGGATGAGCAAAAAGAAATAGTTGATAAGCCGCACGCTGCTGTTTTGCCACGAGTGCAAGGGAAAGTAGTTTTTGAAAATGTTGGATTTGCATATGATGACAATCGCAATGCTTTGGATGCTCTTTCGTTTGAGGCAAAACCAGGAGAAACGATTGCACTTGTCGGGCACACTGGCGCTGGCAAGTCCACAATCGCACACCTTATTTCACGGTTTTTTGATGTGACGAGTGGCAAAATTCTCATCGATGGTGTGGATATTCGCGACGTCACGCAAGATTCGCTGCGCGAGAATGTTGGTATGGTATTTCAAGAAAACTTTTTGTTTCACGATTCCGTTCTTCAAAATATTTGTATCGGCAAGCCCGATGCGACCGAAACAGAAGTAATCGCCGCTGCCAAAAAAGCACGCGCTTGGGATTTTATTTCCATTTTGCCAGAAGGTTTGCAAACCATTGTCGGCGAGCGGGGTGTCAAACTTAGTGGTGGCGAACGCCAACGCATTGCGATTGCGCGTGTGATTCTCAAAAATCCACCGATTCTCGTACTCGACGAAGCAACGAGCGCGCTTGATTCGGTGACCGAAAAAAAGTTACAAGAAGCTCTTAATATTTTGATGGAAGGACGCACGACACTGATTATTGCTCATCGCCTCAGCACAATCCGCAAAGCAGACAAAATTATTGTTTTGCAGCATGGAAAAATTATCGAAGAGGGGAGTTATTCCCATCTTATCAGCAAAAAAGGGGAGTTTGCCAAAATGGTCGAAGTACAAACTGCCGGTTTTTTGGTTTGAAAAATTCTATTACTATGTTGTAAGCTCCTTTTGTTTTTTTCTCTTTTCCTCATGAAATATTTTATTTCGTTTTCGTTCGTATTCGCACTTTTTGTCGCCCCACTTTCGGTTTCAGCGAGTAACGAATCCGAACTTTTGACTGCATTTGAAGCAACCTTTTCGAATGATTTTGGCGCAAAAGCTTCTTCACGCCTAACTTTTGCTGTCGACGACGACACCATTGTCACTGCCACAACCGCTACCGAATACACAAATCGCAACAAAGACTCAGAATCGCATTCTGATTTTACTGTAGACTTTGATACTTTGCTTCTTTCGAGTCTTTTTTCTCAACCGATTCCGGCATTTGCTGGTGCTCTGAGACTCGGGAGTGATAGCTTCTACAATTCTACCAATAAATATCTCTGGACGCGTTTGCGCGATCTCGACTTGCAGATTACGCAAGACAATTCGGACGCGAATATTAAGGTGATGGCAGAAGGATTTTTTGAAATTGCCAAGTTTTTTAGTGACAAATATGTGGTGATTGATTTTGCCGATGCACTTGCAGCAATGACGAGCGATAGTTCTGCTGTCAAAATGCTTCGTGAACAAATCGAAGCTTCGCTGGCGCTCTATGACGATTATGGAAAGTTTGCCACTGATGCGCTGCGTATTACCCTTGCAAGCGGACTGCTCGAAGTTTCCAAATCTAACGGACAATATCAGATTGGTTTGACCAATAATCCCACTTCGATTCAACTTGAAAAATTAACAGAATTTCTCGTTTTGCTGGGTATGACAGAAGACGATTTGGTACAAGCCAAAGCCGAATTGCAAGCTGCGAATGCAAAATTGGTAGAAATGTGGCCAGAAATCAAAAAGCAATTACAATTTGTCATTCGCATTAATACTACTCCGCTCAAAATTAGCTCGATGAGCACCAATATTACATTGCAGCTTGATCACGACATTACCGAATTTGATGAATCAACCTGGGAGATGACCGTTACAGACACTGTTCCATTGACGATAGCTGCGACAGGAAATCTTATGATTACTGATCTTCCTGGACGTGTCGTTTTTCCGGCAGTCACATCTGTCGTCGACTTTACCAAGTTGTTAAAAGCAATTGCTGCGTCGCTCGAGATGCAAACGATGTCTGCTGTTTCTGAAGAAAACTTCGAAGTAAGTGAACCAGTTGATGACGAGATTTCTGATCTCTAGTTTTATCATCGAAGAGTAATACTTCCGTTCTCAAAAAGACTGCTTACGAGCAGTCTTTTTTGTAGGTTCAATCTTTCTTTCTCTCTTAAAAAACGGTATAATACAGAGAATATTTCATCTACTTCGCATGGCGCCCTCCGGAGACGAAAACAAAAGTTTGTTTCTTCAGAAGCTTCAAGAAGAACAAAACGGCATTCAGCAGACAGATACTGGCATTTCGCAGGACGGCGGTTTTGGTAACGAACCTCCTAAAAAGAAAAAACGTATTTCGGCGATAGCGCTCTTTGCCGCAACTTTTTTGTTGTTTTTGTTTGTTGTCGCACTGCTGATTTTGTCCTTATCGATTAATCAGCAAGGCAGCATCAATCCAGTTTTGCAGTTTTTTGGGCAAAACGAAGATACTGTCAAAGGGTTTTTGATCAGGCTCGTTAATTTGAGTTTTGGATTTTTCTCTGTATTGCTGCTGCTCCTTGTTACTATTGCGTTCTTCATGGGCTTTTCGCAATCGCAAAACAAGCAAAAACGTACCGCATCATTTGTCTTTGCTTTCGTCTCGATTGGATTGCAGTTTGTGACCGTGCTTGCGTGGTTTGGCATGTACAATTTTGTCGACAAGCTGTACGCCGCACCCAGTTCGGCGAAAAATGATATTTTTCTCGTATATGAAGGAGAGTCGTATTTTCCGCCATTGCCTAAAAATATCACTGATATTTTGAGCGCCCCCGAAACACTCACTTTTTCTGCAGAAGAAATTGCTCAGTATTACCAAAGCCGTGGCTACACCGTCGATTCACTCGCGTGGGATGTTGGCACTGGACGCTTTGACAAAAACATTTCGGGACTGCGCGTGATGCCACGTTTTCAGCGTTCGGGCGAACACGAAGTACGGGTGCAAATGCAGCTTTCGGGTATTAATCAGGAAGCTGATCTTATTGAAAAAGTGTTTGCTTTTACTATCCCTGGCGGCGGTTTGCAGGGAAATGTCGAATCCGGAGCAGTACCACTCACGGTCGATTTTGATGCGACAGTTCTCGCGCTCCCCGCCAATGTAAGTGCGTACGAATGGGATTGGGATGGTGATTTGGCAGTAGATGATCAGACATCGACACCGCTTAATTCGCATACTTTTCAAGAAATTGGCGAATACGAAGTCTCTGTCACGCTGTGGTACACGAATAATAATACTGAAACATTTTCTACAATGATTCGTACTACCGAACCAGAACAAAATGTCGTGCTTGCCGAAATCACTACGATTCCTACAAAAAGTTCGTCAGAAGATGCAGCACTGATGGTTGAAGCAGGAACAAAAGTAACTTTTGCTGGAAATAAATCGCGCAGTCTCAGAGGAGAAATTAGTAAATACGAATGGTTTTTCCCCGGTAATCTCGAGCCAGTACTCGGCACAACCGCCAGTTACATTTTTGACGAAATAGGCGACTCCGAAGTGCGTTTGCGTGTCACCGATAATACGGGACTTACTGCCGAAAACAAATTCCTCATCTCAACATTTCTCAATGCCCCACCTGTAGCAGTGATTCGTACCAATCCAAAAGTGGGCGAAAACGGAAAGATTTCAGATATCCGACCTTTTACCGTTGTCTTTGATGCTTCCGAATCCACAGATGCCAATAATGATATCGTCGCATACGAGTGGGATTTTGACGGAGATGGCAAAACCGACCAAAACAGCAGTCAGGCTTCGCACGAATTCAACACACTCGGTAATCAAAAAGTAACACTGACTGTTACTGACAAAACCGGGAATCAGGCTTCAAAAATAATCGAAGTTGAAGTGCTCGAAAGAAAACTCGTCGCCACAATAGATGTCGACAATGACACAGTGTATTGGCCACGTTGCGAAATTACTTTCTCCGGCACCTTATCTTCGTGTCCGCAAGATGGTTGTGATATTCGTTCGTACACGTGGAATTTTGGTGATCGCACCGAAAAACGCAATGCTAAGACCACCGAAAATTACCAATACCAACAAACCGGTGAATTTAATGTGCTGTTTACCGCATTTACCAATCAAGACGCGACTGTCACTGCCAAAAAACGTGTCTTTTGCAAACCCACACCAATGACAGCGTGCTTTACGCCTTCGCGAACACGCATCAATGCGAGTGATCCAAAACCAATTACTTTTGATTCGACCTGTAGTACCGGCGGGACGATCGATCGTTTCGAATGGGAATTTGGTGATGGCAGCAAAAGCGCTGATCGCAATCCGACACACACTTTTCGTGATGTTGGTGACTATGCTGTGACGCTCAAAGTTTTTGCCGAAGATAATACTTTCGAACGCACTGAAAGACAGATTACTGTTTTTCCGTGATTTTCGCTTTCCAACTTAAGCTGAATATGATTTGATATTCTGCGTAATTATTGTTTTCTCCAAAGCCCTATGAAGCACTCTAAAACGAATAAAATCGTTGTTGTGATTATCTCTGTTATTCTGCTCATTTCCATCTTGAGCACCGCCTTTATAAGTCTGTTTAGTTTATGAAAATCCCTTCATTTTCACTCGTTGCCAACAATGGCAAGACCTACACCGAAGCAGATTTTGCTTCCGGAATTTTTGTACTCTATGTTTATCCGCGTGATATGACGCCGGGTTGTACGCTCGAATCCCAAAACTTTCGCGATTTGACGGACAATTTCACCAAGGCAGGCGCAAGTGTTTTTGGGCTTTCAAAAGATTCTGTCGCTTCGCATCAAAAATTTTGTACGAAAGAATCCTTACCGTATTTACTCCTTTCTGACCCCGAGCGAGAACTTTTGGGCGCGCTTTCAGTCTGGAAAGAAAAATCCATGTACGGCAAAATCATGATGGGCATCGAACGCTCGACTTTTGTGATTTATAATGGCGAAATCGTGAAGGAATGGCGCAAAGTAAAAGTCCCCGGACACACGCAAGAAGTCCTCGAATTTGTTCAAAGTCTCAGCTAATTGATTCGCAAACAAAAACTATTCTCATGACCAAAATAAAATTTCCTCTGTTTCTCGGCGCACTTGTTATTTTTGTCAGCTTACTCTTTGTAACGTCCGCATTCGCTGCGGCGATTTTTTCACCGACTTTGGAAGAAATGAAATGTCGCAAAATTTCCAACACGGAAGAAAGAGCGGTTTGCCACGCATTGATTCGTAAAAAGGAAGAGGAGTTTAAAACTCAAAAAGCCAAAAGTATGTCTGTCGGAACTGCAGCCGAAAAAGTTGATTTTAACAACGAGCAGATTGATTGGCGTTTGCAATCATGTTTACGGATTTATAATCCAGCAAAGCGCGAACTCTGTTTTGAAAAATTTCGTAATGAGGCTGAATATAATTATCAACAAGCAGAAAAAATGAAGGCAGAAACCGAGCGACAGGCAGCGCTAGAGTTACAAAAAAATCAGCAAGCTTTTCCTCTGATTATTCAAAAATGTGAGAAACTTAGCAACCAACGTGAGCGCATGGTCTGTTATGCTCAGTTTCATCAGGAACAATTGCAAAAGCAACAGCAAGTCCAAATTCAACCAGATGAAGAAAAAAAGAGTAATGGTCTTTATTCACCGACACTCGCGCGAATCAGATGTCAAAAACTTTCTTCGCGGGTCGAGCGGAACAAGTGTTTCACCAATTTGAATTTTTCTGAACGCGAGCGAAAAACACAGGAGCAAACTGAGGCAATTCAAAACTTTGATCTCGATGAAGAGCTTCGCAAATGTTACGCAATCAATAACGACAGCAGACGCGAAGATTGTTTGGACGATGTCGAAAAATTGAGCAAACAGGTTTTTGACAAAGAAGACGAAGAGCGTGATAACTGGCTAAATGATTAGTAGAAAGCAGGTGTCAAATAACAGATAACAGGTATCAAATAGCAGATAACAGAAATCAGTTAGCAAAAATCAAGCAACAGCAAGCAAGCAAAAATGAGTTTCATTTTGCTTGCTTGAAATCAGTGTGGCGTTGCTTCATGAAAACAAATCCGCTTCGCTAAACCTAACTTTCGGTTTTGTAGGATCGGCTTTGCGATACCCAATCGGGAGCATTGCAACGGATTTGATATGAGGTGGAAGTTTGAGGATTTTATCCACTTCTTCTGGCACAAAGCCTTCGATTGGACACGAATCGACTTGCAATTCTGCGCAAGCCGCCATCGCGAATCCGAGTGCAATGTACGTCTGGCGGTCACCCCATGCTTTGAGTACCTCCGCTGATCTACTTCCGAGCGCATTGCGCATCATGCCTTCGTAGCCGGCAAGTGCTTCTTTCGCTGCGGGATTTCCACCACTTGCCAACGCAATCAGTTGATCGATACGTTTTTCGGTGATATCGAGTCGCGTGCAAAATACGAGCAGATGTGACGAATCGGTGATCTGCGCTTGCCCCCATGCGTGTTCGCGGATTTGGGCTCTGGTTTCCGCATCAGTGACGATTACGACATGATACGGTTGCAAGCCAAACGAAGTCGGCGACATGCGGATCGAATCTTTGATTTTGGCAAGGTCTTCGTCAGAAACACGTTTGTCCGGATCAAAATCCTTAGTGGCGTTGCGCCATGTCAGTTGTGAAAGAAAAGTCATGTGTAAGAGTAAGAGAAAAACAAAGAGATTCTACCGTCTTTCTTTTGAGAAAGGAAATATTCGCTGTAGTAATTGCGACATATTCCTAAAAAAACATGGATTGTCGCGTTCTGAGAAATCGGAACTCGCAAAGACGCCCGCCCGAGGCGGACGGTTGGCGCAAAAACCGGAGTCGCTAGATTCTGTCGTTGTGATCCCGAGTACTCGGGAGAAGCAATCCAGAAAACAAACAGTAAAAGAAGAAGTCATTCCGGCTTGACCGGAATCAACACGAAGCAAAACGAAAATACAGAAACATGTGGAGGCAACTCATGGGAGTTACTCCTTCTTGGTATCACAAAGCTGTTCTTGCTAAAATTTCGCGTTTTACTTGACAATACATAAGTAAATAGTAAAGAATGAAAATAATCTTTTTTAAAAACTATGGAAAAACTTACTCCCGCTACTATGGCGGTGCTTGCCCTTCTTGGCTCAGCAGTTGATGCACAAGCTCAACCTGTAGAATTAACTGACCAACAATTAGAGAACGTTACCGCTTGTACTGATCCAAAGGGATGTGAAACTGTAACTACAAACATTGATGAGCAAGTCCGAAATTTGATAAATCAAACAAGTAAATAATTTAAGGATGTACCACCTAGGAATCAGTTAGATAAAGAGCAACTCGGGAGAGTTGCTCTTTATGTTTCTTCATCGGTAAGACTGCACAACAGATTTGTGAAGCAATCCACATATTTAGCCCTTCTCAGATTTTTGTCGATAAAATTGCGATGTGGCGAAATTGTTACTGAAACTCCGAATAGTATTCCATTTCACCTGTACTTGAAAGCGTTGCCAACTTTTCCTGTAAAAACTTCGGCATGATATCGATCGGCTCATCAAGCGATTTCCAACAGATTTCCGCAAGTTCGCATTCGGAAAATTCGCCGTAGAGTTCGCCGACAAAATCGGCGCCGTTCTCGATCCAAAAGAAAAATTCCAAAGAGAGCGAGCCTTGGGGATAGCGGAATTCGTGCACGAATAAGAGTTTTCCCACCGATGCTTTGACTCCGAGTTCTTCAAACAATTCGCGCTGCATCGCGGTTGTGATATTTTCTTCATCGTTCAATTTCCCTCCCGGGAGTGCGTAAAAATCACGGTTTTTGTGACGGACGAGCAAGATTTTGTTGTCGTGGATAATAATGGCGCGGGCGGCGATTTTCATGAGCGAGAGTGCATAAAGGCGGAAGCGTCGATATTGGTGATGTCTTGATGGCGCAGCGCGCCTTTGGCAAATTGCGGCACGCTGTCTTCGTAGGTGGGAGCGTCTTCTTTGTAAATGATTCCAAGGGGAATCTGCTCGTGCGGAGTCAGGCAAAAGTTAATTGCATCAAGCCGTGTTTCACAAATCGGCGTTTCGAGCGGATTTTTGGCGATATTCGCGTTGTAGAATTCGTAGGTCTCTTGTTTGTTAAACGTCACGCACGGTTGCAGAATATCGACAAACGCCGCGCCACGATGTGCCATTGCTTGCTTCAAGATTTCCGTTAATCCGGGAGAATCGGCGCTGTAGGTGCGCGCAACAAAAGTCGCACCCATTTGCAGGGCGAGTGCCGGTCCGTTGACATAATCTTCGATCGATCCAAAGGGTGTCGAGCTTGTCTTGGTCCCTTTTTTGGCAGTGGGCGAGGTTTGCCCTTTGGTCAGTCCGTACACACCGTTATTGTCGCAGATTACCGTCATGTCGAAGTTGCGGCGGAAAAAATGCACAAAGTGTCCCATACCGATGCCGAGTCCGTCACCATCACCGATGTTGACGACGATATTGAGGTCGTGATTGGCGACTTTGACGCCGGTCGCAAACGGAATCGCGCGACCGTGCAACGTGCAGGCACCGTAGGTTTTGACCCAATAGGGGAGCAGGCTGCCGCAGCCGATTCCAGATACGACGACGGTGTTATGCGGCTCGTAGCCGCCTTCGGCGAGCGCTTTTTTGAGACTGGTCAAAATTCCAAAGTCGCCGCAGCCCGGGCACCAGCTCGGCGCATTGGGCGTGCTGAAGTCTTTTGCCGTCAAAGTCGTTTCGGGAGTAGTCATGATGTTATGTAAGGTATTCCATTTGAGGCGAAGCCATCCCGAAAATTCGGGATGTCGTTGCGAGGAGTGCCCCGCCGCGGCGTGGCACGACGCGGCAATCCAGACAGAACAAAAGTCTGAGACCTCTCGATTCCAGTTTTAGCGAGTTGGACAAGTAACTTAAAATGACTTCTGATTGCCTTTTTTTGTTTTCTGGATTGCTTCTCCCGCCGTGGCGGGATCGCAAAGACGGAATCTGCGATTCCGATTGCACGGAGTTGTAAAGTCGCGAAGATGGAAATCAGGTTTGTCATGTGAGAGATGTCAAATACTTTTCGATCTCCTCTGCAATCCATTCTGCTGTCATCGGTCTGCCGTAATAATCGCGAATGGAATGATCCGGGCGGATGCCGGTGTTTTCGGCAAAAATACCTTCGAGCTGACCACTTTGATTGCCCTCAATAAAAATGAGCGACCTACGCTGCGCGATTTTTTCTAACACTGCCTCGGTTTTGAATGGATGGATATATTGTAATTGCAGAATTTTAATATCAAAACCTTTGTCATGGAGTATCTGTTGAGCACCGAGTGCGGGGTTTTTGGTTGCGCCCCAAATGACAACAATATCATCGCCTTCACCATAAGTTTTTGGCGGTGGCAGCGCCTCAGTAAGAGATTCGACTTTGCGCCAGCGTTTTTCCATCATGAGTGCCACACCAGGAACTTCTTCTTCGGCTTTGCCGTATTCGGTATGTTCGTAACTCGTCGCGGTATGTTCGCCACCTTTGACACCAGGAACGCTTCGCACCGAGACTCCGTCAGGTGAATCAGCAAAACGTTTAAAATTTTCTGGATCATTAACATGATCAATACGTTTGCCGCGATTGATGGCAATATTATCTGCAATATCAAATTCGCACGAACGGTGCTGATCGGCAAGATATTTTTCGGTCAATAAAATAACGGGGATTTGATATTTTTCCGCATAATTAAAGGCTTCCGCCGTGAGATGAACACATTCTTCATGATCACCAACTGCCACGACCAATCGTGGAAAATCGCCTTGTCCCGAGTGCATTGCCATGCGCAAGTCGGCTTGTCCGGTGCGAGTTGGCAGTCCGGTACTTGGTCCCGGGCGTTGCGCGTTAAAAATTACGACGGGTACTTCCATTTGCCCGGCAAGGCTCATCGCTTCGCTCATCAGTGCCATCCCGCCGCCGCTGGTGCTCGTTGCCGCGCGGATACCGGCGTAACCGGCGCCGATCGCCATATTGACCGCGGCGATCTCGTCTTCGGCGTGGATCACCACGACATCATAATTACGTGCTTCTTTGGCAAGCGTTGTCATAATTGTGCTCCCCGGAGTCATCGGATATGCTGCGAGAAACTTGATTCCGGCACGAATACAGCCCAGCGTAATCGCCTCATTGCCACTCATCAAAAAACGTTTCGTTTCGTCGCCTTGCAATTTTTTGTCAATGCGATGCGTAATATTTTCCTTCACATGCGTAAAACCGGCAGCGAGCGCTTTGTGATTGATTTCTACGACTTCTTCGCCTTTGCGTTGAAAAATCGTCTCCAAAACTGATTGCATCGCATCTTGCTTCCAATCGAGAATCGCAAGTGCCGCTCCAACTGCGACTACATTTGCTGCGAGTGCGAGTCCGGCTTCTTTGGCGAGCCGCGCGAGCGGAACCTGAGCAATCACAACTCCTTCTGGAAACTCGATATCATCGACTTTGATTTTTTCGTTATCATAAATAATCGCACCGCCAACATCGACTTCGTCTTTGTGAAGGAGAATTGAATTCTTGTCCATCGCGATCAGCAGATCATAATGGAGTTGATGACTCTGTACCGGTTTTTCCGCGGCATGCACCGAAGCAAAACTATGTCCGCCGCGAATGACATTTTCATATTCACTCGACGTAATGGCGTGCAGACCTTCGCGTGTAAACGCGAGCGCAAGAGAATGCGCGACCGATTCGATTCCTGCTCCTGCCGGACCGCCGACGACAATATTAATCTGATCCAAGATTTTTTCAAAAATTCGCTCTCGTGATTCTATAGAAACTTTTTCCGGCAAGGCAAGCTGTTCTTTCGTGATTTTAGAATTTCGAACTTATACAGGATAATCTGCAACACAAGAGAATTCGGAAAGATTAAGAAAGAAGGTATTAACGAGAAAACGCTTGACTATAATTCTTTTTATAATTAAAAATAGAAATGTCAATTTTTTTGTATAATTCCGCATGGCAGATTCATTTACACATGAGATTATTCCAGCATTTGATTTTAAAGATGGTGAACTAAAAAGGCTTCACCAAGGAGATTACGATCAACAAATAAGTTTCGATCATGTTGATCATATGCAGAGAATCGCTGCTTATGAACAAGCTGGAATTAAGATGATTCATTTAGTAAATTTGGATGCCGCTAAAGCACCTGAAACGAAGGAAAAAAGTGATAGAAAAATTATTGAGATTATTAAAAGATTTCCCAAAATTACCTTTGATAAAGGTGGTGGCATTAGAAGTGTTGAAGATGTCGAGGAATGGTTAGATTATGGAAATAATGTACGGATTTCCATAGGAACCTGGGCATTTACTGGGAATCAGGATGATATTCGCCATATTATAGAGAAGTTTGGTTCGGAGAGGTTTAGTGTAGACATAGCATATAATAATGGTCGTATGGCTATTCATGGCTGGCAAGAACAATCCTTGCAATTTGACGAAGGCATAAAACACGTCCGCGATTTAGGTTTTCAACATGCTGTGGTTACTGACAAGAGCAAAGATGGTGCTGACGCTGGGCCAAATCTTGATATTGTAAAAGAAGTTATGAGTAATGGCATTAGTGCCATTGTATCAGGTGGAGTCAGAGATACTAAAGACTTAAACAATATTCGATCTAGATTTTTAAAAAATCCATTATTGGAAGGTGTCATTATTGGGACGGCTCAACTAAAAGACCCTCAAATTGTCTATGATGGTATCGAAATTTTTCAAGGAAGATAAGCAAAGAACAAATTAGCTTCTTGTTTCTTTTTTCCAATCCTTTGATTAGTTATAAGAAGTATTGAGAATTACTTGTGCTTATTTTCAAAATTTTTTTCACTATTTACAAAACAACTGAAGGCAACAAATTGCAAACGAAAAATCAATACAACTCCACATACGCCAAGTCTTGTCGCACAGACGCCCCACTATTTGAGGTGCTCATCTGCACTGTGATTTCCATACTGGTCGCGGAGGTGGTGTTGATCGCCGGATCTCCAAAGGTGATATGCGCATCGGCGAGGGTTTCGTCACTGCCGAGGTCACCCGATCCATTTGTCGATGTTCCTGTTCCCCCGATAAAAGCTGTCCCGGCTCCGGTTTGCGAATTGGCCACGCCTTGGTTTGCAATCCAAAATTCGAAGCGAAAACCCCGTTCTTGCGAGCTATTAGCAGCATTGGCGGTTACATCATTCCAAACGGTGGTGCCACCAAATTTGTAACGGACGCGCAATGTTTGGTTGGTGCCAGAATTATTTTTGTATGCGCCCAAAACTGTCATCTTGACGATCCGATCTGTGCCAAGCATGTTCGCCGGTATTGTGTATGAGTAGAGGGTTTGTTCTGTGTTAGTCGCGCTTGCCACTATCGTGCTCGTCGTGTCGCGATCGACCGGAATGGCAACGCCGGATACATAGGCGGAGATATTCGCGGGCGAACTCGCGTCTTTTTGCCAAGTCACGTTGACTCCATGGTTCGGCGCAGCTGGTGTCGTATTATCCAAATCCGCATCTGTGACCGCGGCACCATTGACCGTTAGGCTATCGCGAATACAATCGACCCAACTGCTTGCTTGATAACAACGGAACGAATTTTGGAATATATTGTAATACATCGCGCCGGCAAAACCGCTCGGATCGCCAGTAGTATTTTTGACATCGAGTCCCAACATGTCCGGTGTCGCCGAACCGCCACCGCCCGTGCCAATCATCACGCGTTTGGATTCAGCCGTTGTTCCGGCTTGCAGTACGAGATACTCGCTGACATTGATGCCAATGCTGCCGTCAATCGTGTTATCGGCATACGAGAGCTTGAGTTGCGGAAGGGGAGAGAGTATCTCGAGTGGCGAATCCGGAGAAGTTGCTCCAATCCCGACTTTGCCATCAACCTGAATCGTCAGGCGCGCATCACTATCGAGGCTTTGCGTACTGGCAATCTTAAATTTATCTGCATCGCTATTATCGATGCCCACGACCCAACGCTGCAAACTTGGCAACAAAAACTGCGCCACCGCATCGCCGCTGCCAGCTTGCTCGATTGTGAGCCCTGCACTACCGTCTTCATTACTTGTATTTTCGCTAATTGTTAAAAGACTTAGTGGATTGATTGTACCGATGCCCACCTTGCTCCCCGAAAAATAAAAACTATCATTTGTATTAAATCCAAAACTACCGGCGCTATTATTGGTTGCTTCAAAATTTAAAGTTGGATTGGCAGATTGATTTCCACCGAACAAAAAAGTGCCACTGCTTTCATCAATCGAAAACATCGAATTTGCTAATGAATCGCCGCCAACCGCCATGTCTGAAGTAGTGGTTTCGGGAAAAAGTACATTGCCATTGTATGTCCAGCGCATGCCATCGGGATCGATTTGTTCCCAAACTGTGCCATTGCAGACAAATGTCTTGCTCGTTGCAGAATTGTGATACATGCGCCCACGGCGGGTACCATCACAAATCGGTGCGTTGCTCGCGTTTTCGGCACGAAAATCTTTGAGCTCGTATCCGCCAAAATTAACATTGTTACTAAACTCGAATTGGTTTGTGTTGTTGTTCCACTGCAAATATTGATTGAGAGCATTGCCAAATTGCAACTTGAGATCACCGCTTTGGTCGTTTTCGTCAATAATCAAAACTTGTTGCGGTACACCGTAGCGGGTATCACCTTTAAAAATTGATTGCTCAGCAGCAAAGACAAGGTTTGTTGCTGAAAGCACAAAGAATACGCCAACGGACAGATTTTTCCACACACGCATGATATTAAATTACTGCTAATCCCAAATGAAAAGCAACTCTTTCCTGATCTTTTTAAAATGTCGACCATGTCGCGGGATAATTTGTCACGATCTGTGGATACAAATTATATGTGCCGAGCGCGGCACCATCGTAGCGCACGAGACGGAAACAATATTTTGTTCCGGCTTTTGCGCCATTGTTTTGTAATACAAAATCCCATTCGCCGCGACCGTCTTTGGCAATATTCTGCGGAGTGGGCGGTGTGGTGTTTCCTTCTGAATATGACTCGGGCACATTGCCTCCACCATCCATGAGTGCGATCGTGAGATTGGCGCCATCAACGGGCGAATTATTAAAGCCGCGCCAGATTGTTCCCGATCCAGGAGCGCCCACGGCATTCCAAATTCCAACGAGCGCACAATTATCACCTTCGCCGTATTGGAGGCGGAATGACCAATCATTTGCCGGAAACGCCGCTTTCGTGCTTTTGATTCCTAGGCGCATACGAAAGCTCTCACCGTTTTGGATATATGGGGTGATGGAATCTTCGCTCGCAAGTCCGAGCACCGGATCTAACGCATCAATATTCTGGTAAATACGAAACGAATCTTGATTGAGCTTTGGCATAATCAGATTAGTAGTGTCGATAACTTGCCAAGCGTAGTTGGTGGTGTTTCCGGGATAACCGCCGTTGTAATTGAGGAGAGTCGGATTGAGCAAATCAGAACGACTGCGACCACGCGGGAAAGCACTACCGGTGCCGCTATTGGTCATATAATTTACTGGAAATGATTTGTCCGTATCGACTGGAGTGGAAATGGCAATATCGATAGAATCATTTGAATTACTGCTATCAATGCCGTTTCCCCGTTGCACAGTCACTGTATTTGGTGGAAATTCGACAACCCACCAACGCGTCACACTGTCGTATGTGCCACCACCGCGCATAAACGAAACTTCGTTCGTACCAGTGAGTGCCATCGCAACCGAAGTTTGCGCCAAACCGTTATCGCTATGGCGAGAAGTAGCATAGACAAAAGAACGATTTGGAGTTATTGGAGTGTCGATTGTAGCGGTCTGTATTGTTGTACCAAGATTAGCAAGGGCTGTTTCTTTGCTTTGCACCGAAACTCCCGGATATTGCCATTCTACTACCTCGTATCGGACAACCGCCGTTGTATCTGCGCCAGCATTGCTGCCGCGCTCGGCAGTAACTGTCATTGCATTCGTCAATTCGATGCTCGTGTAGGTCTCATTCCATTCACTGCTAGAATTGGCATCGCTGCGAGCCATACCAGGGACGAAGACTTTTGAAATATTATAAATATTACTCAGATTATTGGCGGCACCAGTCGCTGAAAGCTGGTTGCCATTCAGCGTAATGGCTCCTCTGCCACGTATGATAAATTCTCCATTTTTCGCTTCGACAACATATATCGCATAGTCGCATGTTCCTTGCGCGCTAGATTTTTCGAGAGTTATCTGAGTTGTAGAAGAAATATACGCGGTACAAGTTGCCTCCTGAGGCTCTCTGTCATTCGAACTGCCGCCCGAAAAATCAAAGAGCAAAAATGCCCTCTCGATACTTTCGAGTGCATTGGGCAGGGTGACAATTTTTGATGTTGTATTGCTGATGGAGCTGACAATCTTTTGAACGCTGGCATCACTCCACATTTTTAGTTCTGGATACTGACTGTAAACGTCTAGCGGAACATTGGCAGTCGTGTCGTAGAGTCGGAAGCAATAGACCGAGCCGGCAGTAACACCGGTTCCGGCTTTGATACTGTATTCCAGTTCGGTGTATCCAGAAGCCGGCAGGGGACCGATGGCACTAGTTGTATCGCCTGTTTCAAATGCCTGACCATTTGATCTGGTGTAGCCTTCAGTATTTGTCAAAAGTCCACTGGTCGCCGATTGCCCTTCGGTAAAATTGGCAGAAGCAGACATATCAAAAGCATCTCCAGCAGTATCTGCGACACCTGTCCACGCGCTAATCGCCTGGCATGTCGTCACCTTTTCTCCCCATTGTAATTCGTAGGTTTTTGGCGAATTTTCCGCACCGGTACCGGTATTGGCGACTTCGGTGCGCAAACGGTAGACAGTATTAGCATCAAGAATCGAACCGACACTATTATCATCTTCAGCGGCGAGCCAACCGCCATTGGTATTTAGTTCGGTCGAATCATCTCGCCAGCGAAAATGTAATTGTTTGGAAACGGGAAATGATGTCACAAAGAGCGACGCAATATTGACACCTTGTATCCCCATGCGATTCGCCTCATAGGTCGAAATACCATCAGCGGCTTCGTTGATTTGGGTTAATTCCATATAGTCGGTATCGAGCAATCCGGTAGCGATTAATCCACCAGAAGAGCCGCTCGTAAGAGAGACTTGGTTTCCTTGTTCGCCGCGATTAAATTGTCCCGAAGAACCATAGGGATACAGCGAAGTGCCATTTTTTCGCCATTCCAAAAGTTGCGTCTCGCGGGTGGTGTCTCCAAGAGGACGGCTGGCATAGGCCGAATGAAAAAACAGGTAGTCGCCAGCAGTCTCGATATTGATGCGTTCGGTATTGATGGCGTCATGATCAAAGGCAGCCGTATCTTCTTCGCGCGTTTCGTCCCACGTGACGGCGGTACGAGAAGCGCTCAAATTTTGTCCGCCGCCGATTTCGCCGAGACGGACATAATCCGCACCTTCCGGCAGTTTGGTAATGGTGATGCCGGTTTCGGCAGCTTTGACAATATGTCCTCCGGGATCGGCTGTCGATTCGCGCCGAACTTGGAGTTTGAGGATATCATCTGCTGTCACCGAAATGATTCCTGCCCATGAGAGCATTCCATCATTGGTGCCATTGCTGCCGCGCAAATAGGTGGTCACCCGCGTGCCCGGGATTTCTATCGGGATTCCATTGTCGATTACCAGTCGCGCTTCATCGTTTGTACGAGTATTACCACTGCTGTGATAAGTCCCCACATTATATGTCACGAGATAGTGACCTCCTTTTTTGAGCGTGATGGCAGCGCTATTTCTCGCAAAGCTGCCGACATCGATCTCGTCATCGGTTGCCAGTACTACATCTGAAAAACTGTTGTCACCACCGAATGCCTGATTTGCGCTGGGACGAGACGTCAAATAATCCCACATGTCATCCATTTTTAAAAACTGGATACCAGACTTGTCTTGTCGACGGCGTACCGTTGCGCTATTGCTGTCTGTGCGTTGCATACGAAGTCGGATATTATCGCCTGCGTCGACATTGATAATCGCCGCCCCCTGATTGTATCCTTCATCGGCGCCACCGGAGCGCCTAATATATGTCTGTCCTCGTCCATGGACAAGGTCATTACTGTTATTCTTGCGCAGCCAACTTTGGATTTCAGAACGATTAGAGCCAGAAGCATCTTCCGTTGGTACGGAATACATCACCAGATAATGTCCCGCATCGGCCAGTTTGATATCGGTAGCATTTCCCTGGAGCGCGTAGGCACCATCTGATCTGACAGTCGTATCCCAATCAAGGTCTGTTGGCGTGGCATTAATCAGATCAAGTCCAGTTGCTTCACGAAAAATACCAATGTCACCGTTTGCTGCTCGAGCTATTTGGGCATCGGGCGGAAAACCAAGTCCCGGAATCTGCGGCCAGCCGGAAAAAATCCAGACGAACAAGATGATTGATGTGGTGAGTACTGCCGATAGTTTTCGTTTGAAAGAGGACATAAGCAAAACTAAAACCGGTACCGTCAAAAATTCTTCGCGATACTGCCAAAAATTTCTACCGCACCACGCGCATTCGTTGCCACAAAACTAAAAATATCGCATTTCCCCGGACTCGTCGTCAAAACTGGAAGAGTGCTTTCTGCCCATTTGATTTCACTTGGAATCGAAATAATGGCGCGACCACCTACAGTATCTTGGCACACAATCAGACGCAAGACTTGCCCCGGTTTGTAATTGGAAAAAGTAATGGCGTGTCCTGGTTGATTGAGTGTTACGGTTTGTTGGTTGCCATCGCGCCAGTCAATTGCAATGGTAGAATTGCTCGCGATTGCCTTTTCACTCGCCAAAATGCCGCCGCTGACTTCGAGGGCAGTGTCTGGGGTTGTCGTACCGATGCCGACTTTCCCGTCAGTTTGAATAGTGAGGCGCGCATCGCTATCGAGGTTTTGACTGCTCGCGATTTTAAATTTGTCATCATCGCTGTTGTCGATTCCTATTACCCAGCGCTGCACATTTGGCAACAAAAACTGCGCGATAGCATCGCCACTCCCAATCTGTTCGATTGTGAGTCCAGCAGAACCGTCCTCATTCGCAGTATTCTCAGAAACATGGAGTGGACTTGCAGCGCTGTTGGTGCCAATCGCAACTTTGCTGAGCGGGCTTTCGGGATATAGTGTTCCACTGCTATAGCTCCAACGCATGCCATCTGGATCAAGTTGTTCCCACTCACTTCCGTTACAGGCAAAGATTTTGCCACTGACATTATTATAAAAAATCTTGCCGCCTTGATTGATATCACACGTCGGTGCGGCGTTGATATTTTCTACTCGAAAATTTTTGATCTGATTGCCACCAAGATCAATATTATTACTAAAACGAAAATTGAGATTGCCGCTGTCCCACAAAATATATTCGTTAAGCGCATTTCCAAACTGAAGCTTGAGGTCACCGCTTTGATCATTTTCGTCAATAATCAAAACCTGTTGCGGAATACCGTATTCACCATCTCCTCTAAAAATGCGTTGCTCGGCAAACACCACTTTCCCTATAAACAGAAAAGGTACAATCAGAGCACAGATAAAAAGTGGACAAATGATGACGAATTTAACTTGCAGTTTCATAGTGCTCCTTATACCGCTACTCTCCTCCAAAATGCAAGGCTCGTTCACATAAAATTTCGCGTTTTTGCTATTTTTTCTACGTAAGAATGTGAGATTCTCTCTACAAGATACAGTTTTTTTTGGAGGGATTTAAAATTTACATATTACAAAAAGAAGCGCCGTGGCACTTCTTTTTGTATAAGATTTCTTCTGTTTTTCTTATTGAGCCCAGAGATCTTTCGAGTTGTATTTGAGGACGATTTCGCCGATATACGGATTTTGCTGACTGCTGTCGTACGAGGTATACCCTTTGACTGTTATGTAGACGTATTCACCGGCAGCAGGATCAAATGACGCACCATCAAATTCGTCGGTGTATTCTGCCCATGTCGAACTAAATAAGTTTTGTCCTGCGCTGGCCGTGTACGCATCGTCGCCATCAGCATCTTCAACCAAGATGTCAATCTTGCTATCGGTGTTGTTGGCACCAGTATTGCGGAAGAAAAAGCTGAGGTCGTTGGTACTGGTAAAGTCGACAAAATCATCTGGAAGTTTGACTTTGAGGCGCAAGTCCAAATCTTGCAGGGAAGTCTGCTGTGTTTTGAGAATATAGTATGCGTGGCTATTGGCAGCATCAAAATCGGTATAGACATCTGCGAGATTGTTCGAGCCGTCGCTTCCGATTGTCAGATCATTCATCGAAATTGGAATACTCTTGACGTTGTTTCCGGTCAAAGCGCTGGCATTATCTTTTACCTGTTGATCGAGAGCATCAATCGAGTTAGCCACTGCTTGACCGCTCGTGACATAATTTTGTTCGGTATAGACTCGTTGTCCGACCGAGGCGTCGATATCATCAAGAGCGCCTTGCACATTGGTGCTATTCGAATTGTCGAAAGTGTCTGTGACGATAATATCATCGCCACCCACTTGGTCGACGCCCATACCAAAGTCGATACTGTCATCATCAATGGTGTCATTTTGAATCACTTCGCCATTAAGGTTACCGGTTGCATTGGTCAAAACCACGTTTCCAGAACCCGCAATTATAGTCCCGTCGATATCGGCATTGCCCTGAATATTCACATCATCAGTCATGACAAACATACTCGTTGCATTGTTCCAATAGATTTGTTCGTTGAGCGACGTGCCAAACTGCAAAGTAACATTGCCGCCTGTATTATCATTATCAAGAATAAATCCATTACTGGTTGTGCCGCTGAGTCCGCCAAGAGATTGATCAAGAGCATCAATCGAAGCGGTTACTGATTCGCCATCAGAAACGGCATTTTCGGCGGTGTATGTTCGGTTGCCGAGAGCGGCATCAATATCTTCGGTCACACCTTGAACATTGGTGTTGTTCGAATTATCAAAGTTGTCGATCATAACAAGGTCATCGGCACCGATTTGACCAGCACCTGTACCAAAGTCGACACTGTCTTCATCAATAGTATTATCTGCGATTGCTTCACCATCAAGATTACCAGTGGCGTCCGTGATTTGGATATTGCCCGAACCAGCCGTGATGGTGCCATCAGCGTCTATATTGCCTTGAACATTAAGATCATCGGTAAAAATAAACTGTCCGGCTGTGTTGTCCCACAAGAGTTGCTCGCCGAGCGAGTTGCCAAATTGCAAGGTGACATCGCCGCCCGAATTATCATTGTCCAAGATGAGGACATTCGAGTTTTCTTGCTTTTCTTCATTACTAAAGATTTGCACTTCGGCGGCAAATGCCAACGAAGTCGAGAAAAAAAGTGCCGAGCTCAAGATAATCGCTCCGGACTTAGTAAAAAGTTGTACCTGTTTCATATGTGTTTTTGAAAGAAAATTTCACTTCTTCAAAGTATATCGCAAAATATTGTAAAATGCAACTTTATTCTTTCTTATTTCGTCGAGAAGCTCTATAATAATAAGAACACATACAAATGAAAACAAAACTCTTTCTCCCGGCGCTTATTTTATTTCTGTTCTGGCAATCACCATTGTTTGCTGCAGAAAGCAGCGATTTCATGATTATTGACGAGTCCATGCACGCTGCTAGTACGACTTCCACATCCAGTGATTTTATACTCGATGCTGCGACGTTTCCTGCTGAAGTGGCAAATGATTTTGGTGACATTATTGTCAATAGCTGCGGCGACAATATTCGAAACAATGGAGAAACTTGTGATGGAAATGATTTTGGCAGTGTGTCCTGCATTACGCTCGGTTACTCTTCCGGAATACTCACATGCGCAAATGATTGCCAATTGTATTCGATAGCAAATTGTCGAACTGTAGTCCCAAGTAGTAATGGTGGCGGTGGCGGCTCACAAAATTCTGCCTCACCAAAAGCTTCTCCCCCAAAATCTACTCCTACACCTCTGCCGCCTGTTCTCTCTCCTTCTCCGGTATCAACAGCTCAAGCGAAACCGACCGCAGCAGCGTCAGTTTCTCCAACGCCGACAGCACAACTAGCAGTACGCCCACAAACTCCGCTCCCATCGCCCACAGTGGTTTCTCCAGCAAATTCTGCAGAAGTTTCACCTGCATCCTATTTGGAGTTTGGTTCTGAAGTTGCAACACCTTCAGTTGTGACAGAAGACGCTTCGCCGCTGATTGCAGGGAATATCGGCATTAAGAAAGGTGAAAATTTTCTGCAAATTATTGACCCCGATGGCAATATCATCACGCAGTCCAAAATTGTACCCAATCAAAATGGTGCGTTTGCTTTCACTCCAAATATCGAGCTGCCGCCGGGCGAATATTCTGTGAGCGTCTACGATATCACTGTTCCCAACAGTTCTCCGCTCTGGCAACAGCAATTGACTATTGCGCCTACAGATACAAACTCACAAACTTTAGCGCCACAGCCTATCCAGCTTCAATACGGAACAATGGACTCTGTGCGCAAAGTGTCGCGTTTTGTGGAAGATCGAGTACGGAATGGTTTTTCTGATTTTTTGAGCGGAGTTTTGGGGCAAACGGTCGAAACCAGCCCAAATGATACTGATGCTATCGTCTCGCATGTTGCCTTAGGGACGAAAGATTCGCTGTTTATTCCGCTCGATAAGCCGCTTAATCTTGGGGCAATCAATAAGAATAGTAATGAATCACTTATTATTAGAGGAAAAGCTGAACCCAATGCTAAAGTGATTATTTATTTTGAAAGAGAAGCACCAGGTTCTTCAGGTTTAGCAGCAAATCTGCTTTATAATCCCGAACGTGAAGCATATTATTATGAAGCAATTGCCGATGATAACGGTGTTTTTGAAATCCCGATTTCGAAAGAATTGCCAGAAGGGGATTATACTGTGCGAACCGCAGTGATCAAAATCAACGCTGAGGATGGACACATCGTCTTGGGCGCGGATCGGCAGTTTTCTTTTACTTTATTTACCGCACCAATTCTAAGTAACTCGGCAAAAGTCAATTCTACGCAAAGCTTTTTGGTCAGTCAAAATCACACAGAGGTCGGTCTTTTCCGCTGGTTTCCGATTCTCATCGGTGCATTTTTCTTCTTATTCCTGAGCATCTTCTCATTCCACAAACTTGTTACGGTTAGTGCCAAAAAACCAAATCCTCCGCAGCAAAATCAAAATTCATCTTCCAAAAAAACCAAATCAGCTGTTCGCAAAAAATAACTTTCTTCTCACAATTGTATCGATTATGTTATTATCACGACTCCCACTTTTTTGTCTTTTGACTCGCGTGAAATCGATTCGTCGTCTTGTCATCTCCATCTTCTGTTTGGGCTTTTGCTTGTTCATTGGAGCAAATGCTCATCTTGTCGTCGCTCAAGCAGAATCAAATACTCTTCGGTACGAAGGGCGGCTGCTTGATCGCAATCGTAACGCGATTACAGCTGAGCATAGTTTTCGATTTTCGCTCTGGAATTCTGCCGATTTTGTCCCCGCACATCTTACGGGCGCAGGCGCAATCGATACTGCAAATTCGGCTTTTGTTGGTTGGCAAGAAGAACAAAATATCATTCCAAATCCCAATGGTACTTTTTCAATCCAACTGGGATCGGTTACACCTTTTGTGCCACTTGATCCAAATCTTACCTATTATCTGCAGGTCGAAGTAAAACCGTCCGCCAATCCGATTACCGCCTATCAACTGCTCGATCCCACCGGAGACAATGGCGCTGATAGCAATGATCGCAAACTGCTTGATGCAGCGCCTTATGCCAAATATGCCGATTCGGCGACGAACGCTCAGCAGACGGATAATTCACTTTTTATTATCGATGCAGATGATACGGCAAACGCCGCTGGCAGTGGAACGGTGCGTTTGCAATTTGGCAATACGTTAATGAAATATCTCCAATATGATCTCGACAATGGCTACTTCTTTTTTAATGATAATGTGCGCATTGCGGGCAATTTGACCGTAGACGGACTTATCAACGGAATCGATATTACGACACTCGCGAGTGGTTCGACACACGGACAAAACACTGATTCTGGAACTACCAGCAGTACTTTTCTGCTCAATTCTGGCGGGAATAGCTTGCTTTTGAGTTCGGTTGGACTGAGCACAAATCGCAGCATTACTTTTCCTGATGCCGATCTTGTTGTTGTCGGTGAAGACACTTCACAAACTCTCACCAACAAAACAATCGATGGCGATCAAAACACACTGAGTAATATCGATCGTGATGCGCTCAAAGATCGCAATCGTACTTTTGTTTTGATGCCGCAAATGGATAGCATTTCTATCGAAGAAGACGGCAACGGCAACACCGCTTCGCTCAACCGGGGTTTTGATAATGGCAACAAACAACAATATTATGCACTTACTTCGCAAGAGCCAGCTCTGCAAAATCTCGATATTGTGATGCCATTCATCATTCCGGATGATTTTAGTGGCTGGCAGGCGACACCGATTGATATTGATGTGCGGACGACTTCGCTTGATCCGGCGAATGCGCGACTCGATATCAACATGGAAGACAGTCTCAATTCATCCATGACACTTGCCGGTGCCAGTGGTTTGGTGAGTACGGTCACTTCTGATTCGTGGCACAAATACACACTCGGCTTCGTCGGCAGTCCCACTTTTTATGCCGGGGGAAACGCCACTCTTCGTATCAAGCTTTCGGCACGGAGTGGTAATCGTGCTATCCTGGGTCCGATTCGTCTTCATTACATCGGCAAATAATTTGTCGCCGATTTTCTTCTTTTTCATTTTTTGTTACGATGCACTTACAATCTCTTCCTCTTCTACGCACTATGAAAAAAGCCATTTCTCTTGTCAGCTTTTTTTCTTTTCTTTTTGTGGCAGTTGCAACCGCTTCAGCTGCATCTTTTAGCGATGTGCCCAACTCGCATCCGCAGTTTGCCGCTGTCGAATCGCTCGTCAATCTTGGTATCGTTAATGGATATCAGGATGGCACTTTCGGTCCGAACAATCCGGTGACGCGTGCCGAAGCGGTCAAAATGATTTTGCTTGGCGCCGATATCGGAGTCGAAGATATGGCGGATCAGCCGGGTGGATTTTCTGATGTTCCGAGCGACGCTTGGTTTCGTCCGTATACCGCGAAAGCCAAACAAGCCGGCATCGTTTCCGGTTATGGCAGCACAGGCGAGTTTCAGCCGAACAAGCAAGTAAGCAAGGCAGAATTTATCAAAATTTTGCTGCAAACATTTAAAAAAGACCTCAGCAAACATAGCGACATGTCTACCGCCGTTTCGCCCGATACTGCACCAGGAGAGTGGTATTTGCCTCAGCTTCGTTATGCAAAAATGGTCGGCATTATTTCGCCAACAGCAAATGGAAATCTCGACCCCAATAAGCCCCTTAGTCGCGCAGAGACCGCCGAAATCATCTATAAATTTCTCGTTATCGAACGCGGCGGCGAAACGCAAAAAATGCTCAGCATTGCCGAATCCAATCTCGTTAATCTGCTTGTCGAACTCAACGCCAACGACTTGGTCGGAGCGATGAAAAGCGCCAACGACGCTGTCTTTTACAGTGAAAAAGCGCTTACCTCCGCTCCTAATCAAGGTATTGTCAAAGGCGCCAATAAGATTGCGCTGGGTTTTCAAAAGCTCGTCCTTGCCTACGAAGCTGGTGTCAAAGGTGATTCTGCTTTGCTTGAGCAGTATGTCGAACAAGCTCGCCAATTAGCAGGCGCGGCCTTTGCAGATGATGCCTCGATGCAATCACTCGGCAAAAAAATCAAGTTGCAAGCGGATATTTTGTTGCAACAGGTGGCAGAGACAAGCGAGGCAGAATAGATTCAGGAATAATGATTGACAAATAAGAAAAAGAATTTCAAAATTCTTCTCCTTATTTCATTTTCACTATTAGAAAATCACGACTTACTTTGGCTGCCATCAGTGTAGCTCGTGCACTTTGCGCGCATGAAGCAAGTGCTAATGAGTGTCAAAAAATAATTGAATCATCGTTTGCATCACAATTTGTAGTTGGTGAAACCGGACAAAAACTTGCAGGACCGAGTTTCCAGCCGAGTCTCACGGTTGCATGCGCAAATGGATTTCATGGAAAAGTGTGGGGGACACGCGCACTAGATAAAAATCCCGGCGAAGCTGATGAGAATGATTTTTTCGCAGGCTGGACTTTTCCTATAACATATAAAACAAGTGCAGATATTACGGCAGCATTGTTTCATGTGTTGCCGCACGCCAAAAGTGGTGCCATCGATGTCGGTCATGTAGAAGCGACTCTTCGTCATGAATTTGAAAACTCTACTTCTAGTGTTTTCGGCACCATTAAATTTAATCGAGCATATTATGACGCTACAGCATTAGGAAATCAGGCGATTGCCCAATTAGGCGGTAGAAAGGACTTTCCAAATTCTCTTTCACTTGATTGCCAACCAGCACTTTCTATTGATATGGCGTATCTAAAGGGTCTTGATAATACTGGTTTCGCAGGGCGAGTTGGTGGTGACGTAACTTGTCCGATACCCAAAACTTCAGCATCTTTCAAAGTTTCTGCTGATACATATGCAGGTGAGCAATTATGGAAAGACGGCGACAAGGCAAACACCGTAATCAGTGCAGGTTTTGTAATTGCGTTTTAATATTGGACTAAAAAACGAACGCTATTCATCTTTGCTGGAGCAGATTTGTATTCTGCTTCAATTTATAGTTTTTTTCCTCAAAACTTGTGACTTCCTCAACTCCACAATTTCTCATAATACTCATCGACGACGCGATTGGTATTAAAATGTCCGACGAGCGCGATTGATGCTTTCATGCGTTTGACCCAGTTTTTTGAGCCTTTTTCATATTCTGCAATCACGTTTTCGAGTGTCTCGTAGAGTTCGTCACTATCGATGCGGTCGCGTGCGCTGTCTTCTCTGGCAAAATTACTGCGCTCGCCAAAACCCCAACCGGCTTGTTTGTTCATGGCAAAGCCTTCATTCCACCAACCGTCCAAAATCGATAGATTCGGCAGTCCATTGAGTGCCGCCTTCATGCCGCTCGTTCCACTTGCTTCACGCGGTTTGATCGGATTATTGAGCCAAATATCGCTGCCAGAGACAAGTCTTTGTGCAATATCCATTTCGTAATCGCGCACAACCGCAACGCGGATTTGACCGCGCAATTGGCGACCATATTCACGCAGAGCTTTTTTGAGATCAAGGCAAGAGGTGTTTTCGGGATGGCAACGACCAGCAAAAATCAGCTGAATCTTGCGGTGACCGATTTTGCGTAGCCGTTCCATATCTTGAAAAATCAGCCACGGACGCTTGTACTGCACAAAACGACGCGCAAAAGTGATAGTGAGAACATCTTCTTCAAAATAGTCGTCGTCGATCAAATTCGTCTTGATGGGGAAAAAATCGCGATTTTCATTGATCCAGCTCACAAATTCTTTTTTATTTGCTGTGTGTGCATCGATCACATCTTTATCCGGCAAAGCCTTTTCGGCACGCGCCAGTAGCGCAGGATCGTCTTGCCAGCCTTTAAGGTGCTTGTCGAGAACTTTCTCGATCGGTTTCGAAGCCCAGGTGACATGATGAATGCCATTGGTAACATTCAAAAAGTCATGATCCGGAAACATTTCTTCGCAGACTTCGCGGTGTTTTTCGGAAACCGAATTTGAGGCTTTGCTCAAATTCATCGCCAAGTGCGTCATGCTGAGGCGATCTTGAGTCGCAAGTTGCGTAATGTGCCAGGGCATCATTTCGCGCAAAATATCATTTGCTGCGGCATATTCAAAAGCATCGTGTCCTGCTGGAATCGGCGTATGCGTCGTGAAGGTACACAGTTTGCGTACTTCTTCATCTTTGTAATTATTTTCTTTCAAAAGCTCGAGCGTCAAAAATGCCGCATGTCCTTCGTTCATATGAAAAACATCGATATCGTTGTAGCCGAGCGCGCGCAGCATACGAACGCCGCCGATTCCCAAAATTACTTCCTGACAAATCCGCGTGTATTGACCCGAAGCATACAGCCATTTGGTGATATCACGATCCCATTCGCTGTTTTCGGGATGATGAGTCGAGAGGAAAAAAATCGGAATGCTGTTGCCAGTATGGCTTTTAATCGCGTATTCGTACGCGCGAACATGTACATCACGCTCTTGGATTTTGACTATGATTGTCTCGCTGCGGAGTTTCATATACTTCTCGATCGGAAACGCTTCTTCGGGATTATCGTGTTGATGATAGATGAGCGATACGCCCACGAGCGGCGCTTTCATATCCGAGGCAGAATGCATGATGTCTGAGGCGAGCACACCCAATCCGCCAGCAAAATTGGGAAAGCGAGCATCGACTGCAAACTCCATACTGAAGTACGCGACTTTTTTGCGAGGAGTGGTTGTCATGTTTGTGTTGTTAGACTGCCATTATTGTAGCACAAAAACTGCAGAAAAAGCAATTTTGGGAGCGTGACAAATCGGGTTTTTTCGGCATGGTTATTTCCGGTTATTGTTTCAGAGATGAATGATGGTTGACAAAAATGATAAATACATTTAAAAGATAGGTACTTTTTTGGATTTTATGGATCGTAGAAAACTTGTGGATCGAGCAAGTGGAACACTTAACGCATTAATGGTGGGCGGTTTGTTAGCTCTACCTTTGTACGCTGGTGATAAAACTGGAGAACAGAGATATGGGGAGATCGGAGAAATATCACCAGATACACAATTTGCAGAAGTTATTGGTGATACGCGAGAAGCAGTTTGTACCAATGTTGCTGCTCTTACCGAGGAAGACGGAAAATATTTTGTTGCCGTAAATACTGATAGGGCATAAAAAATTCTGCTGGAACATGGCTAAATGCTGTTTCAGTCGACACAAGATTCTAAAGGAGCAATTCTCCTGAGTTGCTCTCTGTGTTTCTTCCGGAGGCGGCAGAAACTCACCGAAAAGTCGCTAGAAGTTTCGTCACATCATGCGGCGCGACTTCTTCCACGAGTGTCGTTTGTTTGTCTCGCCGTTGCGGCAAGCGCTCGATAAAATTCCCGACAGGGTTGTCGTAGAGGACGCCCATCGTAATATTCTCTTCCAAATCTTGCGAGACTTTGCGTGCCTCATCAATATTCATTTTGTCGTATTCGGTTTGCTCTTCCAGATATTTGATCCGCTCCAAAAACCATTCTTGCGAAGTCGTTTTGTTGTAGGTCGGGCAAACTTGCATGATTTCCACAAAAGCAAAACCGTTGTGACGGAGTGCTTGTTGCAAGATCGCGGTCATATGTTTGACATCGCCGCTAAAGCTGCGCGCAACAAAAGTCGCGTTTAGCGAAAGCGCAAAATGGCAAGCATTCATCGGTGCTGCAAAGACACCATCGGGTGAGGCATTCATCTTTTGTCCTTCGCGCGTCAGCGAAGAGGCTTGACCGGTCGTGAGCGCATAGTTTTCGTTATTGTGCAGGACAAAGACGACCGGATAATCATTGCGAATCGTATGCACGAGGTGATTGATGCCTTCACTAAAGGTCGCGCCATCGCCGGCGGTAGCGATGACTTTTTTCCGGTGATCGGCGAGCACTGCGCCTGCAGCGAGCGGCAAAACTCTGCCGTGCAGACCGTGAATGGTGTTGCCGCCGTGCTTGTCCGATTCGTTGCCGGAGCAGCCGATATCGTAGCAAAAAAAGGCATCTTTCACTGGAATATTCTCGAGCGTGAGCGCACGAAAGACGGCTTTTTGGATGCCATAATTGCCGCAGCCGCTGCACCAAGTGAGCTTTTCGTCACTTTCTTCGAAGTCGAGATAGACATCTTGATGATCGAGAATGCCGTTGATGTGGTCGAGTGAATGGCAGTTGCAGTTCATGATCTGGTAAATATGGAGTTCTGTGAGAGCGAAAAAAAATCATTCCTTTTCCTCCCCCTGATAAGGGGGAATGGAAGGGGGTTGGGAAAGAATTATGATTTTTGGTCATTCGTCATTTTAGTTCTTTGAAATATTTTCGTTATAAATGTCGCAAACCCCCTCAGTCTCACTTGTCAGGGGGAGAGTAATCGCAAACCCCCTTGAGTCCCCCTTGTCAGGGGGAATTAATCGCATCCACAAAACGCAGCACTTCTTCAAAAAAGAACTGTCGTCCGTCGTATTTCAAAAACTTTTTCAAAAACTTTTCCCCCGTGCCGTTTTCCACGATCGTACCGAATTGTCCAAGATAATTTCCTTCGAGCAGGCAGACTTTCTCATTCTCCGCAAAAAACTGTTTTGCGGCTTCCACTTTGAGCGGCCAGACAAAATCGTAGTGGAGATAATTGACCGAAATTCCTTTTTCTTTGGCAGCGGCGATCACATCGAGCATCACATTTTTTGTACTGCCCCAACCGACAAACGAAATATCAGCATCTTTTTCCGTGCCGAAGATCTGCGGTTCGGGCAAGGCTTGCAAAATGGTTTGTGCTTTGCGCATGCGCTTATCGTAGATTGGCACGACTTCTTCCGCTGCTTCGGTCAGTGTCCCGTCTTCGCGATGTTCGTCACTATTGGCAAAATAATACGCCGGACTCGTTCCCGGCAGCCAACGCTTTGACACGCCTGATTCGTTGATACGAAAACGATCCTTGGGCTCCAGATTTTCCAGTTCGTCCTTATCCGTAACGAGTCCGCGTTTGATTGGAATCGTATTTTGCTCAAAAATCGGTACGGTGCGTTTGGTCTCGCAGACGACTTTTTCGGTGAGGACGATCACGACTGTTTGCAGCGTCTCTGCAAGATTGAAGGCGTGTTGCATCAGTTCGAAACACGAAGTCGGATCGGAAAGTCCAATCACAATCCGTGGAAATTCGCCATGCGCGCTGCCGATCACCATGTCGAGGTCGCCCTGACATGTCCAAGTCGGAAGTCCCGTCGCCGGTCCCGGGCGCTGGCAATTGACCACCACAAACGGGGTTTCGATCATGGCGGCGAGTGAGACGGTTTCGGTCATCAAGTCGTAGCCACCGCCGGAGGTCGCGCAAAAAGCGCGCGTGCCCATGTGCATCGCACCAAGCGTCATTTGCGCGACGGTGATTTCGTCTTCGGCCTGTTTGACGGTGATGCCGGTTTGGTGCGCTGTTGCCGCCATATAGCTCAAAATCGAGCTGGACGGACTCATCGGATAGGCGAAATAGGCGCGTGCGCCGCCGTGGATCGCGCCAAGACAGACGGCGGTATTTCCCTCAACAAGAATCGTTTCCGGCACACTCTGTGGATGCTCCAATTTGATTTCCGGAAGGTGTTCAATCTCTTCTGCAGCGTAACCAGCGGCGAGACATTTTAAATCAATTTCTAATAACTTTGGTTTGTTCTTAAATTTCTTCTCAATCTCGGCGGCGATCACTTCGTACGGCAAACCCAAGATTCGCCATGTAAGACCCAAAGTAACCATGTTTGTCATCAGTTCATTTCCACCGTTGTCGTGGGCGATTTTTCGCGCGGGAATATGAATCATGGTGATATTTTTCGCTTTTGCCTTGGCATCGAGTCCCGGAATCCGGTCGTGCCGATCATCATCATGTACTATGATTCCTCCTGATTTGAGCGCATCGAGCGAATTCATCAGTCCAATGCGATCGACGGCAAGCACGAGATCAACCTTTTCACTGAGCGAATGAATTGGAACAACACTAAAATCGACTTGATAATTGGCATAGCCGCCCTTGATGAGTGAAGGATATTCGCGATCTGAGTTCATGTAATAGCCCTTTTGCTTGAGCGCGTGCATCATCATCTGTCCGGTAATCACAAGTCCTGATCCGCTCGAGCCGGCGATTTTGATCGAGGTGCGATTCATTGTTCTTCTGTTTGCGAAAGTACTTTGTGCACGCCTTCCGCCCAATCTGGCACGATTTTCGCTAGTTTTGGAACAGGGGATTTGTTGATCATTAGCGCTGGCACAACCAGTTTTCCACCTTGCTGCGAAACGATATTTTCCAAAATAACGGCGGATTCGATATTGTATTCGGCATCATATTTTGAGTCGCCCAAGCCCACGACTGCATACGCTCTGCCACTCAAATCAACAGTTTTCATCTGCTCGGCGAAGGGAACAAAATAATCCTGCAAAATACCGTGTCCATACGTCGAAGCGCCCAAAATTATGAGTGCATATTCATCATTCAAAAGTTCTTCAACCTTTGTCTGTTCGACTCTTTGCAATGTGATGTCATGTCCTTGTTCTTTGAGCGTCTTGCTAATCGTTTCACAAACAAGCTCGGTATTTCCGCTCGTCGAACCGTAGATAATCAAGATTTTGGGCATGAAAAAGGGGAAGAGAAAGACAAACAAAATTGCTAGGTTTTTACTATTTTATTCTTCTACAAAATCGATTTGTGGTTTTTCAAGAATCTGTACGATGATCGAATTGATCGAACCATCGCCCTTTTGGCAAGATCCAAAGCCAATATGAGTAAAATCTTGTGCGACAATATTGGCGAAGTATTTGGGCGAACGCATGATTTTTTCGTGAGCAGTACGCAAATCTGATTCTTCGACAATATGCTCGACCACGTCACCAAAAATATCGTAGGTCAGCTTGTAGCTGTCGGCAGTACTTCCATCTGGATTTTTGTTGTCAAAATATCTGCGCGAGCACATATCTTCTGCGCGAAATTGTGCAAGTTTATTGAGTTCTTTGCTTTCTTTCAAAATCGGCACTTTACGAGTATTTCGCTCGTGGTTGACATAACGAATCATATCTTCTGCCACTTTTTGCTGTTTGATTGGTTGCTTGGGATTATCGAGATCCAAATAATCTGGAATCAGCGGTAATGAGCCCTGCGGAACCACGCCACTGACAAAGAGTTCGTTGCCATTTGTATTATAAATTCCCACGATATGGGTTCCGAGTTTGTTTGGTTTAAAACTACCCGAAAACTTATTGCGTGAGAGCGACAGTTTTGATTGTTGCAAATTGCCATTGCGGTCAATTACCAAAAACTCAGGAGCAAGTTCTTCGTCGCTTTCGCCGCGAATCTCAATCGTGTCACCGATAACAAAATCTTCGGTAATCTTAATCTTGGCAAGTGTATTGCCTTTGCGCGAAACATGATTCGTGACAAAAATATCGCGAACTTCGCCACTCATCCACGTTGTTTGGCGATTGAGTGCATTATTTTCTGTTTTTGCTGCCCAGATTTTCACTTTGGCGGTTCCTTCTGAAAAGTTTTTAAACGCCTTCAGTGGAGGTGCCAAGCGGAGTTCGTCGCGTACATAAAACACTACTTTTTGGGCTTTTTGCGAAAACTCAATGCGAAAAAGATTATTGATTTCGTCGTTCCAATAAAAAACTGGCTCGCCATTGCTGACTTTATAGGTCAAATTGGAAGGAATATCAGTTTTTTTGTCGACGATTTTTTCGCAATCCGGGTCACGGACGCGAATTTTTGTGGCTTTGGCACTCGCTTTATCTTCATCTGGAACGATGGTAAATAAAAATTCACCCGCTTCGTCAAAATACACCGGAATCGTAAAAATGCCTTCTTGCACGCTGGCAAAATATACCATTTGCTTTTCGGGTGGACCCAAATAGACGGAAACGGTTTTCGGATTCATATTCCCCGTAATCTTGCCAGAAATATTTACCACTTCGCCCAGACGATATTCTTGCGGAATATTCCAAAAGAGCTCGATATTTGGAAAGAATGCTTTGTCGACTATCGCATTTGTGAGTCCCAAATCACAATCTTCACTCATTTTGATATCACCAAATTCCAAATCTGTATCCAAAAAGTAAGTCCCTTCGTCCGCTTTGGATTTGGTGTCCATATTTACAAGTCGTTGAGCATCCGCGCGATTGGCCACTTCACGATTACTCGCTTTGCCACCCAACAACTCTTCTACTTTTTGGCGACCTTTTTTGGCAATCGTGTTACTGGGATTAAGCGCGATAGCACGATCAAAAATAATCAGTGCTTCATCGTAACGCTTACTGCGAATCAAATTAAATGCCTGACTGCTCAGCACATCTGAGTATTCGGGATCCAAGACTTTTTTGGTACTGTCGACCGCTTCGTCAATCTTTTCTTGTTCGGCGTCGGTGACAGGTTTGGCGGCTTCTTCTACCTCGATTGCTTGTCCGATAAAAAATTTCTTTTTTCCGGTATCCATGCTCACGCTTTGGTCACTTGATCCGATACATCCGGATAAGAACACTAAGCAGATTGCCATCGAAGTCAAGAGCGAGCGTTTTATGATTGTTGTTTATATTCTTTTCATAAATTATACAGCATATAATTAGTAAAAGTCAAACACATGCTGCTTGGCGATTCCGTTTTGCAGGTTTTGGTTTTTGTGAAATGAAGAGACAGCGATAATTAAAAATGAAAAATTTCACATTTGATGTTTCAGAATTTCAGCCGGAAGCACATTGATTTCCGGAATCGTTTTTAATCATTGCAAATGCAGTCATTTTGGCATTTCCAGAAAAAATCCCTTTCAAGCTGCAAGTTTGAAAGATCGAAGGAACCAAAGCAGGGACTTTTACAAGCAGTCTGCAAGACTGCTCGAGCCTCGAAAATCCTCTTTCGCTGGAGCAATCTTGTAGATTGCTCCAAATAAAGTCCCGGATCAGAGAATAATTGGGTGGCACACAAAAAGACAAAGAGAGAAAAATATTGCTTTGTGAGCAATTGTATCTCCGCTGTATGTTGCCACAGTAGGGACTTGTATAAGCAGTCTGCAAGACTGCTCGAGCCTCGAGGGCACCTGAACCTTTTTCTACACATTCTACCCAAGCGGCAGCGCCAAAATCGGTAAATCAAGACTTTTGATAGCGCGCGCGGGAGTGTCGGTGGTTGTGACAAAACTTTGTTTGCCCGAGATAAATTCCATCAAATGGCGCCTTCGGTCGGCGTCGAGTTCGCTAAAAACATCATCGAGGAGTAGCACCGGTTCGCATTCTGTAATCCTCTGCACAAAATCTCGTTCCGCCATTTTGAGCGCCAAAATCGCGCTGCGGACTTCGCCACGCGAGCCGCAATTTTCGAGCGGTTTGCCATCGAGCAAGAAACAAAAATCGTCATGATGCGCTCCATGTGTTGTGGCGCCACGAGCGAGATCGCGTGTGTATGTTTGCTGCAAAAGCGAGAATAAATTTGTTTCGGTGTTCGGTGCAAAACTGATCTGCAGCTGTGCTGAGGTTCTTGCAATTTTTTGATAAAAAGTTGCAAAAGCGGATTCAGATTCTACAAAAAATTGTTTTCTGAGTGCTGTGACTCCCTCCGAAACCTGCGCAAATGCCTGATCATAAAAATCGATTTCGTCGCGCTTTGCCATATTCTCGACTATTCTTTTAAGCAGAGCATTGCGCGAAGCTAAAATTTTTTCCAACTGACGCAAATCGTTTAAGTGCGCGGGGAAGAGCGGCGTTAAGAGGCGATTCAAAAACTTGCGGCGTTCGCGCGGAGACACAAAAGGAAGTTGCAATTCTTCTGGCGAAAAAAGCACCGCAAAAAATTTTTTCTTTTTGAGTATTTCTGTGGTGCTCATGAGCACATTATTCCGGCGCAAAGCGGTTTTTTTGCTTGGCTCAAATTGCCAACGCAAAAGCAGCGTTTCGATATCGGTTGTTGCGGATATTTCACAAAAGGTTTCCCCAGTTTTGACGACTTCTTCCATCGAGCGATGCCGAAATGAACGGAGCGCCGATAATAAAAAAATCGCTTCTAAAATACTGGTTTTTCCCGAGCCATTTGCGCCCGTAATAATCGCGCCTGTTGCGCCAAAATCAGCTTCAAAATTTGCATGATTGCGAAAGTTTTTGAGGGACAAATGACGCAGCATGCAAAAGTCAAAATATTATTTTTCTTCTTCTTCGAGATCTATCAAATCTTTCAAAAATTCGCGAATCTTCTTTTTGTTCTTTTGATAAAATTGTCGCATATAAAATCCGGCACCAATCCCCAGTGCAGCGGCGATTAAAATTGGCACATACAAAAGCCAAGGAACGGTGCTGTCAGCAATGATAATTGCCAAAGTGCCAATCGCAAAGCCGGCAAGCATCGGGATTACCCACGTCTGCTCGTTGGCGTCGGTTGCGTCCGCAGCTCGTAAAAGCTCTAAAATGGTGTCGGTTTGCACAATGATTTCTTCGTGCGAATGGTTTTTGACAATCTCAGTCGAATTCTTTTTTTTGATATATTCAAAAAGTTCCTTTAGGCTTACTGCCACATGTTTGCTGCTGAGCGTAACTTTTCCTGCCAGGTCACGCGTAATCGAAATCGGTTCGGTTTGGGGTGTCCTCAGACCCTCAAACTCAATCGGGCGCATATGAAACGGCACTTTCCCCATGGGATTGCTAAAAGATGATTCGCCTAAAATACTCGCATAAAATGGCAAAAAAGGCAAAAATGATGCTGATTTTTTCTTCTCTTCGTATTCGTTTTCTATGAAAAAAATTATCCTCTTTGGTGCACAAGGACTGCTCGGAACAGAGATTTTTAGCGCCTTCGCCGAGCAAGAAAAGTTTACAATCATTCCTCTTGGTTCGTTTAATTATGATCTTGCGCGAGCATCCGAAGTCGAGCGTGCTTTTGCCGAATTGCAGCCGGATATCGTCATCAACTCGGCGGCGCTCACCAATGTTGACGTTGTAGAAAATCCGCGAATGCATGATTTGCTCTATGCAGTAAACACGCTTGCACCGACAGTAATGGCGACAGAAGCCCAAAAATGTGGTGCCAAATTTTTTCAATTTTCGACGGATTATGTTTTTGATGGCACGCGTGGCAATTATCTCGAATCCGACAAAGCGCAGCCAGTAAATGCTTACGGCAAATCAAAACTCGAAGCAGAAGTCGAAATTTTGGCAGCAAACCCAGCCGCAATTATTTTGCGGACAGCGCGATTATTTGGGCAAGGCGGCGGAAATTTTGTGACACACATTCGTTTGGATGCCAGAAAAAATCGCCCTCTCGAAGCGATTACGGACGAACGTGGCAATTTTACATATACTCGCGACATTGCTGTGGCAATGACAGAAATGGTTACCGAATCAATGAGCGGCGGAATCTATCATCTGATTGGTGCAGAAGCAGCATCGCCTTTTGAAGTCGCCACCGAAATTGTGCGCTTGCTCAAATCGCGTTCGCACCTGACAGCAACAATTGGGACAGAGCTCGAGCGGCGCGCAGTGAGACCAAAAGATACTTCACTGCAAAGTACCAAACTGCCTTTGCTACCGGGATTTCGCGAATCACTTCCACTTTTTTTGCGTTGCGAATGAAACATTTTTTACGCTCAGTTGCCGAAAAACTTCTCTTGTTTCGCGCACGCGCAGTGCTGAGACGTGTTGATACTGTGATTGGAGTCACGGGTTCTGTTGGAAAAACGACGACTCGCATGGCGATTACTCACATTCTTGCAAAAGATTTTGCTGTCCAGACGAGTAGCAAAAACTTTAACACGCCGATGGGATTGATGCTTTCGATTCTTAATATCGACCACACTGGCTCATCACCACTGACGTGGTTTGCTGTCGTATTACGCGCATATTTTACCAAATTGCCTTCTCCGCAAATTTTGATTCTCGAATACGGCATCGATGCGCCTGGTGATATGGACGAACTCCTGAAGATTGCTGTTCCTGATATTCTTGTAGTAACGCCGATTTCGTTGGTGCATATGGCAAAAGGTCAATTTGCAACACTGGAAGAAAACCGAGCGGAAGAATGGAAGCTCGTCAAACGAGTGCCGCAGGTTTTGCTGAATGGTTTTGATAGCGAGACACTACCCATCTTTATCACGCAAAAATCGCCAATGCAGCAATTGCAAATTTTTGGCACCAGGGCAAGCGGCGATGTGACAGTAGTGTACACAGGAACAGGTGAAAAAGGAGTCACTTTTTTGGTCAATGGCGACAGCTTTTGTGTGCCAGTTTTTGGCGCATTTCAAGTTCAAGTGTTTACTCCTGCCATTATTTTGGCAAAACAACTTGGTATATCAATCGAGCGTATTCGCGAACAGCTTGCTGATTTTGAGCCGCCAGCCGGTAGAGGGAGGATTTTTGAAGGGAAAAATGATTCTTTGCTGTGGGATTTTTCGTACAATTCGTCGCCACTTGCAGCTCGAGAAACACTTCGCACATTACAAGATATTACGTGGGCGAAGAGGCGCATTGCTGTACTCGGCACCATGAACGAGCTAGGCGATTTGACACTGCAAGAACACGAACATTTGGGAGAATACGCGGCGCATTTTGCTGATCGGATTATTTTTGTCGGTCAATATGGCGAAGATTTTGCTCGTGGAGTCGCTGGTAAAAAGCCTTTGCAACTCTTCAAAAAAGCAGCTGAGGCAGGGGAGTACTTGCAGAAAATTTTGCAAAGCGGCGATTTTGTTTTGGTAAAAGGCTCGCAGGATGGCGTGTTCCTTGAAACAGCGCTGACAATGCTTTTGGCTGATAGTCACGACGAAAGCCGGCTTTGTCGTCGTGATGCAGAATGGAAAACCAAAAGAAATCCAGAGTCTTGACAATCCGAAAGGTACTCTGGCAATTTGTAAACTGCTGCAAACCTAAATTTTACCCTCATTTTCTAAGAATAATCTTGACATTATAAATTAAACAATTAAAGTACTCTCTCGACTTTCATCTTTATATCTCATCATGTCTCAGCTATTTTTTGCTCGCGCGCTCACCAAGATTGGCACACTTGTTACTACTTTTGCTTTTATCGTTACCACTTTTATCGTTCCTGGCTCTTTTGCACATGCTGCAGAGAGTTCGTCCTCAAGTTCGACTTCATTGACGAATGTCATGTCGCCTGTAAACTCCAACCGTTGGCGTTCTTCCAAAATTGCTACCGAAAGTGGTGCAAAGCTTACTTTTGCTGAAAATTTTAGCTGCGCAGCCACTAGCCGTATTTGGATTCAGTATCAATATACCAATGGTTCGAAAGTCAATAAGACAATTAGTAATTTCGCCCGCACTAATCCTTTGACCAATTATCAAGTTGATTTGACCATGCCCACGGGAGTGAAGGCGTTCTTTATCTATCACGACGGCGTAGCCAAGTGCAATCTTAATATTGCGTCTTCGTCTCTTACTATGTCTAGTGGTGGAAGTGGCGGCAGCGATACTACTGCGCCGCAGGTTAGTCTGAGTGTACCCAGCGGTCAGTTGTCCGGCACGGCTACCTTTACTGCTACCGCGACTGACAATGTCGGAGTAGCAAGCGTAATTCTTTATCTCGACGGTGTCCCGTATAGTATTGATATTTCTTCACCGTATTCATTTAGTATCAACACTAAGACGATTAGTGATGGTTCGCATGTGGTGTATGCACGCGCAATAGATACCGCTGGCAACAGCAGCGATTCGAGCTTGCGAGCGATTACAATCAATAACACTACTCCGACGCCAACCGCAACTGCTACTCCAATTCCAACTGGTACGCCGTCGCCAACCGCAACTCCTACTCCAATTCCAACTGGTACTCCGACGCCAACCGCAACTCCTACTGCTACTCCAATTCCAACTGGTACGCCGTCGCCAACCGCAACTCCTACAACGCCACCTTCAGTAAGCGGAAACCTCGTAAAAAATCCTTCCTTTGAAACTGGTTCCACTACGCCATCAAACTGGGGACAAGGCGGCTATGGTAACAACACTGCCAAATTTACGTATCCTGCCGAAGCACATAGTGGTGCCAAGGGCGCGAAAGTCGAGATCACTGCATACACTGATGGTGATGCTAAGTGGTATTTTGATGAAGTTCCAGTAGTCGCGGGCAAAACGTATACCTATTCGGATTATTACAAATCAAATGTCATCTCGCACCTGACTGTTCAATACACGATGAGTAATAAAACCCTTCAGTACCAATATTTGGCGGCAGTTCCTGCTTCTACTACTTGGTCACTTGCGTCTGCAGAGATAACGCCGCCAAGTGGTACGGTTACTTTGACTGTCTTTCATTATATTCAGAGTGTCGGAGCACTTTCAATCGATGATGTCGCTTTGACTGATGACGGAACGGTTTCTCCAACGCCAACTCCTACAGCATCGGCTACTCCTTTGCCAACTACTTCTCCTTCGCCAAGCACGACTCCTACGGCTACACCCACTCCGACAAGTTCGGTTACGCCAACTCCCACTCCAACCACCACGCCACCCCCAGTCGGTAATAACCTCGTACAAAATCCTTCCTTTGAAACTGGTTCTACTACGCCATCAAACTGGAACCAAGGCGGCTATGGAAACAACACTGCCAAGTTTACATATCCTGCCGAAGCACGTAGTGGTGCAAAAGGCGCGAAAGTCGAGATTACGGCATACACCGATGGTGATGCGAAATGGTATTTTGATGAAGTTCCTGTCGTCGCGGGCAAAACCTACACCTATTCGGATTATTACAAATCGAATGTTACGAGCAATCTTTCCGCTCAATTTCGACTCTCGGATGGAAGTTATTCTTACTCTTACGTTGCAGATGCACCTGCTGCAAGTAACTGGACAACAGCGACAGGCATAATTACACCACCAGCTGGTGCGGTAGGACTCACGGTCTTCCATGCGCTTGTGAGCGCCGGATCGCTTACACTAGATGATGTGAGCGTGACCGCCAGTGACAACGGCGGTGGGTCTGGAGGGGGAACAAGCAAAGCCTCTGTTTCCTTTACCTTTGATGATGGTTGGAACTCACATTATACTAAGGTGATGCCAATCTTGAATGCAGCTGGTATGAAAGGCTCGTTTTATATCATAACGGACGAAATCGCCAAAGCGCCCACATATTCATCACCGAATCAAATCGACGATACCGAATACATGAATGCAACCTATATCAAAGCACTCGCTAATGGTGGACACGAAATCGGATCGCATTCACGCACACATCCGCACTTGACTCAGTTGACATCTGCAAAGCTTACCGATGAAATCGTAGGTTCGAAGCAAGCGCTCACAAATATTGGCATCAACGCTCAAACTTTTGTCTATCCATACGGCGAATACAATACTGCTGTGGTGCAAGCCGTAAAAAACGCCGGATATATTGGCGCTCGTACCGTTAATGGCGGATATAACACGAGCACTACTGACCCATATCTTTTATTTCATCGAGAGATCAATAACACAACGACACTCGCCCAAGTAAAAAACTGGGTCGATACTGCCATTGCCCAAGATAAGTGGCTCGTTCTTACTTTTCACCAGATCGATAATACGGGCGCACAGTATGGCAATACCCCACAGCTCTTTCAACAGGTTGTCGATTACGTCGCTTCTACAAAAGTCAATGTCGTCACCATGGGGCAAGGACTTGCACATTAATACTGATTTCAATTTTGTAAAATTAAGCCGATGCGGGTATAGTCCGTGTCGGCTTTTCTGAATAAAATTCATCGCTTTATGCGTACTAGCCAAAGGAGTTTTCTTTTCCTTCCCTCTTATGAAACATGCGTTTATCGCCGCTTTTACTGTCTTAATCCTCCTTATCTTTGCGAGTATTGCGCGCGCCGCATTTTGGGATGTTTCTCGCAACTCTTTGTACAGCGATGCCATAACATACTTGCAAGAAAAAGAAATTGTAAAAGGATATGCAGATGGAACGTTCAAACCCAATGATCACATTAACCGTTATGATTTTCTCAAGATTGTTATTGCGTATGTCTATCCAAAATCAGTGATTGATAATTGTGTGATCGAAGACTACCGATTTGCTGACGTGCCGCGTGGGCACTGGTCCGAACCATATCTTTGCGTGGCAAAACGCGACGGAGTGGTTAATGGCTATGCGAATGGTATGTTTGGTGGTGATGATCTCGTGCGTTTGTCCGAAGCAGTTAAAATCACTCTAGAAAGTTTGGAAATACCGCTTGCGACCGGAAATTTTACAGAATGGTATCAGCCATATTTGCAAACAGCAAACTCTCTCTCACTCCTTGCTGATATTTCTCAGGATCCGCTCTACAAAATTAATCGGGGTGAAATGGCGCTGCTCGTGTATCGTTTACGAGATACTGATTCGACTTCTAGCGCAACTACGATGCCAACACCAGTCGCCTCATCTTCTCCACGCTCAACACCAACAAATACGAGTACTACTTACAAATCTGTTTTGGCGACCATTTTTTGGGCGGGCGAAGGCTCTGATGCGAGTAATGGGTACATTACCAATGTTATGAGCGCATGGGATGACGATTGGCTGAATAGTTTTGGTGGCTATGATGACCCCGATGATCGTTGCGGATCGCTTCCGTGCAAGTTTACCCCAAAAGAAAATCCGTTCTACTTTGCCTTGCCATATAATGATCTTGATGACAATGGCGAACGCAAATCAAATGCAGCACTCGTTCCGTGGTTTGAAGAAACAAAACAGTTGCAGACCATAATCAAAAACCGCTGGATCGAAGTCGTCTATAGCGGCAACACCTGCTATGGGCAATGGCAAGATGTCGGGCCATATTTGGAAGACGATTTTGAGTATGTCTTTGGAAATGCTGAGCCCAGTAACACTTTTGGACTGCAAGCCGGAATCGACTTGTCTCCCGCGATGCGCGATTGTCTCACAATGAACGATAACGAGATTGTCGGCTGGCGTTTTGTTGATGATAATGAAGTCCCCACAGGACCATGGAAAGATATCGTCACGACATCTAACGTCAATTGGTAGGATTATCTCCAAGTGAATCGCTGTAATACTGTTGTGTTAGTCCGGTGCGCTTAACCTTATTCCACAATGCACTTGTTCCTTCAATAGCCTTGATAACACTTTTGACAATAATGTAGTACATAATGAAGCGGTAAAAAAGCCGCTGCAGCGGAATGTAGAGTAACAGCTTGCGGTTTCCCTTTTCAAATTTGAAAGCAATCGAGCAATACAAAAAGTCAAAGAGCACAAAGAAAAGATACATTTGGATTACTTGTACCGAATGCCCGAATATAATCGCATATAAGCCATAGAGATCAATAATGGGCGAACTAAGCGGAATCACAATATTCGAGAGGATATTATTGGGCAGAATAATAAACCCAAGTGATGGACGGCGAAGATTGAAAGTGTATTTCTTGTACTTCCAGATACACTGCAATGTTCCAAATACCCAACGGAAGCGCTGCTTAATAAAATCACGAACAGTCGCAGGTGTTTCGGTAAAGCCGCGCGCGCGCGGTTCGTACAAAATTTTCAGCCCCAATTGTTGAACAGCGACCGACAAATCTTGATCTTCGACGAGTGTGTCATGACTATAACCGCCGCAGGCGAGCACACTTTCTCTACGCCAAGCGCCAATTGGTCCCGGAACGACATGAATACCATTGACACGAGCCAGTCCGCGTTTTTCGATATTTTGTCCAACAATATATTCGGTACTTTGAAAGGCTCCAAGTAAGCGATCGCTATCAACTACACAAACTTTTCCCGAAACCGAACCAACCGTCTTGTCGCTAAAGTGCTTGACGAGGTGCTCAATCGTGTCTTGTGCAAAAACGGTGTCTCCATCCATCGTAATCACCACTTCGCACGTCGAATACTGAAATCCGACATTTAAGGCGTTGGCTTTACCACCATTTGGAATAGTATACAGTCGAATAATTTCTGGATAGCGTTGTGTCAGTTTTTCAACAACGCTCGCGGTTTTATCGGTCGATCCGTCATCAATAACGATGATTTCTTTGTTTTTATAATTGTTATGCAAAACACTCATCACTGTTGCGGCAATATTCTTTTCTTCGTTGTAAGCAGGGATAATGACGGTTACTTTTCCGTTCCATGACTGATCTACATTTTTTTTCGGAATGAGCGAAAGCAAGAAAAAACCAAACATGAACACCGTGCGAAAAATAACAATCATCATCACATAGCGCATGAGTGCAGTCAGGGCGAGACTCCATGTTCCAAGCAAATTGATATATGACAATTCAATTTTTTGGCGAATATACGAGAAAAAATTAGCAGTTCTAGAGTCTGCCTCATCAAATTGATGCGAAACAGAACTCGCGTCTTTACTCACTTTTGAAATCTTTTGTCGCGTATTTTCGCCCACAAAACCAAATTCCGATTTGGATACATCATTTTCTTTTTGCCATTTTAGCAATGCTCTTTCGGTGGTTTGATCAAAATAACCCGAAGTGGTTAGTTTTTCCGCACCATTCTTCCGCAAGAATGTTTGTAATTTTGTTACTTCACCATCAGTAATGGTATCGCGGCTTCCTAAAGAAAACCCATGTTCCAATTTGACACCGTTTTTTTTCTCCCAACGGGCAACTGCCTGTACTGTTCGCGTATCAAATTCGCCCGTAATATGAACATCAGGATCGATTTCGTTCTGAAGAAGTTGCTGCAATTCCGAAACTCTTCCTGCCGTTGACTGATCGGTGCTGGCGGGGTGCAAATCGTGACTGATTGCCAATTCTGCATCAACACCAAAAAAATCTTCCATACTGACAAATTCGTATCCATCTGCTCGTAGCTCTTTAATCATTCGATCGAGCGAATCAACAGTGTTCTGAGCGGCTTGTCCATATCCATCGTGCATCAGAACAAAATGTCCTTTTGGCGCTGCCTGCTTGACGTTTTCAATAACCTTATCTACCGAATCAACCATGTAATCTTTTGAGTCAACATCTGATCCAACTGGTATGTATCCGCTTTCTATCGCCCATATCATGGCATCGGTATTGTCAAAATCTGGATTAACAGTCGCATCACCACCAATCCCAAGTAAAAACGGTGGACGATAAAAGATTGTCGGTTTACCGGTGATATCTTCAATGATGCGTTCGGTCGCAGCCAATTCTAGTTGAAGTCTTTTTTTGGAGTCATGTACATTGTACGAATGACTATAGGTGTGATTTCCGATACTAAAACCTCTGTCACTCATTTCTTTTACGATGTCTGAGTATTCGAGAGCGTTTTTTCCCAGGAGGAAGAAAATTGCTGGAACATTGTTCTTTTCCAAAATATCCATAACTTGCCTTGTATAGATTGGATGGGGTCCATCATCAAAGCTAATGACTAGTTTTTTGTGGTTTTTGGAATTATTATTGTATTGTTCGTAGTATACTTTGGATTTTTCTACATAATCACGAGAGGTTTTGTAATTGTAGATGGCGAACGTCATGTAGGCGATTCCGCCCAAAAAGCTAACGATAACGCAGATAGCGAGAAGGCGAAAGTAGATTTTTCTGCGTTGAGAATTATCGTAGAAGATCATGTGTGCAGATGAATGAGATGGTGAGAGAAGGTATTGAAGCCTATCGGCGATTGATTGTACTTATTTTCTGACTTTCGTCAAATGCCGGTAGGTGTCTTGTGGGGATAAAAAACAGCAAATCTCCCCTGTATTTAATAAAATACTATCTACTATAAATAGTATTATTGTCAATACATAATATTGTAGAAATTTTTACCTAAGAGTGCGTGCCATTTTTTTTGTAAAATGCATATCCTCGTGTTTGACAACCATCGTGACTTTGAGCCTCAAAAATGAGCAATGGCCGCCATATTTGATTCTGTATGAACACCAAAATACCCTTTTTTACAGAGATGTTCGCAAACGTACCTTGGCTAGAATCAGAGTTCTTTCAGTAATTCATAACGATCCTGCAGACTGTTATTTCCCTTGTTTAGGATTTTCAAATATGTCGCATGCAGTGCTTGATTTGAAGTAATGACGCACTTTGGATCAAAAGTGAGGCGATTTCCGTGATAATCGGTTGCCATCCCGCCTGCTTCTTCGACAATCAAGCTTCCCGCAGCAATATCCCAAAAATGAGTGAACAGCACAATATAGGCATCAAGTTTTCCTGATGCGACAAAAGCTAACTCAACAGAAGAGGCACCAAAATTTCTGATGCGCAGACTTTCGCTTGCAACACGATGTATCAGTTCGCGCTTGAGCAGGTTGAGATTGCCCATGATGGCTGGCGGTCCAATATTGAAGTTATCAAGCGAGATGAGTGCTGCAGCTGCTTCTTTGGTCGATGACACCGTTATTGGTGCATCGTTGCAAAAAGATCCACCGCCTTTTTGCGCATAATACAGTTCGTCAAAATATGGAAGATAAATGACACCGCATTTGCGATCGCCGCCTTCCACAAAAGCAATTGAAACACCAAAGAGGGGAATCCCACGTGCAAAATTTATTGTACCATCAAGCGGGTCGATGACCCACATTCTTCCCTCAGAGTAAGCATTTTTGTCTGATTCTTCCGCAAAAAAAGTATCATCCGGAAATTCGGCAGTAAGAATCTCAATAATTTTTGTTTGTGCCTCTTTGTCTGCAACCGTAACAATATCCTTGTGCCCTTTGGATTCGATTGCGACTCCACTCGCAAAATGTCCGCGCAAGATGTCTCCCGCAGCACGAGCCGCCAGTTTCGCGATTTCGAGTTCTTTCATTGACCTCAGTATACAAGTCATTGAGTCAGTATGTATACCAAAATCCACTAGACAAGAGACGAAAAACAATGAGCAATCGCTGTTTTTCTGTAACCTATAATTTGATTTCTGGTTGCGCCGCGAGTTTGTCCATGACGATACTTTTAATCTCTGCCAACTTTTCTTCTGTGCGAGCCTCAAAACGTAAGGTGAGTTTTGGTGAAGTGTTGCTGGCGCGTAAGATTCCCCAAGCACCCTCCCCAAAGTCGATGCGTACGCCATCAATCGTCAGCGTTTTTTCTTCACCATATTTTTCGACAAAATATGTCGTGAGTCTTTTTACTACCTCAAACTTGACGTTTTCGGGACAGGAAATTTTTATTTCGGGCGTATTATAAACAATTGGCAATCCTACAAAATGCTCTGGAAGATGCTTGCCACTTTTTTGAATGATTTCAATAATTTTTGCAGCAGCGACAAAAGCATCATCAAAGCCGTAATAATTTTCGCCAAAAAACAAGTGTCCAGAAACTTCTCCTCCTAGTAGCGAGCCAATCTGCTGCATTTTTTCTTCGACGAACGAATGTCCGGTCTGCACCATGATGCCTTCTCCGCCGAGACGCTTGATTTCATCAAAAACCAACTGTGTCGCTTTGAGATCGATAACGATTTTTGCGCCCGAGTGACGCGAAAGTAGGTCGCGCGCAAGAATCAACAAAATCAAATCTGCCGAATAAGCATTGCCGTCTTTGTCGACAAAACCAACGCGATCGCCGTCGCCATCAAATGCTACCCCAAGATCAGCACCTTTTGCCATGACTTCTTTTTTAAGATCAGCAAGATTTGCCTCAACTTCTGGGTCGGCATCATGATTAGGAAAAGTTCCATCGACATCACAATACAAACATTCTACCTGGCAGCCGAGACGCTTAAAAAGTAGTGGTGCAAATTTGCCCGGAATGCCGTTACCAGCATCAATAATTATGTGCGGAGCGCCTGTTATGGTGACCAAAGATTCGATTTTACGAAAGTATTCTTCGGTAAAATCTTGACGCTTTAGTTTTCCGTCACCAGTTTCGAGGTTATCTGTAGTAGTTAAGTGCCAAATCGCTTGAATTTCTTCTCCGCAAATCGCATGAGCATCGTGCCGTTGGAGCTTGAAACCGTTATACTCTTTGGGATTGTGGCTCGCGGTGATGTTGACACCGCCATCAAACTTGCCATGACAGATCGAAAAAAACAGCAGGGGCGAAGTCGCCATGCCAATATCTGTGACTTCTGCACCAGCAAGGAGTGCACCTTCAATAAAAGCGTGTTGCATCGCTTCGCCAGTTACTCGACCATCGCGCCCAACACATATTCGTGGTGAAGCGACTTTGTCATGGCGAATCAAGTATGTTACATATGCCTGACCAAGAATCTTTGCACCAGCTTCATCAAAATCTTTCCCGGCAATACCGCGGATATCGTAAGCGCGAAAAATATGTTGATCAAGCATTGTTCTTATCTCGTTGTTGTTGATCAAGCATGGCTTTCTTTTTGCGACCACGGCCACTTTGCTTTGGATTCCAATTGTTCTCTTCAAAACCATAAACAGCACGACCAACACGAGCAAAAGCTTTTTCTTTTTGCAGGTTAAGCGAAATGGTTCCGACTTTGACATCACGTTGCTCTTGTACTTTTTTAATAATTTCCTTTTTAGAGAGCGGACCTTCTTCTTTTAAAATTGATGCAATCACATCAGCAACAGTGCCCGGATCGTACCCCCATTCGTGCAAAGCGTACATGCCGCGCCCCACGAGTACAAACTCGGGATAACGGATTAGATCATTGTGGACAGCCTGAATTGTTACCGGACGATTGTCAAAACCAGATTCAGAAATGGTATTTGCGATTTCAATAAAATGCATTGGTTTCATCTCCTTGCGCATGACGATGAGCGCTTTGTCATGAATGCTCTTTGGATTGATATGACGCCATTCTTGCAGACCATATTGATTTTGGTTTACTTTGCGGAAGCGCATATCAGCTTCGACTACCGACATAATTTTTTCGTAATCTTTGGCGACCATTCCGAGCTGAGTAGCGGTTTTTTCAATAAGTTCAGGTGCATTAACAACTTCCGATTTTTTACTCATAATCTGGTAAGCAGTTTTGGCGATTTTCTTAATCTCCGCCGAGCTCGTCAATTCTTTTTGATACCAAAAACGGTGGAACGCTTTTGGTGAATCCGAACGAACCACACCAGAAGTAATCGAAAGAGCGAGCAAAACAACATTCCCATTAATCGGCGAGCTTGGTCCGTGCAAACGCGCAAGAATATCAGTAATAATTTGCTTTTCGCGACGAATTCCTCCGTGTTCGGCAAGAATCGCCGAAATCTCTTGGCTGACCTTACGAATGCGCGAATTACCGGCGTTACGTTGGAGTTTTTTGAGAGCAGTTGCTTCGATTTGGCGAATACGTTCGCGTGTGACCGAAAAACTGCGCCCAATACTTTCTAATGTCTGTCGTGGTTTGTTATCTAATGAAAATCGCTTTACGATGACCGCACGTTCCTTTTCAGAGAGTACCATGAGGAGTTCTAATACCACTTCTTCAAGGTTGAGAGTGGATTTTTGAGTCGCTGTGGTCATCAGTTGGGGGAAAAGGAACCGTAAAGAATGACTCTAAAATTGAAGATTATTGACACTATCTTGTTCTATTCAATTCGAAGCATCATTTCGGTTACAAATATTTGCAAACTAATATGGAATTGTCAATGATAAAAAGACTAAAAAAGTGTTGCTTAATGTTTCCCTTAAAAAGAAAGGAAAAAGGATTGCCAAACTCTGCTATTTTCGGAACAATCTGAACATCATTTTTTCTCATCTATGATTCGTCTTGGCATCAATGGGTACGGTCGGATTGGGCGCAATATTCATCGGATTTTGCTCGATAATCCCGCCATCGAGATTGTTGCGGTTAACTCACGTGCTGACGCCAAAATGCGCGCGCATTTGCTCAAATACGATTCCTTACACGGCACTCTTCCAAATGAAATTTATGCTGAACAAGATGCATTTTTTGTCGATGGTAAGAAGGTAGCGAGTCTGTCGGTCAAAAACGCCGAAGAAATTCCGTGGAGTGATTATGGCGTCGATGTCGTACTCGAGTCGACCGGCAATGCCAAGACCGAGGCAATCGCGGCAAAGCATTTGGGCGGAACCGTCAAAAATGTGCTCGTCTCGGCGCCGATGAAAGACAAGACTCCGACTTTTGTTTTTGGGGTGAATGACGAGGGGATTTCCGCAGATATTCCGGTAATGAGTAATGCAAGCTGCACGACAAACTGCGTTGCGCCGCCGCTCAAGCTGCTTGTTGAACACTTTGGTGTCGAAAACGCATTTGTTACTTCGATTCACAGCTTTACCAATTCGCAAAACCTTTTGGATAATTCTGGGCGCGATCTCAGACGTGCTCGCAGTGCCGTCGAAAATGTTATTCCCACCACGACTGGTTCGATCAAAGCACTTGCGCTGATTATCCCCGAACTCGATGGACGCATCGATGGACTCGCATTCCGCGTCCCGACTCCCACCGTTTCGATTTGTGATGTGCGACTTGTCTTGCAAAAAGACACGACTGCCGAAGACTTGAATCAATTTTTTCGTGATCAAGCAGCCAAACCGCAATTTAAAAAAATCATCGGCGTTTCGGACGGAGAGCTCGTCTCAATGGACTTCCGTACCGATATCCGCAGCAGCATTATCGATGCGCCGCTCACCAAAGTCTTGCAAGGAAAATATGTCCAACTTATGCTATGGTATGACAACGAATGGGGATATGCTGACCGCTTGGCAGATTTTCTCCTTCGACTCAATACATTGCGCGGTTGATTTTTTCTTCTTATGCTCGGCTTCCTTCGCTCCATCATTCCACAGCACAGCTTTGTCCGCCGTTGGTTTTCGACTCTGAATGCACTGCTGGCGACGCTCTGGTTTCGCTTTCCGGCTCGACAATTGACAGTAATCGGAGTCACCGGCACCGATGGCAAGACAACCACGACCGAGATGATTGCACATATTTTGCGAGCGTCTGGCAAATCAGTTGTTTCTTTCTCTACCGCGCAGCACAAACTTGGTGACAATGTCATCGCAAGCGACAAGCGTACGACGCCCAATCCGTGGCGGCTCCAGTCATTGTTGCGACAAGCGGTTAAACAAAAGCTCGAATATGCCGTGCTCGAAGTCTCGTCACACGCGATTGCGCAGCGCCGCATCTTTGGTATTCGTTTTGATGTCGCGGTATTCACTAATCTTTCGTCAGAGCATATCGACTACCACAAGACAATGGAAAAATACGCTGATACCAAGAAGCGCCTGTTTACCAGACTTCTCAAAGAATCCGGAACAGCGATACTGAATCATGATTCCGAGTATGGCAAAATGTGGGAAAAAGATTGTGCCGATTGCCAGCGCAAAGTCGTGACGTTTTCACTTCATGCCGAAAGTCGTGCGGATCGCATCGGAAGTGGAATCGCTCAGCGCGAAGGTGGCATTGGCTTTTTTGTCAAAAGCGCAAGTGGCGATTCGGTTGGGAAAGTATTTTTGCCAATGTTTGGAAACTTTAATGTCGAAAATGCCTTGGCGGCGATTACCGCTGCCGAACAAGTCGGTGTTGATTTCGCTACAGCCGCTCAAGCTTTGGCTCATTTTGCTGGAGTTTCTGGTCGCATGGAACGAGTCAGTGTTGGGCAAGATTTTTCCGTTTTTGTGGATTTTGCGGTGACACCAGGGGCACTCGCCAAGTTACTCCATTCTGCGCGTGAGATGGTAGAAGATAAGCGTGTGATTGTGGTATTCGGCGGGACAGGGAATCATCCCGATGTTCAGGCGCGCGAACAACTCGGAAAGAACGCTGCCAAACATGCCGATGTCATCATTATCACCGATGACGAACCGTACCATGAAGCCCCAGAGACTATCCGCGAACAAATCCTTTCCGGTGTCTATTTTGAACTCGGAGCGGAGACCGATTCTCATAAGACGGTCAGCGAAATTCCCGATCGCAAGACCGCAATCGAAACTGCGCTGCAAATGGCGGCGAGTGGCGATATTATTTTGGTTACAGGTATGGGACATTTGAATACACGTAATATCGGCGGCGAAGAGGTCGAGTGGAATGACAAAGAGGTAATCAAGTCGCTTCTGAGGATATTTGCAGAATAGGAGGATGTCATTCCGGCTTACACCGAGGCGGACAAGTGTCCGGAATCGTTCGGGAGGCATACGGGAAAGAGAGATGTATGATTCAGGATTCAAGATTTAAGAACTCTAAAAGAATTGATGATGCAAGAGACAAGAGATGATCAGCAAGCGGCAAAAGGAAACCTGAATTGCGACTCCTTCCCCCCTGACAAGGGGGGATTGAGGGGGGTTGATAAGGAAGTTTTTTCCGGACTCCTTGTCATCGACAAGCCCGTCGGCATTACCAGTTTTGATGTTATTCGCATTGCGCGCAAACGCTTGCAGACCAAAAAAATCGGACACGCTGGCACACTCGATCCGTTTGCGAGTGGAGTCCTCCTTCTTGCTGTCGGCAGTGGCACCAAGGCACTCTCTTCACTTTTAAAAGCGAACAAGACGTATTTCACGACCATCGTTTTTGGCGTTGATTCGGACACGCTTGATTGTGACGGCAAGCTCGAATTTTGCGCGCAAACTCCGACTCTTACTGAAACGCAAATTACTGAAGTTTTGCAAAGTTTTTCCGGCGAAATATCACAAGTTCCGCCACAATATTCTGCTATTAAAATCAATGGAAAACCAGCATACAAACACGCACGCAACGGAGAAGTGATCGAATTGCAGTCGAAGCAGGTGACAACTGAGGATATCGAATTAATCGAATGCGGCGTCTACGAAGATGGCGATTTTGCTGGCAAACCATATGCCATGATTCGATTGGGCGTCGGCTCGGGATTTTATGTACGCAGTTTTGCGCGTGACCTCGGCGCGCAGCTTGGGACAAAGGCAATTTGCACAACACTTCGGCGCGAATCCGTGGGACGCTTTGCACTCGATGAAGCGGTTGTTCCTGACGAAATTAATCCGCAACATATTTTCCCGCTCAGTGCCGCAGATTTTCCTTTCGCTTCTGTTCTCCTCGATCACGTGCAATATGCGGATTTTTGCCAAGGGAAACGCATTACCCTCCCAAATACTGCCGCAGGACAGATGAGTGTCTTTTTTGAAGGCAAGTGGTGCGGCTTTGGCGATTTCGAAGACGGGTCTTTGCAACCAAAAACAGTAATTCATTTGTAATTCTTTTTTTCGAAAACCAACTTCTTTTTCGTTATTTTCGATACGCTCTCATATCGAATAAATGACCTTTTAGCGGATTTTATAAATCTCAGTTGACATATAAAAACAATTCCATAAAAATGCATTTACTTTTGTTTCCATGAATAGACTTGGTGAAATTTTGACGGCAGCATCGGTTGCGATTATCTCATCTGTACCCGCAGGACAAGCGGCGGATGGAAAGCCATTTTTGGATTACAAACCCGGTTACAAAAATTATACCATTCCAGAAATTGTGAATCTGGCGCAAAGAGAAGGTAAGCTTGCAGAACTTATTTTGGAGCTCGCTCATCAAGGTGTCTATATCGCAGCGCCAACTGCAGATGAAGTAATTGAAAAGCTAGAAGCCCAAGTAACACCGATGCAGTGTGCAGATTATGTGAGAGACAAAGGCGGTCTCCTAAAGGATGTACATACATATGACGCGAGGGCACAACAAAATGGCATGATTGATCGGAAGTGCTTTCCCTATGAAATCGTCTATGTTAAAAATGATACGCGTGCCGCAGTTTTGGCAGGATCATGCTCAAATGTGAATGGCAAAGGACAAATGGCTATTCAATTGAATCCAATAAATTCAACCTCCCATCAAACTAAATCTCCCAAGCCTCATACCTGCGCGACAAGTCTTCAGAACTATCCTCAAAACTATAGAATAAGTTATAGTGCGACATTAGGGTCAATTATTGCTTTAGATTCACCATCATCGAATAATTTTACCGATTGTTCATTCCCTTCTAAAAAGTAATTTTTTTATCAATCATTTATGAAAACTGTCATCGAGACTTCAAATCCAAACTCAAATAGAGTTCCAGAAGGGGATCAACGAATGCAAACACGTTGTCATAGAACAATTGCTGCTATCGTAGCAGGCACACTTGGAGCGACTACTCTTTCTGGATGTACTGTCCCCTACAATGGTGCTTCGTCAGTTAAAAGACCCGACGGTTGCACGGTTGATTTATCATTAGCAGGCGCGCTTACCCCTACCAAGGATGTAGATGCTTCTGAAGTCGGTATTACATGCCCTAAAGCCAATCTTCGTTCATCTCTTCTTCTTAAGTTACAGGGAGATTTTATCGACAAAGCAGAACGACCCCAGGACCTGTTGTCGCTTATGCAAGTCGCAGAATCTGTAGTTGATGCTCGATTGAAGAGCCTACCTGATAAAATCTCTGAATCAATGATTATAGAAATTAATCATGGGGAAGGCATATTTCCAATTGTATGGAAAGGTGTCATAACAGCTGCTGCTACAATTATTCCAGGATTGTATTTAGCAGATGCTTGGAAAAATGCAGAGGGTGATACCACTAATAATTACAATGGGAATGATATAAATAACAACGCAAAGAACGTTAATACTCCAAAGACTACCAACAATAATGGCAACAGAATTGATGTTGGCTCATACAAGAATAATCAATTCAAAAACCCATACAACAAAGATCATAAGTGAAACATTAGATTAAAAAGGCAGAGCTTACTCTGCCTTTTTAAGGCTTGTTGATAATCACGAGTAAAAAATGTAAAATAAACAAAACAAGCATTTCACTTATTGTGCAAAAAACAATCTTTCATCAGCACTTGGGTCACAAATCTTCTTTATGCGAAAGGTGGTTGGTTTTTTTTGATGCACCAAAAAGTCGTCCTTCTCTCGAATCTGCGTCAGAAAATGAAAGTGCGTTCGAGCAGTCATTACAAAACTTAAGTCCAGAGGTGAAAGAATCATTGATTAAAAAACTCACATCTATTACCGAACGAGACACCTTTAACCGCGGAAATTACAAAAAACCTTTTTATACTCGCATCATCCAAGAAGTACTCGTAGTACTTGGCCACAATCTTGATTATGTCGATAGCAAAGGCGGGAATAGAAATGGAATGCGTGCGATTGACGGGCTCTATGGGAATAATACAAGAGATGCGGTTTCCAATTTGCAGCGAGATCTAAACAGTTCTCGACAGTCAAATGCAGCATCAATAAGTACAGATGGGATTTTTGGTGATGGTACAGCTGCAGTATTGATTGAACGTCTTCAAAATCCTGTCGATTTTGAAGACGAATTAATGACTGCGAAGCGCAAGTTGCGTCTAAAAATAATGACAAAAGAAGGGCAACCTACTAAAGATTTTCTTGCATTTGTGAATAATGTTCAACAAGTCCACGGGGACAAACTTGCAGAAGATGTGAAACAGGTTTGGAATAATGGATACGATTTACGATGGGTTCCCGAATTTAAGGATTTCTTTTCCCATGCTACACAGGCTGGAGAAGGTCATGTATTTACAAGATATGGGAATGATATTTTTTTTGGAATTGCACGCAATGTGAAGGAACGTTTTTTTACAAATTGTTTATTGCGTAAGCTTGGCGATGCCGAAGGTTTATTTATTTCACCAAGAAACAGTCCAAAGGAAATCATTCCCATTGCCAAGACCGAAGTCCCAGGAATTTATTTTGAAAAGGACGGTGAGGGGAGGCTTTTCGACCAAGCCGGATATATCGCCACTTCTGATATTGATGGTCTCTATCGATTCTCTGAAGGGGAACACCTGAATACATATTATGTCTTTAGTAATGGCAGATTGATCGACGGTGGCGCATATCCAAGCGATTACGACCCTGACAAACATTATCCATAATTTTACCGCCAACTCCCCAGCCACATCCTGGCATCAAACTGTGCCGGCGAAAGCGCAATGCCATACGTGAGCGGACTAAAATAGAGATAGCTGATGACAACAAGTCCCAAAAAGCCAATCGTCACATAGACTTTGTTTTGTTCGCTAAAGTACTTGCGGAAAAAATACGCGATACCAATCATCAAGAAAAGCAGAGAAGGGAAGTAGTGATACAAAAAGCTGACACGCGAAATCGGGATATACGGAAGCAAATTACTCCAAAATCCAATCAAAATCACAGCGAGCGCAAAACCATGATTTTCTTTGTTCGGCAAGAGTGGATGCACAAACCAGCTAATAGTAAAAAAGAAAATAATCAACGCTCCAGTCCACCAGATGACTGGATTTCCGAGCAGGTAAATGCGGTGTTCTTTGTTTGAGGTAGCGTCTTGATCATCTGCTTTTTGATTCCAATAGTACACCGTGCGCTGCATAAATGGCCAACTGTACCATTTGGAGCCGTACGCGTGTTCGGAGGTAATCCCTTTGTTGGACTTGTACATTTGTTTGTTAAGCTCAATAAACTTTTGATAGAGATTCGGTCGCACCAGTTCTGCATTATCTGCATTTGCGTTGCCTTGCAGCGTCGCTTGAAAGCCCTGACTCATAAAGGCATCACCGGGACCAGATTTGTCCAAACTGTGCAAATGCCACGCGAACGAAGCAAAATACACGACAAAAATCATGCTTCCAAGGATTGCAGAGCGCGTCACAAAAACGAGAAAATCTTTACTTTGCGCCAAGACATACAAAAGAATCAGCCCCGCAAGTCCAGGGAATACGAGCCCTGTCCATTTGACCGAAAGTGCTCCGCCCAAAAAAATGCCTGCTAAAAACAAACTCGGAAAGCGAAACTTTTGTTGCGAATGGCGCCGCAAATGCATCAGCAAAAATGCGAGTCCCAAAATTCCAAAATCAAGCAGAAAGACATCAGTCAAAATATAACGTGTATGTACAAGAAGTGCATTTTCGAAAATCGCTAAAAAGGCGGTAAGAAACGAAATCCACTTGTCGCGAAACAATTCGCGTGCTAAAAAATACAAACAAAGCGGCAACAAAAAACCAAAAAATGTGACGACAAATCGAGTAAATTCGTAAAATTCGGGATGCGAATATTCTTTGCCGATTTTCTCATATTCAAAATTAAAGTCTGGCGTCAGTCCCACCAATTTTGCCGATTCGGCAAGAATAATTTTGGCAAGCGGCGGATGAATATCAAAATAGTACGTTCCGGCAAGGTGATTGGTGATAAAATTGGCGAAATGGAGTTCGTCAAAGACAATCTGGTTGGGATAATTAAAAAACGCAAAATGCGTCCCCGCAGATAAGACAATGACGATAATCAGCAAAAAGATTTCGCGTTGAAACCACGGAATGATTTTGTTTGTTGCGACTGACTGAGAAAGCTTTTTTGCCATATATGATTTCAAATTTAAAAAAGAGTATATTCCTTTGCTTCCGATGATTCTGGTGAATCTTGTTGGGGAAGTAATTGCTGAGGGATTTTTTGGAGAAATGCGTTTTCATCCAAAATATGTATATCCAATTGTTGTGCTTTTTCGAGTTTGCTGCCAGCGCTTTCGCCACAAATCACAAAATCGGTATGCTTGCTGACCGAACCGACAATTTCGGCGCCAAGTTTTTCCAAGAGTATCTTTGCTTCATCCCGTGTCAAAGTTTGGAGTGAACCAGTGAGCACGACTTTCTTTCCAGTAAAAATGGACGTGATTTTTGCTTCTTTCTCGGCAGAAAAAGTGAATCCGACATTCTTGAGTTCGGCTAATAGTTTTTTGGTGGTTTCGCGCGCAAAAAAATCGCGAATCGACTCCGCAACTTGCGGTCCGATATCATAGATTGTTTCTAACTCTTCTTGAGTGGCGCTGGCAATTTTTTCCATATCACCAAATTCTTTTGCCAAAACCTTCGCAGTGCGCGGTCCGACGAGCGAAATCCCCAGTGCAGTGATAAGGCGCCACAGTGGCTGCTTTTTTGATTGCTCGAGAGCATCAATCACATTTTGGGCAGCTTTTTCTTTGAACAGTGGCAAAGCGAGGAGATTACTTTTATTGATCTGATAGAGATCAGCGATTCCGGAAATAAGACCAGCATCCAAAAATTGTTGAATCCTTTCTGGTCCCAGATGAGCGATATCGAGTCCTGCTTTGCTCGTAAAATAAGCGATGCGACCAGCAATTTGCGCTGGGCACAGGGGATTGATGCAGCGAATCGCAACTTCACCTTCTTTACGTACAAGTTCGGCTTTGCAGACAGGACAGTTGGTTGGAATTTGTATCGGTTTTTCATCGCCGGTTCTTTTTTCGAGTAACGGTCTGATGAGATGCGGAATCACATCTCCCGCGCGCTCCAGAATCGCCGTGTCGCCGATGCGAAAATCTTTGTTCATCACTTCGTCAAAATTATGCAGCGTGGCGCGTGCGACGGTAACGCCTTCGAGTTTTGTCGGCTCGAGTTCTGCCACGGGAGTGACAACGCCCGTGCGCCCCACCTGAAACGAAACTGCATTGATGACGGTATATTTTTGCAATGCCGGAAACTTGTATGCAATTGCCCAACGCGGATGATGCCCGGTAAAACCGAGCAGATTTTGTGTGGCAAAATCTTGTACTTTGATCACAAGTCCATCCATTTCAAAAGCGAAATCATGGCGTTTATTTTTTACACCTTTGACCACTTCACTCACTTTTTCGATACTCGAACAAACATGGGTGAACGGAGACGTAATAAAACCGTTTTGTTGCAAAACTTTTTCGGCATGCGCTTGGGTTTGTAAGGCAAGTTTGCTGCCATCGACAAAAATCTCAAATGCATAAAAAGTAAGTCGGCGGCGCGCAGTAATATGTGGATCGAGTTGCCGCAGTGAACCACTGGCGGCGTTGCGTGGATTGGCAAATTCGGCTTCTCCATTTTCGGCGCGGGTTTCGTTAAGTTTTTGAAAATCGGTTTTATTCATCAGTACTTCGCCGCGGATTTCGACGCGCTTGTAACCATCTTTGGCAAAATTAATTTTGAGCGGAACGCTCGGCATCGTCTTCAGATTTTCGGTAATGTTTTCGCCGACTTCGCCATTGCCACGTGTGGCGCCTTGCACAAAATAATCGTTTTCGTAGACGAGCGATACGCCCAAACCGTCAAATTTTAACTCTACAAAATATTCCAAAGCAGCGGCTGCATCTTCTTTTTTTAAAATGTTTTGGCAACGCGTTTCAAATTCTTCCAGATCTTTTGTATCAAAAGCATTATCGAGCGAAAGCATCGGAATACTATGTGTTATTTTGGTCAGCGCTGACTGAATAGTGACGCCAGCACGACGGGTTGGCGAATCAAGTGTAATGAGTTCGGGAAAACGCTCTTCCCATATTTTGAGTAGCTGAAATAATTGGTCGAATTCGGCATCGGTGATAATCGGCTGATCAAGAGAATAGTACTGCTCTTGATGAAAGAGGACGACTGTGCGCAATTCTTCGATATGTTTGATGACATCTCCTTCGGCGGCTTCTGTTCCGAGATGAAAGAGTTTTTCTCCTGCAGCGATTATCGGTGTGTTCTTCGACATACTTACAAATGAATCGACGGGTATTTTTCCATAAATTAGCACGTCTGTCATTAGGAGAAAATTCGGAAATACTCAATATTCGAATTACATTTTATTTCCTTTTTCTACAAAATGATGATATAATGATGCTAGTATTTTAAAACAAAAAATGAAAAGACTGAGCCTTTTGCTATTTTCTGCGTTTGCGATTTGTGGTGTATCAATTGCAAATTCAATCGCTGCTGACGCACCTTTGGTTGACCCTGCGAACCGCAATTGCAGCGTGGATATTGCGAGTACGATTCCAACAAGTGCAGATTGGTCGGCTGTCTATATTGTACGTGCCGAAGATGGTTCCGCTTGGCAACGTGCGCCACTGCGCGATCATCATCAATTGCTTCTGAGTGATACGGAGATGGCAAAAATTGAAGGTACTGCAAGCAGTAATTCTGAGGTACAGCTTTTTATTTATGCGCCGCGAGACAATGGTTCGGGAGGTTTGCAAAAACCTGCTTTTGCTACGTGCCTTAATGTTGGAAAAGCAAATCAAGAGGGTGGTTTTAACTTCGAATTCAATTCCAAAATGTTATGGGAAATGCTCGGTCAAGATGTGATTATCGATGCTTTTTACAAAATGGGTGATGACTGGGAAAAAATCCCAGGAGATACTGAATCGCAAAACTTTTTTATTGGAACCCACAGCTTTCCTTCTCAGGTGACTGTAGAAGCTGTTGGAGACCCAAAAAAATGTCCGCTGTTATGTAACCAAAGCAATATGGTCGAAGGCGTGAGTCTCGATCCTTTGCTGCTCGATCCAAAATTGCTCGGTAAAAACTTTGACGAAATTGGCGGCAGAAAAGCAATTGTCGCTCGCGCTCCCGGTGAACATACTTTTTACGCAGGTTCTGCCGGAGATAATGCGCGAGATCGCGAAGTCTTGACCGAATTGACGCTTAAGTCGCTCTCGATGGAACGCCTTAAACGTACTTTGATGGCAAATCCAAATGCCGGCAATCGTGCGCCTGGTATTGATCCACTGACCCCGGAAGCATTACGAGACGCTGCTGCCGGCAAGGGCGGTTCTTCTAAAGAAATCCAACAACTTATCCAACAGCTTCGCACTGTTATGACTGATGAAGGTTTTAAGGGTGATCTCAAGCTCAAACTTAGTCAACTTGATGAGCCCAAAAACACATTGATTGCCTACTTGCCTCCCTCAGACGCACTCCTTAATCTCCCAAATACACCTGAAGATTTTCCTACTCTAGCATTTGATGAAGATGGTAATCCGCTTAATTATGCAAGCGCGGTACAAAATCTTGGTGGACAAACACCAACTGGTCAAACTCGCCCAAAGGCAAAACCCGCACCAAAAAAAACGACTGCTAAAAAAAGTAATCCGCCAAAAAAAGGTGGAAGTAGTGGCGCTAAAAAAAGTAATGGCGGCGGTGGCGGAGGAATTCCTGGTGGTGCTCCTGCTCCTCCACCTCCAGGGCGTGCAGAGGTGTTGAAGAATCTTGATGATTGGTTTTTGCCGCCAGCACCACAATTGACTGCCGAGCTTTTCCCTCCGAATGCGAGTACCAACGAAACTTGGCCAGAAGATTTGCTCAATATGATTAATTTTTGGACTGGCGGACTCGAAAAAAACGATTGTCTTGCGCTTGACGATCCGCAGTTTCAAAAAAGTATCGAGGCGGGCAAGTTGAATGTCGATGCTGATTATGTCTGCCAATACTCTTATATCGGAGGATTGACCCCGCAGATTCTTCTTAATTCTTCAGAAGAAGTCTTACTCGAACCAAACTTTGCTGACGCAAAAATCGTCGAAGCTGATGTCGCTTTTAGTGCTGCAAATGGCTGGAATATGGCAGCTGGTAAAAAAGACCCGATTTCTTACCGCTACGAATTTAGTAATGATTTTTCCCGAAATAGAATTGCTGACTTATGCGTGCAAAAAAGTCGCCTGAGTAACGTGGTAGATTCTGTCGCTCATAGCTATCATCTCACTGCTGCTGAAAAAACTGTACTTGCATCCGAGCTCAATAAAGAACTTTCTTCCACCGATGCCAACGATTTTGTTTCGCTTAAACTCGCGAATCCAATTGATGTCGCAGAGCGCTTTATTTGGAACGGCAATGGCAAGCAACTGGATATTCTCGGATTATTTTTCGAGGTCGACACCAAAACTTGTAATCAAGAATCAACTTCGTTGTTGTTTTCGCCACAACTTCGTCCAGATCGTGAAGGCTTTGAAGTTGGTATTCTCAAGTAAATATTACTGACACTTTCTCAAACAAAATCCTTTTCTTACGACTCATGAAAAATATAGCAATCACCGCTTTTATTGCCGCTGCATTTGTGCTTGTTGTGAGCCAAGTCAGCGCTGTAGAACTGCCAACTGGACTCGGTAATCCACCTGCCCCAGCAGGGAATCCGCCATCACCTGCGGCTGTAGCGCCGCCAGTGGGCAACTGCACCACCAATATTGTAGCCGGAGTTCCGAATGGAATCGACTGGCGTGAAGTGTATATGATTAAAGGGGAAGATAATTCGGCTTGGCAAAGAGCAATCATTTCGTCACCCAAAAATGATCTTACTCTTAAACAAGGTGAAAACTTCAAAATCGTTGGTACAGCTGATCCATTTTCTGATGTTCAGTTCTTTATTTTTTCAAGTCCATCTGAAGGAAAACCTATTCCCAAGCCTGCACACTCGGTCTGTATGAGTGGGGGCAAGGCTGATGAAAACGGTTTATTCTCCATTTCTGTAAATTCACGCGTAATCTGGGATACAGTTGGGAGCGAAATTGCTATCGATACTTTTTTCAAACTCGACAAAATGTGGGATCAGCAACAATCCCAATCCACTAATCAAAATTATCTGATTGGTACGCATCTGCCACTTACAACAGTCAAAGTGAACGCCGAAACAAAAGTCACCGAGGGCTGCAAAACTTTGTGCCAAGGTTACAAAGACAGCAGTGGTTTGCAAGAAGTCGTTGTTATTGATCCATCACGTTTTTCCGACGAAATTCTCAATGGTAATTTTACACCCGTCAAAGATGCGACGACCGCACTCGGCAAATTTGGACAAACTTTTTATGCCGGCACCAAAGATAGTAAAAAAGCCAACCAGAGCGAATTGCAACAATTGACGGTAAAAGCGATTGTCGTCGAAATGCTGAAACAATTCTTACTGGGGCAGCGTGGGCTCGAACTCAACAATGGACTCCCGATGATGACTGGTTCGGACATTCTGGCAGGAATGGACGGCACGGCATATTCGAAGCAGGTACAAGAAATTATCTCGGCGCTTCATGATATTATGACGGGCGCGTTCGGTTCTGCAGAGCGCGAAGCAGGACTAACTTTTCTTAATAACCTGTTTAAGAACGAAATCAAATGTACCGCACCCCAATGCGTTGCACCAACGCGCAATATTTATCACGAAATTTTTCCTCCCAATCGTCCAGAAGAAACTTGGCAGAATGATCTGCTGGATGTGATTTTGCTCTGGACTTCACGCCTTGATACCAATCAATGTATTTTGGATGGAGATCAGGTGAGCGCCGAACTCAAAAATAATTTCCTCGATCAAGGGCATCATCATCGTCTTATTATCGACTGCAGTTGGTACATGACATATACACATGGATATTCTTCGCCTGCGATTATTATCAACGATGCGGGAGCGATTACGCTCACGCCCAACTTTGCTGATGTGCGAATCATGACCTCAGATACGCCATTTACAGGAGCTCACGGATGGAATTTGGCTGCTGGTAAAAAATCACCGATTTACTATCGCTACGAAACTGACACGCCAATTGACGCTAATCTTGAGGAAGCAGCAAGTTGTCTCAAAAATGCAGATGCGCAAGATTACGCCGAATTTTTGTCCACCAAACTGCCTTTGAATGTCGATGAAAAGATAATGCTCACAAAAGAATTAGAAGCACAAATGACAACAGACAATCTCTATTCGCTGCGCATTGCTGATCCCGCAGATATTGCCGAGCGCTTTCGTTGGAAGCTCGATAACACCCCCGCAAACATCTTTCAGCTTTTCTTCAAAATTGACGAAAACGCTTGTGACAAAGTTGAGTTCGCCGAACCACAAGCAGAAATCCTTCAGGCATCAACCGATATTCGCGATGGCTTTGAAACTGGTTTTGTTAATCGCTAATTTTTCTCCCTCTCTTCTTTTTCGTGATTCATGAAAAATAAATTTCTTTTACTCGCCGGAATCGTGGCTTTTGTCGCCGTTGTCGGATTTCTCATTTTTTCTCAAGGAACCGATACCACCAACATTGCGGTAAAAACGGATCCCGTTGATTTGCATGGCGCCGCCACCGAATCTCCAATTGTGGAAGAAGAAGTTTCTCCTTCACCAGAAGTGACACCCGAGCAGACAACACTTCCGTCCAAATCTACAGAACCAACTCCCGGTGAAACTGATTCTGACGCCGAAAGTGCCATTGGCGCACGAACAGATATCCCTGTGCTTGACGTTCCGGTTGCCAAGCAAGACCTCGTGAGCAGTTTGTTTTTTGGAAGTTTAGAAGGTGAAAAAAAATATCTGAGTGACACTCAGCAAGCAGAACTCGAAGAGACAGTTCTCTCGAAACACGAAGTGGAAGAAGGTGACTTTCCGAATCGGCAAGAGTATACGGTAGAATGGCTTGCAGATCAGGATTTTGACAATCTTATTCCCGAACTTTCGCAAACAACTGTACCACTTTATGCGGTTGCGCGAGATGCACAAGTTCCCGTTTTTGAAGAAGTTAAGCGCTTGGCAAATGCATTCGGTATTACTGGTACGACACTCCGTATGAACGAAAGTAATTTTACTACTTTTGATATGCAGAGTGGAGACTTGCAGATGGCGTTTGATTTTTTCAAAAACACCTTCCAAATTCCACGACTTGATATTCTCCTTGATAACAAAGAAGATCCGGCGCTCGCGCTCGAGTGGCAGTTGTACGAAAAAGGACTGCTGCGTTTTCCATATAGTGCAGTGTTTGCCAATACAAGTGATGGTGGCAAGGTTGTGCGTTTTGCACCAGAACTCGAACTTCCCGTTATCCGCTTTGACTCTGTTCCGCCCGAAGGCAGCGATATCGATTTGCTTGGCGAAAGCGAGGCATTTCCCATCGGTATCAGTGAAGCAATTGATGCCCGTATCGATAGCCAAAACAAACTGCGCGAATTGTATGCCTTTTTTCCTAACTTGGAAAAATGGAACGATGTTTCGTTGCTCGATAACAACGGTATTAAGGATTTACTCGCTGCTGGCGAATTTACTTATGGCAGCGCCGAATTGCAATATCCCGGAGCACTGACTTTGGAAGAACGCCAAGAGTTTTATGATGCAAGCGAATCTGACCAATTGAAAATAACCGAAGGCGAAATCTATGATGTTCAGTGTGGTTATTTTCAAGAACCGGAAGAAAACTATCAACTCTTCTATCAGCCGGTTTGTATTGCATACGGTCAAGGCTATGTGGGTGATTATGCCGCACTTTTCGGCGCGGTAATCTCAATCGCTCAATAAGTAATTCAACTTGAAGCTCTCAAAAAAGGAGTCTTGCGAATGCGGGCTCCTTTTTTTCGGAATCAATCCAAGTTTGCTTCAAACCCGCAGAATGCGATATTCTGTTGTCACAATCTTCTCAATAAAACTATGAAATTTTTAATTAACACGCCACTCGCACCCAAGCCCGTTGGTCCGTATTCGCAAGGGAATGTGTATCGCAATCTGCTTTTTGTTGCTGGACAAATCGGGCTCGATGTTATCAATGGAGGAATGCCGGATGACTTTCACGTGCAGACAAAAAATGCTTTTTATAATATGAAATCCGTTGTCGAAGCAGCCGGATCCAATCTTTCTCGCGTTCTCAAGGTCACCGTGTATCTGACGAGCGTAGATTATTTTGAACCGCTTAACGAAGTGTATTTCAAGTTTTTTGCCGAAAACTATCCGGCGCGCGAAACAGTTGTTGTCGCTGCCTTGCCAAAAAACGCCAAAGTCGAAGTCTCGTGCGTGGCATATGTGCGCGAGGATCAATAGATTGAGAACAACAGATTAGAGCCAATCTTCCCGCGGTGGCGATACGTGGGGTTGAAATCGGAAAACAAGCCCTCTTCAACTTCCCTTTATTAGAGGGAGGGCTTTGAATCGAAGCTGCTAAAAAATTCATCTGATTCAAGTTGTTTTTCGATTTTGTTCGTGAGAGATTTTTGAAAATCATCGAGCTTTTTTGCAGATTCATCATTCCCTAGCGCCAAAATGCGCAGAGCAAGAATCGCCGCATTTTGGGCGGCGTTGACGGCAACTGTCGCCACGGGAATACCATTGGGCATTTGGACAATTGACAAGAGCGAATCGATGCCTGCGATCGAATTACTCGATTTGATCGGTACGCCAATAACAGGCAGGGGAGTAAGCGAAGCGACCATGCCAGGTAAGTGTGCTGCGCCGCCGGCTCCGGCGATGATGACTTTGACTCCACGAGTTTTCGCAGTTTTTGCAAACTCGAACATACGCTCGGGAGTGCGATGCGCTGAGACAATTGTGATTTCGTATGCAATATTCTGTTCTTTCAAAAATTGCTCTGCGTTTTTCATGACTTCCAAGTCACTTTTTGAACCCATGATGATGGCGACTTCGTTCGGCATTGTTTTGCAAAAGCTGCTTCTATTCTACCACAATTCGGAAGTTTTCTTGAACTGATTTTAATTTGCTTCGGCATTCGTCCAACGAATCACCGGTTGCGGTAATATGACCCAATTTTCGGAATGGGCGCGTCTCAGCTTTGTTATACAAATGCGGATAAATACCTTCGATTTCTAAGATTTCTTGCAAACCTGTACAGTGATATCTTCCACTCCCATTTACTGGACCGAGAATATTCATCGTGATTGCTGGACAGATTGTCTTGGTCGAGCCATGCGGAAAACCAAGGGCAAGACGGACAAATTGCGCAAATTGCGAAGTCTGATTCCCCTCGATCGTCTGATGACCGCTGTTATGTACGCGTGGCGCGATTTCGTTCACCAAAATTTTTCCTTCTGTATCCAAAAATAATTCCACTACCCACATGCCGATTTCGTCAAAGGCGGCGAGAAAACTGTCTCCGATCGTATCGATCTGGTTCTGGATGTCCGGATCCACCTTTGCCGGAGCGGCAATGACTTCGACAATATGCTCCGTCGGATGGAACCATTGCTCGGCGATAGGATAGCGAAAGGTCTGCCCAAAAGCATCTCTGCCAAGGATAAGGGAATATTCGGTGGCGATATCGACACAATCTTCCACAATACTCGGCGCATCAAACGCAGTCTCGAGATCCACTTTGCTCGATATTTTCTTCACACCGCCGCCATCGTAGCCGTGTTTGCGACTTTTGAGGACGAAAGGGAATTCCGTTGTCTCCTCAAGTTCCGCTTTGCTTTGGATCACGCGAAACGGCGCAGTCGGAATATTGTGCTCCAGAAGAAATTGTTTTTGGAGCGCTTTGTCCTGGATCACTTCCAAATCATGCGGATTGCAGAGGATCTTTACGCCTTCGCTTTGCAGTTTTTTTAGCGCTGCTGCGTTGACATGTTCGAACTCCAAGATGATGATGTCGAGCCCTTTGCCAAAGTGATAGACATCGTCAAAATCCGTACTGGAGCCGACCACGATTTTGTCTACCTGCCCGGTACACGGACACTCCTTGCTCGAATCTAGTACCGATATTTCCATGTCATGGCGCAGGGGAATCATCGCCTGGAGCATCATGCGTGCCAGTTGTCCGCCGGTGATAAAGCCGATGCGCTGTGTCAAATTTTCATAGAAATCGTAGCGCTATCGTAGCGGAAAATTCAGTTAGGCGGCAATTGCTTCTTGTTCACCTTCGATGACTTTGTAGAATTTTACTAAAGTATCATCAAGTGGAAAATCATTGAAACTACCATCCGGTCTCTTAAATCGAGTAACTCTTTTTCCATTACCATCTTCGTCGACGACTATTTCTTGATATTCTCCTGCTGGAATTTGAGTTTTTAAGATTTCATTAGAAATTGGCGGTTTTACTGCTGTGTATTCAATTCCTGGCTGCAAGTCTCCAGTTGCGATTTCTTCGTACTTTGGCATAAATATTTTAAAAATCAAGACATCATTTGATAAAATTCTAAATTTTTTGTCAAATTTTTTTTTCACAATTTTGCTTTTAGCTCGCACGGGTTTGCGTCTGTGTCTTTTGTTTCGCCGCCGCTCGTGCCATAGCTTCTGCTTTGGCTTTTGCCTCTGCTTCTGCTGTCGCGCGCGCGGCCGCTTCCGCTGCCAATTTCGCAGCCTCCTGTTCGGCTGCCGCTTTGCGATCTGCTTCTTGTTGTGCCGCAATTTGTGCAGAATTATTTTGAGGGATGACAGGTGTAGAGGAAGGCGTAGGCGCGGGAGTGATTTTTGGTTCAGTATTGACTTTTGCAGGAGTCGAAGCAGGAGAGTTTTTTTGTACAGCAGATCTTTGCTGAGGAATGATTTTTGCTTGCTCTAGAGCAATCAATCGCTCATTATCCTGTTTTTTTAGCTCTAGGCGTGCAAGCCGTTCTTGCGGAGTCATAAAGGCAATCGCTTTTCTATTTGCAGGAATTTCGAGCATTTGTTTGGCGGATGCCAATATTTTGATCGCATCTCCTCGAGTGACAAAATCATGAGGACCAAATCCACCATTCTCGTAGCCGTTCACGACATTGTTTGCAGCAGCATATTCTACATATGAGGCTTGCCAAGCAAGGGGATCCAGATCTGTAAAATGCGTGTCTTGTGGAGATTTGTCTTCAAACCCCGTACCGATGCCGTATGACATCAGAATCATCTTGACCATTTCTGATCTCGTAATCGGCGAATGCACGCCGAAAGTCCCATCACCATAACCCTTGGCGATGCCTGACGCGACAAGAGATCCGATGTATGGAGCAAACCAGTCATGTGCATGAACATCAGAAAAGTGATTTGTCGATGAAGTCGAGTCGGAGATTGGGATATTCCTACTGCGCACAATAAGTTTCGCGGCTTCAGCGCGAGTCAGAGCTTTTTGGGTACCAAAGCTACCGTCACCAAAACCTTGGACATAACCACTTTTGATGAATTCTAAAATATCTGCAGCAGCATAATGACTGCTGGTAAGATCAGAGAATAACTTTCCCGATCCTAAAGGATTAAGAAGTAACGAGACTTCATCACCATCACTGATACCATCACCATCTGTATCCACTATTTTTGGATTGGTCCGAAATATTCCTTCTTCAAAATCATTCAGTCCATCACCGTCACTATCTTTAGAATTTTCATCTACCATAACTTCTTCTGTTGCTATTTCCTCCGGAATAGCCTTTGGCTCTTCTTTATTCCGAGTAACCATGAGTGATGTCGTCGAAACATTTCCTGATGCATCTGTTGCGGTGAGCGGAAAAACATTGATGCCGACCGCAAGCCCATGCCGACCATCACCGACCAGTTTTGGAGAAGAATCGGTATCGTCTATCACTTCGACTTTGATGCGTATTTCGGTTGTTTCAAAGGGAACATGGCTATCGTTCTTGGGCGAGATGATACGAAGAGTCGGTGGAATCGAATCTCTCTTGATCGGTGGCGAAGAAACTCGGTTATAAGAGTCATCTTCCTCATCCTCTATTGCATCTTCTTGCTCGTATTCGGTGCGGATTTCGTATCGGTCATCATCTTCATCATGATCAGCATGACTCGAGTGGGGGAGCAGAACAAGATTAGTAAAGACAAAGATTATCATGAGCAGAAGTGCTCCGAGGTTTTGTAGAGAAATTTTCATAATCTAGAATAAATATGAACGAGTATATTATAGTGTGATAAGTTTAAGAAAAAGTTAAGAACCTACCCTACTGCTTCGATTTTTATAACAAAGACAATTTTTCCTGCAGCGCTTTCCACAGAGACTTTGGCACTGTTTGCTTCAAGAAGACTTTTTGCAATCGCAAGCCCCAATCCGGTTCCGTCTGTCGCTTTGGAGCGATCTCCACGAAAGAAGCGCTCAAACAGGTGCGGAATATCCTGCGTGCTCAGTTCACCTTCATTTTCAATCCGGAACGCTTTGTTCTGGAACGAAATGATGATTTTTCCTGTTGGCGGTGAGAATTTGAAGGCATTCCAGACCAGATTCCAGAGCACTCGTACAAAGGACTCGTGTTCGACAAACAATTTGGTATGTTCGGGGATCTTGATTTCGATCGAGAGCTTTTTTTCTGTGAAATGCGGCGTGATTTTTTTGAGTATTTCCTCGATTTCCTTTCGCAGAAAAAAATCAGATTTTACCGCAGCGGAGAATTTTTTGTCCTCATGTTTTGCAAGCAGCAAAAGAGAATCGATGAGTTTTTGCATCTTTTTGAGTTCTTCACGAATGTCTCTAATCTTCTCGATCTTGCCCGTCCGAAGCGCTAATTGCAGACCCGTATCAAGCACAGCCAAAGGTGTTCTCAGTTCGTGCGAGGCGTCTTGTGTAAACCGTCTGAGAGTTTCGGCGGATTTTTCGATCCGTTCGAACATAGCATTCAGATTTTCGGAAAGAATACGGATCTCATCTTTTTTGTGTCCTGTGATCGGGAGTCGACGAGAGAGATTGTTCAGAGAAATGGTTTGCATTTCGGAAGCGATGCGTCGCAGGGGAGCGAGTATGTTCCAGGCGAAGAGGTATCCGACAAGAAAAAGAACAATCGAACTCAAAGCCATCAGCATGAGTGAAATCCGCAGGAATAATCGCTCTTGCTTGAGGTATTCCGCAATCGGCTGAGCCACGGCAATCTTTCCTTTGATTGGAGAAAAGGCTTTTTGGGAGATCAGAAAATCATGATTTTTGCTAAAAAAATATGCTCCCTTTCCATCTTCAAATGCAGGAAAATGTGCTGTCACAAAAAGTACCTTCCCTTGTTGATCGACAATCCTCCCTTCCACGTGCTCGTTTATCTCAAAGAAATCCTTTGCCTCTTTTGGAAGTTCGAAATCATCTTCTTCCTGATCATTACCTTGTTCTTCTTCGTCATCCTCTGTTCCGTCGATTTCTCCTGCAAGTTTGCGATCGAAAGCATCGAGAGTACTGGCGAGTTCGTGATGTTCGTCTGCAATCCACGAACGATGAAAGCTGTAGAGGACACTTGAAGAAAACAACGCCAAGACGCCAAAGCCCAAAATGGTGAAGAACGCCGCAATGCGTAAGCGTGTTGACATCATGCTGGTATTTTATATCCTGCTCCCCGTACGGTTTCGATCACCGTTTTTCCCAGTTTTTTCCGGAGATAAGAAATATGGACTTCGACGGTATCGGAATCAAAAAGCTTGTCTTCTTCCGCGGTTCCCCAGACCGCATCCAATATCTCTGTTCGACTTTTGACTCGTCCTTTGTGGCGTACGAGGTAGGCAAGGATGGCGAATTCTTTGGGCGAAAGCGACACGGTCTCCCTGCTTTTTGTAACTTGATGTGAAGAAAGGTCGATAGTTATTTCTCCGAAGGTGAAACTTTCTGATTTTTGTTGTGATTGTCTCCTAAGGAGCGCACGCATGCGCGCGATCAGTTCCTCGAATTCAAAAGGCTTCACCAAATAGTCATCTGCTCCGGCATTGAGTCCTTCGACACGATCATCAAGATCACCGCGCGCGGTGAGCATCAGAATCGGAATGTTTTTACCTTGGCGTCTGAGCTCTTGGCAGATCTCCATTCCATCAAGTAGTGGGAGATTCAGATCGAGAAGAATAAGTTCGAATTTTCCGGAAAGTGCTTTTTCAAGTCCCGTCTTTCCATCTCGCGCCGCTTCGACATGGAATTGTTCAAGTTCCAAGAATTCCGTAATATTTTTTGAAAGCCGTGGATTATCTTCGATGAGGAGGATCATTGTTTTTCTACAACGACAAAGGCACTTGCTACATTACCACTTTTGTCGGAACCGGTAACGATTATAGAGTTGAATCCCGGTTGAAGCACATATTCTCCGATTCCATCCAAAATAGGTGCCGGATCGACCGCGTCCCAGATATCTGCCGTGACTTTGATTTTTTCCGTAGCTGCATCAAACACTTGTCCGTCTTTAGGGGAAGTGATTTCGATTTTTGGAGGATCGGTATCTAATTTTGACGTTTCAATCTTGGTTTCTTCGGTCGGGAATGACGCCTCATCGTCCTTTTGTTTCAAAAAGTCATCAAAGGAAATATTACTTGCAACGGAAGCAGCATGTTGCTCGAGAATATTGCCGCTAAAGGCTTGTAAAACGATCTTTTTTTGGACGCCGTTTTGATCGATCATGACGAAGATAGCTGGTCGAAATTTTTCAAATCCATACCAAGAATAGAGCGAAGTTCCGCCAAATTTTTCTGCGGCAAAAGCTTCCGCTGCCGGTTTTTGGATAAGCCCGACAAAGTCCATTGATTCCAAGATTTCTCCTCCAATCGACTCCTCGAAAATAACTCCCATGCCGATGACACCGACAAACACAAACAATGCGATATTTTTTAGTAAACTGAGCCTTGCTTTGGGGAAAACTATAAAAAATCCACCCAAAAAGAAGACCAATATTCCGAATGCGATAAGAGATTCATTCATTTGTTTTTTTAAAGGAAAATGTAACATCCAAGGCAGAGAGCGTCCACAGTACGCTCAAAATTAAGACAGGCAACAAAATCTGCAAAACTTCACCCGAAAAAAAGCTGTTACCGTGACTGTATTTGATCAGAACGATGTGGATGGAAACAGTAAAAAACAAAATATATGTCAAACGATGGAGACGCTTCCACCATTTTTTGAGCCGTTTCATCGAAAAGAGATTGGAAGTCAACGTAAGCAGAACGGCGATAAAAAAAGCGATTACTCCCCAAAAGAAATAGTCGGTGACATCCCAGATATATGGCTCCAAAAAACCGGTCAGCGGTGAGATCCCGGCATCAAAAAAATAGCCGATCGAATGCGCGATTGCAGTCATGCCGCAAAGAATGCCGACTTCTTTTCTGAGAGCCAGTAAACCACGGAAAATTTTGAAGTCTACAAAAATATCACCCAAAGGTCGGACCACAAGAACAGCAATCAGTAATCCCCATGAAAGATCGCCGAGATTTCGAAAATCCGCCGGAAAGAGAAAAATCCCCGCTAGAGGAATCGGAGCCAGAAATAGGATGACTTTTTTGATGAAGGACAAGAAGGGGATGCGTCCGCCAAAAATTATTTCGGCAAGAGGAATATTCATAATCAGGGAAAGGGAAAAATATCCGGTACGGGTATCAGGTTCATCTCAATATAGTTCTTAAACTTCGCTCCAAGAGATGACTTGGACAGGACATTGCGCAATTGCCATGTCGACATCTGCAATCAGACCATCATCTACCGGATTTTTGGGAGAAGATTTCCCCTCGCGCATTTCGAACACCTGGGAACACACTAGCGTGCAATTTTCGCAGCCGATACAATTTTCTCGGTCGACCAGAACTGTTTTCATAAATGTATTAAAAGAGTAATTCCATTGTACAAAAGACGACTTAAGAAAAGGTTAAGGATTTTGCATATTCTATACAAAATAGCCCATTGAGTCATGCTGAAAAAGAAATGCCTGCCCTTCTTCTTTTCCGAGTAGCAACGCAATCGTCGCATACGTGTCTGCCATCAGGGCAGAAGCGTTTGTGACGGTCACGCTTTTTGGCGAATTCTCAGGATTCTGATTGGTCGTTCCAGAAACAAGGTGATGATACTGGTTTTGCGCTATGTTCCATTTTCTTCGATAAGATCCACTCGTAGCAATCGCGCTGTCCTCAGCTTTGATCACAAAGATATTCTCAGCTTCGTTCTCCGGATTAGCAATCCCGATACTCCATGGCTCACCATAAAACAAACCACGCGCAAAGAGGTCTCCGCCTGCATTGATCACAAAATCAGAAAAATATTCGTCCATCACGCTCACAGCTGTATCAACAGTAAAACCTTTGACGCATCCTCCCAGATCCAGCAACGCATGTGGTGGCAGGTGGACAGTCGAGAGTTTTTTTTCGATTTTAATGTCGCGAAAATCGAGATTGATTTTGTCTGCTACAGTCTTTTCGAAATGTTGACTCCAAAAATCTTGGGAATAGCCAAGAGAAGCCAATCGAACAAGAGGATTGAAGATGCCGTTTGTTATGTTTGCCATGCCGAGCGCAAATTCGAGCACTTCCAAAAATTCTGACGATACCTCCATACTGCGATTTTTGTTGAGCAGAGACAACTCGGAATCTTCGCGAAATCGTGAAAAGACTTGTTCGAGGCGATGAAACTCCATGAATACTTTTTGGCTTGCGAACTGGGCTTTTGCCTGATCAAAATCATGATCCTTTGGAATAAGTATCTCTATATCTGTGCCCATGATTTTTTCTTGGCAGGAAAACATATATCTATCTTAGCGTGTTTTCCTTAAGAAATAATTAAGAAATTGTGTACAGCAGTTTTGTCGGCAAGAAGTTGACTTTTTCTTTTTCGATTGTTCATTAAAAAATAATATGTTTAAGTGAGGCGCACCGCTTTTCTTTTGATCGGGCGAAAATATTTCCTTGCAGTATATGACTTTTGAACAACTCAATCTGATTTCTCCAATTCTTGCGGCGCTCAAAGCCGAAGGATATATAACTCCCACTCCGATACAAAGTCAGGCGATCCCTGTTGTTTTGCAAGGCAAAGATTTGCTCGGATGCGCGCAAACCGGTACCGGCAAAACCGCGGCGTTCGCGATTCCGATTCTACAAAAATTGTATCAATCGCGCGAAGCAGGGTTTACATCAAACGGTATCAAAGCGCTCATCATTACTCCCACTCGCGAATTGGCAATCCAAATCGATGAGAGTTTTAAAAACTATGGCAAAGGAACACACTTGCGACATGCGGTTATTTTTGGAGGAGTAAAGCAACATTCTCAAGTGCAAAAGCTACGAATTGGCGTTGATATTTTGACAGCAACTCCTGGTAGATTGCTGGATTTGATGAATCAAAAAATCATTTCATTACAACAGCTCCAGTTTTTTGTACTCGACGAAGCCGACCGCATGCTCGATATGGGATTTATCCATGATATTAAAAAAATCATCACCAAACTCCCTGCCAAGCGGCAATCACTGTTCTTCTCGGCAACGATGCCGCCCGTTATTACTAAACTCGCCGAAACTTTGCTCACTAGTCCGATTCGCGTCGAGGTGACACCGGTTTCTTCTGCTCCCGATACCGTGACGCAAAAAATGTATCTCGTCGAAAAAGCGAACAAAAAATCACTTCTCGCACATATTCTCAAAGATCCATCGATTCCCTCAGCGCTCGTTTTTACTCGCACCAAACACGGAGCCGACAAGATTGCTCAATTTATGAATCAATCAGGAATCAAGGCAGAGGCGATTCATGGTAACAAATCACAGAATAATCGCCAACGCGCGCTGACAAATTTTAAAACCAGACAGACGCGCATCTTGGTCGCAACCGATATTGCTGCTCGCGGACTCGATATTGACGAGCTTTCGCATGTGATCAATTTTGAAATCCCCAATGAGCCAGAAACCTATGTGCACCGTATCGGGCGCACGGGACGCGCTGAAAATTCGGGCATCGCACTCTCGTTTTGCGACAGAGAAGAGCAAAGTTATGTCAAAGGGATTCACAAACTCATCAACAAACCGATTCCGGTTGTCGAAAATCACCCGTATGCAATGTTGCCTCCAACGAACTCACACGAAGAAAGAAGACCGATTGTCGAGCGTGACAAGAAAAATATGCGTGCTCCACGAAAATGGAAGACAAGACCGTGAAGACCGAACTGTATTCATAAGAATTGGCTCTCCTTAATGTTGGAAGTTCGCACTGTTTTATTGAGCGAGGACGGAATATCAAATCTTGAATATTTATAACAACCAAGGCACTCTTCCTTCAATTTTTGGTAAAAATATGTGAAAATCGGACTATGAAAATTGTTATACTCGGAAATGGGAAGGTCGGCTCAAAAATTTATGAACTTTGTAGAGAATTTGGCATACCCATAAAATCAATTGTATCGCCAAATAATCCTCATTCGAAACAAAAGAAAATATCTGATGTTGCTATTGATGAAAAAGATACAATTATTGATTTTTCTTCTGCTCAAAATGTCGTTGAGAATATTGAGTATTCTGTAGAACATCGTGCAAACTATGTAATGGGGACAACAGGATGGGGTCAGCATGAAGAAGCAATAAAATCACTAGTGAAAGATAAAATAGGATTTGTGTACACACCAAATTACTTACCAGTTGTGCATAATTTTTGGCGAAACGTCGAGAATTTTGCAACCAGTTGCGGTAATGGCACGCATGTCAGTATTTTTGAACGGAGATTGCATACCAAAACATCAGCATCTCATACAGCTCAACACATTTGTGAAATCATCAAGAGTAACCCGACAATTGAATTCAGCAAAGAAAATCACTTCTTTTCAACACTCTCCGGTTACAAGGCGATCGACATAGACATATATTTCTTATCAGAAGCTTGGAATCACTCAATGCATTTTGAGGCATTGGATGCAGAGAAAAACAATCTCATGTATGCTACTATGGCGCTTAAAACAGCAAAATGGCTTCAAAAGAAGAAAGGATTTTTTATCTTGGATAAGAACCAGATTGATGATATCAGCAAGATTAGCCTTTCTTAGGAGCGACCTTTTTATTTTTTGCAATGCTCATCAGTAAATCTGGTGATTGCATTTCAGGATTAACTTTTAGGATAACAACATTAACGCCTTTCCAATCATGATTTTCAAGAAATTCTAGAAGTTCGCCATTCGTTCCGATTGTATATGATTTTGCACCAAAACCTTTTGCCACCAATTCTAGATTCGTTGTAGGGGGTACATCCGGAAGGGGATTGTACTTATAAGCTTCATCAAGTATTGCTTCCATAAAAGTCAAACCTCGGTCGTCTAAAACAAAATATGTAAGATCAAGACCTTGCTGAACAGCTGTTTCAATAGCATGAACAGTTGGCTTGAAGCCGCCATCACCACCAATTCCAACTACTTGTTTATCATTTTTGGCAATTACAGCGCCGAGTGTAGCAGGAAGGCCATAACCGATCATCCCTGAGCCGCGTGGCTGAATATTTGCACGTGTACCACCTCTAGACTTCACAAAAACCGATGTCCATCCTGATGCCATACTACCATCAGCAACTATTATAAGATTGCTATCGAATTTTCGATCAAGTGCCCTGCATAGTAAACTCGGAGCTACTGGCATTTCAGATTGCTCATATTCTTTGTACAGAATTCCTCTTTGAATTCTTGCATCTGTAATATCTAATGATCTATTGGAATAATTAACACTCTGCAACAGGTCTTCATCAATCATGGTTAACATTTTCTGGAGAGTGGCTTGTGCATCGCCGACCATCCCAACGCACGTATCAATGACATGTTTCATTTCTTCAGCATTGATATCCAAGTGTATAACCCTCTTTCCTTTCAGCAATTTAAGTTGATTAGTTGATTTATCACCAAGTTTTGATCCAATCACAAATAAAAGATCTGCATCTTGAATGAGGGCATTGCTGAAGGTATCACCCTTGCTCCCGACAACACCGATAGAGAGTGGATTCGTCTCATCAAAAGCACCTTTGCCATTGATAGTCGTAGCGACCGGAATGTTCATTGCATTTGCAATATTTCGAATCTGATTATAAGCCTGAGATTGATGTGCGCCTCCACCGGCAAGTATCACTGGCTTTCTTGCAGTTTTTAACTCATTTATTGCTGCAATTATCGTGTCTGTATTCGCAGTCGTTCGTTCTATGAGGCAGTTAATTTTGGAAGACAAAGACTCAACATCAAAATTATCAATTTGCATACCGAGAACATCGCTAGGTATTTCTATTACTACTGGTCCCGGATTACCACTGAGAGCCTGCTGAATTGCTTTGCGTAGTGTTGGTACAAGTAAATTTGGGCTATCAAGTCTATATTGCCCCTTGGTTACTGCGCCGAGCATGGTCAACTGATTATATTCGCATGTTGGATGCGTACCCTCTTTTGTGGTCCCTGTACCGCTCGAAATGAGAAGCAAGGGAATGGAGCTATTTTTTGCCTCAATAAGTGGCAGCGCAGTTAATGGGGCACCGACTTTTGGTACATCTACTACACCCATGGTATTGGTTACTCTTGAGTAGCTATCTGCCATATGTGTTGCGATTGTTTCATCTGCAGCCATTCTATGATTACCGTTAAAACTGCCTAGAGCAGAATAATAGTGAAAGCCCGTTTCGCCAGGGTAACCAAATATTTCTTTTATCCCCAACTTGTTAAAAGCAGTAAACAATGCCTGAGCGACTGTGATTGGAGTATGCCCAATCTCAGATTTAGTTTCGTCATATCCAAATATTTGAAAACTTTCTCCCGCTTTATAACCTCGCTCTGTCCCGCTTAGTCTATTTTCTGATCTCAAAACGATGTTCATGTGATTAATTGTGCCATCTGTTAGGTGTGTATAATCAAAGCCAACAACGATTCCGACATTTTTCCCATCGTTATCAATGAGCTCATCACCGACTTCGATGATACTGCCTTGGTCAAACTGAAAGAAACCGATATATGATATATCATTGAGTGCGCCCTGCGCTCCTTGTGAATAATCATTTGCAATAAGAAATTCGTGTATTTCGCCAGCATTGATGACACGAGACTTGTGTTCGCTGAGTTCCATATTCCGGTCATTCTTTTTAAGCGGCATCACAGCTCTCATTTTAAGTAGTGTTCCTGTTTTTGAACTGTACTTTCTTTCTCTTTCTTTATGAACTGATGGATTGGACATAATTGCCAGTAGAAATTAAATTTGATATACAGCGTCGCTCTGCAATGCTTCCAAAACTACATGTAACTTTTTTACAATTTCACTATTTAAAAACTTTGAGATTGAATCAGCTTCAAAAGAGAATTCAGCAAGTTCTCTATTCCCAATTTCTTCATATCGGCTAACATCATCAAATGTTGTAGTGCCAACGATACTCTTGAATCTTCTTGCTATTCTTGTTGCAATAGCCAAATTTACAGCACTTGATTTTCCTATATTTAAATTACATCGTAACGATTCATGAAAAAGCTCTTCACATTGTTTTGCACTTACAATAATCACGCGATCTATTTCATCAAAAATCTCCTCTCCGATAAAAGACATCTTCGAAGGTGCAGCACCGACAATGCCATGATCTTCCCAGTGATTAGGTTTTTTATATTTCCTATGGGTATTGACTAGATTAGAGAAAAAAAAGTCTCTAATCTATCTCTATGAAGCCAAAAAATAAGTACTGTAATCATACGCACATTTCCGAAAGGAAATTTAGGGACATACTGAAGTATTTTTCTGCAGATGAAACCGCAAGCAAGACATCAAAATATACCGGTATCCATAGAAACACTATCAATAGAATATATGCACTCCTACGACAAAGAATTGCAGAAATAAGCATATCGGGAATTCCAGAACTTGGAGAGTTCGAACTTGATGAAAGTTACTTTGGAGCTAAAAGAGTCCGAGGCAAAAGAGGGAGAGGGGCGGCAGGAAAAACACCAGTCTTTGGAATCCTGAAGAGAGAAGGGAGAGTATATGTCAATATTGTAAAAAGATGCTCTCGGGCTGAACTGTTGCCGATCATACAGGGGAAGATACTCGAAGGTTCCACGATCCACACCGATGGCTGGAGAGCTTATGACGGACTTATTCTGAATGGATATGACCACTACCGTGTCTATCATTCCCACGATGAATTTGCTCGTGGTAAGAGTCATGTAAACGGAATAGAATCTTTCTGGTCTTTTGCCAAAAGACGCCTCTCCAAGTTTAATGGTCTTCCAGATAACAGTTTCCACATCCATCTCAAGGAATGTGAATTCCGTTGGAATTCACGCCACCAGGATCTCTATGCTATACTTCTAAAAGAACTCCGAAAGAATCCTCTAAACTAGTCTAGACCC
>JBGSOV010000009.1:0-15659 GCA_041738935.1 Candidatus Altimarinota bacterium | reverse complement strand
AACAACACACGTATTATTGATCGGTAACATCGATAATCAGACGCGTTCCCTTTTGGGGCGTTCGTCGGAATGAAGTTCCGACCCGCACGAATGGGGTAACGGTCTGGGCACTGTCTCAACGCAAGACCCGGTGAAATTGCAATATCGGTAAAAATGCCGATTAAACATAGTTAGACGGAAAGACCCTATGGAGCTTTACTATAGTTTGACATTGGGGTGTGGTCCAAGATATGTAGGATAGGTGGGAGACTTTGAAGCTCGGGCGCTAGCTCGGGTGGAGTCACCCTTGAAATACCACCTTTCTTGTACTACGCCTCTAACCAAGGCCGCAACAAGTTGATAAGAGCGCAGGTATCTGCTTTCTTTTGCCAGTTTGTTCCGGTCTTGGAACAGTGTTTGATGGGTAGTTTAACTGGGGCGGTTGCCTCCTAAAGAGTAACGGAGGCGTGCAATGGTTGGCTTAGCACGGACGGAAATCGTGCTGAATGTATATGCGCACAAGCCAGCCTGACTGCAAGACCTACAAGTCGAGCAGGGACGAAAGTCGGTGCAAGTGATCCGGTATCACCACGTGGGTGGGATATCGCTCAACGGATAAAAGTTACCCTAGGGATAACAGGCTTATCGAGTCCAAGAGCTCACATCGACGACTCGGTTTGGCACCTCGATGTCGGCTCGTCGCATCCTGGGGGGGGAGCACCTCCCAAGGGTATGGCTGTTCGCCATTTAAAGCGGTACGCGAGCTGGGTTCAGAACGTCGTGAGACAGTTTGGCCCCTATCTGCTATGTTCGTTTGGAAAACTGAGGGAAGCTGTTCCTAGTACGAGAGGACCGGAATGGACGAACCTCTGGTGTACCGGTTGTACCTGTCAAGGGCACCGCCGGGTAGCTACGTTCGGAAGGGATAACCGCTGAAAGCATCTAAGCGGGAAGCCTCACCCAAGATTAGTTTTCCCCATTTAGACCCCTCGGAGACTACGAGGTTGATAGGCTGCAGGTGTACGCATGGCGACATGTTCAGCCGAGCAGTACTAATGGTCGATTGTTCTTTTTTGTATCTTCCTTCTTTTTCTTTGACAGACAATTTCTGCGATTAGGAAAAAGACTTACAATTTCAATTGTTTTCTTCGATTTCAAGATCACAGCCCAAAAAGGCCGTGTCTTGGTGGTTCTCGCGACGGAGGTACACCTGATCCCATTCCGAACTCAGAAGTTAAGCCCGTCTGCGCCGATGGTACTTGGACCCTTGGTCCTGGGAGAGTAGGTCGCCGCCAAGACACGGTTTTTTTGATATATTGAAATTGACTCTTCAACGAAATTCATGAACGAAAAAGAATTTAACGAGCAACTATTTCCAAAGGATATTTTCTTTTCGCCTTCATTGATTATTGATACCTTTAATCACTATGTTAATCAGGCAGAATCTAAAACAAAGAGTAAACATGAGGCACTCCAATATGTATTGCATCATAGAAACACAAAAAAACTCAAGGAGATGTGGGTTGCTGCAGTATTTGTGTTGGGAACTGAAGCCATGGGAAGTGATAAATACTGGATAACACCTTGTGACGATAATGCTCCCGATGTAATTGCAATCTGCCATAAACCACACCCGACAATCGCCAATTCCAACAGGGCAGAACAGTTGTTTATCGAAATCACTGAGTGGAACAGCAACAGCAAGGAGGAGTTGAGCGAAATAATAAGTAAGAAAACTACAAGAAAAAAATATCCAAATTGCTATCAGATTGTTGTACATATAACTGGGTCGGTAAATTTTGATATGGAAAATATCATTATTGACTCTGGATCAAATGAATACGGCGTCTGGTTGCTTTATTCTGTCGAATCAGATGACAACCTAGTCACGTATAGGATTACTAGAGTTACTCAAGTAAAGACCGAAGTACTAATCAATCTTGAAGAATCAGTAAAAATTGATAGGGTTCGAAAATATCCTCCTTTACTTCAACGCAAAAAAAGAAAAGGAATGCATCTTGATATCTCGGAAAAAAATATTAGCATTCCACAGCTTGACGATTAGTTTGCAGTGAAAAGTTGCGATATTTATACTGTTTGAATATAATGCCAAATGTTTTTTTAAAGGATGATCTACGTGCAATTAATTGATGAAGAAGTTAGTGAATCAGGGTTATTGCCATTTCGTGTTTGCTTTCGCGGATTAGACCCAAGCATTATGGAGGGTGAAAAAGACTTTGCATGGGATGAATACCATAAATGGAAAGCGTTTGAGCTTACCGAAAGAGAAAAGGACAATCTCATTATCTGGAGCGATAAAAAGAACCCAAACCTAATTTTTGATCGTGCTAAAGTACTAACCTTTTTGGCACAGAACGATTACACACCTGTAACTGATAGCTTGTTTTACAAGCAAAAGAAGCTACTCGGAAGATAATTCTTGTTTCTTGTTTCCGGCGGAGTCTCCGATTAGGGACTCCGCCGTTAGTTGTTGCTATTACCGATGAGCGTCGGAGTCCTCTTCGAGAGAGTCCGACGGGAAAATAAAACAATCTTGGAAAGGGCGTCCTCGGGATACTTTGTTTCGGTTTTAGGTACTCCTTTTCTACCCCCTCCAACTCCCCCTGTCCAGAGGGAGGGGGCTCCGCGCCGATTCTCCTCCAGGCGGACGGACGGCTTCGCTTCTAAAACACAAAAGTGTCTCCGATCTGCGATCAATAATAATTTATAATACCTCCATGGGGTATAAATTCGTGATTCTCTTGACATAACTATACCCCTATGGGGTATAATGAGAGCAGATTTTTTGGCATACATGATAGATACCGAAGACAAAAAGGTTTTGACGCGCTTGCGCCGTGCCAACGGACAAATCGCTGCTCTGGCGACAATGATCGAGGCTGGCGAAGAATGCGAAAAGGTGATGATTCAGTTTCAGGCTGCCAATGCTGCTGTCGAAAATGCTTTTGCTGAGTTTTTGACGCAAAGTATGAAAAAATGCACTGCTCAAAATCAAGGTGACATGCTCGCCAAAGTTATTCATCTTCTTGTGAAAAACTGATTTCTTTTTTTCTTTTCTTATGTTCGACAAGCTCAAGACCTACGGCTTCTTCCAATTTGGAAAAGTGATTCCTGGTTTGACAATTCACGGAGAATCGGCGCCCTATCCGGTTTTGAACGAACGCGCGGTGCGCGCAGGTGCCGGCATCATGCTGGCAATGGGACTTTTTGGCTTTACCCAAGCTTTTTTCCTCAAAAATTATTTTCCGCTCAAAATTGTTGTAGCTTTCTTTTTTATCGATTTTTTGACGAAGGTAATTATTGGAACCAAGTTTTCCCCCATTTCCAACCTCGCGAATCTGATTGTGCGTAAGCAAAAACCTGATTATGTTGGTGCGATGCAAAAGCGGTTTGCATGGGGAATCGGACTGCTGATGTCTTTTAGTATGATTTTGGTGTTATATGTTTTTCATGCACAAGGGCCGATTAGTCTTTCGATTTGTACTTTTTGTTTGCTCGTGATGTGGTTTGAAAGTAGTTTTGGTATTTGCGTCGGATGCAAAATCTATTACGGACTTATCAAAGCAAAGATACTTGGCGAACCACAATATCGCCCTGCTTGCCCAGGTGGAGCGTGTTCGATCCCAAATCGTTCATAGCAGATTCGTAAATGTGTTTTTGGAGTTCTGGGAATAACGATGTATTATTGCTTACGGCTCACAAAAAATCGTAGTTGGAAATATGCGTATTTCAAAAAAGCACAAGATTCAAGTAGTTTTGATTCCTGTGCTTTTTTTGATGAGCGATATGTTAGCGCGTCGGCTGATCTTCTTTGCCTTCCCGAATTACCCTGTATTCTCCATTCTCGATATCAAGGTCGTAGATATTAAAATTTGTATCGATATCAAAGCCTTCGTGGTGTACGGCAAAGTTGATCGAAGCCGATCCGGTTTGCTCATCGCTGCGAATACGATGAAATACTCCGCGTGGCCAGACGAGCATTGCTGGTCCATCGTGCAGGATTTCGCCTCCTTTTTTGACAAGATTTGGTGTGACTTCAAACGATTCTACTTTGCCATGCTCTTTTGTATAGATATCAACATAACGAACACCTTGCAAAACGACGAGATTATCATCTTGCCATGGATGCATGTACCAAGGGCGCGCGACATCGCCAACTGGTCCTGGCGAAACCGCTCCGCCTTCGTGAATAACACGATCAATGGCATCGATATGTGCAAATGTTTCGGGGTCAATCTTGTCAAAAAAGACACCTGGAGTCCTGCGCAAGATTTTGAGGGGTATGATCTTGTAAAGTCCTGCTATCGCGTTATTATTGTCTGAAAGCATGTGGTATTTAAAACAGAGCGCCACGATACTACTGGGGAATACTAGAGATGACAAGGGGAGTTCTTGTGTTTCAAAAACTCCCCTCTGGGTTTTATCCAGAGGGGAGTTTCAATGTTTCTTTTTAGCCTTTAACGATTGAGGTATTCAAGCAAATTAATAGTAATCTTAGCAAGTTGACCGCGAGTAAGAGTGTCGTTTGGTCCAAACATGCCGTTTCCGTAACCGCTAACAATGCCTTTGTCTACTGCCCAATTGACGAATTGACTGTAGAAAGCATCAGTCTCTACATCAGAGAAATTGGAAACGGTAGTAGCGAATGCAGAGGTATCGATTCCTGCTGCACCGAGAAGGATCTTGAGACCTTCACCGCGTGTGACAGGAGAGTTTGGTTGGAAAGTACCATCCGCATAACCAGAAACGATGAGGAGTGATTTTGCTTGAGCAATGTATGGCGCATACCATTGCACGGCATCGACATCTGGGAATGGGCTAGTCTGGACATCCATTTTTCCGATGGCAAATGCTTCAAGAGCAATTTTGGTCAGTTCGGCGCGAGTGACATTGTTGTCTGGGCCAAAACGACCGTCACCGTAGCCTTCGATGATACCACGCTGAGCGAGCTTGAGAATAAACTCTTTTGCCCAATGATTGGCAATATCTGTAAATTCTACTTCACTAAAGAGGTCGCCTTCATGTGGGAGACCAGCTGTTTCGTCTTCAGGTGTATTTGGATCATCGACGACGCTGCCAATCTTGGAATTGACTTCAATCGTATACAGACGTTGTCGTGCGCAGACAGGCGAAGTTTTTACCTGTCCAAAGAGCTCAACACGATATTTGCCGTCTGTAGTGATTGGAGTTGGCAAGGCAGCGTTAATGACATAAGAGCCATCATCAATCTTGGTCGCCTGGAGTTCGAGCGTCTGTCCTGCGACAGTAAGCTGGATGGTATCAAGTTTGACAGTACCTAGTGCAGCAAAGCTCAGGGTCGAGAGCTTGGAAGTCATGGTATTTGGTACTGGCGCAATATCAGAGAAGATCGCGTAGTCGCAAAAGTTGAGAGATTTGCTGCCTCCTCCGCTTCCGCTGCGACGTTTGCTGGCTGGAATAGTTACTGTTTCTCCAACAGCTGGTTCTTCGATTGTTCCGCTGTCACCTCCGGTATCTTCATCTCCACCATTTCCATTGTCCTCCTCTTCTGTCGCAAGACAAGAACCTCCATCTTGTAAAGTGAGGAGAAGGTCGAGACAGTCTTGGTATGTTTCTTGTAATGTGACTTTGTTAGCGATCAAGTCGTTATATTCGTCCTGGAGTGTTTCGATTTCGGCAAGCAGAGTATTGATCTGATCGACTATCGTTTCATCACCAGATGGTACTGTGTGTGCGTCCCAGAATCCGACCAATGCTGCAATTAAAGCTTCGACATCAGCTTCATTTTGGCAGTAATAGGTTTGGTCATAGAGTACACCGGCAGCTTGACCGGATTGTACTTCGATATCTGCAAAAGCCTGGTCGGTATCACAACCAACGCTTACAAATAACGCAGCGAGATCGGTTGAGAATTGCTCGTCAGTCGAGAGCTGATCATTGAGGCTGGCGATCTGCTCATTTTTGGCAGTGATCTCATCTTCGATATCCGTAAGTTGTCCGTTGACCTCCTCGAGAGCAGCAGCATTTTCTGCACAATCTGGGCAATCAATAGGGTCTGTAAAATCTTCAGGGATATCGGTCTCTTCATGATCGATGGTTTCTTCCGTACATTCACCTCCTGCCTGAAGTTCTTGCATTGTTTCTACACAAGTCAGCGCATCAGAAAGAAGTTGCTCGTATTCTAGCAGTGAAGCAAAATAGTCATCTAAGTCCTGTTCGAGTTGGACATATTGTGCAGAAATCGCTTCCCAAGCAGTCGTGTTGTTGGGATCGAACTCTGTACTCCATTGAACCATATTGCCGCTAAAACCATCGATGACAAATTGTTCGAATGCCGTGGTATCGGGACAATAAAAAAGTGAGTCATAAAGATATCCCTTGATGCCACCGACATCTGGGAGGATGTCGCTATATGCTTCTTCGGTTGTGCAACCAGAACCTGCGATCAGGTCGGTGATTGCCTGTTCGAATTGGGTATCGATTGGATCAGCATTCGTGCTGATGTCGCCCAGATCATTTTCAATCTGGTCTTTGAGTGTTTGTATAGAATTTTGTGCGTCCGAAACATCTGCGGCTTTGAGGCTGGCAGCTTGTTGTGCTTCAGCACAGTCAGAACATTCAGTCGTTTCCATATCTGCTGCAAATGCTACACTCGTTCCTAAAAAGGCGAGCGCGATAAGGAATGAAAAGAAGACTGAGGAATGAAAACGGGTAGTTTTCATGGCAATGGGGGAAAAAGTACGGAAAAGCAAATAACTTTTCAATTATAAAAACGAGTCGGAAGAGAAAATGTTTCGGAAAAATACATAGACAAAAGTATATATGTAGTTTAAAAACAAATTACTTTGACTTTTCACAATAAAAGTCTCAACAATCATTGTTCCTATTCGCAAATCGTAACAAACCATCTTGCTGTACTACGACACTGCTAAGCGCTCTTTCATAATTTGTACCTTGGCCGTAATCATGCTGGCGAGTGGCTCTTTGCCGATGCTCTGCGTGGTCAAGATTTCATGTGCTTTCTCTGCCATGAGTAAGGCTTTTTTGGCGTCGCCCAAATCGCTGAGAGCGTCGCTCAACAAGCCGTATGTTTCGATAATTTGGACATTGCTCTCGGGAATCTTTTTGTAGATTGCAATCGCTTGCTCATAATATTCTTCGGTGTTTTTTATTTGCTTCTGCAGATAGGCAATACGTCCAAGACTGGCGTATCCACGTGCGACGTGAATGTTATCATCCCCATTAAGTGTAAGATTGAGCGCGAGATTTTTTTCGTAATATTCGCGAGCTTTCTCCAAATCGCTCATCGCTTCGTATGTTTTGGCAAGTCCGTGATAGCAGATGACAACATTGAGATGCTCTTCGCCAAACAGCTTGAGATTGATGTCGAGCGCTTTTTTTTTGTAATTGAGTGCCTCATTAAAATCACCTTTCCCACGCAGTGCGCCGCCAAGATTATCGTACGTCGTTGCGACCACGGCATGCATTTCGCCATAATGTGACAATTCAATCGCGAGCGCATTTTTGTAATATTCGACTGCTCTTACAAACCCGCCTTTCTTTTTCCAGGCGCTGCCCAGATTTCCCAGATTGATGGCAATAGTCTCATCTGTTTCGCTAAATATTTGTACATTGATACTGAGCGCCCGATCATAGTATTTGATGGCTTCTTCGTAATTTTCAATAGCATAGAGTACGCCGCCAAGATTGTTACAAATTGTGGCAATCGTTGGGTGTTCGCTATCGTACGCTTTTTCGGCAACCTCGAGTGATTTTTTAAAGCTCGCGATAGCATCATCTATCTGATGCAGCTGATACTGAGCAAGTCCGAGCAAATTGTAGTAAATGGCAATACTTTTGTGGCTTTTGCCAAAAAATTCTTGATCGATAGCAATTGCTTTTTGATAATACTCTAGCGCCCTGGCATACAATTTACTCCCGCTCAGAGCAAGAGCGATATTTCCGTACGTAGCTGCAACGCTGGGATATTTATCACCAAAATTTTTAAGCAAGATGGGGAGCGCATAAAAATGGTGTTTCAGCGCTTTTTCATATTCGCTATTCGCGACATGACTGATGCCGATGGCATTATGCGTAAGTCCGATTTCGAGACGATTGGCCCCGATGACATGAGTATAGACAACCAGAGCGTTTTCGTGGCAGGCAAGCGCTTTGTCGTGATTTTCGGCAAGATGATGACAGTAGCCAAGATCATTGAGGCACTCGGCAAAAATTTCGTCGACAGTTCCTGCAATCTCACGGCGCCGTTCGCCAGCTTTTTCAAAGAAAAGAATTGCTTTGTCCAACTGACCAAACACCAAAAATTTGTTTGCGGCGTTGCGATAGAGATCGACTTCGAGATCGTTTTTTTTCACTCCTTTTTCACGCATCACTACGAGATAATTGCTGATGACTGTCTCGATATCATCAAGATTGCCAAAAGAAACCAATTCATTCATCTCTTTTAGTACTTTGATATATTCTTGTTGCCTCAGCACATCTTGCAAGGTGATTTCTTGCTCGGTGCTTTGCACATTTTTATCAATTCGCTTAATGACAATATTAATTGCTTCTCTTACGATTGCCGTCGCAAATTTGTTTTTGCGCCACCTGTCAACTTCTCGCAGTCTGCCTTCGCAACTTCGAAATGAGAGTTTGAGCAAATATTCGCGTAATTCTTCAATCCCGGCGCTTTTAATCAGCTTGTTTTCATTTACAATATCGATATGATAGCTGCCGCCGTTGTAGCCTTTGACTTCGTGGCTGCGCCGATTCATAAAGACGACGCTTTGGTCTTGAAACTTCTTTTCCTTCTTATGGACAGAAAGCATCACATTGATCCGGTTCATGATCATCCCAAAAACGGCTATCAAGAGTGATGAGCCAAAAATATAAAATAAAATACGAGTGCTCTCCGCATAGAGTTCGATATTATCCGCGGCAAAAAGTTCCGCTGCGTACATGATTTTGTATGATATATTTTATCAGTATATTTTAGCATTTTTTTTGTGCGAAGAAAAGCAGATTTCTCTTTCTTCTGCCCTTTATTGCCTTATTGTATAGGACCTTCTAATCGTCTTCGTACCGAACGTCCACGCACAATCTGAAAACCTTGTGTCAAAATAAGCACAAGCAGCATCGGCACCGCTCCTAATTGGTATGCTAGCAGTCCGGCTACCACAGTAATAGCGCCACCAACGATTCGCACTTGTCCGCATTCGCGCTCCATTTGGCAGCGATCATTCCGAATCGCATACGAAGTCTCGATGAGCGCGAGTGCCAAGAGCGACAAAGTCATTGCGCCCGCGATGAGCACATCGACATGAAGCCACGAAAACGCCGCTTCTTGAAATTTGACGAGATTAATTATTCCTGCGCCAAATGCCGTGAGTCCTACTGCTAAGAAAAAATGTCCATAAATCCACAAATCAAACCAAGGATGCTCCGGCAGGCGACTTTCGCTGACAACATCATCAAAATAAATCCACCACAGAGAACAGGTGAGGAGAATACCAAAAATGCCAGTCAAAAGAATACTTGGCGTAATAAGCGACAGTTCGTTGATACCTTGCAGAATACCGATAACTGTTTCACCCAGCAGAATAATGGTAAACAGTCCAAAACGTTTATGGAGATGAGAAGAGCTGAGTTTTGGCAGTGAGTTTTGGATGCGAAAGGTAAAAAACGGAGTTGCCAAGTCGAAAAATAATCCAATCGTCCAGAATATAAACATGTATGGCGCTGGTACAAAGATTGAGATTGACCAAAAGATGATTGCCATCGAAAACCCAGCCACATAACGATCAGTAAGTGGGCGCGCAATCGGATTATTGCTGCCGGCTCGATACCACAAATAGACCAAGATTAAGCGAGCAAAAACATAAGAAAGAGCAAACCCAACTGCATATTCTTCAAACGCACCAGAAACAGTAATCGCCATGCCGCCGACAGGGAGCATTTTTAAAAACGTAAATAGGCGCTGACTTGCATCATCAGTTTCGAAGCGGTTGTTGTAAAGCGTCGTGCTCAGCCAGATCCACCAGACCGGAATATACAAAAATACAAATTGCGCAAAATCGAGCCACGAAATATCTTCCGCCAAGCGTTTGGCAAGTGCAGCAACAACGGCAACAAAAGTGACATCATAAAAGAGCTCGAGCCAGGTTTCGCTTCGCGCGTTATTTTGCTCGGTAATGAGCGTGGGTTTTTGCCACAGGCGCGAAATAACCGATTGCATGAACCCCATTTTTCTTGTTTGTAAAAGTATTTGTAGAGTAAGGATTTTTGAGTGGGAGAGCAAATAATGATTAGACGGCAGCAAGATTTTTTTTGCGTTGTCGAATGTCGTTTGCGATTACATTTATCGAACTCATTGGCTCATCTGCGACAGCACCATTACCGCGAAACACCAAAGTGCCGGTTGATGGGTCTTCTTTTTGGAGTACTTCTTCAATGCAAAACCCTTCTTGCGCTATGCGATACTGCTTTCCATCAATTTTAATCTCATAAACCGGCGTATCTCCACTGGTTTTAAGCATTTTTTTTCCTGCTTTTTTTACTTCGTCGCGACCAGCATACGAGCAAGTAATCAAACAATTGATGCACTCTTGTTGTCTCATGTGGAGCCCTGTAATTATTTCTGCCAATGTCTTATTTGGAACGGCGCGCGCATCAAATTTGACAGTGCTCTCGAATACAATCGTGTCCGCGTCAGAATCCAATTGCGCCAAAGCTGCTTTTGCAAGCTTGAGCCTCTCGCTGATTGCTTTTTGTACAATAGTATCCAATGCTTCTACCTTCTCTCCAAATACGTCGACAAAGTCTTGCAAAGTTTTTCGAAAGGCCACCCGATTTTGTTCGCGACGGGCAATTATTGCAGGATTGTCACCGCGATAATTTGATGCCACTTGATCAAATTTGAAATCCGCTGTTGCATCTCCATCTGCTGCACAAGCAAAAGGCGTGCCAAATTGAAAACTAACTGCTGGCGCCGGAATTTCGAGTTCTGCGCTGATTGTTTGCACAAGACCAATCAATCTTTTCTGTTCTGCATGGTCATTATTATACGCACCAGCAAAGGATATAGGGATAGTCACGCCGTACTCTTTTTGCTGTATAAGAATCGACCTGATGACTGCCGGAGAAGCGGGATTTGAGAGGAGTCTGTTCATTCTAATTTCTTCATCGCCATATCTTTCATTTTCATATGCCTTAATCATTTGTGCTTTCGCACCCAAATGGCCACCTCCATCTGGATTTTCATTGGTGAGCAGCTCGACGGTAATCCCATGTCTTACTGCCCCTTCCATCATCGGTTTTGATGACGCACCGAGTGAAACCACTGTGTCAACACACGGCATTTGTATTCCTGGTATTTCTTTTTTGAGTTCATTGAGGATATCAAAAACATCATCAGGCACACCAGCACTCAGTGTCAAAAGACCATTACTTTTCGCTTCTCCATTTTGACGAGAGAATGCAATAGTGGCAGTGCGAATATTACGCTTGTATCCTTCAGTTTTTTTCATAATATTTATCCCGAGCATGCCTCGCCCCAACTCTTCGGGAATTTGCTGTAATTCGAGAATATTCTCTGCAAGTGTCAACACATCCATTAGGCGAAAATGCAGGATTTCACTAATCTTACCATTTTCTTTTTCAAGCATTTTTTCAATCTTTTCAGGCGGAGGAAGATTAAGCAGCTTGTAAAAAACGGTGAGATCTTTAGCACCAGTATTCTCTGCAAAGCATTCAAAAACTTTTTCTAGTCGATTGTAGATTTCTCTGACGCCTTCTGCATTATTTTGCATAGTGTCTTTTGCTTCGTGATAGCGACCGCCACCAACACTTGAGAGCCGGGCTATACCGCCAACTGCAAGAATTTGCCTTGCCAGGTGGGGGCCAGAAGTACCGGTTCCCATGCCGCCTTCGTTGGTTTGCAGCACCCAGCTTTTCCCGATTTTAATGAGTCCATCAGTTCCTTCCAATTCTAATAATTCTCTCGCATCTTGGCGGGTTTTGATGATTATTTTTTCAAAAGTTAGACTCACTTCTTCATCTAATTCAAACTTGGCAATAAATTCTTCAATTTCTTGCCTCCGTGCTCGCAATAATTCTTCAACAGTATGTAACTGTTTCTCTATGGTCTCTTGTGAAAGTGGCGGAGCGCCTTCGCCTGCTGCTGTTCTCTCTCTATTAATTGTGCTTTCGTTTTCCATGATAAAACAAAATCATATTAAAAAAGATGTCGCTTGATTTTTACCACGGCACAATCGATTTGAACATAATTCGCCAACGCTCATAAAACCATGTTGGGCGAATATAACATTCGCTTGCCATCGGGGATGCGCAAAAAAAGAAAGTACGACTTGTACTCGCACCATTTTGATCGCTGACCGAAACACCAATATAATATTTGCCATATGAAAGAATGACCTTTTTCGAGCGAAAGTTGCTTTCGTTACGACTACGGTTGAGTTGAATTTCTGGAAAATCATCCCACTCCTGCTGTTTTTCAGGCGCGAGCTCTTCATCGGGATGAAGTTTGATGTGCACCAAACCCGCCAATTCGTTGCTGCCAGCAGGGATGTCAACTCGGTAATGGCTTTGCTGCAAACTTTCTGCTCCGCTTTGTGTAGATTTTGGTTCGCTCACCCACAGCATCACTAACGAATCAAATCCGCTGACCGTCTTGCCGTTTTCGTCCCATAATCCAGACAATTTTCCCAGACAATTTTTGTGCAGTTGCCCTTGGGCTTTCACTTTGATACGCATCCAGTATTTTTTTGGTCCAAATTCGGTGGTGATTTTATCAAAAGTGCGACTGCTCGTCTTGAGGTAGCGGGCGCTGCAGATGAGTTGGAGCGACATATTTTTTATAAAACGCGAATGCTATATCCATCTTATCAAAACTTTTGTCCCACAAGAAAGCCAGTTTTTGCTGCTTGAACATCTCGGACATTTGGGTATTATGTTTAAGAACAGCCGCTTTTTTTTAGAAGCATATCTCTCTCGCCTCTCTGTATGAAAAAAATAGCACTCCTCACTTTAACACTCTTATTATTTTCCGCTTGTCAGGCGCCACCGGCGACAACACGAATGGACGAGATCTTAGACGATAAGATGATTGAAAAAGCGGTCGAAGAAGGTGATATGACCAAGCATGAAGAAGGCATTGTGGGTGAGCAAGACAAAAGCTGCAAAGAGGGCGAACTGATTGATGGCAAATGCGAATTGACTCTGGATGGCGAAAAAAATACTGATCTTTTTAGTACTGTTGATGCACTCGATGTTATTGGCGAGAATGTAACCTATCTCGCTGGATACAACGGCTATTTGGCTCAGCCAAAAGTCGAAGGAACATATCCGGCAGTGATTATGATTCACGAATGGTGGGGGCTCAACGACAATATTCGCACCATGGCGAAAATATTAGCAAACGAAGGCTATGTTGTACTTGCTGTCGACCTGTATGGCGAAACAACTGATGATGCTGAGCAGGCGAAAAACTTGTCTTCTGCAGTGAGAGAAAATAAACCTCGTGCAATCGATAATATGCGTGCGGCAATCACGTATCTCAAAAAACTCCCCGCAGTAAAAGCTGACAAAATCGCTTCTCTTGGGTGGTGTTTTGGTGGCGAACAATCATTGCAACTCGCGCTTGCTTCCGACGATTTAGCGGCTACTGTCATTTATTATGGCAGTCTTGCCACCGATAAAGAAACACTCCAAAAGATTTCTGCGCCTGTGATGGGCATCTTTGGCGCGGATGATGCAGTTGTTTCTGTCGCAGATGTCGAAACCTTTAATCAAGCCTTGACCGAACTTGATAAAGAAAAAGAAATCTACATGTATCGCGGAGTCGGACATGCTTTTGCCAATCCATCTGGCAGCAGCTATGCTCCAAAAGAAACCCTTGATGCGTGGAAGAAAACCCTCGAGTTTTTTAAAAAACATCTATCTACTGAGGATTTAGGCGCATAATTTACTTGCCAAAATTCCACTCATATTTACTGCATTGTTATTTTCTTCTCATGAAAGCAATTTCACTTATCTCCCTCGTACTCATGTTCGGGTTAGCAGCATGTTCTTCGGATTCTACTAATATATCAGACAGTCCGTCACCGATTCCGCTTTTGCCAGAAGAAGAAATCACGGAAATCAAAGGCGCCAGTGACAAAGAGATTACTGCAGATTATATTCTCAATCTCTCTAATTACAGTTTTGAGCCGAATACGATTATCACTCAGGCTGGTGCGACGATTACAGTGCAATTGACCAATACGCAGGGCACACATGATTTTGTCATTGATGAATTAGACATTCAAAGCAGCACTTTGCAAACCGGCGAGAGCAAGCTTTTGACAATCACGATTCCAGAAGACGGCGCCGGCAAAGAGCTTCCTTTTTATTGTAGTATCGGTAATCATCGACAAATGGGCATGGAGGGCACGCTCATTATTTCAGAATAATTTCTTTGAATATTGGTGCGTTTTCAGAGTGATTCCAAAAGTGTAATGGTGTCCCGGGAACACGCGTTTTGTTATTGCAATCTTCTATGCATTTGCCTAGGCTCAGACGCGATTAATTTGAATGAGATTTTCTTGCCCGAAGAACAATGAAAAATATTTGGACAAATTTGCGCCGTATTCTTGTCGAAAAGCGCGCATCCTTGCTTCTGGGCGGAACACTATTGGCGCTCAGCGGATTTTGTATCTGGCTGTATTATCAGCCCGTAACTTTTTTGTATCATAACGAATTTGTGCCACATTTTGCGGCGGTGTTTTTTGAGGTAGCGCTGGCGATATTGGTTGTGGAAGAAATCTTTAAATCCAAACAAAATCTGGAAAAACAAAAAGAAAAGCGAAAGTTTTTTATGAGCAAGATGAAGGACAAAAATATTGATACCAAATTGCTCGAATTTATCCAAGCAATTGAACAATCGGTGCAATTGCTCGACAAATATCGCAAGCAGAATAATCTTGAAAAATATAAAAATGACGAAATTCGTCTCAAGATCTGCGAAAAACATTGTTCTAATTTTGATCGGACAAAGGACTTTCAACATTTGCTCCTCGAAAAAAAGTCACAGGATGCGAAAATTCAAAAAATTATTGGTGTCAAAAGTAGCTTTCGCAAAAATTTTGCTGTTTTGTTGCAAGATTGGGACGCCAAACTCATGAATATTATTGAAAGCATCAGCCTGACTTCGTATCCGCACGATACCAAATACAATTCGTGGGATCATATTGTGGCGCTGCACAAACATGTTCAAAACCTCTCACAACTCGACAAATATCCACCTGCTCATACCGAAGAAGAACAACTACTGCAAAAGAACAACCTGTTTCTTGCAGCATATATTCTTACGCTCAAGGCATATTGTATGGTGCTGATGGATTACGAATATGACTTTCAGGTGCAAGGTCTTTCGCAGGTGCACAACATGGAGTTTGTGAACAAGCTCTATGAATGTTTGAAGAAGTAACTTTTTTCGAATAGCAATTCATAACATGCCTTTTTCTCGCAATTGAAATAATTTTGGGTATTGACTAGATTAGAGAAAAAAAAGTCTCTAATCTATCTCTATGAAGCCAAAAAATAAGTACTGTAATCATACGCACATTTCCGAAAGGAAATTTAGGGACATACTGAAGTATTTTTCTGCAGATGAAACCGCA
>JBGSOV010000002.1:0-214914 GCA_041738935.1 Candidatus Altimarinota bacterium | reverse complement strand
ACGGGCCCATTTCAGAGGCATTTTTAAAAATGGGAATAATTGATTTTCAAAAAGCCTGTGAGTTTGTTAAAAATCTCAGCTATCAAAGAACGTCCGCAAAATCTAATCTGCTACTTGTTCTTGAAGAAAAGCGTGGTACTTTTTAAACCCTTCGAATGTTTGATTAACACTTATCTGGTTCACTATATGAACAGTGAAATCGGCAGAAAAAACTTTTTGGGATATGTCGATGGAACTGCAATAACTAGGCTTACCTTAGCTAAGTTAAAAAATGTCATAATTCCCCTTCCACCTATCTCCGAACAAAAATCCATCGTCGCCAAACTCGACACCCTGTCTGCCGAAACCAAAAAACTGGAAGCGATTTACAAACAAAAACTGACGAATTTGGAGGAGCTGAAAAAATCGGTGCTCAGGAAGGCGTTTGCGGGAGAGTTGTAGAGGGGCAAAATTGGAGCGAATTTTGATTTTTCATTAGAGGAAACCCTATCAATCCCCATTATCAGGGGGAAGCTTTTGTCTTTAATATGTCAATATTCCATACATTAAAATGCTTGACTTTCTGACATTTCTAAAATAAAATATTGTCGTATGATCAATAAATATTATTCATTAATCAAAAGGCTTCGCACTGAAAAAGGAGTTTCTCAGCAAGATGTTGCTGAAAAGCTCGGTATTGCCCGCTCCTCATATATTGCCTTTGAACAAGGCAAACGCGATCTAACCCTTTCTGAAGCAGTAGTGCTTTGCCAAATATTTCAAATCTCACTTGAAGATATTCAGGCGGGCAAAATTTCTATGCCGGAAGTGATTCTGGAAAAAAGTGAAAAAGCCAAACCAGCAAAGCAAATGACCGATGAAGTGTGGGAGCGGGTTTCTGTGCCGCAAGAGAAAGTCGATAAATTCAAACAAGTGCTTTTGTATATATTATCCAAGGTTGGAGGCAAGCCAAATATCGGGCAAACAGTGTTGTACAAACTGCTTTACTTTATTGATTTTGATTATTACGAGAAGTTTGAAGAACAGCTTATCGGAGCCAGATATATAAAGAACACCCATGGCCCGACACCGGTCGTCTTTGCTAAGATTATCGAAGAACTCGAGACGGAGGGAAAACTCGAGACGATAAAAAGTAAATTTTATAATTATGATCAGACGAAATATCTGGTGAATCCGAATAAGGCAATCGAGCTTTCCGGATTATCCGGAACAGAAATCGCACACATAGATTGGGAATTGAGCCGTTTATCTGATCTTACAGCTACACAAATATCAGCACTGTCGCACAAAGACACTCCGTGGCTGGTAGCAAAAGAGAAGGACATCTTAGAATATGAGTTTGTCTTTTATCGCCCAGAGGAGACTTCTGTACGAGAATATGAGCCACTTTGAGCGATTGCCGGAATTTGAAAAGGAGTTTTCCAAACTCGCAAAAAAATATCCGAGTTTGGTTACCGATTTGGAAAAATTGGAAAAACTTGCTGAGATAAACGCTCTCGGCGTCGGTAAAAATTTTACTATTCTTCACGATTCACCAAATTGTAAGGTAGTAAAAGTTCGTTTGGCATGTAAAAGCTTGCGAGAAAGGTCAATACGTGTAATCTACGCCTATCATAATGAGACAGTGACTTTTGTATACATTGAAATATATTTCAAAGGCAATAAAGAAAATGAAGATAGAGAGAGGATTAGGGCGTACCTAAAAAACCTGAAATAAAGCTATTACTGATGAGGAGGAAAATAAAAGTTTGTATCCATTTTCGATTGAATGTATACAAACTGGTGTACTTTGTATACATCTTGAAAAAAAAGAGATAAAATTTGTTAAAGTAACCAACATTTTCTAACTACAATCGATACATGAATGAAGCCGAAACCCGCGCCGAATATATTGACCCACTGCTCAAAGCCAGCGGCTGGGGTGAAGTCGAAGACTCAAAGGTCTTGCGTGAATTTCGCATAACCGATGGAAGAATTCGAAGCGGCGGCAAACGCGACAAGCCGGAAATCGCCGATTATTTTTTGGTATATAAAAACCGCAAAATCGGTGTTTTCGAAATCTATATCACCGACTCGCAATGCTTGCACCTCGGAAACGCGCAGCCCCGCAGCGTAGGCGAGCAAAAGCATGCATTTGTGCTTCGAGTTTGTTAGTGTATCGATGCAGCTGATGATCTCTGAATGAGTCAGTACGACCGGAAGCTTTTGCGGCTTTTTGGAAAACCGGAAATGCACCTTTTGCGATACCTTTTGGATTTCCCGATAAAAAAACTGGATCGCGTTGATATTCTGATTTATAGAAGAAGCGGAAGCATTTTTTTGGGAAAGCACATACAGGTAATTTTTGATGTTTTCTTCATCAAAAACGCCAAGTTCTGATTGTTTAAAGGCGAAGTATTTTTGTAAACAGGATTCATACGATCGGATTGTTTTTGGACTGTATTTCCGAATACAAAGTTCTCGATGGACTTTTTCTAAGAATTCTATCGTTCATCAAATAAGTGCGGTTATTCTACAAAAATATATTTGTAAAAGTAAATAAGTTCGTATATTTTTGAGTTGTGCGACATATTTTTCAATATTTTTTCTCAAATAGAAATTTTGTTGAAGAATTTAAAAAGGAATGGAATTTTTATTTTTTTATGAGGGGGATAAGCGGATATTTTTTGTTCCATACCTCCACAAAAAATGATTTATTTAATTTAAAGTGGAAAAAACTAGAACTTTCATTATATTATACATATAAATTTTAACTGATTAACTTTCTAAAAACTATGACTATAAAAGAAAAAATTGTTGAATTGGCAAACACATATTCTAAAACTCTTAAAGAGAAAATGGATGAACGTGTAACTGAAATGGAAGAAGATAATAATTCCCATTATTTAGTTTATAGAGTTTTAGGAGTTGCAACAAACGAAGGAAAACTTATTGATGTTTATCAAAATAAAGGTCGTTTTCTTTATAAATATGCTGGTTCGTTTTTAGAAGAAGCAACAATTTTATGTTTTGAAGAAAAATTTAAACATGCTCAGAGAAAAGTAAAAATTCCTAACAAAATTGGAGCAAGACCAAAAACTTTTGAAATTGATTGTTTAGTCAATAATGAGGCTTACGAAATCAAATGGAGAGATGCAACAACGGATGGAGATCATATTACAAAAGAACATACAAGGGTTCAAAATATCAAAAACGCTGGAATAAACCAATTCGTATTATGTTTTACTATCCAAACAGAACTCAAGCAATCAGAATACAAGAAACATTAAAAACTGTGTATGCAGGTGTGGATGGAGAATATTATTTTGGAGATGGTGCTTGGGATTTTATCAAAAAAGAAACAGGAGTTGATTTATTACAAATTCTTGAAGATATAGCAAAAGAAAAAACAAAAGAATAAATTTATTTCTAAACTAAATAATTATGCTAATACATGGAGATTGTAAAACTGAATTGCAAAAAATAGAGCAAAACTCTATTGATTTGATTTATCTTGATCCTCCCTTTTTTACAAAAAAACACAAACTCTCAAAAACAAGGAGAACAAAGAATATTCCTTTGAAGATAGTTGGGACGATATAATTACTTACAAAAATTATATTCAAGAAAGACTAGAAGAATGTAGAAAGGTTTTAAAAAATACTGGAAGTATTTTTTTACATTGTGATCGTTCGGCTTCGCATTATTTAAGAATTGCTCTCGATGAAGTTTTTGGAGCTGATAATTTTCAAAGTGAAATTATTTGGTCATATAAAAGGTGGTCTAATGCTAAAAAAGGTCTTTTAAATGCTCATCAAGTTATTTTCTTTTATAGTAAAACTGCTGATTTTAAATTTAATCCTGTTTATACTGACTATTCCCCAACAACAAATCTTGATCAGATTTTCCAAAAAAGAGTGAGAGATGAAAACGGAAAAACAGTTTATAAAACTTCTGAAAATGGAAGTGCTGAACTTATGGAAGAAAAAAAGGGAGTTCCCCTTTCTGATGTTTGGGAAATCCCTTATTTGAACCCAAAAGCGAAAGAAAGAGTTGGTTATCCAACACAAAAACCGATTCTCCTTTTGGAAAGAATTATTGAACTTGTTACTAATGAAGGAGATACTGTTTTAGATCCTTTTTGTGGAAGCGGAACAACACTCGTTGCTTCGCAAATTTTGAAAAGAAAATTTATTGGGTTAGATCAATCAGAAGAAGCAATAGAACTTTCAAAGCAAAGACTGGCAAATCCTATAAAAACAGAATCTAATTTATTAAAAAATGGAAAAGAGTCTTATATAAACCAGGATCCTAAAATTACGGAAATTTTAAATCGTTTACATGTTATACCAGTTCAAAGGAATAAGGGAATTGATGGTTTTTTAAAAACAACAACATCGTTTAAGCCTATCCCTGTAAGAATACAAAAGGAAAATGAAGCTTTGGAAAGTGCAATTCAGTTTTTATTACAAGCCTGTGAAAAAAATGGCTATCAACAAAAAATTCTTATTAAAACAAATGATTTAAAGACAACACAACTTTTTGCTTTTACTGATCCAAGAATTGATGACAGTATGATTCTAGTAGATAATCTTGATAAGTTTTGCAAAGAAAAAGAAAGATTTTTAACTGTTTAAAATAACTTTTATGTCTGAATTTATAAATTGGCTTAATGTAAATCAAGGATTATTAGCTTTAATAGCAATTTTTATTGCTATAATAGGTTTTTTTATTACGAATAAAAATGTTAACAAAATTTTTCAAAAATCTAAAAGTGGAGATAACTCATCAACTGTTCAAGTTGGTAATATTAACAAGAGCAAAAATGACTAAAACAACTCAAACTTCCAAAAGTGGAGATAATTCAACAATTGTTCAAGCTGAAACTTTAAATATTCATCAAGGACTTACTTATGTTGATGTAAAAACTATTGCACTAGATATTTTTAATTCTAACTTTTTAAAATTATCTCAAGAAGCACTAAATATAGCAGTCCAAAGGGCTGAAAAAATTACAAATGATTTTATTTTAAGACTACAAAAAGATAAACCAAGCTCACTTGAATCTGTAAAAGATCCAGGGTTTCAAAATGCTTTATATGAAGTACAAAAAAGTTATGCAAAAACTGGAGATAAAGATATGGCTGATGTTTTAGTTGATATTTTAGTGGATAGAGTTGAACATAGAGAAAGAAATTTAAAACAAATAGTTTTAGATGAAAGTATAAGTGTAATTCCAAAACTAACTTCTTCACAACTAGACACTTTAACCATTATATTTTTACTAAAATATTCTATAAATCATGGTATAAACAATTTTGAAACACTTAAAAAGTATTTAGAAACTAATATAAAACCATTTACTGAAAATTTATCAAAGGAACAGTCTCATTATCAACATTTAGAATTTGCAGGATGTGGAAGTATTAGTATTAGTTCAAACAACATTGAAGATATTTTTAAAAATTCTTATAGAGGTTTATTTTATAAAGGATTTAATGAAGAAGAATTTAAAAACCAAGTTGGAGAACTTGCTATGTTTCCTGATTTTATAATCTACTGTTTAAACGATAAAACAAAATTACAACTAAATATTGTAAATGAAGATGTACTAGATAGTAAAATAAGTGACTTAAAGGTAAACGATACCGATGCAAAAAAATTAAAAAGTCTGTTTGGACAATATATTTCATCTAACGAGGAAATAGAAACTAAATTAACAGAACTTGGAAGTGATTTTATGGCAAAATTATTGGATGTATGGAAAAATAGTGCTATGAAAAATATGACATTAACTTCTGTCGGAATAGCAATAGCACAAGCTAATTATAGGAGAAAAACAGGCTTAACTTTAGATTTAAGCATTTGGATCAAATAAGGTGTTTTTCTTTTTCCAATTCACCCCTAACCCCTCTTGGAAAAAGAAAAACGGAAAAAATAAAAATTCCAAAGAATGATAAAATTCTTCAACAAAATAATAAGGAATGAAAAAATATTGAAAAATACGCTTCGGGGTCGTTGCACTTGATTTTCTTCCGCTATCGCTACAGAAAATCACCCTCGCACAACACAGTATATCTGGCTCGCTCCTGCCGTCGCTCGACCCATATTTGCCTTCGCTCCGCTACGGTAGACATCGCATACACGCCGACGTTGTGCGAAATTGTGATCGCAGGTAAGATCAAATTAGTATTTGCTGAACATGGATTTTCCAAATTTCACAATAAAATCAAACGGGCTCATTTCAGAGGCATTTTTAAAAATGGGAATAATTGATTTTCAACAAGCTTGCGAGTATGTCAAAAATATTCGCTATCAAAGAACATCCGTAAAATCTAATCTGCTACTTGTTCTTGAAGAAAAGCGTGGTACCTGTAGCAGTAAACATGCGCTTCTTAAAAAACTGATCGAAGAAAATAATATCAGTGATATAGATCTCAAAATAGGTTTCTACAAGATGACAGCCCAAAACACTCCTGGTCTTGAAAAAATGATTCCAGGAAGTGTTCCATACATTCCAGAAGCGCATGCATACTTAGTATTCAATAATCGTAGATTTGATTTTACTCGTGCAAACGGAAAACCACTTGAAGACGAAGCGATTTTGAAAGAAATATCAATTAGTGCTGATGAAATAGGCCCTAAAAAAGAGCAAATACATAAGAATTTCATAGAAGACTGGTGTAAGAAGAATAATCTAAATTTTAGTGAAATTTGGCAAATCAGAGAATCATGTATTGAGAAGCTAAGTAGTTAAAATGGCAATCACAACATCGTACAACAGCGTGTATGCGGCTCGCTTTCAGCTCGCCCATATTCACGGATGGTGATAAAATTCTACCATCCGTGAACATCGCACATACTGAAACGTTATCCAAAGTCAATCTCACCAATCATCATCCATGTTTTTATGTGAAACAAAATGGTATCGATCTCCGTTTTATTTTATAGTTACGTCACTTTCATTTCCTCTTTCTTTTTGTATGAAAAAAACCATATTTACCCTCATTGCTTTTTTGGTTACGACATCAACAGTATTTGCCTCTGCCGGAGAAACGACTGTCGATACACCATCTGGCAAAATGCAAGACCAAGCCTATGTCGTTGCGCCAACTGACGAAGTCACGATCGCTGCGTCCATGCCGGCTGGCACTGACACCCGCTTCGTTTTTAAGATTCCGCCTATCCTGACAGGTGGAATGAGCGACAATCTTCCAGGAAAATGCTCGATTATTCGCCGTTTGGAGGTGCCGGCGCTGATTGTCTGTTTGGGTGTCAACGGCAAACTGGATTTTAGCTTTACCGGAAATATCGCCGAAAGCGGTAATAAAAGCGGATTTGTCGCGGCACGTGGCTATTTGGTCGATGGCACGCGCTGGAATCATTTTGAAAAAATTACTTTCGAAATGGTAGCGTCATCAACAAATACTCCCACTCCAACACCCGACAAACCAGATACAGGAACAACACCAGAACAATCTCCTACCCCAACGCCAGATAATCAAGATGTCTCGAGTATCACAAATCCAAATGATATTCCTACGCACAAGCGCAGCTTGAGTGACCCCGAGACGCAGATCATCGTCGATGAGTCCAAGCAGAATATTGTCGCGGTTGCTCTCTTTGATGCTCAGATAGAACCAGTAGTAATTGAAAAACTCACCGTGCAACTGGACGGCGTCAATACTGCTGGACTATATAGCGATACTGATAATGACATCGATATGATCAATGCCGTCTCACTCTTCTATCAAGATGGAACGCCGGTTATGACCAAAACCGGCGCAATCGCCAAAACCGAAGCCATTACCGCAAATGGAAAGGCAGCACTCGATAATTTGAATATTGCTTTCCCAGAAGGCGGCGAGCGTCTCTATATCGCCGTTGATACGCGCGAAATACTAGAGGATTATAGTGGAGCTGCTGTTAAAGCGACATTTTCGTTTGATCAAGGAGACGCGACAGTACGCGGCTTTTGGAGTAAAAAACCATATGAAAATATTGTTCTGAGCCCAAACAGTGCCAAATCGCCAGTAGCGTATATTTTTGCCAATAAGCTGGTTGCCGAAGTTAGATCTGGTGGAAGCGAATTTTTGCGTTCTGGAAAAAATGAGATTCTTCCCTTTCGACTTGATGTCCTGGGTAACGACGAAGCCTACTTTAAGCAAGTGATTGTCAATATCGAGACCTCTTCGTCGGGTGATGGGTTTCGCGTGACAGAATTGCGCCTTAGGCGCGCAGGTAATATTGTCGCTTCTCGATCGGGTGGTGATCTTAGTGGAAATAATACTTTGACGATTGGACAATGTATCGGCGGCGATGCCTGCGAAGCAGATGAGGTAGAAGGTGACCCGCTGTTCCGCGCTACAGATTATGTGCTCGAAGCAGTTGTGGTGCCAAATGATAATCTTGATAAAAATAATACGCTTACTGCATCAGTAACGATCAACAGCGCTGCACCTGGTAGCGATGGTATTGTTTGGCAGGATTACGGCACTGATGGCGAAGATGGCAAGCAAATCCGCTGGATTGATCTGGGCAGCGAGAGTTCGGTCAGTAGAATCGAGCGTACAATCAGTACGCCGTAAACTGCCATATTTAAATGAATAAACCAAAAAAGTCATGCGCAGTGCATGACTTTTTTGCTGCTTCAGAAATCTTTGAGGAAATTTATTCCGCTGAAGATTAGCTCTTTCCAGCAAGATTCATAATAACGGCGATTAATACAATTTGTGGCAGCGTCACCAGCGGCAAAAAAAGCGCAATTTTAAAGCGCCCCGTCGTTTCTTTGAGCGCCATGATTTCGGTATAGTCTGTTGCCACGCCCGCCATCAAAAAAGTAAACGCATTACCCGGAGCATTGGCACGCAACAAGATATCAGCTGCAATCGGTGTCGAGCCCTCGGAACATACTTCGAGGATTGTTGCGAAAATAAGTGTGAGTCCCAGTCCCAAAAAAGTCGGACCAAAAACCGCATGATACAGTTCGGGTGTTAAAAAAGTACGCAGCGCAGCCGCTAAAATCGTACCGAACAAAATCCACTTAAGTACCATTTTCGAGCCTTCCCATCCTTCTCGTACAAATTTTATAAAAAACGGGCGATCAAATTTAAAGTGACCAAACTGGCGTTTGGCTTCTGGGATAAAGCGGAAATCTTTTGGCAACTCGACACTGTTAGGATTAGTGGGGAGTATTTTTTTACGCACGAGTGATTCGAAAACAAGTCCGGAAACAATCGCAATAATTGCCGAAAAAATGATAAATAAGAGCGTCCACCCCAATCCGATGAGTGACCACAAAATAAACGTCAGCGAAAGTGAATTCCAAGGACTCGCGATCAAAAAAGCCATCACTTGCCCCAAGGAAGCACCACGACGATAAAATTGCATTCCCACCATCAAGATTCCGTGGGAGCATAAGTCAAAGAGCAAGCCACCTGCTGTCGCGCGCAAAATGCCAGAGAACGAGCCACTTTTGCCAAGAAGTGACAGTAAAAATTCGCGCGGAATATTACCGATAAGTCCTACAAAGAAAAAACCCAATACAATCCCCCACCACATCCGACTGAGCAAATCGATAATCGCTGTTGTAAATTCGTATACATAGGGAAACATGATCAGCGAATTGCCAAAAAGAAGATACCAGAGTGCAAAAAAACCGATGACAAGAGCACTTCCCCACAAAATCAAATCAGGACGACGTGTCTTGCTGCTTGGTGCGCAACAGGTATCAAGCGCGTCTTTATCATGGATTGATGCTGCATCAGTTTTTGATGTTGGTGCGCAGCAATCATTTTGGTTCTGTGAAAGTTCATCAGAAAGATTATGAGCATGCCTAGAATGACAACAATCATCGTGCGAATCACCAACAATAGAATCATAATCTTTGGAGTGCATGGGTATACAAAACTGAATATATGATTACCAAAATCAGAGCTTTTTACAAAACAAAAGCAGGAAGAATCAATCTGAAAAAATTGAAATCAGACAGATAGCAAGCGTGACAACGTCGCCTGTACCTTTTGCCACGACCAATCGTTGTGTACATCGGATTGAAATTTCCAATATGCTGCGCCAGCAATCATCGCTGCGTTATCGGTGCAATAACTAATATTTTTTGGAAAACGAAACACAAGCCCTCGCTCTTTTCCTACTTGCGTGATCATTTCGCGTAAACGATTGTTTGCCGATACGCCGCCACTCAAATGGATTTCATTGATGTTGGGCTCTTTTTCGTACGCCATGCAGAGTTTTTGCATCAAGCTATCACAAATCGCCTCTTGATACGATGCCGCTAAATCGGCAAGTATTTGTGTACTGATATTTTCGAGTCCACCCGCATCTCGCACCGCATACAAAAGCGCGGTCTTGAGTCCCGAGAAAGAAAAATCATGATTGCCACTGCGCAGCATCGGGCGCGGAAAAGCAAAAGCAGCAGGATTGCCGTCTTCGGCAAGTTTGGCGACGAGCGGACCACCAGGAAACCCCAAGCCCAAAATCCGCGCGCCTTTGTCAAAAGCCTCTCCAGCAGCATCGTCGATTGTCTGCCCAATGCGCTCAAATACAAAATTGTCACGCCAAATGACCAAATCATTGTGTCCGCCAGAAACGGTCAACACAAGTGCAGGAAAATGAATTGGCTCGAAAACCTCCAAACGATTCGCACAAATATGTCCGGTAATATGTTGCACTGGAATAAGTGGTTTGTTCCACAAATACGCAAGTGTCCGCGCCGTTTCGACTCCTACCAAAAGCGAACCCATCAATCCTGGTCCACTGGTGACGGCAAGCGCATCAATCTGATTGTGAGTAAGTTTTGCTTCTTGAAGCGCTTTCTCCAGTGCCGGGAAAATCTTTTCTGCCGCATCGCGCGCTGCAACTTCGGGTACGACTCCGCCCGTTTTGTTGTGTTTGGCGACCGAACTTTCGATAATATTTGTGAGTACGAGCGTGCCATTTTCGACAATCGCGACAGCGGTTTCGTCACACGAGGTTTCGATGGCGAGGATTTTCATGAGGAATAAGATTCTTTTGCTAGTCTGGCAAAAAATGTCTCAGAGAACAAATTTTATTCTTTTTCCAAATCTTTTTTGGAAGCAGTTTCGATTATTGTTTTGGCGATTCGCTCTGCCGCATTATTTCGCGCAAGTTTTGCCGCATGTTCAGAAAGCGACAAGAGCTTTTCGGGATGATTCAGCAAATTGATGATTTTATTGGCAAACAAATCCGTCGTGAGCTCGTTATCCAAAATCATCTCGGCGGCGTTTTGTTCGACAAAAATCTCGGCATTGCGCCGCTGATGATCGCCACCAGTATGCGGATGCGGAATCAGCAGCATAGGCTTTTTGAGCGCCGCAACTTCGAAGATCGAGCCGCCCGAACGACAGACAACCACATCGGCGGCGGCAAGAACATCGGCAAACTCTTCGTGCAAAAACGAAAAAATCCGCACTTGCGGACGATCAATACTCCAACGAATATTATTCCCTGTTATCCACACCACATTCGCCACGTCAATCAAGCGCTCGAGTGCGTTGTAAAAAACCTCGTTCATATGCAGAGAACCTTGCGAGCCGGCGAAACCAAAGAGAATCGGTTTGTCATCCGAAAAACCTAAGAATTTTTTGCCTCGTGCTGCACTTGCATTGATAATATCGCTCCGAATGGGCGTGCCAACGCATTCGCCATAATCGGTTGGAAATGCAGTGAGAATTTTCTTCGCATACCTACCAACGATTTGATGAGCAAGTCCAGGAACAGAATCTGATTCGTGAATAATGATTGGAATCCGAAAAAGATGCGCTGCAAACGCCATCGGCACAGAGACAAAACCGCCCTTGGAAAAGACAACCTGCGGACGAAACCTGAGTAAAATAACAATCGACTGCAAAAATCCCAATCCCAGCCAAAAAACATCAGAGAAGTTTTTGAAAGAAAAATACCGCCGCAGTTTGCCAGAGAATAAGCGAACGAAGCGCTCGTCGGTCGCCTGGTAAATCGTAGTATCTAGCTCGCTGCGTGAAGAGACGAAGAGTAATTCGGCTTGTTTATCGAGCGCGCGAAGCTTGGGTGCGATAGCGAGCGCGGGGAAGATGTGCCCGCCCGACCCGCCGGCGAGGAGAATGATGCGCATGGCTTGAAGAAAATTTGGCGACTTGCAAAAGCAGTCCCGATGCAAAAAGAAGGCTCAGGAGCGAACTTCCGCCATACGAAATAAATGGCAGAGTGATACCAGTGAGCGGAAACATTCCCAGTGTGACCGCCATGTTCAGGAGCGCTTGAAAGGTAATCCATGAGGTAATCCCGGCAGCGACGAGCATTTCGAAACGATTACGGGCATTTTTAGAGACCTGAAAGCCAATCACTGCAATGCCGATGAACATGCCAATAACAAGAATCATCCGCACAAAACCAAGCTCTTCTGCCATCGCGGCAAAAATCGTATCGGATTGAACTTCGGGGAGCCAACCGTGGCGCTGACCCGACCCGCCAACACCAAAACCAAACAGACGACCGCTTCCTGCTGTGATAAGTGACTGCATTACTTGATAACTCGCGTCGTCATTCCCGGTTTCGGGATGCAAAAATACAGTAAAACGTTCGAGAATATAATCGTGCGATAAAATGACCGGAAGCGAGATTCCCACGGCAGCAAAACCGCCCATGATAATGTGCAAAATATTACCGCCGGCAACAAAAAACATTGATGCCGCGATTGAGGTCACCACGAGCAGACTTCCAAAATCCGGCTGCAAGGCGAGCAAGAACACCGGTGGCAGCATCAAAATCACGAATGGCACAAAGCCGCTGCCCCAGGTTTGAATAGCGCGCTCTTTTTTTTCCATCCAGATTGCCAAGTAAAAAATCAGTGAAATTTTGGCAATTTCACTCGGCTGAATACTCGGCAAAAAGCCAATATTAATCCAACTACGCGCCGTTCCCCAGCCGCCGCCGATATGAGAAATAAGCACAATCGAAAGGAGCGACATCGCCACAATAAAAATTGGCAACGCGAGCATTCTCCAAATTCGCAGCGGCATCAATAATCCTATTAAGAATACCGGAATTCCGACCAGCGCATGTTGCAAATGCCGCCACAAGTAAAAGCCATTGCAATTGTTTGCTTCACAATATTCTACGCCAAAACGTTTGACCATCAATTGATACGATTCGAAGACACTGACACTGGTAAGCGTCACGATACCGAGGATCACAAGACCCCAGACCAAAACAATAAGCCATCGATAAGAAATAGGAACCATGTTGCTTTCGATTATCGCACAGATTAGTCTGCAAAGCATCGGGATTTTTTTCGAAAAACCCCCTTTATAAAAAGAAATTTGCCAAGAAGTTTTTGCTGATCAAAAAAGCGCAGGCGATAAGCCGGGTTCTGTCGTGTCCAATCATCTCTCTAAAACATGTTTTTACAAACTGTTTTTAGCTGCGGGCAACAAAACTTCACAGCCGGATCACTGCATAACGAAGCTTTATTCCCATCCCGCATTGCAACACGTGGGGTTTGCCGAATCATCTCGATTACTCGACAGCTTTCCGCTGAGCGGAACTTTTCACCTTTCTCCCGATTGCTCAGGATAGTATTGTCTCTGTGGCACTTTCCGTATCCCGATTGCTCGAAACCGCGGCCATTAGCCGCCACATAGATCCGGATGTTGCCCGGACTTTCCTCCCCGATGAGATCGGGGCGATTGGATACCTGCGCTTTTGTAAAAGATCAGCATATTAGTTTTGATTTTTGATTCATTATTTGCAAGAATATTCTGGCAGATTTTTAAGTACAATACGAAGAGCGTGTAGCATCACGCCCATTCCCAGTTTATTAAAAATCTATACGACCGTTGCCCGGTCGCCAAGCGCAGGTGAATGCGAGCTGAGCAAGGATCCCGCCACGGCGGGAGACGCAGCGAAGCCGCAGATACTGCGTTCCGAGATCGAGCAAAGCGAGAGACTCGGGATCTCCCAAATCATCAATTCTATGACCGTTGCCCGGTCGCCAAGTGGTAAGGCAGAGGACTTTGAATCCTCCATTCGTAGGTTCGATCCCTACCCGGGCAGCCACCTAATTAGAAATGAATACCTGAAACTCTTATTCGGATATTTTTTCGTCAACGCATTTTTCTATCGTCTTCCTATCATTTCCCACTTCATCACGACATTCTTTTGTCAGTTCGCGTTTTATGCGAGATTTTTCTTGGATGAAGCTTTTTATGCTTTCTTTAATACAAGAACGATAAGCGGCACGATCACCCCAATCGGAATCTTGTTTACAACTCTGAAGCGTTTCGAGAATGACATCACGCAGGCTTTTTTGAAGAATATGCGCTTCGGATGATTCTTCTTCTGTATCGGATGCCACGTCTGCGCTCTCTTCCGAGGCTTCATTCTCAGTGGACTCTTCAGTCGTAGACTCTACAGACTCCTCTGCTTCTGTTCCACCGTCCACATCTTCTTCGGTGTCCTCTGCTTTCATATCACCGCCTTGGGAGTTTTTCGTTCCTTCTTTCTCCTCTTCCGCTCCGATTTCTGCGCAATACAAACGTTCTTCATTCCATTCATATCCATCCTTACAAATACATTCTCCGTCTTCTTTGTACCCATCACCGTAGTCGTAGCAAACTTCACCATAAATGCGTTCTTGCTTGTTATTAATGAATGATTTAATCGGTGCAGTAGCGACAAGATGTCCAATATCGCTAATGTCAGTCGATGTGGCGACAGCGATTCCAACAAGCTCGCCATCCTTAGTAAATGCAGGTCCGCCCGAATTACCGTGATTGATCTTTGCATCAGTACGGACATCTACGACAGCCTCTTTTCCATTAACTTCACCTTTTCCGAAGCCACTAATAACACCTTTTGTAAGTGATATATTATTCCCACCAACAAAAGGATAACCAAGGATGGTTATCTCATCACCCAAGGAAGGACGGTCAGCAATATGCTGTAAATAATTTTTCGGACTCAAATATTCACTAGCATCGTATTTTTTGAGAAACTCATTAAAATCAATAAATTTATCTTTATCAAAATCAAACCCTTGCGTCAGTTTCAAAGTCGCCAAATCGAACGTCTCGCTATAGTTCTCGACATGTTCGGAAATAAACAAACATGCTGGCTTATCATCTTCGGCAAAAATAATGCAGACATGTGCCTCGAATCTATTATGGTCGCGCGCTACGGGGGAAACCACGTGTAGCGCCGTGAGCACGCGATTATTTCCAATGATCAAACCTGTCCCCGAAGAACGAACTTCTTCGCGATCTTTATCGTAAATATAGATTTGCACTGTAGCAAAGAGCATGTCCTGCTTAGAAGTGCGAGCAAGTACACTGGAGCTTGGATAGATAAATGCGATACTGAAGGTAACCGTGAAAAAAATGGCAGAAAGTTTTTTCATTAAGTGGAATGAGAGGAAAACAAGAATATTTTTTACACTAAAAAAAAATGAAATGCAAATCATTCAAAACCCATAGGAATCAGAACCGAAAATGCACAAACACCCTGCCGAAATTTTTGTCATCTTTTTCGACACGGTGATAGAGCTGTTTGATCTGTTTTTGATCGAGAAACCGAAGCACGCGTTTTTTGAGCTGTCCACTCCCCTTGCCCGGAATGATTTCGACCAGCGTGATTTTTTTGTCGACTGCTTCAGATACGATTCGATTCAACTCCACTTCGATTTCGCCACCGCGATTGAAGATATCATGCAAGTCAAGAACGAGTTTTGCCATTTGTATTTGCAAAAAAAGAAGCTTGCTTGAGCAGCTTTTTAGAACTCACAATTGATTATCCCCTGTCGGCGCACAGACAAATTTTCGTTTTGCCGCATCGAAGAAAATCAACTCGTCCTCGCAATAGTATCCCCAATTGCTTTGCGTGTTTTGGGAATGAACATTATCCAAATAAAAATGACCACGCTCATCAGCAAATCGCACAGCCGCACTCTCCGGCAAATAGAACACTATTGTATACGTCAGGATTGTAAATGGGACAGGCTCCGAAAACAGCATCTCATCCGTAAGGTCTAATTGGATTTGGTCCCCGTTTTGGGCAATCTGTACAGGCGTGGTTTTTTGGAAAAGCATGTCCGCATCCGACTGCTCTTTTGATAAAATACTACGCACCAGTTCGATACGCGGCTCACCAGACTTGAGCGGAAGAAGCTGTACATGCACAGGAAACCGAGGAAAATCCCCAAAAAGTCCATGCGTTCGATCGCCATAAAGATTCTCTAGCCCTGAGATTTGAAGAATTTCGCCTTGGGGCACAATAATTTGCTGTGTGGTTGTCTCAGGAAAAGCATTCAGATAGTGTGCCGCTGTCTGATACCCCGTACCAATTAGTCCAAAGAGTCCACCAACGAAAATCGTAAAAGCGCTTATCGCCACCAGACGCGGTACCGCTCGAGCGCGAAACGCTGCGGCAATCGCCCATATCGCCAATACCGCAGTAGCAAGAGTAATAGCGAGTCCAAACCATTTGGTATATTCCGGCACACGTGCAAATATCTCCTGATTATTGATCGTGAGCGAAACAAAAGCGAGTGGTCCGACAAAGAGCCCTGCAACGAGAATTACAGCAAAAATCAATCCCAATACGGCGAAAAATATAAATCGTAAAAAACCACCGATCGCTCTCCAAACGGCAGACAATCCGCGAACGATCGAATAAATAAGCCAGATAACAAATTGGATTGTCCGGCGAAATACGCGTTCTACAAATCGGATGGTTTCACGGAGGAGATTGCCGATCATCTTGCTTACTGATTTTTTTGCGCCGGTTTTTTCGTTCAAAAAGAAATACGCACCAAAGTAAAAAAGCAGTGCGGGAAAAATCGTATGAGGAATGATAAACAAAAAGAGAATCGTCACCCGCATCAGCCCTACTGGAATTTCAAATTTTTGTGCTAGCTGAAAGGCGACTCCCAAAAAAATCTTCCCCGATTTTCCGAGTGTTTTATCCCACAATGACACGCTTTGGACACGCATGTCGTTGACAAACTGTTCGGTCTGACTTTTTTCGGCAAGCAGCTCTTGGAAGATATCGCCCGGCTCACCCAATTCGTTGACGATGCGAATCGCTTCTTTTTCGGAAATAGATTTTTTCTTGGCGAGCAGCACGTCGAGCTTTTCGGCGATACTTTGCTCGATATCAAAAATCAAATCCGGATCGAGTTTGTGCATGGCGACAAAATCACGCACACGAGTCAGATAGGCGCGAAGAAATGCTTCGGTGTTTTCGGAAAGAGTATATGTTTTTCCGGCAATGACTATGGTTTTCATAGGAATTGGGTTAAGGATGAAGAGTTTTTTCTACAGCGGCAGAAAGGGTGTTCCAAGAAACGCGCATCGCTTCAAGCATTTCGAGCCCTTTCGGAGTCAGGCGATAGTATTTTCGCGGCGGTCCACCGGAAGATTCGACCCAATAGTACGAGATTAGTTCTTCGTTTTTGAGGCGCGAGAGGAGTGGATACAACGTCCCCTCGACTACGAGCAGTTTGCTGCCTTTGAGCTTTTTGAGGATGTCACTTGCATACGCTTCGCCTTGTGAAATAATGCTCAAAATAATGTATTCGAGAACGCCTTTGCGCATTTGAGAAGTGATTTTGGCGGTGTACTCGGACATGGCAGTAATCGGTTATATCAACTACATTGTAATGCAAGGTACTATAAAAGCAAGAAGATTTTTAGGAAAAAAATTAAGTTCATTCCGGCTTGCTCGGAATCGGGTAATTCTTTTCTAGATTGCCGTTTCACCCTGCACTCAATTCAGGTTTTCGAATCGCTACTTGCTTTTTGTTCGATTGAATTCTGCAAGCATTCCCCGAACCTCTTCTGTTAGTTCCCAGCATTCAAATTTATCTAAATCGGTATAGCTCTGACGACCAGTAACGGTACAATATTTGGTTTTATTTTCTCCTGGAGAGTGCTCTGTTGTTCGGGTCCAATCACCATTTATGACAAACCGTAACTCTCGACCTGTCTCGTATATGATAGTGAATGTCATGTCCTCATCATCCTTGCACTCAAATCGTAATGTTTTCCCTGCAACATCATGATCGCCTCCATTCGGACAAACATCTGCGCGCTGAGCCTGCAAAGCACTTGTAGCATTTGCTGCTGCATTTGGATAATCGATAATCCTATCATATACCTCACACTTTCCAATCAATGCTGCAGTAAGACTAAGCGCAATAACATTTCCTGTTTTCATAAGAGACAAAATTGAGATGCGTACCCTGATGCCATCTTGCCAGCAGTCAAGATAGTTGACAAGAAAAATACATGATTTCAAAAAATAATTTAAGGAAGATATCCGGCAAACTAAAAATCGGCACCTGCTCCTTGTTTATTAAATCATCGGAGAAAGGGAATCAAACAGAACAGAACAGCACGGAGCAACTAATCTCAAGGCGCACCAGCGAATAAATTTGGTATTTTATTCGAGTTATGTTGTAATGACAAATACAACATCTCACTGACAAAATCAAGAATCCAGAAGTGACTCCAGATTCGGCTCACAAAATCCTTGAGAAAGCCTTTGGCGAAAAGCTAAAAAAAACTATCGAAGAATTTCGCAGTCAATATATGCAATATCTTGTACGCAATAAAGTGCATCCAGATCTAGGTGGTTCTCATGAGCAGTTCGTTACAGTTAATACAGCCTACGAAGTGTATTCTCAGCATTTGAAAGACGCACAAGGAAATAATGTCGGTTTTGGCTTAAACACCAGAGATATTCTTGGTATTCAGATCGATTGTATGAAAAATTGGTGGAGGATGTGGGGTTTTGAGGTTTGATGAATCATCGCTACGAAACTATGTAGCTTCAGTAAATTTACTCCTATAGAAAAAACCTGCGGGAACAACTCAGGAGAGCGCTCCTTCACAAGCCCAAAAAAAATTGACAATTAAAAACGATAAGCAATATAATTCTCGTTAGGTTGAGTATTTGTCTATTTAATGGGAGTCGAATAAGCATTTGTGTTTAGTAAAGAGATAGATTTTCTCATGGAAATGGAAAATAAAGATATTCTAAAGTCGCACAGTGGGGTGTATCTCATCCAAAAAAGTTTCTTCATTCTTGAAGTCAAATTAGTAGTCATCCTCCTGGTGATACAAATAATTTCGGATATTGTAACCCTTGCTGTGGATAATATTCCGACCATCAATATTCCCACAAATCTGGTTCCTTTCCTGATTTACGATTTCGTGCGCTTTGCGATAAAAGTGTCGTTGGTATCGAGGGTAATCATTTGTTGGGTCTTCGATAGATATATCATCGACGCTGAGAACAAACGACTCTATTTGGAATCGGGGTTTTTTCAAGCACATGAAAGAATGTTCGATCTATCACTGATACGCTCGATCCATGTGAAACAATCCTTCTTGGGAAGAATTTTTGGCTACGGGAGCATCGTGATTACCACAACCGCCTCCGGAGGTTATCAGGAATTGTCCACGATCAAAAATATTAAAAATCCCTGGAAAATCAATAAATTATTGGAAGGTATTATCTTAGCGGAAAAAGTTACCGTATAACTGTGCACCAGCATAGATTTTCTTAGCGAGACCTCTCGCGAAGAATTCTGCAGATTATTACCGTACGAGTGAGGCAAACTTTATGCAGGAGCAGGTGTTGGCGGAGCCCACCTGCTCCTAGCAAAGGAATGTAACTCCCCTACTACTTTGGAGACCGAAAATCATCTCTGTCGAAGCATCCGAAGAGATTCCGTAAAAGAAACAAAACCGTTATACTCATGGCAAATACAGCATCTTATGTCGCCATCCGCAGCAACGCCGCTCTTCCAAAAACTCCGCAAAACGCTTGTTGTGCTCTTTTATGCATTTGTTTTTCTCTTCTTCTTTTACCACGCCAACAAGATTCTTGATCCCGATTTCGGCTGGCATTTGCGAGCTGGCGCCGATAGCATTGCGCAAGGAAAAATCATCAATCAAGAAAACTACAACTTCCCAATTTTGGGCGACAAGTGGATCAATCACGAATGGTTGGCGGATATTCTTGCCTTTGCTCTCTACGATGCACTCGGATATATCGGATTGACGCTTGTTTTTGCTACTGTTTTTACCCTGACTTTGGTGATGCAATATCGTTGGATAATCCGACGTTTTGCTCAATCAGGAGGAATCTCACCATTTTTTTGGGGAATTTTGGCGGTGCAGCTTTTTGGCATGTTTGCAATGCTGCCGCAACTTGGTGTACGTATGCAGGTGGTCACGCTGCCTTTATTGGTGATTGAAGTTATTTTGCTCGACAAATATACGATTCAAAAACGCTGGCAAACACTCGCGTGGATGCCGCTGCTCTTTGTAATCTGGGCGAATCTGCATGGCAGTTTTTTGATTGGCATAATGGTTTTTTTGCTCTGGATTTTGGTAAAAATATTTGAAATGCTCTGCATACAAAAATGGCAATTGCTCGCGACAAATCCAACAAGAATTTTGACAACAAAAGAGATTCCGCTCCTTTTGCTGGTTGGTACAAGCACACTACTGGCGACGCTGCTGACTCCGCACGGTGTTGATTTGTATTATCTCCTCACTGAATATACTGATCACTATTATCAACAATATATCATTGAGTGGCTGCCGGCATGGCGACATCCGGTGTCGCTGCTCAAGCTCAGTTTTTTGGCGCTGGTAAGCACAGTTGTCGGCACAGAAATAGTTTGTTTTTGGAAGCACAAAAAACTCCATGTCGATCTCTGGTTACTCATTTTGACAATTGTTTTTTTGCTACTGGCGTTTGAGAGCAAGCGCCATTTTCCGCTACTTTATGTGATAGCGTTTCCGTTACTTTTGACGCGCTTGTATTCTTTTTTGGGATTAACACCACACATTACAAAAGCATTTCAAAGACCGATTAATCATCTGCCACTCTTTTTATTGGCGATTACCGGACTCGTGATTAATATTGCGCAAGTGAGCGTGCAAACGATCCCCATACGTAATCCGTTTACTGATGTGCAGATTTGTGAAGATTACCCCTGCGCGGCGATCACATTTTTGCAAGATGAAAAATTTGCTGACAAACGGATTTTTAATAGTTATGGCTGGGGCGGCTATTTGTTGTGGATGATGCCGCAGGAAAAGATTTTTATCGATGGACGTCAGCCGCAAAAGAAAATAAACAACAAGACGTTTTTGGAAGAATATCACCACTTTTTTAATCAGCAATTTGTCGCACAACAGCTGCAACAATATAATGTCGAGCTCGTATTACTAAAAAATAATTCGGTGGACGAATTTAGTTTTTTTGAGCGCCATATCTTGCGAATGAAGGAGAATACACCTCAGCAAGACAATGCTTTGATGAAATATTTGCGGAGCACCGACAGTTGGGAACAAATTTATCAAGACAAAGTAAGCCTTGTTTTTGCTCGTAAAGATGCGGAATAAAGCAATTGCAATTGGAATTTGAGAGACTATTTTTTTACAAAGTAGTTTCTGCAGAGTCTCTTTTTGTTTGTTGGTGCTTCATTTTTTCGAGTGCAAAACTTTTACCGGTTTTTTGCAAGGCTGTCTTTTTTTTGGTGAATTGCAAAGCAATTCCCTGATGCGGCAACAAACAACCGCCTTCGTATTTAAATTCTGTGACGTTGTGCAAATTTTCTTTGCGCTCGATGCGTCCGCTTCCCATCAGCGCCGGACGGATAAAAAGATTATGCTGCGGCTGACCACGTACATGCGCCAAAAATCCGTATGAAATCAAGAGCGTAGTAAAACGAATTTCAAACCGATCAAAAAAATGCTCTTCTTCTACGACAAATTTGTATTTGAGCGCATCGCCGGGTCTGAGAGTATGTGTCGCCTCATACTCGCTATAATCGATGAGTTGTTCCTTCATGTCAATCGGCGCGAGCGATTCGAGGTCGATTTCTTCGCCATTGATTTCGAGAGCAACGAGTCTCGTTTTTGCGACTTCTCGTGGGTGCTGCTCCACGCCAATCCGAAGCAAATACTCCAAAGTGCGATGCCGGCTAAAGTTAAGGACTTCGGTTTCGACCATGTATTCGATAACGGTTGAGTGTTTGTCGCATTTGATGATTTCGAGATCAACAAAAAACTTGTTACGCGCCAATGGCGATTCGAGCGTTTTTTTGATTGCTGCCTGCGTATTTTTTGAAACTTCGTGTCCACCCGAAAGCAGCATCAGGATTTTGGTAAATGACTCGTCAAATCCTTCTGACAAACGATTTAAAAGCGCGGCATTGTCTTCTGATAGTCGCTGCAACAAACGCTCGGTTTTGTGACGGAGCAAGGCATCAATACTCTTGCGAGTGAGCCGGGCGCTCGAAGAATCAATGATGGCAGCGACTAAAAAAGCAATCCCGATATCACGTATCAAATGAGTGATAATAGGATGCGCAACCTCTATACCAAGAATATTTGAAAGGAGGAGGAGCGAAATTCCGGCAAAGACGAGAAATCCGACTAAAATCATATTTTCGTCTACTCGCCTTATTATTCGTTATTTTTTACAAAAAAAACAAAACTTTTTTTGAAAAGCTTTCTCGTATTTTTTGAAAAATCCTTTTTCCGCGGCTTAATTTGTTAGATTATCAATAATGATGCATCCACCCATTCCACCATCACCAGCAGAATATTCGTTATCATCACTGCATGTAGTTCCGTTATTTGGTAAATTGGTGCGCACAAAATCCGGCTTGGTACTCAGTTCCCATCGATTTACATCATCGCCATTATCCTCGATTTCAGTGGTATTTCCATTATCTCCATCTTGCTTTTCATAGTTCGCGCTGATTTCGTATTCTTGCCCAGGTGCTCCGCCACTCGCCGCGTGTGACGCCGCGTAGACATACCCAAATTGCGTCTGTTTGTCTGCCTCTAGAGTCATTGGATCCTTGGGAACAGCTGGCAAAAATTCACCAAAAACGCTTGCTGCAAAAGACGTTGGCTCTGGATACTTTTGGTACAATGAAAAATGCTGTTCAACTGCAGAGCGAATCGCGAGCATATCGCCTTCACGAATAGCATCCCGTGCACGGATGCGCGTTGTGGAATACAGTGTAATGCTTGAAGCGCCCAAAATGCTGATGAGCGCAATGGCAATCAAGAGTTCGACCAAAGTGTAACCTCGCGCTTGTTTCATGAACAATAGGAATTAAGTTTTTGATTCAGAGTATTTTACCATGAATTGCAGTGAAAATCACTCTATTTTTTGTGGCTTGCTTTTGGTGAGCTGCCAATTCCGCCAAGTTGACAAAGAAGCTCAAAATGTTTTTCAGAAATCGGCATAACCGACAAGCGATTCCCGATTTTGAGCAGTTGCATGTCCGCGAGTTCGACAAAATTCTTCATTTCGGCGAGCGCGACTGGGCGAGTAAATTTGCGTTCTGCCTGCACATCGACTACAAACCAGCGTGGATTTTTGGGTGTGGATTTAGCATCAGGATGCTCTGACTCAGGATCGAATGCCGTACTGTCGAGATACGCTTCACGCACGACTTGCATCACGCCGATTGCATGCGGCGGCGTACAATTACTGTGGAAGAAGATCACTTTGTCACCACACTTCATACCATCACGAATAAAATTCCGTGCCTGATAATTGCGTACACCATCCCATGCAGCAGTTTTGTTGGGAGCTGTCAACAAATCATCGAATGAAAAACAAGTCGGCTCGGATTTCATCAACCAAAAATTCATAAATATGAAGAAAACAACTTCTTTGTGCCACAAGCGATGAGGAATAACAAACCCGAATTTCTTGCGACTAAACAGTAAAATATGCCAAAATCGCGTAAGCATACATTAAAAAATTCCCCATGAAAGAACGACTCGAACAAATTAAGGTCAGTGCGCTTGCCAAAATCGCTGCCACAAAGTCACTCACCGAGCTTGAGACAATCGACACCGAATTTCTCGGGCGCAAGCAAGGAGTACTCGCCGCGCTTTTAAAACAAGTCCCCACTTTGCCCGAAGCCGAGCGTCCGCAAATGGGAAAATTTGCCAATGAAATCAAACAAGAAATTTTGTCCGCGCTCGTTACGAAACAAGCCGAATTGACCAGCAGTGTCGAAATAAAAGAATTTTTTGATTATACTGCGCCAGCACCAAAGCTTGTGAGTGGCAAAGCCCATCCGATTAGCGCTTTTATCCGCGAAGCCGAAGATGTCTTTGGACGACTGGGATTTGAGGTCGCCGACGGACCGGAGATCGATGACGAGCACCATAATTTTAACGCGCTTAATATTCCCGAGCATCATCCCGCGCGCGAAATGCAGGATACTTTTTGGGTACGAAATTTGGAAAAACACGTCTTGCGCACGCAGACCTCGAATGTACAAATTCATTTTATGGAAGAGAATAAGCCGCCGTTTCGCATCATCGCTCCCGGCAAAGTCTTCCGCAAAGACTCCGATGCCACGCATTCGCCAATGTTCCACCAGATTGAGGGGCTGATGATCGACAGAAATATTTCACTGGCGCATCTCAAATTTGTACTCACTTCTGCTTTGAGCGAATTGATCGCGAGTGATATCGAAATCCGCTTCCGCCAATCGTATTTTCCCTTTACCGAGCCAAGTCTCGAAGTCGACGCGCGCTTTGACGGCAAAAAAGACGGCTGGCTCGAACTGGGCGGCGCGGGCATGGTGCATCCAAATGTGCTCAAAAATGTTGGACTCGATCCGGCGGAGTGGAACGGTTTTGCCTTTGGTTTTGGCGTCGAACGGCAAGTGATGATCCGCAATCAGATCCACGATTTGCGCCAATTTTATGAGAATGATATAAGATTTTTGGAACAGTTCTAAAAATGTGTGACAAGAATGAATTAAATGTTTAAAAAGTAATCTTTCATTTTTAAAAAACTTATGAGAAATCTTGAAATTACACCTCCTGGAAAAGTCGATCCTAGAGCAGCTGAAAATGGGATTCAGCAATTTCCATACTTTGGAATTGTGAATGATAATGATAGTCCTCTGATTGAAGGAGATGCAGCAATGAAGTCACCATGTTTTAGAACTATAGAAGAGGCTAGGGATCACCTTTTAAACATACAAGGTTGTGGCAAGATAATGCGATGGTTTGGTCCCAATTATGATAGAGATGGCGTGATTGGAGAAGAGGTAAACTAAAAACCCTTTGGTTTTGGCGTCAAAAGGCAAGTGATGATCCGCAATCAGATCCATGACTTGCGTCAGTTTTATGAGAATGATATAAGATTTTTGGAACAGTTTTGAAAAAGATGTTGACAGGAATGAATTAAATGTTTAAAAAGTAATCTTTCATTTTTAAATATAATATGTCATTAGATCAACAAGAATACACTGATGATAATCCTCAATTTCGAAACACTGTACTGACCGTTGGCACAGCAGGGAGTGTGGCAGTATTAGGTTTTATTACAGCTCTCACCGCTGCAAAAGTTAATATGGATCACTTTCAATTAAGTGGGGATTCCTCCTCTGCTCCGAAAGAAGACGTTAGTGTCCCCATGTATTCCGAAGGGTCAAAGGGTGGCGATTTGGTCTTTTCGAATATTGCCCAAGCAAATAAGCCTAATTGGCTTAAGGAAATCGAAAGCAATCAAGCATAAGCGGATGCTTTTAAAATAAGTAATCTTTCATTTTTTTAACACTTATGGGAAATCTTGATACACAAGGTGCTGGAATACCTTCAGAAGGTGCTTCGCTCGAAAGGGCTGAATTTTTGTATTACTTGGGTCAGTTTGAGAACACCAGACATGAACCTGTACGTGTTGCCCTAGAAAGTATATTTCGAAACGTTGATAATATTACCGACTTTAAACAAGCGCGAAAAAAGTTCGAAGAAATAACAGCTCCATACCTTCAGCATTAAGGCTATTTGTCGAAACGGGTGTTTTTGAAGGAGCAACTCAGAAGAGTTGCTCCAAATATTTCTTATTTGAATAAAAACACCAAAGCCCTTTAACCAAGGGTCATTCCGGCTTGACCGGAATCGGGAGGGAAATCTTGAATCCTGAATCATAATTCTAGTATCCACTTCCTCCTGCTTCTGCTACAATCCTGCTCGTGATTCTTGCAGAACTTCGATCGGCAATTGCAGAAACAAGCGACAAAATCGCGCGCGGGTTAGAATGTCTGCATATTCCTCAAAAAGAAGAAGAGATTAAAAATCTGCGAGAGCAAACCGAAGCAGAAGGATTTTGGAATGATCAGGAGAATGCACGCACAGTTTCGCAACAACTCTCTTTGCTCGAAAAAATCGTCACGCGCTGGCAAGCATTGCAAGGAGACGCAAGTGCAATCAAAGAAATGGTCGAAATGCTCGAAGATGATTCGGCAGAACTGAAAGAAATGGTAATGGAATATGAGAAGCTCGCGAAAAAATATGCCGAAGCCGAACTCGATTTGCTCTTTAGTGGCGAGTTTGACGACAGCAACGCGATTCTCGAAATCAACGCTGGCGCCGGCGGCACCGAAGCCCAGGACTGGTCGGGTATGCTCCTGAGGATGTATTTGCGTTTTGCCGAACGGCATGATTTTAAGGCAGAAATTCTGGAAAAAACCGATGGCGCCGAAGCCGGCATCAAAAGTGTGATGTTCGAAATCGCTGGTGAACGCGCGTTTGGGCTCTTGCGCGGCGAAAAAGGTACGCACCGTCTGGTGCGACAATCACCTTTTAACGCAAAAAGTTTGCGCCAAACGAGTTTTGCAGGCGTTATTGTGACGCCGGTAATTAAAAATCTAAACGAAGAAGTCATCATCGAAGACAAGGATTTGCGTATCGACACATTTCGTTCGAGCGGTGCGGGCGGACAGCATGTCAACACCACCGATTCTGCCATTCGTATCACGCATTTGCCAACGCGAATTACTGTCGAATGCCAAAACCAACGCAGTCAGCATCAGAACAAAGAAAAAGCGATGGAAGTTCTCAAAGCAAAACTCCTCGCGCATCAACGCGAAGAGGAGGAGAAAAAAGCCGCCGCCATTCGCGGCGAAGTCACCGAAGCCGCCTGGGGAACACAAATCCGCAATTATGTTCTTCATCCGTACAAAATGGTCAAAGACCTGCGTACTACTACCGAATCGAGCAATCCCGATATTGTGCTTGATGGCGAATTGGATGATTTTGTCCGCGCATATTTAGAGTGGGATGCAACGCGACGCGACGGCTAAAAAGGTTCTTTTGATTCTGTCATTGCTTCTCCCGCCGTGGCGGGAGAAGCAATCCATGTGCCTTGCGACGTGAATCTACAGCTTGTGGTTTCCTTAATATCCGCCTTTGTATCCTACTTGTTCGCGTCTGCGAATGCGTTCTTGGCGCTGCCGTTCTTCCAGTTCGAACAGCTTTTTTTCGCGGCGAGCATGCCACACAAAACTACTCATTTTGAGAATGAGGAGCAATCCAATCATCCATTTGCTGATGCCAAAAAGCAAATTCCATTGCGGTGCACCTGCCTTGACGATTTCGAGCGTCTCGACAAACATCACTTCGCACGCCCCATTACCAGTGTCTTCACGCGTGCGACTCGAAATCCGTTTCCACTCTGTTCCCTCTGGCGAATAATCAACGAGCATTCCTTGCAAGATTACCTGATCGCCGATATTGATATTCCTGATTTTTGCTTGCACTTTTTTATCCGCTGCGAGCAGATGATTGTTGGCGACTTCGCGATTGCTAAAATCAATATTGCCACTATATGACCAATTGCATGTCCAGGCATTACTCCAAAAATCGACTTTATGAAAATCTTCCGATTCGAGGTTTTTTCCCCAAATAATACAAAGATCTTGCAAATCGACAGAATCATCGTCGTGATAGATATCCGCGATGGAACCAATGTCATTTTTTGAAACCACCAATCCAGAAAGAAGATATTCGGCAACAGGTTCGACATCGTAGCGCTGATTGCGATACCCAAATACAAACGGCTCGCGCGTGGAAGGGTTTTGCACCGGCTCGTCGAGCATTTGTGGAATGATATTGGTTACCGCCGGCATTTGTTGTTTGAAGAAATATGCGGCAGCGCACAGCAAAATCACGAGCACCAGCATAAGTGTCAAAAGCTGCTGCCACAGATGGTAACGCCGAGAAGAATGTTCGATACCCTCTATTTTATTTCAAATTTTTATTATTATACATTATTTATATGTTTTTAGGAATTTTTTGCGTCTTTTTTATGATATGAACAAAAAATTTGACCAGAAGAAAAACTCGTGAAAGAATAAGAGCGATTTTTTAGTTATCGTATGCAAATTGATTTGCCAGACGCCATCAGCCTCGCTGACCTCTTGAGCTTGCTTATCCAAGGCGCAATCTTTGTACTGGTCGTCGTGTTCATCTTTGTCGGTGTGCGCGTCCTCAAAATCTTGGGTGTCGCGCAACAGCTTGCCGAATCGGTTTCGGAAATCGTCGAAACTGTTAATTTGGTATTGTGGCAGCCAGTCCGATTTTATGGACTCATTATGACCAACGTCAAAAAATTCCTCAAAATCAAGTAAACAAGCTTACTAAGGATTGTGCGGACAAAGAGCAGATGTAAGCTCGCTAAGGTTTTTGAATACTTCGCCGTAAGCATGTAATTGTTGCTGTGTGCCAGCACCAGTCAAAACACCGACAAAAGTCATTTTTGCTGAGCGCGCGGCTTCTCCATCGTGCACCGTGTCGCCGACATAAAGACAATCTCCTACTGCCAATCCCACCCGTGAAGCAGCGGTTAGCAGTGGTTCGGGATGAGGTTTTTTGTATACAACATCTTCGGCGCCGATAACGATTTCAAACAACTCGGTTGTCTTTGTCTGCTGTAAAAATTCGCGCGTAAACCGGCTCATTTTCGAAGTAACAATTCCAAGAATAAAACCTGCGTTCTTAAGAGCAAGAAGGTCCGTTTTTATTGTCGGGAATAATTGCACAGCACCGCTTCTTTGTTGCATAAGGTAGTACTCTCGATATGATTTAGAAAGAGCATCAACCGCTTCTATAGGAGCAAACGAGCGAATAATAACATCTAACCCCACGCCGATTAATGCAGCAATTTGTTTGTCGCCCGGATACGGAATATTGTGCTCAGCAAAGGCTGGTCGATAGCTGTCGATAATTACCGAGAGCGAATCAACGAGCGTACCATCAAGATCAAAAAGAATTGCCTTCATGGACTCAGGCGCAAAGGCAGCGTCATGCGAATATCGGCTTGATTTTGAGCAGCATCACTGACGCCGTTCCAGGTAAAAGTGCAGAGTTCGTCATCAAAAGGAACTTCTGTCGTGAGAACAAGTGTCCGATCGCGCAAGTCAGCAGAATTACTTAGGATTTCTTTGATTGAATACTGCGCGTTTTTACACGTAAGGAGGATATTTTCTGGGGAATTTTGCTCCGTAATCGGCTCAGAAAAGCGAATAAAAATATCGCGCTCACTTTGAAAAAATATATCTTCCACAATCGGCGGCAATTTGTCAGGCGTCAAAACGACTTCAAAAGTCTTGTCGGTGTCGAGCAAAGTCTGACAATACAAAACATTTTCGCGTGGAAGTGAATGGTCGCAGTTATTTGTCGAAAACAGCATTTCGCTCTGACCACGCAACGAGAGAAAAAGTGTGTCGTCCGTTCCGGATTGCTTTTGCCAGACAAAATCGCGCGCGCCGCTTGTCCACACAAATGGGAGCTCGAAACGTACTTCGAGCGTGATTTCTTGCTCGGGAACCAACTTTTGCAACGTTGAAAATTCTTCACCGAAGGCGAGTGAACGCTGCTCCCAGCCAGCAATATCACTGATAATCTTGGTACCCGCAGGACGGATCACGCGAATAAAATACATTCCCTCGCCAGAGAGTAGATTTGCCGGACTGCTATTTTGCATCCGTAATCGAAACTGTTCTTCTACCACACCATCGGTTGCAACAAAAATATCGGAATATAATTGACGTCGTACAAAGTGGTCAGATTTTTTGGCACCCAAGTTCGCGATGTTGATGGCAAAAGCGTTGTTTGCTGTTAAACGTCCGTCCCAATTGTGCTCGGTCGCGACGTGCATCAGGCTTTTGTCAGCAAACCAAAACTGCAATTCTTTTTTGTCGGCGGCAATAGCGAGAATTTTTGCTACCGCAGGTGAAGAGAAATAGCCGATTTTCTTTTTGAGTAGTTGAGCGATTTCACCCAGCGCGTTTTTGCGGGTCGCCAGTTCTTCGGACGAATGCAGATCAATATCTTTGGTCGCTCGCTGCAAAGATAAGAAAAGACTTAAGTCATCGGGTTGCTGAATATCAAAATGCTCGAGTAAAGCTGCGACTGCAGCAACATTTACGGCGATTACACCATCAAAATCAGTAGTGGAAAAACGACTGTCTTGCCGCAAAAATGTCAAAGCTTGCTGCGCAGACTCCGCAAAATCTGGTGAAAAATTGGCATCGCGAAATTCCCAACCAGTAAATTTGGGGTCACTACCAAACACATCGCTGATTGCTTTGGGTGCAGCAATTGGAGAAACAGGATCGGCAACCGCATACGAATCGTAGACGCTGATTTTAGGCGAAATTCCCGAAAAATCAACAACAGCAAAAGCGGATAAAAAACCGCCAGTCGGGCGCAATTCTGCTTCGTTTTGCAAGAGCACCACATAGCGCGATCCCAAAATCTGCGGAGCTCGCCAGACAAAGCCGCCGAGTGGTCCGATCAGCAGCCGAACGAGCGGCAATAAGAGAAAGAATAGAAGTATTACTCCAACAACGAGAAAAAATTTGGAGTGAAAAAATTTTGTGGGTGCTTTTGACGAAGCAAGCCGACGACGTTGAAATTGCTTTGGCACGTAAGAGAGTATCGCTTATTTTTATAGATTTGAAAATATATTCCCGCGAACGGTTGATTTTTTGCTTCATTTCGAGTAGAATCATCTAAACGAAACTTTGTTTTTTATGAACGATTATGGCTGACGAAAACCAACAAGGCACACCACCACCTGCGGGCAATACCGGACAAAATCCACCAGCAGGAGGTTCGCCACTAAATAATCAAAGCGAATTTGGATCACCGCCACAAGGTCAAGGAGGGCAGCAACAAGGTTACAATCCGTATGGTCAACAGCCTGGCTACGGCTATCCGCCACCGCCTCCTCCGGGATATGGATATCCGCCACAAGGCGGACAACCTGGACAGCAAGGTCAGGGAGGGCAGCAACAAGGTTACAATCCGTATGGTCAACAGCCTGGCTACGGCTATCCGCCGCCACCTCCTCCGGGATATGGATATCCGCCACAAGGCGGGCAGCAAGGACAGCAAGGTCAAGGAGGACAGCAACAAGGTTACAATCCGTATGGTCAACAGCCTGGCTACGGCTATCCGCCGCCACCTCCTCCGGGATATGGATATCCGCCTGCACCACCGCCACCACCTGCACAAGGACCGGTGACTCCGATTGGAGCATTTGGCAGAAAGATTGACAATTTTGAAACCCCAATCACATTGCCCGAGCACAACCTGAACATTGATGACAAAAAATTTCTTGGACTGCTTGCCGGTTCTGTATCGCTGATGAAAGACGAAAAAAAGCGCATCATCGAAGCCGTTCCACGCTTGACGCAAGAGCAAGTTGACGAACTCATTCGTATTTTAGAAGAAGAACGTCAAAAGTTTTCGGATCTTGATGTGCAGCACAAACCACAGCTCGATAGTTTGGAATCGAAACATGCGCAAGAATGGGCAGAGCTTGAGATGGAAATGACCGCCGACGAACGCGCTCAAGAAGAAACCAGTCAGGCAGAAGAAATCCGCAAACAACTTGGCGGCAATGCCGACGACGCTCCAGCTGCATAAACAAAACGATTCTCACTAAGAATTTAAAAAATGCCTTGAAGAAACCTCAGGGCATTTTTTGGTACACGAAGCATCCGAATCGAAGGAGCTTCATGACAACAACAAAAAAATCTGTCATACTGCGAGCAAACTCTCCTTTCCACCTTTTCTCATGAAAATCTCACGCGCGCTTCTTTCGGTTTCGGACAAAAGCGGTATTGTCGAATTTGCCCAATTTTTAGATGACAACGGAGTTGAAATCATTTCTACCGGGGGTACCGCACGGAGTATTCGCGAAGCAGGCATCGCGGTCAAAGATATTAGTGAGATTACAAATTTTCCCGAAATGCTCGACGGTCGCGTCAAAACTTTGCATCCGGCAATTCACGGTGGAATTTTGTTTGTCCGCGGCAACGACACTCACGAAAAAACAGTGGAGGAACATCAAATCGGCGCAATCGACTTGGTCGTCGTCAATCTTTATCCTTTCGAGCAAACCGTCGCGCGTGGCGCCACCGAAGCCGAAACGATTGAAAATATCGATATCGGCGGGCCAAGCATGCTCCGCAGTGCTGCCAAAAATTTTGCCGCAGTAACGGTCGTTTGCGATCCGACAGATTTGGCGCAAGTAAAAGCGGAAATAATTGCAGATGGCGGTACGACTTACGAAACTCGCAGATATCTCGCGGGAAAAGTTTTTCAAAAATCCGCTCGCTACGATGCGGCAATCGCGCATTTTTTTGATAATGACTTTGTCGGAAAGTTTTTTACAAATCCCCTTCCCCTCAAATACGGAGAAAATCCGCATCAACAGGCACAATTTTATCCGAGTGATCCGATTGTCACTCCATCGATTGGGGCAGCCAAAATTTTGCAAGGCAAACAAATGGGGTACTGTAATTATCTCGATGCGGATGGCGCCTATAATTTGATTTTGGAGTTTACAGAGCCAGCCGCAGCAATCATCAAACACGCCACGCCGTGTGGCGTCGCCGTAGGAAAAAATGTAGAGGAGGCTTTTATAAAAGCACTCGCCACCAATCCGGTTTCTGCCTTTGGTGGCATCATTGCGGTCAATCGCACCGTCACCAAAGAGCTTGCGGAAGAAATCGTCAAAACTTTTTTTGAAGTCGTGATTGCGCCGCAATTCGATTTGGAAGCGCTGACAGTCTTTACCGCAAAACCAAATCTGCGCTTGCTCGAAACCGGCGAGATGAAACGCATCGCCGGCGAACAAGATATGCGTGCGATTTCGGGGGGAATTTTGCAACAAGATCGTGACGCCGCGACGCTCAGCGAAGACAAGCTGCAAGAAGTAGTGGGAAAGTTAGAAGCAAACGAACTTGCAGACGTACTCTTCGCGTGGCAAGTCGTCAAGCATGTCAAATCCAATGCTATTGTCATTGTCAAAAATGGTCAGACGCTTGGACTCGGTGGCGGGCAAACATCGCGCGTCGATGCCTCGCGCATAGCCATGGAACAAGCTGGCGACAAAGCGCAAGGCGCAATTGCAGCAAGCGATGCATTTTTTCCGTTTGCAGATGGCGTCGAGTTTTTGGCAAAAGCGGGAGTCTCGGTGATTGTGCAACCAGGCGGTTCAATCAAAGACGAAGAAGTTTTTGCCGCAGCAAAAACATTGGGAATAAAAATGGTGCTGACTGGCACAAGAGCCTTCCGTCATTAAACTTTGATTGGTACTGCACTCCATTTCAGAATGAAAAACATTTTGTCACCTCGAGCGAAGCCGAGAGGTGTGTGATTCGTTCCTTCGCAAAACAACCAGAACCGACTTTTTTCATGTTCTTTGTTGGTTTTATCCAAAATATAAAACTCTCTCTCTTTCGTTTTATACCAATTGAAGATAAAAATCATACATATGCCCTCCCCCTGATAAGGAGCCTGTCCCGATAAGTCGGGAGGAATTGAAGGGTGTTGGTAAGAAATCGATGATTGTTATCAGTGACATACAAGTATTTTTAAGTTGAATTGGTATTAGTAAAATTATCAAAGAGTTGTGTGCAAAGTGGAGTATTGATTTTCGCCAAAAAGCGATACCATTTTTATTGATTACTAATGTTTATGGATTCGCTGTTCACCGCCAATCTGACTGCTGCGGCGCCGCTTGCCGAGCGCCTCAGACCCAAAACACTTGCTGACGTCGTCGGGCAAGAACATTTGCAAGAGCCGCTGAGGACAATTCTCAATGCGAACGGAATGATTTCGTTCGTCCTCTGGGGACCACCCGGCACGGGCAAAACGACTTTGGCGCGGATTTTTGCTGCCGAAAAAAAAGCGCGCTTCGAGCCACTGTCGGCTGTTTCGGACGGAGTCAAACGCATCCGCGAAGTCGCGGAAGAAGCGAAACGGAGCCTCGAATTGCAGCAACGAAAGACGATTATCTTTATCGATGAGATCCACGCACTCAACAAATCACAACAAGACGTTTTGCTGCCGCATCTCGAAGCGGGAACTTTTTATCTGATTGGCGCCACCACCGAAAATCCCAGCTTTTCCCTCAATGCCGCTTTGCTTTCGCGGGTACGAGTGTTTTTGCTCAAGTCACTCGATACCGATGCACTTGCTGCGATTTTGGAAAAAGCCAAAGCGCTGCTTGGTGTTTCGCTTACTGCCGAAGCGGAAGAATTTTTATTGAGTTTTGCGAATGGCGATGCGCGGATGTTTTTGAATCTGCTCGAAGAAGCGGGATTCTCAGGCTCTACTTTGGATGTTGAGGCGCTGCAAAAAATCGCCAGCGAAAAAACCATCCGTTACGACCGTGCGAGCGATGAGCATTATTGGACGATTTCGGCATTTATCAAATCAATGCGCGCAAGCGACCCCGATGCAGCAATTTATTATTTGGCGCGCATGCTCGAAGGCGGCGAGGATCCGCGGTTTGTCGCGCGGCGAATGGTGATTTTTGCGAGTGAAGATGTCGGACTTGCCGACGCAAATGCTCTGCCGCTTGTTGTTGCCGCATATACAGCTTGCGAAAAAATCGGCATGCCCGAAGTTCGCATTATCTTGGGTCATGCGGTGATTTATCTCAGTAACGCACCCAAAAATAACAAAAGCTATCTCGCAATCGATGCGGCACTTGCCGAAGTAAAAGTGTCTGGCAATCTGCCGATTCCGCTGCATTTGCGCAATCCGAGCACGCAATTTTTGAAAGATTTGGGCTTTGGCAAAGGCTACAAATATCCGCACGGTGGCACGCGGAATGAAGTCAATTTGCCGGATAAAATCAAAGAGAAGCGTTTTTTTGTCGACGACTAAATATCCCCAGATGAAAGCAAAGTGCGCCGAGCAAACTTGCCAAAACAGTGAAGAACAAAGGCGCTCCAGCGCCAACCATGGTTTGCGGTAACTCGATGTACTGCTCGGTATTTTGAGATGGCACAGGCGGAGTAACAACGGAATTTTTATCAAAAACGATTTTCGCATTCGTAGCTACTCGTGTCTGGCTCTCAGCAGAAGCAGCAGTTGCCGCAATATCTGCAGTTGTAAAAAATTTTCCTGTTTGCGGACGCGCCGTCAGACGAATCATCCAGCGTTCGCCCGGCGCGAGTGTGGCTTTTTTAAACGTAAGTTCGTGTGCGCTTTCGCGGTACGAATATGCCTGATTGGTCGAAAGCAAATCGAGTGTCTCAAAGGGAAAAGTAATCGCGACGACAACATCGGTTTGTGCCAACGCATTTGGATTTGTGATATTTACGATTAAAGAATCCTCTCCATCTTGACGAATTACAGTAGTTTTGTTCAAAAAATCGATGGTGAGTTTTGCTTTGGTCGCAGGATTTTTGCTGACTGAAGGAGTTGGCGTTGGACTACTCGTAGGCTTTACGCTAGGTGTTGGTGAAATTGAAGCGACAGGTGATGGCGACGAAGTACGCATATTTTTGATATCTTGAATGGTTTTGGGGTTTGGATCCGCGCGCAAAATAATCGCTTGGCGTGAAGGTGCATCTTTGACCGTAAAAATAATGCGGCTCGTGTTATTTTGCAAATTGCTGTCCTCTTCGCGTGACGAAATCGTACCCGAGGCGATATGTTCGCCCAATAGAGCAAAATGCGAAACGCGCGCCTGATAGCGAATACTACCACTTTGCCCCGCTGCCAAAGTGCCAAGACTGCACACCATTTTTTGCTTATCATCGATGCACCCCGTGGGAACCGTCACCGCTTCTAAAAAACGGTCACGTCCGTAATAATCTTCAATCACTACCATTGTCGCTGGCGTTTTGCCCTGGTTGTGATAGACGAGTTCGATGGTAACGATTGCGCCTTTTTCGAGCGATGCCTCAGTATAATCGAGTACTCGTTTGCCCAAGCTGAGATCAACATTTGATTCTCCAAGTTTAATCACTACATCCACCGGTTCGAGTTGAACATTCTCTGCAAAAACAGGTGCAATGGAGAAAACAAGAAGCAGGGTGATAAAAAAGCTGCGCATACAAAAGTGAAAAGAGGAGTGTATCTTTTCGCAAATAATATATTTTGTCAAATTATTATTCTGTGTCAACGTCGCTTTTTGCGAGTTGCTTTTTTTGAGTGATTTTCGCAAAATGGTTTGGATTGGAGAGATGGCAGAGTGGTCGAATGCGCACGACTCGAAATCGTGTGTCCCGCAAGGGACCGAGGGTTCGAATCCCTCTCTCTCCGCCACGAACTGTGTGGCTTATGGTTCGACCAGATTTTTTGTGCAAAAAAGGTTGAAAAAATCCAAGCCATAATTTAGATTATTTTTTTATTTCACAGCAAAAAAAGAATTGCCTTGTTTAGGATTATCAATATAATTTTATAGCATATTTTAAATTATGAGCAAAATAACTGAAATGACCAAATATGAAAAACCTCGTGAAAAACTTTATAAATATGGTCCTGAGAAGCTCAAAGATTATGAACTGTTGGCGATATTACTCAGAACAGGAACGAAAGAATGCGATGTATTAAGTTTCGCTAAAAAAATTCTAAAATCATGCAAGGATAAGAGTATATCCGCAATGAATGCTGCAGAATTGTGTAAGATTCATGGAGTCGGTTTAGCAAAGGCCTGTGAAATAGTGGCTTGCTTCGAGTTGGGCAAAAGATTGATTCATGGAAAAAAGACAGCCCTGCTTCTTTCGCCTGAGGATGTGTGGAGCAGGATGGTAGATATTAGGGGTAGCAAAAAAGAGCACTTAGTAGCCTTCTATCTCGATAGTCGTAATCAGGAAATAAAACGAGAAATCGTATCGATCGGAACATTAAATGAAAACCTAATCCACCCCAGAGAGGTGTTTGAAAGCGCAATAAAAAACAATGCAGCGTCAATAATCATAGCCCATAACCATCCATCAGGTGACACACAGCCGTCTGCTGAAGACCTGTATGTGACAAAAAGATTGGTCGATGCAGGGCGGCTGTTGGATATTGAAATACAGGATCATGTGATTGTCTCGAATACCGATTGGCGTAGCATACTTAATCAAATATGATTCAATCAATCTTTTATACTTTATGAACCCAAAATATAACAACAACGAAGATGTTATTAGAATAATTAAAAAAATAATGAACCTCTCATTGAGGGAAATAATACCTGCGAGAGAAATCGCTTTGCTTGAGCCAAAACTTAATCAATATGGTGCAAACCGAAAGGGGCAGTTTGGTGAATTATTCGAAGAATATGCATTTGGGCAAAAGCCAAATAGCGCACCCGAACCAGACCTCCAGCCAGTCGGCATTGAGTTGAAAACTACGCCATTAAAAAAACTAAAATCCAAAAAATATTCTGCTAAAGAAAGGCTCGTGTTTTCAATGATTGATTATAAAAAAATTGTAAATGAGACTTGGGAAACTAGTTCGTTTTTAAAAAAAAATAAAAAATTACTGATCCTGTTTTATTTATATGCAAAAGAAACAAGCATCCTCGACTATAAGTTTGAATTTTATAAATTTTTAAATTTTCTCGAAGATCTTACTAAGAAAGACCTCGTCCAAATCAAAAATGATTGGGAGAATATTGTAAAAAAGATAAAGGACGGCGAAGCACACCTCCTTTCTGAAGGGGATACATTTTATTTAGGCGCTTGCACAAAAGCTGCAAACAATAAAGTATTGAGAGATCAGCCTGGCACTAAAATACCAGCTAAACCAAGGGCGCTTTGTTTTAAGCAGTCATACTTAAATATACTGGTAAAGCGCTTTTTGGAAGGGATTATTGCGTCCATGGAGAAAATACAAGATGACGAATCCACTATGACAATTGAGGAAGTCATCCATGAGAAATTGAATCCTTTCATAGGAATGGACAATACTACAATTGAGAAGAGGCTGAATGTAAAATTAAACAAACAAGCAAAACAATATAAAAGGAATCTCGCAAATAGAATGCTTGGAGTAACATCAAAACGAATCGAAGAACTTGAAAAAGCCAACATCACGGTAAGGGCGCTCACGCTGGAACACACCGGCACCCTAAAAGAGTCTATCTCATTCTCTGCTTTTGATTACAGAGAATTGATTCTTCAAACTTGGTATGATGAAAAAGCTGGTCTAATGGCGGACCTACATGAGCAGCTGGAAACAAAAAAATTTCTATTCGTTGTTTTTAGAAAAGTGAAAAACTCAAAGCAGGTTGTTTTTGAAAAATATTTGTTTTGGAATTTTCCAAGCTCTGATATGGCACTAGCTAAAGCCCAATGGGATAATGCCGTCAAATGTATAAAATCGGGCAAATACAGCAAACTCCCCAAACTTTCAGATAATATGGCAATACATGTTAGACCTCATGGACGCAATAAAAAAGATGTTCAGAAAACACCGCAAAACACCTATGAAGTCAAAAAGAGTTTTTGGCTTAATGCTAAGTATATTCAACAACAAATCTCAAAAAAATAATTTTAGCTTGATCGATTTTAGATTTTTAAGTAGATTGTGAACATGAAAGAAATAAAGGTAATTGAACTATTCGCTGGCGTTGGTGGATTTAGACTGGGCTTAGAGGCTGCTTCGAATCTCTATGGTATCGTATGGAGCAATCAATGGGAGCCAAGCACAAAGATTCAGCACGCATCTATGATATACGAGAAGCAATTCGGTAAAAAAAACCACTCGAACGAAGATATTGAAAAAGTCATTACGGATAAATTCGGCACGATACCTGACCATGACCTCCTGGTCGGGGGTTTCCCTTGTCAGGACTATTCAGTAGCAAGACCGCTGTCACAAGCAGATGGACTCGTAGGCAAGAAGGGGATACTTTGGTGGTCGATTTACAATATCCTCAAACAAAAAGGGAAGAGGGCGCCTAAGTATTTGATTCTTGAAAATGTCGATCGATTATTGAAGTCACCATCAAAACAAAGAGGAAGAGATTTTGCAATCATTCTAAGTTCGTTGTCTGAACTTGATTATGCTGTCGAATGGCGAGTCATCAATGCTGCAGAATATGGCTTCCCGCAAAGAAGGCGGCGGGTGTTCATTGTTGCATATCGTAAAGACACCCCTATATATAAAAGGCTTACTAAAGAAAAGAATCATACAAATTGGATTAAGCAGTCAGGCGTAATATCAGCAGCGTTTCCTGTGAAAAGCAATGTCGTAACCAGCAAGGAAGTGGATGTACATGAAGATGCCTCGGAGTTGACAAGAAAGTTCTCAATACACTCACCTAGCTCCTCCCCGTTTGAAAATGCTGGTGTAATGCTCATGGGTGAAGTCTTTACGGCGAAGGTCGTTGCAAAATATGATGGTCAATTTCAATGTCTTGGTGATGTCATTCAAGATGAAAAAGAAGTTTCTGATGAATATTTGATTGATTCTGAAAATCAAGAGAAGTGGCTTTATTTTAAGGGTGCGAAAAATGAACCCCGTAAATCGAAAAGTGGACATATATATCAATATTCAGAAGGGGCAATGATATTCCCAGATCCAATCGATAAGCCATCAAGAACAATCATTACCGGAGAAGGAGGAAAAACACCATCAAGGTTTAAACATGTGATTCGCTGTAAAAAAGGCTTGCGCAGGTTGACACCGATTGAATTAGAACTACTGAATGGATTTAAGCCAAATCATACACTAATACCAGGCATATCCGATGCCAAGCGAGCTTTTATGATGGGAAATGCACTTGTTGTAGGTGTGGTAGAACGACTGGGGCAGGCACTTGCACAAAAGATTTTCCAGTCAGATGTTGTTCCTCGTAAACTTATTGCCGAACGCGAATATAAAACTTTGACCAACCATAAAAAAGCCGATGTCGTAAAATTATGCGATTACGAGAAAAGCCCTGCATCAAATTAGGACACTCTCCGAAATCAAATTCGGAGAGTGTGACAAAATCGATAAAATCAAATCGCGCAAAAAACGCGCAACCTGAAATAATTCTGAGAAAGCAACTTTGGACAAGTGGTGTCAGAGGTTATCACATAATTGTGTTCATGGAATATTTTATCCATTTTCTCACCAGTTTTTCCCCTTGCACTTCCAAAAGCCAAGGCATATTTTGGAAGTGCTTTTCCCCCACATCATGCAAAATAATCCAGTTGGTTGGTTTGAAATTCCCGTTATCGATATGTCGCGCGCAACTGCATTTTATGAAACCGTGTTTGGCAAAAGCAAATACTCTCAAGCTTTGCTTTACCGATTATAACTACGAAGATTCTCGCCCTCGTTTTGCAACTGCACACCGATTCGCACAAATGTGTTTTTGGATTAGGTGAATTTTACTTTCATTGCTATTCTTTTAAAAAGCGCTAGCTGTGTGTCCGTGTTTTTTAATAGGACAGGCTTTGTACGCTTTGCTATTTTTTACTAAACCATGAAAAACACCATTGTTGCTTTAGTCGCTGGACTCATCATCTTCGCCGGAGGAGTCTATTATTTTACCAATCAAGATCCCGAGCAATCGCAAGAACCAATAGTATCAGAATCAAACGAATCGCAAGAACAAATAGTACTTGGACAAACACTAAAGCTCTCTCAAGAATATGCTGCTTTGCGTTACCGAACCGATAATGTTTTAGTTAATGCAAAAGCGTATGCCGATTATGATGTTTGGAATAATGACATGACGGACATTATCAATGCGTGGAGCAAGCTCGAACAAGATACGATTACCTTAGAACAACTCGCGTCAGAAATGGCAAAAGAAAAAGTGAGCTATAATTTCATCCCAAAAACTTTTGCCTACAATAAAGAAGAAATCACCAATATTGTTGACAAAGCTCCCGCAGGGAAAAAGATTATGACACTCGCCAATCACTTAGGAGTAGATGCAAAAATGGCTCAACTTATTCTTAATCAGTCTCAAGATGAAATGAGTAGCGAGGCTTACAGAGAAGAAGGTGATGTCTTTCAAAAATGTGAGAATCAAGCAATCGTAGTCAAAAACGCAAGTAAGATCACCGTTTTTGTAGGCACAATTGCGCTTACAGGAGGAACCGCTGCTCTTGCCAGCGGTAGCACTCTGGCTCAGGCTGCCGTGGTCGTTAGTGGCGCGGATTTGACACTAGAAATTACCGATGATGCAGCTAAAATGGCTTTGGGCGACAAAAACAAAATATCTGCTATCGTGGGAGATGCTCGTAAGATTACCGAGCCAGCTGCAGCTATCTTGATGGTATCAACTTTACCTTCTAACATGATCAAGGGAATCGATAAGTTAAATGCGGTAATATTTGGAGCAGATCAACTTAATGGAACGATTCAGTCCGGCTCGGTCATTGGCATTAAACTTCCTACACCTACAAAAGAAAAACCAGAACCAGCAACTGAAGTATCAGTCTTAGAGAAGGAAGAAGTGGATGAATGGATGAAAGAACAGGGCGTTCAAGATAGTCTAGGGACAGTGGAGGAAATTGAAAGTATTTTGGAAGTAAGTAAGTCGGTGGAGCCGGTAGATGTTACTGAAATTTCTACGCAAACAGAAGAGGACAAGACCAATACAGATACCCAAAAAGAACAGCCAATCAACGGCAACGATGCTGAGGTAGTGGGATTATGGAAAGGAATTTTGAAATATACGCCAAGTCAAACAGCGAGTGAAAACCAAATAGAATTTATGATTGAGCTAAATAATGACGGGACTGTAAGTGCCCTTGGCAATGGTGAGGCATTTTCTACATGGAAAAAAGAGGGGAATGCCATAAAGCTCTATTATAAGGACGGTTCCGGAAGCTATTACGAATTTGCACTGTCTGGCAACACTTTGACTTTTATCAAATTAGCCGGTCCAAATTCGGAAGGGCAATGGCAAGAAGACTTTGCTGGAGAAGACTTCTTTGGAGGAAAATTTTATAAAATCTCTTTAACGAAGTATTAATTTTTTGAACGGAGGCTCAAAGTAGTTGTCATGTGTTTTTACAAAAACAACAGCAAGCTGATTGCCATAACCGCCATTCCGCTCACGAGTCCATAAATCGAAAGATGATGTTCGCCGTATTTTTGCGCGGTCGGCAAGAGTTGATCGAGCGAAATAAAAACCATAATACCGGCGACCGAGGCAAAAATAACGCCAAAAGTCAGATCACTCACAAACCGTAGCACCACAAAATATCCCAACAGCGCTCCGACTGGCTCGGCGACACCAGAGGCGAACGAATACCAAAAGGCGCGCGCACGACTGCCAGTCGCGTGATAAATAGGAATCGAAACCGCAATGCCTTCGGGAATATTATGAATCGCAATGGCGATGGCAATCGCGAGTCCCAATGCCGGATCTTCGAGCGCGCCGAGAAAAGTGGCGAGTCCTTCCGGAAAATTATGAATGGCGATAGCAAGTGCCGTAAACATTCCCATACGATTGAGACGATGACGGCGTTTTTCGTCGGCATCATCCATTTCTTCGACATCATGGATTTCGTGCGGATTTCCATGATCATGGGGGATGCACTTGTCGATTACCGCAATTACGAGAATACCGGCAAAAAATCCCGCCGTTGCCAAATAGTAGCCGGTGACATCATCGGTCGCAGCGCTGAGGGAAATCCGCGCTTTGCCAAAGATCTCGATAAACGAGACATACAGCATCACTCCTGCTGAAAAACCCAAAGCCACTGACAAAAACTTGGTATTCGTCGGTTTGGCAGCAAACGCCATCAAGCTTCCGATGCCAGTCGCCAGACCGGCAAAGAGGGTAAAACTAAGGGCGACCAAGACTTCGGATGAAAACATAGATGAGCAAACAAATCCAAAAATTTCTCAGCGCTATGATACTGCTGTTTTGCCTTTTTTCGCAAGGGTATGCGCTAGCCTAATGACATTATCATGCTGCCGATTGGATTTGTTGCTTAGTGGAGCAAATTTTACCGCCACGATCATTTTTGCTTGCCAAAAAAAAAGAATATCTGCACATTCTCATCACCATGTAATGGTTACCTTTTTTTTATATTGTATACCATGAAAAAACAGCTCTTTGTCAACCTGCCGGTAAAAGACCTGCAAAAATCTATCGCCTTTTTTACGGCGCTCGGCTTCGATTTTAACCCCAAATTTACTGATGAAAACGCAACCTGCATGATTATCGAAGAAGACGCGAGCTATGCGATGCTTCTGGTCGAGCCGTTTTTCCAAAAATTTACCAAGAAGGCAATTGCTGACGCCAAGCAGAGCACAGAAGTTATTGTCTCGATTTCTTTAGAGAACAAGTCAGGAGTCGATGCGTTTATGGAAAAAGTTGTTGCAGCAGGTGGCAGCGAACCGCGCGAAGCCCAAGACATGGGTTTTATGTATCAACGTAGTTTTGAGGATTTGGACGGGCATGCTTGGGAAGTGTTTTACATGGATGAAGCAGACATGCCGACACAGTAAGCTTTTTCTTTTCTTGTAACGATGACGAATCAAATAACTCATTTCGAAATCCAAGCTGATGATACCGAGCGCGCAGCCGCTTTTTATCGCGGTATTTTTGGTTGGAAGATTGAAAAATTTCCTGGTGTTGATTGGGAATATTGGTCAATTGTGGCGAGTGAAAAAGGCAGTCAAAAAATCGGTATTGACGGCGGTTTACTAAAGCGTCCGAGCAAAACACCTCCGCAAGAATGCGGCACCAACGCGTTTGTCTGCACGATAGTGGTGGAGGATTTTGATGCGACGGCAGAAAAAATCATTGCCGCAGGCGGACGAGTCGCCATGCCAAAATTCGCTCTCGCGGGAATGGCGTGGCAAGGCTATTTTCTCGATACCGAAGGCAATACTTTTGGCATTCATCAACCCGATACAAACGCGAAATAAGATATTGTCGCATTTGTATACGAAATAATTCTCGGCATAACTGATTGAAAGTAAGTAGAAATTTGTGGCAGACTTCCATCTGTTGCATATTTCTTTGCTTGTATGCTGAAAGAATTCAAAGAGTTTGCCATCAAAGGCAATGTCATCGATTTGGCTGTTGCGGTCATTATCGGCGGCGCCTTTGGCAAAATCGTCACTTCGTTCGTCAATGACATCATCATGCCACCAATTGGCTTACTCCTCGGCGGTGCCGATTTTTCGAGTCTCTTTATCAATCTTTCGAATACCGAGTACGAGTCGCTCGCCGCCGCGCAAGAAGCTGGCGCGCCTACACTCAATTACGGTGTTTTTATTAATACTGTATTGGATTTTTTGATTATCGCTTTTACAATTTTTGTGGTGATCCATTACTTCAACAAACTCAAAAAGAAACAAGAGATCAAAGAAGAAAAAGCCGAAGCTGCTGCTCCGCCACCGCGCGAAGAAGTCTTGCTCGAAGAGATCCGCGATTTGCTCAAGAAGTAAGCGCGCCCTTCAAAAAAGGCTCAAGCAATTACAAAGTTTCTCCCGCCGTCGACTTTTACCACTTCACCCGTCACAAAGCTTGCTTTGTCTGACGCGAGAAAAAAAATCACTTCGGCGATTTCCGCCGGATCAGAATAGCGGAGGAGTGGGGTTTTGGTCGCTTCCAAATCTAATCGTTGTTGCATGCCTTCGTGCATGCCGGTTTTCGTAAAACCCGGCGCTACTGCATTGACCCGACAATCGGGTGCAAATTGTCTGGCGAGCGAAACGGTCAGATTGTGTACCGCGGCTTTGCTCGCGGAATAATCCGGTGTGGTGGCAGCGTGGTCGAGTCCACGCATCGAACCGACATTGACAATACTGCTTGCGCCCCGTTCGCGTGCCAAAGTCGCACAAAGAAAAAGCGCAATGACATTAATCTCAAAAGTCTGGCGAAAATTTTCCGTGGTAATCGGCTTGCTGCGCGAGACTGTTCCGGCAGCATTAATCAGTACGTCGAGTGAATCGATTGTTTCGAACATGGCGCGAATTTCCGTCTCTTTCGTAAAATCAGCCACGAGTTTTTGTGCGCTTCCTCCGTTTGATGCGATTTCATCAAGAATGGAAAAATTACTCGTGTCCGAACTTCCATGACAAAGAACCGCATAGCCTTGGGCTGCAAATTTTAGTGCTGTCGCTTTGCCGATACCGCTCGTTGCGCCGGTAATAAGAACGGTTTTCATATGTCACGAAACCAAGAAAAGCCTTTAATAAAATCCACCTATATCCTTCTTAACAGAGAGACAAAAAGAGATTTACACAGCAGGAGTCTTTTCGTCTTCGGTGTAGAGATGAAGATATTCGTCTTTTTGATATTCAAAGATTTCTTCAGATTTGAAAAAGCGCTCGGTTTCGGATTTGGCGGCTTCTGCCGAATCGGAGGCATGGATGACATTGAACTGAATACTCATAGAAAGGTCGCCGCGGATCGTACCGACATCGGCTTGGCGTGCGTTGGTTGCTCCCGCAAGTAGGCGTACAACATCGACGGCGGATTTGCCTTCCCAGCACATGGCAACAATCGGCGTGCTTTTCATAAATTTGCGCATACCGACAAAAAACGGCTTGTCCGCGACATGCGAATAATGTTCTTCGAGAATTTCATCGCCGAGGGCAAGCATCTTCAGTCCCACAAGTTTGAGTCCTTTGCGCTCAAAACGATCAGTAATATTGCCGATGAGACCGCGTTGAATGGCGTCCGGTTTGATAAGTACAAGTGTGCGCTGCATATGAAAGTAAAAAAAATTCCTGCCGATTGTAAAATATATTTCCCTTCTCTGGCAAGCAAGATTACACTCTCAAGTGTATTTATTTTTAAGATAAACAATGCCCGTTCGACAGATTTTTGGCTCCAAACTCTTCGTCTTATTGCTCATTGTGGTAATCGGTTTGGGGATGGCAAATATTCTTTGGCTCTCCAAAAGCCATCTTGCCATGTCTGATACGCCGACTTTTGTTGATACCGAACCACTTTTTGCCTCTGCATTACAAAATGGAAAAACCGCTTTTGCGCAGAATCAGTTTTTGAGAGCGGAACAAATGTTTACCGAGGCACTACACTTGGCAATGGCGCGAAGCGAATTTGAGGAGGCACATCTGCAACTCGCTTTTACTTTTCAGGCAACGGGCGACGCTCGCTCGGCGATTGGGCATTTGAAAGACGCGCTGACTTTTGTCGATTTGTCGAGCGCTGACGCGCATGTTATTCGCGGACATTTGGCGTGGTATCAAGATGATCTTGTTCGCACTGTGGCAGAATTTGAAACAGCGCTCGCACAAGAACCGGATAATTTTTATGCCAATAATGCTCTGGGGACTTTGTTTTTGGGCGACGAAGTTCACGCATTGTGGGATTATCGGCGAGCATTGAAGTTTAATGAAGTTGCCGCTCAGCATGATGCCGATTCGCAATTGGCGCTGCGCAATCTTGCGCAAAATTATTTTGCCCTCGGCAATTACACTGAAGCGCTCATATATTTTGAAAAAACCCTTGCGCTCGATGCCAGTGACAGCGAAAGTCGTTTTATGATCGGCATGATACATCTTCTGCGTTTTGAGCACATCCCTGAGGCGATTGCGCTGCTCAAAGAAGCCGCGCGGAGTAATTTGGAATATCAAAAAGTCTTCGACCAGATTGTTGTGTTTCAAAGCTGATAATAGCGAGAGATTATCTTGCCTCTGCTAGACAAAAGTCTTACGATAATACTGTATTTGTCTTCCAACAAAAATGTTCGGTGATTTTTCTCTGCTTGCGCGTATTTGTTCCCGAAATATGCTGCTTGCTAGTATGGGATTTTTGTTAATTTTTGCCGGTTGCCAAAAACCTCTCGCAGAACCGTCGCCGACGCCTTCGCCAGTGCTCGAAAAAACAAGCACGATTCTTGAAAGCAAACGCATTAATGATCTTGATCAACTGGCACAAGTACAAGGTATCGCCGATTTGAGCGGCATCAGCACAAGCTCGCTGCCGAATAATTTTAATCGCATTGGTGCCGATTCGCCCATTAGCGTTTCGTTTGCTGCAGCGATGGACAAGGCTTCGGTCGAGAATGCTTTTGCAATTGCGCCCAAAGTGCGCGGCAGATTTGAGTGGCAAGAAAATACCGTGACTTTTTATCCCGAGACACCATATATCGCTGGCAAGCGCTACACCGTAACACTTACAAGCGACGCGCTCGATCACAACGGCAACAATCTGCCCGAAAAGTATCAGCGCGAATTTGCCGTGACTGGTCAGCTCAAAATCTTGGCGATTGTCCCAAAAAATCAAGAAGTCGCACCAAATACTGATATCAGCATTATTTTTAATCAACCGATTGCGGAACTTGGGACTTTGGACGAACTTGAAAACAAAGATTTTGGCATTGAAGTCACGCCTCCATTCCCCTTTCGTTATCGCTTGGCGGGAACCAACACTTTGCAAATCCAAGGACAAATGCCCACCGATAGTTTTGGCGATGAGCTGACACTTGCGGGAGACGAGAAAACCGAACACCGTTTGCCACGTTCGAGTGATTTGCAGTTTACGATTCCAGCTGATTTTAAATCTCTAAACGGAAGCGCTCTGGGCGAATCGGTGAATTTTTCATTACGCACGCCGCAAATCCAATTAGTATCAGAAGATTATACTACTGCCGGTCCTTTTGCGCCGCTCATACTTGCATTTACGCAGCCAGTGGAGACAGCTTCGGTGCAAGAAGCAACAGAAGTTTTTGATGAACAAAACAAAGCGCTTGAGCTCGATTTTGCGTATGCTGTTTCAACAGATAATGTGCTTGATAAGACTCGTATTGCAGTGATACCAACAAGTGGAGCGTGGAAATATGACACAAAATATATGGTCAGAGTAGCAGCGAATATCGCTGGCACCGAAGGCAATTTGGCTACTGCGGAAAATCGCATTATCACGTTTCGCACCGCTGCTTTTGCAAGTATTCTTTCTGCGGATGAGGTTGCTCAAATAGGACCTAAGAGCCCGCTCATCCTTGCTTTTGATCAGCCGCCAACCTCACTCACGGCGATAAAACAATCACTCTCTCTTGCAAATGCACCAGATTTTACCCTCAGTTACCTGCAGATGTGCAAGGATCCAACCAAGCGCTCTTTTACAAATTCTACCGATTGCGAAAAGATAGATGATCGCCGCCGAGTCAAACTGACTTTTGCGGAGCCACTAGAAAATAACAATACGTATTCGCTGACAATCGCTTCTGGTTTGACGGCTACGGTTGAAACGGACGATGCTCACCCAGAGCAAGTCATCAGTCCCAACTGGATTAATAAATCTTGGAAAACTCCGTCATCAATCGAACTGGTATTTTCTGTTGCTCCTCAACCGGCTGTCATCGGTTTTGATGGCAAAAACGGCAACTACAAAGAGTTCTGTCTGTATACCAATCTACCCTTTGATGGCAAAACCATTACTGAGGCAATACGGTTTTCGCCGCCACTTTCAAATCCAAAACTATTGACTGCCGAAGTGGGCAAAGTGTCCGAGTATGTCAAAGCAGATGAAAACGGGGAACATTGGGGCTGCGAGATTGCTGAACATGCAGGCGAGAATTTTGTTTTGATAAAGACGGGACTCGCGTTTGAAACCGATTATAAAATCACGTTGTTGCCTTCTGCGCAAGATATCTATGGACAAAAGTTAGAGCGAGAAGCGTTTTTTGAACATCGTACAAAAGCTTTGCAAGATGATGATATTCAGATCACAAGTGTTACCGAACGCATGGTAATCGCGCCTTTTGCTGGCGAACCAACCGCGGTATTTCGCAGTACAAATGTTCCAGGTGAAATCACAATTGATATTTGTCAGACAGATATTCGCGAAATAATCCGCCGCGAAGGCGACCTCTACAACATGTATAGTGATCGCACGTGGTTGCCGGCACGCAGCTCGTGTCAAGGGTTTTGGCAGTTGACTGTTCCTCTTGCTTCTGTTGCATGGAAGGACGAGCTTGCCACGGTTTCGCTAAAGCAAATCCTCGGCGAGGCTTACGAGCACGGAACCTATATTGTCGCTGCACATCATCCGCGCGTGCACGATACCGTTTACAACACAGCATCTCCTCGCGAAAAAGAGCGCTATGCTTTTTCGATTTTGCAAGTGACTGATTTGGCGCTCGTTACCAAAACTGATACCGAAAAAGTAACCGCTTGGGTGAGCCGCATGAGTGATGGAAAAAATGTCCCCAATGTGATGATTTCGACTGGCGGAGTTGATTATTCGGCATTTGGTAAAACAACAAAGTTTTTTGAAGATTCTTTGGGACAAACAGATGAAGATGGACTTCTTCAGGCACAATTAGCCGCTAACACCAAGCCATATGCCGTTGTCCTTGCCGAAGCGCCCGATGGCGACAGGGTGTTGCTGCAGAGCTATGGTTTTCGTGTGCTCTCGCCAGAAGAAGAAACTTTGACAGCATATATTTTTTCGGACCGCCCAATTTATCGTCCGGGTGATACCGTCACCGGAAAAGCCATCTTTGCCTATGATCACGATGCCGACTATACGCCCGCTTCCGAGCGAGATTTTGTCATATCTGTGTACGATAATAAATCTGAGCCGCTCCTCGAAAATATTCCTTATACTACCAATCAAAGAGGCGCCTTGGCGTACGAGTTTGATTTGCCGAGCGATATGCCGCTCGGAAATGGTGAACTCCATTTTTGCTTATCTTCTGAAGAAGGTCCGTGCTTTTTTTCTTCGATTGCCATTGAAGAATACAAAAAACCAGAGTTTGCGACAGAAGTAACAAGCGCGCAAAAAGAGTATTTGCAAGGACAAACGGCAAAAATTACAGCGAGTGCAAAATATTTTTTCGGGTTGCCAGTAAGCGATGCGACGACAGACTATTCGCTTAAAAGAGAAGAATACACCTTCGACCGCTATAGTGGTGAAGAGGGATTCAGTTTTTCAGAAGACAATTTTTCGATGCCATATTTTGCTCGCAGCGGATTACCGTTTTCGCCACCAGAATATCTGAGCAAGATTTCTACTGAGCTTGATGCAAATGGCGAAGCGACGTTTGAACAATTGCTCGAACTGCCTTTTAAAACCGCACAAGATTTTGTTATTAGTAGTCCACGCGATATTCGTGTTCCGCTCGCGCCAACGCGCCGCAGTCAGACCTATACTGCCGAAGTCACCGTAGCGGATCACAATCAAAATCCGGTCTATGCAGCGGATTCTTTTGTCGCCTTGGCAAGTAGTCAATTTGTTGGTATCAAAGCAGACAAATGGAGTGTTGAAACTGGGCAACCGCTCACGCTGAAAGTAGTGGTGGTAGATGCGAATGGCAAGCCCGAAGCTGATCAATCGGTCATGGTTTCGGTCATTCGTCAAACCGAAGTCGAAGACCCAGCAGACGAAGACAATCCCCAAGATTTTGTCCGCTCTCATCAAGAAGAAGAGCTGATAACAAGCGCTGAAATTATCACAGACATAACTGGCAAAGCGACCTATCAATTTGTCGCACCCGAAGCAAAAACTGGTCAGTACAAACTGCTTGCCGAAGTAAAAGATGCAGAAGCAAACCTCCATCGCGCCGCGACAAGAGTATTTGTCTACGACAGTTCGCCGATAATTATTGATCCAAATCAGCAAGAACGCATCGAGCTTGTTCCTGATAAGTCGATATATCACGTCGGTGACACAGCGCAGATTACTGTTCTCAGCCCACTCGCACGCGAAGAAACGAAATATTTACTCGCGGAAGAACGCAAGCTCTTACATCAATCTTCTGTCTTGCAATTGCCACCTGTGCCAGTTTTGACTATTCCGATTACCGCAGAAATGATTCCCAATATGCATCTGTCACTGATTGGACAGCAATTTGGCATTGCGCCACGCGTTGCCAGCGGAACAGTCGATATTGTCGTCGATACCGCTCCAAAAAATATCGACGTGAATATCATTCTTGCAAAGGAAAGTTATCAACCAGGCGACACCGTCACGCTGGATATTGAGGCAAATAATACCGCTGGTTCGGGCGAAGTCGCCGTTGTGGTCGTCGACAAGGCGAATTTGATTCTCTTGCAATCAATGCGCCAAAAAATCATGGATTTTTTCTGGTCAGCCAAACCCGATTACGTACAATCGGCAATGACACTTCTTGAGCTTGGTAGTAAAATCAGCGGCGGTGACGCTTCTCTGAGCAAAAACAAATCCGCTCAAAGAGGATTTGCCCCGCCGATGGCGCCAGGCGCAATGGGACTTGCAGTAAGCGAAGAAATGATGGAGGGCGCTGGGCTTGCTTTTGACAGCTCGTCGGGGAATACTCCCGCGCAAATTCGCGCTGATTTTAAAGACACTGCCTTTTTTGCCGCCAGCATTCCGCTTGATGAAGGTGGCAAAGCAAAAGTCGATTTCGCTCTGCCCGACAATATCACTACCTGGGAAATACTTGTTATCGCTCACGATGAACAGTTTCATGTTGGCGAAACGACCAAAGAAATCATTGCCACTCGTCCGCTGCTGCTTCGACCACAAGTGCCACGTTTTGTGCGTTTTAGTGACACGATTCAAGTTCGTGCTGATGTGACAAACGAATCGGAGGTGGAAATAAAAAGCGCGGTAAATCTAGTTGCTAACAATATTGTCCTGACTGGTGATGCGCAAAAACTTGTCACGCTCGGCGCCGGCGAAACTGCTTCGGTGACTTGGCAATTAGACGCGAGCGCGAGCACAATCGGGCAAGCCGCTACACTCACTTTTACAGCGACCAGCGATACATTTGCAGATTCGGTCGAGCAAGTAGTCCCAATACTTTCGTATGCTACGCCCGAAACCGTCGCAACATCGGGAATCACAACAGGCACTTCGCATTACGAAAAAATCCGTGTACCAGAGAAAATCGTGCCCAACTTGGGTTCGCTGATGATTACGACAAGCGCGACGCTCGCCAATTATTTGCACAGCGGACTCGACTCTATCCTTGAATATTCGTATGACTCAAACGAAGTTTCGGCGAGTAGACTTTTGGCGCTCGCAGTGTATCGGCGTGCGATGCTGATTCCACATTTTGAAGGACATTTGCCTTTGCCGATACTTACCGATCAATACGGCAATACGGTTTTGTATGATGAAACGATTCGAGCGCTGATCGACAACTTGCAACAAGCGCAGCGCTATGATGGCGGCTGGGGATATTGGCAAGAATCTACCGAGACGGATTTTGTTCTTACGGGCAAAATTTTGTCTGCCTTTGCGGCGCTGCGCGAAGATGGATTTTCTTTTGATGCAGCAGTTGCGCAAAATGCCGCTGGGTTTTTGCTCGATCACATGCAAAACAAGCGTGATTTGGGCGAAGAGGAGTTGCTCGATACTGCTGCCGAAGCAGATGCCCGCGCTTTTGCTCTCTGGACACTCGCACGTTTTGGCGAAGGGAATCAGCAAATTTTGGAACTTACCGAAGCGCTTCTTGCCGAACGCAAACTACTTTCGATTGATGGCAAAATTGATGTTGTCGCTTTGCTACAAACGATGGGAATAGAAAATGAAACGAAGCAATCAATCATAAGTGAACTGACTGCTCTGCTTGAAGTAGATCCGCGCGGAATCTTTTTGAGCAGCGAAAAAAATCACGACTGGTATTTTTCGTATTCTTCTGCCGAAGAACGCACCGCACGATTATTGCAAATACTTATCCGCGAAACTTCTGGCAGTTTGTATGATAATCCCTTTCTTCCCAAAATGATTATGTGGCTCATCCGCGTGCGCCAAAATGGACAATGGGGAAGCAACTACGCCACGAGTGCGGTACTCGCTGCACTTGTCGAATTTTTGGCAACGAGTAAAGAATATGATGCCGATTACCAAGCAACAATTTTTGCCGATGGTCGCGAAATCGAAAGCTATGATGTCGCGGGCGAATCGCTCTTTGATACGCATTCGGTAATCATTGGAACAGAAGATATTCTTGAGCGCAATCCCGAAGGCTTGATTGTACAATTTGTCAAAGATGGCGGTGAGCAAGGTGCGTTGTATTACGAAATGATACTCAAGTATTTTTTACCAATTGCCGAAGTTTTGGCGCGCGAAGAAGGCATTAGTGTTCAGCGGAATTTTTATGCACCAGATGACACAAGCGAACAGACTCCCCTTTTTGCAGGAAAAATTGGCGATGTTCTGAAAGGAAAAATAATTATTAGCGTCGCTGACGATCGCCGTTATCTGGTGGTAGATGGTCCGCTTGCTGCCGGGATGGAACTTATCAACTTTCGGCTTTTGACCAGCGACAAAACCTTATTACAAACCTCTGAAGAACCACTGCCGATAGAACCGTTTTCGATCTTTCGAGATGAAGCGAAAATGCCGCTTTCTCCTGCAATGGATATGATGATGCCAGAGCGCGGAATTGAAACGAGTGAAACTTCGCAAAAAATGGCGAGCTCTGTATCAAAACCATTTTTCCCTCCCATCTGGTATTCGCCTTGGACGCATACCGAACTCAAAGATGACCGCTTGCTTCTCTATGCCGACCATCTGGCACCAGGAGTGTACGAATACGAGTTTTTTGTGCGCCTGACTCACGCTGGCGAATTTGCTTTGCCGCCAACGCGCGCGGAAGAAATGCAAGCGCCAGAAATCTTTGGACGCACAGCAGGGAGCACTTTTGTGGTGACGGATTAAAGAGGTTCCTCTTTGCTGCACACTCTCGCATGTTTCGCCTAACGGAATAATGAGATCTTAGCTCGAGCAGTTCTTCATCATCTTCCAGTAGCAGCTCCTCTGGGAGCTCTGGATCAGGTGGTTGGGGTGGGTGGAGTTAGAAAGTCAGAGGGGAGTTTTTGCAGTAATCGTACATCACTTCCACTTTTTATCGATATAATCCGAACTCACAAAAAAGCGGCTCAGCTTAGCGCGCTTTTTTGATATTCATAATCTGATATACTTGGGCGAATTAGCCTTGGCGTCCGCCAAGTTCTTTATCCAAAAAGAGTAAACCGCTTGGCTCTTTCCCGACGAGGCGCAGCTTGTCTAAAATCTTCAGTGCATTTGATTCTTCTTCGATTTGCTCTTCCAAAAACCAGTTGAGAATCGAGCGGGTCGTGTACTCTGCTTCTTTGTCGGCGAGTTCGACAAGTTGGTGAATCGCTCCACTTTGAGCAACTTCCATTGCGTACACGTCTTCAAGTGCGGCAAGTGGCGAATCCCACTGCTGCTTTGGCTTTTTGATTTCGTGTAGTTCGACGCTTGTATCACGACTGTGCAGATATTCGAACAGCTTCATGCCGTGTTCGATTTCTTCTTTTGCTTGCACTTTCATCCACGTGGCAAATCCATCAAGATTGATCGATGAAAAATACGACGCCATCGCCAAATATGCGTACGAGGCATAAAATTCGTTGTTGATCTGCTTATTAATCGCAGTAATCACATTTTGCTTGATAACCATATAACAGAAGAAAGAAAACATCTCGATAGTAATCTTTTTGGAAGCAAGTTACAAATCAGGATTCTTCTTTGAGGATATCTGCAAATAAAGAATTTTTACTTACAAACCAATTTTTAGAAAGTATGTTCTGCTGAACAAGCGCTTGCGCCATTGCTACCAAACGTGTTTGGCATTCGAGATCAAGATCACCCAGTTGAGCAGGATTGCTGGTAAACATCATCCATAGTTCGGCGCGTTCTTCTGCTCCGCTCGTCAGACTAAATTGTGTGGGCGAGCCACGATAAGCGCCGTCTTTGTTGATAAAATCGGCGATGATGATAGTTTGGTTTTGATGCTGAAAACGATATTCAATTTTTTTGTCCAGCCATTCTTTGCGCAATTCGAAAACGATACTCTCGTCCTTGCGCAAAAATTCGAGCAGTGTCATGTGATTGTGCATGGCGATACTTGAGTCGATGGCGCGTTTTTTACAGAGAACGCGGTCGTAGTCTCGATCAAACCACAGCGTTTCCCAAACATTTTCGCTGAGCATGTCCAAAACATGTCCGCACTGATGATGTACCAGCGGCTTGTCGGTGTCGAAAGTATTATTTTTTTTGCGGCTCACATCATATTTGAGCTCGTCTGGACTCTGTTCATCAAACCAATATAGCTCGATAAGCTGTCCTTCAAACGGATTTCCTTCTTGGTCGTCATAAAAAATAAGTGCTTCATGCGCATTTGTAAGTGTTGCAATCGCTTCGCTAATCGTGCCGAATGTTCGGAGGAGCAAAGCGTGTCGAGGGATTGTGCGTTTTTCGAGAAGCTCTACTGGAGTTTCGGTGGCGCCGCGATATTTGACACTGACTTCAATTCCGTAGCGTTTGTTGAATTCGTGCACCAACTGGACAAATTCGCTGATACGTTCTTTGTTCCCTTTTGCTTGATAGCCAATTGCTCTACGCGAAGCAGCTGGCAAAATGCTCTTGATTTGCTGAGTTTGCTGTTCGATCAAGTATTTTGTGCGCCGTGCCACATGCTCTGCTTTGTCTGTTTCGTTATAAAAAAGCGCCATGCCGCCTTCATCAATGCTGGTTTCGGTGACATGTTTTCGCAACATTGCCTTTTGCGTTATCGGATCGATTGTTTCTCTCTCGCTACTAAGGAGGCGAATACTTTTGTTTGTAGCATTGCGCGACGTGCGGTCATTTTTTTGTTCCACACCAATCACTGCATGACACGCCGCAATATATGCACCGATATCTTGTTTTTTGTCATATGGAATCTGCTGAAAATGCGAGAATAAATCCGCTGCCGCAATATTGGTGTTTTCAAAGACAAAGTGAAACTGAATATGTCCAAAAGTACTCTGGATGCGTGCCAAGTTGAGATACAGTTGGTGCAATAAAGTGCAGCGAGGATTTTGCGAAGCGGTGAGTAAGGAAGCTTCTTCGAGTGCACGTTTTACAAAGGCAGACGGATCACAGACAAATTCGCCCCAACACGCCGTGCTATAGAGTACTGTATCTTCGAGTGTGGCGTGATAACAATTGACCACTTGCGGAATACCGGAAATCACCAATCTGTCGCTTTTTTCATCCTGACAAATGCGAATAATCGTGGTCGTTCCATCGAACACATCTGTTTCTAATTCTGCCATAGCTTCAATAACCTTGGGTGTAATTTTGAGTTCGTTCGTCACGCCCAACTCGGCTTGAGCAAGACGAACCGCTTCGACAATACCCTCCAGACGAATACTTGCAGCGCCGTCTTCTGCCAAAAAATGCCGCGCCGTCCGCTTGATAATCGAGCGCATCAGGCGTTCGTGAACACCAGTCGCCGTCATGCCGCCATGCAAACTAAGTCGATCTTTTGTCAAAAAGTAATCTCGCCCAAATTGGCTTTCGCCCCAAAAAAGTGTTGCCTCGAGCGTTGGATAAAAGACCTCATCTTCGCCTAAATATTGCGGCAAAATGGTGTCGAGATGGTCAAGAGTTTGTAACAGATTTGCCGTCGTATAGCCAAAAGTCCCCTGTAAAAAAGTTTGGATTTCGTCACCAGAATAATAGACGCGATGCGTGATTTTGATGCCGCGAGCGCGGAATTTTTTGGCGCGTTCGATAACGGCGCTCAGCATATTCGCAGCATCGGTTTTGCCCATTTGAGCAAAATGCGCAGGAATATCTTCCACCGAAGGAATGGCGATGTAGCCTTCTTCGTTTGTTTCTTGATCTTCAATTTTTTCTAATTCGAGACCAGAATCTATACTTTGCAATGTCATCTTCTGCAAAAACTATTGTTTTATTATAACACAAATAAATACAAAAGTCTCGTTTTTTGACACTTTTCTCTCTCAATATCTTTTTGTAATGCAAATTTTTCGTTCCAGCTCACAAAACAAGTGGTACCCCGGGCAGGAATCGAACCTGCGACCGTCAGCTTAGAAGGCTGCTGCTCTATCCACTGAGCTACCGGAGCACGTGATTTTTTTTGAGAAGACATGCCGCAAAATCAAAATGGCTCGCTTCTATTGGATGGACTACATCATTTTTTCATATTTTTGTTCCGGGCGCAATTGTGAGAGAATGCCTTTTGATGAAAATACTTGGTATCGACCCAGGGCTTGCGACAATCGGTTTTGCTTTTTTGCAAGACGGCAAGCTTATCGATTTTGGCACAATTGAGACATCGGCAAAGCTTTCGCTCTCGGAACGCTTGTTACAAATCGCCGAGGATGCACGCGCTTTAGTATGCGAATTGCGTCCTGATGTGATTGCCATCGAGCAACTCTTTTTTGTTCAAAATGTCACAAGCGGCATGATGGTTTCACACGCTCGCGGAGTTTTGCTCTATGCCTTTGCCGCCGAAGGCGTTCCCACTCTCGAGGTGTCGCCCAAAGATGTCAAAATCGCCGTTTGCGGCTATGGCAATGCCCCCAAGGCACAAGTACAGCATATGTTGCAGCGGATATTTTTGTTGCCAAATCTGCCCAAACCCGATGACGCTGCCGATGCGATTGCTATCGCCTACTGGGCGACAACGCAAAAAAGTGCCAAGGCACTTGCCCTCTCTAAATTAGAATTTCCTGATTCTTTGGGTTGAAAAAAATGTATTGCAAATGATGCGCCTCTCTTTCGGAAAAAAAGACGCTGCGCGTTCTTTGGGATTGCGTCAGCCGAGACAGCAGCCTCATCTTTGCGATCCCGCCGTGGCGGGATCGCAATGACGAAAAACCGCGTCTTTGCGAGAAATAACCGAAGGGAGTGACGTGACAATCCATGTTTTGTCATTCCAACTTGCCCGGAATCGGGTGGCTCAGTAAACCAAAACAACCAAAAGAATTCTCAGTTCTTACTTTTCAATCGAAACACCAAAAAAGAGGGCGGCTGCCCTCTTTTTTGGTGTTTCGAAGTATGATGCTTGGTACTTACCACGACCAGCCGCCCCAACCACCTGATCCAGAGCTCCCAGAGGAGCTGCTGCTAGAAGAAGATGAAGAGGAGCTGCTCGAGCTAGAACTTCCGGAAGAAGAGCCAGAGCTACTGGATGAGCTGGCACTAACCGTTACACTACTTTGAGCAGTGGATGAACCATTTGTGCAAGTCAGTTTGTAAGTTTTGGTCGTAGTAGGAATAACCGTCAGAGTACCAGAGAGCGGTTTGTTTCCGCTCCAAGCACCAGATCCAGTACAACTCGTGTAGCCAGTGACATTCCAAGTGAGCGTTGCAGAAGTGACACCGTTGATGGAGGAGACGGAACTCTTAAGGGAGATGCTTTTTGGAGTAGGAGTTGGAGTTGGAGTTGGGGTTGGGGTTGGGGTTGGAGTTGGAGTTGGGGTTGGAGTTGGGGTTGGGGTTGGAGTTGGGGTTGGGGTTGGAGTTGGGGTTGGAGTTGGAGTTGGGGTTGGAGTTGGGGTTGGAGTTGGGGTTGGAGTTGGGGTTGGGGTTGGAGTTGGGGTTGGGGTTGGAGTTGGGGTTGTATCTAAAAGGGGGTTCTTTGTGATGAATACATCATACTGACCATTTGTATCACCAAGAACAAGGTTGGAAGCGTCGGAAAAGAAACCTACAAAACGACCATCAGCAGAAATAGAAGGAAAATGTGCATAGCTATTTCCCTGTTGTCCGTCGGAAGCGATACTGATGCGTTCGGTAGTATGTGTGACGCGATCATGGACAAAGATGTCCGCAGCATTATTCGTGTCGTTGGGAACAAGATTATATGCGAGGGAACTAAATGCTACGAAGCGACCATCGGCAGAAATAGAGGGTGATTCTGCACTACTATTACTATTTCCCTGTTGTCCGTCGGAAGCAATACTGATGCGTTCGGTAGTATGTGTGACGCGATCATGGACAAAGATATCATCTCTATTATTCGTGTCATTGGGAACGAGATTAGAAGCGTCGGAAAAGAACGCTACGAAGCGACCATCGGCAGAAATTGAGGGTAGGTCTGTATAGCTATTCCCCTGTTGACCATCGGAGGCGACGCTGATGCGTTCGGTAGTATGTGTTGCGCGATCATGGACAAAGATATCCTCAGTATCATTCGTGTCGTTGGGAACAAGATTGGTAGCAGCGGAACGAAATGCTACGAAGCGACCATCAGCAGAGACAGAGGGTGATTCTGCATAGCTATTTCCCTGTTGTCCGTCAGAGGCAATACTGATGCGTTCGGTAGTATGTGTGACGCGATCATGGACAAAGATATCCGATATATTGTTCGTGTCGTTGGGAACAAGATTGGTAGCAGCGGAACTGAATGCTACAAAGCGACCATCGGCAGAGATAACAGGGAATTCTGCATAGCTATTTCCCTGTTGTCCATCAGAGGCAATACTGATGCGTTCGGTAGTATGTGTGACGCGATCATGGACAAAGATATCATCTCTATTATTCGTGTCGTTAGGAACAAGATTGGTAGCAGCGGAACTGAATGCTACAAAGCGACCATCGGCAGAGACAGAAGGTAATTGTGATGAATCATTTCCAATAGTACCATCTGAAGCTACACTGATGATTTGCGGGTAATCTTCATCTATTGAAGCAAATACTTCATTATGTCTAGTTGAAGCAGCTAACAATAGACAAATGACCACAAAAAGTATCATTCCCAAAAACGAAGATTTGTTGTTTTTTAAGGAATAACCAGAAAAATTTGTTTTCATAATTGAAAAAGAAAAAGTAAATAAAAAGCAGCAAATTCACAGTATAAAGTTTCGAAAAAACTGTCATCAAAATTTACTTGCTTTCGTTGCAGTCTATGCTACGCAATATATAGCTATCAAGCCCGTACTCTTGTATTACTCAAAAATTTTAAATATTAAAGGGTAGATCATGTATTGACTATATTTTTATTAATTTCAAAATAGAGGAAAATTGGCAGCGACAAAAAACCAGAGTATCGATTTCGCAAAAAGCCGCTCGATTGAGCGGCTTTTTGCTTGTTTATTCCACAATGAGAAGAGCGAAGCTTATTTGGTGTTTAGCTCAGGCGTTACTTGCTCGGTCGCTGGGGCAATATCTGCTTCAATCACCGCTTCTTCGCGGTACATAATCGGATAAACGTCGGGGATGTTTACCGCATCTTTGACGAGTGGCACAATCACCACCTGCGGAATAAAGTGCTCGGGTGTCGATTTTTCTTCTACCGGAAAGATCAGCGCTGGTACAAAGATTTCGCTCGAGATATTATCTTCATAAACCCAATGCTGAATCATTCCTTGTTGTGGCTCGCCCAATGCAACCTGCTCGACCTTGTCCGCATCAGACCCATACCACGATGGCCAGACACCACCTTTTTTGGCAAGTTCGAGAATTGCGGCAGCATCGTTTTCGACAGCGTAATCTGATTGTTCGTAGCGACGCGTGGTGAGATTGTAAATGCCAGAAGCTTTTTTGTTGGGAATATCAATCGTAACCGATAATCCACTCGGATTGCCGCTTGCGTCGTAAACCATTTGCCCATCAAAGACAAAAGGATACACCACTTGCATCTGTTCGGGCACCCACGGCGCTGGCATGGTTGCTGCGTCGTCTGTCGAAGCAGCAGCACGCTCGGCGACTGTTTGATCGTAATACACACGCCATTCGTCATTAACATATGGCGCGCCGTAGCCGCTAGCATCGATGCCATAGTCGCTCAAAAATTTGTCCGCCATCGCAATCATTTCGCTTTCGGCAGGAATATCACTCAGATTGAGCGCGTATTGTTGAGCACATTTTTCGGCATCTTCGGGGCTTTTGTCACCTTCCCAACATGTGCTTGATGGATTTGTCCACGTGTCATAATTGGGATTGATAGAGGCTGATTCGTTGATAAAATCCACGGAAATCATGTAGCCCATCTTTTTGTTTTCGACGAGGTTGATATTTTGCACTTCGAGGTTCGATAATTTTTTGGCGTCAAACAGTTTCAAATCATAGCCCGAAAGCATGTTGGCAATCGCGCTGCCAGTGTCATTGTGTCCGACGCGTTTGTAAACCGGCAGTTCGCTCGCAGTCGGCAGAACGAGTTCGCCAGTATAAATATATTCGTAGCGCGTCGCATCCATCGGCGGCATCATTTTTGCATCGCTCAACATATATTGGACGGCACCACCACCGCCGGTGCCTTTGGCATTTGCCGCACCCTCTTGAGCGGTCACATCGATAGTGATTTTACCAAAAGCGTCCGCACCAACGGGGACAAGCTCGATATTCGAACCCATCACAATTTGTTGCGGCGTGGGATCTGGTCGGCGTTCGCGGATATAGCCGTCGCCGCTAAAAGGAAAGTTGAAGGCGGTCACGCCGAGCATGACGCCTGCGGTTGCAAGTCCAAGTGCCTGCATATATGAAAAGGAAAAAGAAAAAAGTTTTTTTTGTCCAGAATTGTCTGGAGAAGTAGCAAGAGGAAGAGCAGCGATTTCGATTTTGAGATCAGCACGTAACGCTTCAACAAAAGCGGAATCAAGTGTGGTTGTGGGGCGTGATTTTTGCAGTTTGTCGAGAATCACGAGCAGTTCTTTTTCGCGTGATTTGAGCCCTGCATCCAAGGCGTACAGTTCTGCCAAAATTTGCTGTGTATTCTTGTTCATTGGTGGGAGAAAAAGAAAAGAACGAATAGTGGCAGCAGCTTGTCAGTTTCGATTTTTTGGAGCGCGCGTCCAAATGCCATTTTGACCGCTGGCTCTTTTTTGCCGAGCAGACGCGCAATTTCTGCAAACGGCAAATCTTGCCAGATGCGGAGTAAAACAATTTCGCGCTGTTCGGCTGTCAATTGGCGCATGGCATCGTGCAGATTGCCAAGCGTAAGTTTGGCATCAACATCGCTTTCGACATTGCTGTCGGCGGCAAGATCCCACGCGTCTGCAATATCGCTCGTGTGTTTATTCGTTCGATAATGGTCGATGACTTTGTTGCGTGCGATGCGAAAAATCCATGCCGCAAAAACTCCTTTCCTGCTGTCAAAACTGTCAATATTTTCGACAAGACTAAAAAATACTTGCGATGCAAGATCTTCGGCGGTTTGGCGATGATGCGTTTTGAAGTAAATAAAATCATAGATTCTTTGCAAATAAGCATCATACAGCGTATCGAAGTGAGCAAAGTCACCGGATTGACATTCGAGCACAATAGCTTCGTCAGTCATAACAGACGCGGGAAAAGAAATTTTGTTCTGCAGAAATCTTCCATTTTTTCCGTGCATAAGCAAATACGCAGATGTGATAAAAAAAGTAACACTTTTCTTGCAAGAATTTTTTGTAAGCGAAATATTAATCAAACAGCGGCAGCGATTCTAAATACTGTGCGCCTTTTTGCGTCCCCAAAACGATTAATGTCATCAGGACAATATTTCCGAGGAGTAAAGGGATAATAATGCGCCGCCAACTGATTTTGGAAATTGCGAGCGAAATCGTCAAAATGTCGTTGGGCAACGGCGTCAAACCAGCATAGACAAAAACAACGAGTGGAATCAGCCAGCGCGGTGTTTGCGCAAGCCGAAGCGCAATTTTACGAAAAAGCTTTTGAAACCTACCAGACACAATCTGTCGTCCGTGATGACCCAACAAATAAAAAAGGCTGTCGCCAATTGTGACTCCAAAGCCAGAAACAACTCCGAGGAGCAGCGGATCAAGTCCGCCGAGCGTAAAAGTAGCCAGTGTCGCATACAGCGAAGGAATCGTTAGCGAAGAAAAGCCACCAAAAGAGGCGACCAAAAATACAAAAAGATAGCCGTTTTGCACACCAATCAGCTCCACCAGTTTGTCCGGTCCGACAAAATAAAGCAGTGCGCTCCACGCGAGAATAAACGCCAAAATTAAAAAGAAGGAGAGGAGTTTGTGGCGCTTTTTCATGAACAAACAAAAAATAAGAGTGGGAGGAATCGCATTTTATTCATGTACTACAAATGTTGCTTCGGCATTATTATTGTCGCTATCCGCAACCCGGAGTATGTGTTCGCCGACTGTTGGAGTCCACAAGATTTCGTCCCCAGAGCCCAAGATGGCTCCATCGAGTACAAAAGTCGCAGGCTTGTTTGTCGTAAAACGGATTTTTTGTGTCGTCGGCAAACGCGCTGCATCAAGCGAAAATACTGCTCCCGCAAGCGGCGCAAGAATTCGTAGTGGCGCAACAATATTTGTGGTTTCGAGACGTGGTTGCGGATCAGCAAATTTTTGCGGGGACGAAGTGCGTGTTACGGTTTTGATCGCTTCATGAAAAATCGGCCCGGCGCCAGCAATCCCCGATACTTCTTGCATTGCACTGCCGTCCGAATTTCCTACCCAGACGAGCACGGTAAAGATCGGGGTGTAACCCACCGCGTAGTTATCGCGAAAATTGCGTGAAGTGCCAGTTTTTGCCGCTACCGGAAAATCGAATGTCAGCGCTGATTCTTCGCCAAAGGCATCAATACGCGCGACATTATCTGCAAGGATATTGGTAATTTCGAGCGCCAAATTTGGTTCGAGTATTGTTTTGCCAAGTTGGGGCAAGCACGGCTCGATTGAGCACAATTGCAGCGATTTGCCGTCACGCGCCAAAATCGTAAACCCGCGTGCCAAATCAAGAGGGCGAATCTCTGCTGCGCCGAGTGCCGCCGAAAGTCCAGCATCTGCTGCTGTTTGTAGGGGAATGATGTCGAGTGCATCAAAAAGCGCGAACAGTTTGGACTCGCCAATCGCGGCGAGCGTCGCCACCGCCGGAATATTACGCGATTCTGCCAAGGCATCGCGCACGGTCATTTCGCCACGATACGTAAGATCAAAGTTTTTGGGCGCAAAATCCGTTCCAATCGCTGTACGAAATCCCGTTGGCTCGTCGAGCACGATTGTGTCGGCCGTCCAACCCAAATCACGAAATGCGAGATAATACAAAAAAGGTTTGAGTGTGCTACCAACTTGTCGATACGAGCGCAACACATCAACTTGTCCGGCAGTTTTGGCGTCAAAAAAATCAGCATTACCGATGTATGCGCGAATCGCGCCCGAAGCATTTTCGATAACAATCACCGCAGCATTACGCGCATTGTGTCCGCCTAAAAAATCGAGATGACGTTTGACGATACTTTCGATTTGGTTTTGCAACCCCACATCAAGCGAAGTCTTGATAATATCTTTTTTAAGTCCATCTGCAATTATGCGCATCACAAAATGCGGTGCTGCAATTTGCGGTGGACGCTCGTAGATGACCAAATCTTCATCACTTGCGAGCTCGGCGTCAGCAGCAGTAATAAATCCTTTTGTACGCAAATGAGAAAGAATATCTCTGCCGCGCTCCAAAGCAGCATTTGGATGCTTGAGTGGCGAATAGCGATCGGGATTGTTGGGGATTCCTGCCAAATATGTTGCTTGCGCGAGTGAAAGGTCGCGCGGTGATTTGTGAAAATAATACTGGCTCGCAGCATTGATGCCGACAATATTACTGCCAAACGGCGCTCGATTTGCCCACATTGCCAGCAATTCTTCTTTGCCAAATTGTGCTTCAAGTCGCAACGCATACAAAGCCTCTTGCGCTTTGTGTAACCATGTTCGCTGCTGATTGCCAAGGAGATTTTTGGCAAGTTGCAACGAAATTGTGCTCGCACCCGATACAACTTTTTGCGATCGAATATTTTGCTGAAGCGCACGTAGTACGGCTGCAAAATCGATGCCATTGTGACGATAAAAATTTTCGTCTTCAAGAAGCAGCACGGCGTTGACAAATGCAGGTGCAACCTCTTCTACAGATGCCGCTGGCAAAACATATTCATCTGCTTCGGACGTGTCAAAAAACAAGACTTTGCTATTGCGATCAAGTATCAAATGACCATTTTTTTGCGTAATAAAATCATCGGCGAAGGGAATGCGAAACCAAACAAAGAGGAGCACACTCGCAAATGCAAGTGTGAAACAAATGCCAGCGGCGATTTTTTGAAAATACATTCGCCACTCATCATATCACGAGGCGAAACGATCAGCGACTGCATTCAAAGAAAGCATGGAAAAGCGCGGAATAATCTGCGACAATATGAGTCGATTTGTCTGCGTCTTTGTAAAGTCATGAAACTGATGGTCAATATCAACCGCGTGGCAGAGTTTTTGTTTCTGGGATTAGGAGCCACTTATCTGGCAGCATATTTAAGTTGGCGTAACAATTATTATCCGTTCGAGACCGAAATCTTTTTGCGACTCGCCGATTTGCCATTGGGATTTTTTGGTTTGCTGCTGGGGCTTACAAGTATGCGGATTTCGCTTTCTGAAAAATTTACCAATCCCGAAAAAGCCGCCACCGCACACTTTTCGTTTGTGGATCTCTTCATTTTGTTTCTTGCTTTCTCACTGTTTTTGGGACTCGTATATGTTGATTTGATTTTGCCAAATCGTTTTCCGTTCCCCAAGCTGTGATGGAAGACCGATTTGCCGCTAACTTTTTGTACACCGAATTAATCTTGGCTTCCGCTTCGCCACAACGTGCGGCGCTGCTGAAGGAATATGGGTTTCGCTTTCGGGTTTTTCCGGCGGATATCGAAGAAACTTTTGATCCAAATGCTACGCCAATTGCTATCGCCGAAGATTTGGCAATTCGCAAAGCGCGCATTGTCGCGCCTCGTTTTCCGGATTTTATTGTCCTTGGTGCAGATACAATTGTCGTGTCGGCAGCGGGCGAAATACTCGGGAAGCCGCTTGATCACAATGATGCCGAGCGCATGCTGCGCGGCAAAAGCGGGCAGAAAGAACAAGTGATTACTGGTTATTGTTTGCTATCAGAACACGGCATTGTCTCTGGTGCAGAAGTGTCTGAGATTATTTACAAAAAATTTGGCGATGCCGAAATCAAAAATATCTTGCACTCAGGTGAATGGTTGAATGTTGCAGGCGCACTTCGCATTGAAGGCGAGCAAATGCAACAGATCATCCAGATGACAAGTGGTGATTATCACAATATTATTGGCTTGCCAGTGGGCACAATCGCTCAGCATTTGCGTAGTTTTCCGTTATAAAATGCTTATTAACAGATGCAAATTATGCATTTATGTACAAAGTTTTGTTCATATTTGTAGAATGAAGAAAAAATAAAGCATTTGAACAAGCTTGCAAACACAATAAAATATTTGACAAGATACAAAATGCGCAATAAAGTGCGCTCTCATTTTTTCTTTTTTTAAAAATATGGGAAACAGTCACGAAACAGGAAGAGGGCGATTTGCCAAATATGATCTTGGAAAATTGTCAGGATTCGAATCACCAAATGATCTTCCGGGATATGATAAGGAATTTGATGTTGCAGTTGTCGATGCAAGACAAGCATATGACGATTCCCGTCGATCTTGTGAGTTCTAAGCTGTAAAAGTTTATGATGTAAAAGCGGGGTGATTCTTCGGAATTACTCCGCCTGATTCTTTAAAAATACTTCACCTGAAAAATCCTGTTCAATTATTTTGAGAAATTACGATTTGGCGCGAGCTTGATTGGCGGCGGCTGTTGCCTCTTGCGCCTTGAGCACTTCTTCTGGATTGGTGGTAATAATCTTGTCTTCGGTATAACTCGCAATGACTTGAATCGCAACATGCTTGAGTCCCGCGAAGAAAATGCCTTGTCCAACGCCCGAATTGAGCAGTAGATATTTTTCTCCATCGGTCAGATTAAAGACTTTTTGGAGAGATTCAATCGAACTGGGTGATTGTTTGAGCAAAAGTTGCAATGAGGAGTTACTGATGATCGGTTTGCCATAATCCGAGCGCATAAAGTCTTCGACGTCTTGTGTAATCGTGGTAACACCGAGATAATATTTGCGCGCGCGCTTAACGAGTCCATACAAAAATTTTGCCGAGTCTTCGTGTTGCAGCAAACTCCACGCTTCGTCAATGACCAGGATACGGCGGCGGAGCGAACTTCGTACTCGATTCCAGATATAATTGAGAATGACAAAAATCGCAATCGGACGCAGTGAGTCTTCGAGATCGCGGATTTGAAAAACCACCAAGCGCGTATCCATGTCGACATTTGTCGGCTGATTGAAGAGTCCACTGAACGTTCCACGTGTGTATTTTTCGAGCCGCTCGGCAAGCGATTCGGCGCCCGACATTCCTTCAAGCACATCCTGCAAATCTTGCATCGTGGGCGGCGGAATGTCGCCCGGATCTTCGGTATCCATTGTAATACCGCGCAAAGCGTAAGTGTTGAGCAGCGCGCGATCCATCAGTCCTTCTTCGGTTGGATTCATCTTGCCCATCATCAGATTAAAAAGTCCGTGCAAAGTGATGATGTTGGCGCGGAGTAAGTCGCCGGGTTTGACAACTTCGTCTTTGAGTGGTTTTGGCAAATCAAATGGATTAATACGGCGATCCGAATTAAGTGAAACTTTGAGAATCGTTCCATTGACCACAGTGCAAAGTTTTTCGTATTCGTTTTCTGGGTCGATAATAATCACGTCCGTTTGCATCATCATCGAACGCAACACTTCGAGCTTGATAGCGTACGATTTACCAGCACCAGACTTAGCGAAGATTACGGAGTTGGCATTTTCGAGCGAAAAGCGATCAAAGATCACGAGCGAATCATTGTGACGATTCAGCCCATACAAGATTCCTTCATTGGAAGTGAGCTCAGAACTGGTGAATGGAAAACTGGTAGACAGCGGCGAGGTATTCATGTTGCGAATAATCTCAAGTTCGTCTGTACAAATCGGCAAAACAGAGTTAAAACCGTGTTCTTGTTGCAAGTCGGCTGGCCTGGTCAAAACAAGTTTTCCGCCGAGAATCGATTCGAAATTTGTTTGGGTTTTTTTTATTTTCTCAGGATCATCACTGTAAATCGTAAAATACAGTCCAAAATGGAAAAATTTTTCTTGCCCGCGCTGCAATTGGTCGCGCAGTTCTTCGGCATCTTGCAAAGCCGCTTCGAGCGCAGGATCACGCACCATGCCTTTTTCTTGGTTCATATGAACAGACGATTGCATCTGAGCGACTTTGTTTCTGAGCACTTTCATCACCGCCGCAGATTCGCTCGGATACACGAACATCGAAATATCCATCGTCACGTCAAAATTGATAATCGGCGACAACCAGTTCGCCTCAATATAACGCGGATACGAATAGACAAAAAACGTCTTCGCATACGTATCGCCAATACGAATCCACTGAAAAGTAACCTCCATCGAACTCGGCGCAATCAAATCGCGAATAGTCGCCATACCGTCTTTGTACATTTTCTCGGCTTCTTTGAGACGCTTTTGTTCGATAACAGCATTTTTTTTGCGCTCTTTCCCGCTCAGTTTTTCTGGCGGAATTTGTTCTGCTTCAGTTGCTTTAGCAGTCGCATCACCCGCCACTAGTTTTTGGCGAGCATCCTCGATATCTTGTTTAGAACCTTTCTTACTTTTTTTGCCGAAGAGTCCACCCAGGAGTCCCTTTTTTTCTTTCGGCTTTTTAAGATCAAGCACTGGTTCTGCTAAAGGTGCAGGCGCATTTGTGGTGTCCACTGGTATCGTTTCACTATTTTGTGTTATTGCAGCAAGCGGCGAAGTTTGGCGAAAATTGGGAAGCGGATTAGCATCAAATGCAGCAGGAGTCGGTAAAGGGTTTTGTGAGACTGGAGGTACATTTTGCGCTTGTGGTTGCGGCGCAGCAGAATTTGTTACCGACGAAGATTGAGCAAGTGGATACCCCTGTGTTTGTGTTACCGCGGAAGAATTTTGGGGAGAAGTGCTTTGTGGCGGAGGAGCGCCCGGCACTGTCGGGCGAAAAGCTGCTGTTGCTGGCTGTGTATTATCGGGCATAGGGTTTTTGTTTTTACTAAGATTTCTAAAAATTGTACTAAATCATGGCACTTTTTTCAAGACAAGCTCACGGACTCCGCCGCTTTCCTCTTGACAAGAGAGCAGGAATAAAGTGCAAGGAAAACTGATATTGGTTTTGCAAATGCAGAGTTCTTTTTGTACTCTGACAGATGATATTTTACAAATGAATGGATTCGACAAACATACCGAACATGATTGAGGTCTCGACAAAAAAGCTCGTTTATGACTTGTTCCCCATCGATAGATTCCCTTTTCTTACTACGGAATACTTTGGAAATTCGTTGGCAGAATATCTCGTCGCCTTTTTTATTTTTGTAGCAATTTGGATGGCGATTATCGTCTTCCGCACCATCATTCTCGTCAGACTGCAATCACTGGTAGAAAAGACTCGCACCAAATATGACAATCGACTTGTCGAAGGACTTAGTGCAATTTCACATTTTTTTTATGTGTTTTTGTCGGTCTTTCTTACTGTCAAAACGTTACATCTTTCGGAAACGATAAATCATATTTTTGATGCGCTGTTTGTGATTTTGATTGTCTATGAAGCAGCGCGTTTTTTTCAAATCTTGGTAGAAATTGCTTTTTTTAAGACGAGCAGTACAAAGGATCAGACGATGCTCAATGCCTTGCGACTCGTGACTGGGATTGTCGTTTGGGTGATTGGAATCTTGCTGATTTTGTCGAATTTTGGTTTTGATATCACCGCGCTTGCCGCTTCACTCGGAATCGGCGGAATTGCGATTGCGCTCGCAGCGCAGAATATTTTGGGCGATTTGTTTTCGAGCTTTTCGATCTACATGGACAAGCCATTTCAGATCGACGATTTTATTATTATCGGTAGTGACATGGGAACCGTCAAAAAAATCGGGCTCAAGACAACACGTATCGAGACTTTGCGCGGAGAAGAGCTGATTATTTCCAATCAAGAACTCACTTCGACTCGTGTTCTCAATTTTAAACGGATGAAAAAACGCCGCATCGTTTTTAGTATCGGGGTGGAATATTCGACGCCGACAAACAAGCTCGAGAAGATTCCTGGCATCATCAAACAGATTATCGAAAAAGCACCGCTTGCCGATTTTGACAGAGCGCATTTTTTAAAGTTTGGAGATTTTAGCCTCATCTTTGAAGTGGTCTATTATGTGGCTTCTGCTGAATACAATGACTATATGGATACGCAACAAGAAATCAACCTGAGCATTAAAAAATCCTTTGAAAAAGAAGAGATTATCATGGCGTTCCCGACGCAGACACTTTTTGTGCAGCAAGAAAAAACCACCGCATAAATCGTATTTAGCTGTTAGATGAAGTATTGAGAAAAATTTCTGGACACCAATCGCTATCACTAATCGGTGCTTTGTGATGAACGTCAGCATAGACCCATGCCACCAACTTTTCGCCGGCTTCGGTGCCGACATTTACTTTGATGCGTTCGTAGAGTCCGCCTTCCCAATCGTCGAGTTTTAAAAATTCTTCCGTCGTAATCGGTGACAATGTAAAACCTTCCACCCAAGCAGCTTCACATTTGCGAATCACAGGAAATCGTGCATCTTTTACTGCCAAACGTTTAAAACCATGAAGCGTCGCAGGAAGATAGTCTTTAGATTCAATTTTACGCCCGATTGCCGCAGAGAGGATTTCTGGAAAACCAAGTGTTCCATAAACAAATAGTCGCTGCAATTGTGGTATTTCTTCTTGCCAAGGTTTTTGTCTCGAAAAGAACATGGCACTATTCTATGCACTCGTGATAAAAAATCAACACAAAATTATATTCCAAAGAAAATATGATAAAATCTGAGAAAATATACATATTTTTTGGAGAAGAAATATCCGAAATCTAAATAATTCTATCGTTCGTGCACACTTATCTAAAAAGGAGCGTTCGCGTAATTTATTGCATTAAAAGTTTTTTTATTGTAAAATACTATTAATACGGAATTGAAATAAGCTTTCATTTTCTATCGATGCTCAGACTGCTCATTAAAAAATAAATTTTAAATAACTGCTTGAAACACACATATTCCTTCTCTTTTTTACGCCCATCATTCACATTAGTTGGAATGATTATGTTTGCTGTTATGAGTTTTCCGAGTATCAGTTTGGGGTTTTTAGAAGTGGTTGCACGCCCGGCACATCCTGTCGTGGACGATGCAGAGTCAAACACGATTATCAAGCTGAGCTTACCACCCGGTGAAATTGTTCAAGACGGTATCGAAATCGAAAATAATTCATCGCAAAAAAAGATATTGCGCCTCTTTGCTGTTGATGCAGCACTATTGCCTGATGGCAGTTATCTTTGTGAGGAACCATATTCAGAAAAAAACGGCGCTGGCGCATGGCTTTTCTCTCGAAAGAATGTTGTACAATCACTTCCACAAGCAAAAAGAATCATTGATTTTAACGTCAAAGTTCCCCCAAAAACTCTTCCTGGTGAATATGATGCGTGCATTTTTATTGAAGAGACAATATCTTTTGCAGATGGAAATGCGGATGAAGCGGCTGTTTTTCGCAAAGGTATCCCCGTTCACATTTCGGTGACAAATCAGACCGTACAAAAAGTAAGCATGCAGCGATTTTCGATTTTTGAAAAACCGCAGCACGATGATTTACCAGCAACAATTGTGTTTGCATCCACCCTCGAAAACAACGGCAATAAAGCTGCCGAAATCAGCGCAGCAGTCATAATTCGCCCATTATTAGGAAATGCCATCCAGACAGTAGAAACGCATGTCAGCGTTCCTGAGGGACGAACAACAGAGTGGCGTTTTGAGATGGAATCATCTTTTTGGGGAGGAATCTATCGAGCGGAACACACTGCCGATTATCCCCACATCATCCCTCTAGATGACGCGCAAAAGTATCAAAAAAACTTTACAACTCCAACTTTTTTAAACAAAAGTCAGGATCTGCGCATCGATATTACAAATCCGTCTCTTTGGACAAATCCGAATGGAAATATTGTTCATCTCCGTTCTGGTACATTGTGGTTTGTGGTGCCTCCCACACTATTTGGACTTTTGATCGAGTGTGTTTTGTTGACGCTTGTCTCCTATGGACTGTGGCTTATCTACCGACAATGGCGTTCTGGATTGCCGCCAAAATGCACATGGTGTCATGCCGAAGTACCACTCTTTGCGCGCAAATCACACCAATCAAAATGCAAAAAATAATCTTCTTCTTCGAGAAATAGTTTTGGAAAAAAGGCGTACGAATGCTCGAGAATCGTGTACCTGTAAGAACAAAAGTTGCACTTAAAAAGAGGAAAAAAAATGTCGAGAAAAATGCTTTGCAGAATTAAAAAATTGCGGCAGAATGTTCGCCGATATTTTTCTTTCCTTCTCCGATGCAAAAGCAGTTTAAAACCGTTTCAGATATTGCCGGTCCACTTTTGTTCGTTGACTTGCCCGAAGGCGTAACCGTCGGTTATGACGAAATCGCCGAAGTACAAGTACCAGGAGAAAGCCGCACGCGTTTGGGAAAAGTACTAGAGGCAAGTAAAGGTCGCGCAATGCTCCAAATGTTTGAATCCACCGACGGACTGCAAGTGTTGGACACAAAGGTTCGTTTTCTGGGAGAACCAATGAAGCTTGGTGTTTCGGAAGAAATGCTGGGGCGTGTTTTTGATGGAGCTGGTAAACCAATTGACGGAGGGGCAGACGTAATTCCTGAAAAACGCGTCGATATCAATGGCTTAGCGATTAATCCCGTGAGTCGCGAATTTCCGAACGACTTTATTCAAACTGGCGTTTCGACAATCGATACGATGAACACACTCGTGCGCGGACAAAAACTACCAATTTTTTCGGGATCGGGTTTGCCACATAACAAACTTGCCGCGCAAATCGCCCGTCAAGCAGCAGTAAAAGACGGGGGCAAATTTGCGGTTGTCTTTGGTGCGATGGGTGTGACTTTTGAAGAAGCACAATACTTTCAACGCGAATTCGAACGTACTGGAGCTCTCGAAAACGCAATCTTGTTTGTAAACACCGCTGCCGACCCAGTGGTAGAGCGTATTGCTACTCCACGCCTTGCATTGACTGCTGCTGAATATTTGGCTTTTGAAAAGGGAATGCACGTACTTGTGATTTTGACCGACATGACCAATTACTGTGAAGCTCTGCGTGAGGTTTCGGCTGCGCGCAAAGAAGTTCCTGGTCGTCGTGGGTATCCGGGCTATTTGTATACTGACCTCTCGACTATTTACGAGCGTGCTGGACGCATCAAAAACAAAGCTGGTTCGGTAACGCAGATTCCGATTTTAACAATGCCAGAAGACGACATTACTCACCCGATTCCTGACTTGACCGGCTATATCACCGAAGGACAGTTTGTAATCGACCGCAGTTTGTATCAGAAAGGTGTAATGCCACCAGTAGATGTGCTCAAATCACTTTCGCGCCTCTGGTCTGCCGGAGTAGGTGCAGGCAAAACTCGTGAGGATCATAGCGGACTCAAGGATCAACTATTCGCCAGTTATGCGCGCGGTAAAGACGTACGCGAACTCGCTGTGGTACTTGGCGAATCTGCTTTGGATGATGCAGACAAAGCGCATTTGAAATTTGCTGACCTCTACGAAAAAAAATTTATCAATCAGGGCGAATACGAAAACCGTTCGATTGAAGAATCACTTAACATCGGTTGGAAGCTTTTGACGATGATTCCAAAGTCAGAACTCAAGCGTGTCAAAAAGGAGATGATTGACAAATATATGCCCAAAGAAGAGGTAAAAGTCGAAGCAGTTGAAGTAGAACGCGAGCCAGTAGCGGCTTAGCGCGAATCGCTCCTCCTCTAGGCAAGGGGGGGGGGATGTCTGGGAGGGTTAGAAATTCAGCTGCAACAACCCCCTCCAACTCCCCCTGACTTAGGGGGAGAGCAATCTCAGTCCAAATTATGCCCCAGCTTTTTGTCGTCCTCCTTGGCGGTGAGGTAGACGGATGCAATATCGAAATGCATGATATTCGTTTTGCTGTAGGCGAAACAATTGAAGACTGCTATCCGCAGTTACGCGATCAATGGGTTGGGTCTCCAGAATCACTTCATATTGATGCATATCTTGTTTTGCAATATGTCGATGGCTTTGAGATACGTTTGGCAGAAACAAAGTCTAGTACTGACAAGCGACTCTACTTTGTGAATACTGGCGGATATGATGCTGAGCATTTTGCTGAAAATCACGAAATCTGTTTTTATGTGGCACATTCAGCAGCAGAGGCAAAAAAGCGCGCACTTGATGAATTACTATTGGGAAAAGCAATTCGGCACAAAGATGATTTGTATGATATTGATGATTGCCTCGCGCTGAGCAAAATCGAAACCTGGCATGTTCAGTTGGTTCCCACTGATAAAACCCAAGCAATCAAACCGGATTGGTTTGGGTATAATACAGATGTGTGTTAAATATCTTCAAGGTTGATATTGTAAGTACATGAATAATTCCGAACAACAAACTATCTATTTCATAACTGGCGCGTCTGGAGTCGGAAAAACAACTCTGATTGCGCAGCTGAAGAAGAAGTATGCAAATACGACCTGGTCATTCCTTCACTTTGATTCAATTGGAGTTCCTTCTTTTGAAGATATGGAGAAAGAGTTTGGCTCACCTTCTGGCTGGCAGGAAGCAAAAACCTATGAATGGTTAGATAAAATTGTAAACCAATGTCATGACGAAAAGGTCTTTTTAGAAGGTCAAGTCAATTTACAATTCATTTACGACGGTTTTGCAAAACACAATTTCAAAAATTACAAGATAATTCTCGTGGATTGCAATATAGAAGAAATGACAAATAGACTTACTCATAAACGAAATAAGCCAGAGTTGTTAACTGATGATATGAAAAGTTGGCTGCAATTTCTAAGAAATCAAGCTCGCGAATTGGGCACATCGATAATTGAGACCAGCAATTTATCAGAAGAAGAGGTACTGAAAGAGTTTGAAATTAAGATTGGTCTGTAATGCCTTAGGAATATACCACACAACAACTCTATGCAGCTCGTGGAACAATATAAAGAAATGCATGACCAAATCGCGTTCATTCCGGTTCTGAATTTGTCATTTGAAATTTGTAATTTTAGAAATACCGCCCACTCCACAAATTCAGCTTGATATAAATGAGGTCAAAGACTGTCCGCAACGCGTCACGTACTGGACGAAAGCGTGATTCGACAGAATTAAACCAGCTCACCGGAACTTCGGCAATGCGATAGTTGAGATTTTTGGCAATAACAAGCAGTTCGACATCAAAACCAAAGCCAAACACTTTTTGCCGCGCAAAAATTTGCTTTGCAGCTTCGTGAGTGAACAGTTTGAAACCACATTGTGTGTCGATAATTCCATCAATCAAAAACATTTGGATAATCATATTGCCAAAACGCCCAATAAAAATCCGTGCTGTTGATTGTTTGCGTTTGACTTTACTGTTTTTGAGCCAGCGCGAACCAATGACAATATCATGCTTGGAAATCTGTTTTTTGAGCTCGAGGTATTCTTCGATTGGTGTGGAATTATCCGCATCGGCAAAAAGAATTAACTTGCCTCGCGCCGCTTCAATCCCCGTTTTGACGGCAAAACCTTTACCACGGTTTTTTTTGTTCGCAATCACCCGCAAATGCGAAATCTTCTCTTGCAAGTTTTTGACAAGTTTGACGGTTCCATCTGTGCTTCCATCACTCACCACAATGATTTCTGCATTGATCTTTTGGGATAAAATGAAATCATTAAAGAGAATCAACGTATTTTTGATACGGTTTTCTTCGTTGTATGCAGGAACGATAATCGAAAGCTCAAATGGAAACGAGGTGGGAATATTGAGATTGAGTTTGGTCGTGGTAAACGTCCAATATTTGTTGGCAAAAAAATTCCATGACAAGACGATTACCGAAGTAATTGCTTTCGCTGGTACTGCGGCAATGCCATACCTTTCATAAAAGATATACATAAACATCCACGTCAGCAGTAAGCCGACGAGCGAAACAAGAAGAAATTTTACCCAGAGTTTTCGATAATTTTTGGAACGGTTTTGAAATGTCCACGCCTTATTCAGGAAAAAATTGTTGATGACCGCCAAAAAAAAGCCAACAGTCGCCGCCCCAATCGGATGCATCAGTTCAAGTCGTTCTACGAGTAAATAGACGGTAAACAAATCGATTGATGTACCGAGCACACCAACAACACAATATTTGAAGAAGGGAAGAAACTGCCGTAAAAGACGGATTCGATTGTGCATAACTTTTGTTTGTGAGTACAAAAAATCAGCTCTTATTGTACCGAAAAAAAACAGAGAAAACTAGTTTGCTTTTGCCAAAAAACACGCAAGTTGCAAAAGCCATCCTTCATATGAAAGAAGGAATGAAATAAGCAGTTGCAAATGGTGGTCGCACCTGGACTTGAACCAGGGACCTCAACATTATCAGTGTTGCGCTCTAACCAGCTGAGCTATGCGACCATAAAAATGCCAGGATATTTTTGCGCTTTCCTCCGTGAAAATCAAGCAAAAATCAGTGATATTGGTTAATATCGCCGCTCGCATATCAGAGCGTGATAATTTATACTAAGATCGAAGTTTTTATTCAGAAAATATGTCTTTGTCGCACCTCGTCGTCCTTAGTCGTGATCAGGATGATTATTCTAAAAATCTACAGTCGAAAAATTTGCCAGAACTGGATATCAGTTATCCCAAAAATGATATGGAAATAGAAGTAGTAATTACTTCTGCAGATATTTTACTTGCCGAACCACCGCTTGCTGCAAAATGGATCAATCATGCGAAAAAACTACGATGGATGCAGTCAACATTTACTGGAGTTGATGCGATGATGGCTTCAGGACTTCGTCAAAATTATCTTCTCACCAATCTTCGCGAAACATATGGCACTGCCATTGCCGAGTATACGATGGGGTACATCTTATATTTGGAGAAAGAGATTGCGCTCAATCAACACTATCAACAGCAAAAACGCTGGGAACAGCGCCCCACAAATGTACTTACCGGAAAAATCATTGGTATTCTTGGTACTGGATCACTCGGAAGCGAAATCGCTAGAATCTCCAAAGCATTCGGGTTGCAGACAATCGGGTATCGTTCTTCAAATCAACCACAAGAAAATTTTGACAGGATTGTCTCTGGAGAAGACTTGCAAGAACTCTTGCGTGCTTCAGATTATATCATTGCAACATTACCCGCAACACAGGCGACTACTCATTTGCTTGATACTGTTGCATTTGAACAAATGAAAGAAACAGCAATTTTTATAAGTGTCGGGCGTGGAAATATAGTAGATGAAAAAGTACTTGTCGGCGCCATGAAACACCACCGCATTGCCGCCGCAGTCCTTGATGTTTTTGCAGAGGAACCACTTGCACCCAAGAGCCCGCTTTGGGATATGCAAAACGTCTATATTACTCCACACAATTCTGGTTATATTTTGTCTGACCGTATTTTTGATGTGTTTGAAGAAAACTATCACCGCTTTCGCAACGGCGAAGAATTGCTCTACACCGTTGATTTTACAAAAGGATACTAAGCAGCAAAAATCGGCGCAACTGCGCAAGGAGTCACCTCAACCTGTTTCCAAACCTTACCGATTACATATGGTTCGCGCTCTAACCAAGCATCCAGCTCGCTTCGAGAAGCAAAATCCACAATCATAATTGAGCCATTCATATTGTTATTTTCATCTTTAAGCGCTGCCGCATAGAGAAGTGTTTTAGTATTTTTCATCGATGCACACTGCGTGAGATGCGCTTCGCGGGCATTTGTACGACGCTGTAATGCTGGGACATCGTCACCGTCTCGACCAATTACGACAAATTGCATTTTTTAACAAAAAGAAATCACAATAAGACTGTAACTGTTTTTCAAAAAACTCGACATTATATAGCAAAAAGGAGAAAATTAGTTGACAAAAGCGCAAAAAATCAGAAAAATGTAGGTGAGCATTTCGGTTCCCGGTCCTTGCATAGAGCGAAAGTGAGTGTAAGCGATAGTGGCTAGTAGAGTGCTTACACTTTCTTTTTTCAATTGGACTATGTCCGACCAAAATTCAAAACTCTTCGTTGGAAGCCTCCCATGGCGCACAACGGAGGAAGCGCTCCAAGAGCACTTCTCGCAAGCAGGTACAGTTGTATCTGTCGCTATCATCTCTGATCGCGCAACTGGACGCAGCAAAGGCTTCGGCTTTGTCGAAATGTCTTCGCCTGCAGAAGCTCAAAAAGCTGTCGAAATGTTCGATGGCCAAGAGTACGAAGGACGCGAAATCGCGGTAAACATCGCTCGACCAAAAGAAGAGCGACCACCACGCAATTTCTAATCTGGATTATTTCCATGAGAGAACAACAAAAAGTCCCTTCGGGGACTTTTTTTGATACACAATTTTTACTTAATGGAGCTTTATCCTTTTGCCATCAAACCAAATCCATAAACGGATTATATGCTACTTCCCAATAAAAACCGTCCAAATCGGAAAAATATCCTGAATACCCTCCCCAAAAAACCTTCTGTCCAGCTTTGACAATAGTCGCCCCTGCTGCTTCTGCCTCTAACAATATCGCGTCGACTGCTTCCGCAGAAGCAACATTGTGCGCCAAGGTAATCCCTCGAAAACCACTCCCCGCTTCGGTTACCCCGATATCTTTTGCTAATTCTGCACGCGGAAATAACGCCAGTCGCGCTGCCGCACCTTCGAGATACAAAAAGGCGACTTTGTCGGTATCCTTTTCGGTTTCCAGTCGAAAGCCCAAGCGCTGATAAAAAGAGATTGCTTGCGCCAAATCACTGACACCAAGAGTGATAATCGAGATTTTGGATTTCATCTGTTTATAAAAAGTATTTGCAAAATACTCTCTGCGATTAAGAAAGACAAGCCTTGCAAAAGTTGGAATTTGGCGGGCATTTACTCTGCCCTGAATTTTGGCGGCGATAACAACATTTATCTGATAGAGCCAAGGTACATCGAAACACAAAGAAGTGATTCTTGATGGAAAGAGTCTACTCTTCTATTTCAGAAGAAAATTCGGGTATTGCGAGTACAAAAATATTCTCCGTCAGATTGGTGAGATCAGTATTATTTTTGATAATCTGAGCCAACGAAGTATCGGGAATGAGAGCAGCAAGCTCTGGACGCAAAGCACGCTCGTGCCAAAACCGGTCTCCATTTCGAATCCGCAAAAACTGGTCTGTCACAATGGCTTTGAGTGTTTCACCAATTGGTGCGTCCGAGGCTTTTTCTTCGGCAAGCAGCCCAACCCAAGCATCGATTGCATCGACATCGCGATATGCCAAACGTATTTTTTCGTTGAGCTCGATATCACTGCTGAGTTCGCTAAAATCTTTCATTGGTTCGCGCCCAAAAAAGCTGCGGATTTGATTATAATCCGGTAATCCATGATCTCTACCACGCTGTAATGAGACAGCAATCAGATCGACGGGTTTCAGACCTGATTCTTCAAAAGTAAAATTGCGCAGTGCATCATCGACATACGGGTCGATTGCTTGCGCCGGCTGCATCGAAAACCCTTTTAAGATGAAATCAAGATCATGCTTGTACCACAAAAGCCATGGCTGAAAAAAGGTTGTGCGCAAGCTGTAAGGGCTTTTGCCAACAGGAACACCGTCATTATCAGCAAAAGTAATCTGTGGCGACATCATTGTATACCACAGTTCAAATGCTGCTGACGCAAAGAGATTGCGCACCGTCGGATCAAGTTGAGGATCATATCCGCTATACGCAGGAAGCTTTTCGCCCAACAAGAGCGGTAAAAACTCATTGTAGGTTATGTCCTGAATTTCAGCAGTAACAAGCTCGCGCGCAAAGAAAAAAATTTCTTCATCGGAATAATTAGGAAAATGGCGCTTGATTTCTGCAGCAAGACGATTGTGTTCGCGAAAAAATAGTGTGTGAAGTGCCACCAACCCAATGTGTTCATTGACGCGAACATCACCCGACAGCGAAAGATATGGACTATCTCCACCGACGTTTGGTAAACCAGTTGTGTTGTAGGGCAACATGGCATCATTCGTCATTTTGAGTTTGCCATCGACAAAAGTACGTAATGCATTGCTGCGATATTCATCGACGCCATAAATCATCGAAGCATCAAGATATGGCGTCGTTAGATTTTTTTGTTCGCGTGGAAGTATGTTACTGGTAGTGGCGTCAAAGTCTGAACGTGAGTACTTAAGCCATTCGGTGCCCGTTGCTTCAGGATCAAAAACTGAATCGCCAATCGGAACACGAATTTTAAATTGTTCAAACTCTTGAACAGATGGTTCGATGAGAACGAGATCCTGACCGACAAATTGTCCCCACAACCAAAAAAAATCAGTGAGTCCTTGTTGATTGGGAATTGGTTCGTTTTGGTGCACGACAAGATTACTGATTTCGCGTACCGATGGACGATTCGAACCAGCAGGAAAAGCGATAGTATCGCCATATACCGGCGCCAGATAGCGTGCAAACACTTTGCCAGCTTGTCCCCAAGAAGGATAAAAAACATTCGTGCGAAAACCATCAAGCGACCTGAACAAAAACCGCCGCACGGGATAATCTGTGCGAGCGCGGACAACATGCGGAGTAGATTTCCACCAAGCAGAATCTCCGCTCAACCAATCACGAATGTGTTTTTGATAAATGCTTAAAAAGATTTCTTCGGGCGAAGGCGGTTCTTCGTAGAGCAAGAAACTGGTTCCATCCAAAAAATCGTTTTCGTCGAAGTCATCAAAAAAATCTGCTGGTATATTGTCCAAATCGACAGGAAGTACCTCATCAGGTGATGTGCTTGGCTCGGGAGTAGTAGTTGGACTTGGTGAAACAAAAATCTGCGGTGTTGGTGTTGGAAGAGTTACCGATTGTGAAACAGTAGGTTCGGGTGTTGGTAAAGTGCTTGCCTCTTCTCCCATCTGAGCAAATGCCAAAGATGGTTGTATAAGTAGAAGAAGCGACAAGAACGAAAAAAGTTTTTGCATGATATACAGAGAAGAGATGTTTCTTTATAAATAAATAATTATTTTATGTCAAGGTTTCTGGGTTTTTATTTTTCAAAAAAGCCTGTTATTGCAAAAAAAATCCGAGCTGATTCATACAAAAGAATATAACATCTCTACAAAACAATATCTGGCAGGGGCATCAGGATTCGAACCCGAACGAGCGGTTTTGGAGACCGCCATGCTACCATTGACATCATGCCCCTTTGGTTTGCTACAAAGCTAATATTACCGCGAAGCAAAATATTCGTCCAGGTTTTTCTGGATGCGCGCTGTTCCATTCAACTCTGGTACAAACTCAGCATCGGTGATAATTTCGTACGCTTCGGCATAAATACTCGCCAGTTTGGCGCGCAGAGAATTTGGCGCTTGTGGCAATATTTCGTCTCGGTAAGGATTACAGCGCTCTTGATACCAGAGGCGGAAAAATTCTTTATCAAAGCTCTGTGGTTCTTCGCCAGCAGCAAATCGCTCGTTGTAGGAAGCTTGCATCCAAAAGCGCGAACTATCCGGAGTCAATACTTCGTCGATAAGCAAGATTTCGCCAGTATCGAGCGCACGTCCGAATTCGAACTTGGTGTCGACTAAAATCAGTCCTTGTCGTGCAGCAATCGATTGTCCGCGTAAAAAGATTTGGAGGGCAGCATCGCTAACTGTTTGCCATTCGTCCGCCGTCATCAGTCCGCGTTCGATGATTTCGTCCGGTGAAATCAATTCGTCATGTCCCACTTGTGGCTTGGTTGTTGGCGTGATGATTGGAGTAGCAAACGGCTGATTTTTGACCATGTTTTCGGGCAGTTCGACTCCGCAATAATTACGAATGCCTTTCTGATAATTTATCCAGACAGACGTATCAGTGCTTCCTGTCATATATCCACGAACAATGCATTCGACCGGAAAAACCTTTGCCTTACGCACAACAGAAACAGCCGGATCAGGCACAGCGATCAGATGATTGGCAATAATGTCTTTCGTTTGCTCAAACCAGAATGCCGAAATACGGTTGAGAATCTGCCCTTTAAACGGAACTGTTGTTAAAATCCGATCAAAAGCCGATTGACGATCAGTCGTAACGATAATCTGCGTACCATCTTTTTCAAAAATATCGCGGACTTTGCCGGCATGCGTTTTGCGAAAACCCTGCAAATCGACAGACTCGAGAGCAGCGTTGATGTGCTCTTCAAAAAAAGAGGAAGATGCCGTCATAAAAATTGTGGAAGAATGCACTTTTGATTTTGGCGAGAAGTCGCACAAGTGGCAAGAAAAAGTGAAAACTCTTTGCAAGATAAAATAAAAAAGAATATCGTTACAATCGATGTAACATAAGTCAAAATTCCATGAACGAACATCAGGTGTTCTTTACGTTATTAGTCTTACTGACCTTCTTACTAACAGGAGCGATGTTACAACTCGTGAGCAATCGCACTCGGGTTCCTTTTACTTTTTTGATGGTTTTTGCCGGCGTCGGTATTGCTTATTTGAGCTCGCTTATTCACTTGGGTCCAGTGACTGATGAAGAATCGCTTCACTCTTTTTTTAGTCAATATATTAAGAACATCAAAAATTTTAGACTCTCGCCACAAATCGTATTTTATTTGTTTTTACCGACACTGGTTTTTGAATCTGCTTTTAATATTCGCTTTATTCAATTGCGCAATGCACTTTTGCACATCAGCGGTTTAGCGATTTTTTCGGTGATTCTGTCATCAGGAATCATAGGATTACTTTTGCACCTCCTTTTTGGCATTGACCTTCTCATCGGATTGCTTTTTGGCGTCATTATTTCTGCTACCGATCCAGTAGCAGTGTTGGGCATCTTTAAAGAAGTCGGCGCGCCCCGCCGCCTGCGTACGATTGTTGAAGGGGAAAGTCTGTTTAATGACGGAACAGCATTGGTACTCTTTAACATCCTGTTAGCGATGTTTATTTCTGAGCATTTTGATGGTGAGACTACTTTTTCAAAAGTGGGCGCCGTCTGGGATTTTGCTGTAATGGTAATTGGTGGCGGACTTTTTGGTATAGTGATTGGCTATGTTTTTTCGAAAGCTATTGAAATGGTGCGCGAAAATCGCAATGTCGAAATGACACTCGTACTGATTTTGGCGCATTCTACCTTTTTGTTTGCAGAATATATCGGCGTCTCGGGAATCATTGCCGCTGTAGCAGCCGGCGTCGTACTTGGGAATTTTGGACGCAACAAGATTTCGCCCAGCGTGCTCGAAACGATGCAGCATTTTTGGGATCACATGGCGTTTATCGTCAATAGTTTGGTGTTTTTGCTGATTGGTATTTCTGTTGTGCAAGTCGATATTACTGACTACTGGGTGCTTTCGCTCGCTGCCGTCGGAATTGTAATCGTTGCGCGCTTTGTTTCGGTGATTCCTGTTCTTAGTGTGACAAATTATTTTACAAAGAAAACTATTTTTCGTATCCCATTTTCGTGGCAGATTATTATCGCGCACGGCGGTCTGCGTGGCGCGCTTGCGGTTGTCATGCTGCTGCTTTTACCGCCAGAATTTCCGGGATTACAATTGCTACAAGCAATGACAGTTACCGTGATTATTTTTCTGTTTCTTTTTAATGCCACGACTATTCGCTGGCTACTCGAAAAATTTGGTCTGATGAATTTTACACCTGTCGATATTTTGGAAATCGAGGAAAGCCATGTCCTTGTAGCACATTCGATGCGTGATCATTTGCAAAAAATCTATCACAAGGGCTATGTCAGTGAAGATGTCTTTCGCAATATTTCTGAAAACTACGAAAAAGCCGAGCAAAAAGCAGGGGATAAAATCAAGCAGCTCTTTCACAAGGAAGAATCTTTTACAATGCACGAACTTCTTTTTATTTTGCGCAAGCATTGCCTGGGTGTCGAGCGTAAAGTCTTTAACCAGTTGTTTGCCTCCGAAGAGATTTCGGAACACACCTTGTCCGAATTGACGAATAGTATCGAGCGCCAGCGTGAGCGATTATTGTTTGATAAAAAACAAGAACGCAATCGTTCGTCCATGCCCTTTACAAAGCGAATGAAACAAACGGAAAATCGTATCAATTATTTTTTGGGGAGCCTCGCAAAAATTGATTTTGTCGAACGGTTTACAAATTCGTGGAAGCGTCGTCAGATTATTCATAAACACGAACGCTATCGTGCTCGACGCATTTCGGCATGGAATGTAATCAAATATTTAGATGAACTCGAAAAAAACGACCTGTTTTTGGAAGAACGTGTGCTAAGCATCGTCCGTAATCAGTACGAGAAATGGCATCTAAACGCGCAAGAAAAGCAGTTAGAATTAGAGCGCGAATTCACGAAGTTTTTGAAACACCGCAAGTATTATTTAACGAAACGTAATTGCCTCAATTTGGAAAAGGAGCTCATCAATGATTATTTTGAGCGTGATATTATTACACAGCGCGTGCATACAGCACTGACCGAATCACTCGAATCGCGCACCAAACGTATTCGCAAAGACGCTATCCGTGAAGAAGTCTTTTAAGAGCGCTACCGCTTATCTCCATGATAAGGCAAAAACCCCGGGGGCTTTAAGATTGTCATCTGCGATGACATTTTAAGGCAATCATGAATCACTGTATTGTATGTGAAGGTGTAATCACCAAAAGATAGGCGCTCGAGTCGAGTATATTATTGTACCAAGCAAATAATAATGCTTCCTCGTTTATTTCGTGTGCCTTCCCATCTTTTGGATCGTTTTACAAAAAGACTCCCTTTTGGTAACAAGTGATAACGATGAAATGTCCCATCTCAGATGGCTTTTCGTCATACAACAAAAATAATCCTACTGAAATGATGACCGGTAATTTTTGTTTCAAAAACCTAATGATATCCTTTGTACTCGGTTTTCTAATTTTTGCTAACCCTTTGGATATTCTCTTGTTATACGAATAGCAAATTGTTTCAAAGCCTTCCTCTTTGGCAAATTCTGCGAGTGCAATCGTTTTTACCCCAAAATTTTTGATAATGCCAGTCGTGTTCGCAATGACTTCCGGAGTAATATTTTTATTGAAGTACCGCAAAACCATCGCGAGTGCGGCTGGTCCACATTCCAAAGGGTTTTGCTTTATCAGTGGAACAGATAGCGGTTCCATATGATTGATGTAATACTTTTACAATTTAATTTCGTAGACTTTCTGTTCACCTAAAACAAACAAACGTCCCTCACGGGCGTAGATGTCAACGAGTGCCTCGGTATTTTCGATTATGATTTGCTTTTTGTAGACTGCTTCGTTTTCGCCTTTATCAAAGACGAATACGGTTTTTTCCGCTTTGTCTAAGATAAAAATCTCATTACTGGTTTCGTTGGTAAACAGAATATCGCCTTTGAGATTACCATCGGGTACGCCTTTTACTTCGTAATTTACGCGGCTGCCACGATAAAACTTGATAATTTGTCCGTTGGTCGTTAGAACATAAATATTGCCATCAATCGCAAAAGAATTTGCGGCAGTCACATCGGTCTGGTCGGCAATCCATGCTTCAGCCACCGTAAAACCACTATCACGCCGTTCGTATTTCCAGATTTGATTGCCAACAGGATCTAAAAAATAAATAAACTTGGAGAATGGCGCGATATCAACTGTCGGCTTCCAGGTTTTATCAGCCGTCACAGCGGTTACAGCGCTGCTATTTGCCCATTCAACGACACTTCCACCCTTGGTCACAAAGATGAGCTCGTTTTTACTCGGAAATGCCGACCCTGTAGCAATCTCATCATTTGTTGTTAGTTCTCCCAGAGATTCTGGATTGGTGCCAGCAAGTAATATCCGAAAGAGTGACGTTGCATCAAACGCAAATAATTCACTCTCGAGGAAAAAAAGCCCGCGTGCCACTACTCCGGCTTTGGCGATTTGTAAATCAGTCGCAATATCAGGATTTGTTATACGCATAATACGATTTACCAATTCGCGCTTTTCACCAACGAGTCCCAAAATCGTTTCGGCATTACTGACTTCAACACGATCAAGGAGCATCTGCCGCGCTTGTTCTTCAATACGATTGAGAATGAGATTTGCTTGATCAGCTTTGTCTTCTTGTAAACGCGTTTCGACCATTGAAAATTCTTTATCAACATTTTTGACGAAATCCTCATATTTGAGCGAATTAGTAGGCGCGGATTCTCCCGAAAGGAGATTGACAAAAATGAGGATAAGTATGACTCCGACTAGCCCGGCACCAATGAGCATCCATGGTTTGCTGCGAAAATTACTGCTGCGTCTCCCAGAGCTAAATCGAGCAAAAAAAGCGGAGATTTGTGGAGTAAATTTAGAGAGTGAAAATTCGCTCTCACGCGCAAACGCAGGCGTATTGCCGGTGGCAGATGCAAACGGCAAAGTATCGGGCGCTTTGACATTAACGAGAAACACCGTTCCTGGTTCTGCTGAGCCCATCGTGCTTTCAATCGATTCCATCGCCTCCGTAACGCCATCTTCCAAAAAACCGGATAATTGACGTTCGGTAATATAGCGTTGCAGGCGAATGGTAGAAAAAATCAGTTTGTCGCTGCTTTGCAAATCGCCACTGCTGATGTTGAGAAAAAACTCATCACTCACTTTGATTGGTGAAAGCCCTTCGGAAATCTCGATCAAAGCGCGGTCGCGCAACAAAAAGACTTCGCCTTGACCAAAGTTAGAAACGAGTAATTCGTCTCCCACCAGATAACCAACGAGTAGTGCTCCCGTACGCAAAATATCTTCGGCTTTGTCTCCCACGTGTTCTGCCAAAAAAGCATTGGCATACTTGAGCGCGGATTCAAAGCGATCTTCATGCGTTTCTTCGTTAGAAAAAACTCCCAAGAGTTCTTTCGTAAAAACTTCTTGCAGACCGATTTCGATGCGTTTGGCGCTTTCATCAGTGTAAGGAAGATTACCGAAGAGCCACACAGTGCCGATATCGGTCTTCTTTTCATGAAAAAAGACAGTAACTCCTTCTCCTTGCCCTTCGTGTTTTGCTGAAAAAAGCTTAAAAGCCATTGCCAAAGTAAATATCGGGAGGCATTGTGTCTGTTTTTTTGAGAAAATACAAGACTCTCCTATTTGGCAGCAGTATCTTTGACAACTCCGGCACGAACGGCGGTATCTTTGTCGACCTGAATGCCCTGAATCAGCGCTTCGCGATTTTTGCTGAGCGCAGTTGCTTTCGCTTTGACTTGCGGAAGAAGTTCATTAAAGCGGTCATTAAGAGATTTAAAGCGTCCAAATTCGGCTTTGAGCACCACGAGATGCTGTTTTTTGGCAACAAAAAGTGTGTATTTTTCTTCGGCGACTTCCGAGCGAAAGTTTCCGAGGGCATCAAAAAAATCTGCCTCAGCTGTGCTGATCTCTTTTTCGAGGATATCGATTTTGGACTTGGCATTATTCCCGACCATTACAACTTGTGCTTTTGCCTCTTCCGCGGCGGCAAGAGCATCCGCATATTCTCGCTCTAGTTGTTGAACTCCGGTCGTGCGATTATGGACAGATTCGAGTGCTTGCCAAATATTGAGCCGAGCAAGCAAGGTCAGACGTTTGAGGAGATCGAGTTCGACCGCAAATCTACCACCGAATAAAGCGTCTTCTTCGGCAAGTTGTTGCGATAAAATAATCCCTGCATCGTTAGCAGAAAAAGAAGGTTGTAGCGGCGTTTGCGCCAATTGCGCACTGATAAAAATACCGTTTTTTCCTGCGGTAGAATCATAAAAAATCGAGTCTTTCGCGAATTCTGTAGCAATGATAATACCGCTTTGCACTTCAGAAGAAATAGGATTTGGTGTGGGTATGATGATTTCGGTCTTGGCAAGTGCAACATATCCGCCGCCGACAAGCACCAGAAATCCACATGTGACGGCCGCCGACAAAAACCATGTTTTTTTGAGCAATGGAGTGATTAAAGTAGTATTTTTTAGACTTAATAAATATTCTTGTCAAGTCTTTCGAAGTTCCATTTTTTGACAACGAACGGTTGTTAATAAATATCTTTTGACATATTTTTAAATATAAGAAAGTATTCACTCTTATCAAATTTCAAAAAAATCATGCGACCGGATAGAATAGATATTGACGAGCAAGCCTCCGCTACAGATGAAGCAGCAGCAGCAGAAAAAAAGGCAGAACTAAAAATGACTGTCGATGATTATATCATCGAAGAAAGACTGGTATTTCGGATTAATGAAATTTTCAAAGAAGTGAGACAAGCCCTTCTGACAAACAAGAAAAACATTCGCCCACAATTTTTTGCAAATTCCGAAAGGGTTTCCTTACAGATATTTCAACATCCTCAATTACTCGGCATTTTTGATGAATCACATGAAAATGAATTTGACAATTTGCTTAGAGCTCAACTCATAGAATTTGCAAATATGCATATAAAGTTTTTGTTTAATTTGTGCAATCACAAAATGAGACTCGCGGGGAAAGTAAGGGAGAGGAAAGAAGAAATTGCGCTTTTTAAAAGTTTTGAGCCGAAATGTTCTCAGAAAAAAGAACGAAAAAGCAGTAAAAATAACTCAAAGCTAGGAAAGCTTGATCTCGAAAATCACAACCATGTCGTTAATATTATTGCTGCTGTACGCTTGACTATCGAACTCATTCGACCCGGCGATAGAAATAATACAGGCCAATTGCAAGGATTGCTGTTTGGAGACAACGGTGCCGTAACAGCAGGAAGAATTGAGAATTTTCTAAATAACAAAATAGAAAACTCTCCACATCTTACTCGAAAAAATATCATACAAATTCTAGATATTTTGGGAGTATTGTCAGAGGATAAGACAACCTCAACTGTTAATCGTCGGTACAAAAGTAAGTCTCCTCAATACCGCTTTCAAGCAGAACGCGAGCAACAGATTGAGGATGCAGAAATTACGGCAGCAATCGGACAATTATTACAAAATGCAGGCTTCTCAAAAGAAGAATAGAAAACGCACTTTCAGTCTTGCAAATTCGAACAAAAAGTGAGATAATATGAAGAACATTCATATCAAAAACAAACATGGCAAACGCAGCAAATCCCAATGCACCTACCAAGGAAGAAGTTATCAAAACTCAGCCTGAGACAGCGAATCCGCCATCGCTTCAGTCGATTGACGAATATTTTAGCAATTCGATGCGTCGGATTTTGATTTTTGCGAATGAAGAAGCCAAAAATTCTCATGCCATCGATATTGATACCGAACATGCGTTGATGGGAATATTGCGCAATGCCAAAACTGATCAAGTCCTTAATCGGATTTTTCAGGGACTCAAAATTGATTTGGAAGAAATCACTGCAGAAACAAAACAAGAAATCCATCCTGGGAAGAACAAGAATCCTGATGAATTTTTGCCATTTTCGGCACGCACCAAAAGCGCACTCTTAAAAGCTGATATCGAGCGCCGCAAGTGGCGTCATCATGCTACGGCGGGGGAACATTTGCTGCTCGGATTGCTGTCGGTCGATGGTGTCGCGGCAAAGATTTTGAAAAAGCACGGCATGAACGAAGAAGTCGTCGGCAAAGAGATTATGAACATAGTCGGTGAAGGCAAAGAGAAAGACGTGCTTTCGGGAGAAAGCACACCACTCCTTGATAAATATGGTATCAACCTCTGTCAAATGGCGCGCGAAGGCAAAATCGATCCAGTCATCGGACGTGGAGAAGAAATTGAGCGTACGATTCATATCTTGGCGCGTCGTAGAAAAAACAATCCCCTGCTCGTCGGTGAACCTGGTGTCGGAAAAACCGCGATTGTCGAAGGACTCGCTGACCGAATTATTCATGGTGATGTGCCCGAAGTCCTCAAAAGCAAGCGCCTCATTTCGCTTTCGATCAACACATTGGTTGCTGGCGCGAGCAAACGTGGCGAATTTGAAAAGCGTCTCGAAGGCGTCATCAAAGAAGCTGTTCATAGCGCGGGAGAAGTGATTTTGTTTATTGACGAGATTCACACCATTTTGTCCGATAGTGCTGGCGATGCCGCGCAAATCTTGAAGCCGCCGCTTGCCCGTGGAGAAATCCATTGTATCGGCGCCACCACGCTAGCAGAGCATCATCAATATATCGAAAAAGACGGCGCATTTTCACGCCGCTTTCAGCTGGTGATGGTGCCCGAACCAAGTTATGACGAAAGCTATCAGATTTTGATGGGTTCGCGCGACAAATACGAAGCATTTCACGGAGTCAAAATTCCGGAAGAGATTATTCGTCTCGCCATCACGCTTTCGACCCGCTATGTCAACGACCGCTATTTGCCGGACAAAGCCTTTGACTTGATTGATGAAGCTGCTGCCATGGCGCGCATGCCGTCGATTTCGACACCACAAAAAGAAAAAGAACTCGAGAAAGAAATCCAAAAACTGCGCGCCGAACAAGAACGTGCCAAAGGTGTGGTAGATATTGAAGAGCTAACACGCATTGAGAAAAAAGTCGGTGACAAGATTAAAGAACTCGAAGATATTCGTACCATGTCCGAAGAGGCAAAATCGCGCAGTCATGATGAAATTACTGAGGAACACGTGCGACGAATTATTTCTCGCTGGAGTGGCGTGCCGATGGAACATGTCGCTGGATCGGAAGCCGAACGGTTGATGAAACTCGAAGACGAATTGCATCAACGCCTTATTGGTCAAGAATATGCTGTGACAGCAGTTGCATCGGCGGTTCGCCGTGGACGCTCGGGGATTCGTAAACCCAAAAGACCAATCGGCTCGTTTTTGTTTATGGGACCAACAGGAGTCGGTAAAACCGAATTTGCCAAAACGCTTGGCGAAACACTGTTTGGCTCTGAAGATACGGCGATTCGTTTCGACATGTCGGAGTTTATGGAAAAACACACCGTCTCGCGTCTAACCGGTTCGCCTCCAGGGTATGTCGGCTACGAAAAAGGCGGCGAATTGACCGAGGCCGTCCGCAAAAGACCATATACAATCTTACTTTTTGATGAAGTCGAAAAAGCGCATCCTGATGTTTTTAACCTCCTTTTACAGGTTTTGGATGATGGACGCTTGACCGACAATCACGGCCGCACGATTACTTTTAAACATACGATAATCATTTGTACTTCGAATATTGGTTCGATGGAAATCAGCAAACGCTATTTAGAATTTTGGGACGGACAGCAAAAAGTCGAAGCCCGTAATGCCAAAGTGCGCGAAGCCATGGAAGTTCGCTTAGCTAGCACGCGCGAAGCCGAACAAGCCACCACAGCAGCACAAGAAGCGGCAGTACAAGAAGCGGCGGCTCAAGCAGAAGCAAAAGTGCCTGAAGCGGCGCCAATCGCAAATGATGCGCAAACGCAACAGCCGCAAGTCGCACAAAATGACGAATCAGCAACCGAAACAAAACCAACTACTACACCAATCAATCCGACTCTGCCAGCAAATACCGTTGTTGCAGGGGATATTCCATCCGATGACGTTCCTACTGATCCGCTCGCCGATGATCCAGTTACTCCTCCACAAGCCTAATCTTTTTTGTTCACCATGCCAGAAGATATCGACGCCATCAGCCCCGAAGAGCTGTTTAGTCAGCAATTCAAAAAACAACTCGCTTCTTCCGAAGCAGGTGATATGCCAGAAAATAATTCTGACACGCCGATTGTGGGAGATGAAGTGCAAAATACTCCGCCATATGTCGAGGCTCCGCAAGAGCCAGATGTCGCTGATGCCAAAAATATTGAAGACATTCCCGAAGAAGGAGAAAAGATTGACGCGAATGAAACAGTAGCCGAAGAAAAACCGGAAGAAACAAAAGAAAAAAGCGAACCCGAAGAACCATGGGACATAGAGTTATTTAAAACCGAACAAACCGACAGTCCAGAAGTCGAATGGAAAGCCGCTTACGAAGTCAAAGAAGAACTCGATGAAATCGACGATGGTCGCAAAGACGGCGCCGAGGGAGTTAATGGCGAGATGGAAGATGAAGACATGGAAGAGTTTCAGGTCATTACCGAAAAAGAATTTCAAGCACAACTCAAAGAAGACTTGCTGCCAACATTGATGAAATTTTTCCGTCCAGAGCTTCTCAATCGTTTTGACGAATTAATCTTTTTTACGCCGCTGCGTATGGAAGATCTCATCAAAATCGTTGATGTTATGCTGCGCGAGACTCGCGAAATGCTCGGCGAAAAAAACCTGCAGCTGAAGTTAACCGACGCCGCGCGCGCCTTTTTAGCCGAAAAAGGCTACAACCCAGCATTTGGTGCGCGCCCACTTCGCCGTGCAATTCAGGAATATTTAGAAGATCCCCTTTCTGATTTGCTCATCCAAGGTGCATTTGCCGCCGGAGATATTATTTTTTGTGATGCAATCAGCGGCAAGCTCGAATTTAAAAAAGATGTCGGCAACGGCAAAGTCGAAGATCCGTTTGCTGTACTCGACGAAACAAAGAAACAAGAAGAAGCGGTATCCGAATCCGCAGAAAAATCTAATGAACAAGACGACATCACAGAGAACGACCTCGAAGATCCATTTGCCGAGAAAGGCGAATTGGCAAACCCGAATAATCCTGCCAATCAACAACCAAATGGCGGAATCTCTCAGCAACAAACAACCGAACAATCCCCTTTTGTCGATCCAAATAGACAAGCTCAGCCAAACGAACAAGCAGGATACGTTTTTCCGGCTGATCAAAACGAAGCGAATCAGCATCCGATCGCTGCGCAAAATGATGTCACTGAAAAAAAGCGTTCGTTTTTGGATAAGATGTTTGTCAAACCAAAGGCAGATATCAATCCTGTTGCCACGCGCGAATCACGCGGTGACGGCATCCGCTTTGTCGATGGCAAGATCGTGGAAGAATAATCTGATCGCTCCAAAACAAGATTCAAGATTTAGGATTCAAAAAGCAAGAAGGTGGTAGTAATTGCAAATGAGAGATTGCAGATTACAAATTCTGTATATATTTCTTTTTTTGAAAATTCAGACGAAGAAACATTATGGTTTAACTCAGGAGGGTTGAACCTTCAGAGTGAAAACTACTCTGACTCTTTTTTTGTGTCATTGATATTTTAGGCAGTTGCAAGCAAACACATTTTGCGCCAAAATGCATGGGAACATTTCTCCAAAAATTATGTCTGGGCACAGCAAATGGCATTCGATTCGTCACAAAAAAGGTGCTGCCGATGCCGCTCGCGGCAAGGTTTTTACTCGTCACGCCAAACTGATTACCATCGCTGCACGTGATGGCGGTGGCGACGCCGATAGCAATCCGACGCTTCGGCTCGCAATCGACAACTCCAAAAAAGACAATATGCCCAATGCCAATATCGAGCGGGCAATCAAAAAAGGTACTGGCGACGACAAAGACGGCTCGGTTTTTGTCGAAAGCAGCTACGAAGGCTACGCTTCCGGCGGAATCGCCGTACTCGTTTCGACATTGTCTGACAACAAAAATCGCACTGTGCAAAACATTCGCGCGATTTTTGGCAAACACAATGGCAATCTGGGTGAATCGGGTTCTGTTGCTTTTTTGTTCGATAAAAAAGGAGTCATTGTCGTGAGTAATGCCAGTGAAGATTTAGAATTGGTTGCAATCGACGCCGGTGCTGAGGACGTACAAGTCGAAGACGGAAATCTGGAAATCACCACCGGAGCCAAAGAGCTTTTTGTAGTCAAAACAGCGCTCGAAGAAGCTGGCGCGACGATTGAACACGCCGAAATCCGCTTGATTCCGCAAACAACTGTCGAAATCACTGACGAAGCAACGGCAAAAAAAATCATCAGTCTTGTGCAAGCTCTCGAAGATGATGATGATGTGAGTAATGTTTCAGCAAATTTTGATATTTCGGAGGAACTTTTGGATAAGGTGATGGAGTAAGTGCTTGAGAAAAAAATACGCTCGTGATGTATTTGAGAACAAATTTCATTGAGTTTATATGGATATTGCCGCTATTTTACCGCAGGGCTATACATGGGTATTTTTGCTTATTGCTGTAATCGCAGGGTGTGGCTATGCAGTACAAGGAACATTGGTCGCCAGTTATGGACGCCGCTTTGATCCACTCTTGGTCACATCTTGCCGCAACCTTTCTTTTATTGTGACGCTCTCGCCCTTACTGCTTTTTGCGCCAGTCGGAAGTTTGCAAAGTCTTTTGCCTTTTGTTGGCTATTTGCTCTTAGCAGGGCTATTTGGTGGGCTTGCGGTTACGCTGATTTTTGTGTCGCAACGGACTTTTCCAGTGGGAATTGTTTCGGGATTTCAACAAATGACACAGATTTGGCTTTTGCTGCTCAGCTATTTTGTGTTTGAAGAACGCATTGGCTTGCCAGCAAGTTATGCAATTGTTTTGATACTGTGTGCCGTAATTTTTCTTGCCATACGCAGGTCGTCTATGCCGCATTTAAAGGAAGTAAATTTGCTGGCGCTTTTTTATGTCTTTTTGTTCCCCTTCTTTTTGGGAACAGCATTTTTGTTGGTCGCATGGGTCGGACGGCAAAGTAATCTGTTGGCAGCAGGGTATGCCTGGGAAGTTTCGATTGGAGTATTTGCTTTCGCAATTTTTTGGATACGCAAATTGCTCATAAAAAATAACGCCTCAAAAAAAGAACAAAAGCTGACGGCAAAAGATGTATTTTGGATTGGCTTGTATTCTTCAGGCACATTATTGGGAACAGGGGGTTCTATGCTATTGTACGGTATTGCTTCGCCCGGAGTCGGACAAACCGCAATCAGTTCGATTCAGATGATATCAATGTCCTTGTTGGCGATACTTCTCTATAAAGAACGGCTTAAACTTGGGCAATGGCTGGCAATCTTTGTCATTCTTGCGGGACTTGGTATTCTCAAAATCTTTGCTGCGTGAATATACTTTTTCAGTAAAAAATATTGCAGACTATTCGCTTTTAAAGATGGGTGGAAACTCTGCATCAAAGTTGATCATCTTGACCGCTGCTTTCGCGAATTCCAGTCCCAATTCGATGCGTACTTCGGCTTGTTCGGGCGTCTCACATGCGAGCACGCCAAAAATTACTGGCGTTGGTGCTTCAAGATTGATGCGTAAAATTCCTTCCTCAGCTGCATTCGCCACCAGCTCAAAATGGAATGTCTCTCCGCGAATAATGACGCCAAGAGCAATCACCGCATCAAATTGACCGCAAAGCGCTGCCTTGCGACAGGCAAATGGTAATTCGAAACTACCGGGAACATCTACGACTTCGATATGGGTTTCGTCCACGCCGCAGCGTTTGAGCCCGCGTATGGTTTGCTCGAGCAGGGGTTCGACAAAACTATCATTAAATTCTGCCGCCACGATACAAATCCGCGCTGTAGGATCAATCAGCCGAGGGAATTCTGCTCGCCAGAGACTCATTCTTCGAGCAAATATTCTTCTCCTACTTGTTGTTCTAAATCAGCCATCACAGTGCCAAAAAAAGTTTCACCAAAGGCTTGTAGATTTTCGATTTCGAGATCGCCATGTTCGCCAGTTTCTAAAAATTCGCGCAGCACCAAGGCAAAAAGTTGCACAAGCGAACGATTAGGTTCGCCATCGATTTCTCGGGCTGTTACAAGAATCTGTTGTGGCTCGGTGCGAGCAATCCGCAAAATTCCATTTGTCCATGCATCAATGCGTTGTTTTTCGACATCACTAAACAGCGCATGTTTTTCTCTGGAAGATTCTTCTGGTTTGGCTTCGGGGAGCAAAAGCAGTTTGTGATCGATTTGCTCGGCAGCGGGCGCAAAAACGAGTGCAATCACGGCCAAAATCAAATCGCTCGGAATATCACGAGCGGATAAACGCGTGATGAGAATAAAAAATGCCGTTCGATTGCCGTCTTGCAAAAAAGCGGTAATGATTGTGGCAAGTGAATTGTCTTGCGCTTTCTTTTTTTGTTCTTCTTGTCGAATTTTTTTGACAGCAGCTTGGGCTTGCCGATAGCGTTCTTGAAACTGTTCATCGGTTTCGCGGACTTTTTCTGAGCCACTTGCCGAACCAGGAAACGCGTCAAAGTTGGGATTGGATTCTCCTTCTGCCATGTGTCATAAAATCGACTGCAAGTATGACAGATTTGCCGTGGTGGAACAAGAGGCGCGTAGAAGCGCTCAATTACTCAGCAGCGACTTTTTTGATATAGACGGCAATCTTGTTTTGACCTTTGTCGCGAGGAATAATGAGATCGGGCGTGATATCTTTCGAAAAAAACGAAGACGAAATAATCCGCGCGCCGGGCGCTAATTGTGGCCAAATTTCGGCAAAGACTTTTTGCATCAAATGCGGCATCAAAAAGGCAAATATTACATTTGCCTCATTGTAATCCGTTTGTGAAAAAATATTGCCAAAGCGGATTTCGGTGTGTTTGTTCCCAGAAAATAGATTTCTTACTTTCGCGATAATGTACACGAGTGGTGAAATCTCGATGCCAATACTTTTGGCAGCGCCGCATTTTGCAGCGGCAAAAACAATGCGCCCGTCACCACAGCCCAAATCAAAAATGACATCGCCTGTTTGCAGTCCAGCGAGTTCGAGCATTTTGTCGATCGACTTGCGCGAACTGGGCACAAACGGTGCACCAAAACTAGCACCAAACAAAACTCCGATTGAAAGAAATGCAACGGACAAATTGATAAAAACGAGAAGGAGCAGAACAACGATTTCTAGAATATTCATTTTTTGGCGCGTAACGAATGAAAGTACACTTCGTGCAAACGCTCTAATTCAAAATCACCAATATCAGCGATACTGAGAATATTTCCTCCGGTTGTGCCAAGTTCGGTCAGTACACTCTGCTTTTCTTTCGCCATTGTTTTGAGCACTGGCAAATCCTCGCTCGCGATTTCGACAAGCAGCGCGGGCTTTTCTGAGAACCAGTTTTCGAGAGAAAGGGTTGTGGTAATCTGGGCACCAATATTGCCACGCGCAGCCATTTTGAGCAGTGTCGCTGCCAAACCACCTTCGGCAATAATCGCGGCAGAAAGCAGACGATTCCCCGCGACGAGTGTCAATTCGGTGATACTGCGGATTTCTTGCAAATCGAGGTCAAAGCCAGTATTGCCGAGTTGATTGTTCATCAAGCGTGCCGCTTCGCTGCCCGCAAGCTCGTTACCAAGTTGTCCGAGGACGACAAGATGATTACCAGCTGCGGCAAAAGTATTTCGACGAGGAAGGATATTTTCGCCCATTTTTGCAAGGCACGAAATAATCGCGGAAGCGCTGATTGAGCCATGTTCGGAACAGTTATAAAGCGAGACATTACCCGAAACAAAAGGAGTGTCAAGAATTTTGGCGGCTTCGGCAACACCTTCAATACCGGTTTTGAATTGCCACATTTGTGCGGGATCTTCGGGATTGCCATAATTAAGACAATCAGTCAGCGAAAGTGGCTCTGCACCAACAGCGACAGTTTTGAGAATTGCCTGCACCACTGCCAATTTTCCTTGCAATTGAGGAGAAATCCGTCCGATTCGTGCTGGGCCAGCAACAGAAACAACTGCACACAAATTTTGTTCAATTTCTGGAAGATCAGCAAAATCTCTTAGCGGAGTAAACACCACTGCTTCCGTTTCGTCTCGAGTAAGAAGAGTGTTGCCTTGCACCGTTTGGTCGTAAGTTTCGGTAAAAGGTCGCAGACTCGCGATATTTTCGGAAGCGAGTAATTGCCAAAAGAAATCTTGTTTGTCGAAATCTGTCGGCATTTGAAAATTCTGCTGCTCATTTTTTTGCTCAGCAAAGGGCCGGTCAACGACAATTCCTTCGGTGATATCTGTTGCCTTGGCATGACAAACATCTTCGCCTTGATAACGCGCGATATAAATACCATCGTGCGTGACTTTACCGATACGACTGGCGCGCGCGCCCGTCATAACATTGGGAAAATCCCATCGCTCGTTAAAATGTTCGAGCAGCATTTCGGTCAAATCTGGCGGAACGGCAAAACAAAAGCGCTCTTGCGTTTCGGCGCACAAGATAACTGCCGCTGGTAAACCTGCCTCTGCCACATGAATTTTGGCAACATCGATTTCGGCACCAAAACCCTTCTCTGCAACGAGTTCGACAGTAGCGCACAAATTGCCGCCAGCACCAAGGTCTTTGAATGCGATTCTGCCCAAGTCGCCAGATTGTTCGAGTCGCTCAAAGAGATCGTAAAATGAAGCGAAGAGGTGACGTTCTAAAAATGGATTCGGCTCTTGTACGGCACCTTTGTTTTTTTCTTGATCAGATTCTTTGAGATTTGCACTCGCAAATGATGCGCCACCAAATCCACTACGATCCGTCGGTTTACCAACCAGAACAAACTCATAGCCATCATCTGCTGCATTGTCGGGTGCATATGAGTGAATTAAGTTTTTCCACTTGAGCACACCAAGCGCCACGACATTGACGAGACAATTGTTGTTAAAAGTTTCTTCAAAAAAAGCATCGCCGCCCAAGTTTGGCACGCCGAGTGGGTTTCCATAGCCGCCGACTCCTGCCACAACGCCAGCAGCGATACGTTTGGTTTCTGGTCGATTGATATCGCCAAAACGCAAAGCATCTAGTGCGCCGATAACTCTGCCGCCCATGCACGCAATATCGCGGCAAATACCGCCGACTCCAGTTGCCGCGCCTTCAAACGGCACGACTTGGCTGGGATGATTGTGCGATTCGTGCGCGTAGACGATTCCGTAGGTTTCGCCGGTTGTTTTGGATTCGTGAAATTTGACGACGCCTGCATCTTCACCCGGACCCATCAAAACGTGTTTTCCTGTGGTTGGTAATAATCTGAGATATTTGCGTGATGATTTGTAGCTTGAATGTTCTGAGCCCTGAATTCCCCAAATCGTCGCTTCGGTCAAAGTCGGATTTCGTCCCAGAAGCGCAGCAACTTGGCGCCCTTCGTCAGGAGTAAGCGCTACCAGATTATCTGCAAAAATATTAGCAATCGTGTCATCGTCCTTGTCGATGATAGAAAGTATCGGTTCCAAATGTCCGTAAAAAAGTGCTTGCAGTATGCCAGAGAGAAGCAAGTTGAAGCAATTGTCATCCTAAAGAAAAACATAGAAGAATCTTTTTCTTTTTCTTCCAAAATTTGATATTTATTGCATGATTATTATTTTTGGCATGAGAAGAATTTTGTCAGCGTTTATATTTTTGTTTTTATTTTGTGGTTTTGCGTTAATCGCACCAAAGGCGTTCGCAGATTTTAGAGACGTTGATGCGCAAACCGAATTAGGAAAAGCAATAACAACATTGCAAGAACAAGATATTATTCAGGGATTTGCGGGGAATATTTTTTTGCCGCACAAACAAATAAGCCGCGCTGCTTTCACCAAAATGGTGACAAGTGTCGTTTTTACAAAAACAGAAATCGCAACTTGTCTATATGATTCAGGATTCACTCAAACCTTTCGTGATGTTGATTTGACCGATTGGTTTGCACCGTATATTTGTATTGCAAAGAAAAAAAACTTGATTAATGGCTATTCCGACCAAACTTTTCGCCCCGAACTTGCGATTACTTATGCCGAAGCTGCGAAAATTGTGGCAGAAGCAGCTGGCGTAAAAGTGCCGCTTGCGGGCGAATGGCATCATAAATATTGGAGTGCACTCAGCCAAGAATATTCATTGGAAAATATCGATTTTTCGCCTCTTGCTTTCATCTCGCGTGGCGACACCGCACTGCTGCTCTCTCATGTTTTTTATCAAAAACGGCAATTACCTGTTACAAAAACAAAAGCTGTCTCACTGAATGCTACGCCATCTAGCAATTACAAAATTCCATCTTTGCCGAGTATCGATTTGTCTGTTGATACGTGCCCGGTGCTCGTTGAAAAAGTTTTTACTGCCGAGAAGCAAACTGCTGCCGATTGTCTGAAGAATGAAACATTTGATGCCGCTCGGCAAAGCTGCGAACAAAATTGCCAAAGTAATGACGCATGCCAGCGCGATGAAAAAGCCATCGCGGATTTTGCCCAAACTATTTTGACTTTTAGCACTGCGCCGGTTCCAGATGAATATTATTTTCATGAAGACACACCCATCAAAATCACTCACTACCAAATTAAGAATTTTGGATTTTCGAAGCATGAAGATTTTCGCGTACCGCAGCATCTGGAAATATTACAAGAAGACAAAGCTATTCATGCCAAAATCTGGTCAACACTTGTGAATATTTTTCCGCATAAATATCTCGCTGCTGTAAAAGATTTTGTAATTTTTTCTGACGGTGTCGATGGCTCAGTAAGCGACACCCTGCGGAATACAGATGATAATGGCATCACCTTGCGTTTTGATCCGATTGATATCGCTGATCTTATTTTTGTCCTCACACACGAATATGCGCACATGATTGCTCTGTCAGAACAAGAAGATCAAATAGGGAGTATTGCCGATATTTGCCAAGATGAGAATTTTGCAGGCAAAGCAAAAATGCGTGATTCGTATCTGAAAGAATTTCGGAAACAGTTTTGGCTGCCGTATGGAGAAAAATTTTTACAACTCGAAGAAGCGCTTGATGACAAAAATCGTCGCGCAATAATGGAAGCACTCGGCAAAAAATATGCTGCCGATTTTTTGACAGATTATGCGTTGTGGAGTTCGGAAGAAGATTTTGCCGAAAGTTTTGCGGTATTTGTTTGGAGCGACTTGCCCATCCAAAGGACTCCGGCGTATGATAAAATTCGGTTCTTTTATGCGTATCCAGAACTCATGCGGCTACGCGAGACAATTCGGTGGCAGATGTATCAGATGTAGACGGACCGTGCTCTTGGCTGAGAAGATTTTCAAGATGCTTATGTGAACATGCTGTTCCACCCAAGTCTATACACTTTTTACACGCAGCTATTGCTTCGGTGAGATAACCAGCTTTTTGGAGTACGACAGAAAGTCCGTAGTAAGGATATGCCTTGTCGGGATTTTGCAATATCGATTTTGCAAAAATAATGGTAGCAGCCTGCATGTTGTTGAGTTGATCATAAGATATAGCCATCCCTATTTGAGGTGTGGCATCGATAGTCCCATAACTCTGTGCCATAAGAAAAGCTTCAATAGCAGCATCTTGTTTTCCTTCTCTGTTTAATTGACAACCAAGAGCATTGAGGAGCATGACTTTACTCGCCAGCTTTGAATCAATTACACGCATTTTGCAAATATCGATATGACGCTGCGTCTTTATTGATTTTCCCTTGAGTTTGACGGTGAGCACTGGACCGTTTTCATCATGAGAATTTGCGAAGTCAAGAATGCTTTGTGTATCTCCTCCATTAATAATTTCATCGTCTTGCAGAACCTCGCTAGCATGAGGGCGAAACTGCATTTCTTTTACTCGAACTTCATCATTGCTGGTAATTATCATATTAAAAGTATGCGCACCATCATCAAAATCTACAACAACATGTTTTATACCGATTTCTTCAAATATTTCCGCAGCAATAATTGCTAAAGCAATACAATTGGTTTCGCGAGTTTTCAGATTTGTTCTGGGGAAATTCGAATTTGGTTGAAATTTGTAGAGCCGTAGAATGTTTTGAACCGCATCAGCGATTTCATTTTCTTTTGCAGCAATCGACTCACTATCGCCAGTAGCACGAATTTCTTGCAATTCTGACCTCCGTTGTTGTACATCAATGGCATCAAACAACTTTGTATCCGGATCAATACCGGTATTTTCTGCATATTCAAATGGCACCGGCATATCGTGCAGCAAATGGATACCTTTTTCCACAATACTTTCCATAATCTTTTCTCGTAATTGCTGAGCTCTCGAGAGAAGCAGCTGCCAATCCTTTTCGATTGCGAATGCTTCATTCTCACTATAAGTACCAAACCTTGGTTGTTCGATGCCTCCATGGTCAGCTTGTTGGGGTGAGTCTATTTGTAGAAACTGTTCAAAAGCAGACCGCATTTGCTCGGTCAAATAGAGGAGCTGTCCATCCCGAAGCGCCTCATATGGATGTGCTCCAAATGTCATTCCTATTTTTAATTCGGGCAAATTACCTATTATAGTTTCTAAAAATTTCTTCTCCTCATCATTAATAAGAGCTTCAATCTGACCTACATCTTGTGTTGAATGTCCAAATCTATCTGCTGCCTCGATAACCACTCTCGACACGGGACATTTATGAATATTTCGCATCGGCATGTAAACCATGCCTCAAACTATAGTCGATACAGAGCAAGCTTTGCAAAGACATCATAGTCAAAAACCGTCATTTGCAGTCAACCAGCTTCCGTTGCCACCCTAAAATCTTAAAATATCTGGCGCAAAAATTAGCAGAAGACCAAGGAGCAGCATGAGTGCACCACCCAAAATATTCGTGGCCTTGCTGAATTTGTGCGTGATACCGATTTTTTCGATGGAGTAGAGTGCAATCCCAAATACAATCAAGTCATCAATCATATAGCCGACAATATAGACAGCAATGAGTCCAGCTGTTTCGATGCCACTCAGCGCTGACTGACTGAGAATCAAAGTGAAGGATTGTGGAATCCCAATACTGCAAGCAAATTCGATAACATTAACCGAAAAGGCAAGTGCTAAAATAGCCGCAAACATGCCCCAACTGAGTGGATTATTCGCAATCGCTTGAATTTTTGAAGAAATTTTTCGTCGCTGATGAATGTTCGTTACTTTACATGTTCCATCGGTAAAAATCCCTTCCCACAGAAAAAATCCACCCGCGCCAATCGCAACGATACCGACAATCACCGTAACGACATTCGAAATTCCGACAAAATCGAAGGTCTTCATCCACAGTGTCAAAATCAAGGTATACATGAGCGCTTCTGCCAGTAAGAATGTCCCAGCGACAAGCGTCATTTTGACCCGATCACCAATCTGAACAAGCGCGAGTAAAAACACAACAAGCACCCACATTGCGCACGGATTAAAACCGTCGATGACACCCAGAACAGCAGCAATTGTCGGAAGCGAATATTCGCTCCCCAAAAATCCACTGACCAATGGCAATCCTTGCAAAATTGTTTCGACATCGGCTTGCTTCGGTGCACAAAGTTCGCCATCGTCACACGTATCGGCATCTGTCTGAGCATTTGGGTCGACGACGACTTCTTCGGTGCAAACATTTGGTTCGATTGCCAAACCGCCATAAGCGCGTGCGCAAGGGTCGGTTAAAATCTCTTCAGGCGACAAAAATACTGTCGACTCTTCCAATGTTTTTGTGATGCGCGAACCATCACGAAAGCCACCAATAACAGTTTTGCCAACGATGGTAATTGGGGTACCTTTGACAAGCTCGAAGCGCTCGGCAACTTGAGTAAACCATTCGCGATTCTTTGGATCGGCGCTCAATTCCATATCAACTACGGAAATATCCGGTAATTCGCGCGCCAAAAATGCGAGTTCATCCTGACAATGACCACAAGATTCTTGTGAAAAAATGTAGATTGTCGGCTCCTCACTTGCGGCTTGAGCGGAATGGCTAAAGACCGGAAGTCCAGACACAAAAAGCAAAAGGCTTGTTGCCAAAACGCCAGAAAAAATTCTCGTCATAGTTGTAAAAACACCGAAACAGATTTTTCCAAAACAATTAAGAAAAGACAATTGTTTTCTTATTCGTGGCGGAGTTTGTACGGTGTTTCTTGGTAAACGAAATTGACCCAGTTGCGAAAAAACATCTCGGCATTGGCACGCCACATCAATTTGGGCGTTTGTGTTGGGTCGTCATTCGGGAAATAATTGTAAGGAATTTCTGGATTCATGCCCTTATCCTTGTCGCGCTTGTATTCGAGGGCAATCGTGTTGCGATCATATTCCATGTGTCCAAAATCGAAGATGAGGGAGCGACTTTTGTTGGCGACAATCAGCAGTCCGGCTTGCTCGGATTCGATTAGAATCTCCAGATCAGGATGAGCAAGTATATCGGATTTGCGAATTTCGGTATGACGCGAATGTGGCGCAAAAATTATGTCGTCCATACCGCGCAGTAGCTCGGGGCAAGAGGAGTGTGTGTGTGGAAAAATGCCATTGCACTTTTGCGCGAGCGGATATTTTTCGATGTCGTAGAAAAATTTGAGCGCCGCTTGTCCGCCCCAACAGAGAAAGAGATTTGAGCTGACATATTCTTTACTCCATCGCATAATCTCGCAAAGCTCGTCCCAGTATTCGACTTGCTCAAAAGGCATCATCTCAATCGGCGCGCCAGTGACAATAAGACCATCGAGTCCGGTTTTTTTGACCTCATCAAAAGTCGTATAAAAAGCATCCAAATGGGTTTGGCTGGTATTTTTAGGATTGTAACTCGCCATACGGATCAGCACCGGTTCGATTTGAAGCGAACTATTGCCAATCATGCGCATCAACTGCGCTTCGGTCGCCTCTTTGGTTGGCATGAGGTTGACAATACCGATTTTGAGCGGACGAATATCTTGACGCTCGGCACGATCACTGTCCATTACATAGACTTTTTTTTCTTGGAGAATTTTGAACGCCGGCAGAGATTTGGGGATTTTGATGGGCATCGGATTAGAAAAAGGAATTACCAGCAGTTAGAATTGTACCTTATGTTGATCACCAACAGTGGATTTAAGTTTTTTCGAGAGGGCAATTACAACCTGATCGGTAGTGCTTGTAGTTCCTGGGCGCCAGCGTGTACCAACATTTAGGACACCCAAATCTTCATTAGGGAAGTGGTTTGAGCTTGGCCAAATACTTAGCCTCCCCGAATGAACCTTTGTTAATGAATCCCTTACATCCAACTCATGGTCTGTAATTCCGGGAATCCAAACCGTTTGAGAGTCCAAAATTCGTTGGATAGTACCCCGATTTGCCACGACTCTTCCGTTGTCGTATTCATCGGGAGGAACAATTACTACTCTATTAAATTGGTCTGCGAAGGCTTCTTGGATCTCAGAAGGATCGACTTCTCTTGTTGATGCGCGTTCATCAAGCCTTCCTGCCGCTTGCAAAGCATGAACAAGTGGAAGATGTTCAGCCGAACGAAATTGTGAACCATTGGATGTATTTTCGATTAAATCATTAACCGAATCAATACCGACGGATTCAATCACTTCCAACGCATCAATCTTTCCTCGAAACAATTGTATCCACGCCACGACTTGTGGTCCATATATAAGCTCTACTTTGTTGCCGGAACGCAATCGAAAAATGTGCGATTCTTGGCTATCAGCAAGCTGTTGTCCTTCATTTCTTGGTGCACTATTCAACGCTACTGGGACAGTCGAATAATCGTTTTGAGCTAGTAATTGACGTACCCTATCTGCGCTATCCCTTGCCTTTGGAGACACGGTAGTAATTGCAGCAAAAGCCACATGAAACGGAGATTGTCCGGCAGATATGATTTCAGGAAAACTAATTCCTGCCCTTTGATACTGGTCTATGATTCGCAAAGTCGAATCTATACCATTTCCAGAAGACGCACCGACATCGGTAATATGTCGTAGATTTTGAGGAACTGAAATTATCATGAATAGAAGAAATAGAAAATAAATCAAAAACACCTCCTTTGTCCGGGAGGTGTGTGGCTTTGAGTCAGTTTGAGATTCTCAGCGTACCAAAACACCTCCCGACTGCCGCGGCATCATCATGCGCATTGTCATTGTGCCGAAGGAGGGATTTTCAATTGTCATCGTGCTGTTATTTTCTATATCCTAAAAATTTTGTCAAGCGCTGAGCAAAAAAGTACGATGGACTGAGAATGTATTAAGCTACTTGACGAGCAAAATAGTCCTTCGCAGCGATTGTCCAAAGCTGTGGATCACAACCGGCATATGCAAAACTTTCGCCTTGCAATTGCAAAATTTCTGCATTTGTATTGCCGAGAGCCTGCACTATTCGGAGAGTAATTTCTTGCGGGTGCTGAAGTTCAAAAAATTTAGCGCCAGCATGAATAATTGCCTGCTCCCAACACCAGAGTGTATTGGCGTGATAATCATCATTCGTCTGATTTCGTGCTGCTGCTTCTGAGTCTAAAACTCGATACCCCCATGGAGTTTCGAGATTTTCAGATGCGTGGACGATTTGGTGGATTTGTTCGGGAGAAATATCGCCCTGCTCGAGGTAATAGAGAGCGTGGAGTCCATCGGTTGAAACTCCCGAAATGGTTCCATATTCATCAATCGCCAAATAGAACATTCCCGTTGCATCGTCAAAAAGTTTTTCCGCAAGTGCCTGTTGCATGGCTGCAATTTGTTTTTGGATCTCGTTTTGCAAAACATCATCCGCAGCAAGTAATTTGGCGGCGCTCCGCAATCCTGCCAGATTTTGGATATGCGCCAGCGGATAGGCGACTGGATATATTGGCTTGCCTTCTTTGCGTTCGAGTAAGGTAGAATCCTTCCAATACGAGACTTTGAGTCCAAATTCTTTCGCGCCGCAATGCGCTGGATCTTCATAAAAAATCCCATCACGAAGATGACGCAAAATATAGCTGGCTGCCTCTTTGATGTGAGCATAATCGCTTTGAAGCAATGTATCATCTTGGCTCAGTTCGCGATATTTTTGATGACCAATCAGATACAGTGCCGTTGTATCGCATGCATTGTAGAGCGTCGATAACCCATTTTCCATCACAAAACCTGGGTATTCGTGAAAAATCTTGCCGACTTCTTCGCCAGTTTGCGGATCATTTTTACTGCCCTGCATCTTACCACAAAAACGCAATTGTTCGCGAAGCATCGCCTTATCTTCTAAAAGCAGCGCAGACAAAATACTGTCACGCGTAAAATTGCGTGGAAAACCCGGAAGTCCAGCATAAAATAAATCGTACCCTTCGATAGTACTTTTGAGCTGATCAATAGGATTTGTAGAATCCATAGTTTTTATCTGATAGAAATAATGGCTCAAATTTATCTTTTGCCAAAAACATTGCTATGCCATTTGGTAAGCTTTCGGTGGAAAGCCCCTGCAAAATCCTGAAACTTTTTAAACAATATTTCATCGTGTCCAGGGGCGGGGTTACGCAAACCTTTGCCGCGGTTAAAGTCAGAATTAAACTTTCGATTTGGCGAACCTTCTCTATTCATTTTTGTAAAAATACAGGAAGAGTCATTTGTAACTGTTTCGATAAAAAGAAGTCAACAGTATTTTTGCACTGTCTCGATAATCAAAATCCGCTACAATCAAAATATGACTCCTCGCAGAAAATCCATAGCGGTACAAGTCGGCAATATCGCCATCGGTGGCGATAATCCAATTGTCGTGCAATCGATGACAAGCACCGACACGGCGGATATCGAGACAACAACCAAGCAGATCATCGAGCTGACGGAAGCCGGCAGCGAACTCGTGCGAATTACCGTTGACCGACCAGAATCGGCGGCGGCAGTTCCGCAAATTATGGAAATTGTGCGCAAAAAAACTGCTGTACCGATTGTCGGTGACTTTCATTTTAACGGACATATTTTATTGGAAAAATTTCCCCAGACTGCCCAGTTACTCGACAAATATCGCATCAATCCGGGTAATGTCGGGCGCGGCGAAGGGCACGACAATAATTTTGAAGCGATTCTTGCGATTGCAAAACAGTACGACAAACCGATTCGCATTGGCGTCAACGGTGGTTCGCTCGATCCAGAACTGCTGGATACAAATATGGAGACGAATCGCGCGCAGGGGTTTCCCCTTTCGGATGGCGAAGTGTTCCAGAAAACCATGGTGCAATCCGCGATTATCTCCTCCGAATTTGCGCTGCAATTTGGTATTCCGAAAAACAAAATTATTCTCTCGGCAAAAACCTCGGATGTACAAGGACTGATTCGGATTCACGAAGCGCTGGCGGACAAAACCGATTTGGCAATCCACTTGGGGCTCACCGAAGCCGGTGGTGGCGCAAGCGGAATCGTCAGCAGCGCAGCAGCACTGAGTGTTCTTTTGCAAAATGGTATCGGCGACACGATTCGCGTTTCAATTACACCCGAGCGCGACGAAGGGCGCACCAAAGAAGTCTTGGTCGCGCAAGAGATTTTACAAGCATTAGAGCTAAGAAATTTTGCGCCAAAAATCACAAGCTGCCCGGGTTGTGGTAGAACGACAGGGAACGAATTCCAACTTTTTGCGGAAACAATCAAGGCAGAAATCGAGAAACGAAGAAAGGATTGGAAGCAGAAATATCGTGATTCCGAAAAACTCCGCATCGCGGTGATGGGTTGCGTAGTCAATGGTCCCGGCGAAGCACGCGCGGCAGATATCGGGATTTTTTTTCCCGGCAAAGGCGAAGGCAAATTGGCGATTGTCTACACGAATGGTGAAAAAGTTACCGAACTCAGCGGAGAGGGAATCAAGAAACGCTTTCTGGAAATTGTAGAAAACTACTTGCAAACAAAAGTCTGAATACAAAAAAAGCCCCAAGAAAATTCCTCGGAGCTTTTTTTAGAAAAAATCAAACTTTATTCCGCTACGACTGGCGAAGTTGTTGGCTCTGTGTCAGGGTTACCATCTACTTCTGCTTCAGTACTTAATTCGACTTCGGCAGTTGCTTCTGCTTCAGTAGCTGCTTCTGGTGAAGCATCGACAGTGTTGCCACTTTGCACTGCATCATAATTATTTTGAATGGTTTGCATTGTCAACTGGGTACTCTCGACAAGCGCGTTAAAACTGGCGGAGACTTGGGCGCGTGCAGCTTCCCATTTGTCAGCAGAAGCACTTTTGAAGTCTTCATAATCTGCCTCAAAATCTTCTTGCTGAGCCTTGAGAGTTGCCATTGCTTGCTGCGATTCAGTACTTACACTCGCACCGATTTCATCAAGTTGGTTTTGAGCGATTGCGATTCCGCTTTGAATATTACTGTATTGTTCTTGCAGTTCTGATTCAAAAGTTGCTCTTACCGTTGTATCCGACTCGATATTTGTTTCGCCATCTTCAGTCACATCTGTCGCACTCGCCATTGGAGTAGGACTAGTTTTTTGGTTATCTTCAATATTACTATTGCAGCCAGAAAAAAGAACGAGTACAGATGCAATGATTGCGATTGTCGCGGCGTATCGTACCAAAGATTGAGAAGAGTTTATCATGCTGATAAAAAAAAGAAGGTGTGATTGAAAAATTATCAATCAAGAGACAAACTACAAAAAAATAGGTTCGTTCGCAAGCAGAAACTTGTAATTTAATCAAGAATAAGGCGTGCGGTAGCGCGATTGTTTACGCTAAAAACGAAGCAATATCTGGTGGAGCCTCCGCCACAAACTCTCTTGCTTCTTGTTCGCCGGGCAAAACGAATTGCAATCTTTGAGCATGAAGAATCATGCGGGGAATTTTGTGTTCTAAGATTTTTTCCAACTGGCGGTCGAGTTTGGAATTTCCATAAGTAACATCGCCAACAACTGGATGATTGATGGCAGAAAAATGCACACGAATCTGATGCGTGCGACCGGTTTCGATTTTGACTTCGACGAGAGTCGCCTGCGGAAACCTTTGCAGAACGGTGAAGTGAGAAAGGGCGTGCCTGGCTTTGTCCGAAGCGGAGACATCCATTTTTTTGCGGTCACGCGGATTGCGATCAATCGGTGAATTGATGGTGCCACTGTCGGGAAGTTTGCTCCCGCCATGCACAAGTGCCACATAATATTTGGCGATTTTTCGATCAGCGAAGATTTTGGTGAGCGCGAGATGTGCGGCATCATTTTTGGCGAAGATTACAAGCCCCGAAGTATCTTTGTCGAGTCGATGCACCACACCTGGGCGCTCGGGCAAGCCAATGGATGAAAGCGCTGTATGTGCAAGTACGCGCTGTACGAGTGAGTCGGATTGGTAATGGGCATCGGGATGCGTCACAATTCCGGCAGGTTTGTCGACGATGAGCAGATTGGCATTTTCAAAAACTATCGACAACGGCAGGTCCGAGGCGAGAGAAGGTTGTATTTTGTCAGGGAGCGTGACGACGACGCAGTCGCCATTTTTTACGAGTGAGCCGGCTTTGCTGACAACCTCGTCATTGAGCAAAACCATTTTTTGTTCGATTAACTTTTTAGATTGCGAACGCGTGATCGAAAAATGTGCGGCAACAAAATCATCAAGCCGCTGTTTTGATTCACTTACTACGACTTGTTTTGCTTTCTCCACCAGAATTTGGCTACAATAAACACAAGAATTTTTACAGAAATGAACGATAAAATCGAGCAATTACTAATTCGAGGAGTTGTGGAAATAAATATTAAAGCTGATTTGGAGAAAAAATTGCGATTTGGAAAGAAACTACGAATCAAATTAGGTATCGATCCAACTGGTTCTGACCTCCATCTCGGACATCTTGTGGCGCTCAGAAAATTGGCAGAATTTCAAAAGTTGGGACATCAAGTCGTACTTCTTTTTGGAACGTTTACGGGAAAAATCGGTGATCCAACCGGCAAAGACAAAATGCGCCAACCCCTGACTGATGCGGAAATAAATAAGAATATGCAGTCGTATTTGGAGCAAGCGGGCAAAGTGCTCGATATATCGAAAACGGAAGTGGTGAAAAACGGTGATTGGCTCGCAAAGATGAATTTTGAAGATATTTTGAAGCTCGCAGGGAGCTTTACGGTGTCGCAGATGATTCAGCGCGATATGTTCCAAGAGCGGCTGAAGAATAATCGTGATATCAATATGGTCGAGTTTTTCTATCCGCTGATGCAGGGCTACGATTCGGTTGCAATCAAAGCCGATGTCGAACTTGGTGGCACCGATCAGCTGTTTAATCTAATGGCGGGGCGCAAAATCCAAGAAGCTTACGGAATGACACCGCAAAATATCATGACGATGTCGATTTTGGAAGGCACGAGCGGCGTGGAAAAAATGAGTAAATCGCTCGACAACTACATTGGCGTAATGGAATCGTCCAAGCAAATCTTTGGCAAAACAATGTCGATTCCCGATCATTTGATGAGTAAGTATTTTGAGCTTTTGACGGACCTCAGTCGTCACGATATTGATCAACTCCTTGCTGGACATCCACGTGATGCCAAGCTGCAACTTGCCGAAGAAATTACGACGATGCTGCATGATGAAAAAGCGGCGCATAAGGCTCGCGAAGAGTTTTTAAATGTGTTCGCCCAAGGCGGACTCCCGAGCGATATTGCGGAGATGAAACTGGCGCAAGGCGAATATCCGTTGCTTGATCTCGTGATAAAATCGGAACTCTGCGTCAGCAATAGCGAAGCCCGCCGCAAGATCGGCGAAGGTGCGGTGAAAATCGACGACATTAAATATAATCAACTCGATGAGCCGATTTTAATCAATGACGATCCAAAAGTCTTGCAAGTCGGCAAGCGCAAGTTTGTGAAATTTGTTGCGGAATAAAAGCTCCTCCCCGATGTCGGGGGAGGTTGGGTGGGGCTGAATGAATTATGTTCATTTGTGTGAATCCACCATTGAGATTTACAAAGAAATCCGTTACAATAGGCGGATGTTCAAACATAAAAAAACATTTTTCGGGCTGGGCAAGACAACCGGATCGATGCGAATCGGCAGGATGTTTAATCCCGATTATTACGAAAAGAACAAGCGCGCACGCGAAGCGGTCGAGCAGCTTATCACCAGTTCGCGCCTCAAATTGAATTTTTTTGTGATGTGCGGGCTGTCTGGGTTGCTCGCCACTTTGGGAATTTTACTGAACGACACCGCCATCTTGATTGGCGCGATGGTTCTCGCACCGCTGATCAATCCAGTCTTGGCGATAGCTGCCGGTATTTCGCTGATGAATGTGCGCCTCGTACTCTACTCGATCAAGAGTCTTGTTGGAGCGATGCTCTTCGTCATCATCCTTTCGGCAATTGCTGTTAAGATTTTTATGCTTACCGGACAAACAATTGATATAAGTGTATTTTTGGAAAAATTCCGCAGTCACAATCTCTATCTGTCACTTGCGGCATTTATCTCGGGATTTTCGGGAGTATACGCGTGGCTGCGCCCGACAAATCAACTGAATCTTGTTGGCGTCGCGATTGCAGTTTCGCTGATTCCTTTTGTGAGTTTTTTTGGAATATTGCTGGGCATGGGCGAAGTGGCCGAATTTGACCTCTTTTCGCTCCTGTTTATTTTTAATCTTCTGCTAATTATTTTGGGATCAGTGATTGCGTTTATGATTCTTGGTTTTTCGCAAAAAACAGCCGGTGCCGAAACTGTGCAACAGCTCGATCAAACCAAAAATACATAAATAAAAAGAGCGTCCACCTTCGTAAACGCTCTTTCGTTTTTTGATGTGGGAATTTATTCTTGTGGAACGCCCTTCATCACAAGCTTGAGACGATTTTGATTGTCAACTTCGCTCAGTTTTACACGAATCGCTTGTCCGACTTTGAGATAATCGCTTACATTTTCGACACGCTCGTTAGAAATCTGCGAAACATGCACCAGTCCTTGCGTGCCCGGCATGATTTCGACAAAAGCGCCGTATTCTTCGATACGAACAACTTTAGCGTCGTAGATTTTGCCAATTTCTGGCTCTGCGACAATTGATTCGATCCAAGCTTTTGCGCGCATTGCGGACTCTTCGTCGACGGAAGAAACATAAATTGTGCCATCGTCTTCGATATTAATTTCGGCGCCAGTCTCGGCAATAATCTTGTTGATAACTTCGCCGCCTTTGCCGATAACTTCGCGAATCTTTTCGGGCTTAATGTTCATGACAATCAGGCGTGGAGCATATTCAGAAGTATTGGCGCGTGGAGCAGCAATCGCCTTCAGCATCGCCTCCAAGATTTCGAGTCGTCCAGTGCGCGCTTGTTCGAGGGCGGTGCGGAAGATTTCGAGTGAGATACCGGTGATTTTGATATCCATCTGAATCGCAGTGATTCCTTTGGCAGTACCAGCGACCTTGAAGTCCATATCTCCGCCCGAGTCTTCTTCGTCTTGAATATCGCTGAGGACTTTGAAGTTGCCTGTAGCTTTGTCGGTCATCAGTCCCATAGCGATTCCTGCGACTGGCGATTTGATTGGCACGCCAGCGTCCATGAGCGCGAGTGTGCTGCCGCAAGTTGCTGCCATCGAGCTACTGCCATTGGATTGCAAAATCTCGCTCACGACACGAATAACATACGGAAAGTCTTTGCGCTCTGGCAAAACCGGCTCCAACGCTTTTTCGGCAAGCGCACCGTGACCAATTTCGCGATTGCCTGTAAAGAGGCGATTACTCGCTTCGCCGACAGAAAACGGTGGGAAATTGTAATGGTGCATATAGTGTTTTTTGGCTTCGCCTTCGATACCATCTTGAATCAGTTCGTTCCCAGGTGAGGCGAGTGTTGCGATCGAAAGTCCTTGCGTTTCGCCGCGCTGAAAAAGACCAGAGCCATGCACGCGTGGGAAGAGTGAAACTTCGCAATTGAGTGGACGGATTTCGGTCAGTTTTCGACCAGCGATGCGTTCTTCTTTTTCGAGGATTGATTTGCGGATAATGTTTGAGAATAAAGTATTAAATGCTTCACCAAATTGAGACATGTCGCGATCTTCACCAAATTTTTCGAGAACAACTTTTTTCGCTCCTTCAGCAATTGCGGCTTTACGAGCGAACCGCGCTAACTTGCCAGGCATGTTGTAAATGCAGTCTTGCATCTCTTGAGTAAAGTTATCGGCGACAAATTGTTCGAGTTCGGTGTCTTTTTCGGGTGCTGGTACGACGATTTTGGGTTTGCCGATTTTGTCGGCAATCGACTTGATAAAGAGTGAAATCTTACCCGACCACTCACGACCAAATTCGATGGCGCGCATCATCTCCGCTTCGCTGACCTCTAGAGCGCCAGCTTCGATCATAATCACTTCGTTGGCATCGGCGGCAACAACGAGGTTGAGTGTTGAAACTTCGCGCTCTTGCGGAGTCGGATTAAGGACAAGTTGCCCGTCAATCAGTCCCACACGCACATTGGCGGTTGGACCGTTCCACGGAATATCCGAAATCGCGAGTGCCGCGCTCGCACCAATACCAGCGAGCATGTCGTGCTCGTTTTCGCGATCGTACGAAAGTGTCGTCGCCATGACTTGAATATCGTGACGAATATGTTTCGGAAAAAGCGGACGAATCTGGCGATCAATCACGCGTCCCATGAGGATTTTGTCATCAGCAGGACGAGTTTCGCGCTTCTGAAAGCGACTGCTTTTAATCATACCAGCGGCATAATATTTTTCTTGATAATTTACCATGAGTGGTAAAAAATCGATGCCATCGCGCGCCTTGCCGCTCATAACAGCGGTTGCCAAAACATATGTGCCGCCCATTTGCGCGACAACCGAGCCATTCGCCATTTGCGCGAGTTTGCCCGTACGAATCGTGAGCTCTTTGCCATGAAGGTCAAAGGTGAAAACCTGTTCGGTATTCATAAAGATAAAAGAAAGAAATGTGCGAGACACATTTCTTTTCAAACGGATTCCTTGGAGAAAGCGAGACAATCGAACACTCAGTGCAGAATTTGATGACAATAAGCGCTCAAGCATCTTGCTTTCCTTGGTTCCTTATTTGCATGGAAAAGTGCTCGGAAATGAGTCTGCCACAAAATGGCGGAAGAGTAAACGCCGAATTAGTCAGATAAAACAGGGTTAATATTTTATTAAAAGATATTTTCAAAAAATCAAACAACTACATACAAAGCGGATTGAGAAGCAAGGAGATGCACTACCGTGCTCCAAGCACAAAGAGGCACCATACTAAAAAGAAGATATCGGACTGGATTTTACAGCGAAACCGAATTCGCTTTTTTCTCACAAAACTGATAGTATTGCGCGGAATAAATTTGAACAAAAATGAGCTTTACCACCTACCTGCAAAAAATAATGGGCGATCCCACGAGCAAAATTGTCCAAAGCAAATGGAAAACAATTAGCGAAATCAACGTACTCGAAGAAAAATTACAACAATTGAGTGATGAAGAATTGAAGGCAAAAACGCAAGAATTTAGAGATCGTATTGCAAATGGCGAAACCACGGACGCACTCTTGCCCGAAGCGTTTGCCGTCGTAAAAAACGCCTGTCGTCGACTTGTCGGAAAAACTTTTATGGTCGCGAACAAAGAAGAAAAATGGGTGATGGTACCGTTTGATGTTCAGCTTTTGGGCGGAATTATGCTCCACAGTGGACGCATTTCGGAGATGAAAACCGGTGAAGGAAAAACTCTCGTCGCCTCGTTGCCGACCTATCTCGAAGCGCTCGCTGGCAAAGGCGTGCATGTTGTAACCGTCAATGATTATCTCGCCAAACGCGATGCCGAATGGATGCGTGCGCTTTACGAATTTTTGGGAATGAGTGTCGGAATCGTAATCCATGGTGTCAGTCCGAGCGAGCGACGCGATGCCTACGCTGCCGATATTACCTATGGCACGAATAACGAATATGGCTTTGATTATTTGCGCGACAATATGGCGACAGCTCCTCGCGATATCGTACAGCGTGATTTGCATTTCGCTATCGTAGACGAAGTCGACTCGATTTTGATTGACGAAGCCCGAACGCCGCTGATTATTTCATCACCAGCAGAAGAATCGACCTCCAAATACAGCAAATATGCCCTACTCGTGAAGCAGCTCACCAAAGACCACGATTTTGTGATTGATGAAAAGCGCAAAACTGCGGTTTTGACCGAGGATGGAATCAAGCATATGGAAAAACTCATGGGTGTCGAGAATATTTATACCGATGCCGGTTTTGCCGAAGTTCACCACATCGAGTCCGCGCTCAAAGCACAAGCGGTGTTTCAGAAAGATGTCGATTATGTGGTCAAAGATGACGAAGTGATTATTGTGGATGAATTTACCGGACGCCTGATGCCCGGACGCCGCTATTCGGATGGACTCCATCAAGCGCTCGAAGCGAAAGAAGGAGTGGAGATCAAACGTGAAAGTCGCACACTCGCCACGATTACTTTTCAAAATTACTTTCGTATGTACAAACGGCTTGCTGGCATGACTGGTACTGCCAAAACGGAGGAGGAGGAATTTTTGCGTATTTATGGGCTCGAAGTCGCGGTGATTCCGACCAATCGCGAAGTCACGCGAAAAGACCTCAACGATCAAGTGTACAAAAATGAGCGGGGCAAATTTATGGCGATTGCGCAAAAGGTCAAAGAAAAACATGCGACTGGACAACCAGTGCTTATTGGCACGATTTCGATTGAACGGTCAGAATTATTGTCGGAGCTCCTGAAACGCGAAGGTGTCCGTCATGAGATTTTGAATGCCAAAAATCATGCTCGTGAAGCCGAAATTGTAGCGCAAGCTGGACAAATGGGTGCTGTGACGATTGCGACCAATATGGCAGGACGCGGAACCGACATCAAACTCGGTGAAGGTGTGGCAGATTTGGGCGGACTTTGTATTCTCGGTTCCGAGCGGCACGAATCGCGCCGTATCGACAATCAGCTGCGGGGACGCGCCGGACGCCAAGGTGACGCCGGCGAAACACAGTTTTTTATTTCACTCGAAGATTCGCTCATGCGCCTTTTTGGCTCGGATCGTTTGCAACGGATGATGGACACTCTGCGCATTCCGGATGATATGCCGATTGAAAACAAACTTATCAGCAATTCGATCGAATCCGCGCAAAAGAAGGTGGAAGGGCATCACTTTGATGTCCGTAAACATGTGGTGCAATACGACGACGTGATGAACAAGCAGCGCGAAATTATCTATCGCCGCCGCCGCAAGATTTTGGATCAAGCCGATATTCATGACGAAATTGTTAAGTGGCTCGAAAACGAAGTGCAAACGCTTGCGCTCTTGCATATTCGTGGACGTGAGCCGCATCAATACGATTTGGAGGCTTTTGAAGCAGGTATAAGTGCAATTCACAAAACAGACGCGCCAACGATTAAAGAATTTGAAACACTCGAGACCGATACTGCGATTGTCGCGCGTGCGCAAGAATTTTTGCAGAAAGTTTTCCACGAAAAAGAGCAATCCTTGCCCGATCCCAAATACTTTCGCCAAGCCGAGCGGGTCGTTACCTTGCGCACCATCGATCAGTTTTGGATGGAGCATATTGACGAAATGACGCATCTGCGCGAGCAGGTTTCGCTTGCTGGTTATGCGCAAAAAAACCCTCTCCACGAATATCAATCGCTCGGTTTTGAAAAATTTAGATCTCTTCTTAGCAACATCGAGAGCACGGTTATTCGCACATTGTTGCAGATGAATATCGAACTCAAATTTGGCGACGAAATGCCTGCACAAAGACCTCAAAATATCATGACCAACGCTGCGCAAATCGCCGAAGCGCTCAGCGCACGCGACACCGTCGAGCGTGCCGGTCCGCATCGCGAATCTGCAAGTTTTGCTTCTACGGGGACTTCTGCACAAACGCCAACCGCTACGGTGACACAGCGTATTCGGGCAGATGGCGGTGCGCCAAAAAGCAGTGACACACCGCTTGTCGGACGTAATGATCCGTGTCCTTGCGGCAGCGGAAAAAAGTTTAAGAAATGTCACGGGCAGCAAGAAGTATAGATTTTTTATAATCTCTATAAAAACTTCTTGCTTGTTCGGTAGGAAAAATTAGTCAACCAGTCGCAAGCTTGAGCAGAATAAGTCCAATAACAATTACGGTCATTGCGAGCCACTGCTTCTTCTTGAGATATTCGCCATAAAGCCAGATAGCAAGAAGACAAATAATGACAATTTGAAGAGCACTAATTACTGTTTGCGAAACACCCGGAGAAGCAAGTCCATAGAGAATCATCGTACCACCAGTACCAAACAGAGTACCTGTTCCGATGACAGCAATCCAGAATGCATCTTTTATGCGAAATTTTTGCTTGGGGCTTAGGATTGGAGATTTGTTCAAAAACTTACGAATTAAGAAAATTGCAAAAGCAAAAACTCCAATCAAAAACTCCCACGCATATCCGGCAGCAAGCAGATTTGTTTCACGACCGATAATGGCAATGAGAAAAAATCCAAGTGCCTGCAACAATGGAAAAAGGAAAACAAGAAAAAGATGAAAGGGTTTTACTTGATTCAAATGGGGTAATGACGATTTTTGAAGTGCCAAAAATAATACTCCGCCCATGATAATCGATATCGCCACTGCCGGCAATATTCCAATCCGTTCTTGTAAAAACAGATAGCCAAAAATCAACATCCACACTTGTAGCATTTGCTGAAATCCCGATACCACGCCAACAGGAAAAGCTCGTTGGGATGCATAAATAAAGGTGACACCCAAAGCACCAAAAAAAGCAGCAAGGAGCAGCAAAGGAAAATGTGGAGCAAGAGATTGTAAGCTTCCGGGTGGCGCAAGGAGCAAGAGTGGTGACAGCGTAAAAATAAAAGCAAGATTACGGCACGAAGTCACCAAAAATGGATCAAACAATCGCGCATATTGTGCGAGTAAGGTTCCTTGGATTGCATATCCGAGACTCGAAAGGAGCGCAATAATAAAGAACGCCCATGTGTATCCTTGTGGCAGCGCAGCAATAATATCCAAGCGAAATTGAAAAAGCATGAGGAAGTCTAGCGGAATAAATCTTGCCAAACAAATTTTGAATCGTTATTTGCAAAGATACAGCGGCTCAACTGAGCCGCTGTATTAATAATCGGAAGTAAAAAGCTAACCGATGATTATTTTGCCGCTTCGCAGCGAGCGAATTGTGGTTCGCCTTCGCAGACAACCTCTTCACCAAAGTTACGCCGACATTCTTCAAATGTTTGAAACACTGCCGTGCAATCACTGCGCGAGCTGCATTCGTTTTCTGTACCGATTTGTTCGCAGGTACGTTTATCGAGCATAAGCGTCTTGAGCACGCCCAGATTTTGCCAATTGAGCGCCTTGATGATGTTTGGTGAAATCGAATAGAAGTTTTCGCCGATATAAATAATCCGCTGAATATTGAGGTCGGGATCTCCATAGAAATATTCACCGGATTTTTGATAGATGCCATCATCTTCGTAATGGCTTACTTCACCGCGAAGCGAAAACCCATCGGCAAGGCTGACGTCATACACTTGCGCACCAGCAAAAGTCGTTTGAATATCGGCATCAGAGCCGACTTTGCCATTCTTGTTTTCGGTGATAGTGATTGGAAAACCAATAATTCCTTTTTCTGTATCAACCAAAAGCGCTTTGTGATTTGTGAGAACTTCGCTCGTTGTGCCGCGATTGCCAATAATTTGTTTGTGAATTTCTTTAGGATTTGCCACGTCCGAAATATCAAAGATTGCGATTTTCATGCCCAAAACTGCGGTGTAATAGACGGCAGAATCAGAATGGACTTTGTCGGCATCGATTGATTCGTCAACTTCTTTGCCAAAGCCGATCAGGTGATTTTCGTCCCATGGATGCAAATAATCCGACCAACCAGGGATTTTGAGTTTGCCAAGAATAGTTGGATTCGTAGGAGAAAGGTCGATAACAAAGAGCGGATCAACGGTTTTGAAAGTCACCAAAAACGCGCGATTGCCGATAAAACGCGCTGACTTGATATTCTCACCCGGAGCAATTTTGTCGATAACGCCGGTTTGTTTGAGGTCTTTGTCAAAAATCGTTACGAGCGTTTCAGAAAGGTTATTTCCCCACGCATCACCGGCTTGCGTGGCAATACGAAAATAGACGTCAAATTCGCTCATAGCAAATTGATTGAGGACGCGTCCGCGGGCTTCGGTTTTGCCGGTAAATGTGACGGAATCAGGAGCAAGTGCAAAACGATAGACTTCGGTTTGTTCTTCGTTAAACCAGCCAGAATCAGTGCCATTATCGAGAAAATTTTCTCCCCACGTCGTATGCGTCACAAACATGTTTTTGAGAGACGCATAGACGCTTTCACCTGCGCCAAGCACGACTTCGCGAAAGGCTTGTTTGCCAAGATTGTTCGTTGGGATGCCAGTTACAATGAGTGTCGAATTGCTAGAAAAATTAGGAACATAACGAAAATCTGCACAGCCAATTTTTGTGGGCATGTCAACAAATGCGCTGTCTTCCATCATTGGCAAAAATGGCTCGGGGTCAAAAGGCTGCGGAAGTCCGTAGATTTGATTATAACGCGAAGTTGCAACAAAAACCGTCTCATCAATCCGACGCGCAGACAGATAGCTGCCATCGATGGTGACCGAACGCAGCTTTTTTGGATTCGCTCGGTCAGTAATATCATAGACAATCACCGTTGTTTGCTGCGGTTGTGACCAGTACGGCGGCATAATCATGCGGTCGCTTGGCGCAAAATCCTCCATCATCGGCACTGGTTTGCCCGGATTTTCCCAGGCTTGCTGGTGTGATCCAATAACAGTCAATGTGTTGTTGTCCAAGAATAATTCTTGCGGAGTAATCTGGCTGTCACTCAAAGTAATTATCGCTTCTTGTCTCAGTTGATCGGCAGGATAGGCGCGAATAATTCGGAGCGTATTATTTTTGACGAGAAAAATATGCGAACCGTCATTTTTGACGATATCCGCTTCATCGACACCTTCTTCTTGCACATTTGTACCTGAAAAATCATCAGCGGCCTTATCGCTTTCTGCACTCAAGGTCGGCAAGATTTCTGTCTCTGCTCTGTCCATTGCCATGTCATCAACAATCATTTCGCCTGCTCTGCCAAAAGCTGGACGCCCGCCATTCGCATTGCGCTGCTCAAATTTGTGTAATTGTGCCCCCAACTCGTCGCAACTAGCGATGCGCGGCAATTCGCCCAGAGAATCGTTGGTTACTTCGTTACCAGTGCTAATTCCCCAAACCATTTGCGCCATTTCGCCACGGGTAAGAAGTGCAGCAGAATCACTGATAGAACCAGGTAAAACGCGCTCACGTTTAATCGCATCAGTAAATGGAGCCGACCAATCAGCAGTATTTTTGTCAGTGATTACCAATTCGTTTACCTTGGCGACAATTTTGGCTGCATCGCGAAAATTGATATTGTCATGCGGACGAAAAGTATCATCAGCGTATCCTTGAATAATATCACTGTTTACAGCGGCACACACAAATGGAAAAAACCAATCTTCGCCCGTAACATCGGTAAATGTCTTCTTTGCATCACAATCGGCAGCAATGTCGGACTTGGACTTGAGCACGATCTTGAGAAATTCGGCACGTGTAATGGACTTATCAGGAAGGAACGAACCATCAGCAAAACCTTCGACAATCTTTTTGTCGTGCAAAAACTCGACTGCCGTGCGAGCATTTGTGCCGGCGATATCGCTAAAAACAACTGGTTGCTGAGCAAAAGTTTGCAGCGGCAAGAGCAAAAGAAACCCGACAAAGACACCAAGAGGGAGAAATCGTGACATTTGAATATTAAAAAATCGATTAGATTTTGACGTTTTGGAAAGTGAATAGCAAATCTGGAAAGGATTGCTCAGAAAAAACTCGGTACTTTTCACCATTATTGAAAACAAACAGTAATCAGCTACATGCAGAAGTGTCAGCAAAAAGAACAAGCGAAAATCATGCAAGGATATTAGAGAGGAGAGATACGACACGCGTGCTTCTGAAACAAAGAGTGGTCGGGGCAGCAGGGCTCGAACCTGCGACCTCACGGTCCCAAACCGCGCACTCTACCAACTGAGCTATGCCCCGACGTCATGTAATTGCTCTCTGGTACTGAAGCTCGCTTTTAAAAAGGTAAGCAAACAACTTTTGAGCCTCCCTATTTTTCATTAGTTGCAAAAAAATTGCAAGATAAAGTGAGAATATGCATACTGTGGGCAATGGGCATCAGCGTACAATCTCTTCTGGGAAAACCGCTTCTTTATAATAACCAAGAAATCGGTACCATCAGCGCCGTGCTGTTTTTTACCGAAACCGGTAAGTTTGCTGGTGTGCAAACTCATACACGGAAGTTTTTTGCTGGTGAACATATTTTTTTTCAAGATACCAAAACAGAAACTTATTCTGATGAATCATCACCACGACAAGGAGAGAATTGGTTGGAATTTGCTGCCAAAACTGCAAAAGGCGATTCCTTGGGTATGATTTCCGATATTCAGTTTGTACCAGATCTCAAAATTATGAGCGCACTTACTGTCACACAAAAGTTTTTATTTGTGCCCATTTCGAGACGCATCTTCTCGTTTGAACGCATTATTGATGTGCGCAAGCGGACTGTGGTTTTTGATTGTGATACGACATTGCAAGAAAAACTTGCCACCATCAATGGAGCAGGTGGCAAAATGTCAGCCGTTCAAAAAAGCTGTTACACGCCAAGTCAAAAAATACCCACCACAAAACATCACAAACCATCTGGCTGTTGCTGCGAATAATAGGGAGTGCTTAGAATTGAGAAAACTTAGCGAAGAATTGCAAAAATATCCGCGGTGACTTTTTCGATTGGCTGATTTCCATTAATACAAAAGAGCGTTGATTGGTCAGCATATGTTTGAATAACCGGCATCGTCTGAGCTTCAAAATTGTCAATTCGAGTTTTGATAACTGCGTCAGTATCGTCAGCACGACCGCGCTCTTGCATCCGCTCAATAGCGATATCACGTGGCAGTTCTAAAAAAAGACAGACTGCGTCTCGATTTGCAGCATTGAGCAAGTCATCGAGCGATTCTTTTTGTAGCATGCTCCGTGGCAAGCCATCAAAAATCACCTTTGTATCGGCAGAAATATTGCGCAAAAACTCTGCTACGATTTCCATCACGATTTCATTTGGCACAAGGTCACCTTTGTCGATAATACTTTTGACGAGCTTGCCCAAATCAGTATCGCTTTCGCGAATCTTGCGCAATTCGGCACCAGCTTCAAAAATCTGATAGCCAAATTCTTTGGCAATACGTTGGGCTTGTGTCCCCTTTCCCGAGCCCTGCACACCAAAAAGAATAATGTCTTTTTGCATATGATCAGGCGAGTTTGTCATAATTGTGGGTAATCAATTGTGCATTGATTTGTCGAATCAATTCGAGTACCACACCAACGACGATAATTAGTCCCGAGCCAGAAATAATCAAATCGCTCGAAGTAAGGGTCGTAAACATGGTAAATACAATCGGCACCAAGGCAATCAGTCCCAAAAATGATCCTCCCCACAGATTCATACGATTACTGACAAAATCGAGATAATTGGCGGTTTCGGTACCAGGGCGCACACCAGGGATAAATCCGCCACGCTTTTGGATATTTTCGGCAACTTGCTCGGGGCGGAAAACGATAGAAACGTAAAAATAACTAAAGGCGACAATAAGCGCGAAATACATTACCAAATATTCAAAAGTCGGGCGCTGGGTATTAAAATGATTTGTCCACCAAGCGGCAGCAGATTGAAGCCAGCCGGATTCGGCATTGGCAAAAAGCTGTGAAAGCACGCTCGGGAAAGTAATCATCGAAATCGCAAAGATGATTGGGATCATTCCCGCTTGCAATAAACGAATCGGTAAACTAGATTTTTCGCCAGTGGTATTACGCGAAGCGTTAATAATCGTTATCGAACGTTGTGCATCCATAACAATAACCGTAATCACCAAAAGTACTCCTGACACTGCCACAAACAGCAAAAACGGAATCGCTTTACTCGTGTTGCCAAATTCGGCAGCAGCGACCAAGTTTCCGACGACTCCGGGCATAGCAGAAATAATACCGGTGAAAATCAAAAGCGAAATACCATTCCCGATTCCCTTTTCGGTGATAAGTTCTCCCAGCCACATAAGGAACAGTGTTCCTGCGGAAATGGTAATCATCGCCGGAATAATTTGCATTGGATCTTTGATATCGATAAACTGCCCGCTTCCCGCAACACCGCTTGAGATTAGGACAATCATTCCGTAACTTTGCGCAAGCGCCAGCGGCAAGGCCAACCAGCGTGTCAAAGACGTAATGGTGCGTTGACCAGATTCGCCTTCTTTACTCAGTTGCTCGAGCTTGGGCACGACGACGGTCATCAGCTGCACAATAATCGAAGCATTAATATAGGGCGCTAATCCCATCAGCACGATGGAAAAATTTTCCATTGAGCCACCAGTGAGCGCGGCAAAAATTGCCAGCGCGCCGCCGCCTTCAAACAGACTTTTGATTGACTCCGGATCGACTCCGGGTACAGCGATATGCGCTGCGATACGAAAGACAACAATGATTCCGATTGTAAAAAGAATGCGATTGCGTAGTTGTTTCGAATTCCAGATGCGGCGTAAGTATTCCATGGGAGGAGAGAAAGCGAGAAGAAGGCAAAAAATGCCAAATGAGTTTGCCTCGTTTTGGCTGATGATTCAAGTAAAAAAATTACTTACTCCAAAGTAAACGAATCTCAGAAGGAGAGACGCCTTCTAGATAAATTTCCTGTACATCTTTGAAATCATTAGGAAGCGAGAAACTCGGGGAATGTAATTTCCCAAATTGAAAGCCATTTCTCATCAATATTTTTACACGCAGCTGCTTGTTTTGAAAGTCAGTCCTATACCCTGCAAAGCCCATTGAGCTACCAGCAAAATCAGCCTCAATATTGATTGCATCATCAGTCACATCAATCGATCGTACATAAACACTGTCTAATGCCGCAATCTGACGAAAAGCAAATATATATAACAAAACGAGTAGTATTCCAATAATTATAATTGCGAGAAGCGTATATATTACTTTTTTCATATGGTAAAACAGGATGCTGAAAGAAAAATTATTCAAGTAAAAAATCGCGCCGCCGGTCGTTGTTGTGAAATTTGAGCATCACGTCAGAAAGAATAATCCCAGAAGAGTCCGCTAATTGTGCTTTTTTGCGCATGGCACGTGGCAAGAATATTTTTTTGAAAAATATATTCCAACGCTTGCCAAAAAGCACTTCAAGAATATTTTGAAGTTTGGAATTACATTCGGAAATTGCAGGAAGCGCGCGCGCAAAGCGGATTTGGGCGCCGATTGTGCGCAAAACAAATGCGCGATTTTGGTCGGCAATCTTGGTTGCAACGCCTTGTCCAAAAACGGGGAAGAGAGCCGCAACCCAAAACGCCAAATACGGATCGTGCGGCTGAAGCGCAATTTTCTCAAAATCGAGTGCCGCTTCGCTCACAAAAAATGATAAACAAAATCTGCCAGCAATTTTGTTACCGTGTCGCCGCAAACCGAGTAGTTGTAAAAACAGCGTACAAAATATTCGCGCCACCCACATGCGATTGGCAGCTGTCACAATCAGAATATCAATGTCAGAATTTTGGTCGGCAGTACCAAACGCCACCGAATTGCAGACAAACACAGCGCGAACTCCGGGTATGTGTCGCAGAAGCGGCAACCATTTTTCCGCTTTGCGCAAGTATTCGCCATTTGAGCCAGCACGAAGTTGAACAAGTGGTAGATTTTGGGGTGGAGATAATGTGGAATTTGAAGATGAATCGACGATACCGTATTCCACCAAAGCTTCGGAATCAATGGCACATCCCAAGCGAGCAAAAAAATGGCGCGCCTTTTCTGCTGCAGAAAGATTCATGTCCATTGCAGAAAAAAATATTCCGAAAAAACACTCCCCCTCCATTTTCCCAGTTGCTTTTTTTTGCCGGACGCCGCAGTCACAACAAACTGTTGCCATTCTTGCGTAAGCGCCAGATCTGGAACCAAGGGGGTAAAAAGTCGACGGACAACTTCGAGCTGAATAATTGGTGCGAGAGCCGCAAAATCCGCACGTCGAACGCGAATTTCAGTTGCATCGGTAGGATGTTGTTCTTTTAAAAATTTGTCAGCTTCGGCAATCAAAAAAGTCTCTGTCATGCGAAAAAGTTGTGCTTGCCGCCCGATGCGGTCTGAAAAAGCTGGGAAGCGTTCTTCTAATCGTGGGAAGATTGTATTGCGCAAAAAATTACGGTCAAAATCATCTTCGCCATTTGTCTCATCCGTACAATATGGCAATTTTCGCTCGTGCAAAGTATCAAGAATCTCTTGTTTTCGCAGCGAAAGCAGCGGACGAAAAAAGCGCGTTTGCGCATCAAACGGCTTAATACCGGCAAGTCCGCTCACACCCGTGCCGCGGAGAAAATTGAAAAAGATTGTTTCTGCTTCATCATCGGCATGTGTCCCGAGTGCAATCGCATCGGCGTCAAATTGAGTCGCAACGTCTTGCAAAAAAGCGCTTCGCGCTGTGCGTGCTTTTTCTTCGGATGGTTCTGGTGATTGCCATTCGGATTGAAATGAGCGGAGTTTGTGTTCTTTCGCCCACTGCTGACAAAATGCAGCATCCTGAGAAGAACTTGCCCGCAAGCGGTGATCAAAATGCGCAATCGCCAAGTCCGTAGCAGGAAGAATGCGTACTAATTCTGTCGCCAAAAAAACCGAATCTGGTCCGCCCGACAGCGCCACCACAATCCGCGGATTGACAGGGAGCCATCGCGCCAGTTCAGCGGAGAACATCTTGTTTGACATCCTGCTTGAGAATACGAAAGACGCGAGTAATTTTGAGGATTTCAAACACAAAAGAAGTGAGGAGGACGGTGACAAGCGAAAACAAAATCGTAAATGGTGAAATCAGTAAAAAAATTACAATCGCCCACACAACTGATGATGGAATGCCTCGTTCTTGAAGCGCAGTAAAAAAAGCATTATTGTCTAAATCATTGACTATTTTGGTAACGAGCAATTGCGTCACGGGTGTTTCGTCGTCAATCTCTACGCCAGCAAACAAAGGCGACTCAGTAAATTGCTGCTGCACTTGCGCACTGACTTCTGCTCGTAATTTGTCTTCACAATCAGCATTCCCCTGACAGACCGCAAGATTATCAGCGATTTGTTGTTCGACAAGATCCGCGATAGAATCGTCGAGTGACACTGTTTCGCCTTCAACTTCGACAGTCTCTGGCAGAAAATTCATCAAAAATGGTGCGGCGTTATCACGAATGACTTGGTCAAAAAACGGCGCGATTGCAAATGCTCCAAAAAAGAAAAACAGCAAATATGCCGTTGTCACCGGGCGACGAATATCTGAGCTAAAATGGAGTCTGACCTGATTTGCAATATTACGCTTGACGATAAGAAAGAGCACAGCAAAAGGAGCTCCGAACACGAGCAATAAATGGAGCGGCGCCAAGAAAAAAAACAAACCCAATATCACCGGGAAAAACAGCGGAATCGTAGCAAAAAGATAAAGTGTCGGCAGCATCGCTGCAAAAACAATACAGGCGAGCGTTAAGATGAAGAAAACAGCAAGCGGTAAAAAATCAGTGAGAGTCAAAACGATTACGCCAGCTTGCACTTGGGCAGCAATGGGAGCAAGCACTATACAAAAGATTACAAAAAAAATCGCTGCTGCTGCCAATAAGACGAGTGATTTTAAATACGGAATCATAGAATCAAATTAAGTAGTAAGCCCGACAAGCCCCAAGATAAGACCGAGTACCGAAGCCGCCGCACCAATAATCCAAAATCGCATCACAATTTGCGGCTCTGTCCAGCCGATAGCTTCAAAATGATGATGAATCGGCGCCACGCGAAAGACTTTTTTGCCATTGCGCAGTTTTTTGGAAGTGAGCTGAATGATCACGCTCAGAGTTTCGATGACAAAAATAAAACCTACGAGCGGCAAAATCGCTACTGCGTCGATCATCATTGCAATGACTCCAAGTGTTGCACCCAGTGCCAGACTGCCGGTGTCTCCCATAAAAAACTTGGCGGGCGGCACATTAAACCACAAAAAAGCAAAGAGCGCGGCGACAATCAGTCCACAGAAAATAGCCAAAAAATCATGCCCGCGAAAAAATGCCAAGGCACCAAAAGTCGCAAAAGCGGTAATGAGGAGCCCGCCAGCAAGCCCATCGAGTCCGTCGGTAATATTGACGGCATTTGCAGTCGCCACAATGACAAAAATGTAGAGCGGAATCGCCCACAGTCCAATATCAAAAATTCCGATTCCGGGTAGTGTGATTTCGGTATATTCGAGGCGAAAGTAAAACCACATCGCCCCCATAAATGCGAAGAGGAGAATAAAAAACATCTTTGGCGCCGCTTCAATTCCCCGTTTTTTTCCGATTTTGCGTGCATTCCAAAAATCATCGATTAAACCGAAAGCGCCCACCACAACGAGCGAAAACAAGGGCAGATAGACTTCACTTCTCTGGAGTAAAGATTTGTCGATTAATCCGACAAAGGCGAAAAAGCGCGAGAGCAGAATGACAATCAGCACTGTACCCCAAATCAGCACGCCGCCGCCGGTTGGAGTTCCTGCTTTTTTAATATGCAGCATGCGAAAAATCTCCGCAGGCCTGCCATCACTGGTATGCTCACGAATTTCTTGTTTGATACCCCACAGTCGCACATAGTGATAGTAGACAGGCTGCAGCAAGAGAAAAATAGCAAATGCTGCCGCAGAATAAAAAAACAAGTCGATCAAAAACGGAAGTACTGTCGAAGCAGCAGCTGGTGTCATCACCGAAGTCGCGAACGAAGAAAAGTCAGACGCAGCAGTAAAAGGCAGGATTTGAGCAGACTCGGTCACAAGGCAAGGGAAGAGTTCTGCGGCATTGTGACAGATTTTAGCGAGAAAGAAAACTGCTAGAGCAGAATCACTCGGATAGCTGTTTTAGAATATTGTCTCGTAATAATGAAAACTCGGTGTACCCAGACGGCGTATGGAAATGCCCAGCACCAGGAACAAGAAATAATTCGCCATCTAAATTATTTGCTAACTGTTCGCCATTTGCGAGATCGACATACGGATCATTGTCGGAGTGAAAGACGCAAAAATACGTAGACTTGGTTTTAATAAGATCGAAATCAAACTCGAAGCCGCTAAAACTTTTGTCCCGTTCGTAATTGAGAATCGGCTCAACTCCAATTGGCGTCCCAACAAAATATGCCGCACGAATCGGATGATTACTCTTTTCCAAAATGCGGAGAGTAAAAATTCCGCCCAAACTGTGTCCAATCAAAATCGTATCTTCAGTAATATACTGTTCATAATCTTTGAGAACAGTAAACCACTCGTCGATTTTTGCCGGAACAATCGGCGGTGACGGAAAATTTGGCACAAAGACCTGAAAATCATGTTGCTCTAGTTCGGCTTTGAGCCACGGGAACCAGTTTTCTTCTGGGTAGCCTTCGGTACCATGAAAAATGAGTACATTTGTCTTCATCACAATTTACAAAGGGTGAAGTTCTTGCTGAAGGAATCTTGCATTATTGCTTTGATTTATGCGCCGCGAAGCAATCTAATCATCGCCACACGCTCGGCAATAAGGCGTGTTGTACCAATATCTTCACGGTGAAAGACGGGTCCAGTAACTGCTTTTGTTGCTTCTTCGGCAAGATATTGTGCTTCGGGCAATGTATCGGCGGTACCAACCACCGCAATCGCACGCGAACCCTTGAGTATTAGTCCTGTTTCGGTCGCGTCCACACTGGCATAATAGAGTCGTGCGCCATCAGGAAGCTTGTTCGAGTCGACTTCGACAGGAACATCTTTGATTGCTTCGGTCGGGTAACCGTTGGGTACAATGTATTTGCAAACTGTTGCTTGTTCCAAAAATTCGATATTCACTTCACCTAATTTACCAGCAATAATTGCTTGGCAAATTTCGACAAAATCAGTCGCAAGTATTGGGAGCAGATTAAGCGCTTCTGGATCACCAAACCGAGTATTGAACTCGATGAGGCGCACGCCGTCTTTGGTAATCATAAAACCGCCAAACAAGATGCCTTTATATTTTTCGTTACACTCGGCTTGCAAAGCGCCAATGGTTTTGACTGCGATTTCTTTGGCAGCAGTAATGTCTTTTTTGTCGACAAAAGGGAGTAAGTGATCAGCATCCGAGATGCTTCCCATTCCGCCAGTATTTGGGCCTTTATCACCGACAAACGCGCGCTTGTTGTCTTGCACGAGTGGCATCGGTACGACGCTTTCGCCATCCACAAAAAAGAGGAGTGAAAACTCTTGCCCCACTAGTTTTTCTTCGATGAGAACTTTGCCAGATTTTTGTAAGTATTGTTTGGCAAGCTCCAATCCTTCGGCTTGTGTGGCAAAATGGTCGCCTTGTACTTGCACGCCTTTGCCGCCCATCAGACCATCAAATTTGACGACAAATTCGCCGCATTCTTTGGCGAATTCTTGCATGCCGACTTCGTCAAAAAAAGCTTTGTGCTTGGGATTTCCGACAATTTCGTATTTGTTCAACAAGTTGCGCGCGTAGACTTTCGAGCTTTCGAGTCGCGCGAGACTGCGCAGTGGTGCGACACTTTTGATGCCAATATCGAGGAGAGCATCTGCTGCGCCAAGCGCAATCGGGTCATCTGGTCCGATAATGGCAAAATCCGGTTTTTCGGCGTTGGCAAAAGCTTTCAGCTGATCAAAATTTGTAACATCTCCGCGCTCAATTTTACTCACGAGCTTGGCGATTCCAGGGTTTCGCGCATTGGCAAAATTGATGATTTCGGGCTTTTTGGTGCTGCGCGCCAGCGCTTCACAAATGGCGTGTTCGCGCGCTCCGCTTCCGACAACAAGGATTTTCATATCATTCCACAAAAATACGCTTTCTATTATTACAGATTATTTTTTACTTGTCACTTGAAACAGGTCTTTAAAAAACTCACGACTGTCTTTATCTCTACAGCAGAAAAATGCTAATATAAGAGCAGAGCAAAAACTAAATGCGCATCAAATCCATAACCATCTCCAACTGGCGTTCAATCCGCTCGACTGCGCTTACATGCTCAGATCTCACCATGCTGATCGGCAAAAATAATCACGGCAAATCGAATATTTTGTTCGCATTGTTGTTTTTTTGTGGAAAAATCGCTCCGAGTAAAAGTGATTTTTTTGACGTGACAAATGATATTGCCGTCGAAGTTGTTTTTGAGGGATTGAATCCTCAAGAACAAAAACAATTTAAACGGCTGTGCGAAGACGAAAAAACGCTAACAATTACCAAAATAGTGACAAAAGCACGTCTGCAAACACGCTGGAAAAGTGCAAAAAAAGTGCTTTCCAAGGATGAAACAGCTGCGTTAGAAGAGCTACTGGCAAATACGATTTTTGTGCCAGCGTCGCGCCACAGTCCCGAAGCGATTGATAGAAATGGCGACTCGCCGTTTTTTCAATTGCTCGTGGCAATGCTTGGCGACCTGCTAGGGCAAAAAATCGAAAGAGATCGCACCTGTCCAGAATATGTGACAAATGGGCAAGTCCACATCCAACCAAAAAATAATTCACTTTTAGAGACAATCGAAGAAGTGCTTGATATCGAAATGGAATCATGGGGAACAAAAATTCATTTGCAAACACAACCGTTAGAAAATAAAAGTAGCATACAACTCTGCGCGAGCATTGGCATTGATGATGACGTCGATACCAAGCGCAAAGGGCATGGACTCGAGCGCGCGCTCATTTTTGCCGTGCTGAGAACGTGGATGATATTTTTGACAGAAAGAGAAACAGGGGATACTGTTTCCCGCCAATTGTTTCTGCTTTTTGAAGAACCAGAGCTTTTCCTCCATCCGCAAGCGCAAAAAGAACTCCATTTTGCCTTTCGCACGATTGCTGCTGCCGGCGCACAAGTGATGTTCGCTACGCATTCGAGCTTTTTTGTCGACCTGTCGCAGTACAAATCCATCTGCATCGTACATCGCGACAATGCGACAATCGGCACCAAAGTGCATCAATGTTTGGAAGATATTTTTGAGCTGAACGAAGATGTGCGCAATTTTAATATGAACTACTGGATCAATCCCGATCGCGGCGAACTGTTTTTTGCGCGCAAAGTGATTCTCGCCGAAGGACCAACCGAAAAAGTGATTCTGCCGAAACTCGCCAAAAAAGCCGGAATTTTCCATTACGAATACACAATTATCGACTGCTCCGGCAAATCAAATATGCCGATGTATATTACCTTGCTCAACAAATATCGCATTCCGTATGTCGTTGCCTACGACAGCGATCAGCACAAATATCGCGGTCGCCATTCGCGCGAAACCGCACGCCTGCACTCGCAAACGATTGAAAATAAAATCGACCCAAATCTTGGCAAATCGGTAATTTTTGAAAATGATATCGAAGAAGAATTGCAGATGCACGACCTCGACAAAAAGAACAAACCCTTTACTGCGCTGCAATATATCGCCAATCCGGAATATGAGATTGGCGAAAGCTTTTTGGAAAAACTGTTTCAGTTGTATGATTGAAGAGTTTGTTTGCAAAAAACTTATCTATTTCAAAAAAGCGACCGCCCTCGGGAAGTCGCTTTTTTTGGGTTCCAAATATTGAAGGATAATCAGTTTACCTCTTCAAACTCCACATCATCAAAGTACGCCGGTTCGGCATTGTCACGGGTCTGGACAAAGAGCCATGCGGTGGCGGCATTTTGGGGAGCGGTGTCTTGGGCGGTGCCCTCTCTCCAAGTGGTGGAATTGGGTTGCCCAAAGTGTTTCATCGGCGTGATCTGATTGCCATTGCTATCGAACCACTTCAGGAGAAGATAGATGTTCTTGCCCTTGTACCAAGCAGAGAAGCGATAGGTGTTGCCGGGAGTGATCGGGATACGGTTAGCAGTGTCGGAGTAGACCTGACCGCTACTGGAGTTGGTGGCACCATCGATCATGTAGGAGTAACTGCCGGAGTGCTTGGTACTCGTGGTACGGGTGATGGTGCCTTTGCTACTTGTCCAGAAGTTGCTAAACCAACCTTCTTGAGTCTCAAAGGAAGGATTGGTGATGGCGGTGGGGACAGTGATGGGATTCATGAAGAACTCGAGGTTATCGAAGTAGACGGGGGCGGAGTTGTCTCTGCTTTGGACAAAGACCCAGGCTGTCTTTGCCCCGTGGGGAGCGATGGCGTGCTCGGTGGTCTGAGTCCAAGTGGCAGTCGGCTCAAGGGCGAAGTTGTGGCGTGCGGAGGTGAGTTCGTTGCCAGAGCTATTGAACCATTTGATCGAGAGGTAGGCATTGTTGCCCTTGTACCAAGCTTTGTAGATGTAACGGGCACCAGGACTAACGAGGACTTGGTTAATGGTACTGCTATAGACCTGACCGCTACTGGAGCTAGTATCGCCGTCGATCATGTAGGAGTACGAGCCAGAGTGTTTGGTGGAGGTAGTACGGGTGATGGTACCTTTGCTACTTGTCCAGAAGTTGGCGTACCAATCGGAGTTGGTTTCGAAGGAAGAGTTGGTGAGGAGGTTGGGGGTAGGGGTTGGAGTTATTGTTGGGGATGGTGTTGGGGTAGGGGTGGGGATAGGAGTCGGTGCAAGCGCGATGATCAAGGTCTCGCTCTGGTCAGCCTCGGTGTTACCGACATTGTCGGTGGAACGATAGAGGAGTGTGTATTCTCCAACAGTGTCAAAGACAATCGGGTCGGTGTACGGTGTCCAAGTGGTACCATTGTCGAGAGAATATTCGGTAGAGGCGATACCAGAGCCGCCTTCGTTATCGGTGGCGGTGAGGGTGACAGTAACATCACTCGTATACCAACCATTGGTGCCTTCGGTGCCGGTGATGGTGAGGGTGGTGGTGGGAGAAATGTCATCTTTTCTGACTCCAATAGCATAGCGAGAAAAGTGGTTTGTAGAAAATGACACGGTATCGTTGGCGGCATCTACTGTCGATGGGACATTTTCCCAGATGTTGTTATCCGGATTAAAGTAAAAGGTAGAAAGATAGCTTTCGGGAATTCCCAATGCGGTCAGCTCGTTTACATCGTATAAAAATGATACTTCTGCATTGAATGCCCCATTTACAAGGCTTGATTCAATATCCCAGAAATGTGGCAATAGCGATATGTCTGCGAGGTTCTCGCCGAATGAGATATATTCGTCATGCAGTGAAATACCAACTTCTGTACCTATTTCAAGAGCGTCATCAAAGGCCATTTTTGTTCCCTGTTTCGTAAATATGAGGATATTTTCTGGTTCGATAATTTTTTTCTTCCCAATTTTATCTATACCAGCCCATTCTATTGGATTTTTAAAACGCTCCGTTCCTCCAACATTAATGTAATATGGACCTTTTGGTCCACTTGATCCATCAGATACATCCACCTGATCAGTTCCCCACTTACCCTCATAATTATACACCCACGAAGGAGTAGAGTCGGTAATAACGATTCTGGCCTTTTCCCAGCTAGACATGGTGAGTTTGTTAGTTCCAGAGTCTGAAGTTATATCATCTTCCGTCGGCGTTATGTGTATACCACCATTGTTTTTAGGGTAATTCGCATGTGACCCCCATGCAACATAAGATCTCACCTGATTTCCTTCTTTTTCTATTTCATTACCAGACCATTGTCGTCTCACAGAATCATATGATTTGACCAATGTTTGTTCACCTTGGTTATGGTGTGCGGAAAAAGCGACATATACCGGATCCTCCGTGGTTTTATCCAAAAACACAAATACCGATTCCCAATCTCCTTCATGGTTATTGAAGCCTCCATGTGCTTTCCAGTCATTCAGTGCATAAAAATACCAATATTGTAAAACAATGTAGTCGTGTATTTTTCCCTCCTCATCAACAAACGAATCTATCATTTTACGAGCGTAATAGGTGGGTTTTTTTTCATCAGCTGTGAGGCTGTATTTATACTCATCAGTCGCTAACTGCACATCCATGCTTTTTGGTGCATCTTTATTAGAAAATTGAAGATACCAATTTGAGGTATCTGCTGATGTTGCCAAATCATCAACCGTCACGGGATTGCTTGTACTTTCGGCCTTTACTATTTCATCAACTCGGGTCGCGTCCCAAAGCGAACTGTGCGCCACATACGGTTCAACCGCCATCGGCTCAAAATTCTCATTTTCATGCAAATACAAAATTGGCTCATATTTCAAAATGAGCGGATCAATCTTGATAAGCTCAATTACTAACGGCTGCTGCTCTGTCCCCAAAGTCGCGGTCGTGCCGAGGTCATCCGTAGCACTCAAGTAGTATTCGATATCGGCAGTCATGCGATTGGCAGGGATGGTCGCTTGGTACACATCGCCTGTATGCGTCATCGGCAGTTTGGCATAGGTGATCTCACCGACCTTACGATAGTGGAGAGCTGCGGAGGTGACAGAATTGGTAGTATCGGTAATCGTCGCTGTGAGGAGGAGGGGCTGGCTCTTGGGGGCAGAGACACTCGGTGCGTGGATGATCTTCGGAAGTTCGTTTGGGAGAACGGCGATCTCGAAGGGAAGGTCAGCGGCATCGGTGGTCGGAAGAGTACTGACACTCTGACCATCGGTCGCCGTGACATAAAATTCGAGACCGGGGCGTACAACAGAGGCTGCAGGGATGGTGGCAAAATAGGCGTTGGGGGCAGCCTGTGGCATCATGGTGAGTGTGCTATAGCTGCCGCCTTGGCTGCGGTAGGAGAGCTTGACTCCGTTCGTGAGTACAAAAGGAGCACCGGCGTCGGTCACCGTCACACTAATGGTGAGAGAGGCATTCTCCGGTTGTGGTTGGCTCATCAGCTGACGGGTGGCAGTGGTGTTATGGATGACCGGCGCAGTGCCGGGTGCGTAACTTGTTTGGACTGCTGCCTGCTCACCGGTAGGCAAGGTCACCGTGCAGCTCACCTGGCGTTCGGTGGCATCGACTTCTGGATTACTACTCTTGTAGCGGACGATATAGGTAGAGGCAGTCGCTTCAGCGACACTCTGCAAGACTTGGTCATAGGGACCGGCGACAGAAAAGAGTTCTCCGCCGGTAGCAGCGCGGACACTTGAATCATCGCAGAAATCCGTCTGCGAGGTGCCAAAAGAGCAATTGGCAGCGACATGGACAGTGATACTACTGCCTTGGAGGACGGCGATGGTCGTTGCCTTGTCGCGGTCATCGCTGTCCTCATCGGTGATGAGGATAAAAATCTTCTGGGCACCGGGGCGGAAGTTCATCTGCTGAGCGGCAGAGCGCAGGGCGAGGAAACTCGGTTCAATACCACCACTAGCGGACAAGCTTGCGACCCAGCTGGTAAATTGTGTGGTATCAGCAGTAAGGCTGCCACCGTTTTTGAGAATCGGATTGCCACTGCTAGCGGTTTGTCCGAATTGGACAAGACCGAGGCGAAAGTCGATGCTACTGTCGGCAAGTTGATTGGCAAAAGCAGTGACATTGTTCTTCACACCACTAATAGCACCGCTCATGCTGCCACTCGTATCGATCAAGAAGACAATGTCGGCAAGGCGAACACCGCCGCCGGTCTCGGGTGGAGCAACATTGAATGCCTCGTCTGTCTGATCAACGCCGTTTTCTGTGCAAGCAAAATCTGCTGTGGTGAGACCCATGACGGGAGTATTATTGTCTGCAACTCGCACATTCAAAAAGAGGTACGGGAAGAGTTGGCTATTGAAGGATTCCAGTTCGGCGGTGAGCGTGCTGGGGGCATCGAGGGCGCTCATCATCAGGGGCGCTTGCTGGGTCATCATCTGGGGAGCTATGTCGTTCTCCTGAGGCGCACTTTTCTGTAATGGAGCTCCTTCCGATCCATCGGCATCGTCTCCGAGAGCAGCCTCCTGACAGATCCAGTTGTCCTCATCGGCAACGCCATCTTCTTCATTTAAGGAAGAGCAAAGTGCCGCTGACGCAGATGTCGGGTCTTCTGTAATGATGATGTCGGGGAGGGTCTCGGGCGTATCATCCGCTTGGGCAGCGGTGAAAAACATCGGGAAAATAAGTACCGTTAAGAAAAGTGGTGCAGCCGGAAAGCGTCGGCAAAGAGCGTCCACATAAGAAAAGTGGCGTTTCATGGAAACAGAGAAAAAGAAAAAAAATATTACCAGAAGTATATCGCACCGGCTGCCGTGTTGAAAAATATTTTGGATTGATTTTATCCATAATCATGTTGTCAAAAATTTCGCCCACGAGTCTGATCTCTTAATCCACCCTTCCTAATTCTGAGGTAAAATCGTTGATTTATTAGCATTGAAAGAGTTATAATGATGTATATGAATACTACTATTGCGACTGGCGAAAAAATTCCGTGGTATAGAGGGCGTCTATTTTGGGGCATCGTATTATCTCCCTTTTTTCTCTTTTCTCTTGTAATATTTTTTCTTGAACACTTTCCCCCTTCTAGTCTTTACGATTTCTTTTTTCGTCTTTGTATTTCTTTAGGTGGTTTTCCCATTATCACGATAATTGCTGGTTTTTTGGGCTTCTCTCAGTTAGGTAAAATTATTGGCATGTTTCTTTTTGTATCCTTATTTGTTTCACTAATAGTCAAAACATTTAAAAATATCAGAGTGAAAATCAGGTATCCGATAATACTGATTTTATTAATAATCACCGGCATTATTATTGGCGTTCCCGTTGGGTGATATGTGGATTTATAGGGATAGGAAATGGTGTATATGAGCACAACAATTGAGAACTGCGAAAAAATACCTTGGTATAGAGGGCGGCTATTTTGGGGAATACTTACAATATTTTTTATTGTAGGTATTCCGACCATTGGGCTAATGTCATTTAATCCTGTTGCTATCTGGTATGCAAATTCTGGTCCAATCACATCACTACCTCAAATGATACTTGGCATGTCTGATGTTGCACGAATACTCGGTCAACTTTTATATGTAATAATAACAGTTGGATTATTGAGTTTGGCTTTCAAAAATAAAAAAGTGAAGTTTTTTTACATATTACCTCTGGTAATAAGCTGTATTATCGGAACCGCGATTATATCCTCATTCCTGAGCGGATTATAGAATCTGATAGACACCTGCTTCAAACGCAAGTAACTCCAAGCCTTAAAAAATTAAGGAACTTTTATTCTTAGATATCAAGACTCTCGATTTCTTCAATCTTGATTTAGAAGTGGGGAATTATTGGTTTATAGCATTGAAAGAGATATAATAATGCATATGAATACTATTATTGCGACTGGCGAAAAAATTCCGTGGTATAGAGGGCGGCTGTTTTGGGAGGTCTGTAGTTCCTGCAACTAACTCATTCAATCACAAACCTTTCTCCTGCCGTGCGGACGAAGAATTCGTATTCGTGCAGACCGATCGAAAAACAATCGTAAGAGAAGAGCGCATTTCGAGGAAGCTTTAAACTTCAGGTTCTTTCGGTAGATATTCTACTTCTTCCCCTGCTCCAAAATCACAAAATTCAACTTGCCATTGTCGCCGATCGGTTCGTTATCAACCCAGATTTCGAGGCTGTATTTGCCGGCTTCGTGAAAAGTAATATCGACAAACTCATTAATGAGTCCGGCATTACCTTTGTCGCCGTTAAACTCGATATTCCCCTCAACTTGTGTAACGGTAGAATTGTCGTTGTCTTTGACCATTCGGACTTTGAATGGATGAGCACCTTTGGTCAAAAATAAGTTCATCACCAAAGTCATACGTGGATGGCGCGCCGGAAAGCGTGATACGGTAATATTTTCAAAAATACCGATGATGTTTAGCTTGCCGTCCTTGGACAAGAAAGCCATATCACAGAGATGCGCGAAGTTGAGTTTGCTATCAGTCATAAGCGTAACTTTGATAATGGATTCTCCATAACCCCCTCGATCCCCCTTATCAGGGGGAGGAGGAAAGAATTATTTTGCGAGAGCAAGAACTTCTTGTTCGACACGTTTGGTCAGGTCGGCAAATTTTTCGTCTTCGCCGTTCGGAATATCCTTTGCATGTGCCAATTCGCCGATGATACTGCTTTCAGAAAGCGTACGGAAATCAAAATCCGCATGATCAATAACATTCAGTCCAGCTTGATACAAAGTAACAATTGCTTTCAAAATTCCATATTGTTTCTTTGGAGTCGTGTAGGCGTCTTCTGGATCGAAAGCATTTTGAAAGAGGAAGTCTTCACGAATTGATTTGGCAACGAGCAGCACAAGTTTTTCGCGATTAGAGAGGGATTCCATTCCTACGAGCTTAACGATTTCTTCAAGCTTGGATTCTTCTTGGAGGAGCTCGAGCGCGTTCGCGCGAACTTCGGGATAATCTTCGGCAACATTTTTACGCCAATAATCGATCACGTTGTCAGTGTAAAGCGAGTAACTGTTAAGCCAGTTAATTGCCGGAAAGTGACGTTTGTAAGCGAGCGAAGCGTCAAGTCCCCAGAAACATTTGGTGACACGAAGTGTATTTTGAGTAACCGGTTCAGAGAGGTCTCCACCTGGAGGCGAAACCGCACCAACCACTGTCAAAGCGCCTTCGCGTTTGTCGACAGAACCAAGACAAGTAACCGCACCAGCACGCTCGTAAAAGCTTGCCGTGCGTGATGCCAAGTACGCTGGATAGCCTTCTTCACCCGGCATTTCTTCGAGACGACCAGAGATTTCACGCATTGCCTCTGCCCAACGACTGGTAGAGTCCGCCATCAAAGCTACAGAATAGCCCATGTCGCGATAATATTCGCCGATGGTAATACCGGTGTAGACCGATGCTTCACGCGCCGCTACCGGCATGTTCGAAGTGTTGGCGATCATCACTGTTCGTTTCATCAGCGGTTCACCCGAGTTTGGGTCGATCAAATGCGGAAATTCGTTGAGTACTTCGGTCATCTCATTACCGCGTTCGCCGCAACCGATATAAACGATTACTTGCGCGTCGCAATATTTGGCAAGTCCTTGTTGCGTAACAGTTTTACCAGAACCGAATGGCCCCGGAATACAACCAGCACCACCTTTGGCAATCGGAAACATGGTGTCGATCGAGCGCCCACCTGTAACGAGCGGTGTCATTGGCACGCGCTTTTGCGCAATTGGGCGTGGTGAGCGGATTGGCCATTTTTGGAGCATGGTGATTTCTTGCTTGCCGTCTGCTGTTTCGATGACCGCAATAGTCTCCTCGACAGTTTTGTTGCCAGATTCGATCGAAATAAGAGTTCCAGCTATAGTCGGTGGCACCATAATTTTGTGCTCAATCAGTGATGTTTCTTGAACAGTTCCGAGAACATCTCCTCCCGAGACTTTTGCGCCAGTACGAGCGACGGGAACAAAATCCCACTTCTTGGTACGCGAGATACCAGGAACATCGATTCCGCGAGCGATAAAGGCGGATCCAGATTCTTTTTCGATAAGTTCGAGTGGGCGTTGGACTCCATCATAAATTGATTGCAAGAGTCCCGGCCCGAGGTCGACAGAAAGGGTTTTGCCGGTGCGCACGACTTTGTCTCCTGGACAAATACCAGAAGTATCTTCGTACACTTGGATCGACGCCTTGTCCCCTGCCAATTCGATTACTTCTCCGACAAGGTTTTCGGAAGAAACCCGTACGACTTCGTACATTTTTGCGCCAGCAAGATTTTCTGCGATAATAAGTGGTCCGGAAACTTTGATGATGACACCGTGTTCAGACATTGTAAGGGGAAGAAAAAAAAGAAAGTAAGAAAATTATTCGGTAGGGCAAGCAGCAAATTCGCAATTGGGAGCGGTCCGTTCGACAAAACTACCATCAGGGCATTGTTTTGCATCCATCGGACAGGCGACAAACGACTCTTGGGGTGCTTCGGCTGAAGGAGTGACAGCTATATTTGCATCATCTTCTCCGGCATCACTTCCTCCAAAATCTGACTCATCGGGGCAAGCTGCAAATTCGCAATCTGGTCCTTCGCGTCCAACATAACTTCCATCCGGACATTCCGTGACTTCTTGTGTGCAATATGTAATGTCGGCGTCATTTTGACCATCGAATGTCGGTGGCAGCTCAGGGGCTTCGGGCAATACCGGAAGTGAATCCGTTTCGGGCAAAAGAAGCGTTGGTGAGGGCGATTCTGGTGCCAAAGTTGGTGAAGGAAGTTGCTGATTAGCTTCTGGAGTGGAACATCCTGCAAGTAAAAAGACCAAGCCGACAGCGATAAAAAAATGTTTCATGAGTTTCCAAAAATGTCACTTCCAACAGCTTTTTCAACAATGCGGCGAATTTTTTCGTTTCCATAGCCGGTGCTGCCGCTATTGCCAGGCAAAGAAATGATTGATGGAAGTGCTCCTGCAGACAGCTTGGTGAGCTCTTCCTGCGTCAGGCTGCGGATAAATTCTTCCATCACAAAAACAATGGCAAATTTTGGTGTGCCAATCGTATGCGTCTCATCAGTAAGAGCGCGCTTGAGATCAAAAAGAATCTCGCGTGCCACTTCTCCTGTTTCTGCGGGGAATATTGTGAGTCCCACAGCAGAAAACCCAAGTATTTCTTCGCGGCGCCCAATGATAGCAATACCAAATTTCATGCTTTGCGAAGATAAGGAAGATAAGGAGTAATAATTTCACGAATTGCGGAGGAAGTCAGTTGGTTTTTTTTGCCAATCAAAATTGTACGAATGATTTCGGCGTTACGAAGCTTGGTAAAAAAGTATACAACTGTTGATTCGGGACCACAGGGATTGGTACGAGCTGGCCAATACAAGCGATCCAAGATTGCCAAATCGAGACGCAACTCCCAGTCCGAAAGCGCTGCTGCGTTGCCTTCGAGTGCCTTACCTTCAGTAAAAAGTGACTCTAAAAAAGTACCTTTGACGGCGCTTTTAATGTCTGTGTATAAATGAAAAGTAGGAATTTGCAATAAAAAAGGCGTTGCTTCAACTACGCGAGCACCTGCATCAGGGTTATCACGACGGATTTCTTGCTTGATGAGCTCCGCTTGCAGTTGAAGTTGAAAAAAGGCTTTCAGCGTCCCACTGTTTATTTTGTCCAGAGCCATACGCATGTGGGTCAAAATTGCATCGTCTAAGATTTCTTCGGCGATTTCGGGGCTCTCAGGATTTTTTTCGAGAGCTGCGTGTGCTTGTAATAAGGCATTTGCAAAAAATTGCATGTCTTTATCTCGTGTCTTATCGGGATTTTCGAGGACAGAAAAAGCAAGTCGGCGAGGGAAAAATCCCATCGGTGTCAGACGCGTATGAATATTCTCGTATTTTTCGCCAATTCGAAACAAAAAGAGGGATGCCTTGGCATTTTGTAAATCAAATGGCAGCAGTAAATATTCGAGAAGCGCCTTATTGGGAAGATTGGCGACAAGGAAATGCTTAAGATCCAAAAGTCCGGCTTCGATGACTCGCTCGAAGACTTCAGGATTATCTGATTCTGCCAGCGAACTTGCCCAATCCATGTCATGAAGAATACGCATTGCTTCGTCTGCATTGGGCGCAGCCAGCATTCGCTCGACGTGTGCCATCGAAAGCAATTGGTCATAACGAGTGGAGATGCGCACCGCCGCCAGAGTAAAATCAGATGTTCCCATTGCGGTTTAAGATTGAGCAAAAAGTATGGCAAAAAGCTCGTGTTCGAGATGCGTTGCCAATTCACGATCGACAATCGATTCAATTCGAAAGTCGATTTCTACAGAGTCAGAAAGATATACAAATCCTCCCATGCCAGAAACAACTTCTCCTGTCGTAAAGTCTTTCCCTGAATTTTGGATGGCTTTTTGTACGATTTGTTTGTCGGCAGAAACAGGACGAATTTTTCCACTGCTCATATCAATTTGCTTGAGCATAGCAGTAAAGAGTGCTTCTTTTTGATGAGCGTCGGTTTTGATGAGCTGTTCTTTGGCTCGGACGAGAACATCTTCGAGTACTTGGCGTTTTGCCTCGAGCATCTTTGATTTTCGCAAATGGCGAGCGAGGTTGGCAACCTTGGTGGTGATTTGCTCATTTTTTTGCCGACTGGTTTCTTCAATGCGAGCAACTGCTTTTAAGCGATCTTCTTCTGACGCCACAATGATGGCATTCGCTTTTTTCTCAGCGTCAGCAATAATCTGTGCTGCTTCATGTTCAGCATCCTGAAGAATTTTGGAGGTAATATCTGCGAGTGCCATAGAGACAAAAAAAGAGGAGGGATCAGATGTTTTGAATCATCAAAAAGCTAATAAGGAAGCCGAAGATGGCGAAAGTTTCAACAACCGCCGCAAACACGATTACGTTTACAAGCTGATTAGCGTCTTTAGCAACTGCTTGTGCACCAGAAACGATAACACGCGACTGAAATATTCCTGAGATAAAGGCAGCAGATCCTACTGTCAGACCAGCAAACATGACCATGGCTCCCTGGGCAATATCGTATGAACCAATATTTCCACTAAAGAGTACCAGCGCTGCGATTACGAAACCGTAAATCACCTGTGATCCAGGCAAGGCTTGCAAAATGAGCATCTTGATAAAGAGCTCTGGTTTTTCGCCGGTAACACTGGCAGTGGCTTCACCAGCCTTGCCACAGCCGATTGCCGATCCGGCAGCACCAAGGGCTCCAGCGAGAGTTACACCCGCAAATGCGAGTACCGGTCCCCAGTTGATGACTGATTCCATAAGAAAGAAAAAAAAGAAAAATTACCGCGTTGGGTCAAAAAGATAGACACTTTTGCGAGTAAGCGGACTAAAACGCTTGCCACCTCCCTCAAAAAATCTTCCAAAAAATTCGACAAATTGCAGACGTGCAGTATGTACAAGTGCACCAATAAAATTAAGTGCAATATTAAGCGAGTGCCCGATCAAAATAACAATAATCATGACAGGAATCGCAACCGGAGTCGGCATCATTTCTCCGACAGTCGCAGCTACCTGGTTAAAAGAAAAGGCAATTATTCCTGTTGCAAGACCAAGTGCAAACAAACGTGAATACGAAAGCAGATTAGATGCCCAACCAATAATTTCGTTGGCAAGAATCAAGGTTCCTAATACAGGACGAAGGAAAAAGTTTCCTGATCCCATCGAAAATATAAGTACAACGAGCATGGCGAGCGCGGCTTTGCCGAAAAGCGGTGATGCATTAGCAAAAAAATCAAGGATGCCACTTGTTTGTTCGAGACTCTGAGTCGCGAGACCAAGCGCCCAGAAGACAGTAAAAGTAACTGCGAGAATCGTTGGGAGTGAGACAAAATAAGCTTTGAAGCGATTACCAGCGCGCAAGTGAGTCGCAAGTGCCAGTGCGACGCCGAGAAGCAATTGTACAAGTCCAAATCCATAGGCAATGAGCATGATTTTGGGCACCAAATCCTCGACTGGATCAAAAACTTGACCAAAAAACATACCAGTGTCTGAATTAACCAAAAAGGGAAGCTGTTCTGGCTTCATGCCAAAATATCCGCCAAATACTACACCCCAAATTATCGTAGAGATTCCGCAAAAGAGCAGCAGAAGTAAAATATCTTTCATTTCTTTACTGGCAGGAATCACTCGCAGAGCGACAGCAAAAGTAAGAGTAAGGAGCAGTCCGTAGCCGGCATCGGTTAAGCAAAACCCAAAGAAGATTACAAAAAACGGAGCCAAAAATGGTGTCGGATCGATTTCGGCTTTTTGCGGATAGCCAAAGAATTCTGTAATCGTCTGGAATGGTCTGATAAAGCGACTATTAACGAATTGAACTGGAGCTTGTTCGTCTGGCTCTGATTCGAGTCGCACCAATTCGCCCTGGTCAGTTATTGCTGCAATGCCGGATTTGACGGTAGCAAACTGCTTCGATGGAACCCAACCGGTGAGACAATATGTTGTTTTTGTCGTGGAGGAAAGCGAGATGGCATGCTTTTTTTCTTGTTCCCATTTGAGCGCATCGTGTGCCAATTTTATTTCTGGTAAATTTTTTGCGAGACGTTGCATCTGCAGCAAAACATTGTGCTCTCGATGTTCGAGATCACGTTTTTGATGAGAGACATCGCGCAGAGTTTGTGCTGCTGTATGATGGACATTTGTAAACTCTGCTTCGGCAAAACGAAAGATTTCAAAATGCTGGCGCATTTCTGCAGCAATACTCGAATGATACGCAGCAAGAATGTATGCACTTTTGTTTACATGGGAAATAACGTGGACAAACACCAATGGATTATTTTCGATTTCGAGCAAAAAATCCGCTAAATCGTTTTCTTCGATGCTGCCCAAACGCACTTCTGCAGAACGTGTTGACCTTGCAAAATCAAGCGGTATTTCAAGTTCTTTCCAAGCATGGAGGGCTGTTTCTAATTCGTGCAGTTTTGTGCGCTCCGCGATAATACGGTTTTTCTCTTCTTCGGCATTGGTGCAGTCCGACACTACTTGGGTAAAATCTTGTTGCAAAGCAACAAGTGCTTCGGCTTCGGATGCTTCAACGCGAGCACCAAGCAATTTATTCCGAAAAGAAGTCGCTGCAGGAGCGACAGGAGTTAAAAATCGAATGACAAATTGCAAATCTGCAATGCGTGCTTCAATATTTTGAAAGCGGATTGGCGTCGGAATTTCGGTCGCGATCTCGTCTGCTGTTTTGGCATCACGTACTACTTCAAAGATACCAAATTGTTGCAAATACGTAAGAGCGTCATCGATTTTTGCTCGAGTGATAAAAAGTGCCACTTTCTGCAGGGATGCGAGAGACATTTATTTGTGAGAAAAAAGTGCAACAAATGCTTCAGTAACTTTTTTGACCGCAGCAGCAGCGTGCTGTTCGGCGTGATCTTTGAGGAGGTCAATATCGCGCGAGATACTATCGACTTCTTCTTTATAATGAGCTTGGGCTTTCGCTTTTTGTTGAGTCAAGTGCTCATTCATGCTTGTTTTGGCGGATTCCTCGGCAGCCAGTACTGTTGCTGCGGCCTGCTCTGTGGCATGAGTGACAATCGTCTGAGCTTTTTGTTGAGCGACACGAAGAAGCGCTTCCGCTTTATCTTCGGCCTCAAGAATAAACTGAATCGGATTTTGCGTGCTCAAGTTACTAGAAAAAATTCCACGATATTTTGGAGATGATTTGATGAAGAGTCAATTACTTTTTTTTATTTTTTGTCTTCTTGCTCTCTTTTTTATTTCGTGACACACTCTGCACTCGAACAGAAGCTCTTCTCCTTCAGGAAAAATACTTTTTGCCTCTTTCCAAAAATTTTCTTATATATAAGTAACATCAAGAGGATTTTTGAAATATTGCCAGCGGTTCTTGCCTGGAGCACTCTGATTTTGCCCTTTATTTTGTTTCGACCATTTCCACAGTTTGTCAGTGCATTTGTTATGCTCTATGTTTTTTTGTGGTTTTTGCGCGCGATGGAATATGCATATTTTTTGCTCTATGCGAGTTGGCAATACAAAAAAGCCAAAAGTATCGATTGGCGACAAAAAAATACTGAATTGATTCAGTCTAAAACAACCGATTTGAGTCCGATGGATGTCATTCATTTGATTATCTTACCGACCTACAAAGAGCCATTAGAAGTGTTGCGCGCTTCGATTGCTTCGATTGCGGCAGCGGATTTTGATTCCGAACGGATTTTCTTTTGTTTGGCGACCGAGGCACGCGATAAAGAAAATGGACGTAAACATGCTGCGGAATTGCAAAAGGAGTTTGCTCCCAAATTTGGCAAGTTTTTTTGGGTGGAGCATCCTGCCGATTTGCCGAATGAGATTAAAGGGAAAGGTGCAAATATTTCGTATGCAGCGCAAAAGGTCACAGCAGAATTAGCTGCGCCGAAAATTGATTTTAAGAGAATATTGGTAACCACACTCGACGCTGACAATCGTTTGCATCCGCAATTATTGCAGGCATTGACGTACGAATTTTGTCGAGTTGCCAATCGCCACAAAAAAGCATTTCAACCGATTCCCCTCTTTTTTAATAATATCTGGGAAGTTCCGACAATCAACCGGATGATGGCACTGTCATCGGGCTATTGGCATTTGATTGAAGCTGGGCGTCCCGATCGATTACGAAATTTTTCGAGCCATAGTCAGCCGCTCAGTGCGCTTATTGAAATGGATTTTTGGGACAAACAGACGATTGTCGAAGACGGCAGACAATACTGGCGCAGCTACCTACATTTTAATGGAGACTATCGTGTTGTGCCGATTTTTTTGCCAGTATATCAAGATGCTGCGAGCGGCTTCACATATTATGGATCACTCCAAAGCCAGTTTCAGCAGTTGCGTCGCTGGGCATGGGGCAGCTCGGATGTCGCATATTTTACAGTTGGAATGCGGGAAAAATGGCAGCAACTCCCAAAATTACGCAGCTTTTTGCAGTATTTTCGCATGATTGAGGGGCATTATATGTGGGCGACAGCGGCGCTTTTTTTGGCAATCGTTACGCCGTTTATTCGCTTTGTAAATCACGGATTTGGCGATACTGTGTTTGGGAGCCATGTCTCAATCGCACTTTCTTTTATTTTTCGGATTGCTTTGGTCGGCATTTTGGTCTCGATGGCACTGACATTTTTGCTGACGCCCACTCCACCCAAAAAGACTGGCTACTTGCGTTTGATCTTGCAATGGCTCTTGCTCCCAGTCGCTACGATTGTTTTTGGTAGTTTGCCGGCACTGTTTACACAAACACAACTCGCGCTTGGAAAAAAGATGGAATTTAATGTCACCCTCAAAATCCCCAAGCCGCTTCTTAAAAATCGCGAAAGTTCGTTTTTCTCCAAAATCCGACTTTTATTTGAGCGAAGATGAAAATGCATCTGCGGTCATGGTGGGAGAAAAAATTATATGTACGAGGAATATTTTGGGGAATTTTGCTGTTTGCAATTTTGAGGGCGATAGGTGGTGATGGATTTTTGGTACGCGAATTTTGGTTTGACGAAGCCTATAGCGGAAATGTTGTGCGCATGCCGTGGAGAGAAATGTTTGCAATGCTGCAGCGAGACATTCATCCGCCGCTGTATTATATGCTGCTTAAATTGTGGGGAACGATGTTCGGTTTTGGCGATATTGCGCTTCGCAGTTTTTCAGTATTTATATATGCCGGTTTTTTGGCAACATTATTTGTGCTCCTCAAAAAAATTACCAATAACTTACCTTTTGCATTGTTGAGTTTGGTATTTTTTGCGGCAAATCCTTTTGTATTGCAATATGCGCAAGAAGCTCGCATGTACATGCTTTTGGCGTTTTTGGTACTGCTTGCTTTCTTGTTTTTTTGGCAAGCTGTTACAGCGAGCGAGCAGAGTTTTTCGCGCATGTGGCTCGGGTTTGCTTGCACAATGGGATTCGCGCTCTTAACTCACTATACAGCATTTATCGTACTTTTTGCTTTTGGAATTGTATGGGCATGGCAACAAATTGTGAGAGAACACGTACCCCTCAGAGCATTTTTGTTATTAGCTGCACAAGTAGGAATAATAATCTTTTTGTTGTTTTTACCATGGTTACCGATATTTTTGCAGCATCTCGAACGAGGAAGTAGCTTAGATTGGAATAGCGCTCCGCGTTGGTTCGATATTTTTGCATATGCTCATATTTTTTTATATGGTACCGCACAAGGAACAGCCGGTGGTGGTGTACCACGAGCATTTGATTTTTCGCTGTCTCCGATTGCAAGCGGCGCAGTCATCCTGGTAATTTTTGCAATTTGTGTCGGTTTTTGGGGGCGTCTTGTGCCCCAGAGTCGCACTGCATTTTCGCTTTTTGGTTCGCTTTTTTTGGTGACAATTACAGGTTTTGTTTTCGCAGAAATGCACGATACGCATTTGATTCATGCGCGCTATTTGTTTTTTGTGAGTCCATTTTTTCTCCTCGCTTTAACATTATTAGTGTCGACGAGGAAAAATATAATTGCGTTGGCATTCGTCGCTTGTTATCTCATCAGCATCCTCTTGTTGCAGCCACAACATTTTGATGATGAATATGGCTTTCGCGAAATTTCACTGATTTTTGAAAACAACAATGCGAAACTGATTGTATATTCTGATCCATTTTTATATTTGGTATCGCGGTTTTATGCCGGCAAAACGATCGCTCATGTACTTTTTGATGAGGACAATGAATTTGGCTCGTGGGCAGTTATTCCCACTGGCGAGCTTAAGGAGGATTGGCAAAGTCTACCGCTGGGGACAATCTATGTCACAAAGGACGCAGCATTTGCTGCACCAGAATGGCAATCGCTAGCAGATTATGGCAAATTGACACTCCTACAAAAAAGCAAATTATAAAAAGCGATTCGACCATTACTTACAAAACATCGCATAAAAAAGACTTGTAATGTTCCCAAAAGATGGTGATAATAGCGCGGCTATGATTTTTTAGACCATGACAAACAAATCGACTTCGCGTCAGCACTGCCTCGTTGGACCCGGCGCTCGCCGTCCGACCACATCCAACAGTCGCAAGCGCAACAAAGCAATGGCGCGCACTCGTCAGATCGAGCGACAAGAAGCGATTCAGCAAGCGCTCGCTACAAAAGCCTAATAGTAAAATACTTTTGATTTTCTTTGCTGAAACCGAAGTTTTTTGTGTTGGATAAGCATACAAAGATGGTGAATTTAATTATTTTAACACTATTTTACAACTTGCATACGCAGAGAATGCCAAAAATTTTGCATGATTTTCGCAGCATATGTTACAATACAAAAGATATATGATATCAACCTCATGAAAACACTCTCCTCTATTGTTTCTGCCGGAGTTCTATCTGTAATTCTTTTTGCAGAAAAAACATTTGCCAGCGGGAGCGCCTATATCAGCAACGACGATAAATATGCTGGTGCTGTTGATCAACCTTTCCGTGATGCGGTGATTTCGTTCATCAATTACTTTTTGGGCTTTTTGGGACTCATCGCCGTCGTCATGGTGATTTATGCAGGTATTTTGCTCGTCACCGGACAAGGTGAGGAAGAACAAATCAACAAAGGCAAAAAGATTATTCTGTGGGCAGCGATTGGCATTCTTGTCATTATGTTGTCATATACTTTCGTACGTGTTATAGCTGGCGCTGGAGATATAGTTGGTGCATAACCAGAACAGCTTTGCAACTTATTGTCTAGGTGTGTAAGATAAAAATTGCTCCTCTATCTTACCGAAACACTATGAAGACAATGCAAAAGAATGTGAAGATATTTTCTGCAAGTTCGCATCCAGAGCTTGCCGATGAGATTTCTCATTTGTTAGGAGTGCCCTTGGGCAAACGCACCCTCAAAAAGTTTTCTTGCGGAGAACTCTATATCAATTTTGACGAATCAGTACGTGGTCATGATATTTTTTTAGTCGCAACCTGTCGTCCAAATAGTGTTCATGAAGATTTTTTTGAACTGTTCTTGATGTGTGATGCGGCGCGACGGAGTTTTGCCAAAACCGTGCACGTAATTCTTCCACATTTTGGTTACAGCCGTCAGGACAAAATCCACGCCGCGCGCGAATCGATTTCGATGAAACTTTGTGCTGATCTTCTCACTCAAAGTGGCGCGATGCATGTCATCACGCTCAACTTGCACGCCGATCAAAGCCAGGCGTTTTTTGATATTCCGGTGGATAATTTGTCTGCGCGCAAATTGCTCGTAAGCCACTTTCAAAAACAAGATCTTACAAATACCATCATTGTTTCGCCCGATGTCGGTGGCGCCAAAGTCGCCAAAAAATTTGCTGATATACTGGGGCTAGATCTCGCCATTTTGCACAAAAGTCGTCCAGAACATAACAAATCCGAAGTATCGCATGTGATTGGGGAGGTCAAAGGCAAGCGCCCTATTTTGGTGGACGATATGATCGACACCGCAGGTTCGGTGTGCAATGCCAAAGAAGTTTTGGTCGCACATGGTGCGCTTGATCAAGTAAGCTTGTGTGCTACCCATCCAATTTTTTCAGGACCGGCGTTTGAGCGTCTCGAAAAAGCTAATTTTTCCGAAATCGTCGTGACGAACTCAATTCCGGTTCCTGTTGATAAAGCACTCAAAAATTTGACCCAAATCTCCATTGCGCCACTCATCTCAAACGTAATCATGAATGTGCTGCGCGAAAAATCGGTAAGCGAATTGTTTTATTGAATCGCTATGAAGCAATGGCTGTTTACGTTATTCGCTGTGAGTGTTTTTTTGTCGCAAGCAAGCACTGCTTGGGCGTGTTCGTGCATAATGCCGCGTTTACCAAGTGAAGAACTTGCCAATGCGAATGCTGTCTTTACAGGAAAAGTCATTGTGCAGAAGACAAAACAAGGACTTACCTTTAGTAGTACTGATCCCGTCGAAGTCTCGTTTGTCGTGTCACAAGTATGGAAGGGCGATATACCGACCGAAGTAATCATTACAACAGCGCGCGACAGCGCCAGCTGCGGTTATACTTTTGAAGATGGCGAAGAATATCTGGTGTATGCCAATGGCGAAATTGATGCTCTGAATGTGAGTCTTTGTAGCAGAACAGCAGTGCTTGCAAATGCCGAAGCAGATGTGCGTGAGTTGGGATCTGGCACTACTCCAGATAAAAGAGTTGAATTGGAAGACGACTCGTTATTTTTACCGATTGCTATCAGTTTGGGTATTATTTTTGGCAGTATCGCCTTGTATTATCACCATGAGAAACGCCGTCCAATGAATTCATGACCGTGTGCTACTAGAAATATTTATAAGGTCGGATGTGTAGGAATACTATCAGCATCTATCTTTTTGATGGCGCGCATAATCCAAAAATAGCCGATACAAGCGGAGATAATATTTGCTACAACGATTGAAATCCAAATACCAAAAATCGAAAAATGCGCCACTTGCGTCAACCCATAGCTGAGCGGGAGCAGAATACCGCCCACACGCAATAAGAAGAGCCAAAAACCTGGCCATGATTTGCCAATTGCCTGAAAAGTAGTTGCCTCGACCATGAGCGCTGCCAAAAAGCCGTAACTGAGCGCTACCGACCAAATATAAGAAAGCGCGTATTGCATGACAAGTGGGTCAGTCGTAAAGATTTGTACAAATAATTTAGCAAAAACCGTCGCCACGACACCCATACCAGCCGCACCAAGAAAAGCGTAACGCAACCCCTTGCCAAAAGCTTCAAGAGCCCGCTCAGGTTTGTTGGCGCCGATATTTTGGCTCACCATCGCCATCGCGCCAAATCCAAAACCAATCGCCGGCAAGTACGCAAAAAACTCGATACGTGAGCCAAGGCTAAAAGCAATCGTACCGGCTTCTAAAAAACCAAGTGAAATAATATATGTCAAAGCCGCAATACCGAGGGGAAAAATCACTTGGCTTAGTGAAGCTGGAATACCAATCCGCAAAACGTTTTTGACAGATTCCCATCGCAGCGACAGATTGCGAAATCGAAAGCGCACGTGACGTCGCTCATTTGCGAGCGAACGCAACGCAACAATAATAAAAATCGCTTGCGAGATCAGCGTCGCAATTGCAGCACCAGAGATTCCCAGAGCAGGAATTATTCCCCAACCAAAAATTAAAAGCGGATCGAGGAGCACATTGACGATAGTCGAAATTGCAAATAGTTTGGTAAGTGTCGCGGTGTCTCCTTGCGAATTAAAGGCAAACATAATCGTCATCAGCACGAAAAGCAAAACAGATCCTGCTGCGATAACAGTAAAATATTCGAGAGCAGGAGCAAAAATGAGCCCACTTGCGCCAGAAGCAATCAAAAACTGATTACGAAACACAAGTGCTATCACGGTGAAAATTGTTCCCGCCACGATACTCAGTACAAACGATTGTCCCAAAATGCGCTCAGCTTCAGAAATTTTCTTGGCGCCGATATTCATTGCCATAATTACGCCAGAACCAACTGTCAATCCAAACCCGAGTGAAATCATTACAAATAAAGTAATCTGCGAAATACTAACAGCAGCAATCGCCTCATCTGACAATCTGCTTACCCAATATGTATCGACGACATTGTAGAGGGTATAAAAAAACATCGAGAGCATCATTGGCCACGCCAGTGACCACAGTTGTTTGCCAATGTGACCTTGAGTCAGGTCTTGTTCGTGCAGAGCGTTGGTGGTCATGATTTTGGTAAAAAACAAAGTGATTCTACTTGTGAATCCTGAAGAACTCTCAAAGCGCTACATTTTAGCTATATCAGAAGCTGCTTTGCAATAATTTTTTTTGGTATACCAAAAAATAGCACTCAAAATACGGCAAAGAAATGTTTTGTATTAATTTTTACCAACTTTCCACATTTACAAAACTATTATCGACTCCCTTCTTTTCTAAAATCTCTCGAATATCCACTACCATCTGACGACTACCGCAAATCGAGACTTCGGTATCCACAAATTCGTCATCCGATAATGATTCTATAAAATTTGTCACTCTGCCGACAAAACAATCTGGCGAATCGTCTTCCGGCTGCGACAAGCACATTTGGTAACGAAAGTGCTCCGGCGCAGTTTTTTGCAGATTAGCAAATTCTTCGACACAAAAGAGATTCGCTGCATGGCGCACGCCAAAAATCAAATGGAGCGATGGCGCTGATTTGGTTTCGATCAAGGATTGATAGATAGATCTGATCGGCGCGAGTCCGGTTCCGGTTGCGACAAGAAGTTGTTTTTTGTCGGGATGCTTGATGGAAAACTTTCCCATCGGACCACGAAATAATACCTTAGCACCTGGAGCCAGTTTCCAAAGATACTCGCTGGCTGCTCCATTCGGCAGATATTTGATGAGCAACTCGAATTCTGGAAGTTGCGAGGGACTGGTAGCGATGGAATAAGCGCGATGGACTTTTTCTTCTACTTCGAGCAAAAAGAATTGTCCAGGGACAAAATCATTCACCTGACTATCTTCGATTCGAAAACGAAATTTACCAGTATTCTCGGCAACAGTCTCGAACGACACGATTTCTGCGGTAAAAGGAGCATGTGCATTCATGAGTTTGGGAGAGATTTTTTCCGCGCCATTGTCTCGAGCCACCACGAAAAAAGCAAGAAGAGCACCCCAACAACGATGATAAGCAGAATTTTCCCAGTGGTGGCAAGTTGGAGACTAAGCCAACCAAGTGACAAAGAAAAACTGAGAAAAAAGAAAAGAATTTCGCGCGCAGAAAACCCGAGTTGTGCAAGTCGATCGTGAAGATGGAGATTGTCCTGACCACGCATGGGATTTTGACCACGTAACATCCGCCGCAACAACACATAAGATGCATCAAGCATCGGGAGCGCCAAAACAATAAACACGGTTGCCATTTTTCCTCCCGAAAAAACAGAAATGCAAGCAAGAAAAAATCCAAATGTCATCGCGCCAGTGTCGCCAAGTAGCATCTTGGGTGGCGGAAAATTGAAGAGCAAAAATCCCGCGGCGGCGGCGGCAAAAGCAAAGGACAGCTGAGCGATTTCGGGCTGATTGACTTCGGGTGTCAGACTGAGGAGCCCCAAAAAAATTCCGGCAGCAGCTGATGAAGCAGAAGAAAGCCCCGGCACACCATCAAGCCAATTCATTACATTGGCAAATCCTACCAGCCAAATCGAAGTCACGATAACAGGAAGGAGCGCAAAAACTGTTTCAAGATCGATATTCCCGCCCAAAGGACTACTCACATAGCGGATGCTGATCCCGGAGGCGACGACAATGAGTGCTGCCGCAAAATGTGCGACCAAACGCCACAAAGGTGAAACCTGACGCCGATCATCCCAAAAACTTACCGTCGCGACCAAGGCTGTCGCAAACAGCAAACCAGTATACTTGAGTGTTTGCGGAAAAAAAATGGCAACAACAAAAAGCAGTGCCAGCACGGGCGCGACTCCGCCGGGAAGTGGAATCGGTTCGCGATTATGTCCATATTTGCGAGGATTATCCATGAGTCCCCAGCGGGGAAAAAGGTGCAGCACCATAATTCCCAAAAAACCGCTGATAAAAAATGTCAGTGCCGTCGAAAGGTAAAGATTGATTACTGTCGGAAAGAAAGACCGTTGATATTGTGACAAAAAATACCTCTGAGGGAAAGCCCCCAGAGGTATTTTGGAAAGAACTTACGGAAGGAGTTTATTCAGTAACTTCTGTTTCGACAGTCTCGGACGGAGTTTCGACTTCAGCAGGAATGCTGATTTGTGGGGCTTGAGTAGTTTCTGGAGCTGCGGACTCTTCAGACGGAGTGTCTGATTGGTCATCCATTGTTGGAGCTACGGTTGTTGTCTCGCCATTTGCTATGATTTCGGCAATGGTATCAATAATCACTTGTGCAGGTTGCTCAGCCGCAAAGAAACGATCACCGATAAAAAAGGCAGGGGCGCCAGTTACGCCAAGTCGCTGTGCTTCAACAGTTGCTTGGGTAATCTGTTCATCAGGAAGGCGGTCGCTGTAGCATGTCAAGATATCGCCCTCAAGTTGCAACAAATCGCTCAGTGCTTGACGTACTTGTGTTACTGCCTCGTCAGTGACTTGTTCGCCATTTGCTAAGATACCTTGCGCGACTGGAATATAATTCGCTTTCACTGCATCAAGTCGAGCAATGTCGACTCCGCACAAAAAGGCTTCGGCGGCGGCGAGCGAAGCAACATTGTTAACAAAAGGCAATAAGGCGACATTCACGCTTTCGGGATACTCGGCAGCGACAGCACCAAGCGTGCTATTAAGGTATGTGCCGATATCTTGTGTCAGATAATCGATAAACCCAACGATTGTAACAGTGCCAGGGGCGGCTTCCGCTGTTGCAGGGAGTTGTTCTGGGCTCAGGATTCGCTTGTTACCGGGCGTGCGGAATTCGAACTGACCATTTTTAAGTTCTGTGACAAGTCCGTTTTGAAGCAATGTCGGTGCACCAGCAGTCTGAGCAAAAGCAGCAGAAAAGATAAGCGCCGGAACAACAGAAACACCACCTTCGGTGACAATCTTTTGTCCGTCGGTAGAAGCAATGTTTACAGTCTTGGTATTAGCTGACAAAAAGTTTTGCGCCAATTCTTGTTGCATTTGTGTGAGATCTTCACAGTGAGTGCAGTTTTCGTCTTTTAAATAAATAATGTCGAATTTGGGATCACTCAAGCGAACCCAAACATTGTTGCCGACTTCGATGCGGCTGTCCTCAGCACGAGCTGCCTTGCGAGCGGCTTCTTCTGTAGCAGACTGTGGGAAAAAATATTCGGAAATTCCATCAGGAATATTCTGAATGCGCAAAAACAGTGCCACATTGAAGAGCAAACTGACGATGAGTAGGATTCCGAAAAATCCGACAGAGACCACGGGCGAAAACTCTTTGGTCTTTTTATTAAAAAGCATTTTGAAGGAAAAAGAAATTATCCCTCACATTCTAGCGATTTTGGTGATGTTTGTGCAAGTGTTTTGCGAATTTCATACAGTATGTTCTCAGGCGGCACCGCGCCAACGAAGGATTTGCCATCAATAATGAGTGTGGGAGTGGCATTTACTCCTGCTGATTGCGCCAGAGTGATGTTCGCTTGTAGTTGTTCTTCGGTAATGCTGGCGATTAGACAGTCTTGATATTGACGAACATCACCACCCAATTCGATGAGGAAGTTTTGCGCTGTAGTGGGATTTTTGTCTGGCGCAGCATAAAGACGTTGGCGAAATTGCCAATCATCGATTTGTTGTGCAGCGCAAAGCGCAGCTTTGGCAAGTGCAGTAGAATCGTCGCCGTGAATCGGCAAAGTGACAAATTGAAATTCTGCTTGGCTGTCAGTAAAAGGAGATTGTTGACTGAGCGGCAAAAGCACTTCTGCAAATTCGCGTGCGCAATATGGACACAGAAAATCATCAAACACTTGCACCACAATGGGTTCAGCAGGAATACTTGACTCACATGTTGTTTGCGTAGGAAACGGAGAATTGATAGCAGAAGTATCAGGAACTGGGGCAGTGCTGCTAAAAACAGCAATGGGAGAGGTTTCGATGGTAAAATATTCAGCAATTGGCGAAGCTTGGGGTGTTGGTTTCGGAGATTCGGATGCCCCACGCGGCGCAACCAAAAAGAGCGCGGCAACCACCACAGCAAGCAAAAGGAGAAAACCGACAATAACAGTAATGATGCGCATATAAGGGAGTAATAAAACTGAATAGATTATTTCAGAGCAAGCCAAAAAGTGCAATTCGTCTTGAAAAAGAGGCTAAGAGTTTTTGTTGGTAATAAGCATTTCCAAAAAGGGCAGCGGCAAACAAGGGGGTTTTTCTGCCAAGGCTTGGTGAAAAATCACGGTGGATGGTGTGAGAGCGGGTAAAGTGTTCGCCTCGATAATGTGAATATTGCCCGTCGCCAGTTCTAAAAAAGCATCAATTCGCGCATAGCCGCAAATCCCCAACATGGTTGCTACTTTTTCAAAACGGGCTTTCGCTTGTGCGAGTCTGGATGCTGGAATCAAAAACTCTGGTGGTGGCGTGATGTTGACGCCGGTACCACCTTGAAACTTTTCTTCGACACTCAAGACCGTGTTTTCGGCAACGGTAATACTGGGCGACAAAGCATGAAGTTCGCCATTTTTTTCGACCACGCCGACCGTTACTTCAATCCAACCGGTTTTGGCTTTGTGCTTGAGTTGATTGTGGATAATAGTCAATCGATCGGTTTCGATATATTTTTCAAAAAGTGCATGTGTAATACCACTTCCTGGCATTTCGAGCAGGGCTGTTTGTCCCTCAAAAGTACCCGGATATGCTTGTGTGGCACCGCTGCGTAGCAGCGTCAGATAGGTTTTGAGATCATTTGCCGAAGTGAGCAAAATGACTCCCGAAGAACATCCGTCTGATTGTGGCTTGGCAATGATATGCTTGCTGCCGAGATTAGTCCTGAGCTGTTGCCACAACTTTGCAAAATCTGCTGCGGAATGATGTTCCGATTCTGCCAATGCCAAAGAATATTGTGGCGAAACAAAAATCCCTTCGTCTTCTCTTCCGACGAGCATCTGCGCCGTACGATATTTGTCCATACAAAGCGCCGAAGCTGCGCTTTCTGAACCATTATATTTGGTATCAACTTGCTCAAGCATCGCTTGAAAAATACCATTTTCACCATCACCGCCATGGAGTGCCAAAAAGACAAATGGATATTTTCGAAAAAAATCATCGAGCGAAAACTTTTGCGGCAAGAACATTGGTTCGCTTACATCGCCATTTTCGAAGGCAAGTCGCAAAGCAACTTTTTGTTCGAGAAAATTGAGGCGCGCCTCATCATTTTCGGCAGAGCAGCAGCTTTCTTCAATTTCTTCGACCGTGTGATTGAGCGTCAGCGCGTAGGGCAATCGCCATACTTCGCCATTGCTGTCGAGCAAATATGGTTCGGGCGCGTACTGCGGAGATTTTCGCAATTTGAGCCACACATTTGTACCACTCATCAGCGAAACTTGGCGCTCGGAAGTCGCGCCACCAAAGAGTATTGGTATTGCCATCCGATCGCTCGAAGGTGGCGAAATTTCTGTGGGAAAAGGAATGCTTTGGCGACGACAACTATTTTTGACAATATAACGCAGTACATTCGCGTGACTCATGCCGATTCGCGACGCTTGTTGAAACAAAAAACTGTTTTGTTCCATGCCGCTAATCGGGTTAAAATCCGCAAACCAAATATCGCCATCAGGCAGAAGCCAGCCGTCAAAACGCGCGCAATCTGACATCCCGAGTACAGAAAAAAGTTGCTCGGCTTGGACTTGAATGCGCTCGATGGTTTCGGCGTCAAAACGCGGTGGGCAATGATAGCGAACTTGATTCGTGGGTAAATATTTACGACGATAATCAAAAATTTGATTACGCGAATAATCTTGTACAGTCTCCGTCGGCAAAATCGCTACAGGCATTCCAAAACGATTTTGGAGAAGAATAACGGTAAATTCGACACCAGTACAAAACGGCTGTACGACCACGCGCGTATCGAGGCGTTTTGAAAAAAGCAGCTCGGTTTTTTCGAGTGCCTCTTGAACTGTTGTTACCGAGTGCACACCAATACTCGATCCGCCTTGGGCAGGCTTGATAATTGCGCGCTCCAGTTTGTGCTCGGCAAAAAATCGCTCCAGAATTTGTTTGTGATCAGTGTGATAAATCTTGAGCACTTCGGTCGGGAGCGTAAAAAAACCTTGTTCTTCTAAGAGCCTATTCGAAGAGTATTTGTCGAACGCCTTTTTACATGCTGTCGAAGACGAACCAATAAATGGAATCTGGTGTTTTTCGAGAAATCGCTGCACTCCACCATCTTCACCAAATGCGCCGTGCATAGCTGGAAACACAATATCACATTGTTTGAGGCGTTTGATTAAAGCAGTTTGCGAGAGTGGTTTGGCGGTTTGCGCAAGCTTGAAGTCAAAATCGGAAGGTGTGTTGGAATAGAGTTGATGGGGTGGCAACTCGAAGGCAGCCTTTTTCGCATCAAAATAAATCGGCACAATCTGAATATCGTCTGCAGTGAGATGATCCATCAGCGACCGCGCCGAATTGAGCGAAACGCCTCGTTCGAGTGATGGTCCACCACATAAAATTGCTACTTTCATATTTTTTGCAAATATTTATAAATGATAATTTCTTTATAATATAAACACTTCATATGTTTTTTTTCAACAAATATTTTTTATATTTTATTTTTTTGCAAAAATAATTATTTTTCATTTTTGAATAAGAACAAACCACAAGCTTGCACTTAGGAAATAAAAGAAGTTTTGCAAAATATTGATAAAGAACAATTCTTCGGAGTCGCCTCCACAAGGTTCGCGATGTAACTATTGCAAAAAATAGAATCATGAAAACCTTTTCTCCAGTCGCCAAGAAAAGATGAATACAAAAAATCCTCCAAAATTTTGGAGGATTTTTAATAAGCAGGTGAATCTGGTTCTGAAAATTTACTTCATGCCGCGCTCTTCGCGGATTTTTTCTTCGACGTTCTTTGGTACTTTAGAGTAGTGCGAAAACTCCATTGTATACACAGCGCGTCCTTGCGTCATCGAGCGAACATCTGTCGCATACCCGAACATTTCGGAAAGCGGCACTTTCGATTTCACAACTTTTGCCATTCCACGATCGGTCATTTCGGAAATCTGACCACGACGCTTGTTGATATCTCCCATTACGTCTCCCATATATTCTTCTGGTGTCACGACTTCGACCGACATAATCGGTTCGAGTATCGCCGGGTCTGCCAACTTAGCGCCTTTTTGAAACGCAATCGAACCGGCCGCTTTAAACGAAAACTCGGACGAGTCGACATCATGGTAGGATCCATCAGTCAGCGTAACTTTAATATCTTCCATTGGATAACCAGCAAGCACACCGCGCGTCAATGCCTCTTGCACACCTTTACCGACTGCCGGAATAAACTCTTTTGGAATACGTCCGCCCACGACTTTGTCGATAAATTCGTAGCCCTTTCCTTCTTCATTTGGTTCGATAGTAAGCAAAACGTGTCCGTATTGTCCGCGTCCGCCAGTTTGCTTGGAATATTTTTCTTCGACATTAACGGATTTTTGAATTGTCTCGCGATATGCAACTTGCGGTTTGCCGACATTTGCTTCGACCTTAAACTCGCGTCGCATACGATCAACGATAATATCCAAATGTAATTCGCCCATTCCACGGATAATTGTCTGTCCGGTTTCTTCGTCGGTATGGACGCGGAATGTCGGATCTTCTTCGGTGAGTTTGCTGAGTGACAAACCCATTTTTTCTTGGTCGGCCTTGGTCTTTGGTTCGATAGCAATCGAGATAACTGGCTCCGGAAAAGTCATTTCTTCGAGCACAATTGGCTTGTCCGGATCGCAAAGCGTGTCACCAGTACGTACTTCTTTGATTCCGACCGCAGCACCGATTCCGCCCGCTTCGACGGATTCGATTTCTTTTCGAGTATTGGCGTGCATTTGCACAATTCGTCCGACGCGTTCTTTGTTGCCAGTACGTGGATTGTAAATATAACTGCCTGAATTCATCGTTCCAGAATAGACACGGAAAAAACAGAGTTTTCCGATGAAAGGATCTGAAGCAATTTTGAACATGATTGCAGCAAGTGGCTCTTTTGAGTCGGGTTTACGCAAAGCCTCAGTTTCGGTTTTGGGATCAGTACCTTTTACTGGTGGGACATCGAGTGGACTTGGCAAAAACTGGATAACAGCGTCCATTACCAATTGCACACCAATATTTTGCAAAGCGGTACCACACATTACCACATACATTTTTCCAGTACGAACGCCTTCGCGCAGTCCTTGAATGATTTCGTCATTTGTAAGTTCTTCACCAGCGAGATATTTTTCCATCACGTTTTCGTTAAAGTCAGCTGATTTTTCAATCATGACTTCACGGTATTCTTCGACTTTGTCTTTCATGTCCGCCGGAATTTCGATTTCGGTAATAGTCGTGCCAAAATCTCCTTCAAATTTGTATGCCTTGCGCGTAATCAAATTAATCACACCTCCAAAGCTACTTTCGGCACCAATCGGAAGTTGAATAGCTACCGCATTGGGCGAAAGTCGATCGTGGATTGATTTGAGCGACATATAAAAATCTGCGCCAATCTTATCCATCTTGTTAATAAAGGCGATCCGCGGAACTTTGTATTTGTCCGCTTGACGCCATACGGTTTCGGATTGTGGCTCAACTCCTTGTGATCCGTCAAAAACCGCCACCCCACCGTCGAGTACGCGTAGTGAGCGTTCGACTTCGACAGTAAAGTCCACGTGTCCAGGAGTATCAATAATATTAATCGTATGGAGTGGATATTGACCCCATGTGCCTTTCCATTCGCAAAATGTTGCGGCAGAAGTAATGGTGATTCCACGTTCTTTTTCTTGCTCCATCCAGTCCATTTGTGAGGCGCCATCGTGGGTTTCACCGATTTTGTGAGTGCGTCCGGCGTAAAACAAGATACGCTCGGTAGTAGTGGTTTTTCCCGCGTCAATATGCGCGATAATACCAATATTTCGGTGTTTGGTTAGGTCTGCCATAAATGGAACAAAAAAAGATTCCCGCCGATTGTAAGCAATTGTCTCTCGCTTGTCGAGAAAATATTTTCAAAAATTATTTTGCGCCACGATGTGAATTTTTTTTCTGCCAGATCCGTTCGATTTCCTTGATGATTCTTTCGGAGTCGTTTGGGAAAAGAGAATAGAGTTGTCTGATTATTTTTTTGATAGAGTCTTGCTTCATTGCAAAAGTATTGTGATTATTGATCATGTTTCCAAAATCAGTAGAGGCGAAGACTTGTTGCATAAAATACTGCCGAAAATAATTCTCTCGCATTTTAAATAGGACTTCTAGCGAGAGCTGTTTGCCAATTTGTTCGCGGATCAAGTAAATAATTTCTGCACAGTTTTCTGTATACTCTCTTGCTGTTCGACTTGATGCAACAAGGGCAATGAGCCGAATTTCTTCGTCGCTCAATAATCCATCCTCATGTTCTTTTGCTTCCGAATCTTTTGGCTGCCAACCTTCCATTTCGCTTGCCATCTGTCCGCAAAATACTCTTGATGATAGCGCCTATTTGAGTTTTTTTGCAAATTCTCGACAGATTGTGCAGTTTTTTAAACCACATTCTTGTAAAAAAACCTTGCGAGCGCCAACAATTGGCGCTATGATAGATGAAATTTGTTGCCAACCATGCAAAGCGAAAAAATCGCTCAAAGTCTCACCTTCGATGATGTGCTGCTATTACCGCAGTATTCGGATTTTTTACCACGAGATGCCGAACCATACTCGTTTTTTACTGCCCAGATTCCACTCAAAACGCCACTTATTTCTGCTGCGATGGACACCGTCACCGAAGCAGAAATGGCAATTTCACTCGCGCTGCTCGGCGGGATTGGCGTCATCCACAAAAATCTCACGCCCGATGAGCAAGCTGCCGAAGTCGCAAAAGTAAAGCGATTTGAAAATGGTTTTATTCTCAATCCGCGTGTCATTGGACCAGTTGCCACTATCGCCGATGTTTTTACGATTCGGCAAGAAGAAGGCTTTAAGGCGATTCCTGTTACCGAAAACGGCAATCCTCATGGCAAAGTTGTGGGACTAATTACCGCGAATGATTATTTTATCAATCGTCATGCCAATAATCTGGTTTCTGAGCGCATGACTCCTATCGATGAGCTTCTCGTCGCAAAAGAAGGCATCACCCTCGAACAAGCGCACGAAGTCCTCGAAGAATCCAATCATTCGAAACTGCTTGTTCTCAATCAAAAAGGTGATTTGTTTGCGATGGTGACACGCCGCGATTTGGAAAAACGACAAGATTATCCCGATTCGACACTGGATGATAAGGGCAGATTGTGTGTGGCAGCAGCAATCGGACCCGCTGCGAATATGGAAGAACGCGCCGCCAAATTGATTGAAGCTGGGGTTGACGCGTTGGTGGTCGATACCGCGCACGGACATAGCAAAGGTGTGGGCGATACTGTGCGATTTTTGAAACAGCATTATCCACATTTGCCGATTGTAGCAGGGAATATTGCAACTGCAGAGGCAGTGGAATTTTTGGCAGATGCTGGCGCTGACACCGTCAAAGTTGGGATTGGTCCGGGTTCGATTTGTACGACTCGGGTTGTTACTGGCATTGGTGTGCCTCAACTTTCTGCGATTTTGGAATGTGCGCCCGTCGCCAAAAAACGTGGTGTTAAGCTAATTGCTGATGGCGGTATCAAGTTTTCGGGAGATATTGCCAAGGCGATGTCTGCCGGCGCCGATGCGGTGATGCTTGGATCGCTCCTTGCCGGAACAGAAGAATCACCTGGCGAAATCATCTATTCGGAAGGCAAAACCTTTAAAGCCTATCGCGGCATGGGATCACTCGGTGCGATGGCTGCTGGCGGCAAAGAGCGCTATGGGCAAATCGATATTATGGAAGCAGAAAAATTTGTGCCAGAGGGAATCGAAGGCAAAACCTTATTTAAGGGTTCCGTCAAAACCGAGATTTTTCAACTGCTCGGTGGACTCAAAAGTTCGATGGGCTATCAAGGTTGCCGCACGCTTACCGAACTGCACGCCCGCGCCAAATTTATCACGATTACGGCGGCATCACTGCGCGAAAGTCATCCGCACGATATCAGTATCACGCGTGAAGCACCGAACTATCGTATAAATGGATGATTGCACAGTAAAGGTTTTTGTGTTCGACAAAGGAATAATTCGAGAAATATCGTGCAAGGATTGAGAAAATTTATTTTCAGGTGCTACTTGGATTTTGAAAGTCGAAAAAAGAAAAATCGCTCTCAAAAATCGGAGGAAAATATAATGCGCGAAAAATCGTCAAATTGAAGCAGGGTTTCAATTGCAACTCTTTTGGTTTGTTGCAAAAACTGCTATACTACAAAGATTAGGTGCCGCTTCGCCCTCGCCTTATGCTTAAGACTCTTCGCCATCAATACAAAAACATAATAAAAAGACTTGCTGCACAAGCCAAGGCAGCATGGAAAACTGTAAATCACGCTTCGCTCAAAGACAAACTCTACTATGGCGCCATGCTTTTGCTCTTGGGATCTTTTGTGTTCCAGGCGATTTTGTTTGCGCTACTCGTGCGCCAAGGGGTGACACCAGACGAAAATTATCACCTGTCACTGATTTTTTTGTATCATCATCAGAGCGGATTTTTGCTTCACAATAGTGCAGCAACGCTCTTCTTGGGTAACGTCGAGCGCATTCCATTTTTGTACCATTTGGTAATGGGCAAAATGTTGTGGCTAAATATGTTCCCGATTTCGGATCATGTCTTTCTCAAGGCAATCAGTATTTTGATGAGTTTTGGCACGATTGTTTTTTCGTGGCTAGCGTTTCGTGTTGCGACAATGAATCGCGCCGTCCATATTTTGGGAATCGGAGTTTTGACGCATTTGCTCGGCTATACTTTTTTGGCGAGTGCCATCCACCCAATGGTAATGCTTCAATTTGTGACGGCAGTACAAATCTATTGTTTGTTTCGTCTTGTCAAAAAGCGCACTCCCACAGCACTTGCGTGGTTTTTGATATGTTTCGTGTTGACCCCGCTCATTAGCGTCGCAGCTTTCGCCATTAATACCGCGTGTTTTTTTATTATTTGGTTTGCTTGGGGACGAGATATCAAAAAAATCCTCCGCCAGATCAAGCTGAAGAGTACGTCCTTCTTTATAGCGATTTTGATTTGCGTCGGGTTTGGAGCAAATGGCGTTTTTTATGGTAGCAATCTGATGGAATTTGGCAGAGCTGTCCCTACCTGTCATCAGCTGCTCACGTTTGAACAATGTTTGGACGGTAAATTTGCCTTTCGCAACGAAGTCGAACAAATGGCGAGTAAGGCTCGGACACCTTTTACATTACCAATCAGTTTTTACCTTAATAATTGGGGCGAAATGATGCTGAGGCGCGTTACTGGCGTGGCGGCGCAGCAAAAGTTTTGTTACGAACGCGGACCGCAAGATTCGTGTAATTTGTATCGAGGAAAGTTTTTTTGGCATGAAACGACGTTGTTTGCCGACTATCGAATCGAAAGCGCGATTTTGCTCTTCCTCGTGATTGCGGCAGCAATGTTCTGCGCAACAATTCTTAAGACGATTATTAATTTTAATGGAAAGCAGACAAGCGACGAAAACCGCTTTTTGTGGTATGCAATCCTGCTCAGCGGTTTTTTTGTGGTTAGTATTATTGCTCTCAACTATGGCATGTATCAAGGTTCGGGGCACTTAGAATTTGGTGTGTATGGCTATAATATTTTTGTCGTTTTGCCGCTTCTGTGCTTTGTGTTTGCTGCATTTTTGTTGCGGTTTTTTCCCAAAAAAATCCAGATTCCCGTTGTTGGCGTCGTAGTACTGGTTTTTGTGTGGAGTTCGTTTCCGTCATTTTTGCAACATGCCAAAACCGGCGAAATTATTGCGAGTACGCCCAATATTGTTCCACTGATTCGTTGCGACGAGTCGCGCGGTTACTGCCAAGCCATCACCTATCCTGACCGTTGGTCGTTTTGCATGCCCGAAAAAGACTGGCAATGTCTCGAAGACGAAATCGGCGCCGATATGGTCTTCTAAAAAACTTGGCGGCAGCGTATGCTACCAGTCGTGGAGAAGAGTACGACAAACATCATGGGGATTCTGAATGTCACGCCCGATTCATTTTCGGATGGAGGAAATTTTGTGGATCGAAAAAAAGCGCTGGCGCACGCACAAGCGATGATAAAAAGTGGTGCCAGTCTTATTGATGTTGGCGCAGAATCCACCGCGCCAGGCTCGCAAGATGTCACCGAGAAAGAAGAATGGCAGCGACTACATGAAACTTTATCTGATTTACAACGGAATAAAATACCGTTTTCGGTCGATACGTGGAAGGCAACTATCGCCGAAAAAGCAATTGCTGCAGGCGCATGCATGATCAATGATGTCACAGCATTGCGCGGTGATCCGCACATGTGGTCGGTGATGCAGCAGTCACAAATACCGTTTGTCGCCATGTACGCCAAAGATGATTCGGCACGTACAACTTTGCAAAGTGCGAAATATGTTGACCCCATCAAAACAATTACCACTTTTTTTGAGGAACTGTTCGAATCAGCTGCCGCGCACAATATTGATCCCACGCGCTTTGTGCTCGATCCGGGCATGGGTGCATTTTTGTCTGCCGATCCGCAGGTAAGCTTTGTCGTTTTGCAAAGATTAGGCGAAATCAAAGCGGCTTTCCTGAAGAATAAAATTCTCGTTTGCACCAGTCGCAAAGGCTTTTTGCGTACGATTGTCGATCAAAAAAATCCTCACGAACGGAAAACTACAAGCCTTGTTACTACTTTGTGGGCAGCGCGCAACGGCGCCGATTTTGTCCGCGTGCACGATGTTGACGAAACACAACAAGCGCTCCAAACAGAAATGTGTATCCGTAATGCCTGAGACAATCCTGCTTTCTCTCGGCAGCAATGTAGGTGACAAAGTCGCGTATTTGCACGAAGCAATCAGCGGCATCGAGCAGTTTGCCACGGTGAAGAAAGTCAGCAGTTTGTATCAAACAGCTGCGTGGGGCAATACGGAGCAAGACGATTTTATTAATCTTGGGCTCGCAGTTACGACAGATCTCGATCCGAGCGTATTTTTGACACACACCAAGGCGCTCGAAATCGCACTCGGTAGAAAAAAACGCGCCAAATGGGAACCGCGTGAAATCGATATTGATATTATTTTTTGGAATCAAGAGGTAATTAATCTACCAGAATTACAAATTCCGCATCCCTTTTGGCACGAACGCGCCTTTGTGCTTATTCCTCTCGCCGAAGTCGCTCCGGAATTTATTCCACCCAAAGAGACTCAAAATCTCCAGACTTTGACGGCGATGCTCCCACCCGAAGTGTGGAATGAAATCCAAAAAAAATCGCCTGACAAGTTCAGAAAAATCTGAAAAAATGCTCTTTGCTTTCCTTTTTATAATCATGAGAAAATTTATTGCTCTGACTGCATTGCTTTTTGTGTTGCTCCCAACTGCAACCTTGGCTTTTGATGATATCGATAATAGCGCTGTCAAACGCCTTGTGGAGAATAATGTTATTACCGACGGCAAACATTTTTTGCCACAAGTCCCCTGTACGCGCGCGCAATACGTTACTTGGCTGCTCAAAAATGTTGAAGAAGATGTCAGCGGACAGCGCATTCGCGAGCCTTTTATTGATGTTGACTCCAGTGATGATTTTGGTGCTTTTGTCGGACGTGCTTGGCAGTTGGGCGTCATTGACACAGGCGCTAATTTTCGTCCAGGCGATGCCATTACGCGCATCGAAGCGCTCAAAATCGCATTGAAGCTCGAAGGCATGGCGATTCCGAAAGCGGGATTTACTTTGTCTGGATTTGCCGATGCACCCAAAACCGCCGAAGAACAAGGAGTGCTGCATAAAGCACTCGAGCTGCGGATTATCAAACCTGTTGATGAAAAAATATTTGGCACCAATCTCAGCATGAATCGGCTGGAATGTGCGCAATTGATTGACGCTGTTTCGCTCAGTCGCCGCTCTGAACAACATATTAATGTTGAAATTGGTGGCGGTACAAACGAAGAGAACAGCACTTTTGATAATGTTTTACATACTCTCGAAAACAAGTATTTGTATGCGGACAAACTCGATAGTGAGGCTCTCGTCGAAAACGCTATCAAGGGCATGGTCGACTCGCTCGGCGATCCGCACACGGTGTTTTTTACGCAAGAAGAAGTGGCTAATTTTTTGACGAGCGTTGGTATCGAAACGCAATATGGCATTGGCTCGCAAGTCGGGCTCGACAAAGAAGGACGAGCGATGATTATCAAACCGCTCAAAGGCAGCCCAGCAGAAAAAGCGAATTTGCTTCCTGGCGACGTGATTATGAAAGTAGACGGCATTGATGTTTCGCAAGGCGACAAACCACTCGAAGAAGTTGTCGGACTTATCAAGGGCGAAGACGGCACCACAGTCAAGATTGAATATTTGCGCAATGGCAAGATTTTTCCGGCAGAGATTGTACGTGCGCCGATTCATATCGAATCTGTCGCCACTCGCGTACAAGACGGCTATTTGGTAGTCGAAATTGATTTTTTTGGTAATGACACCGTCGATAAGATTCGCGAAGCGATGGAAGGGAATATAGTAGCTGCCAAAAAAGGTATTGTCTTTGATCTAAGAAATAATCCCGGCGGCTTTTTGGATACAGCTGTCGACTTGCTCGCGCTGTTTTTGCCCCAAGATGCCATCGCGGTCAAAACTCGCGGCGCGGCTTTTACGCATACCGATGATATTGATTCGTCCGGAGGGCAAACCGAAATTCCGTTGGTGGTTCTTGTCAACGAACTGTCGGCTTCTGCGAGTGAAATCGTCGCGGGTGCGATTCAGGATAACAAGCGTGGCGTCGTGATTGGTACGCAAACTTTTGGCAAAGGCACTGCGCAAGAGTTGTTACAGTTTAATGACGGCACTGCACTCAAAGTCACAATTGCCGAATGGCTGACACCCAACGATCGCAGCATCGATGGCGTCGGTATCACGCCTGATTATGTCGTCGCTGACATTGATAACGACGAAACAATTTTTGAATATGCCTTTCGCATTATTCAGCGTGGACAATGGCGACCATGAGCAGCAAAAAGCCACGAGCAGACAGGCGGCGGCGCGAACGCAAAAATGAGCACAGCGAACCAAAAAGCGCTCGTCCACATAGTTTTGTCTCAAGCAGCAGCGTGTCTTTTGGTTTAGCGATTTTAGAAGTAATCAGTGACGCAAAACGCTCGCTTCAAACAAAAACCACAATGTCGTATGGATTTGTCAAACGGATTCTACTCGCCAGCGCACACTTACTCGGAACCAGTGTAGTAGAAGTCGGAAGCGGAATACGCAGCAGCGCCATTGCAATTACCGAAGCAACCGTGCCGTTACTGCCGACTTTTACTTTGTTTACGAAGCGGTTTTTGATTCTCTGTTTTGAAGTGACACTCCTTGCAGGAGTCTCCGTGCTCTTGTGGCGAATGCACGAACCGTTTTTGTTTCAGCCGCTTAATGTTTATGACGAAGGTGTGACCCTGATGGGCGCCAAACGCTTTGCCTTGGGCGAAGTGCCATATCGTGATTTTTTTACAATTTACGGACCGCTCAAGTTTTCGTTGCTAGGAGCGGTGTTTATGCTGTTTGGAACGAGTTTGTTTGTAGCACGGATTTTCTTTATGGCGGTTTCGCTGGTGGGATTTGTGACGATTTTTGTCTTTTTTCGCAAATCATCCAATATAGTATACACAACGCTTTTTACGATTTTGCTGCTTCCCTTTGCGCAGATTTCGCTGACTCCGCTACTGCTTGTGGCGATTGCGTTCTGGTTTGCTGTACAACTCGACAACCCGCGTTCGCACGTGTTGCCCTTTGTTGGGGGCGGTTTGCTTGGCGCACTCTTTTTGCTCAGGATTGATTTTGGCGGTCTGGCGGCGCTCGCTGTTTTTACGCTTGTGCTGCTCTTTTGGGCAAAATCTCGAACGGCAAATACAGCAATTATTTTGTCGCTGCTTGGCAAACTTGGCTTTGCCTTTTTGGCAGTGGTGATGCCGGTTTTTGTGGCGCTCTTTTGGCAAGGCGCTTTGGGTGACTTTTGGCAACAAGCGATTGCCTTTCCGATGTTTGGCACCTATCAAGAGTTGCGCCAATTACCATGGCAAAGCCTTGCCAGTATCAAAACAACTGTCGATGGTCTTACTGTTGATTTTTTGGGATTGTCGTCGTCGCTCATTTGGTTTTTTTGGCCGGTGCCATTTGCAATCGCGACCCTATTTTGGTTGTGGCAAGCGATAAGGGGCAAATTTGCGCTCAATGGATTTTTGGTGAATATGCTACTGGGCGCGTTTGTACTTGGCGCGTTTGCCTACGCCAATCATCGCTCGGATGTGGGGCATGTGCTTTTTCTAAATTTTTTGGCGTTGGTTTTCTTTTTGCATCTGCTGACACAGTTCCGTCCGCGAATTGTGGGGCTGCTCTTTATTCCACTTGTCGTGATGCTGATGATTTTTCCCGCGAGTAATTATTTGCAAACACTTGCCGCCAGCCGCGAGAGTGAAAAAAAAGCCTATAGTTTTTTCCCGACGTTTTTTCCGTCAACCGCAGCAAATGATGATCTCGATCGCACTTTGTATTTTTTTAAAGGCATCGACAAAAGTGCCAAGGTGTATGTGGGTGTTTCGGATACCAGCCGGATTTTTGTTAATAATGTGATGTTGCCGTTTTTACTCGAGCAGCCCGTGGCGACCAAATATCACGAGTTGCACACCGGCGTGGTAACGACCGCGTCCGTCCAAGCCGAAATGGTGGACGAATTGCAAGACACCGCATATGTCGTCTTGTGGGATTATTTTGAATGCGAGCCGAATGGCGGCTGCCAGTCGAGCGGTGTCTACTTGGTCGATGACTATATCCGTACGCATTTTGCGCCGGTGGCAGTCTATGGCAAATATCAAATATTGCAGCGCAGCGGCAAAACCAAACAATAAACTTGCAATTGCACCCAAAAGTGGGGTATAATAGAGTAAAGAACACCAAAAGAAATTTCTCGTACAGCCAAATCCAGCCTGGATTTATCTAAAAAGAAAAATCTTCATGAGGTGCTTCTCAAAACTTTTTTTCTTTCTTTCATACCAATATGAAAAAACTCGCAACTAAGGGGTTTACCCTTATCGAGCTGCTCGTGGTCATTACGATCATCGGTATTCTGGCTACCGGTGCGACCGCCGTCTACACTTCTGCCCAGCAGAAGGCTCGTGACTCAATCCGCCAGAACGATGTCTTGGCTCTCCGTTCTGCTGTTGAGCAGTCTTTTGGAGACAAAGCAGAGTATCCTGCGCCTACAGGTCTTTATAAAGCTGTAATTACAGCTGGCTATATGCAAGCCTTACCTTCGGATCCGAAGAGCACACAGACAGATAATGATACGGGTTTTGACTATATATACGCAGCTGCTGATGATGAGCACACGGATGTTAAGGCACAAGAATATGAGGTGAGCGCCAACTTTGAAAATACTGGTAATGCTACTTCCAAAGAAGGAATGAACGCTACTGGTGCCGATTCGGCTGTCAACAGTTGTGATGGTGGAACAGCTCCTGATGACCACAATACCAACGCCGATGGCGGCCAAGACGGATGCCGTTGGGAGATTGGTGTCAACATGGACAATGTTGATAGTTCGATGACGAAAGCTGGTGTTTTAGGTACAAATACCTTTGATGCTACAGCTGATGTAGACTCCATTGCTGTCAATAGCACAATTACGAGCTAATCAGTTGCTCTAGTAACATAAGGTCTATGGGCGATCACCCCTTTCGCAATTGCGAAAGGGGTGATTTATTATTACGCGATACGGTTAGGATTTATATTCAATTCCACCAAAAAAAGTGTCTTGAAAATTAATCACTATCGTCTCGGTTAAGACCAAGACAAATCCGAAGTACAAGATGTTTTTGACTGGCGATAAAAAGAATACCCCTTGTAAGAAAGGTTGCCCTTTGACCACGAAATATGATATCATAAAATGATTTTTGAAATACGCGATCCTTATGATTAATTTCACAAAAACAAAAATTAACACGCAACCGCAAAAAAACACCCCCTCGCGCTGGGGAGGGATTGCAAAAAAAATCCTGCTCGTGGCATGGAATCCAAATATGATTTTGCTCACAACGGGGTTTGTATTTATCGTCTTAGCAAAACTAAAACTCTACCAAGAGTTGCTTCAATATTTGTTTGAGCGTATTCCGCCTTCGCGGTCTGCCTTATTCTTGTATCCGGGCAATGTAGGCGAAATCACTTATTTGCTCTCGAGCGATTTGCTTTTTGTGGTTACGCTTGGACTAGCATATATTTGCACTAAAAGAATCCTTGGCGGCGCAAAAACAGTTGAAGCAATTTTTTTATTGATTAACGGCGCATACTGTATTGTGGCATTTTGCAACAAACAATGGGTTGCGGATAATGGCATGATATTAGATTATGGCACTCTGCTATTCGCTCTTAATCAATTTGGCGATGCTTGGACTGTCGTTAGAAGTTATGCCACTGCACAAATGCTCTTAGTGGTTATTGCATTTGTTCTGTTTGGGGGCGGATACTATGCATGGCGCAGAAAAATTGTTCTCCCTGCTCCCCTGTCTAATCGCAAAAAATGGCTGCTCATGGGGATGTTTTGTCTGTCAGTAACGGGACTGCTTAGCTATGATGCGACAAAAACTAACTCTGCCGAAAAAATGCATTCGCAGGTGGTACGCAATACCAAAAGTATTCATTTTGAGTTTTTGAAGGCTGCTTTGGCAGAGCCATTTTCGGAAGCGCTCGCTGACCAAGGCATGGTTATGCAGATGACAGACTTAGAGCAGCCAACCGCAACACCAAACATCATCTTGCTTGGGCTCGAGAGTGTGCGCTTTCGCTCGACGCCATTTGCTCAGGCAGAAGGTATTGATAATTTCGCCGCAATGCCTTTTTTGCAATCCCTTGCCAAAGATGGCGCCTTGGTGATGGACGCACGAACACCGTTGCCACGCACTAGCAAGTCGCTTGCTACGGTACTCACTGGTAGAACACCGGTGATCGGATCGTATTTGGGCGAAACAGAGCTCAATTACCCCATGCATGGCTTGCCCTACTATCTCAAAAAATATGGCTATCGCAGCGCTTATTTTCAGTCACCGCTTGGTTATTTTGAACGCCGCCCCGCACTGATGAGAAATATGGGCTTTGACACGTTTGTCACTGGACAAGAGATTGATCCAACTGCCGAACTGATTGGCTACCTTAATATTGACGACAGAACAATAATTGATCCTGCCATTACGTGGGCAAAAGCAGACAAGACACCGTTTGTGCTCACCATGTTTACGAGTATTACACATCATCCCTACATGTTACCTGGGCAGTATGACCCAGAGCAGTGGGAAAAATTTAAAACCACTATGAGTGCGAATGAAAAATATGATCTTTATAAAAAATCGCTAGCGTTTACTGATGAATATTTACATCAAACACTGGAGAAGTTGGAAAAAAATGGACTACTCGAAAACAGTATTGTCGTGATTTTTGGTGACCATGGCGAAGGTTTTGGGGACAAAGGCATTTTTGCGCATTCACAGAATCCATACGAATCAGTCTTGCGTGTGCCACTGGTTATTTACGGTAAAGATTATATCCAGCCACAAGTAATAGAAGACGGAAGATATTCGAGCATGGATATTGTGCCAACGCTCTTTAAGCTTATGGGTGTAAAAAATCTACCGCCCGAGATTGATGGTGTCGATATTTTTGCCAACACCTCGCCTCAGCGCAAATTGTTTTTCTCGACTTGGTATGACACCTCTGTAGCAGGAGTTGTGGATGAAGATGGCAAAAAATTTATCTTTGACCCGCAAAATAATATGATGGAAGTCTATGACCTTGATAATGATCCGTGGGAGAAAATTAATCTCTATGCATCGCTCAAAGCAGATGGTTTTGATTTTGAGCCAATCAAAGACGAGATCATTCAGTGGAAAGTCGACCACTATCACCTCGGTTATGACCAAGACAAATCCGAAGTGCAAGATATTTTTAACTGGCGCTGCGAAGCGACAGGAAACGGCAGATGTTTTTTGCAAGAGCCGCAGTAATGCATCTCGATAGCACAACAAAAATTCTGACAATTTTTTGCAAACCACTCGCATTTGTCAAAAAATTATGGTAAAGTAAGCAGATGCTAAAAAAATCTCAAATCGTGATTGATTTCGCGACATCTGCATCTTTATTTTTTTTGCTTCTATGAAGCGCTTGTCACAAAAAGGTTTCACCCTGATCGAACTATTGGTCGTGATTACCATCATTGGTATTCTCGCTACAGGCGCCACTGCGGTCTATACTTCGGCACAGCAAAAAGCACGCGATTCGATTCGTCAAAATGATATTTTAGCTTTACGCTCGGCCGTTGAGCAAGCCTTTGGTGACAAAGCGCAATACCCGGACAGTAACCAACTCGTTGCTGGCATTATCGACAGCGGCTATATGCAAGCGCCACCGCAAGATCCGAAGTATCCACAAAAAGATGATTCAACGATCTTTAGTTATATCTATGGTTCGGCACAAAGCGAAACGACCTTTGTCGACGGACAAGAATATGAATTTAGTGCCAATTTTGAAAACACCGGTAATGCCAGCTCCAAAGAAGGGTGTACTGGAGCGTGCGATAGCGGTGGGGATGATGGCGACTCGGAGACGAATGCTGATGGCGGAAATGATGGCTTGCGTTGGGAGGTCGGTGTGAACATGGACAATGTGCATACTTATCACAGCGGATCGGGATTCGGAGTTTTTCAGAATGTTTACTCCAGTACAGTAACACATACTGCCACATTGGTATTCAGTACTATGGGCGACTCCAGCTAGGATTATATTTTATCGATTACTTCAAAATCCTCTTTTTCCTCAAAGGGGGATTTTTTTATTCCTTCGATTATGGCAAAATCGAAATGTGTTTATCGTCCTCGAAGGCATTGACGGCGCCGGAACCACCACACAAGCTCAGCTGCTTGCTGACAAACTTGCCAGTCACAATATTCCTACTTTGTTGACGGCAGAACCGACCGATGGAGAAATCGGAAGATTTATCCGCTTGGCGCTTAGTGGCGAAAAGAGTTTTTCTTCGCGTGCGTTACAACTCCTCTTTTTTGCTGATCGACAAGAACACTTGCAAAACACAATTTTGCCAGCGGTCGAAGCAGGCAAGGTGGTGATTAGTGATCGCTATACCTTGAGCACAATTGCCTATGCAAGTTTGGGCGGTGACCGCTCACTGTTTAGTAATTTGGCAGAATATTTTTTGACACCAGATTTGACGATTTTGCTTGATTTGCCGGTGCAAACGGCGCTCGATCGGATTGCAGTGCGCGGCGAAGAACACGAGATTTTTGAAAAAGAAGATTTGCTTACAAAAATTTCCCAAGCATACACGCAAGAATTTGAGCAACTTTCGACAGACAAAAAACTGCTTATCGATGGAACTTTGCCGATTGCCGCCGTGGCGGACATCATTTGGCAAAATGCTGCCACCAAAATGTCGCTGATTTGAACACTACGATTTACCCGAAAATCTTCTCTTTTTTTATTTCTATGCCTGCTCAAATCCTTGATGGCAAAACTCTTGCGGCAAAAATCGTTGCCGAATGTCAGCAAAAAGCGGCGCAGCTGTCGCCAACCTTGGCAGTGGTTGTGGTCGGTGATGATGCAGCGAGTGCTGTGTATGTGAAGAATAAAAAAATCGCCTGCGAAAAAGCCGGTATCCGTTCGCTGTCGTTTGAATATCCAGCAAAAACCACCGAAGCAGAATTGCTTGCCAAAATCGCCGAGCTGAATGCCAATCCGCAAATTACCGGTTTTATTGTGCAACTCCCCTTGCCAAAGCACATTTCTGAACCACTCGTTATTCGCGCTATTGATCCCAAAAAAGATGTCGATGGATTTCATGCCTACAATCTGGGAAAAATGTTTTTGAGCAAAGATTTTGAAGACCTGCCGCCCGCCACGCCGTCAGGAATCATTCGTTTGCTCGAAGAATACAACATTGATTTGGCAGGAAAAGAAGCGGTGATCGTGGGGCGCTCGAATATTGTTGGCAAGCCGATTTCGACCATGTTACTCAATCGCAGCGCCACGGTAACAACTTGTCATTCGAAAACCAAAGATCTCAAAGCGCACACTTTGCGCGCCGATATTTTGATCGTGGCAGTCGGAATTGCTCACCTGATTACGGCAGACATGGTCAAAGACGGCGCGGTTGTGGTAGATGCGGGAATGAATCGCCTCGAAGACGGCAAACTCGTTGGCGATGTCGACTTTGACGCTGTTGCCGAAAAAGCGAGTTATATCACGCCTGTACCCGGCGGCGTCGGGCCAATGACCGTCGCAAGCTTGATTGCCAACACGATTCGTGCAGCGGAAAGACAGGTGGCAGATATCAGTTAACAGTTATCAGAGAGCAGCTTCTTTTCGAATTGTGTTCTTTCCCCCTGATAAGGGGGACTAAGGGGGTTTGCGATTCTGCAGTGAAGCAATGCTGAATTTCTAATTTTTACTAACTGAAACGGCATTTGCTATTTTTTATTTCCCCCATGTAATCTGTTTGCCGTTTCATGTTCTTTATTTTATGACTGAACTTCTCATGCCTGCCGGCAATATGGAAAAACTCAAATTTGCGCTCGCGTATGGTGCTGACGCGGTTTATGCTGGCGCTCCTGCGTATTCTTTGCGTGCGCGCGAAAATCAATTTTCGGTCGGGTTTCTCAAAGAAGCGGCGGAATATTGTCATGCGCGAGGGAAAAAGATTTATTTCACTGCGAATATTTTTCCGCACAATGTCAAAATCCCGCATTTTATGCGGGCGATGGAGCAGATGGTGGCACTGAGGCCCGATGCCTTTATTATGGCGGATCCGGGACTGATCATGCTGACACAGGAGCACTTTCCCGAGGCGGTGATTCATCTCTCAGTGCAAGCAAACAATGTCAACTGGGCGAGTGCGCAGTTTTGGCACAAGCAAGGAGTCGAGCGGATTATTTTGTCGCGCGAACTGTCGCTGAAAGAAATTTCGGAAATTATTGTCAAAAATCCTGGACTCGAAATCGAATCGTTTGTCCACGGCGCCATCTGCATGGCATATTCGGGTCGCTGTTTGCTTTCGAACTATTTTAGTTATCGCGATGCCAATCAAGGCACATGCTCGCATTCGTGTCGCTGGAAATACAAATTGCACGAAGGCAAAGAAGCTGCTCATGGCGAAATCGAAGAATATATTCCGCTTGATGGCAAGTTTTATCTCGAAGAAGAAGAACGCCCCGGGCAAATGATGGAAATCGACGAAGACCAGTACGGTTCGTATATTATGAATGCGCGCGATTTGTGTCTGCTCGAATATTTAAAAGAACTGATTGAAGCCGGCGTTTGTAGCATGAAAGTTGAAGGCCGCAGCAAAACGATTTATTACGCAGCAATCACCGCGCGCGCTTACCGCATTGCATTGGACGCGATTGCCGAAAACCGCTTTACGCCAGAGCTCGTCGACGAATTACTCAACGAAGTATTCACAACTAACAATCGTGGCTATATTCCTGGGTTTCTCGTCGGTAATCCGGCAGAAAAAGCGCAAGAATATGCCGAACGCCAAGGGTTTTCGACACATCAGTTCGCCGGAGTCGTACGAGCCAAAAATGGAAAAAGACTCACTATCGAATGTCGTAACCGCCTCGATATCGGTGACAAACTCGAGTTTTGTTTTGCAGACAAAAGCCAAGATTTTGAAATCACATTGCGAGAGTTTTACAATGAAGAAGAGGAAGTCATCGACCATTTTTCTGGCGGGCAGGGCAATTTTTCCCTCGATTTGAATGATCAAGAATCAGCAAAATTTGAGCGGATGTTTGGAACAGAAGAAATCTTTTGCGTTTTGCGTAAACGAATTTTGCAAGATGACGAATTACCACGCGACGAACTGATGCAGCGCCGCGATGATCATAAACACGAAACAGTGCTTTCTAAATAAGCTGCCGAAAATCTTTTCTGGAAGTATGTTTTTGGATATTGCAATCGGTATTGGAGGCGCATTGCTCTTCGCTTTTTTTACCGAACACGAGCTCACCACTTTGCTGCTCCTTGTGAGTATTTGTCTTGCGCTGTTGCCGGATTTGGATTTTGTCTGGCATCTTTTCCGTGGCAAAGCGATTGACAAGCACGCGCACGAACATAGAAATCTTCTGCATTATCCACTGCTACTTTTACCGTTTGTTTTTTGCTGCGCGTTTCCGTTTGGTTTCGAATATGCGCTACTAGCGACTGTGCTTACTGGCGGGCATTTTGTCCACGACAGTATTGGAATCGGCTGGGGTGTACAGTGGCTGTATCCATTTGATAAGCGATATTTCAAGTTTTTTGAGGATGGCAAAAATTTGTGCGGTCGTTCGCCCGAGCAAGTTGCGTTTGCGGCGGAGCGGCACGGTGATGACGATTGGCTCAAAAATATTTACCTGCGACCGAACAGGACATTGCTGCTCGAACTCGGAATACTGGGATTTGTTATGGGTATTTTGCTGTATGTTCGTTGGCAGTTTGGATAATAGAGAAATTTTGCGGAGACAAAAAATCTGATGATTTGACAGAATCGCAAATTGATTTCTTTGATAAATTGTGATAAAATTTAGAGAATCTTCTTTCTCTTCATGAAAATTATTTTTCACGGTGCGGCTGGCGGTGTGACCGGTTCGAAGCATGTGCTCGAAGTCGCCGGCAAGCGCATTTTGCTCGATTGTGGCATGTACCAAGGCAGACGCAAAGAATCCGATCGTCTCAATCGCCAACTGCCTTTTGACGCCCACAGTATTGATGCGGTGCTGCTTTCGCATGCGCATATTGACCATAGTGGCTTATTGCCGCTGCTTGTCAAAAACGGCTACACCAAAAAAATCTACTGCACTCCCGCGACCAAAGATATTTTGACGCCAATGCTCATGGATGCGGCGCATATTCAAGAAAGCGATGCAGCGTATTTTCTGAAGAAAAAACATTTGCGCGATAATGCAATCTACCCAATCCAGCCGCTCTACACGAGTCTTGATGCCGAATTGACACTCAATCTCTTAGTAGCACAAAAGCAACAAGAGACGTTTGAGATTTTTCCTGGAATCGAAGTCACTTTTTACAATGCTGGACATGTGCTTGGAAGCGTGCAGATGATTATTGAAGCAGAAGGCAAAAAACTAGCCTTCACCGGCGACTATGGACGCAGTGGACGAAAAATTCTCAAGGATCCTGTGCCTCTGCCCGAAGCCGATGTAATTATTAGCGAATCGACTTATGGCGGGCGTTTGCATCCACCTGTTCCGCAGAACAAAGACAAATTGGCAGAAGTTATCATCAAAACCGCCAAAAAAGGTGGAAAATTGATTATTCCTAGTTTTGCTCTCGAACGCACGCAAGAGCTGCTTTACGATTTGCATGTACTTTTTGACGAACATCGCATTCCCGAAATGCCGGTTTTTGTCGATTCGCCACTTGCTACCAAATTCACGCGGATTTTTGAAAAAAACAAAGAATCTTTTGACGAAGAAACGCGCGAATATTTTATTGGGAAAGGTAAAAATCCCTTCTCGTTTGAGCGTCTGCATCACACCGAAACCGCCGACGAAAGCAAGGCGCTTAATACGCGCATTGGACCGTTTATCATCATTTCTGGCAGCGGCATGTGTGAAGGCGGACGCATCAGACATCATTTGCGCAATTCGCTTGGAGATCCAAAAAACACGATTCTGTTTGTTGGCTACCAAGCGGTCGATACACTAGGACGCAAGTTGGTCGAAAAACATTCTGAGGTGCAGATTTTTAACGAGACTTACCATGTCAGCGCCGAAATCGAAGTCATCAATGGTTATTCTGGTCATGGCGACCAAAAAGATTTGATCGAAAATATCACCCGCACCGAAGGCATTTCGCGTATTTTTCTGGTCCACGGTGAGCCGAGTCAGCAAGAAATCATGGCTGCCAAACTGCGCGAAGAAGATCGACCGTGGGAAGTCATCATGCCAAAACCTGGCGAAGAATATGTGGTGTAAAAAATAAAGGTGAATTCTTTCAAAAAACAAACATGCAAAACTATTCGCAATATTTGCTCGCATTGACGCTTGGTGCCGCGGTGCCTTTTGCACTCGTGTTACTGACGCATGTTTGGTTTGTAACCGCGCAAACGTATGAACTGAGTATTTTGCCGGCATTGCCAAAACTTGTTGCACTTGCTCATGTGGTGGGAGGATTTTTCTGAACCCGTTCGCAATCTCTCAACTGCGTCACCCCTGCGAAAGGTGTGATTTAGGGTTGGACTTCCCCCCTAAGCTAGGGGGGATTGAGGGGGTTGGAGTGCAACTCTCTCCCCTTATTTGTAAGTGGGTTGGAATTGGCAGATTTATTTTTCAATCAGGTGAAATGAGTTATCGACCCCTCCCAGCCTCCCCTAACTCAGGGGAGGAGTGCTCCACGCTTTCATTACAACCTATTCCTTATTTAGACTGATAGATTTTATAAAAACTCCGCAATCCTTCTCGCTGCTTCTTTGGTGGTTTCGAGATCTGGTACCAGCGCAAAGCGGACATAATGTTCGCCGGGATTTTCACCACGAACAGTATCGCTAATCCACGCGCCTGGCGTGACGACAACGGCGATTTTTGGGTCGAGCAGTTTTTTGGCAAAATCAACTCCAGTCATGCCATCGGGCGCGCGCTGCCAGAGATAAAAAGTCGCATCCGGTTCGCGGATTGGGAGTCCGGCAGAGCCAAAAGCATCGAGGAGTACTTCTTTGCGTGCGGTATATTTGGCGCGCATTTCGGCAACATGCGTTTCGTCAGACAATGCCGCAATCGCTGCTTCTTGCACAAAATCTGGCGTACCACTATCGATGTTCGTCTTTACTTTTTTAAACGCTGCCACAATGTCTGCGTCGCCCGCGACCCAGCCAACACGGTAGCCAGTCATGTTCGAGCGCTTGCTGAGCGAGCCAAATGCCACGACGCCTTCGCGCGCAAATTCGAGAATCGAATGGGGTTTTTTGGCTTCGTCAAAATAAATTTCAGTATAACATTCGTCCGAAGCAATGATAATGTTCCACTTTTTCGCCCAGGCAATCACCTTTTGCCAAAACTCTGGCGTAGCGACTACACCTGTTGGGTTACTTGGCGAACAAATCCACATGATTTTGGCTTTTGCGGCGACTTCATCCGAAACTTCGTTGATATCAGGAAGAAAATTATTCTCTTCACGCAAGGCGAGTAGAAAGTTTTCGCCACCAGCAAAACTTGTTCCGCGCTGATACGGCGGATAGCCCGGTGTTGGCGAAATCACAATGTCGCCACGATCGATAAAAGCGAGCGGAAAATGAAAGACTGCTTCTTTGCTTCCGATGGTCGAAGTGATTTCGGTTGCTGGGTCGAGGTCGATGCCAAAGCGCTGTTTGTGCCAATCGGCGATTTTTTGTAAAAAGGGAGCAGAGCCAGAGTAGTTTGGATAACCACTTGACTTGTGTTTGTCAGCGCCCGCTTTGAGCGCTTGGCGGATCAGTTCTGGCGTGGGATCGATGGGATCGCCGACACCAAAATCGATTGGCGTAATACCGGCGTCTTTGAGTTTTTTTACTTGATTGTCGACTTCGGCAAAGGCATAGCCGCTCAAATTCGCAATCCGTTCTGACAAGATAATTTTCATGTTTCACAAAAAATTCCATCGCATTCTGCCAGTTTGTCCGCGACTTTGTAAACCGCTTCTGCTGTCTTCTCGGTTTCGTTTGCGGTATGCTTTGTGGCGAATTCTCTTTTTGTCGGAATGATTGGAATTTTTGATTCGGGCTTTGGCGGACTCAGTACTTTGCGCGAGTGGGAGCGTCTGACATCCGAATATGACGTCCTTTTTTTGGGTGACTCCGCGCGCACACCATACGGCACGCGCAGCACCGAAACGATTATTCGCTTTACCGAACAAGGCGTCAATTGGCTGTTTGAGCAAGGCGCCACGATTGTCCTCGTCGCTTGTAATACTGCGAGCGCCGATGCTTTGCGCCATTTGCAGACAAAATATCCCGAGCGCAAGATCTTGGGCGTGACGATTCCGGCAGTTGAAGAAGCCTTAGAAAAAAGCCGCTTTGGGCGCATTGGCGTGATTGGCACGCGCGGCACAATTACTTCGGGTAATTACACAAAAGAGATCAGCAAACTTGCACCCGAATGGTATCTTCCGACTGACAAGCGTGCGCTTGAAAAGCCGACAACCACTGGCGTCGCCGCGCCGCTACTGGTTCCACTCGTTGAAGAAGGCTGGATCAAAAAACCAGAAACGCGCATGATTTTGAAAAAGTATTTATTGCCGCTCAAGATGGCGAACATCGACACACTGATTTTGGGCTGCACGCATTATCCGCTTCTCGAGCAAGAATTTGTGCGCATTATGGGCAAGCGTTGCCAAATCATCAATTCTGGCGCAGCGCAAGCACGCAAGTTTGCGGAATATTTGGGCAGGCATTCGGAGATTGAAATGAAGCTTTCAAAAAATCGACAAACGCAGTTTTTTACAACTGATGACCCTGAGCGCTTTCGCGAACTCGGTTCGCACTTTTTGCGGCGCCAGATTGCAAAAGATGCTGTGACAAAAATTGTACTTGCCGAATAATTTTTTCTAAATTTTTGTGCAACAAATCTCTCGTGTTTTTTGAGCAGATTTTTCTAAAATTCACACGATTCTTATGAAGAACGTGCAACAACCAATCGGCGAATCTGTACAAGATTTTTTGGAGTATCTCGAAATCGCCAAAAATCGCAGCGAGCGGACGCTTCAAAACTACCGTCATTATCTACGACGTTTTAGCGTTTTTTGTGGCAACGACAAAACTCCGAGCGAGATTTCACAAAAACTCATTCAGGATTTTCGCTTGTTCCTCCATCGTCAAAAGCCTGAGCTTTCGATCAAAACCCAACACTATCATTTGTGCGCGCTGAGGAGTTTTTTGAAATATTTGCACAAAAACGATGTCGACACACTCGCTGCCGAAAAAGTCGATTTGCCCAGACTTCCTGATCGCCATATTCAATTTTTGACTCGCGAAGAATTGGATCAATTTTTTGAAAGTCTTCCGCGCGAAACTTTGCTCGATACGCGCAACTTTGCCATTTGCGAAACGCTCTTTTCGACTGGACTCCGTGTTTCTGAGCTTTGCAATCTCGACAGACAAAGTGTCAATTTGAAAACTCGTCAATTTGCCGTGCTCGGCAAAGGCGGCAAGATGCGGATTGTGTTTTTGACCGATCGTGCCGTCGAAGCGTTGACAGCATATTTTGAATTGCGCACCGACAATCTCGCGCCGGTGTTTGTCTCGCACGCACGCAAATCGAACGAAGCCATCGACAGCGAAAAACGCCGCCTGACCCGTGCCGTGGTCGAAACAGTGGTGCGAGATTCTGCCCTCAAAGCTGGCATTATCAAGAAAGTCACACCGCACACACTTCGCCATTCCTTCGCCACAACGCTCTTGCAAAATGGTGCTGATATTCGAGCGATTCAGATGATGCTTGGGCACAGCACCATTGCCACCACGCAAATCTACACGCATTTGACAGACAAAAATCTGAAGGAGGTTCACGACAAGTTTCACCACTAATTTTTGGTTACAGAAATTATTCAAAAGCCACAAAAATAGCCGTGATGAAAATAATTGCTTTTAAACTCGCGAAGCGACCAAACTGGTCGATATCACGAGTAAAATCGCCGAGCCAATCCGTAATGAAGGATAACAAGGCGTGTATTTTGTCGAATGAAATAGAGCGCGCGAATATAAAGTCTCTGTACAGTTTGTCACTCAGCAAAATGTGCCTGAAAATAGGAGAGAAAAGACACGGACTTGTTTTGACAAAAAGCCCAAAAAAATGGTATAAAAGAGATGTCTTTCGTATTTCGCTATGAAATTTTTTCGCCCCTTACTCTCGCGTTCCGGATTCTTGCTTTTAGGCTTTGTCTTTGCCATTGGTATTGGAGCAACGTATGCCGCTTGGGCGCCGATTCAGAAGACCCCGTTACAGCCTCTCTACGCCGACGATTGGAACACCATCGCGCACCACAGCAGTAGTTGGGAACGCTCTGGCAATTCGGTAGCACCTGGAAATGATATTTTTTTGAATACTTCGGGCGGGATTGGAATTGGCAGTAATCCCATTGCTGCAGGACTCAAGGTCGACATTAATGGCAAGATCGGCGCAACAGAATATTGTAATAGCGATGGAACCAATTGTATTCCACAACAAAATCTTGGCGCAATCGTAGGAGTGATTCCTGGCGGCGGGCTGCGCGTTGATGGTAATCGCGGAATTGGCTTGACTGTTACCGGATGTGTGAGCGGTCAAGTGCTCAAATTTGATGGAACCAATTGGGTTTGCGGCAGCGACAACAGTGGGAAAGCAGGTGGCACAGTAAGTAATATCACAACTGGTGCAGGACTTACCGGTGGACCAATTGTTGATAGTGGTATGATTGCCGTCAGCTCGCCAACCTGTAACGCGACTTCACAAAAATTGATTTGGAATGGTTCAGCATTTAGCTGTGCAACTGATCAAAGTGGTGCGGCGATTTGGCAACAAAACGGCGTTAATATCAATTATGCGTCCGGCAATGTCGGTATCGGTACAGCTAATCCCACAGCCAAGCTTGATGTGAGTGGCACCGTGCGTGCGACCGAGTTTTTGTACTCATCTGACGCCAATCTCAAAACAAATATTACAACGGTCACGAATGCTGTCGAAAAATTGCAAGCAATTCGCGGTGTTTCATTCAACTGGAAGTCAGATGGAAAGCCAAGTTTGGGAGTAATTGCTCAAGAGATTGAAACAGTTTTTCCAGAAGCTGTTTCAACTGACGCAACGACCGGGCTCAAATCAGTAGCTTATTCGGATTTGATTGCGCCACTTATTGAAGCCATCAAAGACCAACAAAATGAAATCAACCAGCTCAAGGCTGAGGTCAAAGCTCTCTCTGCTCAGTAATGCGAAAGTCAAATAAAAAATCACTACGGCTCCTTCTGGTTGGCGCCTTCCTCGTTGTTCCTGTAGGTGCATTCGCAATCAATGCGATCAATGATGGTTATCAAGTCAATTCAAACGGAAACCAGAATATTAATGCTCACGGAACCTGTCAGGTAGTCGTAAATACGAGTAGTAAAAATTATTTTATTCCTACCAAAACTGTCGCCGAGTGGAATAGCTTTCGCAATGCCGCAGCTGGTTTGATCGGCATCAGTTTGCAGAATTGCCCGACTCCGACTCCATCACCTCTTCCAACGCCTACTCCAACACCTTCACCGACCGCCACCGCGACGATTCTTCCGCCAACGCCATCGCCATTCTGTACTGCAAATGCTTCTCAGGGCTGTTATAACGATGATATTTATTGGTTTGATAGTTGTGGTGCGCGAGGAAATCTGTCAAAAGATTGTGGCGCAGATGTCTGTAAAGATGGAGCATGCGTAAAAGACGAAATTCCACCACCACCTCCGCCACCACCAGCGTTCTGATGCCTCATTTTTATCGAAAGATATAAATTCTTTTAAGTAAATTTTTTGTGCGCAAATGTTAAGACTCGCCCAAGGCGTAAGAATTGCAATGGCATCAGAAATTCCTCTCGGGAATAATTTGAAAAATTGCAGAGATATCAAAATAGAATCTGCAAGCCTATGTGAAGGGTTTTACGAAAAATTAGTTAGGAATGACGTTTTTGAATTTACACATTATTATGAAGTGAATATAGACAACGACAAACTTTGGAATTTTTTCTGGAAGCTAGCCGATTCTATCATAGAAAAAAATACATATTGTATTTATGGGCTAAAGGATGAGGAATATAAATTTTCTCCTATTGTAAAAAAAGAAAAAATACAAAGAATTCTTGCAGAATATCAATATTCATTAGTTGGAGATGGGTATTTGGCTTTTGGAATAGCTTCTCAAAATGATAAGGGATTTAATGAAGTGCTAGTCGAGACTTTTAAATATATAAAAATTTGGACGAATAATCCAACTAATGTGCGTACGATACTAACCGATTTTGATATTCCAGAAACACCAAACCTTACTTTTGTTGATGAATTACCGTGTGTTTCGGTTTCGTTGGCAAATCCAGCAAAAGGAATCGAACATGCAAATGAAGTTGTTCACAATCTTGAGCAAGCATTTAATTTTACTGAATAATAAAAAGAGCTACATTTCTGCAACTCTTTTTTTATGGTAATCGTATTAATACCTACTCTTCTTCATTTTTCTTCTTGGTAGGGGTTTTCTTTGGCGCTGGTTTTTTCGTAGCAGGAAGGACTTTTTTCTCAGCTGTAGCTTTTGGTTCTTTGAAAAATGCTTCGAATTCTTTTTTGTCGATCGTCTCTTTTTTCATTAATTCAGCGACGATAGCTTCTAAGATATCGCGATTGAGTGTGACGACTTCGATTGATTTTTGGAGACACTCTTGCATCGTCTTTTGGACGAAAGCGTCGATGCGCGTCGCATATTCTTCGGACACGCCCTTGAGCCCCATATATTCGAATCCAGCGTGATCTTCGGCATCGGCGTAACTTACTGGTCCCAAATCGCTCATTCCATAGCGAGTAGCCATCGAGCGCGCGAGAAAAGTCGCTTGCCTGAGGTCGTTACTCACGCCTGTTTCGTTTTCGCCGAAGATAACGACTTCTGCTGCAAATCCGCCCAAAGCGACACAGATTTCGTCGAGAAACTTGGATTTGGATTTGGAATAAACATCTTCTTCCGGCATCATCCATGTGACCCCGAGCGCCATTCCGCGTGAAACGATGGTAACTTTGTGTACCGGATCGGCGTGCGGTAAAACATACGCCATAATCGCGTGACCAGCTTCGTGATAGGCAGTTTTTTGCTTCTGCTCTTTTCTCATTACCATGCTTTTGCGTTCTGGCCCGAGTGAAACTTTTTCAACGGATTTGCTCAAATCATCTTGTGTGATGAGCGAACGATTTTCGCGTGCTGTCAAAATAGCAGCTTCGTTCATTAGGTTTTCGAGATCGGCGCCTGAAAAGCCAACCGTAATACGTGCAATTTGATTAAAATCAATATCCTTCGCGAGTGGTTTTTCACGCGAGTGAACGGCGAGAATTTCTTCGCGGGCTTTGATATCGGGTTTTTCAATCACGATGCGTCTGTCAAAGCGCCCTGGTCGCAGTAAGGCTTTGTCAAGCACGTCGGGACGATTGGTCGCTGCTATAACAATCACATTGTTGTCTTTTTCAAAACCATCCATTTCGGTTAAAATCTGATTAAGCGTTTGTTCGCGTTCGTCGTGACCACCGCTAAAACCCGAGCCGCCGCGTTGGCGTCCCACGGCATCGATTTCGTCGATGAAGATAATTGCGGGGGCATTTTTTTTGGCTTTTTCAAACAAGTCACGCACACGACTGGCGCCAACACCAACAAACATTTCGACAAATTCCGAACCAGAAATCGACATAAATGGTACATCAGCTTCGCCCGCGATTGCTCTTGCTAACAAGGTTTTTCCAGTTCCTGGAGGACCAACAAGCAAAACGCCGCGCGGAATCTTGGCGCCCATTTTGGTATATTTTTTGGGATTCTTCAAAAAATCGACGATTTCGACAAGCTCCTCTTTGGCTTCGTGCGCGCCAGCGACGTCTTCGAATTTGGTTTTGCGACGACGACGATCAAACAGTTTTTCTTTTGATTTGCCAAACGAAAATGGTCCATTAGCGCCTTTGCTCATGCGCGTCATGAGAAAAACAATGATTCCGAGGATAACAATGAATGGCAAAATATCACCAGCGAGACTTGCCCAAAAGCGTTGGCTTTCGAGACTGACAATCTCAACTTGTGTTCCCTCTGGTGGACTGTTGAGTCCCATATCCGCAAGCGAATCGGCTTGCAAACGCTTTGTCACATCAACCTTATCTTTGGCGCCAGTTGGCGTACCAATCAAATCTTCGCCCTTGATTTGGACGAGCTCATAATCGCCGGCTTTAAACTTGTTCAAAAAAGCAGTGATCGAAATCGGCTCTTCGGTACGATTTTCGGAAGCCGGCACAAAAATGCTCGACAGTACCATAAAGACGAGAATGATGATGATAAAAATAAACCATGGCGAAGGACGCTTGGGCATTTTGCGGTTTTGCGGTGATTTTTGATTGGCAGGAGGCATGGCAAATGAGAAGGAAGAAAAGGGGGCAAACGTGCAGCGGCGACAATTGTTTCATGATTTTTTGGTTGGTGCAACGCGAAGTAAATTGTATATCTGAGTAATAACGAGATATATATTATGGAGTCTTCTTCCAAAAGTCTTCCTTGTCGAGCAACCCTACTAAGCTAGACAAATCTGTGTCAATAGCTCCAGCAGCTTTCATCTTCTCGAGATCATCCTTGTCTATTTTTAAGTCTCGCATCTTGCTTCTTGCTTCAAGTACTGCTGATTTCACTGCCGCTGCTTGTTGCTCGGGTGACTGTCCAACTGAAGTTGTGACGTTAAGATTGAAAGGGGTTGGTGCCGCGCCAGTACCAGCATTGATCTCCACCTTGGTCGATGGTGGAGGTGGAGCAGATGGAGGAGTGTCTTTACCAAGAGCTTTTTCATTTCCTGTTTTACTTCTGTTAGTGCGGTCGAGCATGAGTGTGACCACGTCTTCTTGACTGCCCTTCATGAGCTCTTTCACTTGATCTGGCTTGAGCCCTGTCAAATGTGTTGCAAGAGTTGTTTCGCTCCACTTTTCTTTTCCACTATTAAGAGCTTCTAATAACTGCTCGATTTGGCGTTTATCAGCACCACCGATAATCTTGCGTTGTTCTGGACTAGAAGAATCTCCGCCAAACAATTCGCGCGCGCGCTCTCGAGATTTGCTATCTCGTCCGGACATTAACCCCTGATAACCATGTGCAAAGTTCATCACCGATCCTTTATCACTGCTACCGGTTTTGACAGGCAACCATTGCGCATAGAGTGGTGTAGAAGCAACAAATTTACCAAAACCTTCGACTTGATTCTTCATGCCGCCGATTATGCCATTGGTAATGCTGGTCATTTTTTCTCCGACTGACATTGCTTGCCACATCACGGCAAGTGCAATTACAAACCACAATAATTGTTGAAAATCTTGAATACCTTTAAAACCAGTAAAAGTATCAATGCCGCTGATTATAACTTTGCTATCATCAACAAGTTCCATTTGACCACCGACAATCACCATCATTAGTCCCAATACGAGAGGAACCCCCATCGCCGCCGGCAAAAAAGCATAACTAATAAATTTACCCAAGCTCAACTGCTCACCTGGTGCCCCAGTGCCAAAAGCGCTACTCAACACCCAAAATAGCACTCCCAATGGTGCGAGTACAATATGAAGCCACAGCATCACCAAGCGTTCGAGCAAAACGAGCGCCATCGCTGTAAAAACCACAATCAAAATTACCATCACCATAAAGGCGGCAATGCCATTGATAGTAAGGTCGCTCAGGCTTCTTGCCGTCCCGATTGCCATCGGAATCTGCGAGACGTTAAAAATACCGAAGGCAAAAATAGAAGCGATGGTGCTTTGGTCGATGTTCTCCCATTTAATTGGGGTGTTTTCAAAGATAACAACGGCATGCTCGTTTTTAAATTTGTGATGATCAGGTGGAGCGTCTGCATCAAAAGTTGATTTATCAAACTTAATTTCGGTTGGTCGATAAATACAAGGTGTGTTTTTTCTAATTCCTAAAGGGTCTGCAGGATCTTTGTAATCCCACGCCGTACAATTTGTTAGGGTGTCATTAAAAGCGGGGAGATATGACGTCATCGAAGCCGGAATCCCATACACAACATGCGCCGCGATATTGGCGGCATCGAGCACCACGCGAGCGCCAAACCAAGTAAAATTAACGAGTACCACTGCGACAACGAATTTGGGCAAAACTTGCCCAACTTTAAAACCGTCTCCCGCACCCATTACACCACCACCAGCAGTGATGACCGTCATAAAAGCAATCACCAAGAGAACGATAATAAAAGCATAATTCACTAAATCGCGGATAATTCGCCAAAAACTTTGCAGTAACACTTGAATATCAAGGGTATCCGTGTCTGATTTCCAAGCATTTCCCATGATAAGTTCGTTGCCCATCAACTCGCCAATGATAATCGATTGAAACGACACCACTGCAACCAAAATACCGCTGACAAAAATCGCCAATTGTGAAAAAGTTTTGGCGATTTCTGATGGCTCATCGATATTTGCTTTTGGCTTACAACTGCCATCTGCTTGAACAACTCCAATGATATCTTTGCCAGTATCACCAAACCCTAATCGGCAGCCTTCTCCTTCAGCTGCGATTGTCGTAGTCGCCCACTCCCCCTCTGACACTGCCATCAGCGTAGGCCCAAAAGCAGCAAAAACAAACGCTAATAGCAGCATGCTCGCACACAAGCGTGCACGCAGATTGACTCGCCAACTTGGGCGTGCTTGAGAATTGATTTTTGCCGATTGTTGAGTCTGAATATGCATCTAAGTATTGTAGCAGAAAAACACGAGAAAAAGAACTGATTATGTAGCGATAGTAAGCGCAGCAAGAGCAGCACCTGCGCCACCCATCGCCCACCCAAGAATTTTTCCAGCTTGCTTTCCGCCTTTGGTCAAATCGGCATTTTGCGCAACAACTTGTTGCCGACGTTCGGCTTGTTTTTGCTTTTGCCATTCTTGATACGCGGCATTCATTTCGGCATCGCGCCTTTGCATCGCTTCTTGCACCATCATTTGGTGCTGTTCGCCTGCTTCACGTGTGTCATTGTACACTTGCATCGCCTTGGGAAGTTCGGGTTTGGTAGTAGTTTTTTCAAACTCTTGGCGCTCTTGGCGACCAATTGTGCTCTCGGTCGCAGCGGGAAATTCGCTTTGTAAAGCAAGAAGGTATGCCATTGCCAAAGCAGTTGCTTGTATTTTTTCATTTGGTCTACTGAACGAAATCTGCGAATATTCTTTGAGCAGGCTGGTGCGCGTCAAATCATTGCCTTGGCGATATGCAGTGAGCAAAGTATTATTAATGGCAATCTGAGCGGCGGCGGCTTGAGCCCTTTGTTGATAGACCGAGCTGCCAGTGTTTGTTCCAGTCAAAAAGTATTCCCCTTTATTCGCAATACGCCCCTCGTCCGCTGCTACAAATTGCATGTCGGCAAATGACTGTTTGGCATCGGCGATAATTTGCGTTTTGATTTGGGCATCCAGCTTATGCGGTGCAGAACCAGAAATCCCTGCTGCCATCAGTCCCATCATTTTGAGTCCTTGTGGATCGAGAGTTTCTGTGACCGAAATCGATTTGCTGATTTCGGTTTGCCACAATTCAGCAATATTTTGGAAAGAAGTTTCCGCCGAAAATGCTTGTTCTGGATTCATATTGGTTTAACGAGGCGTGCCCTTAGGAAGCTGCTGCAATTTTTCTGCATAAACGAAAAGCTTGTCGAGGTTGGCGTTTGGGATGTTTTTGTCATATAAAAATTCGATTGCTTTATAGCGATGATAATTTGATTCGGGATTATCAGATACTCCGGCTTTGACCACATCGGGTTTCTCTTGAAATTCGCTGAGCAAAAGAGTGGAAAAATCAGTTTCGTTATTTTTTTGATCCGGTTGCCCGGCAATTTCTGTTGGAGAAATTTGCAGCTTGGGCGCGCCAAATAATCCTTGTTCATTCTTGAGCGGTTCTGGTCCAGTGTATTCGGTACCAGCTTTGCGCGCGGCGTTTTTTTCTTTTGCCAAAGTGGATTGTCCTTTGCTTTCGCCTTTTTGCAGTGCGCGGAATGCCATTGCTCCACTGCGTGAAAAGTCTATTTTTTTGAGCAATGCACGTTCTTGCGGATTCGAATACACATCAATCAAAAAACTGAGCCGCGTAAATCTGACCGAATCGAGGGCATTTTTTTCTTTATTTTCGGGATGCACCAAAGTGTCGAGCAAATTACTATCGAGACCTTTTTTACCAGCATATGCCAGCCCTAATCCTGCCGCGATATAGGGATTGTCCCATTCGCCACTTTGCACAGACGCAAGCACATTAAGCGCCAACATCGAGCCGCCAAGCGCCATCGCAGTAATCGAAGCAAGTCCTTCTGCCGAAAAAATTCTACTCATCAGTTTGCCTTCGTGTTTGAGATCTTCTGGTTTTAGTTGTTTCACCTGATCAATAGTCGTATAGCCGACGGGAGTATGTTCTTTGCTCAGTTTTTCTGTGTCCGCATGTGGATTGGTTTTGAGATATCTTTCGGCTTCGACAGCAAGCTCGTATTGAGCGATTCGCTGGAGCTGACCATTTTGCAACAATGCATTTTGATCCGAACTGCGTTTCCAATCTTTTTGCTTGTTCCATCCTGCCGCTTCTTTCAATAGTCTGGATGGCGCAGAAGGAATATCTTTCCCATCGAGAAGCAGATTTTGGGTGATTTCCCACGCAGCTTTGATTTCTTCTGGTTTTTCTGTTTCACCATGCGCCTTAACAAATTTTCCGAGGAAATTTATTTTGGGGTCTTTCGTACCACCGCGCATGATTCTTAGCTTGAGATCTGTCACCATCGCGCGAAGTTCGGGCGGCAATTCCATTTCGTTGGTTTGCTTTGCAGCAACGTCAAAAACTCGTTCTTTTTGCGCTTCCATAGCTTTGGCATCGGCAACAACTTTTGGTTGCAGTGCTTCCAGGATTTTTTGAACAAAAGGTTTTTCGTCAATTTTGAGGACTATCGCTGCCAAGCCGGTGGTCGCCAAAAGTTGACCTTGCAAAGTAAGACGATCACGCTCAGAAAAATTAGTCGTTTTTTGCAGTTCGGCGACTTGCTGCAAAGTGGCATCGAGTTGCCCAGTTTTTCCGGCAGTGCCCAAAAAGTTTTCGGCAAATTTTTTGAGTTGTGCGCCGTTTTCACCATGCGCATCGACATCGGTAATCATCGCAGCTGAAGTCGGGTTTTGAAGCAGATTACGAATTTCGCTCGGCATCAAGGCGGTTTGTGTCGCGGGTGAAAGTTTTTTAACGAGCGGATTATCTTGATTTTGGGCAAGTGTTTGCTGAAGGGCAAATACTGCTACATCGGAGCGAGAGGTCGGTTCGCGGAGCAAACCCTGCAAAAGCTCGGGGTTGGTTTCGCGCTGCTTCCACGCTTGTTCAAACTGCGTCACTTTTTCGCGTGCATATTCAACATCAAGTGCGGCTCGATATTGTTGCAGAGACAATTGTTGTTTTAATGCTTTGAGTCGTAAGCGCGTTTCGGGATTTTTGTTACTGTCTTCAATGTTTTTGATTTCTGCTTGTTTGACTACTAGGTCATCCACGATTTTGGTTCTGATATTCGCAACCACATTGGCAAGTGTGTCGAGCACTTCGGGTGAAGCACCGGCGAGATCATCAGCAAGATTCTCTGTAATTTGTTCCTGCGTCAGCGGATGCATTACAGATTTGAATGGAGGAATTCTGACTTCGAGTTTGGTCTCGTGTCCGATATTCGGATCGGCACCTTCTTCCCACTGGGCAGCGTCTAGCTCGTCATAAAGCCGATCATTTATCTCTGCAGATTCTCCCATTACAGCTTGCAGACACGGATGATTTTTTCGATAAAGCTTTCGGTGCGATCGGGTAATTCGTAGACATGCGCACCCAAAAAACTGCGGATTTCTGCGGGATCTTGTTCGTCTAATTGAAAAGTTATTTCGCGAATCATGCCGGATTTTGTGTAGATATTTAGCGTTTTGACGTCAGTCTCGGGATTGAACAAAATCCAAAAATTATCAATTTCTGGATACGGATAAAAGCGACTATCTGCCAAAATACCGTTGGTGGTAAGCGCGATTTTAATATCCTTTGGTTTTTCTTTGTGGGTCAAAAAATAAATTCCCGCAATCAAAATCACGACAATCGCAAAAGGATATCCGCCCTGCCAAATCGACCATGCGATGAGCATTACGGTAAGAACACCAGCAAACATAAACCAGTTAGGTCCGCGATCCAAATCGCGAAATTCTGGCGCTTGCCAAGTGATAATAGTCGAACCATAATTTATCGCCTTTTTATTTTTTGGCGAAGATTCTTTTTGAGGCATTTTGTGTTGTTATGTTCTGTTGATTATCGCAAATTTTTGGCTTTTTTTCAAGTGCTTTCTTTGGCAGAAAAAGTGAGAGTGCAGCGAAAAATCATATATTTGAGAAAAGAATGATAAAAATTTGATTTGCAATTCTTGCTAGAGTTTCGTAGGTTGGTTATGTTTTCTATTTGGTATACCAAAATGACCTACACTTGGAACTTTAATCCGCGTCCGTATTCTGATGACGAAGCCGCCGAATTGCTCGCTGATGTTGTGAGTCCGCAAACCGCAGACTGGCACTACAACAAACATCATCAGGGCTATGTTACTGCGCTCAATGCAATTGAAAAAGGGCTCGAAACAGCGAGTAAAGAAGGCGTCAACGGCAACTATGCCGCTTATGCCGAGCTCAAGCGCCGTCAGCCGTTTAATCATGCCGGCACTGTTCTGCATGATGTCTATTGGCAAAATCTTGGTGGTGATGGCGATATCAGCGCCGCACCGACTGTCAAAGCGGCGATTGAAAAACATTTCGGCTCATTTGAAAACTGGAAAGCAGATTTTGTCGCAACAGCAATGTCCGCCAAATTGAGCGGCTGGGGCGTTTTGACATTTGATCAGCTCTATTCCGAAAGGTTGCTGAACATCCTTGTCGATGAACATCAGAACGGCGCGATCTGGGGCGGAATCCCACTTGTCGCCTGCGACATGTTCGAGCATGCCTATTATCACAAAGATGGTCCGGGACGCCCGACTTACATCAACAACTTTGTCGATAGTATCCATTGGGGACGAGTGGAGCAGATGCACAATAGGTATTAAAAAAGTACCCAAAAGTCATTGACAAAATATGTTATATAATTTAAAGTATTCATGATATTTGACTCCCTAAATAATGTCTGAAGCAAAAAATTACCGAGAATTTGAAATTAAAAAAGTCACTGACTCAGGTGACCAATGGTGTGTCGTTGGACCGTTATGGACTACTTTCCTCAGTAAGGGTTATTTTAACTCTCAACCACAAGTCGGAGATACTTTAAAAACGGAGGGAATAATTGGACATCCGTTTGCTAGGCTATGGCTAAATGGTGCTCTTATAATTGATAATACCCGAGATAAGGCGAATAGAACGGCAAATGCAGTAATTGATGAAGCTGACGAAAAGGGTTCTATGTCTGTAGAAGAAAAGGCAAGATTAATTGCTGGAAGTGCTCTTAAAAATTTTGCCAAGTGGGACAAGGATGATTAGGTCTGGATTCTTATCGCCGGAGCGGGTGTGTCGGAGACCACCCGCTTCGCAACGTTTGGTTTGCAAATACTATAAATAACAACCATTTAACAGGTTGGTAGTATCGATTCTTCCGTATTTCCAAACAATATGGAACGGGTGTCCCGACTATTCGGGAACGCCCATTCCGGCAAAGGATTGTGGGGCGCGGAATATTTGCACCCTATTTTTTTGTTTGTTGATATCTGTTCCCTGTCTCGTCTCTACCAAAAATATCTTCGGTAACCCTCACGCTTCGCTAAAACAAAACATATTTGCCATTTCCACAAGGCATTTTTTTATGGTGAAGGAGTATCGCCCACACCTAAGCCAATCATCATCGAGAAATTAAGATTGCAATCGCTCATCAAACACAATATATTGATACATGCGCTCGATTCTACCACAATATATTGTGTACTTTGATTTTTCGGCGTCCCAGACTTTTTCTTTTTTTCTCCAGTTCTCATGGCAATTCACAAAATCCAAAAACGTAATGGTGCGATTGTTGATTTTTCGCCAGAGAAAGTTGAAAAGGCAATATTCGCTGCTGCCAAATCAGTTGGCGGACACAATGAAGAGCTCGCTGAAAAGCTAATGCAAAAAGTGGTGGTCGTACTCGAGATAAAATTTAAAGATGCAATTCCGTCGGTAGAAGAAGTGCAAGATGCGGTTGAAAAAGTCTTGATCGAAGAAGGACATGCTCAAACCGCGAAGGCGTATATTTTGTATCGTGAGCGCCGCAGCGAAATTCGTGAAGATAAAAAAGTGGTGGTCGAGGTCGAAAAAACAATGGACGAATATCTGCGACAGCTCGACTGGCGCGTCAACGCAAACAGCAATCAGGGATATTCGCTCGGCGGCATGATCCTCAACACTGCCGGCAAAGTCACCGCCAACTATTGGCTCAGTCATATTTATCCGCGCAATGTCGGTGATGCTCACCGCAATGCCGATTATCATATTCATGACCTCGATATGTTTTCTGGCTATTGTGCCGGTTGGTCGCTACGAACGCTGCTCGAAGAAGGTTTTAATGGCGTGCCTGGCAAAACCGAATCTGCACCACCAAAAAATCTTTCAAGTGCCGTTTCGCAGATGGTTAATTTTTTAGGAACCCTGCAAAACGAATGGGCAGGGGCGCAAGCTTTTTCAAGCTTTGACACGTACATGGCGCCATTTGTTAAAAAATACTCCATGGAAATCGAAGCAGAACTTGCCGAGGCGCAGGTTACTTTTCCGAGTGAAGAAGCACGCTTGGCGTTTATCGATGACAAGACCTACAAATATGTCCACCAGAATATCCAGAGCTTTGTCTTCAATCTCAACGTCCCGAGTCGTTGGGGCACGCAAACTCCATTTACCAATATCACACTCGACTGGACGGTTCCGGGAGATCTACAAGACAAACGGCTCAAATTGGGCAATGAATTTTTTCCTTTTACTTTTGGCGAACTCGAAAAAGAAATGGGGATTATCAACCGCGCCTATATCGAAGTAATGACCGCAGGCGACGCCTGCGGACGCGTTTTTACTTTTCCGATTCCGACCTACAATATTACGCCCGAGTTTAATTGGGATGACCCAAATACCGAACTTTTGTTTGAAATGACCGCGAAATACGGCATGCCGTATTTCCAAAATTTCCTCAACAGCGACATGAAACCAAACCATGTGCGTTCGATGTGCTGCCGTTTGCAACTCGACTTGAACGAACTTTTAAAACGTGGAAATGGACTGTTTGGTTCCGCCGAAATGACTGGTTCAATCGGTGTCGTAACCATCAGTGCAGCACGTATCGGTTATACTTGCAAAGGCGACAAACAAGCCTTACTCGACCGCATCGGACATTTGATGGAACTTGCCAAGACCTCGCTCGAGATCAAACGCGTCGAAATCCAAAAGTGGATGGATCGCGGACTCTTCCCTTTTACCAAGCGTTATCTCGGTTCGCTCAATAATCACTTTTCGACGATTGGTGTTAACGGACTCAACGAAGCGATTCTCAATTTTACCGATGGCAAACACGATATCGCCGACCAAGAGGGACTCGAACTGGCTCGAGATATTCTTGTTTTTATGCGTCAAAAACTGACCGAATATCAAAACGAAACCGGTAATCTCTACAATCTCGAAGCAACACCAGCGGAAGGCACGACCTATCGCTTCGCTAAAGAAGATCAAAAACGCTACCCAGAAATCATCCAAGCGGGCACAAAAGAAGCGCCGTATTATACCAACAGTTCACAATTACCGGTCGAATATACCGATGATGCTTTTGAAGCGCTCAAGCTGCAAGATCCGCTCCAAACGCTCTACACTGGCGGAACGGTTTTGCATCTCTACATGGGCGAACGAATTTCGGATGCAACCGCTTGCAAAAAGCTCGTCCGCACCGCACTCACAAACTTCCGTCTGCCGTATATCACCATTACCCCGACATTTTCGATCTGTCCGAAACACGGCTATCTGAGCGGTGAACACGATTTTTGCCCCAAATGCGATGCCGAAATCGGATATACAGGGAGCGACATTGATGCCGAAAAACGTCAGCAGTATGTTTCGAAAGCTGCGGCGCAAAGCGCAAAGTAATTTCTTTTTTTGACATGGAAAACGCACAGGTTTATTTCGGCTTACCGCATGATGTTTGGCTTGTCCTTGCGGGCGCAACGTCTGGATTGTTGACTGCAATCTTGGGAGTAGTTGGAAATTACTGGCTTACGAATCTGAGTGCAAAAAATGAGCGAAAACGACTCCTGTTTGAAAAGAGAACTAAACTGTTTTCAGACTATTGCACCTATTGTTCAAAGATTTTTGGGGCGCCAAGACCAGGAAAATATGGACCACCAGTACTTCCTACAAATAAGCTCACTGGACCAAATGATGATTTTCATGATAATTACAATGAATGGAAAGCAAAACTTGACAATGCAATGCATGAGAACCAAAAAGAATTTGAAGAAATGATTAATATCACTATATTTGCAATCCATGAGTTCTCCTATGTGCTTTTTGAGCTAGAATTATTTCTTCCATCAAAAAAAGATGAGCTCCGAGAGCTTCAGCGGTTTTTAATCGAGCTCTCGGCAATTTGGGAAACTATAAAAATTGGTGGATCTGAAGATAATGAGCAGCAGGATAGGCGTATGGAGTTTTTATCGAAAACAAGAGAAAAGTTTATAGTATTTCGTGATTTTTTAATTGACCTGAACTTGACCACAATTTAATTTTTCATTTTTAGTTATTCCATGTCCCAATCTACCATTTCTCCTGCCCGTCAGGACACCAACACTCAAGCGAATCTTGCCGATCAGCGTACGCGCTGCGAAGTCTGGACGCGCGTAATGGGCTATCATCGTCCGGTACAGAATTTTAATGTCGGCAAAAAAGCCGAGCATTATTCACGCACGCATTTTAAGGAATGCAATTAATTAAGATTACTCTCCCCCTGACAGAGGGGGTGATTGGTTTTATTTCCCCTTATCAGGGGGAAGAAGAATATTTCCACTTCTCTCACTTGCGTTGATTAAGTAAGAGAAAGCGCGCACTCTCTTTACACATTCCCCATTTCTTTTGCTTTCTATGAAAGGAACTCTCTTTACAACGACGACGTGCGCAAAATGCCCTAGCTTTAAGGCATTTTTACAAGAAAATATTCATTTTGATATCGATACTCTTGATGAGCGCGATAGTCGTTTTCGTGATTTGGCGGGAAAATACGACGTCACCGTTGCGCCGACACTTATCATCGAAGATGACGAGGGCAAAGAGCTTTTGCGTACTTCCGAACAAGCTGATGTTGCAATCTTTTTAAATTCTCACTAAGTAATGCAGATTGCTGGACTGCAAAAACTGACGCTGCTCGATTATCCGCAGCACACGGCGTGTACGGTCTTTTTGCCAGGGTGCAATTTTCGTTGTCATTATTGTCACAATCCCGAACTCGTGTTGCCAGAATGCATCAAAGAGCAAGCAGAACATTTTATCAATGAAGCAGACTTTTTTGCCTTTCTCGAACAACGCAAAGGTTTGCTCGAAGGCGTTTGCGTAACCGGCGGCGAGCCGACGATTCATGCTGGTTTGCGTGACTTTTTACGTAAAATCAAAGAAATGGGTTTTAAGGTCAAACTTGATACCAACGGCAGTCATCCCAAAATTTTAGAAAAAATTCTTGCGGAAAATCTTGTTGATTATGTCGCGATGGATGTTAAGGCTGCGCCAGATTCGTATGCCAATTTTGTCGGGATTTCTCATCAGGAAGAAAAAACACTTGTTGCCAATCTCGAAAAGTCGCGTGATTTGATTGCCAAAAGCGGAATTGATTACGAATTTCGCACGACGCTTATCAACGGGCATCATGACGAAGAAGAATTTGCGGCAATTCTCGAATTTGTCCGCAATAGTGAAAAACTCTATTTGCAAAATTTTCGTGGTGGGGAAGGCTGCATCGATCCTGATTGGGAAAAATATGGCGGATTTTCCGATGACCAGCTTTTAAAAAGACAGCAGCAAGCTCAGCAGAATGTGCGCTTTTGCGGAGTACGAACATGAGGAAATATTCTTGGAAAACACTTTGGCAACTTCCACAAGGCGATTTTTTATGGTGTTCAATTATCTGTTATGAGTAAGCCATTTTGGTATACCAAAATAAGCTTGCGTTTTCCGGCAAAACACAATATCTTGTTATTTGCTCTCTAAAAAAACACAACATATAGATTTTTTCTCTTTTTCGATTTTTTATGTCCAGCCCTCTCATCTCGTACACAATCCAAAAGCGCAATGGCGCTCTGACCGAATTTGATGCCAGCAAGATCGAATATGCGATTGGCAAAGCAGCCGGAACGGTGGGCGAACTCGATGCAAACTTGCCAAAATACTTGGCAGAAAAAGTCGTGCGTGTTTTGGACGAAAATTACTTTCAACCAGAAAAACCACTATCGGTTGAAGAAATTCAAGATATTGTGGAAATTGTATTGATGAAAAGCGGACAGTTAAAAATCGCGAAAGAATATATTTTGTACCGCGAAGAGCACAAAAAAATCCGCGCCAAAAAACAAGAAGAAGTACAAGAAAAGATAAAGCACAAGAAGTTTAAAGTCCTTGATGAAGACGGCAAAGAGCAGATTTTTGACCCGCAAGAATGGGAAGACAAAATTGCATATCTTGCCAAAGATTTGCCACGCATTTCACCGGAGCTCATTTTGCATGAAGCGGTCAAACTTCTCTATGACGGCATGAAGGCAAGCGAGTTGCCGATGGCGATTCTTAATGCTACGCGTACTTTAATCGAAAAACATTACGAATATTCGTACCTTGCAGCGCGACTATTGTGGGATCAAATCAAACACAGTGTGCTCGAAGACGATAACGAACAAGCCGAATTTGCCAAATATATCGAGCGCGGTATCAAATACGAACTCTTAAACCCTGAGCTGAAGAACTTTGATCTCAAAAAACTCAGTTCGGCAATCGACAATCAACGCGACAACTTGTTTCAATATCTTGGCGCGCGCACAATCGCTGATCGCTATTTGCTCAAAACTCCCACCTATCCACAGCAGATTTTTGAACTCCCGCAATGGATGTGGATGCGCGTCGCGATGGGACTCGCGCTACAAGAAGACCAGCGCGAAGAGCGCGCGATTGAATTTTATAATGTCCTTTCGCAATTCCTCTTTGTCTCAAGCACACCGACTCTCTTCAATTCCGGAACGACCCATTCGCAGATGAGCTCGTGCTACCTGAATATGGTCGAAGATTCGCTCACGGGAATTTTTAAATCCTACGGTGATGTTGCGCAACTTTCTAAATTCGCTGGCGGTATCGGTACCGACTGGACCAATGTGCGCTCGACCGGCGCCATGATCAAAGGCACCAATGGTGCGAGTCAAGGCGTGATCCCGTTCCTCAAGATCTTCAACGATGTCTGTCTTGCGGTCAATCAAGGCGGCAAGCGCAAAGGCGCAATGGCAGCATATTTGGAAATCTGGCATTCGGATGTGGAAGAATTTATTGACCTCCGCAAAAACACTGGTGACGAACGTCGTCGCACACATGATATTCATAATGTTTTGTGGATTCCGGATCTTTTTATCAAGCGCGTAATGGAGAATGGTGATTGGACACTCTTTTCGCCAAGTGATGTGCCCGAACTCCACGAGTTGTACGGAGCCAAATTTGAAGCGAAGTATAAAGAGTACGAAGCGCATCCGCCACGCAGTGCGCGCAAAGTAAAGGCGACGGAATTGTGGCGCAAAGCGCTTACGATGCTGTATGAAACCGGGCATCCGTGGGTAACTTTTAAGGATCCGTGCAATATTCGCTCACCACAAGACCACGTCGGTGTCGTGCACAACAGTAATCTTTGCACCGAAATCACGCTCAACGATTCGCCGGACGAAACCGCCGTTTGTAATCTCGGCAGTCTTAATTTTGCCAACATGGTCAAAGAGAGAGTGCTCGACGAAAAGCTGATTCGCAGCACTGTCAAGACCGCGATGCGCATGCTCGATAATGTCATCGATATTAATTTTTACCCGACTGTCGAAGCAAAAAATAGTAATATGCGTCATCGTCCAGTCGGACTGGGCCTCATGGGATATCATGATGCCCTCTATCAATTGGATATTGATTTTGCCAGCGAACGACAACTGGATTTTGCCGACGAATCGATGGAAACGATTTCGTATTATGTTCTACTCGCTAGTTCCGAATTGGCTGCCGAACGCGGTGCTTACAGTAGTTATAAAGGAAGCAAATGGGATCGAGGACTTCTGCCGATTGATACGCTCGAGCTGCTCGAAATGGAGCGTGGCGTACCGCTTAGTATTCCCAAAACCAGTAAGCGTGATTGGCAACCAGTGCGCGACAGCATCAAAAAGCACGGCATGCGTAACAGCAACTGCATGGCAATTGCACCAACGGCAACCATCAGTAATATCGCCGGCTCGATTCCGTGCGTGGAACCAATCTTCAAGAATATTTACATGAAAGAAAATCTCTCCGGCAATTTTGTCGTCATCAACAAATATATGATTGATGATCTCGTCGCAACAGGACTCTGGGATGATGACACGCTTGCTCGCATCAAGGTAAATAACGGCTCTTTGGACGAAGTCGACGGCATTCCTGCCAAACTCAAGGAGAAATATTTGGAAGTGTTTGAAATCGATTCACGCTATATTATCGAAGCCGCCGCACGCCGCCAAAAATGGATTGATCAGGCGTGTTCGACCAATATTTTTCTTAAAACCACGAGTGGCAAGGTACTCAGTGAAACATATTTGAACGTCTGGAAAACGGGACTTAAAACGACTTATTATTTGCGCTCGCTCGCTGCCAGTCAGGTAACCAAAACGACAGAAATCGCCGAAACGGTCAAAAAAACTGCCCCCATTAAAAGCCCGAGCGCTTACAAAGAGATAATTCCTGCAACGCTAGCGACTTCTGTCAACTCGGCTGAAATGGATGATAGCGGTAAAAAACTCTGCTCGATTCTTGATCCCGATTGCGAAGCCTGCCAGTAGGTCCTTCCGACCAGATTCAAGATGCAAGAAGTTAGAGACAAGAAGAAATCGCAAGAGTGCGATTACTCTCCCCCTGGATAGGGGGAGTTGGAGGGGGTAGAAATTTGATTCAATTATTTTTTCATGACTCCAATTACGAAATCTTCAGCGCTTTTGATGACAGCAGTAATGCTGTTGTTATCCGCATGCTCAATGCAAAGCGAAGATGAAATACAGCAAAGGATAGATAGCGCAGTTTTAGAAAAAGAAATTCGGGAAGAGGTTGATTTGGAGAAAAAAGAATTTTTATTTAAGAGCAATCTGATGTGTCAAGATATGGTAAATGAATTAAAAGAAACACTTAAAAATAGAAATGAATTATCAATTCGGCAAAAAATAAATTTTGAATATATATTTTATAGTCCTAAAACAAATTCTTGTTTATATATTGATAAAATCACTTTTACAGATAGCCTAAATGGTGGCTACAGATTATGGGAGACCAACAACAATACCAAGCGCCCTTTGGAAGTTTGTTTGGTTATTGAGACTAGCAATAATTGCACAGAATTCGATAAAAAAATCGAAGAATATTACAAAGCTTTCTGATACAAACCTTTTCCTTTCTCTCATTCTCATGTCCCAAAAAAATATCACTTTTGACCCAAATGGCGAGTCCACGTCAGCACGCATCAACAAGCGTCGTGTCATCAATGGCGAAGACGACGGACTGATGCAAGTTTCGCCGCTTAAGCATCCGTGGGCGCAAGAAGTCTTTAAGACGATGCAAAAAAACAACTGGATGCCCGAAGAAGTCCCAATGGGCGAAGATGTCGAACAATGGCGCAAAGACGGATTTTTGACCGAAAACGAACGCCGCGTCTACAAACGCGCACTCGCGTTTGTCTCGAATCTCGATGGCATTCAAACGGAAAACCTGACAACCAATGTCGTACGCCAAATTACTTCACCCGAAGTCAAACTGGCAATTGTGCGTCAGGCTTACGAAGAAGCATTGCACGTTCATAGCTACGCAACCATGATTGAAGCGCTGGGTTTTGACCCAGATGAAATTTATGGCATGTACAAGAGCGACCTCGAATTGTACGAAAAAAATAAATATGTGCTTGATTCGTTCAGCAAGATTTCTCAGCAAGATTTTCATACTGGTACAACTGAAAATGATCAGATATTTTTGGAAGGCTGCATGGCAAATATTGTGCTCGAGGGCATTTATTTTTACTCTGCGTTTCTGGTTTTTTATGTCCTCAGAAGAAATCAGAAAATGCCTGGTTCGGCGCAAATGATTCAGTTTATCAACCGTGACGAGGACATGCATTTGCGCCTTTTTATCCACATTTTCAACACCATCAAAGAAGAGCAGCCCGAGTTGTGGACGGAAGAGATGAAAGACCGCTGCACGCAAATCGTTATCGGCGCCTATGAGCACGAACTTGACTGGGGCAAAAGCTGTATTCGCGAAGGCATTTTAGGACTGACTGCGGAAAACATGGAGCAGTATCTACAATTTGTCGCCGATACACGGCTTAAGCAAGTTGGGCTGCCAAAACATTTTAATGCGACGAATCCGTTTCCGTGGATTGATGAAATCACGCAAAACTCGATGATTGAAACTAATTTTTTCGAAGGAACGGTACGCGAATATTCCACCGGCGCACTGGAGTGGTAATCCCAATGCAAAATATTCTTTCTTTCCTCCTGATAAGGAGCCTGTCCCGAGAAGTCAGGAGGAATTGAAGGGGGCTGGAAAATAAAGATATTCGATTTATAATTGGCATCACAAGTCTGATTATCGACACAAAAAGGAGCGCCTAAGCACTCCTTTTTGTACACCTTGTCTTAGAATTTTTCAGCTAGTATATTTTTTCAGTGCCGCGATGCGCTCACTGAGCGGCGGATGACTCGAAAATAGTCCAAGAAACTTAGAGCGATTGCCAGAGATTTTGAATGACTGAAACGATTTGCCGCGATTATCTACCGGCAGGTCATGGAGTTCGCCGAGGCGTTCGAGCGCAGCAATCATCTTTTGCGGACTGCCAAGAAGCTTGGCACTACCGGCATCAGCACGGAACTCACGCCAGCGCGAAAACCACATCACGATCGTGCTTGCTAAAATTCCAAAAAGAATCTCGAAGACGATTGCCGTGAGATAGTATGCCAAACCGCCGATCTGATTGTCATCGCGTCCGCGATTCAAAAAAGTCTGCACGGCATAGGCGGCAATACGTGCGAAGAAGATGACAAAAGTATTGATAACGCCTTGAATCAAAGCGAGCGTGACCATATCTCCATTGGCGATGTGTGCCATTTCGTGCGCAAGCACACCTTCGATTTCGTCCTTGTCCATGCGCTCAATCAGTCCCGATGAGACGGCAACAAGCGCTTTATTTTTGTTCCAACCAGTGGCAAAGGCATTGGCTTCTGGCGAATGGTAAACACCGACTTCGGGCATGGTAATAGCAATCTGTTCGGACAAACGCTTAATCGTATCGTAAACAAAAAGTTCGCTGCCGCCGACGGGAGGATGGATTATCTGTACTCTGTATGCCGTTTTCGCGAGCCACTTCGACATAAAAAGCGACACAAACGAGCCAACAAAACCGATGATCGCGGAATAAATGAGCAGACTTTCATAATCGAGGCCGTACGGCGTCAAGTAAGGTTTGATATCAAAAACCGCAAAAATCACCGAGATGACGGCAATAATGGCAATGTTAGCGGCGAGGAAAAGGAAGATTCTTTTGATCATGATAATTTCTGGAAAAAATGAGGCAATGATTATTTTTCGCTGCCGGTACAAAAAAAGCAAGAAAATATTGTGCAGACTTCCTTCTTTTTTCTACAGCGTAGTTTTATGATTTCGGTTCTCAAAAATCAGGTATACAAAAATTAGCTTCTCTCTCTACACAATAAAAATACCTTATACTTCAGTACCAGCAGCCTTTTGTCTTTGTAAAAACTTGTCAACGCGTCCAGCTGTGTCGACAAATTTTTGCTTACCGGTATAAAGCGGATGACAGGCACCGCAGATTTCCACACGAATTGTAGGGAGAGTTGTATTGCCGATTGCATAGGTGGCGCCGCAATTGCAGACAATTTGCGCGGTATGAGCCTTTGGATGAATACCTTGTTTCATGGAGATTACATAAAGATGTGGAGCCGGAACATCATTCCACACATTTTGAAGAATGGCAAGAGATTTTGACTTTTTTGCAAAAAAAACACAAACTGCCATTTGTCATTCTCTTTGTAAAAATCCGATGCGAAAATTATTTCAAGTTATTTTGCTCGCGATCATCATCAATGGACTTGCCGTTTGGGCAGTTTCCGCACTGTTCCCGACCAAGTTTGATATTTTGTCTGACCCAACGTGGCTGGGGTTTGTCCTTGTTGGACTGATTGTTGGCTTTGTAAATGCTTTTATCAAACCGCTTCTCAAAGTGTTTTCGTTACCGCTGATTATTCTGACATTCGGCCTCTTTTTGGTAGTAATCAATGCTTTGGTATTGTGGCTTGTTACATTTTTATTCGATACAGTCTTGGCGTTTACCAATGTTCAAGTGCTCGTAACAGGAGGCTTTTTGAGTTATGTCATTCTTGGTATTACACTCGGGATTATTAATACCTTGTTACACTGGGTGTTTAAAAAATAAGCGTCAAAAAACACACATATGGGGCTCCAAAGAGTTTGTGTGAATAAAAAAATCTAAGCAACGAGAGTGAGCCACTCTGCGTATTTGTCGTTTTTGCCATGCACGGCGTCAAAGTAGGTTTCGCGGAGGAGTTTGGTAATTTTGCCTTCGTTTCCATCACCAATTTTGCGGTCGTCGACTTCGCCGATGGGCGAAACTTCGGCAGCAGTGCCGGTATAAAACGCTTCATCCGCCAAAAATAATTCTTCGGGGCGAATTTTGCGCTCAATCGTTTCGATGCCAAGATCAGCAGCAATTTGAATCACGCTCGCACGAGTGATGCCGGCAAGAATTGTGCCGAGTTCTGGCGTATGGAGTTTGCCGTCTTTGACAAGGAAAAGGTTTTCGCCCGGACCTTCGGCAAGATTACCTTCGTAGTCGAGAAGCAATGCTTCGTCATAGCCTTGCGGTACAACTTCTTGCACCGCGAGAATCGAATTGACATAATGCCCGCTTACTTTGGCATCAGTCACCAAACTTTGCGGATGGATTCGGATAAATTTGGAAATCTTGAGGCGAATTGCGCCTTCCGCCAAATATTTTCCCCATGGCCAACAGGCAATAATAATGTGCGGCGTTGCACCTTCGGGACGGAGCCCCATTTTACCTTCGCCAAAAAAAGCGAGTGGACGAATATAACCGCTGCTGATTTCGTTTTTGTGGACAGTTTCTTTGGTCGCTTCGTTGATTTCTGATTCGGTAAAAGCAATCGGGAGATTGAGTGTCGAGGCAGAATAAAAGAGCCGCTTGGTGTGTTCCGGCAAACGGAAAATCGCTGTGCCTTTTGGCGTTTCGTAAAAACGTGTTCCCTCAAAAACTGCTGACCCATAATGAAACGCATGGCTGATAACATGAACAGTAGCGTCTTTCCAAGCAACAAATTTGCCATCCATCCAGATCCAATCAGTTGCGTTTTGCATGAGAACGAAATCGAAAAATCACAACCGATTTTGCCGCAAAAATGAAAAAAAAGAAAGACGTCTCAGCAAAAAACTTGCTACAATTGCAGCGAGAAACATTTTTTAAGATGTAAATGAACAAAGACAAGAGTCCACGCGTACAATTTTGGAAAAAATATTTACTTCTCGTTATCGGAGTTTTTGTATTACTAGAAATAACTGTAGTAATTGGTGCGCAGTTTGGCGCTTCGACATCATCAAATATAAAAGAACTTTTCGGATTGCTTACTGTGCCCCTCTTTTACCTCGCCAATTTTTTCCATTTTGCGCGCTTTAATCCAGGATTGTTCACTGATTTTTCTCCTGTTGGAATCGTGTTCAATCTGATTTTTCTCCTGTATATTTCTGTTCCTGTGGCAATTATCGTTTCGCTCCTTCGCCTTGCAACCAATAAAAAACGCTGGCAATTGTTCATTGCTCTGTCGGCGATTCTCTTTGGCATCGCGTGGCTTATTATCCAGCAAGTTTAATAAAAGCAACTTTTTGCGCATAATCGTTAGTACGACCTACTCTGCGACTGATTAAGATTTTTTCTTGCCGCCAAAGAGCTTGATGCCCAGAAAAATCAAGCCCACTACCAAGAAAATATGAATGAGCGAACCAAGTGTCTGAAACACAAAAAAATCAATCGCCCAGCCAAGGAGAAAGATGATCGCTACTATCCAGAGGAGATTTGCCATAAAGAAATAAAAAAGAAAAAGTATGTTCAAAAAGCCCAAAGTTGGCTCTTGGGGAGAATTCCAATTTTTTAGAAAATCAGCAAGACAAAAACTCACTTGTTGCGTTCGGCAGCAAAAAGCCTTATCTCACCACAAAATTTACAATTTTTCCGGGCACATAGATCTCTTTGATGATTTCTTTTGCTTCCAAAAACTTTTGCACATTTTCTTGTTGCTTTGCCTGCGCAAACGCATCGGCTTTGGCAATATCGACAGGAACCGAAATTGTCGCGCGGAGTTTGCCATTGACTTGCACGGCGAGGTCAATCTCGTCATCTTGTGTGAGCGCTTCGTCCCACTCCGGCCAATCGGCTTTGGAAATCGATTCAGTTTTTCTAAGTACCGATTGCCATAATTCTTCAGCCAGATGCGGTGCGAAAGGCGCGAGGATTTTGACGAATTTCGTCGCGCCATTAACAGGTAGAAATTCCAATTTTTGCATGGCATTGACGAGGATCATCATCTGCGAGATCGCGGTGTTGAACTTGAATTCTTCGATGTCATGTGTGACTTTTTTGATGGTTTTGTGTACGAGTTTTTGAAAATCTTTGCCCGGGCAGACATCGCTCGCAATTTCTTTTTCTTGGAACAAGCGCCAGATGCGTTGGAGAAATTTGTAGGTGCCTTCGACGCTGCCAGTGCTCCATGCTTTGGACTGCTCAAACGGTCCCATAAACATCTCGTACATGCGCAAAGTGTCGGCGCCGTAGCGCTCGACGATTTCATCGGGATTCACCACATTGCCAAGACTTTTGCTCATTTTTTGTCCGTCTTCGGCAAGAATCAGTCCTTGATTCATTAATTTTTTGAAGGGTTCTTTGGTATGCACGAGCCCCATATCATAAAAGACCTTGTGCCAAAAGCGCGAGTAGAGGAGATGCAAGACTGCGTGTTCCGCACCGCCGACATACAAGTCGACTGGTCCCCAATAGTTTTCCGCCGTTTTTGACCACGGTTCGCTCTCATTTTTCGCGTCCATAAAGCGCAGCCAATACCAGTTGCTTCCCGCCCAGTTGGGCATGGTGCTTGTTTCACGAAAGAATTTTTTCTGTCCGCTTGAAGAAAGTTTGACGCTGCCGCTGGGCGAAACATCGCCGCGCACCTCGACCCAATCGGGGATTTTGGCAAGCGGACTTTGCCCGTCTTCGGTCGGGAGAAAGGTATTTGCTTCCGGCAATTTGACCGGCAACTCGGATTCATCGAGCGGATAAATATTCCCCTCCTCATCTTTGACAAGGGGAATCGGCTCGCCCCAGTAACGCTGGCGCGTAAAGATCCAATCGCGGAGTTTGTAATTCACTTTTTTCTCGCCCTGCCCTTGCTCCACAAGGTAATCCATGATCTTTTCCTTTGCCGTCATAATCGGAAGTCCGTCGAGGAATTCGCTATTTATCATTGTTCCGGCTTCTTCCTGCACTTGCTCTGCCCGAGTGATCGGAGATATGTCGCCATCCTTACCCACTACCACGCGAATGACATCGATGCCCATCATCTGTGCAAATTCGAAGTCACGCAAATCATGTCCTGGTACGCCGACCACCGCGCCGGTACCGACATTTGCCAGCACAAAATCTCCCACATACAGCGGAAGTTTTTTGTCATTCAGACGATTGATTACATACAAGCCGGTAAAAACACCGGTCTTCTTTTTACCCTCCGCCATGCGGTCGATATCTGACCTGCTTACCGAATCTTTGATATATTTTTCGACTTCGGTTTTATTCGGAAGTCGATCCAAATACTGTTTGAGGAATTCGTGCTCGGGAGCAAGCACCACAAAAGTCGCACCGAAATTAGTGTCGGGACGAGTGGTGTAGCAAATGATACTCTTGGAAGAAGAATCCCCTAAATCCCCTTTAACAAGGGGACTTGAATCGCACGCCACCTCTCTGGTTCTAAGAGGTTGTGCTTCTGCCCCCCTGTTAAGGGGGGTTGGGGGGTTTTGTGTCATTCCTATACTCTTCTTGCGCTTTTCAACAACACTAAATAAATCATCATATACCCCCGCAAGATTCTGCATAACCTCCGCATTTGTATAGCGAACGACTTTGATACCGTATGATTCCAATTTTTCGGTACGCTTCGCATCATATTCCTCCTGCTCCGAATGTGAATCGCCATCGATCTCGACGACGAGCATGAGCTCGGGACAATAAAAATCTACAATAAACGTATCGATCGGTTTTTGGCGTAAAAATTTTAACTGTTCAAAAAACTTATTTTTTAGCACCTCAAACCACAATTTTCTTTCGGGAGCGGTAAGATTATTCCGTAATTCTCTCGCCTTTTCTTTTAATGCGGGATCATAAGGAAGGTTTGTGCCTCTGATGTTCGGATCGACAAATTCATCGTCTGGCGCTTCCTCAAAGAGAATCGGATACTCGATCTCGATGCCTTCACTCTTGCCGATCCAGTTCTTTTGCATGGCGATGATCTTTTCCGGCCATTCGGTCAGTTCGTCCAGATCTTGCAAGAGTCGTTCTGCGTAATCGGTGATGCGGAACATCCATTGTGTCAGGTCGCGCTTTTCGACTTCGCTGCCGCAGCGCTCGTGGCAGCCGTTTTCTACCTCCTCATTTGCTGCGACAATGCGGCACTTGGGGCACCAGTTCATCGGCATTTTCTTTTCGTAGAGCAGACCACGCTTAAACATCTGCAAAAAAATCCACTGCGTGTGTTTGTAATACTCCGAATCGGTGGTGGAAAATTCGCGTCCCCAATCATAGCTAAAGCCAAGCGACTGGATCTGGCGCTTAAAGGTGGCGATATTGTCTTGTGTGGTCTTTTCCGGATGCTGTCCGGTTTTGATGGCATAGTTCTCCGCCGGCAGCCCAAAGGCGTCCCAGCCCATCGGATGCAGCACATTGTAGCCGCGCATGCGTTTGTAGCGCGAGATAATATCGGTGGCGGTGTAGCCTTCGGGATGCCCGACATGCAGCCCTGCGCCGCTCGGATACGGAAACATATCGAGCACATAATATTTCGGCTTTTTTTTCTCTCCCCCTGACAAGGGGGAGTTGGAGGGGGTTTGCGATTCCGGATTCTGCACAGAAAAAGTCTTGTGCTTCAGCCAGTATTCCTGCCACTTTTGTTCGATACTGCGGTGGTCGTAACGTTTGTCGGTCATCTCATCGGAAAAAAATCACGCCGATGCAGTATGCGACAAAAAACACAAAAAAGGCAATTTGACATACCGAATAATTTGTCTACAATAAATATCTTGATTTTAAAGATGAATAAACTTGTAACATCAGTGGTTGCGTTGGGTGCACTCGGATGTACCACTTGTTCAGAACCAAAAGATTCTTCGGCTATCACAGTAACAGAGAATGAAACAGTCGGGCATATTACCGTCCTACCTGATTCTCTCGAGCCACTTCTCAATAAAACCCTCCAAGGACTGCAACCATTAAATATTGATGGAAAACAATATCCTAGTGTAAGTTGTTTATTTCGAGTCGAGTCAGCCATAGATCAGAGAGGTTGGGAAAAATGGACAGTTCTTCGGGAAGTTTCATGGATAAGGAACAATAAAGAGATCATCCTTTTTGTAAGAACTAGTCTGAAAGATGATTTTGGAGAAGAAAAAATTTTGAATCGATACGCCTTTTATCCTGGAGAAGAGCCAAATCTTGTCCTATCTAGTCATCGTACAGTTGAATCTTTTGTGCAAGAAATGCTCCTAGGAATCATCAAAAATTGCACTTTTACTTACAAATCATAATCATCAAAATCCAACTGCCGCCAAGATTTGATTGTCAAATATTATGGTATGCCTCATTCCGCTTGATCAAAACGCATCCTCACTTTTTTTGGACAGATAATTTGTCCGTTTTGCCAAAATCGCTTTGACAGAAAATATATATTACACAATGATACACGCACTTTTTTCTTTTTTAAAAAATTATGCCTATGCAAGAAACTGATCAAGCACCAACTGATAGACCAACTATTAATGATGAAGGATGGAGATTTAATCAACTTGGTGCTCCTGCTGATGTTACCGAAGATGAGGCTTTGCGAGTAATACGAGACAGGATTGGGACTACGCTTCGTAAACAACCACTTCCTGCATTTGAGCGCGAAGCGGCGTAAGCAAATATTATCGTCATTTTATAATTGCAACAAAAATTAGCCCCTTGGCAAATCATCCGCGGTTTGGGTAGACTCCCGACTCGCGGATGATTTATTTATGACTCCAAAATTCTCTTGGCAAAATCTGGCGGCACAAGGACCAATCGTTGCGCTCTCGCCGATGGACGGCTACACCGATTCTGCCTATCGCCAGGTGGCGAAGATCGTCGAGCCGCGTTGTGTCGTCTTTTGCGAATTCGTCTCCGCAGACGGACTCAGTCGCGCACCGAAAAAAATGACGCCGATCGTGCAATTCGATCCAGCGGTCGAAAGACCATATATCGTACAGATGTTCGGGAAGAATCCGGAAGCATTCGCGGAAGCGGCGAAGTTTCTCGAAGATTTTGGCGTGGATGGCATCGACATCAATTATGGTTGTCCGGCAAAAAAAGTCGTCGGCAGCGGTCATGGCAGCGATTTGATTCGTAATCCGTGCTTGGCGGCAAAAATCGTCGCCGCGGTCAAAAAAGCGGTTTCAATTCCGGTCAGTACCAAAACGCGCCTCGGTTGGGAAAGCCCAGAAACCTTGATCGGTTTTATCGGCGACCTACTCGCCGCCGGCTCGGACATGATCACCATCCACGGCAGAACAGTAAAGCAGCAATACACCGGTTTTGCCGATTGGCAACCGATCTATGATCTCAAAAAAGCGTATCCAAACGCGGTGATCCTTGGCAATGGCGATATTCGCAGTGGCGCAGATGCAGTGGAGAAAATCGGCAATCTGAATGGAGTGATGATCGGACGGGGGAGTTTTGGCAACCCGTGGATCATGCACGAAGTGTATGCGGCTTTGTGTGGAGAAAAATACTCACCGCCAACAGCAGAAGAAAAGGGTATCATCATCCGCAAACATGCGGAACTCCTTATTAAAACTAAAGGTCAGCACCGCGCCATGCTCGAATTCCGCAAGCACTTGCTCAGTTTTACACGTGGTTTTGCCGGCGCGCGCGAACTGCGCGGACAGATGACGAGTATCGAAAACATGGAGGATGTCGATGCGGTTGTCGAGCAGATTGTCCAAGGGAATCAAATCATTCTGAAGTCTGAATCATAAAATTTGCATTCTGTTTTTTGTGCGCGTTATTGAATCCTATTTCTTGCACGCTGTTTTTTTCGTCTGGCATTTCTTGTTGACAGAAGCAAGCGAACTCACGGATAATGCCGCTACGTGTTTTTAAAAATATGCCTCGTGGAAAGAAGAAAAAAGTTGTTGTCATCTACGGTCCTGATGGACAAATCATCAAGCACAAATATCATTGCAATCACCGCAATGTCGAAAAAGCGAAAGTGGCTGACAAAACCTACGACCCAAAAAATCGCAAGCACGTGTCATTTGAAGAAGTCAAAGTCAAAGACGAACGTCATTCTTCATAAAAAACTGATTAGAATTTCGTAACAAAATAAGAAGGTGATATACTCGAGATATTCCTTCTTTTATTTTTTCTTATGAAAAATATCATTCTGACCTGCGCCATCCTAAGCTTTGTGATGGGACTGTATTTGGTGATTCGCTTTTTGCCGACGACAAACAATTTTCTCGAAAATCCACCGGTAATAAGCGGCACTGCAATCATGTTTATCAGCTATGCGCTTTTTGCGGTTGCACAACATTTTTTCTTGCTCGAAAAAGAAGCAAAGAAATAATTTGTTGTTTGCCATAATTCTCGCTCCGCGTAAGGCATCATACGCTTTACAGATGCAAATTTGTCTTGTATCTTAGTGTTTGTTTGACGTTTGTAAAAATATTTTTATTGAATCTCTTATGTCTCAACTCCCTGTTTCTACTCGCCGGCATTCGGCAACGCACATTCTTGCAGCCGCGGTTTTGCAAATGTTTCCCGAAGCCAAACTTGGTACTGGACCAGCGACTGATTATGGATTTTATTACGATTTCTTGTTGCCACGTCCGCTGATCCCCGAAGATTTGCCGATTCTGCAAGAAAAGATGACTGCTATCGCCAAGCAGCAGATTCCGTTTGAATATTACGAGGAACCGACGAGCACAGCGAAGCAGTTTTTGAAAACAATTGGACAAGATTTTAAAGTCGAGCTCGTCGAAAAATTCGAGAAAAATGACGGAACGACCAAAGTATCGTTTTACAAAAACGGCGAGGTCTTTGTTGATCTCTGCGAAGGCCCGCATGTCGAGCACACCGGACAAGTTGGGGCTTTCAAATTGACACACTTTGCTGGCGCATATTGGCAAGGAGATGCCAACCGCGACCAGATGACACGCATCTACGGACTCTGTTTTGCGAGTGACAAGGAAATGCGCCAGCACGAAGCGATGCTCGAGGAAGCGAAAAAACGCGATCACCGCAAACTCGGGAAAGAACTCGAACTTTTTGCTTTTGATGAAGAAGTCGGTCCCGGGTTGCCGCTCTGGCTGCCAAAAGGTGCGATTTTAGTGGAAGAACTCGAGAATCTCGCCAAACGCATGGAAGCAAAATATGATTACCAGCGCGTGCGCTCTCCACACATTGCCAAAGAAGCGCTCTATCTGCGTTCTGGTCATTTGCCATATTACGCGGAGAGCATGTTTCCGCCGATGGAGCTTGATAACGAAAAATACTATCTGAAGGCGATGAATTGCCCGCATCACCACAAAATCTACGCCGCCACGCCCAAAAGCTATCGTGATCTACCGATTCGCCTAGCTGAATACGGTCATTGTTATCGTTATGAAGATTCTGGCACGTTGTTCGGTCTGATGCGCGTGCGATCACTCTGTATGAATGATGCGCACATTTATTGCAGTGAACAGCAATTTGAACCAGAATTTCAAAAAGTGATCGAGATGTATTTGGAATATTTTAAAATCTTCGGTATCGAAAAATACCAAATGCGGCTTTCCAAACACGCCAAAGAAGGACTCGGGAAGAAATATGTCAATGAGCCGGAACTCTGGATCAAAACCGAAGACCAAGTGCGCAAAGCGTTGCAGGATATGAAAGTGCCATTTGTCGAAGCAGAAGACGAAGCTGCTTTTTATGGTCCCAAGATTGACGTACAGATTTGGTCGGCGATCGGACGGGAATTTACTTTGGCAACGAATCAATTGGATTTTGCTGTGCCAAAGCGCTTTGACCTGACCTATGTCGATCAAGACGGACAAGAAAAAACTCCAATCTGTATTCATCGCGCGCCGCTCAGCACGCACGAACGCATGATCGGCTTTTTGATCGAGCACTATGCCGGCGCATTTCCGTTTTGGCTGGCGCCAATCCAGACTGCAATCTTGCCGGTGTCGGAGGCGCAATCCGAATATGCGGAGTCTGTTTACAAAGAACTGAAACAAGCCGGAGTGCGAGTACAACTGAGTGCGCCGGACGAAACCCTCGGCAAACGAATTCGCGAAGGTCAGATGCAGAAGATTCCATATCTGCTTGTGGTCGGCGACAAAGAAGTAGAAGGCAAGACGGTAACCGTGCGTAAATATGGTGAGCAAGCGCAGGTGACGATGAGCATCATCGATTTTGCTGCCAAGATTCAAGCTGAATCGTAAGAAGAGGTATATTTAGGGGAATGCAGCGAAGTGAAATGAGGTGTCTCTCCCGAGCAGTCGGGAGAGGAGGAATCTAATACTTCGTCATTGCGATCCCGCCGTGGCGGGAGAAGCAATACCTCCTATCATTCGGTCAAGCATTTTTTTGCAAGAAAGGGTTCATTTTTTCTCAAGACCGCGTAGATGACCTGAAGCATTTTTCGGGCCACAGCCGTAAGAGCGGCATTATGATGTTTTCCTTCTTCTGCTT
>JBGSOV010000022.1:0-2102 GCA_041738935.1 Candidatus Altimarinota bacterium | reverse complement strand
GCCAGATGCATATCACCAAACCATTTGGAAAGCCCCCCCCCCCGCCGACGTCGAATTCTCCCGTGCCAAGCCCGTCGGACACTGACGCGGTCGGAGTTTTGACAAACAGGGACGTTCTGACCTGCGGCAGGGTGTCACTCTCAAAAGAAAGGACATAGCCGGCCCGCAGAATAATGTCACCAAGCCCCGAGACCGAAGAACTGTCAGCTCCGCCTGTTCCAGAGGTTCCTGAGGTTCCTGAGGTTCCGGCGATTCCACCAGTTCCACCAGTTCCGCCAGCTCCGCCTCGACGGGCGACACTCTGGGAACTGGTCATGGCTGTCGGAGTTTGATAAATAGTTGTCGTTATCCCGGAACTGCTTTGATAAAGAAGCGGCAATTCCACACTCGCATCGAGCCGCTCGGTCGGATACCAGCTGGCAATCAGCGGCATAAAGAAACTTTGGGTGGTAGTCGCGGTATTGTAACTTCCCGAGCTTAATTCGCCACCGATGCTGAGAGATGCAGTTGGCTGCTTTTCCGTAAGCTCAATGCCCCAGGAAGCACCCGCACAGATCGAAATGGACACAAATACGACAACAGCAGATAGCATGGGAAAATTAATCATCTACCACCACCTCTCATAGCGCCGCCACGATATCCGGCACCACCGCCGGCACCACGATTGCTGTTTTGGCCCACACCGCCGCCACGGCTCCGTGACCAGTTTGGCACACCTGCATCAGAGCGGAGTGTCAGTGACCTGCCGACCGTTATATTTTCCAATTTCTGGGCAAAGAGATAGGTCGAACCATCTTTCCCCTGGGCCCGGGAACCGGTTATACTGATTTCCTGATCGCGGCTTACGGTAAAACCTTGTTGTTCCCAGTAAGACCAGGGACCAAGCAGTACCGTTGTAACACCTTGCCCTGTCGCAATGGTCATCTGGGTATGTTGATTCTTATCTGCTTTGGCTGGAGGTGTAATGACCGTTCCGCGTATGATAGTAACGGTATTTACATCATACCCGGCGGCAACATCGAGCCCACTGGGACTCTGACGCGCATCATCACCCCAGAAAGCACGGGCTTCTTTGCTACCGACACTAATAATGGCAACGGTAATAAGGATAAAAATGGCTCGTTTCATAGCGGCATCCCTCGTTCATCGGGTAATGAAAGTCCCGGCCAGGAGTGTAAAGCCTGACCGGGAATGGTGGTGGTACGGCTACGGAGTAGTGACTGCGGCCGGGGCGGTCGGGACGGTCGGTGTGGTCAGACATGTACCGTCCATCAAGCCGGTACCTTGACCCTGGCGTGTGGTCGAACCGTTGGCCGTTACCCCGGTAGTGAGAAACGTGCCGTCACGGCGCTGTGAACCGGCCGGACGTGTTGCTGTAGTTCCGGCTGCTGTCTGGGCGGAGGCGCTCTGCCCTCTGCCGCCGTTGCCACGCCCCGCTGCGAATACGTCACTCGTTGCCACTGCTGCCAGAAGTCCTGCTACTGCTACTGCTGTGATGATACGTGTTTTCATGGTTCTGCTCCTTCTTGTGGTGAGATAGTCAATCTGACCGTATAAGAGCAGATGGTGTGCCAACTTTATAACTAGCTTATTTATAAATGAAAAACAGTTTTACCACAATAAACTAATTCATATTTCGTGCAAAATTTGCATCTGCATTGGTCTTGGCTGCACTTCTATGTAATAGATGGCACCGAACCGGTGTCAGGCCGGCATCCTTCAACCGCCGGAGTAACAACCGGCTCCGGATGCGGAAGAACCACCCGAAGAAAGAGCAGATAGCTCTTTTCTGGTTTCACCTGAACCACAGTCCGGGCAGATTGGCTGGAGTTCAGTCGTAGTCTTATGGAGTTTCTCAAATCTACAACCGCATTTCGTGCAACTATACTCGAATATTGGCATTACAGACCCCCATATCGCACAAATTTTCTGATTTTTTCGTATCTTGGTTTAACTCTGGCTTTTCCTTCTCCGTCACACAGATAGAGTGCATCCAGCTCATCCAATGATATCCATGTTTACAAAATACAATCCAATAATATATATGTCAATATATTTGCAGATAATAAATACAAGGCCAAATGACTATTTGTTGACCCGAA